>CAJUIR010000001.1 GCA_910586655.1 uncultured Christensenellaceae bacterium
ACCCGTATAAAACAAAAATAGGCTTGTTTTTTAACAAGCCTATTGTAAATCAGCATTTTCTTTTCCGGCAGAGAATTGTTTTTTTCGATTGCATGTGTTAAAATGTTGTTTACTATGAAAACGTTATTCATATCGGATCTGGACGGTACGCTGCTTACCAAAGAAGGCAAAGTTTCGGCATACAGCAGTGAGGGCTGAACGCAATGCTCGATCGGGGAATGCTGTTTACCTATGCCACGGCGCGTTCTGCAGACAGCGCGAAACGCGCTACCGAAGCGCTGCATATTACCGCGCCCGTCGTGCTTTATAACGGCGGACTGATTTACAATTTTCATGAGCGGAAGGTGCTCCGCGCGGTATTGTTTCCGAATGACGTTGCCGAATACGTTCTTTCGGTTTTGCAAAACTATGCGGTCAACCCGTTTGTTTACAGTGCAATCGATCGAAAAGAGCGCGTCTCGTGGATCATGGGCGCGGAATCGGAAGGGATGAAACGGTATTTGAGTTACAGAACCGAGGATAAGCGGCTTTTTCCCGTATCTTCAAACGATCGATTATTGGAAGGGCAGCCCTTTTATTATAAATGTATCGGACCGTTCGAGCAACTTGCGCGCGTTTGGAATATTTTGAAATACGATTCGCGCATGATATGTATTTTCCATCAGGAAACTTATCATCAGGATTTCTGGATGGAGATTTCTCCGCGCACCGCAACTAAAGCAAATGCGGCTACGTTTTTAAAAGAGTATTTTAATTGCGATCGACTGGTTTGTTTCGGCGACTCATCCAACGATTCGGATATGTTCGACGTTTGTGAAGAGAAGTATGCCGTAATGAATGCAGACGATTGGTTAAAAGCAAAATCGACGTCTGTGATCGGTTATTGCGAAGAAGACGGCGTTGCCAAATGGCTGGAAGCCAATTCGGGATTTTGAAAACGAACATAGATAATTTGGCTATAGCAGAAAATAAATTCCGCGGTATCCGAGGAAGAAACAGTAAACGTTTAAGACGGCGAGAAGGGGCATGACGATCATAAAGAGCAGGTTGCTCAAACGGAATTTCATGCAAAACATCGAAACGTAAACGGCGATTGCTCCGCCCATGATTGCCGAGAGGATCAATTTCCCGTCGCTTTTTTGAAATGATTTGCCGTCTTCCCAATCTTCGCGTTGCGTTTTGAGAAGTCGGAAAGCATAAAAGTTGATGGCAAAAATATAAACTGCAAACAGAATATAGAGCAATAACATATCGCTGTTAGTATGTACGTTTTACAGAAAATTTGTCGGGTTGGTTAGAATATGAAATCAATCAAAGAATTATATAAAATCGGGAAAGGTCCGTCCAGTTCCCATACGATGGGACCGGAGCGCGCCGCGCGTAATTTTTTAAGCCTTTGTCCCCAAGCGGAACGGTTCCGTGCAGTGTTATACGGTTCGCTTGCGCATACGGGAAAGGGGCATTTGACCGACGAGGCGGTGCGGGGGGTGTTTGCGCCGCGTAAAACGGAAGTGATTTTCGACTGCGAAAAAAAAGACTTGCCGCATCCGAACACCATGGAACTGTTTGCTTATCGTGGCGACGGTTCGTTACTATTGAATCAAACCTATCTTTCGGTTGGCGGCGGGAGCATTTGCGCCCTTGGGGATAAACTGTTTCAAGAGCCCGAAATATACCCGTTCCGTAACTTTGAGGAGATCCGCCGCTATTGCACGGAAGAAAAATGCGGTCTGGACGACGTGGTGTTCCGCTATGAAGGGGACGATATCAAAGAATATCTTCGTATGATCTGGCGCAGCATGAAAGCGACGATCGAATGCGGTTTGACCAAGACGGGCGAACTTCCGGGGGAACTGCACGTAAAACGCAAAGCGGCGACGCTTTGCATAGAGGTAGCGGGAGAGGGCGAAACCGAGCGCGAGAAGCGGATTCTGTCCAGTTATGCGTTTGCGACCGCCGAGGAGAATGCGGGCGGCGGAAGGGTGGTCACGGCGCCAACGTGCGGCGCAAGCGGTGTATTGCCCGCAGTGCTGATGTACCTTGTTAAAAAATACCGCGTGAGCGAAGAGACGGTAATCTCTGCGCTGGCGGTTGCAGGAATTGTCGGAAACGTCGTGAAAACCAATGCTTCTGTCAGCGGCGCGGAAGCGGGCTGTCAGGCGGAAATCGGCACGGCTACCGCCATGGCGACGGCGGCTGTTTGCAGGATTTCGGGCTATACGCTTGAAGAAACGGAGTACGCCGCGGAAATTGCTTTGGAGCATCAGTTGGGACTGACTTGCGATCCCATTTGCGGTTACGTGCAAATTCCATGTATCGAACGGAATGCGGTCGCTGCAATGCGTGCGCTCGACGGCGCCGAACTTGCGCACGTGCTTGCAGGAACGCGAAAAATCTCGTTCGATCTCATCGTGAAAACGATGTACGAAACGGGGAAGGATTTAAGCGAACGTTATCGGGAAACGAGCGAAGGCGGACTTGCCGCACTGTATAAAATTCGTTAAAAAAAGAGCGGACGAAAAACGTCCGCTCATAATTTTTATTGCGTTTATTTTTTTTCGAGATAGGGTTCGAGCGCAAGCGCAAGTTGATCGGGACAAGAGGTGTTTTGCTTGCAACGAATTCCTTTTAAAAGGGGTACGACTTCGTCGGGCGTCTTGCCTTCGACCAGCCTGCCGATTCCTTGTAAGTTGCCGCTGCAACCGCCGATAAATTTTACGTTATGGATCTTGCGTTCGTCATCCAAGTCAAAAATGATCTGTTTGCTGCAAGTGCCTCTGGTTGAAAATGTGATCATGATCGCTCCTTTAATCTACAAGTGTTTCGTACACGACGGAGTATAATTCCGACGCCTTATCTTCCCATTTTTTAAAAATGGTATTTGCCGTTTTTTTATCGGGAACCACAAATTTCAGTTCCAACATGGGCTGGACGGGGGCAAGAATTTTCAAAAAGACCGTATAAGTTCCGTCTTTATTCTGGAAATAATCGGCTTTGCAATCCTGCCGCGTGCGGAATTTCGCACTGTTGTTTTTGACGAATCGGGAGATTTCTTCCCGCGCGCTCCGCGGTATGTTGATATAAAAATTGGCAAGCGTTTCTCTGCCTTCGGGGGTAATGATGTAAAGCGGATCGTCCGCACTTGGAATTTCGCAGATAAAGCCGTCGGAAATCAGTTTGTGAATGAGCACTACGCAATCCATATAGTTGATCCAATCGTTGGAAAGGGTGCACATATCGATGATCGTCCGTTCGGAGAGCGGGCTTTCCATTTTATCAAAGACAAAGAGCAGTATTAACTTGTTGACCGACGTCTCGCCTTTTATCTGCATGAACTGCGTTTTTCCTTTGATTTTCTTGTGCGTTTTGTTTCTTCGACGGAACAAGCCGCTTAATGAAAAAAGCGGCTATCCTTCGAGGCTATCCCAATTATGTGAATCTATTATACCTAAATTCACGCATAAAATCAAGATATTTCGAAAAAATTCTTTCACATTTTTTATGTTTTATGGTATAATATATGCTCGGAGAATTAGATACGCATGAAATATCATATCGTTACGTACGGCTGTCAGATGAATCTTCACGAATCGGAAAAAATCGCGGGGATTCTACGGGAAAAGGGTTATGACGAGGAATCCTCGCTCGAAGAGGCGGACATCGTTGTTTTTAATACCTGTTGTATTCGGGAAAACGCCGAAAATCATGCGTTCGGTAACCTCGGCGCGCTTAAAAAATTAAAACGCGCAAAAAAAAGTCTGATCATTGCCGTAGGCGGCTGTATGGTGCAGGAAGCGGGAAAAGCGCAACTGATCCGCGAAAAGTTTCCGTTTGTGGATATTTTATTCGGGACGCATAATTTATACGAACTCGGCGAACTCATCGACCGAAAAAAATCACAAAAAAAAGCCGTCCTTTCCGTTCCGGAAGAAAGAAAAGAGACCGAAGACGGAATTGTTGCCGTGCGGACAAGTTATCCCAATGCTTGGGTGAACATCGCTTACGGATGCAACAATTTTTGCTCGTATTGCATTGTGCCCTATGTGCGCGGGCGTGAGCGTTCCAGAAAGAAAGAACTTATTCTGGAAGAAGTTCGCGACTTAATTTTAAAGGGATATAAAGAGATTACGTTGCTTGGTCAAAACGTGAATTCTTATCGCGACGGAGAAACTGCTTTTCCGGAACTTTTAGATGAGGTTGCCTCGCTTGAAGGAGAGTTCCGTCTTCGTTTTATGACGTCGCATCCCAAAGATTTTTCCGAAGAACTTGTTGCGGTCATGAAAAAACATAAAAAAATTTGCAGGGTTTTGCATCTGCCGGCTCAGTCGGGTTCAAACCGTATCCTGAGTCTGATGAACCGCCGATATACGCGTGAAAAGTATCTGGAACACGTAAGATATTTAAAGCAGGAAATTCCGGATGCGGAACTTACGACCGATTTGATCGTCGGTTTCCCTACGGAAACGGATGAAGATTTTGAGGCGACGCTATCGCTCGTTCGGGAAGCGGATTTTGCCTCGGCGTTTACGTTTATTTACTCTCCGCGCAGCGGAACCAAAGCGGCGGAAATGGAAGGACAAATTCCGGAAGAAACCGGCAAAGCGCGGATCGTGAAATTGATCGACCTCGTTAACAGCCAAACGCGCGAAAAGAGCAAGAAATACATCGGAAAGACGGCGGAGATCCTTTGCGAAGGATACGACGAGAAAAAGAAACTGTATCTCGGGCGCGACTCTTACGGCAGAATGGGATATTTCGAAAGCGAGCAAAGTCCCGTGGGAGAATTTGTTACGCTTAAAATCGTCCGCGCAAGCGGAATTTCACTCTACGGCGAACGGATATAAAAGGGGAAAATTATGGCAATTTCACCAATGATGGAACATTACCTCCAAACGAAAGAGAAGTACAAAGACTGTGTGCTCTTTTATCGGTTGGGTGATTTTTACGAAATGTTTTTCGACGATGCGGTACGTGTTTCCCAAATGCTCGATTTGATGCTCACGGGCAGAGATTGCGGTATGAAGGAACGTGCGCCGATGTGCGGGATCCCGTTCCATGCTGCGGATACATATATCGCCAAACTCGTTGCAATGGGCGAGCGCGTTGCCATCTGCGAGCAACTGAGCGAACCCAAACCGGGGGTAAAGATCGTGGAGCGCGACGTGGTACGCATCATTTCCGCCGGTACGTTGACGGAAGAGGGGCTGCTCGACGAAAAAAGAAACAACTATATTGCGTGCGCCTATAAGAGCGGAAAGACCTATGCGCTTGCATGGGCGGACATTACGACGGGAGAGTTTTCGGCAAGCGAAGAAGAGAATTCCGAAAATTTACTTTCATCTTTGAATAATCTTTCGGTTGCGGAAATCATTTGTAACGACGAACTGCTGTTCGACGTGAAAGAACGGGTCGAGCGCGAACGTTCGCTTCCTCCTTTTTCTTGCTATTTGCCTTGGGCGTTTCAGCGCGCGGCGGCGGAAAACAATTTAAAAAAACAACTCTCCGTATCGTCGGCGGACGCGCTCGGTCTGAACGGGCATGAGGGCGCGTTGATTGCGGCGGGCGCACTTGTGGAATACCTGCGCGAAACGCAGAAACATGCTTTAAAAAATTTAAGCGCATTGCGGTACACCGATAAAGGTCTTTATATGAGGCTCGACCCTACTGCCGTGCGCAATCTTGAAATTCTGAAAAATAATGCAGAAGGCGCCAAGTACGGTTCGCTTCTGTGGCTGCTCGACCGCACGAAGACGGGAATGGGGGCGCGCAAACTTGCCTCGATGCTGACAAGTCCTTTGATGCAGAAAGCCGAAATCGAAAAGCGTCTCGACGCCGTAAACGAACTCTTCGACGCGTCGGTTGCGCGAATCGAGATCCATGATCTGCTTTCTTCGATCAAGGACGTGGAGCGGCTCACGGGAAAAATATCCAACGGTAATTTACAGCCCAAAGACTGTTTGTCGCTGTCGGCGTCGCTCGCCGTGATTCCGTCGTTAAAAATGCACTTGGCGGGATTTGATTCTGTGCTGCTAAAAGAAATTTCGAACGATCTGATCGATACGCGCAGCCTGTGCGATTTATTGAATCGTGCGATCGCACCCGAGGCGACAACGAGGAAAGAGGGGAATTATATCCGTGAAGGCTATAACGCCCAACTTGATGAACTTCGGAACGTGAAAAACAACAGTACGACTTCGGTTGCGGAATTGGAAACGCGGGAGCGCGAGAAAACAGGCATCCGTAATTTGAAGGTTGGGTACAATCGCGTTTTCGGCTATTATATCGAAGTCACCAACTCTTTACTGGATAAAGTTCCGTACTCTTATATCAGAAGACAGACGCTTGCGGGCGCGGAGCGGTTTACGACCGAAGAACTGAAAGAACTGGAACAAAGCGTATTGGGCAGCAGCGATAAGGCAATGCGCCTTGAAGAGCATCTTTACAACGAACTCCTCGAAATTCTTTCGCGCAATATCGAAGTGTTGAAAACGCTTTCTTCGGCGGTCGCCATGCTTGATTTTTTGGTGTCGCTTGCGGTCGTTGCAAAAGAAAATAAGTATTGCAGACCGGAAATTACCGAGTCGGGCGCATTGGACATCAGCGAGGGGCGGCATCCGGTTGTTGAGGCGATCTCCAAAGAACGCTTTATCCCCAACGACGGTTTGCTCGACGGCGGCGAAAACCGCGCTATGATCATAACGGGTCCGAATATGGCGGGGAAAAGTACTTATCTGCGTCAGATCGCTCTCATTGTATTTATGGCGCAAGTGGGTAGTTACGTGCCGGCAAAAGCGGCGAGGGTTCCCATTTGCGATCGGATTTTTACGCGAATCGGCGCAAGCGACAATCTGATTCTCGACCGCAGTACGTTTATGGTGGAGATGACGGAAGTTGCCAACATTTTACGGAACGCCACTGAAAAGAGCCTTTTGGTTCTGGACGAAGTGGGACGCGGGACAAGCACATACGACGGGCTTTCCATTGCGTGGTCGGTCATTGAATATCTTGCAAGCAACGTTCGAGCCAAAACGCTGTTTGCTACCCATTATCACGAATTGACCGAACTCGAGGGCAAGTTGGAAGGCGTGAAAAATTACAAAATCAATGTGCGCGAAATCGGCGGAAGCATCGTGTTTTTGCGGAAAATCGTACGGGGCGGGGCTTCAAAAAGTTTCGGGGTGGAAGTCGCGGCGCTTGCAGGTGTTCCCGAAGCAGTCACTTCGAGAGCGAAATCGATATTAAAAACCTTGGAAAAGAAAGATTTGTCTTTAAACTCCGCGCAATGCGTTGCGGAAAGCGAAGAATGGGATTCGGAACAACTTGATTTCCGTGCCGAACTTCAAGGTATCGACGTAAACGCGCTTACGCCTTTGCAGGCGCTGTCGCTGATCTCCGAATGGAAGGAGAAACTCAAATGAAAATAAACGTATTGTCGGCGGAGATATATAACAAAATTGCGGCGGGCGAAGTGGTGGATCGTCCGTATTCCGTAGTGAAAGAACTCGTCGAAAATGCGATCGATGCGGGAGCGACTGAAATTACGGTCGAGATCGAAAACGGCGGGAAGAAACGCATTTGCGTGACAGATAACGGTTGCGGTATGGAAAAAGACGATCTGGAACGTGCGTTTTTACCGCATGCGACCAGCAAACTGCAAACAGCGGAAGATTTGTTTACGGTGCAGACGTTGGGATTCCGCGGAGAGGCGATTGCGTCGATCGCAGCCGTTTCGCGCATGAATATCACGTCCAAAACGGAAAGCGGTGAGGCAAATTCGCTCAGCGTAACGGGCGGAATATTCGGTAAAACCGTATCTGCCGCGGGCGCAAACGGAACCGGCGTTACAGTAGAAGATTTATTTTACAACACTCCCGCGCGTTTGAAATTTCTCAAATCGGACGCGCAGGAAGAAAGCGATGTTTCCAATATGATCGCGCGTTTTATTCTCTCTCACCCTGAAATATCGTTTACCTATTCGGCGGGCGGAAAAGTCAAATACCGTTCGTTCGGCGACGGGTTAAAAAGTGCGCTTTCCGTCGTCTACGGCGCGCAGACGCTCAGTCAGTGTCACGAGATCTCGGCGGAGAAACACGGGATCAGATTGAGCGGTTTTATCGGCAATCAGAATTTTTCCAAACCTAACCGCAGTTATCAGAGTTTATTCGTCAACGGACGCTACGTTGTCAATCAAACGGTCGGCGCGGCGGTGACGAACGCTTACGGCGCGTATCTGATGAAACGGCAGTATCCGTTTTATGTGTTGTTCTTGGAAATCCCTCCTGAAATTGTGGACGTCAACGTGCATCCGAACAAAGCGGACGTGCGTTTTGCTGACAATCAGATTATTTACGGCAGCGTTTATTCTGTGATTTCCGCAGTACTCGACGGAAATTCCCGCGCGCTCGAATATCTTGCGGGGATTCCAAAGCCTGATGAAACGATTCGGGTACAAAATCCCGTGTCTTCGCCTCTTCCGTCTCAGTCGATTCCGAAAACGGAAGAAAAGGCGTCCATGACGTACGAGGAGGCGAAAAAAGAGTTGCAGTTCGACGTATCTCCCGTGGGCGGCAGAAAATCGGAACCCGATTTTTTAGAGCAGCCTCCGGTGCGGATGGAAGTCCGTTCGTCCGCTGCGGCTTCGGAAGATATTTTTGCCGAAAATCAACGCTATCTGCTTGAAAGGGAAGAAAAGATTCATAAGACGCAGGACAGGATCGATCCCGCAGAATTGGATTATAAAGGCGAATTGTTCCGCACCTACCTCATTTATGAAACGGGCGACTGCGCATATTTTATCGACCAGCATGCGGCGCACGAACGCATTATTTACAACCGTTTGCGTGAGAAATGGGAAAAGAGGGAGATCGTTTCCCAACCCATGCTCATGCCTTTTATCCTGAATGTAAACGCGCAGGAATACGCCTTTTTGGAAAAGAATTTCAACGTTTTACGGGATATGGGATTCGACGTCGAGGAGTTCGGAAACAACAGTGTGAAAGTTTCCGCTGTTCCCGTCGATTTGCAAAAGATCGATCTTGACGCGTTTTTTCGGGAAGTGCTTTCTTCGATGGAAAGTCTCAGAGCCGTCAGACTTGTCGATATCCTGAAAGACAGATTGGCGACTTCGGCTTGCAAAGCGGCGGTCAAGGGCGGAGAAATGCTTACTGTGCAGGAAGTCCGCGCACTGATAGACGAAACCGACGGAGATATGGGGATGAAATGCCCTCACGGTCGGCCTGTTGCGGTAAAAATGAAAAAAAGCGAGATCGAAAAATTATTTAAGAGAATCGTATGAAAAAAATACTTGCAGTTTGCGGCGCGACCGCAAGCGGAAAAACCGCGCTGGCGGTGGAATGCGCCAAACGGCTGGACGGCGAGATCATCTCCTGCGACGCGCTGCTCGTCTATCGCGGTCTGAATATCGGTACGGCGAAACCTGACGAAGGGGAGCGCCAAGGAATTCCGCATTATATGATCGACGTCGCAGATCCGTACGATAACTTTTCGGTCAGCGATTTCGAACGCCTTGCAAAGCCTGTTTTAGACGATATTCTTTCCCGCGGGAAAACGCCCGTCCTTTGCGGAGGCACGGGCTTTTATATGAATGCGCTGCTTTTTCCGCATTCTTACGGAGACACCCCCGCATCGGCGGAAATTCGACAAAAATATATCAGATTAGAACAGGAAAAGGGAAGGGAATATCTTCACGGTCTTCTTCAATCGGTTGACGGGGAAAGCGCGAAAAAAATCCATTTTAACGATATCAAACGAGTGATTCGTGCGCTTGAAATTTATGAGTTGACGGGGAAGAAAAAATCCGAACAAAACGACGCGCCGATTCCGCTTTCTCCTTATGTTGCGGTTGCATTCGATTATCCGAGAGAGGAGTTGTACCGTCGGATCGGTATCCGTACGCAGGAAATGATCGGGCGCGGACTGGTGGACGAAGTGCGCGGACTTCTTGCAAGCGGCGTGCCGAAGAATGCACAGTGTATGCAGGGAATCGGATATAAAGAGGTGGTCGCTTATCTGGAAAATGGGGGTCCGCAGAGTACTATGTCAGACATAATCGAGAAAAATACCCGCAATTATGCGAAACGGCAACTTACTTTTTTTAAAAAAATGCCTTATTTGTATTTCATTACGCCTCAGAATACAGAACAAGCGGCACAGGAGGTTTTAAAAATTTATGAATCTTGAAGAACGGATTTTGCGGGCGGAGCAAGAGTTGGAACCCTGTTTTTCGGAAATCGATCGCATTGCGCTTTTTAATTCCGAAAAAGTATTGAGCGCTTTTCGGGAGGAGCGGATCGCGGTGCGGCACTTTGCGCCGTCCAGCGGTTACGGCTACGGCGACGAGGGGAGGGAAGCGCTCGGCAAAGTGTTTGCTCGCGCGTTCGGCTCGGAAAAGGCAATCGTTTCGCCGTCCATTCTCAGCGGTACGCATGCCATTACCTGCGCTCTGTTCGGGATCCTCCGTCCCGAAGAAGATATGCTGATTATTAGCGGCACCCCTTACGATACTTTGCGTAACGTGATCTGGGAAACGGGGAACGGTTCGCTTCAGGATTTTAAGATCGGCGCGGACGTAGTGCCGCTCGACCCGAACGGAAAAATCGATTTTAACGCCGTACAAGCGGCGCTTGCGTTAAAACCTTATCGCGTCGTTTATTTGCAACGTTCGCGTGGCTACGAATTGAGAGATTCTTTTACGACGGACGAAATCGGCAAGGCTTGTGACTTTGTGAGAAATTGCGGGTTTGGCGGTTGTATTTTCGTTGACAACTGTTACGGAGAGTTTGCGGAACGGTACGAGCCGACTCAGGCGGGCGCCGATTTGATCGCGGGATCTTTGATCAAAAATCCCGGGGGCGGTTTGGCGCCGACGGGCGGATATATCGCGGGCAAGGAAACTTACGTCAACGCAGTCGCAAACCGTTTGACCGCGCCTTCGGTCGGTGCGGAGATCGGCTCTTATGCCTACGGATACCAGTCTTATTTTCAAGGATTCTTTCTTGCGCCGCATACGGTGGCGCAGGCGCTGAAAGGCAGTCTGCTGATCGGAAAATGTTTGGAAGATATGGGTTATGAAAATTTCCCGAAACTTGATAGAATCCCTGCCGATATTACGCGCGCCGTGCGATTTCATACCGAAAGAGAACTTGTCGATTTTATCGTTTCCGTTCAGGAATGCTCGCCCGTCGATTCGTTTGTGCGTCCAGAAGCATGGGATATGCCCGGTTATGAAAACAAAGTGATCATGGCGGCAGGCACGTTTGTAGGGGGCGCTACCGGCGAACTTTCCGCCGACGCTCCCATCCGCGAACCGTATACCGCATATTTTCAGGGCGGCTTAACATACGAACATTGCAGGATCGCCTGTAAACGTATTTTACAAAAATTAAACTGAACCGAATTCATTTTAATAAGTGTATTGACAAAGATGATGGTTGGATTTAATATAATATTGATAAGATCATGAGAATAAAATCGGAAGGGGGCGTTATGGATCAGATTCACAGTATCGACGAAAAAGCGGCGTAAGAGGGGAAGAGATTGTTTCTGCCGCTTTCCGGTTTACAAACAGAATAAAATGTAAGAAGCAATCTTCGGGCAAAAAATTTGTCCGTAACGCATCGGTACGGACAAAAATTCTTATTGATATAGAAAAAGGAGACTCTTATGGGAGAACCGCAGTACGAATCAGAACCGCAACACGGTATTAACAGCGGAAAGAGTATCGATCCGATATTTGATTCCCGCGGCAGTCAAACTGAAAGAATTATATTCGAATGCCGAGATTTAAGTAAAAATTACGGTAATTTTAACGCGCTCCATAGCGTAACGATCAAAATACCCGCCGGCGGGATCGTGGGACTTCTCGGACCGAACGGAAGCGGAAAGACGACGCTCATTAAACTTGCAATGGGCATGTTACAGCCAACGTCGGGTGAAATTCTGATTGACGGAAGAAAGACGGGCGCGGCAACCAAAGCGGTGACTGCCTATCTGCCCGATGCCAACTATTTATGCAATTGGATGCGCGTAGAGCAGCAGATCGATTATTATGCGGATTTCTTCCCCGATTTTAAAAGAGATAAGGCGCAGCAAATGCTTTCGCGTCTCGGGATCGGGTTAAAACAGAAAATCAAAACGCTTTCCAAAGGGAATAAAGAAAAACTCGGTTTGATCCTTACCATGTCGCGCGACGCGAAACTTTATATTTTAGACGAGCCGATCGCCGGCGTCGACCCTGCCGCCCGCGATTTCATTCTTGAAACGATCATGTCAAATAAACCCGACGATGCCACAATATTTTTATGCACGCATCTGATCGCAGATATCGAGCCCGTATTGACGCATGCGATCTTTTTGAGGAACGGTCAGATCGCGCTCAATGCGCCCGTGCAGGAAATCAGAGAAAAAGAGGGGAAGAGCCTCGACCAACTGTTTCGGGAGGTGTTCAAATGGTAAGAAAATTGATGAAACACGAATTAAAGGCGCTGTTTCGCGTGTTGCTTTATCTCGGCATCGTCGTCGTGATTTTCTCCTGTATCGGCAGATTGCTCATTGCGACCGATCCGCACGGATATATCGGGATTATTTTTTCCGTAATTGCAATTTATCTTTCGCTGATCGTATTTTGTGCGGCGTATATCAGCAGCATCGTGCAATTTTCGCGTTCGATGTTTACCGGAGAAGGCTATATGACCTTTTCTCTTCCCGTAACGCCTACGCAATTGATTACGTCAAAAATGCTTTCGGCGATCATTGCTTCGCTGTTCGGATTGGCAGTGTGCGCCGTTTGCTGCGCGATTACGCTTACCGCAGTGCCTGCCTCCACGTGGGATCAGATTATCGATTCCTTCGGACAAATTTGGGATGATATCTATGCATACTTTCAATCCGACCCGTTTCTTATCGTTGAATTGGTACTGATCTTATTGTGTGCAGTCCCGATGGGGCTTTTGCTGATTTATCTCGTGATTTCGGTAGGGCAACTTTTTACCGCACACAGAAAAATGATTACGTTTTCGATCGCGATCGTATTTTTGCTGATCGTGCTTCCCATTCTCAATACCTATTGCCTTCAGAAAATTCTGAATGCGGCGGCGCATGTGAGTTTCCATTTGTCGAATTGGATCCAGATTATAGTATATCTGGCAATCGACGTCGGCAGTTTTTTTGCCGTGCGGTATATTCTGAAAAATAAAGTCAATCTGATCGTTTAAAACGAAAATTTGATTAAAAAAAGAAAAGTCCCCGAAAAGGGGACTTTTCTTTTTATTTGCGTAAGGATTCTTGTTTTACGAGTTCGTAACCCTTTTTGGGTTTTGGACGGAAGATATCGATTTTTCCGCCGAACTTGCTCAATAGAACAACAGCAACGATGACAGCCGCCGCAATGCAAATTACGGCGATTGCCCAGCCGTCCAGCGATTCGCTCTTGACTTTGGTCCAAAGTTCGTTGATTTTTGCGTCGTCTTCCCCGAAGTGATCCATCACTGCACAGCGGTACGTCACTTCTTCGGGAGGATACTGCGCGTACAGTTGACGGTTCATTTGTTCTTTCGCTGCGGTGATGACTGCGTTTTCTCCGAAAAAATAACTTAAATCGTATTCGACGGTTTCTTCTTCGTCTTCATCCGCTCCGTAAGTTTCTAACGTGTATTCAAATATTTCTTCTCCCGCAATAACGGACGAATATCCGATGTAGTCCATGTTTCTTACGGCAATTTCGGGTTTTGACATAAAGTTGATAAATGCCTCTGCTGCTTCTGTTTTTGCACCTTTGGGCATCACCCAGCCGTCGAAAAAAAGATTTGCGCTCTCTTGCGGAATGTAATAATTCAACAGTACGCCTTTTTCTTCCGCCAAATCCATTGCATACACGCCGTCGCCGCTCCATGCAAAGTTCAAACGGATCTTGCCTGTGACCATATCGGATTTACCCGTATCCGTTTCAAATCCGAAGATGTTCTTTTTGATGTCGAGTAGAATTTTCTGAACGTTTTTTATCGTTTCTTCCGTGGTATCGTTCATCAGTCGCGTGACTTCGCGGGTATATTCCTGACGGCTGATTTCCTGCGCTTCGAACCGCTGTTTCAAGTTCAGCAATTCCGTCTTATGATAAATGGCAAGTCCTACGAAATAGGTATCGCGCACGTTATCTTTGGCGGTCACCTTATTACGGTAATCGGGGTTAAGCATAATCTCCCAGCCTTCCGCCAAATCCGTTTCGTTGACGAGAGAGGGGTTGTAGATGAGTCCCGTCGTTCCCCACATATAGCCGGCGGCGAAATCCTTCCATTTATGCTTGGTCCCTTTGATATCGAATTCCGCTTCAAACCGTTCGGCTATAAAATCGGAAACGTATTGTGCATAATAGTTGTTTTCTTTTTCGGGGTCGTGGAATTCGTCGGAAAGGGGTTCCAACATGCCTTCTGCGGCAAGTTTCATAATCATGTATTCGGAGGGACATACCAGATCGTAAGTATTGCCGAGTTTGAGTTGATTGTACATATCTTCGTTGGTGCCGAATGTGGAATACTCCACTCGAATGGAGGCGCCGTAAGTTTCTTCGTACCATTTTTCAAACTCTTTTACTACGGAAAGGGGTTCGGGATCTTCTTCGGTCGCGGCATAAGAATCTTCTCCGCCGACGTCGATATATTCTTCCCAATTGTAAACGCGCAGAATGATATCGTTGCTTGCGCAGCCGCTCAGCATGGTGAGCGAAGGTAAAAGAAAGGAAGCAGAGAATGCGATGACGGCAATTTTTTTTGCTTTCATTGTTTTTTCTCCTTTTTCTTTTTTCCCGAAAGGTTCGCGGCAAGTACCAGCGCAAGAATGATGATGAAAATGATGGTCGTCAGCGCCCAGAACGAAGAGAGTACTTCCGCCGTATGTTCGTTGCCCTTCATGGTCGCATTGTAAACATAGGTGGAAATGGTATTGAAGGTTGCGGGTTTCGTATAACTGGTGACGATATAGTCGTCCAGCGAGAGGGTCACGGCAAGCATAAAACCCGAAACGATCCCGGGAATGATTTGCGGCAATACCACTTTTACAAGCGCTTTCAGCGGGCTTGCTCCCAAATCGAGCGCGGCTTCATAAAGGCTGTTGTCCATTTGTTTGAGTTTGGGCATTACGGAGAGTACGACGAACGGCGTACAAATGACCATGTGACCCACGAGCAACGTAAAATACGATTTGCCAAGACCTACGGCAACAAACGTAATCGCCAGAGCGAGCGCGGTTACGATTTCCGCATTGATGACGGGAATCTGCGAAACGCCGCCGATAAAGGTTTTTGTTCTCCGCTTGCAGTAATACATGCCGAGCGCGCCCGCTGTCCCGAGCAGGGTGGAAAGAAGCGCCGCGATTATGGCGAGCAAAAAAGTATTCCCGATCATTCCGAGAATTTCGGGATCCCCAAACAATTTCCGATAGTGCGAGAAGGAAGCGTCGCCCCAGGTTCCGATGGTGTCCGTTGAATTAAAACTGTATACCGCAAGCAACAGGATAGGGGCGTATAAGAACAGCAGGATCAGTCCGATGAACAATGCTTTCAGACATTTTATGACAACGGCTTTTCTGTTCATAGATTGGTCCCCCTTACGTTTTCTTCCGTTTTAAATCCGCCTGTAAATGCAGTGCTGATCAAAACGACGAGGAGCAGAATGAGCGCGATCATCGAACCCATATGCCAGTCGGTGCCGAAATAGGTTTCGATGAATTTGCCGATGATGGTCACTTTGGAATTTCCGAGCATATCGGAAACGACGTAGTTTGTCATGGAGGGGAGAAATACCATGGTGATGCCGCTTAAAATTCCGGGCATGGAAAGAGGCAGAGTGACGCGGCGCAAAGCGGTAAACGCGTTTCCGCCCAAGTCCGCGCATGCTTCGTAAAGACTGTTGTCGATTTTCTGTAACGTCGTATAAAGGGGCAGGATCATGAAGGGCAGAAAATCGTATACCATACCGAAAATCGTGTTAAAGTAATTGGCTTCGCCAAGCAGTCCCACCCAGTTCAGCAGTTCTCGGATCGCGTTTACGCGCAAGACAAAGTTGATCCACATGGGAGTTACGAACAACAGCAAGATCACTGACTTTTTTTTCATATTGCTTCGCGCGAGAATATACGCCACGGGATAGGCAATCAGGAGTGTGACTACAGTGGTGATCAGCGCGATGACGACGGAATAGGCAATGGTCGAAAGTTTGGTCGGGTCGGAAAAGAACAAAAGGAAATTTTGAAAGGATACGTGATTGTTTTGATCGGTAAACGCATAAAACACGATCACGAGCATGGGGAAGATCACAAAAAACAATAAGAAAACGAGATAGGGGATACAGAGCGTTTTTCGCGAAAAGCGCAATTTCATCTCTTCTTTTCCTCCGTATTTTTCAGAGTGAGTTTGATCTTTTCTTTTGGAATGATCACCGAAACGTAGTCGTTTTCATTCCACAGATCGGCGGTTGCGAATACAAAATCTTCTTCGCTTTCTTCGGTTCGCACGATCAGTCGGTAGTGGTCTCCTTTGTAGATAATGGAAATAATATGTCCCGTTGCGCCGCCGGCTTCTGCGTCGTCGCTGATTTCAATATCGTTCAATCCGACTTCTGCTTTTACTTGGGTACCCGTTAAATCCAGTTTCTCGCCTGCGGCGGTGATCAGATATCCTTCCTCATCCAAATGCGAACCCGCATAAAGTTGCGTTACGTCGCACTCGAATTCTCCGTCTGCAAACTTTACGGTGTTTTTCTTGGTAATTTCGCCGTCGAAAATGTTGGTTGTGTATTTGGGTTTCATCAAATGAATTTCTTCCGCGCCGATTTTCATGCCGATCATATCGCCCTCGCAGCGTTTTTCCGTGCTGTTGATGACGAGTTCGTATTTCCCGACCTGAACGGTAATTTCATAATGGATCCCTTTGAAAACGACGGAGAGAACTTTTCCTTTTAAAATTCCGTCCTCGGGTGCACACATGATGATGTCTTCGGGGCGGACGACGACGTCGACGGGTTCGTTGCGTTCAAATTCATCAACGCAGTCAAACGTCTTTCCGCAAAATTTAACTTTTTTATCGCCGACGACCGTGCCGTTGAAGATGTTACTTTCGCCGATAAAGTCGGCGACGAACGTATTGGACGGTTCATTGTAGATCTTGGTAGGAGTACCGATCTGCTGAACGATCCCGTCCGCCATGACAACGACGGTATCGGACATTGTAAGCGCTTCTTCCTGATCGTGCGTGACGTAGATAAAGGTAATTCCCAAACGTTTGTGCATGGCTTTCAGTTCGATTTGCATTTCTTTGCGCATTTTCAGATCGAGCGCGCCGAGCGGTTCGTCAAGCAAGAGAATTTCCGGTTCGTTGACAATCGCGCGCGCGATTGCGACCCGCTGCTGCTGACCTCCCGAAAGTGTCGCAACCGAACGTTTTTCAAATCCTTCCAAATCGACGAGGGTGAGCGCACGCTCTACTTTTTCGCGAATTTCTTTTTTGGAGAGACGTTCGGCTTTTTCATACTCTTCTCCGTTTTGATTGCGGTATGTATTGAGTACTTTTTTGCATTTTAATCCGAATGCGATATTTTCAAAAATATTCAGGTGGGGGAAGAGCGCATACCGCTGGAACACCGTGTTGACGGGTCGTTTATTGGGCGGAAGGTGAGAAATATCTTTGCCGTTTAACAAGATTTTTCCGCTGGTTGGAACGTCGAATCCGGCGATCATGCGCAGGGTCGTTGTCTTTCCGCAGCCGGAAGGACCTAAAAGCGTAATAAATTCGCCTTTATTTACGTATAAATTGACGTGGTCGATCACGAGATTGTCTTCGTAACTCTTAGTCACGTCTACAAGTTCGATAATGTGTTCCGCCATCGTTATTTTCTCCTTGTGTTAAAAATTGGGTGGGGTGGAAATCCAGATAAATTTGGCTTTCCCTTTGCCGCGGTTTAAGATACGGTGTTCTTTGTTTGCCGTAAAATAAAAACTTTCGCCTTTCTTCACGGGATAGGGTTTCCCTGCGCGCACGACCGCGATTTTGCCTTCGAGTACAAATCCGAATTCTTCGCCCTCATGTGGGAAATCTGCCGGCGTCGAGGCTCCTGCATCCAGTTCTACGAGAACGGGTTCCATCATGTTTTTCTGTGCATTGGGAATGACCCAGTTCCATAGCATTCCGTCCGATTGTTTTTCGATATATTCGGCTTCCGAAAATACGATTTTTTCTTCCGCTTCTTCGTGAAAGAAATCGGAAAGGTTGCTGCCCAACGCATTGAGAAGGTCGACGAGCGTGGCGATCGAAGGGCTTGTTAAATCGTTTTCAAGTTGAGAAATATATCCTTTCGTCAATTCGCACCTGTCGGCAAGTTCTTCCTGTGTCAGATTTTTCTGTTGTCGGATCTCTTTCAATTTTGCGCCGAGTTCCATAATGCCTCCGAAGTATAGTATGACTAAACTTTTTGCGCCTTTTTACGAAACTCTCGTAAAAATAAACTAAAAGTTTAATAAAAATAAACCAAAACCGCAAAAAAGTATAAAATATTTTTTATCTCTTTGTCAACTGTTTGAACGCATTTTCGACAAAATTTTTTGACTGAAATTATAAATTAATAAAAAAAATATCCGTAACGGAAACGGATATTACAGTGTCGGGATAAAATCGGGCATAAAAAAACCTCCGCAAAAATGCGGAGGAAAAGATCAAAAACAATTAAGCGGAAAGCGTTGCAAGTTTTTTAGCAAGTTTCGCTTTTTTATTGGCTGCGTTGTTTTTGTGAAGAATCCCCTTGGAAACAGCCGAATCAATTGCCGAAACGGTTTCGGGGTAGAGGCTGTTCGCCAGTTCCTTATCGTTTGCGTTGATTGCTGCAAGGAATTTTTTAATTTGAGTTTTTAATGCGGATTTGATTGCCTTATTTTGCTGGGCTTTTTTTTCGGTTACCAAAACGCGTTTTTTTGCGGACTTGATGTTGGGCACAGTATTACTCCTTTGAATGACATCTGAATTAACTTGCATTATTTTAGCATAAAATAATAGGCTTGTAAACTGTTTTTCATGCGAAAGAAGCAAAATTTCCGAATTTTTTTCAAGTACGGAGGGCGGGAATATGAAAAACGAGATGCGCATCGGCATTTTCGACAGCGGGATCGGCGGGCTTACCGTGTTATCCGAATGCATAAAAGGTACGGCGGGCGTTTCCTATTATTATTACGGAGACAATCGGAATGCGCCTTACGGAGCGCGCGGACGCAGCGAAATTACGAAATTTGTAAAAACCGCGATGGAGAAGTTCGCGGAAATAGGGGTGAGCGCCGCGGTGCTTGCCTGTAACACTGCCACGGCAGTCTGCGCGGAACAAATGCGAAACGCATTTTCGTTTCCCGTCATCGGAATGGAGCCTGCCGTGAAACCTGCCGCCGAGATCTGTAAACACGCATTGGTGCTTGCCACGCCCCGTACGGCAGAGAGCGAACGGTTGCAATCGCTTTTGTCCCGATTTCCGCAGTGTCATTTTACCGTATTTCCCGCCGCGAAACTTGCCGGCGCAATTGAAGCAACGTTAACCACAGGCGCGCCGTTCGATCTTACGGAGCATCTTCCGCAGGGTCGGTTCGACGGTGTCGTACTCGGCTGTACGCATTATATCTATTTCCGCAGAGAAATATCCGACTTTTACGGCGTGCCCGTATTTGACGGTAACGCAGGTACGGCAAATCGTCTGTTATCGCTTCTGGATCGATCCTGCCGTGGGAGAGACGACCACTTGACACCACAAAATACGAACGTTTGTTTGTTTCAAAACGTGAGCGGAATTACCAGAAATAACGTGTATTTTGTCGGAAAAGACGGGGGAATCAATAAAAAAGTCTATAAATCTGAACAAATGTTTCAATTTCAAGCAAAAAAAATTTTCATTTTTTAATAATTAGTGGTTCAAGGTGGTTGACAGTGGCTAAAAGTGGTGATATAATGACCCTGTTATATCTCAAAAAATAGGTAAAGGCATGAAAATTCTATTCGGTGCGGTCAGCCATCAGTTGGACGCGAAAAACAGAATAAGAATCCCTTCGAAGTTCCGGAACGCATTTCCCGAGAACGAGCCTCTCTATTTTGCAATGTATAACGGCAACCGCATTGCGGTCATGCCCGAATCGGTACTCAGCGAGCGTTACAATTTTATCGATAACCTCACTCCTGCCGATCAGAACGAGATGAACGCAGCAACCAGCATCTTCGAATGGATCGAACCCGTCGAAGAAGACAGTTACGGAAGAGCGGTAATTCCTCCCCGTTTTAAAAAACGCGCGGGGATCGAGAAAGAAGTGCTTACCGTGGGAATGCGCAACTTTATCGAAATCTGGTCGCAGGAAGTTCACGATCGGGTGATCAATTCGCTGACTCCCGAAGACACCAAAGCCGTTTACACGAAATCTCATCCGGACAAGGCATGATGACCGATACGTATCATTGTCCGATCATGGTAAAGGAAGTCGTTAACGGGCTCGATTTGAAAGACGGCGGAATTTATTTCGACGGCACAGCGGGCGGCGGCGGACATTCCTTTGCGATTTTAAAATCCAATCCGACCGTACGTCTGATCGCCACCGATAAAGACGGCGATGCGATCGAGGCGGCGGAAGAAAGACTTTCCGTGTTTAAAGGAAGGTACCGACTGCACCGTACCGACTTCAAAAATTTTGAAGAAGTGTTTGCGGAAGAAGGGGTCGGTAAAATCGACGGTTATTTGCTCGATCTCGGCATTTCATCCCATCAAATCGACGACGAAACGAGGGGATTTGCTTATAAAAACGGGAATGCTCCGCTCGATATGAGAATGGACAGGCGAACAGCGTTTTCTGCCCGCGACGTCGTAAACGGTTATTCGGAAGAAGATCTGAAACGTATTCTCCGCGAATACGGAGAAGAACAATACGCACCTTCGATTGCAAGGAATATTGTCCGCGCAAGGGAAAATCAACAAATTCATACCTGTGCGGAACTGGAAGAGATCGTAGAAAGGAGCGTGCCTGCAAAGTACCGTTATTCGGCTTGTGCGAGAAAGACTTTTCAGGCGATCCGCATCGAAGTGAACGGCGAACTCAACGGGTTGCGTGAATGCGTAACAACTCTGACGCGGCGTTTGAAGAAGGGCGGCAGAGCGTGCATTTTAACGTTTCACTCGTTGGAAGACAGAATCGTAAAACAAGTTTTTCGGGATCTTTCGACGGCTTGCACTTGTCCCAAAGAATTTCCCGTCTGCGTCTGCGGAAGAACTCAGGAAATCGAACTGATCGGACGCAAGCCGCTTACGGCAGACGCGGAAGAACTGAAGAACAATTCGCGCAGCAAGAGCGCAAAATTGAGAATCGCTGAAAAAATCATAGAATGATTCAAGAACGATAGGAATACAATTAAGGAGAGGAACCATGGCTGGGTCAACGGTCCTTGAAAGAACAACTGAAAAAAGCGGAACGCAAACGATTCAGTCCGAAACTTCCGCGGCAGAGAAACAACATAACGAAAGAAAAGCAGACTTTCTGAAATTGTTATACGCCGAGGAAGAAACGGAAACTTCAAACGCGCCCGTACAGACCGCCGCTCCTCAGACAGCGCCCGTTGCATCGGACGCAGTGCAGAGAATTGCGGATTATAAGTCTTATTCCGCTCCCGTTTCGAAACATTTGCTTTTCGAGGGGATTGCCTATAAAGACGGCGCATTGATATCCGAAACAGCGGTGAAAAACGATCCGGTAACGGCGTCTGCGGCAGTAGTGACCGCGCCCGTAGAAGCGCCTGCGCGTTGGACGGAGACGATTGCTGCGCCTGCTGCGGTTGCGATCACGGAAGAAGATGCGTTGCCTACCCGTCGTACGATGGACACGCTCCGCCAAAACACGGTGATCGCCGCGGCGGAAAAGACGGGGTTGTTCGCAGGAATTTCCACGCGGGCAAAAGTGATCCTTGCAGCGGTCGTCTGTGCGATCGTACTCGCGATTACGGTGATTTGTATCAATACGGGCATCATTAATTCGTTAGACGCCAGAATCGCCGATTTGCGTTCGCAGATTGCCGAAGAAACGATCAAATATCAGGATATCGAACAGCAACTCGAAGATATTTACAATTTCGAAGGTCCGATTCAGGAATTGGTCAAGCAGTTCGCCGAAGCCAACGGAATGATCAGACGCTGATCTGCAATTAAATTGAATCACGGAGGGAGCCGTATCAAACCGAAATTATTTTCGATTACGATCCTACAAAAGAGGTTATTTGCCGTACTTTCGGCGATAGCCTTTATTTTTTGCATTTTTCTCATGCGTTTTTTTTACATACAGGTCATTTGGGAAGACGAATTGCACTATCGTGCGCTCGACCAGTGGACGCGAGAAATTCCTGTCGTTGCCAACCGCGGAAAAATATTCGACTGCAACGGAGAACTGCTCGCCGCAAACGCTACGGCATACAGCGTTTTCGCACGCGCATCCGCTGTAGATCAAGCCGAAGACAGCGCAACGTTTCTCTCTGCCCAACTTGGTTTGACCTATGAGGAGGTCTTGAAAAAACTGACCGATAAAAGCCGTTCGGAAGTGACGGTCGTACGGCAAACGGACAAATCGGCAGTGGAAAAGATCGAGGGCGCAAATCTTTCGGGAATCTATTATTCGAGAGATAATATCCGTTTGTATCCTTATGGTTCGCTTGCTTCGCAGATTCTGGGCTTTACCTCTTACGACCGTTCGGGCACCACGGGGATCGAACAATATTACAATAAATATCTCGCGGGGAAGAACGGCGAAATTCTTTTTGAAACCGATCTTGTCGGCGTCGACTTAAAGGGGGCGACCGCCGCTTATCTTCCGGCGGAAGACGGACTGAACGTGCGCATGACGCTCGATTACAGAATTCAGTCGCTTGCCGAAGAAGTGATGCAGAAGACGCTCGAATCGACGAACGCAAAGGCGGCGCGCGCAATTGTCCTCGATCCGTCCGATTTCTCGGTGCTCGCTATGGTCAATTTGCCCTCGTACGACCTCAACGAGATCCCGCGCGACGATATGGATACGCTCAATCAACTCTCGCGCAACTGTTTGGTGTCCGACGTATACGAGCCCGGGTCGACTTTCAAAATCGTAACGGCGGCGGCAAATATCGAAGAAAATCTGAAAGGCAATCCGAACGCGTTTGCGCGCAATTACGTTTTTTCAAGTGCAAGAACGCGCACGGTAGAGGGCTCGACGATCAAATGTTGGAGCGATCACGCTAACGGAAAACATTCCAACCAAACGCTTGCGGAGGCGCTCAATAACAGTTGCAATCCTTGCTTTGTAGACATCGCGCTCTCGCTGGGAAAAGACTGTTTTTACGATTATCTTTCGGCATTCCGGTTCGGGCGCGAAACGGGCATCGACTTTTCGGGAGAATCCATCGGTATGTTGCTGCCCGAAAGTACCGTACAAAACGGCGATCTTGCCCGTATCGGCTTCGGACAGGCGATTGCGGTAACGCCCTTGCAACTTGCTTGCGCCGCCGCGTCTGCAGTCAACGGAGGATACTATTATGCCCCGCGTCTTGTATCGGAAATTTTTTCCGACGATAACTCGGTCAGGGAAAAAACGGAACCGATGTTGCTGGCTCGTACGGTCAGTAAAGAGGCTTCGGCAATTCTTTCCGGCATGCTCGAAGGAGTCGTGCGCGACGGAAGCGGAAAAAAAGCCTATATCGAGGGATACCGCGTCGCAGGGAAGACGGGTACTGCGCAAAAATACGAAAACGGCGTCATTGCGCAAGGAAAATACATTTCGTCGTTTGTCGGTTATTTTCCGGCGAACAATCCCCGCTATCTGGCGCTCATCATCGTAGACGAGCCGGAAGGGACGTATTACGGCAGCGCGGTTGCCGCTCCGTGTGCAAAAGATATTTTTCAGGGAATTATCGATATCAAAGAAATCAGCCCAACGGAGTAGAATTATGAAATTATCTTTTCTTGCCAAAGAATTGCCCGATTGTAAGATCATCGGCGGAGACGCGGAAATCCACGCCTTATGTACCGATAGCCGCGTCGCAGGCGCGGGAGATTTGTTTTTCTGTTTTCACGGAACGCATTTCGATTCGCACTGTTTTGCGGAGGAAGCGGAACTTCGCGGCGCGTCGGCGATCGTTTCGGAAGAGGAAACGGACGTCGGGATTCCTCAACTGATCGTTCCGGACGGCAGGGAAGCAATGTCGTATATTTCCGCCGCGTTTTACGGGCATCCCGAACGGAAACTTTCGATCGTGGGGATTACGGGGACAAACGGGAAAACGACGACCATGTACATGCTCAAAAATATTCTGGAAGAAGCGGGGAAAAAAGTCGGAATTATCGGCACGTTGGGCGCATGTTATTCTGACGTGACCGTATCGCCCACGCTCACTACGCCCGATCCCGTGTTTTTATTTTCCCTTCTCGCCGACATGTCGCGTCTGTCTACGGAAGTGGTGGTGATGGAAGTTTCCGCGCATGCGCTTGCGCTTAAAAAGGAAAGCCCCATTGTGTACGACGCCGTCGTATTTACCAATCTTACGCAAGATCATCTCGACTTTTTCGGCAGCATGCGCGAGTACGGGAATGCCAAAAAGAGCCTGTTTGACCCTGCGCGAAACCGTTTTTCCGTTCTGAATATCGACGATCCTTTTGCCGCGGAACTGACGGAACTGGGCGGAACTTATAAAACGTACGGGTTGGATAATCCTGCCGATTCCTTTGCGGTCATCGGAAAAGAATCTCTCCGCGGGACGGAAGTGATGCTCAATTTAAGCGACGAACTTTGCAATGCGGAAATCACGCTTACGGGCAGACACAACGTGTATAATGCATTGGCGGCGGCTACGGTCGGACAGAAATTCGGCGCCGATTCAAAAGCGATTGCGCGCGGACTGAAAAAGACGCAGGTGAACGGGCGGCTGGAACGCGTGGCGAGTTACCGTGGCGCGGAAATTTTCGTCGATTTCGCGCACACGCCCGACGGGCTTGAAAAATCGATGCGCGCGATCAAACAGTATTGCCGGCGCAAACTGATCGTTTTGTTCGGATGCGGAGGCAACCGCGACAGTGCAAAACGCCCGATCATGGGAAAAGTGGCGGCGGAAAACGCCGATTTTGCCGTGATTACTTCCGATAATCCGCGTTACGAAGATCCGCTCGATATTATTGCGGAAATCGAAAAAGGATTTGCTCCCGTTTCTAAAAACTATATTGTGATCGAAGACCGCGAGGCGGCGACGCGCCATGCAATCGGGATGCTCGAAAAAGGCGACGTTTTGCTGGTTGCGGGGAAAGGCGGTGAATGCGAACAGGAAATAATGGGAATAAAGTATCGTTATAACGATAAAGCCGTCATCGGCTCTTTGTTGAATCCCTGAAACCAGAGGCGTTTATGCGTAATATTCTGTTCTGTCTTCTTGCGTCATTTTTGGTATCCTTTCTGCTTTGCGTCTTGCTGATCCCGCTCCTCAAACGGTTGGGCGCAGAGCAAAATATCCTTCATTATGTAAAAGAACATAAAAACAAAGGGGGGACGCCCACGATGGGCGGACTCGCCTTTATTCTTGCTGCTTCCGTCGTCGCATTTGCCGCAAACGGTACTGCGGACAAGCCGTTTTTGGTTACGCTTGCCGTGGGAATCGGGTATCTTGCCGTCGGCTTTTTAGACGATTTTTTAAAAAAAGCGCGGGGGAATAATCTGGGACTCCGTCCTTATCAAAAAATTATTTTCCAGTTTGCCGTCGCCGTTATGGCAGGGATTTATTGCTGTTTAGAGGGACTTACGGTCGTTAAGATCCCTTACACCTCAGTCGAATTCGATCTCGGTTGGGGAATGCTTCCGCTTGCCGTGTTGGTTCTTGTTGCGACGGTGAACAGCGTCAATCTTACCGACGGTCTGGACGGACTTGCCGGTTCCGTGAGCGCGGTATTTTTTGCCGTCGTCGGAGGTTTGGTTCTGTTGCAGGAACAGGACGGCGGAATTCCCAATCTCTGTTTTTGTCTGACGGGTGCGCTCTTGGCTTTTTTGGTGTTCAACGTCAACCGTGCGAGCGTTTTCATGGGGGATACTGGCTCATTGTCTTTGGGCGGCTTTGCCGCCTGCGCCGCGCTTTTTTCGGGAAACGCGCTCGTCATTCCGATCGTCGGCGTGATGTTTGTCCTTTCAAGCATATCTGTCATTATTCAAGTAATATACTATAAAAAAACAGGCAAGCGGATTTTTCTGATGGCGCCCATTCACCATCATTTTCAGGAGAAAGGTCATTCGGAGGGAAAAATCGCTTACGTCTATTCCGTAATTACCGTCATCCTCGGAATCAGTCTGCTTTTGCCGTTTGTTTGATTCCCGAATATCGGGGAAAAGGAGTGAAGTATGTTATTTGAACGTCAGAATTTCTTTGTCGCAGGGCTTTCGCGCTCGGGCGTATCCGCCGCGGAATATCTCGTTTCCCGCGGGGCGCGCGTGTACGTGTACGACGACGTACAGGACGAGCATGTCTTGTCCGCTTCCGATAAGTTGTTCGATATGGGCTGCGTCGTGGTTCAAAAGGAAGAATTATACGAAAGAGCCGCCGAATGCGATATCCTCGTTTTAAGCCCGGGGATCCCCGTGGACCATCCGCTGCCCGTCGCATTCCGGAAGGCGGGTAAAAGCATCATCGGCGAAACCGAACTCGGCGCGCTTGCATTGCGTTGTCCCGTGATCGCCGTAACGGGAACGAACGGAAAAACAACGACCGTAACGATGATCGAAAGTATTTTCCGTACGGCGGGCAAGAGCGCGGTTGCCTGTGCCAACGTAGGAAAACCCATCACTTCGTGCTTAAACGAACTCGGGGAAAAGAGCGTAGCCGTTGCGGAAATTTCCTCCTTCCAACTTGAAACGCTCTATTCGCTCCGCCCGCACGTTGCGGTGGTGCTCAACGTGACGGAAGATCATCTCAACCGTCACTACAATATGGAGAACTATGTTTATCTCAAATCGCGCATCCTGAAAAATTCTGCGGAAAGCGAATATGCCGTCCTCAATTACGACGATCCGATCGTACGCGGTTTTGCCGAAAAGACCAAGGCGAAGATCGTGTGGTTTTCGTTACAGGAAAAAGTGGAAGGCGCTTACATAGAGGACGGAAGTTTTTGCTATCGCGGAGAACGTCTGTTTTCCGAACGCGAACTGCCGATCGACGGCGAACACAACCGCGCCAACGCGCTTGCCGCAATTTGTGCCGCAAAAATTATGGGGCTTGGCAATGCTTCTATCATTGCCGCGCTTAAATCCTTCCGCGGCGTGAAACACCGTTTACAGAAGGTGGGCGAATTGGGCGGCGTAACGTTTATCGACGATTCCAAAGCCACGAATGTGGATTCCGCGATCAAAGCGGTACAGAGCGTGAAAGGGGAAAGCGTCTTGCTTTTGGGCGGTAAGGACAAGGGATATTCATACGAGCCGATGTTCGACGCGGTGAAAAAGTCGGGCGTCGTACATACGGTGATATACGGTGAAAATGCGTTCCGCATTCTCAACGCTGCTTTAAAACAAGGGTATACCGCAGTGACCGTTTGCCGTCCGTTCGATATGGCGGTTCGCATTGCTTATCTTACAGCGAAACGCGGCCAGAACGTTTTGCTCAGTCCTGCTTCCGCAAGTTTCGACGCATTCAAGAGTTATGAGGAGCGCGGCGAGCGGTTTGCCGAAATGCTTTCCATCCTTGCAAAAGAAACCTCTAAAAATCATTACGGCGTCATCGCAGGGGGAGAGGGTGAAACCTACGAAACAGAGTAATTTTGCCGAGAAATTGCGGCAAAAAGGCTGCGGCGACTTACTGTTTCTGGGCGGCGTTCTCATTCTTGCGGCATACGGCGTACTCTGCGTCTATTCGGCAAGCAGTTATAACGCGGAAGTCCAGTACGGCGACGCATATTATTTTTTGAAAAAGCAGATCATCGGTTTTGTCATCGGATTTGCCGCCATGATCGGGATCGGATTTCTGCCTTACCGCAAACTCAATCGAAGATGGGTGGGGCTGACCGCGCTCGCAGTATCTCTGATCTTGCTCGCCCTTGTATTTGTTCCAGGGCTCGGCAAAAGCAATTACGGCGCGACGCGCTGGATTGGGTTCGGGTCATTTACCATTCAGCCCTCGGAAATCGCAAAATACGGATTTGTATTGTTTACGGCATGGTATTTTGCAAAGAATCCCGCACGGATGCGCTCTTTGAAAGGAGTGCTGCCCGTACTCGGCGCGGGGTTAAGTATTTGCGTGCTGATTATGCTCGAACCCAATATGTCGGTTACCATGTGCGTCGGCGCGATCATGGTGGGAATGATCTTTCTTGCGGGGGCGTCTTGGAAGACGGTCGCATCCATCTGTGTTCCCGTGTTGTTTGCCGTACCCGTTCTCATTCTTGCCGAACCCTATCGTTTGCAAAGACTTTCGGCGTTCGTCAATCCTTGGGCATCGCCCAAAGAGGAAGGATATCAACTCATTCAGTCTCTCTATGCGCTGGGGAACGGAAATCTGTTCGGCGTAGGAATTTTCAATTCCCGTCAGAAATATCGTTTTTTACCCTTTTCGGAAAGCGACTTTATTCTTTCGGTCATCGCGGAGGAAACGGGTTTCGTCGGCGTTCTGGCATTGTTCGCGGTCATCGGATTTGTGATTTGGAGAGGATTCCGGATCGCGCGCCGATGCGATAATTTTTACGGATTTATGCTTGTTTCGGGTATCATGGTAGCGTTTGCCGTACAGTCTGCGCTCAACGCGCTGGTGGTCAGCGGTTGTATTCCTCCCACCGGATTGCCGCTTCCTCTCATTTCGGCAGGCAATACTTCTCTGATCGTTACAATGTCGGGGATGGGGATCGTCTACGGAGTTTCAAGACACAACGGAAAGGAGAAACGTCATAAGATATAACACATAGAACGCAAAATTGCCCGCATCGGGTAATTTTGTGTTTTGCGAAAAACGAGAGGAGAGAACTATGGATAAATATATGATAGACGGCGGGAAGAGGTTATACGGAAGTATCAAGATACAATCTGCGAAAAATTCCGTATTGCCTCTTTTTGCCGCTTCCATTTTAACGGATAAACGCGTAACGATTCGGGAAGCGCCCGTCATCTCCGACGTGTCCTGTATGGCGCAGATCTTGCGCGAATTGGGAGCGGACGTGACTTTTCGCGGCGACGACGTAACGATCGATAGTTCCGACGCTTGCTGTCATGAGATTTCTTCTTCGCTGACAAAGGAACTGCGCTCGTCCGTTTTTATGCTCGGTTCGCTGTTGACGCGTTTCCACCGTGCGCGCATTGCCTATCCGGGTGGATGCGATATCGGTCTCAGACCCATCGATCTCCATTTGAACGCGCTGAAACGTTTGGGGGTAAACATTACCGAACGGGAGGGATTTATCCTTTGCGAATGCGATATTCTGCACGGGACCGAAATCGTACTTGATTTCCCGAGCGTCGGGGCAACGGAAAATATTTTGCTTGCCGCCGTAAAGGCAGAAGGAACAACGGTACTGTCGGGTGCGGCGAAAGAGCCGGAGATCGTCGATTTACAGAATTTTCTCAACGCCATGGGCGCGAAGGTGAGCGGAGCGGGAACGGACGAAATCGTGATCGAAGGGGTTAAGTCGCTCGGCGGCGTTACATACAGACCCATGAAAGACCGGATCGAAGCGGGAACCTTTCTCATAGCGGCTGCCATCTGCGGCGGCGAAGTGGAGGTCATCGGAGTGAAAAACCAACATATCGGGTTACTTTTACATAAGTTGCGTGAAAACGGTTGCAAAATACATACGAAAAGTGATAGAATAAGAATAGAAAGTCAGGGGCGGCTCCGCTGTAACCGTCGGATCGAAACGATGCCTTTTCCGGGGTTTCCGACCGATTTGCAGGCGCAGATGACTGCGCTCAACTGTATCTGCGAGGGCGGCGCGATCGTCATCGAAAATTTGTTCGAGACCCGTTTTAAATACGTGCCCGAACTTCAGAAGATGGGCGCGGATATCGAAGTTCGCGGCAGGACCGCATTTGTGCGGGGCGTAAAATCGTTGCACGGCGCTTCCGTTATGGCGGGCGATCTGCGCGGCGGCGCCGCGCTCGTGCTTGCGGCGCTCGGTGCGGACGGAGTTTCGGAAGTGATCGATCTTTCCTATGTGGACAGAGGTTATTCCGATTTACAGAAAAAATTAAAATCACTCGGTGCGGCGGTAAAACGGGTTCGCGTATAACGGTTCCGTACCAAGGAGTTGCCAATGAAAAAAAAGGTAATTTTTACCACTCTGGTTGCCTTCTTGCTGTTATTTCTCGTTGTGCTTGCGGGATTGAACGCCGTCTATACGGTTACGAACGTTCATGCCAATTTCTGCACGTTTTCGGCAGAGGGGGAAGCCGAGGCAAGAAAATTACAGGAAAAGTTGGATTCCTTTGTCGATCAGAGTTCGGTATTCCTCGATTTAGACGATGTTCAGGCGGCGGTCGAGGAATATCCCTGCTTCCGTTTGGAGTCTGCCGAAAAACGGTATCCCGATAAACTGGAATTGAAAATTGTCGAAAGGAAAGAAGCATTTTCTTATCTTCTCGAAAACGGAAAATATGCCGTGTTAGACGAACGGGGAGATTATTTATACGAAAAAGATTCCAATCAAAACCGCATCAGCGGAGAAAATATTCTTTTGCTTGGCGATTTTAAATACGAAAACGGAGAAAAAGGCGATTATTTCGGCGATCTCGTCACGATATTTTCCGCTTTGCGCGATGTTTTGACGGAAGTCCGAGCCAACGTAATATCCTTTGAACTGGAATTAAACGGCGCTCCCACGACGACGAAAATCGACTATATCAACATTCGGATGCGGGAAGGCGCGGTGATCAAGATAGAAGATCCCCATGTCCGCGCCAACGAAAAAGCGCGGCTTGCGATCGAGTGTTACGCCGGAACAGGCGCATATGAGGGCAAGGGGCTTACCGACGTGCAGCGAGTGACCGAAGTCATTACCGTATTTGAAAGAGAGGGCAGTTTGCTGCTTAGCCCGCAACTATAAAACAGAGAGAAAAAGCGTTTCCTCGGCGGAAATGCTTTTTTTATGATATGACATAAATAACCCGTCATTTTCTTGACAAGTTTGGGTTAAGACGATATAATGTTAAGAGATAAAATCGTGTCGCTCGAACACGGCAGAGAGGATGATATATGGGGCGCAAAAGCGTAGCGGTTTTGGATATCCGTTCCACCGAATTGGCAGTTATAATCGGCGAACGCGGCGTGAATAATACGTTTGCGCTGAAAGCAAGCGCGACGGAGAGTTACAGCGGATATAACGAACACGAGTTTTATGACGCAAAAGGTTTGGCGGACGCGATTTACAGTGCGGTTTCTGCGGTAGAGCAAATGTGCGGCGAGCGGATACGCGAACTTTACATCGGCGTTCCGGGCGTATTCTGTAAGGTGGAACCCAAAGAACAATCGATCAGTTTCCCCAAAAAACGTAAAATCGGTCAGAAAGAAATCGATTCATTATTCGCAAGCGGGAACGAAATGCAGGAAGATTATCGGTTTATCCGCGCTACAAGCATGATCTTTATTACGTCGGACAGTCGCCGCGTGATCGATCCCACCGGACTTTATTCCGATTTGCTTAGCGGATATCTTTCTTATTTCTATTGCAGCCGTTATTTTGCCGATTTAATGGAAGAGATCTTTAACGAAACAAAAATCGTTTTGCGGTTTTTACCTGCGCAATATGCGATGGCTTCCTATCTCATTCCGTCGGAAACACGCGACGAATACGCGATCTTCCTCGATGTCGGGTTTTTGTCTTCCACGCTTCTCATATTGCTCGGAAACGGCGTTCTCATTCAGAATACCGAGATGGTTGGCAGATTGCAGATCGCCGTTCGTCTTGCGGAAAAATTCGATCTTCCCTATGACGCGGCGGTTGCGCTCGTTTCCAAAGCCAATCTCTATGTAAAACCGTCTTCTGGAAATATGGAATTCATTCATCAGGGCGTGTCTTATGAAATCGACGCAAACGAACTTGCCGAAACCGTAAAAGACGGGTTGGACGAGTTGTGCGAAAAAATCGGCGGTCTTTTGGAGGAGTGCTCCGGCAGAAACCTCGAATGTAAACCCGTGTACGTTACGGGTGAGGGACTGTATGAGATCCGCGGCGCGCTTGAACATGTGGGCAAACGTTTAAGCCGTGTGTGCGAGCAACTTGCGCCCGATTTACCCTACTACAATAAACCGTCGATGAGTTCGCCGATCGCACTTATCGATATGGCTTGTGAAGATCACCGCAAAGTCGGAATTCTATACCGTATCTTATACGGTTTCGGAGGTTATTAATATGTATCAAGAGAATATCCCTTACGCAGGAAAAGACGATAACATCGAGCAGAGAGGCTATGGCAACTCTGCGGATGCCGTAAATTACGGCAAAGCAAAAATCCGCGTGATCGGCGTCGGCGGGGCGGGCAACAATGCCGTCAACCGTATGATCGAAGCGGGAATTACTAGCGCGGACTATATTGCCGTGAATACCGACGCGCAAATTTTAATGTGCAACCGTGCGCCGAAAAAAATTCAGATCGGCGCGCTTCGCACCAAAGGTCTCGGCGCAGGCGCGGAGCCGGAAATCGGCAGAGAGGCGGCGGAAGAGAGTAAGGAAGAACTTGCAGCGGCGATCGAGGGCGCAGATCTTCTGTTCATTACCGCAGGAATGGGCGGCGGCACCGGTACGGGCGCTGCTCCCGTTGTCGCGAAAATTGCAAAAGATAAAAAAATACTGACCGTTGCCGTGGTCACCGAGCCCTTCGAGTTTGAAGGCAAACGCAGAATGGACAACGCTATGAAGGGCATCGATAATCTGCGGAAATACGTTGACACGCTCGTGATCATTCCCAACGAAAAAATCAGTGAGGTCGTTCCCAAAAACGCTACGATGACCGATGCGCTGCGCGTTGCGGACGATGTATTAAAGCAGGGGATCCGCGGCATTGCCGATTTGATCGTAACGCCTGCTTTGATCAATCTTGACTTTGCGGACGTTCGTACGATTTTGAAAGACAGAGGACTTGCACACATGGGCGTAGGCGTTGCAAAGGGTGAAAACCGTATTATCGACGCAGTTCGTCTTGCCGTAAATTCTCCGCTTCTCGATACGACGATCGAAGGCGCAACGGGTGTGATTCTGAATATTGTAGGCGGTCCCGATCTGACGCTTGACGAAGCAAAAAAAGCGGCGGGACTCATTCACGGGGTCGTCGATTATTCGGCAAACATCATTTTCGGCGCATGTATTGACGAAAATATTCAGGAAGAAGTAGAAGTTACCGTAATTGCTACGGGTTTCCCTTCTGCCGAAGAAGTAATGGAGGCGACAACGCGCAAAGGGAATTATATTCCGCCCGTACAAGCCTATAATGCGCCGCAACAGGCGTATAATGCGCCGCAGAGCCCTTACATGGCTCCTGCGCAACCGGTTCAGCCTGTTGAGGCGACTCCCGTCGCAGAGCCTTATAGAGAGCCTGCGTATGAGTCGGAACCTGTAAAACCCGAATTTAAAGAAGAGGAATCTTCGTCGGATAAAAAACTTCCTCCTTTCGTACAGAGACTGCTCGGAAGAAAGTAAACGGATCTGAACGGTCGACGGGAATCAATATGGTAGTTGGAATATTAGGCGGAATGGGAACGTATGCTACGGTTGATTTTTTCAAACGTTTGGCAGACTCTTTTCCCGCGGAAAAAGAATGGGAACGCCCGAGAATGATCATCGACAATCATTGCACTATGCCTTCGCGGGTTCGGGCGCTTTTATATGGAGAAAAAAGAAAAGAATTGGTCGATGATTTGGTCGGTTCGATCGATTTATTACTCCAAGGCGGCGCGACCGACGTAATTTTGGCTTGCAATACTTCGCATTGTTTTTTAGACGACGTGTATCGGTTGCGTCCCGAATTCCGCAAGTACGTGATCCATATTATCGAGTTGTGCGCAAAAAAATTGAGTGAGCGAAAAATCGGCGAAGTATATCTGATTGCAACGGAAGGAACGATCGAAACAGGGATTTATGATCAATATTTATCACGGTACGGAATCCGTGCGTCGTTGCCCGCGCAAAACGAACTTGTTTTAATTAGAAATTTTATCGAAGCAGTCAAACAAAATAATATTACGGATGACGCGCTTCGGAAATTCGGATGCTTTTTAAACGATGTGAAGAACGAACACATTATCTTGGGCTGTACCGAAATTCCCGTCATTTACGGAAGGCTGAAAGAAAAGCCTGCTAAAATGGTTTACGACCCGTTACAGTTTGCCATTGACGAATTAAAATTAAAATTCGGACTTGAAATTTCGGGCGGACAGGCGTAAAACGATACAAAAAGGAAGAGTCATGTCAGACTATATTTTTTTATTTGATTTGGATTCTACGTTGACGCAAAAAGAAATCTTACCCGAGATATCCAAAGAAATCGGAAAAGAAAAAGAAATGCGTCAACTGACGGAAGACACAATGCAGGGCGTCATACCGTTTAAACAGAGTTTTCTGAATCGGGTAAATATACTGAAATCAATCGACGTTGAAGAAGTTCAGCAGATCATTAACAATATCCCTTTAAACGAGCATTTAATCCAATTTATACAGGAAAACAGACAGCGTTGTTATATTGTGACGGGCAACTTAGATATCTGGATCAGCGCATTGATGAAGCGTATCGGCATGAACGGACATTATTGCTGTTCCAAAGCGATCGTTGACGGCGACGGCACGGTAAAAGTCGTCAGCGTGTTGGATAAAGAGTTGACTGCGAAACAATTTGTGCATCCCTTGGTTGTCGTCGGAGACGGGAATAACGATGCGGATATGGCGCGTTTGGCAGAAATCGCCGTCGGGTACGGCGGGGTACGCGAAATTGCGCCTGCTTTGATGAAATGCATCGATTATGCGTTTATGGATGAAAAAAAATTAGTTCAGTTTTTGACGGAACTTTTATAAAGGTGGAGTATGAACGATATAACGGTTGTCATCAGTTGTGCGGGAATGGGCACGCGGCTTGGTATCGGCGTGACGAAGGCGCTTGTCGATATTGCGGGGAAGCCGTTGATCATCCGCCAGTTGGAACAGTTAAAAGAAATCGAAGACGTAAGGATCGTTGTCGGTTATCAAGCGGAAAACGTAATCGAACTGGTAAAAAAATATCGTTCTGACGTGATGTTTGCGTTTAATAACGATTACAGAACGACCGGTACGGGCGCAAGTTTATCGAAGGGGTGCATTAACGCCAAAGAATACGTCGTGACGTTAGATGGCGATCTTTTGGTGCATCCGGAAGATATGCAAAAAGTTTTATACGCGCAATACGAATGTATCGGAGGGGCGGAACCCACAACCGATAATCCCGTACTTATGACGGTAGATAAAAACGATTGCGTCAGTCTGTTTTCGCGTGAAAAAGGCGATTTGGAGTGGACGGGTTTGGCAAAGATCAAATCTTCGCGATTAAAAAGCGGAACGAAACACGTCTATCAGATGATAGAGCCGTTGTTGCCGATCAAAGTAATGAAAATCAGAACGCGCGAAATCGATACGGTGAACGACTACGAACGTGCAATCAAATGGGTAGAAAACGGTTATAAGGATTAAGCGAATGAAAAATAACAAAACGAAATATCTTACCTTGAAAGAAGTGCACGAGGCTCTAACAAATATACTTGCGGAGTTCGATCGCATTTGCAGGGAAAATAATTTATGCTATACCATTGCATACGGTACTATGATCGGTGCGGTGCGGCATAAAGGTTTTATTCCGTGGGATGACGACATAGACGTGTTTATGCCTCGTCCCGATTACGAGAGATTTTATGCGCTTGTAAAATCGGGAGAAATCAAATTGAGTGAACATTTTCTTCTTTCCGATGACCGCGGTAAACATGCGTATTACGCATTTACAAAATTGATGGACGACCGCTACCGCATTAAAAGTTGGTCGCATATCGAAGTTCCTTATCTCTATATCGATATATTTCCGCTCGACGGCGCGCCCGACAATGAAAAAGAGATGAAAAAATTGCGCAAGCGGTGCTTGAAATATTCGGCGATCGGTGCGTTGGCTCGTTGGGCTGTGCCCGATCATAAATGGGCAATTTTGATGCGCGTGTTCTTATTTCCGTTCTATTTGTTCGGATCTATTTACGGAACGGCGCGTGCTGCAAGAAAAGCAAATTATTACGCCAAGAAGAACGATTTTTATTCCTGCGAAAAATGTTCGCTTTTCAATTTTGAAGAAGTAATGGGAAAATGGACGATGGAACGCGAGAAGTTCTTTGACTTGGTGGAACTTCCTTTTGAAAACATAAACGTTTATTGTATCTCGGCATACGATGAATGGCTTACGAATTTTTACGGGAACTACATGCAACTTCCGCCTGAAAACAAGCGTATTACGCACGGTTTAAAAGTATGGAGAGTGAATTAATTCACCGATATGAATGAAAAATGCCGCTTTTAAGCGGCATTTAATATTACGAAAAAGGCAAAGAAAAAAGGGCTTAACGCCCTTTTTTCTGATTTAGAATCAATACATTCCGTCCATGCCGCCCGCAGGTGCAGGAGGCGCGGGAGGGGTGGGGATATCGGTAACGACCGATTCCGTGGTGAGAAGAGTGGAGGCAACGGAAGCCGCGTTTTGAAGTACCGAACGCGTTACTTTTGTCGGGTCGATGATTCCGCTTTCTACCATATCGGCGTAAACGTTATTCAGTGCGTCAAAGCCGAATTTTGCAGATTTCTTGGTGAGAATCTTATCGACAACGACCGAACCGTCTACACCGGCGTTTGCAGCGATCTGGCGAACGGGTTCTTCGCAAGCCTTCATAATGATCGCCGCGCCCGTTTTTTCGTCGCCGCTCAAAGAATCGACCAGTTTTTGCAAAACGGGTACGCAAGAGAGGAGTGCGCTTCCGCCTCCGGGGACGTATCCTTCTTCCACTGCCGCGCGCGTTGCTGCCAAAGCATCGTCGATGCGGAGTTTCTTTTCTTTCATTTCTACTTCGGTTGCTGCGCCGACGTTGATTACTGCTACGCCGCCTGCAAGTTTTGCGAGGCGTTCCTGTAATTTTTCTTTATCATAGTCGGAAGTGGTGACTTCGATTTGCGATTTGATGGACGCAACGCGTGCTTTAATGTCGTTTTTCTTCCCTGCGCCGTCGATGATCGTCGTATTATCTTTATCAACTTTGACTTGATTTGCTTTGCCGAGCAGATCGAGCGTAACGTCTTTAAATTCGTAACCAAGGTCGGAGGAGATCACGGTCCCGCCGGTTAAAACCGCAATATCTTCGAGCATTGCCTTTCTTCTGTCGCCGAAACCGGGTGCTTTAACTGCAACGCAGTTGAATACGCCTTTCAGTTTATTCACGATCAACGCTGCAAGCGCGTCTCCTTCCACGTCTTCTGCAATAATCAAAAGACGCGCGCCCTGTTGTGCAAGGGGTTCCAATACGGGCAGAATTTCCTGCAAGTTGGAAATCTTTTTATCTGTGATCAAAATATAAGGGGAATCGAGCACGGCTTCCATTTTGTCGGTATTGGTCACCATATAGGCGGAAGCATAGCCTCTGTCGAACTGCATGCCTTCAACGGTGGTGAGTTCGGTCGTCATGGACTTTCCTTCTTCTACGGTGATAACGCCGTCTTTGCCGACGATTTCCATCGCGTTAGCGATCAGTTCGCCCACTTTTTCGTCGCCTGCGGAGATGGAGGCAACCTGAGAAATTGCTTTTTTGCCGTCTACCGTTTTGGAGATGGATTTAATTTGTTTTACCGCTTCTTCCACCGCTTTGTCGATCCCTTTGCGGAGGATGATCGGGTTCGCGCCCGCAGCAAGATTTTTCAAACCCTCCCGAATGATTGCCTGTGCAAGGAGCACGGCGGTCGTGGTACCGTCGCCGGCAACGTCGTTCGTTTTGGTCGAAACTTCTTTTACGAGTTGAGCGCCCATGTTTTCAAAAGGATCGGGTAGTTCGATTTCTTTTGCAATTGTCACGCCGTCGTTGGTGATGAGGGGAGCGCCGAACTTCTTGTCAAGGACTACGTTTCTGCCTTTTGGACCCAGCGTAATTTTTACCGTATCCGCAAGCGTATTAACGCCCGCTTCCAGTGCTTTTCTTGCGTCATCGCCGTATTTGATTTGTTTTGCCATGATAAGATTCTCCTTAAAATTATTCTACTACCGCTAAAATGTCGCTTTGTTTGATGATGGTGAATTCTTTTCCGTCCACCTTGAAATCTGTGCCCGCGTATTTGGAACAGAGTACTTTGTCGCCCACTTTAACCTGCATGGTAACTTCTTTCCCGTCAATTAATCCGCCGGGACCTACGGCTACCACAACGCACGTTTGGGGTTTTTCCTGTGCGGAAGAGGGGAGAAAAAATCCGCTTTTGGTTTTTTCTTCGACCGAAAGCGCTTCAACGACCACTTTGTCGAATAAAGGTTTGATATTCATATGGAACCTCCGATGGTTTTATTACAGCGTCTGCTGAATTCTTATATATTATAAACGCAAACGCAGTAATGTCAAACAAAAAAAGAGTAAAAATTTGTAACTTTACGAAATATTTTCCTGCGATTTTTTGAGAGCAATTGACAGGCTTTTATTCTCGTGTTATAATGAAAAAAGGTGAAATTATGGATAAATGGGATAAACGGTTTATGGAACTCACCGAACAGGTGGGAAGTTGGGCGAGTTGTTTCCGCCGTAAAGTGGGCGCGGTGATTGTAAAAGAAAAACGCGTCATGACGACCGGTTATAACGGCGCGCCTGCGGGAATCTCTTCGTGCGTCGAGCGCGGAGAATGTTTGCGGGAAAAGATGAATATTCCGAGCGGAACGCACGCGGAATTATGTTATGCCTGTCATGCCGAACAAAACGCCATTATACAGGCAGCGCGCTACGGGATAAATATCAACGGCGCTACGCTTTACTGTACGCATCAGCCTTGCGTGATCTGCGCGAAAATGATTATCAATGCGGGTATCAAACGCGTTGTCTATAAAGAAGGGTATCCGGATGAATTTTCCATGAAATTGTTTGCGGAAGCCAGAACGGAAGTTGAAAAATATATGGAGGATCAAAAATGAGCGAAACGAAAAATCCTGTTGTTACGTTTGAAATGGCAAGCGGTAAAGTTTTTAAAGCGGAACTTTATCCTCACATTGCACCCAATACCGTGAATAACTTTTTACATCTTGTCAAAAAGGGATTTTACGACGGTATTATTTTTCACCGTGTGATCGAAGGTTTTATGATTCAAGGAGGAGATCCCGACGGCGTTGGCACAGGCGGTCCCGGTTATTATATCAAAGGAGAATTCAAATCCAACGGATTCGCCAATCCTTTAAAACACGAGCGCGGAGTGCTTTCTATGGCTCGCGCGGGGAATCCGAATTCTGCCGGTTCGCAATTTTTCGTGATGCATGCGAACGCACATTATCTCGACGGACAGTATGCGGCGTTCGGAAAAGTGGTTGCAGGGATGGAAACGGTTGACGAGATTGCGGAAACCAAAACCGACTTCCGCGATAAACCCGTAACCGAACAAAAGATTAAAAAAGTAACGGCAGAAACGTTTGGGGTAGATTATCCCGCACCTGTAACCGTTTAGGAGAGTATTATGTCTGACAAAGTATTATATGAAAACCCCTTAAATACACGATACGCAAGCCGTGAAATGCAAGAAAATTTCGGAGACGAGAAACGTTTCCGTCTTTGGAGAAAACTTTGGATCGCACTTGCGGAATCGGAAATGGAGTTAGGGCTGCCTATTTCCCAAGAACAAATCGACGAATTAAAAGCGCATGCGGACGATATCGATTACGCAAAGGCAGAGGAGTATGAGCGTCAGGTCCGTCACGACGTCATGGCACACGTCAAAACTTACGGAGAGGCTGCTCCGTCTGCCAAAGGGATCATACATCTGGGTGCGACAAGTTGTTTTGTTGATTGCAATTCCGAATTACTCATCATAAAAGACGGGTTGGACATAGTTTTGAAAAAACTTGTCAACGTCATGGATAAACTCAAAAATTTTGCATTGCAGTATAAAGACCAGCCCACATTAGGGTTTACGCATTTGCAGCCCGCACAACTCACGACGGTCGGGAAACGCGCAACGCTGTGGCTGCAAGATCTGATGCTCGACTACGAAAGTCTGCAAAATCTCTATTCTTGTTTCCGTTTGCGCGGGGTAAAAGGTACGACGGGAACGCAGGCGAGTTTTCTCGAATTGTTCGACGGAAACGAGGAAAAGGTAAGAGAACTCGAAAAACGAGTTGTTAAAAAACTCGGAGATTTGCGCGTGTTCGGCGTTACCGGACAAACTTATCCCAGAAAATTCGACTATAACGTTCTTTGCGTTCTTTCGCAAATTGCGCAAAGCGCTTATAAATTTTCCAACGATATTCGTATTTTACAGAATATGAAAGAAGTGGAGGAGCCGTTTGAAAAAAATCAAATCGGGTCATCGGCAATGGCTTATAAGCGCAATCCCATGCGTTCGGAGCGGATGGGATCGCTTGCCAGATATATGTTGTCGCTTCCTATGAACGCGGCTGTCACGGCTTCGACGCAGTGGTTTGAACGTACGCTCGACGATTCTGCGAATCGCCGTATCGTCAACGCGCAGGCATTTTTAACAGTCGATGCGATTCTGAATATCTATATGAACGTTGCCGAGAACCTGGTGGTTTACGATAAAGTGATCGCAAAACACTTGGCACAGGAATTGCCGTTTATGGCAACCGAAAATATTTTGATGGAATGTGTAAAGGCGGGCGGTGACAGACAGGAATTGCATGAAAAAATCCGTGTGCTTTCTATGGAAGCGGGAAAACGCGTGAAGCAGGAAGGGGGGGATAATAATCTCATCGAACTGATTAAAAACGATCGTTCTTTCGCACCTGTACATCAAAAATTGGATGCGATTCTCGATGCGAGGAATTTTGTAGGGCGTGCTCCGCGTCAAACGGAAGAATTTATCAAATGTGAGATTCAGCCGATTTTGACTCGGCATAAAGACTTGCTCGGCGAAAAGGGAGATGTGAGGGTCTGATTTTATATCGGAAAGCAGTATAATTCGCCATGCAAAACATAATATTTCACCGTTTGCAAAGTATTATGTCAGACACACTATAACGAAACCGCAATAAAAATTGCGGTTTTTTCTTTTTTTGAGATCAAATCAAATTTATGTTCGAAGGAGAAAGAAAGATCAATCGCTTTTTTTCTTTCGCGCGTGCGCGTATTACATTAATATTATTTTTTATAATTTTACAAATTTCGCAAAAAACAGTTGACATCTTGTCATAATCATGTTACACTACTGTCATATACTTTTATGACAGTATTAAAAATCTCAGGTTAAGGATCGCATGAAAAGAAAAAAGAAGACTCCCGATAAGGAGTTACATGAAATAAAAAATAAAAAACGCTTGCGCCCTGTGAGGGATAAAAAACAGCATGTGCGTTTGAAAAGAGTTAAATCCCGCCGTAAGGCAAAAGCCGCCGCTTCGCTGCTTCTTGTAGGAGTGGTGGTGCTTTTGTTTGCATTCATGGGCGGAGATCCGAATCTGAACTCGGTACCCAAAACTTACCTTACGGTTTGTGCCGAATTGCCCGATGACGGTTCTACGCCGATGGATCATACGGGGCTGGAAAACGTCGGATATATGAATTACCGTTTGAAGAAACAGCCGGCCTGGTATTCCTATTCTCATACCGACGTAGTTTCACCTGACAATCAGGACGTCGACACTTACAAACAATTTTCAAACGGGATTTTGATTCAGACGGATACCGCAGTCGACTCGATGGGCTTGGTACATGAAGCCCAGCAGTTCTGTTGGATTCTTGACGAGGCGGACGGGGAAATCAGTGACTTTACGGACGGGATCGTTATGTGGAGAACGACGTCCAAACACAAAGACACGTGGACGTTGGGACCGGACATTCCTTGGGATGAATGGAACGAACGCGATTATTCGTTTAACCGTCGTTCGATCGAGCATTTCACTTACGGGTGCGCGGAAGAGGGAGAAGAAGAACCTCATAAGCAGGAAGAAGTGAACGGACTTCCCGGTACCGCGTTTTCGGTTTACGTCATCAGAGAAGAAACGCTGTTATCGGTGAGTGACGTTACGGATCACGGTAACGGAACTTATTCGCAGACGTTTGAACTCCGTACGGAATCCATGTCAGATGCGGACGATTCGGCGGTTTGCCATTACAGAAACCAAATGGTATTCAAGGGCGGTCTCGATGAATTGCCTTCGTTCAGCGCGGTTTCCATTACCTATACTTTCGATGCGACGTGGCGCGTGCTTTCCAGTACTGCCGTTGAAAAATATAATGCGAAAAAGACCATAGCGGTAAGTTGTACCGGAACGAATGTGACGGAATATAAATATCCCGAAGATCCCGACGTATCGCCCGATTTGTTTACCAATCCCGCTTATGAAAACTATTTTATTCATCAGTACGATAAAGACGAAGTATCCAAACAACTTACGGCGACAGATTGTTTCACCGAAGCCTTCGGTGCGATTTTAAATCAACCCGCTTCCCTGCAGTTATCGCTGGATATCGACGGCTACCGACTGGAAGGACTCATTTGTCTCGATTTGTCATCTATGGATATTGCGGCAATGGATTTTTCTGCGATCGACGTGCGCGCTCAATTCCAGAATAACGTCATCCGACTTTATTACACCGACAACAAAGCCTATCTTGCTTACGGCGGCATCAAAGTAAAATTAGACGTCGGGCAACTTCTTCCGCTTTTCAGCGGAAATGCCGTTTCCGATGAGGGTGCCTCCGGAGAGGGAGGTTTTTCGTTGGACGCCGTTCTCGGCGAGTTGATCGGAGAGAAAGATCTGGAGTTTTATAACGACGGACGCAATGCAAAGTTTTCGACTTCGCTCGATCTATCGGGAATGATCAGCGGACTGAATATTTCCGAATTGAATTTTGATTTCAATATCGGAGAAAACAACGCTGTTTCGCTGAATTATTTAGAGGGAAAAATCGAAATGGGCGGGATGGCGATCAAGGCGGAAATGTCGTTTTCCGATCAGATGCTGCCGGCGCTCGATTCTTCGGAAAAAGAAGAATATATTGAACTTTCGCCTTATGTTGAAAGCATCGTAAAATTGATGCGGGAAGACGTTTTAGCCGTTGCCGTCTCTTACAGGAACGAAAAGTTCGGTTTAGAGGGGACCGTCGATTTTTCGTATCGGGACGAATTTGCGATTGTAGCCGATTTCATGCTGACTTATAACGGATCGAAGAAACCCGTTGTGTTTGCGTATTTGAACGATGCGCTCTATGTGAATTTGGACGGAGTGTGCGTACAGGCGAACGCCGAGCAAGTATTGAAGTTGGCGGAACGGTTCCCAGATTTAGATTTGGAAAAAACGATTGCCGAACTGTTTGGCGGATTGACGGAGCAAATCGATTTTGATCTTGCGGGCATTTTGGAAAAAGTACTGTCCGACAGTTTTGACGGAATCGGTGTTACGGAACATAACAAGCAATTAAGCGTTGCAGTCAAACTTACGCAAATTTTGGAACTTTTCGGAATCGGTTTTGATTCTGTCGAGGGCCTCGGCAATGTAACGCTCGATATTTTACAGGACGGTGGGATTACGCTGAACGCGTTCGGTGCGGTCGTATCGCTTACAAAGGGTGAAAGTATTACGTTTGATACGAACGGATACGTGGACGTGGTCCCTTATGTAAACGAAATGATGGGGATTTTTTCGGGGGAAGCAATTGATATCTCGATTACTTATTCGTCCGAAAACTTGTCCGTAAGCGGTTCGGTTTCTGTGGCGATCGCAGGCGAAATGCAGGTGAAAGGCAATCTTGTTCTCGCCTATGACGATGCAGTAATTCCCGTAGGCTTGTATTATGCCGACGGAAAGATATATCTTGATCTTTTGAATTTCAAAGCCAAATCGGATATTCAGACGCTCACCGGCGCGCTTTCCGGATTACAACTCGGTACGCCCGATTCGCTTTTGGCGGTAATTCAAGGTTTGATCGCGCAACAACCGTTTGATTTTGCCGATTTTGGTACTGCATTGGAAAAGATTGGCGCGCAGTTGTTTAATTACTGTTTAGGCGACTTGATTGGTTTATCGGAATCGGAACAAGCATTAAATATAAAACTTGACGGAACCAATTTATTGAATATGCTTTTGGGCTATCAGTTGCCCGTCGGCGATATTACTTTGAAGATCCAAAAGGGCGTCGTTGACGTCAATCTGTTTGGAAAAGATTTGTTGCGCCTTACTTCCGGCCGTGCGTTCGAACCTGTTGAAGATGCGGAGAATTATATCGACGTAACAGAGTTAGTTACGCTGGTATGCGACGTTTTGGATAAAGGTTCGGTTGCTTTGGACGGTTTCGTTGAAATCACTTCGGGCAGCGAAGAGGAAACGGTTCTTACGCTTACCATCAAAGACGGTGTGATTTCATGGAAAAACGGGTTTGACGCTTATTTTGAACTACTCATCAGTACCTCGGGAGTTGAGCAGTCCGTGTTCTTCCGCGCAAACAAAGAAAATATCCGGATCGCATACGGAAGCGTAGGGGTCGATCTTATTTACGAGGATTTCCATGTTCTGGACGAAGCATTCATAAGACTTTATAATATCGTTGACGGCGTGATCGATGATATGATCGTGCAGGGCAGTCCTATGCCGGAAATCGAGAGTATCAGCGAGTTGTTCGCTCTTTTAAAGGGTTACTTTGCAAGCAGAGACGTCTTGGGTGCAATGAACGGTACGGGCGGGATCGGAGCGCTGCTCAAACAAATGCAATTGACGGCGTCAGCGGAGGGAATATGCAAATTTATTTGCGGTAATTTTACGGCAGAACTGTTCGGAGGCGAACAGGGTGCGTCTCTCGTTTTGGGTTATGAAAACGATGATCTGAAACTTTCGGCGGATCTTGCGGTTGCGGCGTACGATTGCGAAGCAAACAAAATAAAAGATATGCCCGTCGGAGTGAGTTATTTAACCGTTTCCGATTTTGCGGTGCTCCTCGACTACGTTGGCGCATCGGTTCAAACACTCGCGCAAACGAATATCACGGTTGATCTTTCTGCGGAAACAGTCAACACGGCGACGCAGGAAAAAATCTCTTCGATCACCGGAAAATTACTTTATCATACGGGAGAGGACGTTCTCATCAAGATCGATACCGAAGAAAAGACACTTACGGTTACAACCGATCTCTATTTAAACGTTTCTTTGCAAATTGTTCCGCATAACAGCGAAGTCGGAACTTATCTCGACGTCTTGGTGTTCGATTATAACGATGATGAAGAACTTGACTTCTTTGTTACGTTATCAAAATTCCAATCCAAAGAAGCGGACGTAAGATATCAACCTTTGAAGATGTACGCTCCGGCAGGAGAAATCATGACGGTGCTTTCCGCGGGGCTTGCCGTATTCGGTATCGATTCCGATCTATTAAATCAGTATATGGTTTCCCGCTGGTTGCAGACCGAAACGAGAGAAGAACTGTTGGCATTCGGCACTATGCTGAAAAAGTCGTTGGGGATCGGTCAGGGATTCGGTTTGATGAGCGGCGACGGAATGGTTTCGGGCGCGAATCAGAATGTGATTCGGGATGCGTTCCTGCAATCGGTTACGGTAGGCGCAGATACATTTACCGTGAATCTCAATTCCAACGCGATTTACGGCATGGAAAACCTGGAAGACGTAACGTTCTCCGTTTCCAAAGAAAACGGATGCCTGAAAAACATTTCGCTTCTTAATCTCTACAATCGCGATGCGCGGGAAAAAACCAATGTGTCGGTCGGAATTTCGGTAGCGGAAATCGGTCAGGACGCAATGACTGCTCCGACGAATTTGGAAGGGTACTTCCGATTAAATGGGTTAAGCGCTCTTTTAAAGACGATCGTACATACGGCAACGCACGAAGTGACGGACGAAAAGGGAAATGTTTCGTACGTAATGAACGATAATTTCTATATCGACGGCACCGTAAATTTAAATTTGAAAGTGATCAAACTCTTCGATATTGCGCTTGCCGTAAAGGTTGCGCTTTCGGTAGATCTCGACGAAAACGGAAACGTGTTGGTAAAAGCGCAATTGAATTACGACGGATACGGCATCATGGGGCAGGTTGCGATCAACGGTAATACGCAACTTGATTTAGATATCGACGTACCGAACGGTATGGTGTATATGAAGCGTTTACAGACCAGCGTACATAACGGGTGGTCAAATAAGGCGCTTGACGCGAACAACTATATTACCGAATACCGTGCGATGCCGCTTGGCATATTCTTCAACGATATTTTGAATCAACTCGGATTCATGATGAATTTCGGTACTTTGATCACGCAGTATCTGCCTGAAAATCTGGAGGGAAGCGGAGAGAAAGAAGTCGTAGATTACGGCACGGAATTGCAATCGTATTTAAGTAATTTTGTATTTGAAGATAAGAAAGAAAACGGTTTTGCCTGGGTGTTTACGCTGAACGGTGCGGCGCTTTCGGGCGGAACGTTAAAAGATATTGTAATCTCTCTCGGCGCAGACAGTAATATGATTTTAAAAACGCTTGGAATCAATACCGAAATCGATGCGGGCACGGGTGCAGTAGACGTAAAACTTGCAGGAAATCTGACGCTGCGCAACCCTAAAAACGTAATGGAAAACGGAGTTGTCGACAACGTACAGGATATTACGGCAGATTTGAAAGGCGCAATCGGAAAAGCATTCCAGGAGGCGCAGGAAAAAGATTGGAAAGATGAAAACGGTAAAAACATTTATATTTCAGGTGTTCTTACAACCGTAACTTATAAAGTGGGAGACACGACATTATCGACGCAATCCGTGCTCTATAACGGTAAAACCAACGAATTGTATGCCGAATTACAGTATCCCGATCTTTCGGAATATCAAATTGAAGGATATACGCTGGTATGGGAAGATGTAGGCGAGCGTATATCGCCCAATCAGGTAATTACCGCAAATTATGTCGCGAATCTTTACGAGGTGCGTTTTGTAAGCACAAAGCAAATCAAATCCGATTGGTTGTTTGACAGCGCGACGGGACTTTATTACTATGATACGCAAATGTATTACGGATCGGAAATCGAACTTTACGAGGGCGACGATCAATTAGTCGGCACTTATATTGTTTCGTTCAAAGACAATGTTTTCGAACTTCCGGACAGCGAGAGCAGAGAATGGATGCAGGCAGATATTTATCGGGATTATGCGAGATTTACTTCCTACGGTATCCCCGATAAAGTTACTTATATCAGCGAGATCGAATTTACTTATCAGGGTGCGACCTATACAAGCGGTTATCAGAAGAATTTTGAAAGCGATTATACGCTGTTCGAAGCGGATCAAATTTCCGCACAGTATCAATTCCTCGGCTGGTATATGCAAACCGAAGACGGTTGGGTAAACGTTGAGAATTTCGTTTATTCGCAAGGCGGACAGTTTGAATACGTGGTGGAAGCGCTATGGCAGAAAAAGGCGTTTACGATCGATTCCGTTAGCGGAAAACGAAATAAAACGGGCGTATGGAACTATGAAAACGCGATCACTATGAGTGTGACGGAGGGCGAATTGGTGGGCGCGTGGGCGAACGATCAAGCCTTGGAAAAGAAAACGGTGTATGATTACGTCATTTCGACTGCAACGGTTGGTGTAAAGTTAGAAGGACAAACGGAGCAAACAGCGTTCTCTCATCCCAATTCATTTAATATTGCGAATTCGATCAGTGTGAAAGGTACCGTAACTTATACTTTGAACGGGAAAACCGTATACACGGTAACAACGCCGGAAGCAAAGGGAAGTATCGGAGCATAAATATGATTGCTTGATTCGTTTTCAAATAATAAGAGCCGCGGCATAGCCGCGGCTCTTATAATATGTTTTCGTTAATTGCGAGGGGATTTCGTTTGCAGATAGTAAACAAGTCCGAAAACGATTATGCCTGCAAAGAAAATATCCGGAACAATAATAAAGGTTGCAATTTCGTTGATGTCCGCGAAATCGATTTTGAGCCAAAGCGCAACGATCATGGCGATAATGACTAAGATCAGAAATAGGACGACTGCGTGGACGATTGCGGGCGTTGTACGGCGCAACGATTTTTCACCGTATTTGTTGGCGTAAGCAAGTCCGCAAACGAATAAAACGATCAAGCCGACGCCCCAGATCAAATACGGATAATATACGGGAAGGATGACCGAGCCTCGTATCGCCAATAAGATTCCGCCCAGCGCCGCACAAAACAGGAAGAGGATCAGAGCGCTGATAAACAGTGCTTTTCCTTTGTGGATCACACATTGAGATGCCTCTTCGATTTGCGTTTTTCCTTTTCCTCCTGCGGTTATGATCCGGATGCCGTCTTGCGCCGCGCGTTCTTCCAGATCGTAAAAATCCAGTCCGTCGAGAGAGGTCGCCCGTTCGCGTTCTACCGATTGCGCCGTTTCGGGATTGATCGAATTTGCGTATATTTTACGGACGACACTGCGATATTCCCATTCGTCCGTATCGTCCGTGTCAACGGGAGGCGTTTCTTCCGGTTCGTCGCCTACGGGCGCGGTAAAGTAACTGTATTCATTTGCGGGATCGCCGGCGGGAGGGGTGTTGATCAGTCCCAGATAGTTCTGATGCAGGAGTTCCTGTTCCCTCTGGCGGAAAAGGTTTTCCTGTTCTTCAACGATCTGTTTTTCCCGCAATTCCAATTCTTCTGCGTGACGGCGCTGTTCTTCTTCCAGCCAACAATCGCGCAGACGAATTTGTTCTTCAAACTGTTTGCGCTGTTCGATCAAAGTTTCTTCGTTTTCTTTGAGTCGTTCATCCAGTGCGCGGAATTCTTCTTCGTTAACGCGGCTTTTGTTTTGTTCGAGTTGCAGTCTTTCTTCTGTAAGTTTCCGTTCCCGTTCGGCTATTTCGTGTTCGCGCCATTCTCGTTCCCGAAGCAATGCGTCGTTTCGTGCAAGCATCTCCGCTTCGTATTTTTCTTTTTCTAAGGCAAATCGTGCTGCTTCTTCTTCGAATGCTTCGCGCGCTTCATCCAGTTGATTTGCCGATTCCTCAATGGCAATCCGATCTTCGTCCGACCAATCGTGCGTCTCGTTTGCGGAGGATAATTTTACACGTTCTTCTGTAAGTCTTGCTGCTTCCGCTTCCAGTTCGGTTTGCCGTCTGTCAAGTTCCGCCTGTTTCTGCGTCAATTGCAAAAAGAGGTTGTCGTATTGCGCGGAATCGTAAGGTTCAGCATTTTTCTCCTGTGCGTATGCTCGGGTAGTGGTGTCGCGCAGAACGCGCATGTCTACGGGAACGGGCGCGGGATTCGCAAAATCAAAATCTTTATCGGAGATCAAACTGTCGATGACTGTTCTGGAATATTCCCATTCAGACTGATTCTGTTCCGAGATTTTTTTGCCTGATTCGGTGAGGGAAAAGTATTTCCGTCTTCCGCCGCTGACCGAACCGCCCCAGTACGAAGTGATAAAACCTTCTTTTTCCAGACGTTTCAGAGCGCTGTATAAAGAGGGTTGTTTTAAGGAATATTGACCGTGGCTTTTATGTTCTATTTCCGAAATGATTTCGTAGCCGTATTTATCTCCGTCGTAAAGCGCGCGGAGAATGATGGTGTTGATATGGCCGCGAATCAGATCGGAACTTACGGTTTGATTCTCGTCTTCCATGCGAATGCCTCCATTTTCTTTATTTTACAATATTCGACATAATTTGTCAATCTCTCAATTACTATGTCAGACATAATTTTACATTTTTTTTCATAAAAAGAGAGGGGAGGCAGAGCAATCCGAATGGGCAATTTGCGCGGAGCCATGTTTATTATCGGAACAAGCATCGGTGCAGGTTTTTTGTCCGGCGCGGAATTGGTTCGTTTTTTCCATACCGAACGGTTTTTACTGCCGGTATTTTTATCCTCTTTTGTTTTTTTTATCGTTTGCGTATTGTTTTTGCACTTAGGCAAAAAATACGGCGGTTTTTATGGCGTATTGTCCGCATTGTTCGGAAAAGGCGCGTCCGCAGTGAAAGTCGGCGTTTCGCTCAGTTCGTTGATTCCGTCCGCGGGTATGCTTGCGGGACTCGACGCATTGCTGCCGGATCTGAAACCTTTGCTTTCGGTTTTGGGGATGGCGTTGATTTTGCTGTGTTTAAGAAAGGGAATGAAAGGGATTTCGATATTAAATTCTCTCTTGGTTCCCGTTCTTTTAATTTTTATATTTTATTACGGTTGGGGGAAAAAAGAATATTTCTATCCTGTTTTGATCGGCGGGAAAGACGGATATCTCGGCGGGATCGTATACGCGTTCATGAACGTGTATCTTGCCGCGCCTGTGTTAATGGATGCGGGCAAAGAAATGAAACGTATTGCGATTCCTGCGGCAGTGGCGGGAGTTTTTATTGCTGCGTGTTCGGTTTGTATTTTGGGCAGGATCTACCGTGAAGGCGCATGCGCCATTGGTGCGGATATGCCGTTTTTATATGTGATGCGCGGTAAAAAAATATTTCATGTAGCAACGGCGCTTGCAATTCTCACGTCGCTCGCTTCTTCGCTTTATCCTATCATCAAATTGAGCGAAGGATTGAAACGCGGAAAAAACGCCGCAAAAGGCGTTACGCTTCTTGCGGCGTTTTTACTTTCCCGACTGGGTATTTCGGGGATCGTACGCTACTTATATCCCGCTTTGGGGATTGCGGGAATGCTTTTGTCAGTTTTCTGTATTTTTCACGAGTACCTTTTCAAGAAGTACGACAAGAAAATACATTCCGGCGGCAAGAATGCAAAGAATAAAAATTGCAGTCATCACAAGATCCAGTTTAAACACCTGACCGCCGTAAACGAGCAGATATCCAAGTCCTGCGCGGGAAACGATGTACTCGCCCATGATCGAGCCGATCCACGCCATGCCAACGTTGACTTTCAGCATCGAAATAAACGAGGCAAACGATGAAGGGATGACCAACTTTCTTAAAATTTGCAATTTAGTTGCGCCCATCGATTTCAAAAGCAGAATTTTATTTTTGTCGGTTGCAATAAATGCCGAAAGCATATGCATAACGGCTACGATCAGTCCGACGATTACCGTCATGAAAATGATCGCTTTGTTGCCCGTTCCGAACCAGATGATGATGAGCGGTCCGAGTGCGATTTTGGGAAGTGCGTTCATTACGACGATGTAAGGTTCCAATACGCGTCGTACGGTATCGCTCCACCACAGCGCAAGCGCAATCAAGACGCCGAGTACGACTGCAAGAATAAATCCGATGATCGTTTCGAGCAGCGTTACGCCGATATGGTAGAACAGTGTGCCCTCGTTGTAAAGCGAACCGATCGTCTTACAAACGCGCGAAGGGGAACTTACGATGAACGGATCGACCAAGCCGAGCACGGTCGACAGTTCCCAAAAGCCCAAAAACAGCACTAAAAGACCGATGCGAAATCCCCAAATTAATGCAATTTTTAGTCGTTGGTGTTTCAGGTATTGTCTGTGTTCTTCCGAAAAGTTCGGTTTGATACGTTTTTTGATTTCTTTTTTCATCCGTTTAATTCCCTCCACAGTATTTCAAACCACTCGGAAAATTGGGGCAGTTCTCTTCTTTTAAGCGGATTTTTCACTTCGCCGAAATCCATTTCATGAGAATGGGAAACGTGAGCAGGACGTTGAGAGAGGACGAGTATGCGATCCGCAAGCGATATTGCTTCCGAAATATCGTGCGTAATGAGCAGAGCCGTCTTTCCCTCGCTTCGGATGATCGATGAAACGTCTTCGCATACGTTTAAGCGCGTTTGATAGTCCAGTGCGGAAAAGGGTTCGTCAAGCAACAGAATATCGGGGTTTGTCGCCAACGTGCGGATCAAAGCGGCCCGTTGGCGCATTCCGCCCGAAAGTTGCTGGGGATAACTTTGCAAAAAGTCTTTTAACCCGTATTTCTCCGCAAGTTTTCTTGCGCGATCGCGGTGTTCGGGGGTATTGATTCGCTTGATTTCAAGCGGCAGAAATATATTTTTTTCGATCGTGCGCCACTGAAAGAGTTGGTCTTTTTGCAGCATATAGCCGAAACTTCCGTGACTTTCAATGGTTCCTGACGAAGGCTTTAACAGTCCTGCCGCCAAGGATAACAGCGTCGTTTTACCGCAGCCGGAAGGTCCGATAATGGCAACGAATTCTCCTTCGTTTACAGAAAAATTCAGGTTTTCCGCTGCAGTTGTTTCTCCGCGCTTGGTGTGATAGATCAGTTTAACGTCTGTAAACCGTAAAATTTCTTTTTCCATAAGCGTGTCTTCCGTATTTCGATTGTTATTTTTTGAATCAAGAGAGCGATGCGTATACGGCTTTTACGTAACTGTTATCCACAAGGTCGGAAAATTTGCCGCGCTTTTCAAGTTCGCCTGCTGATTCGATGACGTCCTGTAACCGTTCGAAACTTTCTTCCGTCATCGCCATATCCGTTGCCCACGAATTGATTTTCTGGTAGTTTTCTACGCTGACGGCAATCGACTCTACGGAAGTAGAGGGGAAGTGTCCGACAAGGAGCGGTGCAATGGTTGCAGCGTCAGTGGTCTGAACGTATTTCACTGCTTTGAGCATTGCGCGAAGGAATCCGTTTACGGTGTCTTCGTGTTTTTTTATCCAGGAACGTTTTGCGATATAAGAAGTATAGGGGATCTCGCCGCCTGCTTCGCCGACGGAAGCAACGATGTAGCCCTTGCCTGCCGCCTGATATTCCGAAGCCGTAGGCTCGAACATGGTGCAATAATCGGCTGTACCTGCTTCAAACGCGCCCGTCATCAGATTGAATTCTACGTCGTAGTTGATATTGATGTCAGATTCGGTAAAGCCGTTTTCTTTTAAGATGTATTCGAACGTCATTGCGGGTACGCCGCCGCGCCGGCCTGCAAGGATCTCTTTGCCTTTCAGATCAGACCATTGGAAATCAGGTTCATTGTTGCGCGAAACGAGGAACGAGCCGTCGCGTTGCGTTAACTGACCGAATACGGTAGGAACGTCATTCGTGCCGCCCAGCATAACGTAGAGCGCGGCTTCCGGTCCGCAGAAACCGATATCCGCATCTCCCGAAAGAACGGCAGCCATAACGTTATTCGCGCCGCCGCCGTTGGTAAGTTCGATTTTGATTCCTTCTTCTTCAAAGTAACCGAGGGAATCGGCTACATACATAGGCGCATAGAACACCGAATGCGTTACTTCGTTGATTTTAACTTTGGTAAGTCCGTCTGTATCTCCGCAAGCGGAGAGGGGAAGGAGCGCAAAAAGCGTTGCTCCGAGTAATGCGATTGTTTTTTTCATATTTATCTCCGTGAAAATAAAAGAATATTATATGTTATGCCAACGGCAGATGTAAAGTTGTCAAGTCATTGCAACGAATTTTTTTGAACATTTATAAAAAATTATACTTATAACGAAAACCCCTTATTTGATCACTTCAAATAGGGGGTTTTATCGCTTCTGATATAAGTATTTATTATTTTACAACACGTTAAAACGCCGCCACTTGGCGGCTTCAATATCTTTTTGATACTTAATTATTCGCTAATAGTTCTTGTTCTTTTTCATTCGGAGATAGCCAACGACAAGAGTTATGCGACCGCAAAACGCACGTTGGAATATCATTTGACCGCTTCAAATACGCAGCCATTTGCGTCTGCAAATCAGAGAACGAATAATAACGTAAATAGCGGTAAAATCTTTCGTTATCGTTTCGATGAGAACGCTCAACTTTGCCGTTATGCCGTGGCGTTCGTGGACGAATCAACTGATGTTTAATCCCGAAATGCAAACACAATTTATCCAACAAATGAATACGCCCGTCTTTCGTTCCTTGATTCCCTTTCCCTCGCAAAAAACAAAATTCTACGCCGTTGTCCGTTTGAATTATTTTCGGTCTATATCCGAAAAACTCAAATGCGCGCAAAACGAAATCTACCGTACTATTTTGACTTTGCTCACGATAAGCGTATATAAATCGTTTTCGACTTGCTTCATCAATCACAGTATATTGATAATGTCGCTCGCGGTCTTCATTTCCCGTATAACATTCGAAGGGAACGTGCTTCACGTCTAATTGCCATTTTTCACCAAGTGAAAGAGGAGTATCATACGGTTTTGGAATATACGGTTTCCGCTTCTTAACTTTATAAAAATCATTCCGACGCAAATAACGATACAACGTAACGGGGTTACGTTTATAACCGTATTGCCGACACAATTTGCCGTAAAGTTCATTCAAGCCAATCGTGGGATTGCGGCGAACTAAATTTTGTATTGCTTGCTTTTCTTCTTCTGTCTGCTCGTTCGGGTGATGAATCCCTTTACGGCTAAATTTCGGTTCAAGGCTTTTCACAGTACCGTCGTATTGTTTTCGCCAACGCCATAGCGTAGTTCGGTCTATTTTATATCGTCTACAAATTATTCTTGTAGGAGTGATTTTCAATGCTTTTAATACTTTGAATTTTTCTTTTGCTGTAAATTTGTACATTGTTTTCTCCGTCGTTTGTTTGGCATATCACAAGCCGGAATAAAAGGAACGGGGCGGGTTTCGCGCTAAACCGCTGAAACGCTCGCCCCGTTTTCCTTTATTATGCGGTGCTTGTCGTCCTGCTCCCGAATGCGGTAAGTTGTTCCCAATCTGCCGCCTCGCTGATTTATATCACAAGCCGTTTTGAATGTAAAGGGTCGCAAAAAATTTCAGCATAAAGATAGGGCGTTTTATATGAAATTTTTTTCTAAAATCTACAAGGGCGGTAGATTTTTCCCTTGACATTCTTCCCGTCTTGTATAGAGGTGGTGGCGAGGCGACAGGAAGTGGAACAACTGAATAACGGGAGCATGCGGACTTCAAGCGAATTTGATGAAAAGGGGTCTTACCCCTTAAACCCTGCGAGGCTCCCGAAAATGGAACTCCCGTTTTCGGTTGATTTCAGTTAGTCGGAAAGTCGAACGGCGCAAGCCGATAAAGTTAAAAAGGCAGGTAAAAGGAATGGAAAACGCTTTTGTGGGATTAACAGAAAAAACCATCCAACGTTTGCGTGAGTATCTACTCGCGCAAGGTTGGACGGCTGAACAAATCCTTGATTTGCTCGATTACATAACGAAATAATCAAGGTCGTTAACAAGAACATAGCCGAACGGGTACACACTCTCAAAACCCCCGAACGGCTACCGCGCAAAGGGTGAACCTGTCCACCCATTGCCGAACTTTATTAGATTATAACACACAAAAAATAGAAAAGCAAGACCTTTTCAAAAAAAACTCAAAAAGGATATTCATTATGATAGAAATCACTCACTTAAAAACAACGAATCACAAAGCAAATACAATCGACAAAAGAGCCATCCGAAATTTAATTTCCCATTTAGCATGGGAAATCGAACGCGACGGACTAAACCTAAGTAAATTCGCATTGACTGACGAAAGCAATTATTTAATCGTTGAAATCGAAGGATACGAAAATCTTGCTTTCTTCGACTGCAACTGCAACTGCATACTTGAAACTATTCAGCCGATAGACAGAAAAGAAAATAAGATTTTCCCTATCCAACGGCTTGAATTAACAGCAATCTACAAAAGATATTAAACCCCAGCCCACCCGTGGGGGCATAAGTCCACGGGGAAGGAGATTATTATGAAAACTGCAACCAATTACTACAAGACCAACGCACAGACCCGTGAAAAGATTCTCCGTCGTTTCAGTATGTTCGACGGCGTAGGGCTTGACCTTACGGGCGCACAGTCGTATGACGAGGCTCTCCAAATGGCAGGGCTTGACTACACCGCCGAAAAAGCACCGCTTTTCCTCGGTAACGGAATGGAAGTTCCGAACCACTTCGCCGTAACGAAATCGGACAATCCCGAATGTGTACTCGGCGTAGTCGGCAATCAGTATCACGCCGTGAGCAACAAAGACGCTTTCGCAGTTGCCGAAAATATCGTGAAAGAAGGTTATCGCTACGAAGTGGGCGGTCCTTCGTTCGGGGCAAAAAATACCCTCGATTACGCAAAGAACTTTCTTGTTCTCAAAGGTGAAGATTTCCAAATCGAAGATGATATTTTCAATTCGTTTGTGGTATTCAATAATTCGTTCGACGGCTCAACGGGTGTACAGTATCGCATAATCTGTCAGCGCGTCGTTTGCATGAACGGCATGGTGCGTTATCTCGGAGGGAAAGAAAATCAGTTGAAGATTAACATTCAACATTCCCGTTCGGCAATCGAGCGCATCAAGATTGCGAACAAAATCATTCTGAAACGGCAGAACGATATTGAACTGATTAAAAAGGAAGCAAACGCATTTATTGCGCAGGGCTTTACCCGTAAAGAGTTTGAGAAAGAAATTATTCCGCTTGTACTCGAAAACAAAAAACTTGTAGAGAAAGACAAGGAACGCGAAAGAGGGCACGAGCGCGTGCAACAAGTCGTTGACGATTTACTTCAAGCATACAACGCTGACGACACGCAGAACTACGCTTCTTCTGCCTATAAAATCATTCTTGCGTTAAGCGATTATGAAAGCCATTCCGTACCGCTCCGCGATACCGGAAACCGCCAAATATACATGAACCGAATTATAAAGGGCATGACACTTACAACGGCAGTTGCGCAGTATATCGCGGAAACGCGCGGAATTAAAATCAGATAATCTATAAGAGCAAAGGGGCGAGAAACCTCGCCCCAAATGCTCGAATCAAAGGAGATAAAAGGAAGGTAACGAAAATGGAACAAATCACTATCAAAGGCAAAATTGAATTTTGCGAGGACTATCAGAAAGAGTATAGCCGAGAATTTACGGCAACCTTGTCGGAAAGTGCGGCTTTCTCTTATGGCAATAGAACTTCAGTTTATATCGAATTCGGAACAATGGGTAATGGTAAAGCACCCTATCCCGTTCTACTTGATACACGTTATGACCGAACAATACGGCGCAACGAAATTGATTTCAAAAAATGGGTGCAAAGGTATTTTGAGGAAAATTATAGTAAACACATTTTAGTGATTTACTGAACGGACGAATGAAAGGAGAACAAATATGAGTCAAGAAAATGTCTGCAAAAAATACGATATTACTCGAGAAGAATTACAAAAAGGTGTTGACCAAATCGGAAAATTATCATTCGGCAAATTTGCAGGAGATATAAATATATTACTTGCAATTATTGACTTACTTTCAAATGGCGACATTTCAAACGAATAACCAATAAAAAGAGGGCGGTTTTTTAACCGCCCTCGATCTCGCCCGTTTGGGCGACTTTCCCACACCCAAAGACCCAACCCACCCACCATACGGTGGGGGTTATTTATTCTTCATCTAATTTCAATAACGAATCTAATGCCAACTTTTTGTTTTTCTTAAAGAATTTTTCTATGTAATTCGCAAGATTATCCATTTTTGAATTATTAGGAAGTTTATCATTAATTTTTAATAAATTACCGTATTTATCTTCCTCGGGAGCCAAAAGAAAAGTATAAGTTCCAATATCAATTTCCTTGGGCAAAATATTCCCCAACAATTCTTTATAATCAATCGCTTGTTGCAACTTTGTTTCATAATTAAACTCATAACCGAGTTTATCAAAACTAAATTCAATAATCAAAATTTTATTATCATAAACCAATAAATAATCCGCTCGCTTATTTGAATAAGGAATACAAAACTCTTGCAAAACAACAATATTGTTTTTAAGATATTCATCTTCAATACGACCAAATGTATAATACATTATATTTAATGTATCCAGCCAAGAAACGACTTCATTATCGTCAAAAGAATAATCTAAATATTTCGCTCGTTCTTTTAATATTTTAAATCGATCAGAATAAGATATTGATTCTTTACGATTTTTAATTTTGTCATTTCTAACAAGCCAATTTTTAAGATATAATTCTTTTTCTACAAGTTTTTGTAACTTTTCACAATCTAACCTAAAAAGACATTTCATAATTAAATCCAATATAAACTAATCAAAATCAAAGTATAATTATAGTATACCATTTTTTACCAAAAGTCAAGAAATAAAAAATGCCCTCAATCGAGGACATTTTTTTATGCCGATTCTTTCAAGTCATCTTTCAGACCTTCTAAATCCCGAATGAAATAACTTGTCTGCTTTTTCAATTCTTCCCATGTTGCGCGTTCCGTTTCGTATTCATCTATATCGTTCAAACCGACAGGGGAAGTAAGTGCCTTTTCACGGAAGAAATCCGCAAAGCAATCCGTTGCAAATCGCCGACTATAATCTTTCTTTCGACTTATATAATAGTTTTGCTCTTTGTACTGTCCTTCAAGCGCACCGCTTTCTACCTGCACGCGCAACCTATGACAACCGAACGTGTTATACACACGGTTATAATAGTGGTTGAACCGCGCGGCAATTCCCTTTATAAAGTGCATGAGAAGTGTATTATCTCCGCGGTTATAACGGTGCTGTGTATAAAGATTTCGGAACTTTCCAAACAACCAACCGTATAACAATTCTTCAAGCGAAAAGAATGGCATTAAAAGCACAGTTTCCGTTTTTTCTCGAATGTTGATGATATCGAATAATTCTCGCGCGTCCGCGCCCAAAGACATGGCGCGTTGTTCGTCCGAAATAATCTTGATAAACGGGAAGTTACAAACTGTCGCGCGGTGGCGCGCCATTTTCAAACCGTCATTGAAACCGTCGTTTTCTTGATTCGTTTCTTCGTTTTTCGCTTTCAATCCGCGCGATTGCGATACTTTGGAATTTAACCGTTCTTTCCCGATTTCGGACACGGCAACAATTCCGAACTCAAAAGCATTCCGAAGTTCGTTATTCTCAATTACAGTACGGCCAAGGCGCAACGTATCGAAATCGAGTATATGCGCATGACGGGAATAACTATCAATCAAACGGCTATCCCTACGGAAGAAATCACCGTTCCAAAGCGGAAAATTACCCACGTCGGCAATTAACATATCCGAACGAATTGAGAAATTTGCAATCATCAACGAGGATTCCATAACGTAAATGAAATATAACTGCGCGTAATCCTCAATTACTTTCCACAGGTCAATGACTTCAAGATTGTCGTTATAGGTCAATCCGTATTTATCGAAATCGTAATCGAAGCAAAGATTTCCGTAAGTTATTCTGTATGACTTTTTCAAATGACGACGAACGCACTTATACATGGTTTTACTTATAACTCCCATATAAAAGCAAGTTCGTAATCTCCGCACGAAATCCCGACACGTTGCAAGGTTATAAACTCTATGTTCAGCGATTGCTTGTTTTAATGCGTTTTCAAGGTTAATCCATGGAAAGTTCGGGAACTTCATATCACATTCGAGCAGAAGTTCAAATGCCTTATCACGAAACAAAACTTCCGTAGAAAGACACATGGAATTAAGCATAGTCGTTTTGCCTTTTCCCATTGTTCCGACAATAAGAGCCACCAACGCACGTTCATTGATGAATCCGCAATTCTTGCGTTCATTGTGCATAAGGCGCATATATCCGATTTTTCTACGGAACCGGTTGAAAAGCCAAAAACCGAAAATGAACCATATCCAAAGCGGAATAAACGTAAACATAGGGGCGAGGTCTACAAACAATTTGTACACTTGCCGATAAATATTTACGAGGTCGAACGATACTACGAAATAAAAATAAAAAGCAAAGAACTCTAACAGAATTGAAAACGCATTGAAATTGTAAGCCCATATTACCGCCCACAATATCAGATACACTCTATGAGATTTAACAAAATAGAAAAACTCCACAAGCCAATGCTTAATAGGAAGATATGTATAATTTATGGTTTTCTTCCATGCGCGGAGAGGTCTACTATCCTTGTTAAAATCGTTATTTTGTTTCTTCATAGAATGACGAAACAAAAACACGAACAACAACACAAACGGCAATAAGATAATTGCCACCTTACAGAGCGTATACAACCCACCGCCGAGGAATGACAAGTAACCCGTAAAGTTATCCATGCTCGCCCACAGCCGCCAATATGCCGCCCAATTCGCTTGAAATTGCTCCCACGTATTCGGCAGGACAGTAGAGGGCAAAGACGGTTCAGACGGCGCAGAGGGGGCAAGAAAAGAGAAAAACGGTATTTGCGGTAAATCGTTCACCGTAGGGGATATACCGTGTTTAATTCCAAATATCTCACAAAAATAATATGCAACCGATAAACCGAAATCCCGACCGCCCTCGATCAGTCTACCGAGTGCGTTCGGGAATAAAAATACGCTACAAGCAAGAAATCCAAGCGTAATTGCGATGCAAATAATATGCCGATAATTAAACTTCCTTTTCGACATACTCATCACCCGTCATCAAATCTTTAACATTAAAGTAATGTTCATCTGCGCCGCCACGCATAGATTGAAGATGACCGTTATCAAAATGTGCAAGAACGCCGCACATACAATTAACACTTTCACTTTCGCTAATTTCAAATGAACATTCACAAAAAGGACAAGTTACCTTAAACTTTTTCATTGTTGCTTTCATTTTTAATAAACCTACACCCAAAAAAATACATAACCCGTGCAATATTCAATAAAAGTTCGTCGTTATCGTCAACTATACATAATGCATTTTCTAATGCAAGAGAAATTTTTTCTATTTCTCTATTACGTTGTTTTACTCGCTCTCCCCAGAATACTGCAAAATCATTTCTTCTTAAAAAATCTTGTTTCATTTTTTCACCACCCGAACGCCATTTCTATGTAAAAGCACGGCACAGTTCGTTGCTTGCGAAATACTCAAAGGAGTACAATCAAACAAAGCCAATGCCAATTCCTTAATTTCTTCTTCTCGATTCTTACAAGCATTTTTCCAACCGTCTATAAATCTCGTATCTTTCCTTTTCATTTCCATATACCATGCCTTTTCAAAAGATAGCCATAATGATATTTTTTCAAAGAGCGACGAACGGAAAAATCGGTTAAATTACCCGATAGCCCAAGCAGCCACCCAAACGGAGAAACAACAGAACAAGCGCACGGTTCCACAAATTTGGAATATATCCAATACACTATAACGCAATCACGCCCACAAATTCGCTTTTCCTGCATGAACTGCGCCACCGTATATTTGCGCAACCCACCGCAACGAGAACGAAAAGAACCGCAAAAGGGCAATCCCGAAAACTCTTTCCATTTTTCGCCGCAAACTAATCCATAGCCTGTGTTTATGTCTATTACTAAATACCTGCAATAACCTTTCATAACTTCACCGCCGTATAAATAAAATAACCTATAAATATTAAAATAAGTGCTGCAAACAAAACCCACAAAATTCGCTTAAATATCTTCATGCGTTTTAATTATTCCTTGTTAAATTTGATTGACTTTTATCATTAAATTGTATATAATAAATATTAAGAAGCACGGAAACGAAATAAGTTTCCCATGAATGGGCGGCTAACGCTTAGCCCGTGGGGTGCTTCTTTTTTTGTGTTCATTTTTTTGGATACTTCCACGATAACGGTTTCGGGGCAAAATTTCTCTTATCATCATGACGCACCCGTTTTGCTATATGCATGGGTTCAAAATCACGTGGATCAGGGTTCGGGTAAATGGTCTCATTCAAATGCCTGCCGTCTCTGTCGTCATGCATGACTTTTCGATATTTATATTCTTCAATATCATGCATTTTTCCGTATTTGTCTTGTTTTTTACCTTTCTGTTCACCCACAATTAAAGCAGGGTGTTTCGATTTTTTGTAATAGCGAAAATGAGGATAGGGGGCTTCGATACGTTCCGTCTTTTTGACGGAACTTTTCTTTTGTGCTTTTATAGCGTAGTTATACTTAATAACCTTTTTCTGCGCTTCCGTTTTACAATGAAATCTATTCTTTTTTGCCATAATCTTCACTCCCTTTTGTTGCGTTTGATAGAATTTTTAATGCCTTTTGCCGTACCGCTCGCTGCCTTCGCAGGAAGCGACAAAAGCCATTTCAAAAACTCATATAACAATTTCAAAAGAAAGATTACCGCTATAATCGCTAATACAATTTGCCACCAAGTTAAACCGGCTTTATCCGTAGTTGTTTGCGAAGGATGAGTTATGTCATGTAAAATATCCATAGGAGACATAACAACCGGTATTACCGTAGAAACATTATTTTTAGAAAAAGTCAAATCAATAATGTCGAAATTGAGATAAACATATTCTTGCGCCAAATAGCAATTCGTATCGCTATCGGTCTTATAAACCATTTGAGGAGCACCTGTTGCTACATTATGTCCAACCTTACTCCAATGCGCCTCCATCGCCTCGGCAGACACATAATCATCTACTGCATAACGTATAAGATATATCTCGTTATCTTCTTTATTATCATCATAAAATTTCTTAAATTCTGCTACGTCGGATTGTGCAATATATAACTTATTGCTTATACCTTGAACGTTCAATTCAGATTCTCCGTTGTAATAAAGAAAATCTGAATCCACTACTCTATGGATTGCTTCTTTTCCCTCATAAACAGTGGAAGGGGTCGTTGTTGAAGTTCCACATAATTTTTGCCACCAATTTTGACTAATTACCACAGTCGTTAATGGTTGCGTAACCGATTCTGAATTGTAATCAAAATACGTATAAGAATCTGCTACCCATGAAAATAATGAAGCAGCATAACGTTCCGCGACAAGAGATTCATCACCGCCAACGTTATTGCTAGTATACCAATTCATATACGTTTTTAAGACTTCCCACGAAAGGTCATATGTATCGGCATCACCATTTGTAGCCTTTAATATATAATTCAACCGACTGAACGTTTTATCGTTCGGATAGTAATCGGCACATTCTTTGGCATTGTTATAAATCCAATCGGTATTACCAATTCCGTCTGCACGAATTAAACAATCGAAATCAGAACTATTTTCTTCCCAATAGCCAATATCTACGCCGAGCATGGACATAAATTCATTATAATAAGAATCATTACCCGTGACAAAAATTTCACTTGTAAGTGCTTTCAGATATTCGCCACGAATGCGGGTCATTAACCCGTATTCTTCTGTAACATTCTTCGGAACGGCAAAATATACACTACTTAAACAATCATGTGTAAATTGTGTTTTTCCGTTAATGCCCTCGGGAATAAAATAAGTTGTATGTACGTCTAATGACAAATACTTATCGAATCCGTCAACTTTACACGATAGGGTATCGGTCTCTGCGAGTTCTGAACCATATCCTTTCGCATACCCACTGTAAGTATAAATATCCGCAACAGTGTATTCCGTTATTGTTCCTTTTACAGATAATTCAATTCCGCTATCCAGCACGATATGCGCGTTGTTCACGTGTCAAGGAAACTTCGTTACCGTTATCATCGGTCTTAAATTCGCCACTATTCGTTACCTTAACACCCATTCCGAGTTCAGCAGCATATTTCGTCGCCTTACCAGACGGATTTAACAATGTTGTTTTTGTTCCGTCCTTAAACTCTACGGTCGTACCGCTTTTTGCAACTTTGCCCGATTTCGTTTTGTTACCCCACGAAAAAGGCGTTTTCGACTTAACGTCATCCTTGCTTCTTTTTACAAATGCCATATTTCTTTTACCTCGCTTGATTTATTTCGTACGGCATGGCTTGCCGTTTACGACTGAATTTTTAACTGCACCGCTTGTCCGTCAAAAGGGGAAGCCGTTGATACTTCGCAAATCTTCCCGAACAATGCGCCGAAATCTGTCTTTTTTTCCTTTTTCGTTTCTACTTCCGCGAGTTCGTTCTTAAATACTCGTGCGCCACCTTTCGGACACCCGTCCGTGCCGATTTCCTCGTACACCGAAATTTCTTCTTTTGTAACTTCAACATAACACCCGATTCGGCGATATAATTGAATTAACGAATCATGCGAATTTCCAAATTGAATACGATACCAATACCGCAAAGGAACGGAAGAAGTAATTACAATCAATGCACCGTTGAAAACTTTATTCTGAAATCGACTTTGTACGCTTGATACAGTATTGTTATCAAGAATTTTCAATAAATCCTCGAACTCAAACGATTTATCGCGCAAATCGTCCAATATCATTGCTTTTTGTCCGAGGTAGTCTTGAAATGGATCGTTCGAGGAACTTGATACGCAATAATCATAGCCCATGCTATTAAGCAACTTTTTCGCATAATACGTTTTGCCCGTACCGCCTTTACCGCAGATAAACATTACTTCAAGTTTTCTGTCCGTCTGCAAAGTTAGCCAACGGCATTGCAATTTCCACAATTTTTCTAACTGCGAAAACGCGCTTGCTTTTTCAGACACCGGTAATGAATTAACATATTCAAGTTGTCGAGCGTAACTGTAATTTTCAAAATCACCGAGGATTTTTGCATTTTTGATTTCCGTCTGAAAATCAAAATTTGCAATAACTTCGGAAGGGGAGTATTGATACTTATTTTGTTGAGTATCATTACTGTGCGTAAGATATTCAAGAACAGAAGTTTTACGCCCCTTAACACGTTCAACTTGCGACTCTTGCAAACCGAACCACTCGCCAACTTGCTTTGTGTCTACGCCCGAATTACCAAAATTGAGATATATTGTCCAATGTGGACTTTGCCCTAAATCTTTATCATGCAAGATATAAGCATATTGTTTAATTGTTTTATGCGATTTAATAATATCGCCAACGTTACCTTTGAAAAACTCTACATTCGAGGTAACTAAACATTGTTTCAAATACATTTTTAACCCCTTGATTTGAAACAGACCGATTTTGCCCGTTTTTGCACCTTTTGCCCGAGCCGCTTGGACAAGCCCCAGCGGCTCGGCGGCTATTCCCTATTATATAGGGCGGTGTTTATAGCCTCTCATCTTGCACCTTTTGCACCTTTTGCCTAACTCTTTTATCCGTCATGACTATTGAGTACAATCCTTAAAAGGGGTCGTTTCCGTCATGAGGCACGACGTTAGGCTTATGCGTTCCGTTCTCCGTCTTTTCAGGAAGAAGTTCAGCAAAGGCTTTCAAGACTTCTTTTCTGCCTGCATATTGAGAATCTTTCCCGGCCTCGTTAGCGAAGAAACACACTTGAATCGGGATTAAGGCGTCGCCGCAACGAACATAAAAATTCGTGTACTGCTTTTCTCTTCCCTCTTTGTCGGTGTACTTGCCGACCTTCTTCAACAACTCTACTTGTGCCATAATAGTTACTCCTTTTGGCTATACGCCATAAAATTTATTTACAAAGGCTATACGCCGTTGTATCGAATAGTGGGAACGGCAGGAATCGAACCTGCGTATGTTTATCGTCCAAGAAAAAACATGCCTTTCATTCCCGAAGGGGGAATGGCTACAATGCCGCCACTCACGGCAAAAAAAATGCGACTGCAACCGAAATGTTGCAATCACATTATAAAATAACAATATTATATGTTATGCCAACGGCAGATTTATTGACAACCCCCGAAAAATAGTTTATAATTATTTTGTATTACGTTTTTTTGGGAAAGAACTATGAAAGAGATGCAAACGACTTATAATCCTAAGGATTTTGAAGAACGGATTTATGCGGAATGGATGAAAAAAGACTGTTTCCGCGCGGAAATCGATCCTCATAAAGTTCCTTTTACCGTGATGATGCCCCCGCCCAACGTAACGGGGCAACTTCATATGGGACATGCGATGGATGAAACCATGCAGGATATCTTGGTCAGGTTTAAACGGATGCAGGGTTATTCCGCTCTTTGGCTTCCGGGCGTCGATCATGCGGCGCTTGCAACGGAAGTAAAGGTCGTTGAGCAAATCAGAAAAGAAGGTCTCACCAAAGAGGGGCTGGGCAGAGAGAAATTTTTACAGCGCGTTTGGGAGTGGAAAGAAAAATACGGCGGCAGAATCGTTGAACAACTGAAAAAACTCGGTTCCTCCTGCGATTGGTCGCGCCTTGCGTTTACCATGGACGAAAAATGTTCCCTTGCCGTGCGGGAAGCGTTTTTCAGATTATATCAGCGCGGGCTTGTTTACCGCGGGAGCCGGATCATCAACTGGTGTCCCGGGTGTAAAACCGCTCTTTCCGATGTGGAAGTGGATTACTCGGAAGATGCGGGGCATTTTTGGTATTTCAAGTATCCCGTAGAAGGAAGCGATCTGTTTATCACCATTGCGACGACGCGTCCCGAAACGATGCTCGGGGATACCGCCGTTGCCGTCAATCCGAATGATGAGCGCTATTCGCATTTAGTAGGGAAAACGTTATTGCTTCCGCTTACGTCGCGTAAAATTCCGCTGATTGCAGACGAGTATGTCGAGCCGGAATTCGGCACGGGCGCGGTAAAAATTACGCCTGCGCACGATCCGAACGATTTTGAAGTCGGACTTCGCCATAATCTACCCTTGATTCGGGTCATGAACGACGACGGAACGATGAATGAACTTACGGGCGATTTTGCGGGACTGGACCGCTATGAAGCGAGAAAGCAAATTGTTTCTAAAATGGAATCGCTTGGGTTACTTGTCAAGATCCAACCGCACGTCCACAATGTGGGACACTGTTCGCGTTGCCGCGCTACGTTAGAACCCATTGTATCGAAACAGTGGTTTGTTAAAATGCAGCCGCTCGCAAAGCCTGCGATCGATGCGGTCATGAAGAATAAAACAAAATTTACGCCCGATCGTTTTTCTAAAATTTATTATAATTGGCTGGAAAATATCCGTGATTGGTGTATTTCGCGCCAACTTTGGTGGGGACATCGGATTCCCGTATGGTATTGCGAGGATTGCGGAGAAGAGATCTGTTCCGTGGATACGCCTTCGGTTTGCCCGAAATGCGGCAGTGTGCGCTTGAAACAGGACGAAGACGTACTCGATACGTGGTTTTCTTCCGCGCTTTGGCCGTTTTCTACTTTGGGATGGCCGAATAATACTCCGGATTTTAATTATTTTTACCCGACGGACGTTCTCGTGACGGGTTACGACATTATTCCGTTTTGGGTAATGCGCATGATGTTTTCGGGCATCGAATATACCGAAAAAGTACCGTTCCGCGACGTGCTGATTCACGGTTTGGTGCGAGACGAGCAGGGGCGCAAAATGAGCAAATCGCTCGGAAACGGGATCGATCCGCTCGAAATAATCGAAAAATACGGAGCGGATTCGCTTCGTCTATCTCTTGTTACCGGTGTCGCGCCAGGGAACGATACACGTTTTACGGATACGAAAGTCGAGGCTTCGCGTAATTTTATCAACAAAGTTTGGAATGCCGCGCGGTTTGTCGTGATGAACGCGCAAGGCGCGGACGTTCCCGAAATTTCCGAAATTCGGTTACAGCCTGCCGACCGTTGGATCATTTCCCGTCTGCAATTGTGTATCCGCGAGGTGACGGTATCTCTTCAAAAATACGATCTGGGAATTGCGGCAGATAAATTGATCGACTTTACCTGGAACGATTTTTGCGACTGGTATATCGAACTTTCCAAACCCGCGCTTTACGGCGAGGACAAAGAGAAGAAACGTGCGACGCTGGGCGTTCTATTGTTTGTGCTGGAAAACATATTAAAACTCCTTCATCCGTTTATTCCGTTTGCGACGGAAGAAATTTATTCCTACTTGCCAAACGCGAAGGGGAATATCATTACTTCCGAATATCCGAGATATAACACGAAACTTTCTTATAAAAAGGAAGCAAAAGCCTTCGAAGGCATCATAGATCTCATTAAAACCGTACGTGCAATGAAAGTTGACGTCAATTGTCCGCCTTCAAAGAAAGTTCATCTCTATCTTGTCAGCGAAGCGCACAGATTGATTACCGTCAATAAAAATTCTATTCAGCGTTTGGCGGGGGCAAGCGAAATCGAGTTTCTCGAGAACGGTAGTAGCCTGCAAAAAACCGTTTCCAAAGTTTGTGAATTGGGTCAGATTTTTGTTCCGCTCGGAGAACTTGTCGATCTCGACGAAGAACGGATCAGATTGAAAAAAGAACTGGATCGTATTAAAAACGAAATTGCGCGTGCGGACGGCAAACTTTTGAATAAAAATTTTGTTGCGAAAGCGCCTAAAAAATTGGTAGAAGATGAACGAGCCAAAAAAGAAAAATATCTCGATATGAAAGAAAAAATCGAGAAACAATTAAAAGCGTTGTTATAAATTAGGATATAATAATGTTTAGATGATTCCGCCAAAACCAGGCGGAATTTTTTTATTCCGATCGATAAAAATTGCATTCAAACATTTGACTTTCAAAAAAATATTTGGTAAAATATAAATCGATAAAAATTTATCGATATAAAAAGAGGCATTATGGGGAATACGGATACAATTTCAAAAGCAACCGTTTCCCGTATGCCGGCGTATCTGCGTTACTTGAAAGGCGAAGCGGGAAAAGGGGTCGATTACGTTTCTTCTGCGGTCATTGCAAAGGATATGGGTTATTCCGCGGTCGGCGTACGAAAAGATCTTGCGATCATATCTTCCTTGCAAGGGAAGCCGCGCATGGGGTTTGGCGTCGCGCGGTTAATTGCGGATATCGAAAAATTTTTAGGTTATCACCGATGGACGAATGCCGTTGTGGTCGGTGCAGGCGGATTGGGTCGGGCGATCCTTTCCTATGACGGATTTGATAATTACGGGATCCATATCGTAGCGGCGTTTGACAATGCGCCTTCTCAGATCGGCGCGATCGCGGGAAAGCCTGTATATCCGATGGAGCGGTTAAAAGAGATCGTGACGCGCAGCGGGGTGACGGCGGGCGTGTTGACCGTTCCGAGAGGAGCGGCGCAAGATGCATGCGATTGTATGATTGCGGCGGGGATTCGTTCGATTTTGAATTTTGCGCCCGTTTATTTACACGTACCCGACGGGGTCACGGTAAAGTATGAAGATTTGGCGGTTTCTCTTGCAGGATTATGCAGTGAGTAAAACGGTTGATTCGAAATAAATATAGTAAATTCAATTTGGAGGACAAATATGAAGGATTTTATGGTAGAAGACGAAGAATCATTGGAAAAAATGCTTGGCAAAGTCAGAGCGGCGCAAGCAAAATTTTCTACGTATTCGCAGGAGCAGGTGGACGAAATATTTTACCGTGCCGCGCTTGCCGCAAATAAAATGCGGATATCGCTTGCAAAAATGGCGGTAGAAGAAACGGGCATGGGTATCGTGGAAGATAAGGTAATTAAAAATCATTATGCTTCCGAATATATTTATAACGCCTATAAGGATACAAAGACATGCGGAGTGATCGAGCGGGATGAAAGTTTCGGAATTACACGGATTGCGGAGCCCATCGGCGTGCTTGCAGCGGTCATTCCTACGACCAATCCCACGTCGACGGCAATCTTTAAATGTTTGATTTGTTTAAAGACGAGAAACGGTCTGATCATCTCCCCGCATCCGCGTGCAAAAAACAGTACGATCGCTGCGGCGAAAATTGTTCTGGAAGCGGCTGTTGAGGCGGGCGCGCCCGAAGATATTATCGGATGGATCGATCAGCCCAGCGTTCCGCTTTCGGGGATGGTCATGCGGGAAGCGGATATGATCCTTGCCACGGGCGGTCCCGGGATGGTGAAGGCGGCTTATTCTTCCGGAAAGCCCGCGCTCGGCGTGGGCGCAGGAAATACGCCCGCGATTATTGATTCGTCCGCGGATATTCAACTTGCGGCATCTTCTATTTTGCATTCCAAGACGTTCGACAACGGTATGATCTGTGCTTCCGAGCAGTCAACGATCGTTTTAAAAGACGTGTACAACGCATTTAAAAAAGAGATGCAACTTCGCGGCGCGTATTTTCTCACGCCGGAGGAAACGGAGAAAGTCCGCAAGACTATCATCATAAACGGTGCACTGAATGCGAAGATCGTTGGTCAATCCGCTTGTAAGATTGCTGAACTTTCCGGCTTTACCGCGCCGGAGGGTAGCAAAGTACTTGTGGGGGAAGTGGAGTCGGTAGAACTTTCCGAAGAGTTTGCACACGAAAAACTTTCGCCCGTGCTGGCGATGTACTGCGCGGATACGTTTGAAGACGCAGTTGCAAAAGCAGACAGGCTGATTAAGGACGGCGGACTCGGTCATACTTCGTCGCTCTATATCAACGTGGAAACGGGTCACGAAAAAATAGAATATTTCCGTTCGGTCATGAAAACGTGCCGTATCGTGATCAATACTCCTTCTTCGCAGGGCGGGATCGGAGATTTGTACAACTTTAAATTTGCGCCTTCGCTTACGCTCGGCTGCGGTTCTTGGGGCGGGAACTCCGTTTCTGAAAACGTCGGCGTAAAACATCTTATCAATATTAAAACCGTTGCGGAAAGGAAGGAAAATATGTTGTGGTTCAGAGCACCCGAAAAAGTATATTTCAAACGCGGCTGTCTCGGCGTCGCGTTAAAAGAACTCGGAAAACAGGTTTACAACAAAAAGAAAGCGTTTATTGTAACAGACTCGTTTCTTTATCAGAGCGGTTTTACGAAAAAGATTACGGATATTTTAGATGCCGAAGGCGTCACGCATTCCACGTTCTTTAACGTGGCTCCCGACCCTACGCTTGCCTGCGCGAACGAAGGCGTAAAGCAAATGCGCGATTTTGCGCCCGACGTGATTATTGCCATCGGCGGCGGTTCGCCGATGGACGCGGCAAAGATCATGTGGGTCATGTACGAACATCCCGAAGTAGACTTCCAGGATATGGCGATGCGCTTTATGGATATCCGCAAAAGGGTGTATACCTTCCCGCATATGGGGGATAAAGCGCTGTTTGTTGCCATTCCTACGACTGCGGGTACCGGATCGGAAGTTACGCCGTTTGCCGTCATCACCGACGAGAAGACGGGCACGAAATATCCGCTTGCCGATTACGAACTGATGCCTGACGTTGCGATTGTCGATTCCGATCTGATGATGAACCAGCCCAAAGGACTTACTTCCTGTTCGGGAATCGATGCAATGAGCCATGCGCTCGAAGCAATCGCTTCCGTTATGGCAACCGATTTTACGAACGGAATCGCAAAGGAAGCAATCAAGTTGATTTTCGAATATCTTCCCCGTGCATACGCACAGGGAGCAAACGATGCGGAAGCGCGTGAAAAAATGGCGAATGCTTCCACCATGGCGGGTATGGCGTTTGCAAATGCGTTCCTCGGTGTATGTCACTCCATGGCGCACAAACTCGGCTCGTACTGGCATATTCCCCACGGTATGGCAAATTCGCTCATGCTGGAAGAGGTGATTCGCTTTAACAGTTCCGAACAGCCTACGAAGATGGGAACGTTCCCGCAGTATGCTTACCCGCAATGCAAGGCAAGATATGCCGATGCGGCTCGCTTTCTGGGATTGAAAGGGAAAAACGACGACGAATTGGTCGAATCGCTCATTAAAAAATTGAAAGAATTGCAAGCGGCGATCGGGCAGCCCAAGACCATACGCGAAGCGCTCGGCGAAAGAGTTACGGAAGAAGAGTTCCTTGCGCGTCTCGATACAATGACGGAAGATGCGTTTGACGATCAGTGTACTGGCGCGAATCCCAGATATCCGCTCATGAGCGAAATCAAGCAGATGTATCTCAATGCTTACTACGGCAAGAAATAAACATCATAGAAAAAGGGCATGTCGGTCTTGCCCTTTTTTTTCGAAAGGAGTCAAATATGCGAGGATTGGAAACTTCGGTCATTAAACTCAGACGCAAAGTATTTGTAGAAGTCGCCCGCATCGCGTACGAATCGGAGAACGAAGGGAGCGATATCGAGGCGATACCCTATAAAATTACGCCCACGGAAACGCCGCAATACCGTGAAAGTATTTACCGTGAGCGTGCAATCGCATCCGAACGCGTGCGGCTTGCAATGGGGATGTCGCTGAATCCGCAGGATAAACCCGCACATATTACGAACGGGCTGTCTGCAAGCAATATCACCGATAAATATTACGAACCGCCTCTGATGCAGGTAATTCCCTCGGCTTGCGACAGGTGTGAAGATAACGTTTATGAGGTGAGCGATCAATGCCGCGGGTGCGTTTCACGCTACTGTATCACTGTTTGCCCCAAGGAAGCCATTTCCGTGGGGAAAGACGGTCGCACCGTGATTGACAGGGAAAAGTGCATCAAGTGCGGGAAATGTAAAGCGGCGTGTCCTTACGATGCGATCGCGCATAAAATTCGCCCCTGTTCCGAAGCGTGCGGGGTAAAAGCAATTACGAGCGATGCGCTCGGTCGGGCGAGTATTAACCCTAAAAAATGCGTAGGTTGCGGTCAGTGCATGGTGAGTTGTCCGTTCGGCGCGATTGCGGATAAGTCACAGATCTATCAGTTAATCCGCGCAATCAAAAAAGGCGACGAAGTGGTTGCAGAGGTTGCTCCCGCGATTGTAGGACAGTTCGGACAAGGCGTCACGCTTTGGAATATCAAAGCGGCGCTGAAAGACGTGGGATTTCAAGAGGTGTATGAAGTTGCGCACGGTGCGGACGTGGGCGCGGCAACCGAAGCGCATCATTATGCGACGGAAGTGGCAACGGGAAAATTGCCGTTTTTATTGACTTCGTGCTGTCCGGCTTGGAGCATGCTCGCTAAGACGCAATTTCCGGAAACGATCGACAAAATATCAAACGCGTTAACTCCAATGGTTGCGACGGCTCGTTCTATTAAGCAGAAACGTCCCAATGCGCGTGTAGTATTTATCGGACCCTGTGCAGCCAAAAAACTTGAAGCCATGAGGCGGACGGTCAGAAGCGACGTTGATTTTGTCATTACATTTGAAGAACTGTCTGCGATTTTTGAGGCAAGAGGAATCGATTTTAAAACTTACAGGAAAGAGGAGCCCATTCATGATGCGACTGCGGCGGGGCGAGGATACGGTGTTTCCGGCGGCGTGGCTCAGGCGATCGAAGACTGTATTCGGGAATATTATCCCGATATAGAAGTAAAAATCGAGCATGCCGAAGGTTTGGAAGAATGTAAAAAGATGCTGTTGCTTGCAAAACTCGGAAAGAAGAACGGCTGTCTGATCGAGGGAATGGGGTGTCCGGGAGGTTGTGTAGCGGGCGCGGGCGTAAACGTTCCCGTCGAGAAAGGCGCTGCGGAACTGAAAAAATTTGTCGATGGTTCGACGAAGAAACTTCCCGAGAAAGATTTATACGAGATAAAATTGCCATAATTCCAATTTTACATAGTAATATGCCGCGCATAGTATATATTTTGAATAGTATTATGTGTGACATAATAGCATAAATTATATGCTAAGATGTTATGTTAAACAAAAAAACCACGCGTTTATAGCGTGGTTTTTTTGTATCTGTATTAAGTTTGATTCGATCAAAGTGAAGTAACGTTGACTTTAATTTTGGCGGTAACGCCTTCCATAAGGCGAATTTCGGCGTCGAAAACGCCTACCGTTTTAATGGCGTCTTTTGTGGAAATTTTCTTTTTGTCTATTTCGTATCCTAATTCCGAAAGCGCGGAAGAAATTTGCGCCGTAGTAACGGAACCGAACACTTTTCCGTTTTCTCCCGCACGGATCGAAAGAGAAACTTCGGTGCCGTTGATTTTGGCGGCAAGTTCTTTCAGTTCTTTGATGTTCTCCGCTTTATGATAGGCGTCTGCGGTACGTTTTTGGTTAATTTCGTTGATGCCCTTTGACGTTGCAATTTCCGCAAGTCCTTTTTTCAACAGGAAGTTCTTTGCGTATCCGTCGGACACTTCTAATATGTCGCCTTTTTTTCCGCTGCCTTTTACGTCTGTTTTCAGTATGACTTTCATGGTGTTCTCCTTGAATTTATTTTACAGAAGCAAAGAGGATTTGTCAATACCCTTGGTATAAAATTCTGTTAAAAAGCCATAATAAACGCAAGGAGGGACGCGGAATGGATCACAAAATCAACTGCGGCGTTTCGTGCGGGGTGACCGAGTGCAAATTCAATTCGGATGGGATGCACTGCGAACTCAAGCAGATTCATGTGGGCAACACGTGTGATTGCGAACACTGCACCTGCTGCGACAGTTTTCAAAAAAGAGGTTAAGAAAAACGGAGACTTCGGTCTCCGTTTTTCTTAACGTAATTTTTGTTTTTTAATGGCTTATGAACAAATAAGAAAAAATAATCAGAGCGTCTGCAAGGTCGAGGTGCAGGATTAAAATAAGATTGTAAAAGTTTAGTATAAATATTTTTCAAACGCACACACTTTTTTTCGTAGCGGTTATTTACCGCTTTCAGATATAGTTTTTGGATTACGAAAACGTAATGTAAAAACGCGGAAGGGACGCATTGATGCGTCCCTTCTTGCATATGCCGCATGACGTTTGAATTTGCCGCATAGGATAGAGGTATGAAATTCGAAAAAATAAAAAAAGCATTATTTACAGCGCTACCTTTCGTAACAATCGCTGCTATTTTTTTGGCAGTTGTCTTTTTTCCTCAGAAAAAAGAGGACGTAAAAGCAGAAAAGCGTGTGGTGCGTATCTGGAACGTCGATACCTTCGAGGGTGGGAAGGGCTCCCGTACGTCTTTTTTGCGGCGTGTGGCTCTGAAAACGGAAAAGGAAAACGAAGGCGTCTATTACATGATCACGAGTTATACGTTAGAGGGTGCGAATGCTGCGTTCGCAGCGGGACAGCGTCCGGACTTGCTCTCCTATGGGATCGGATTATCGGCATATGCCGAAATGAGCCTTCCGCTTCCTTATTCTTTTGCGGGGGGCAATACGGATGAGGGATGTCTTGCCTATCCTTGGTGCGCAGGCGGTTACTATCTATTTTCTCTCACGGAAGATTTTAACGGCGAAGGCGAAATAGCCATTTCAAAGGGCGGCAGTAATCTTCCCGAAGTTGCCGCCAACTTGGCGGGCGTTCGCGGTGAAATTGTAAATTCCAATGCCGCGTACGTCGGTTTTTTAAGCGGAAAATACCGCTATTTATTGGGAACGCAACGCGACGTGTGTCGGTTTTCTGCGCGTGGTGTTACGATATACGAAAAACCGTTGCAAGAATATTGCGATTTGTATCAATATATTTCGGTTCTGTCCGCAGAAAAGCGCGCCGATTGTAATGCCTTTTTGAAGAAATTGCTTTCTTCGGAGGTCCAGCAGGAACTTTCCGATATCGGGATGTTGCCGATCAAAAATACTGACGGGACAAAGACGGTAAGCGTATTTTCCGAAACGGATGCGCTGCAAGCAATTTCGCAAATTGCGTCGAACGGCGAAGACCGAAAAAATCTTGATAAATTTTTAAAAACCATTTGAAATTTTCGCTATAATGTGATAAAATATCAGGAGTAATTAAAGTGGGTATCGATACGTTATTCGGAAAAAAGTTCCCTCACGTCAGGACGGAGAAACATTTTTCCTTTGCAACGCATACGACGATCGGTTCGGGCGGTTATGCGGCGCTGTCGGTTTTACCGCAAAACGATCTGGAAACCGCGGCGGTCATTGCATATTTAGAGTCGCAAAAGATACCGTTTTGTTTTTTGGGTGCGGGTGCGAACATATTGCCGAGCGACGGATTCTGGGAAGGCGCAGTCATACGTTTCCGATCTTTGCGCGGGATCTCAGTCAAAGAAAATTTTATCGAAGCGGACGCAGGCGTATCGGGCGGAGAATTGCTTCGGGTTGCCCGCATTCATTCTCTTGGCGGTTTCGAGCCGTTTGCGGGCATTCCCATGACGGTCGGAGGCGGTGCGGCAATGAATGCCGGAGTGAAAAATACGCATTTTTCCGATCTTGTAGAATGGGTGGAAGGCGTTGAAAACGGCAAAATACGCAGGTTCAATTTACGGGAATGCGATTATTCCGAAAAAAACAGCGTTTTTTTGCAAGGAATTGCCATCACGCGCGTCTGTTTGCGCGGTGTAAAATCCGAACGGATTGCACAAACTACCGCAGAATATCTTGCGGCGAGAAAACATCTTCCCAAAGGCAGAAGCATGGGCTGTACGTTTGTAAATCCAGAAGGGAAGTCGGCGGGGGAATTGATAGACCGATGCGGTTTGAAAGGGCGTTCCGTAGGGAAGGCGTACATATCCACCGAACACGCAAATTTTATTATCAATGAAGGAACTTCGTCCAACGACGTTTCCGAATTGATTGCAATTATAAAAGAAACGGTAAGGCGAAAAACGGGTATTTTACTGCGTGAGGAAATTCGCCGCATACCGTAGAGTTACATAGTCGGAACAACATTCCGCGCGGAGCAAAACGAGATGATTCTTACAGCAGATTATCATACTCATACTAAGTATTCGGACGGCAAATACACCGTCCTTGAAAACGTTGCGCGCGCCAAGGAGTTGGGCTTACAAGAAATCGGAATTACCGAGCACGGATTTTCGCATCTCTTTTTCGGAATTCACCGCAAAGAAATGAAAAAATTTATCCGTGAAATACGGGAAGCAGAACGCTTGACGGGCGTACGCGCTTTGGTGGGGATCGAGAGCAATATCCGCGGGAAATCGGGTCTGTGCGATTTGAAAGAATCCGATTATGAAAATTTCGATATTTATTTGGCGGGCATTCACGTCTGTATTCATTATGACAAAATGCGCGACATGAAACTCGGTTGGGGCAGTTGGCTCAGAGCGAGTCTCAACAAAAAGCCATCCGAAAAATTGATTCGCTATACAACGGAAACGTACATCAACGCGGTTAAAAATAACCCGATAGACGTTCTAACGCATATCAATTATCTCTGTTTTGCAAACGCCGTAGAGGTAGCAAAATGTTGCCGCGATTACGGAACCTATTTGGAAATCAGTTCCAAAAAGACGCATTTAACGGATGAAGAACTTGCAGATGTTGCCGATACGGGGGTGCGTTTTGTGATCAATTCCGACGCGCATTGGCCCGAGCGGATCGGTGAATGCGCGCTGGCGGAAGAACAGATTTTACGGGTGGGAGTCCCGCTCGACAGGATCGATAACATCGACGGAAGACTGCCTCATTTCCGGTTTGCGGAATATAAAAAACGCCGCTTATAAACGAAACATGAATTTTACTGAAAAAATCAGAAAAGATATTTTAAAAGTAATGCCCGAAAGCCGCAGCAGCCGCCTTGCTATGCTTGCGGCATTTTTAGATACGAGCGGATATTGCGTGTTCGGCGTTTCCGGAAAACGCGACGAGTTTTCCTTTACCAATGAAAACGAAGAAGTCACGGAATTTTTTTTGACGATTGTAGACAGGCTGTTCGGCGTTTCCATGTCGGTTACGGGGGCGGCACGCGACCCGAAACACGGGCGGGATAAACTGACGTTCACCTATGCAGGTGATCGTGCGCGGGAATATGCCGACGTTACGGCGGAATATTCCGCCGTCAATCTGGAAGAAGAAACCGCTATGCGCGCATACCTGAAAGGCGCGTTTTTGGGAAGCGGCAGTTGTACGCTTCCGAGCGGGATCGCAAAGACGGGGTATCATCTTGAATTTGTATTTCCCGTCGAAGATGATGCGGTGTCCTTTTGCGAAATGCTTGACAGACTGCAACTGATTACAAGCATCATTCCGCGCGGGGAAAAGCACGTGGTTTATTGTAAACATCGGGAAACGATCAGCGACTTTCTCGGGATGATGAATGCCCAATGCGCGCTTAAAACGTTTGAAGAGGTTGCCGCCGCGCGGGAGGAGAGCAACAACAGTAACCGCAAAGAAAATTGCGATGCTGGGAATGCCGACAAAACGGCGATCGCAAGCGCAAAACAGATCCGACTGTTTCAGGTTCTGAAAGCGGAAGGCGTCCTTTCCTGCCTGCCGTATTCTCTGCAAGAGGCGGCTGAGGCACGGATGGCGCATCCGACGTATTCCATGCAGGAACTTGCGGATTATTTGGGCGTATCCAAAAGTTGTCTGAACCACCGTTTGCGCAAACTGATGCAGATTAAAACAAAAGAGGAAGAGAATATATGACGGATTTTGTGCACTTGCATTTACATACCGAATACAGCCTGTTGGACGGCGCCGTGAAGGTAGACGATCTGGTCCGTCATTGCAAGGAGAACGGGATCGACGCAGTGGCGGTCACCGATCACGGCAATATGTACACCTCGCTGCGGTTTGCCGAAAAATGCAAAAAGGAAAAAATCAAAGCAATTATCGGCTGCGAATTTTATGTCGTGGACGATTACAGAAAACATATCGACCAACGCGCAGACCATTTGATTTTGCTTGCCAAAAACAAAGCGGGTTATATCAATCTCGTTCAACTCGATTCGCTTGCGTTTGTAGACGGATATTATTATCGTCCGCGTATCGATTATAACGTACTGAAAGAACATACGGAAGGGGTCATTTGTCTTTCGGCGTGCCTTGCCGGCAGAATTCCCAGATACCTGATGAACGGCGAATATGAAGCGGCAAAGGCGTTTGCGCTGTCTATGAAAGAGGCGTTCGGCGAAGATTTTTATATCGAAATACAAGATCACGGAATCCCCGAGCAAAAACAGATTCTGCCGCTTCTCATCAAACTCGCGCGGGAAACGGATATCCAATTGGTTGCCACGAACGATGTGCATTATTTAACGCGCGACGATTGGGAAATGCAGGACGTGCTGATGTGCATTCAGACAAAGCGAACGCTGGACGATCCCACGCGTATGAAAATGCAGACGCACGAATTTTATATGAAATCGGGCGACGAAATGGCGGCGCTGTTTCCTTCCGTCCCTGAGGCGATCTCCAATACGCGCGTCATTGCGAATAAAATTTCCGATACGGACACGCCGTTTCATTTAAAAGATAACGGGACGCCGGTCTACGATAAAACGCTGATTCCGCTCTATCGGGCGGACGACGGAACGCCGTCGCCCGAGTTTTTGCGGCGACTGACGGAAGAAGGACTTCCCAAACGATATGAAAATATTACGGAGGAGATCAGACAGCGTGCGGAATATGAACTCGAAACGATCATTAAAATGGGGTTTGCCGATTACTTTTTGATCGTTTGGGATTATATCAACTGGTCGCGTTTGCACGATATTCCCGTCGGGCCGGGGCGCGGTTCGGGCGTGGGAAGCATCGTCGCTTATTCCATCGGAATTACCGACGTCGATCCCCTTCGGTACGATTTGCTGTTTGAACGGTTTTTAAATCCGGACCGTGTTTCTATGCCCGACTTTGACGTTGATTTTTGTACCGAACGAAGGGCGGAAACCATAGAATACGTCCGCCGCCGTTATCACCCCGAAAACGTTGCGCAGATCGTAACGTTCGGAACGCTTGCATCCCGCGCTGTGATCAAAGACGTGGGACGCGTCATGCGCGTACCTTATTCGGAGACCGACCGCGTCACCAAACTCATGGACGGGAAATCGACCATCCGTGAATTGTTGGGACTGAATCTCGAAAAATGCCGTAAAGCGGTATCCGAAACGGAGAGTGATCCCGACAAACATGACGAAGCCCTGAAAAAATTATCCGATCAGGAAGCAAAGCGAAATGCGGAGTTTATCGAAATTTACGAATTGGACGAAACGCTGAAACGCGTGATTGATATGGGATTAAGGCTGGAAGGCATGCCCCGTCAGACGGGGATGCACGCTGCGGGCGTCGTAATTTGCCGTAAAAAGATTGCGGATAACGTTCCGCTTTCACGCAACGGCGAAGACATCACGACCCAGTTCGATATGAAGGAAGTTGAATCCATCGGTATGCTGAAAATGGATTTTCTTGCCTTGACGACCCTTACCGACATTAAAAAAACGCTCGACTATATCAAAGAAGATACGGGAAAAGAAATTCAATTCGGGCAGGAATGCAACGATCCCAAGGCATACGAACTCATTTCGGAAGGCGATACGGACGCCGTGTTCCAACTCGAACAAGGCGGCATGAAACGCTTTATGAAACAGTTGCAGCCGAACTGTTTGGAAGATCTGATTGCGGGAATCTCTCTTTACCGCCCGGGTCCGATGGACTTTATTCCCGATTATCTGAAAAACAGAAGCAATCCTTCCAAAATCAAATATTTAACTCCGCTGTTAAAGCCCATTTTAGAGAAGACGTACGGCGTCATCATTTATCAGGAACAGGTCATGCAGATTTTCCAAAATCTTGCCGGTTATTCGTTGGGTCAGGCAGATCTCGTTCGCCGCGCCATGGCAAAAAAACACCGTTCGGAACTGATGGCGCAAAAAGATAAATTTATATACGGTGATTTAAAAGACGGAGGCAATATCGCGGGCTGTCAGGCAAAGGGAATTCCGCCCGAAGTCAGCGCGGAACTGTTCGGACAAATGGAAAGTTTTGCGTCTTATGCGTTCAACAAATCCCATGCCGCGGCCTATGCCGTGATCACGTATCAGACGGCATATCTGAAAAAGTACTACCCCAAAGAATTCCTCGCGGGCGTATTAAATAACCGGATCACCAAAATCGAAGAAGTTGCCAAATATATCGTCTACATGAAGGAGAAAAACCTCAAAGCCTATCCGCCCGACGTCAACCGTTCCAAAGCCTATTTCTCGGTGGAGGGAGAAGGGGTGCGCTTCGGACTTTGTGCATTACGCGGCGTGGGGATCGGCGCAATGGACGAAGTGATTGCCGAGCGTGAAAAGAACGGGCAGTTTAAAGATTTTTCCGACTTTTTATTGCGCTGTACCAAGTTTGTCAACAAACGGATGGTCGAAAGTTTGATTTTCGGCGGCGCATTCGACAGCATGGGACGCCCGCGGAGCCATTATCATGCGGTCTATGAAGAATTGATGCGGCGGATCGCCGGAATCGAAAAGCAGAAGTCGGGCGCGCAGATGTCGCTGTTCGGCGACGTCGTGGAGGAGGAAGCGCCCGTCGTAACTTATCCCGACATTCCGGAATGGGATACTTCGGAATTGCTTTCCCGTGAGAAATCCGTTTTAGGCGTATATGTTACGGGGCATCCGTTCGGCGCGTACGCGCGCTATTTCGAAAACTGTACGTTCCATACGGGATTGCTTGCCGATTATGAAGAGGACGAAGAAACAGGGGACAGAACGTACCGTCAGATCAAGAGCGGTATGCCCGTTTCGATGGGCGGGATTATTGCGGGCATTAAAAAAATCAATACACGTTCGGGCTCGGTGATGGCGTTTGTTACGGTGGAAGATCTGTACGGCAGCGTAGAGTGTCTTGCGTTCCCGCAGGTTTTCGAACGAATAAAAAGCAATTTAAGGCAAGACGCCGTTGTCAAAATCACGGGAAAAATCGATACGCCGGCAGATAAACTGCCCGTTGTGTTGATCGATAAATTAGAGGCGTTTACGCCGCCCGAAGAATCGGAGAAAAACCGTCCGCAAAAGACGGAGACGGAGGAGAAGACGCTTTGGTTGGATGCCCGCACGCTATCGGACGGGGAGTTTGAGGAACTTCTCGATACGTTGGAGGGCTATGTCGGTACGACAAAGACCAAAATTCTGCACGGCGGAAAACGGTTCGAGTATTCCGTAAATCTGACGCGTGCTTTTCTTGCGGAAGTGCATACGTTATTATCGGAAGAACAAATTAAAATCGTTTGAAAATGTAGCCATGAAAATTTTTAATCATGGATAAAATTCTTTGCTTTTTTGTAAGAATCTGTTATAATAACTCGGAACGGGTCAAACGGAGGTTTTTATGATGAAAAAAATCGGACTTTTAACGAGCGGCGGCGATGCGCCCGGAATGAATGCCGCAATCCGTGCCGTAGTTCGTACCGCGATTTATTTCGGTATGGAAGTTTACGGGATCGAACGCGGATACAGCGGTCTGATTGACGATACGATGACGCGCATGGAAATGCGGAGCGTTTCCGATATCGTGCAGCGCGGAGGCACACGGCTTCGTACGGCGAGATGCTTGGAAATGCTGACCGAGGAAGGTCAGAAAACGGCGGTGTCCACGCTTGAAAGACACGGAATCGAAGGGCTTGTAGTCATCGGAGGAGACGGTTCGTTCCGCGGAGCGAAATGTCTGACCGAAAATTACGGTATTCCTACGATCGGGATCCCCGGGACTATTGACAACGATCTTGAATATACCGATTATACGCTTGGTTTCGATACGGCTGTCAATACGTGTCTTGACGTGATCAACAAACTGCGCGATACGATGAATTCTCACGAACGTATTTCCGTTGTGGAAGTGATGGGGCGCCATTGCGGCGATATCGCTTTGTATACGGGGATCACTTCGGGGGCGGAAATTATCGTCGTACCCGAAATTACATATGATATGGACAGTATCGTGAAACGCATCGATCTGTCCCGCCAAAACGGAAAACATTCCAATATCATTATTGTTGCGGAAGGGGCATGCAGCGCCGATGAGTTCGCAAAACAATTACAGGCAGTGACTTCATATTCGGTGCGCTCTACGAATATCGGACATATTCAGCGCGGCGGTTCGCCTTCCATGGCGGACAGAATGCTTGCGGCGCAGTTCGGCAATAAAGCGGTTCGTCTGTTAAAAGACGGGATCGGAAACCGCGTTGTGGGGATCCGTAAAAACGAAATTATCGATATGGACATCATCGAAGCCGTATCGATGAAAAAACGGTTTAATTACGAATTGTACGAAACGTTGCAAATGATTTCGATGTAAATCGTGTCGATCGGTTGATCGGAAAGGTGAAAGATGGTATTGATTTCTTGCTGAATTGAATCAAACCGCGGCGGTAGTTCCGTCGGCTTTTATGCAAGAAATCATTTCATTGATTAAATATCATAAGATTTAAGTTATGAGGTTACTTGCTCATAACTTTTATTTTTTTAAGGAGGATTTATGGCGTTTGTAAACATTCGGGATTTAACGTTCGGCTACGAAGGCGGGGTCGGAAACGTCTTTGAAAATTTAAGTTTTCATTTCAATACCGATTGGAAACTCGGTTTGATCGGGAGAAACGGAAGGGGGAAAACGACGTTACTGAAATTGCTGTGCGGAAAACTTCCCTATCGCGGAAATATTTCGTCAAGCGTTACAATGTCCTATTTTCCGTACGATGTTGAAGACAAAAGCCGTCTCTCTTACGAAATTTTGGAAAAAGTTTGTCCGAACGCAGAGGATTGGGAAATTATACGCGAACTGTCTTATCTCGAAATGGAAGCAGAGTTGCTGTATCGCCCGTTTTCAAGTCTTTCCGGAGGAGAGCAGACCAAATTACTGCTCGCGGGATTGTTTTTGAATGAGGGGAATTTTTTGTTGATCGACGAACCGACGAATCATTTGGACGCCGGATCGAGAGATACCGTTTCCGCATATTTGAAAAAAAAGAAGGGATTTATCATTGTATCGCATGACAGATATTTTTTAGACGGCTGCGTCGATCATATTTTATCCATCAATAAAAACGGAATAGAAATACAGAGCGGTAATTTTTCTTCGTGGCTCTTTAATTTCGAAAAGACGCAGGCTTACGAATCGGTAAAAAACGAACGGCTGAAAAAAGAGGTTACCAGACTTTCGGAATCGGTCAGACGCACTTCCGATTGGTCGGATCGAGCAGAGGCATCCAAGCACGGGAAAGCGTGTTCCGGATTAAAACAGGATAAAGGTTACGTCGGACATAAAGCGGCAAAATTGATGAAGCGTGCAAAGGTTGTCGAGGCGCGGCAGTTGCAGGCGATCGCGCAAAAATCCGAATTGCTTCGCAATGCGGAGGAAAACGAACCGTTAAAAATGTTTCCGCTTGCATACCATTCGGAAAAGTTGCTCTCGCTTTCAGACGTGCAAATATTTTACGGCGCATGCAAGGTCGGTTCCGACGTTTGCTTGGAATTAACACAGAATGAACGAATCGCGTTGGTCGGGAAAAACGGCTGCGGAAAAAGCAGTATCCTAAAACTGATCGCGGGACAAAAGATCGATCATCGCGGCATGGTGAAAATTGCTTCCGGTCTGATCGTTTCTTACGTTCCTCAAACCGTGGACGATATTCGGGGGAATTTGGTTTTGTTTGCCAAAGAACGGAATCTCGATGAAAGTTTACTGATGGCGGTATTGAGCAAGATGGGGCTTCCGAAAAAAATTTTCAGCGAAGACATCTCATCTTATTCTCAGGGACAGAAAAAGAAAGTATGTCTTGCGGCAAGCCTGTGCTGCCGTGCGCATTTGTACATTTGGGACGAACCGCTCAATTATATCGATATCGATACCCGTTTGCAAATCGAAAACCTGTTGTGTGAATTTCGGCCGACCATGATATTTGTGGAACACGACAGAGCGTTTCGGGAGACTGTCGCAACAAGAACCTTATTTTTGTAAAAGTAATTGCTGGAATCCTCAACAAATTTCCGCAAAAAAATTGAATTTGGGTCTTGAAATTCATTCAAAAGAGTAATATAATGTTTTCGATAAAATTAAAATAATTTATCAGCGGTATAAACGAATTTGCGATGGGGTATCATTATGATATTAACGGTATGCATGAGTCCGAGCGTGGACGTTACGATAGAACTCGATTCTTTGAATATCGGGAAAGTCAACGTAGTAAAAAATAAAACGCTTTCCTTTACGGGAAAAGCGCTGAACGTTGCGATCGGCGTTGCGAGACTCGGAGAAGAAGCGTTTGCGACGGGATTCATGTACCGTGAAAACGGAGCGATGTTTGAAAACGCGCTCAGACAGGAAGGGGTACCTTTTTCCTTTATTTATAACGAAGGAAGAGTGCGCGAAAATTACAAATGTATCGATCAGAAATCTATGCTGACGGAAATCAACGACGTCGGCGGACAGGTAACAAAAGAAAAACTTTCGGAACTGATCGAAACGGTTCGGACGCGTTCAGCCGAAGCCAACGTGACCGTGATCTCGGGCGGACTTCCGCGCGGTGTTGCGCCCGATTATTACCGTGAATTGTTTTGCGCCGTTGATCGGCGTTCTTTAAGGATCACCGATGCCGAGGGTGCAAAATTATTCAGCGCTCTAAAGGCGGAAATCGATCTTGTAAAGCCCAATTTCGAAGAGTTGCAGCAAGCGCTTGCGCATGAAATTCACGATAAGGGCGAATTGCTCGCCTGTTGCCGCGAATTGATCGACCGCGGCGCCAAGACGGTATTATTGTCGCTCGGGAAAAACGGCGCGGTAATTACCGACGGAAGAAAAAATTATTTTTGCAAAAGCATCAACGTCGCGGTAAATTCAACGGTGGGGGCGGGCGACGGAATGGTCGCCGCAGTTGCCTCCAAAATGCAATGCGGTGCGGATTTGCAGGAAATTCTGCGTTCGGGCGTTGCGGCGGGGACTGCAACGGTCACAACGTTCGGCACGGTTTCGTTTACAAAAGAAAAATATCGGGAAATTTACGATAATCTACAAGTAACGGAGTTTGATTGATGATGCTTGAAATGCCTGCGCTTCGCACGGATAAAGAAGTGGAAGCGATCATGGCGATGAGTGAAAAACAAATTGAAGCGCTTGGATTTACCGAGCACTCGCGTCGTCATGCCGGTATCGTCAGTAAATGGTCCGGAGAGGTTCTGCGGATGCTTGGGAAGAATGCCGACAGGATCCGTCTTGCGGAAATTGCGGGATACCTGCACGATATCGGGAACTGCATCAATCGCAAAGACCATGCGCAGAGCGGTGCAATTCTTGCTTATCGCATTCTGACGCGTCTCGGGATGAACGAGTTCGATTCCGCCGAAATCATGATGGCGATCGGCAATCATGACGAACAGTACGGAATCCCCGTTTCGGATATTTCTTCCGCGCTCATTTTAGCCGATAAAGCCGACGTTCATAAGAGCCGTGTAAAAAAGACGATCGAAAACGTTTATTCCGCAAATATCCACGACCGCGTAAACCTTGCCGCGGAACGCTCTTATCTGAGCGTAGACAAAGCCGCCGAGAAAATTACTCTTTTCATTGAAATCGATACGGCGATTTGTTCGGTCATGGATTATTTTGAAATTTACTTTGTTCGGATGCAGTTGAGCCGCAGGGCCGCGGAATTTTTGGGCTGTAAATTCTCTTTGGTCATTAACGGCACGTCACTTCTTTAAGTTTATTGAGCGTGTAACTTCTGCACCCATTGTTTCACGGCATGTGATGTGTTAAAATTCGACACAACCACAAGATATTGTGGTTAATGAAAAATATTTTATCAAAATATTGTGGAAATCTCTTGACAAACATCGATAAAATGATTATGATAATAGCGTTCTCCCAAAAGGGGAACGCTTTTTTCCAAAGAACGCGGTAAAGGAGTAAGAAGATGAAAATTATTAAGAGAAACGGGACCGAAGTTGCATTTGATCTGACGAAAATTTTAAATGCGATTCGTAAGGCAAACCGTGAAGTCAGCGAGGAGAACCGTCTTTCGGAGGAACAGATTTCCACGATTGCCGAAAAGGTAAAGGCGCTTTCGGGTGATTTGAACCGCGCCGTCAACGTGGAAGAAATACAGGACTTCGTGGAAAACCAGATCATGGATCAGAAGGCGTTCGCCGTTGCCCGTAAATATATTACTTACCGGTATTCCCGCGCTCTTGTCAGAAAGGCAAATACGACGGACGCGCAGATTCTTACGCTCATCGAATGCAATAACGAAGAAGTAAAGCAAGAGAATTCCAATAAAAACCCTACGGTGAATTCCGTTCAGCGCGATTATATGGCGGGCGAAGTGTCCAAGGATCTGACGCGCCGTATTTTGTTGCCGCGTGAAATCGTCGAAGCGCATGACGAAGGATTGATCCATTTCCACGACGCCGATTATTTCGCGCAGCATATGCATAACTGCGATCTTGTCAATCTCGAAGATATGCTGCAAAACGGAACCGTGATTTCGGGAACCTTTATCGAAAAGCCGCATTCTTTTTCAACGGCATGTAATATCGCTACGCAGATTATTGCGCAAGTCGCGTCCAATCAATACGGCGGGCAGAGTATTTCGCTCACACATTTGGCGCCGTTTGTCGATATCAGCCGCAAAAAAATCAGATGCGAAGTGGCGGAGGAACTGAAAGCAGTCGGAATTGACGATACGCGTCATATTGCAATGATTGCAGAAAAGAGACTGCGGGCGGAGATTTGCAAAGGAATCCAGACCATTCAGTATCAGGTCGTAACGCTGTTGACGACCAACGGACAGGCGCCTTTTGTAACGGTGTTCATGTATCTCGGCGAAGCACGCAACGAACAGGAAAAGCGCGATCTGGCAATGATCATCGAAGAAACGCTTTCCCAGCGCATGCAGGGCGTGAAAAACGAATCGGGGGTTTGGGTGACGCCTGCTTTCCCGAAATTGATCTACGTTCTCGAAGAAGACAACGTTCGCCCCGGCAGCCAATATTACTATTTGACCGAACTTGCCGCAAGATGCACTGCAAAACGCATGGTGCCCGATTATATCTCAGAGAAGAAAATGCTCGAATATAAGATCGATAAAAACGGAGAGGGGCATTGTTATACCTGCATGGGTTGCAGAAGTTTCTTAACTCCTTACGTCGATGAAAACGGCAAGCCTAAATACTACGGCAGATTCAACCAGGGCGTAGTTACCGTAAATCTGGTAGACGTCGCGCTTTCGTCGGGCGGCGATTCCGAAAAGTTTTGGAAGATATTTGACGAACGTCTGGAACTTTGCTATAAAGCATTGATGTTCCGCCATAACCGTTTGAAAGGTACGCTTTCCGACGCGGCGCCCATTTTATGGCAGTACGGCGCATTGGCGCGTTTGAACAAGGGCGAAAAGATCGATCCACTGTTGTACGGCGGTTATTCGACAATTTCGCTCGGTTACGCGGGACTTTACGAGTGTACTAAATATATGACGGGAAAATCGCATACCGAAGACGAAGCGAAACCGTTTGCGCTTTCCGTGATGCAGCACATGAACGATAAGTGCAAAGAATGGAAGGCGAAAGAAAATATCGACTTTTCTCTTTACGGTACGCCGCTTGAAAGTACGACGTATAAATTTGCGAAATGTCTGCAACAGCGTTTCGGCGTGATTCCGGGCGTTACAGACAGAAATTATATTACGAACAGTTACCATGTACACGTGTCCGAACCGATCGATGCGTTCACGAAATTGAAATTCGAGAGCGAGTTCCAGCAACTTTCGCCGGGCGGCGCAATTTCGTATGTGGAAGTGCCTAATATGCAGGATAACATTCCCGCAGTGCTTTCCGTCATTCAATATATTTATGACAATATTATGTACGCTGAACTGAACACGAAAAGCGATTTTTGCCAGGTCTGCGGATATGACGGCGAAATGCAGATTCGGGATGAAGACGGGAAATTAGTCTGGGAGTGTCCGCATTGCGGCAACCGCGATCAGACGAAAATGAACGTTGCGCGCAGAACGTGCGGCTATATCGGCACGCAGTTCTGGAATCAAGGAAGAACGCAGGAAATTAAAGACAGAGTGTTACATTTATAAAAATGAACGTAGCAGAAATTAAAAAAACGGATATTGCAAACGGAGAGGGAGTTCGGGTATCTCTCTTCGTTTCGGGTTGTAGAAGACATTGTAAAAATTGTTTTAACGGAGTTGCTTGGGATTTTCATTACGGGATTCCGTTTGATGCGACCGTTCAGGAAGATATTTTACAGTCGCTTGTGCCCGATTACATAGCAGGGCTTTCCGTATTGGGCGGCGAGCCGTTCGAACCTGAAAATCAGCGTGCGTTGTTGCCTTTTTTAAGAGAAGTAAAGCGTCGGTTGCCTCATAAAACCGTTTGGTGTTATACGGGCTACACGTTGAACTTAAACGACATGAAAGAGGCGCAGGCGAATGCGGAGGTAACCCGCGAATTGTTAGGGCTTATCGACGTCTTGGTGGACGGACCGTTTATCGAAGAATTGAAAGATATTCGTTTGAAGTTCAGAGGATCGTCGAATCAACGCGTCATAGATATGCAGCAAAGTCTGTTCAAAGGTTCGATCGTATTATATCTTGAATAACGGAAAAAGAACGGATTTGTCAGGATAAAATTGACGGATGAAAAATAAAACGGTATAATAGAAACAGGAGGTTAAAATGAACAAAACACAACTTCGCCGTTATGCGAAATTACTTGCAAAAACGGGCATTAATGTAAAAAAGGGACAATGGGTCATTGTACAGGCGGAACTCGATCAACCTGAATTTGTAGAAATGGTCGTCGAAGAACTTTACCGTGCGGGTGCCGGAAAGGTGAGTGTGGAATGGTCGCATCAGCCGCTTGCACATTTGCATTATAAATATCAGGATGAAAAAGTTCTTTCCGATATGACAAAATGGGAAATCGAAAAGTGGGAATTGAGGAAAAAAGAATTGCCTGCAATGCTCTATCTCGAATCTTCCGATCCCGACGGCTTAAAAGGAATCGATCAGGAAAAATTTACAGCCGTTCGGTCTGCGCGCAGTACAATAATCAAGCCTTATCGCGACGCAATGGACAATTATTATCAATGGTGTATTGCGGCAGTTCCGGGGAAAGCATGGGCCAAGAAGGTGTTTCCGGAACTTAACGTCAATCAAGCGGTCGAAAAACTTTGGGATTCCATTTTGTCAGCCGCACGCAGCGACGGATCCGATCCCGTGCGCGAATGGTCGCGCCATAATGACGAATTGGCGAAGCGGTGCGATTATTTGAACCGTCTCGGATTGATTGCTCTGGAATACAAATCCCAGAACGGAACCGATTTAAGAGTCGGCTTGTTGCCTGACGCGCAATTTTTGGGCGGCGGAGAAGAAAGCCTGAAAGGAATTTATTTTAATGCGAATATTCCTTCGGAAGAAATTTTTATATCGCCTAAAGCAGGCGATGCGGACGGAATTGTATATTCTACCAAACCGTTGTCTTATCAAGGCGAATTGATCGAGAATTTCTCCGTTCGTTTTGAAGGCGGAAAGGTTGTAGAAGTCAAGGCGGAAAAAAACGGACATCTATTGGAAAAGATGATCTCAATGGACGAGGGCGCCAAAATGCTTGGCGAGTGTGCTCTGATTCCGTACGATTCGCCTATCAACAATTCTCGCGTGCTTTATTACAATACGTTATTTGACGAAAATGCAAGTTGTCATTTGGCACTTGGAAGAGGATTCACGAATTGCGTGCGCGGATACGAACATATGAGTAAAGAAGAACTCGATCAAAAGGGAATCAACGATAGCGTTATCCATGTCGACTTTATGATCGGCAGTAGAGATATGAACATTGTCGGAATCACGAAAAACGGATTACGCGTTCAGATATTCAAAGACGGAAACTGGGCGTTTTAACGCTTAAAATCAGAGGTTTATGATGATCAAAATCGATATTTTTTCAGGATTTTTAGGAGCGGGCAAAACTACCCTGATTCAAAAACTGATTCGCGAAGCATATAGCGGCGAAAAGGTTGTACTCATCGAAAATGAGTTCGGTGAAATCGGTGTCGACGGCGGCTTTTTGAAAGATGCGGGGATTGAAATAACCGAGATGAACTCCGGTTGCATTTGCTGTTCTCTTGTGGGTGATTTTTCTGAAGCATTGAAGGAAGTATCCCAAAAGTTTTCGCCCGATCGCATTATAATTGAACCGTCCGGTGTCGGAAAATTATCCGACGTGATCAAAGCAGTGAAAAATGCTGACATTGAAAACAGCGAATTGAATGCGTATTGCACGGTTGTAGACGCAAAAAAATGCAATCTGTATTTGAAAAACTTCGGAGAATTTTTCCTCGATCAAGTGAGGAACGCAAGTTGCATTGTTCTTTCGCACACTTCGGATGCAGTTAAAACCGAAGCCGCCGCGGCGCAGTTAAAACAATATACTTCCGTTACGATTGTGACCACCGATTGGGATCGTTTGGACGGGAAGGAGATCCTTGCTGCAATGCAGCAAACCGATTCGTTAAAATCAGAATTAGAGCAGATGCAGTCCGAAATGCACAAACATGAACACGGCGATCATTGCTGCCATCACGGTCATGACCATGAACACGAGGGGCATTGTTGTCACCACGATCAAGAACACGAACATGAGCACGATGGACATTGTTGTCACCACGATCATGAACACGAACATGAGCATGACGGGCATTGCTGTCACCATGATCATGAGCACGGACACGACGGACAAGGTTGCCATCATGAACATCACCATCACCATGCGGATGATGTTTTTTCCAGTTGGGGTGCGGAAACTGCGAAGAAGTTTACGGAAGCGGAACTTCGGGATAAACTTGCTATGCTTGCAACTGGAGATTACGGCGAAGTGTTGCGCGCAAAGGGGATTTTAGACGGGGCAAACGGTTGGATCTATTTCGATTATGTTCCGGAAGAAATCGACGTCAGAAAGGGCGCAAGCACTGTCACGGGCAGGCTTTGCGTGATCGGCTGCAATCTGAACGAAGAAAAATTAAAAGAATTATTTTTAGGTTAAATCATGAAAGAAATTCCCGTATATTTGTTCCTTGGTTTCTTGGAATCGGGCAAAACGAAATTCATACAGGAAACGTTTGAAGACGAACGGTTTGATTCGGGCGAAAAGACATTGCTTTTGATTTGCGAAGAGGGAGAACTCGATTATGATTTCTCCCGTTTTGCTGTTAAAAATTTTATAGCGGAATCGATCCCGCCCGAAAAACTCTCGCTTGAAACGCTCACTTTACTCGTAAAAAAGCATAAGATAGAACGGGTGGTTGCGGAATGTAACGGCATGGTGCCGCTTGAAAATTTTTTCGAGGCAATGCCCGACGGCTGGATGATCGCGCAGGTTATGACTTTTTTCGACGCGTCGAATTTTAAGCAATATAACCGCAATATGCGTCAACTCGTCTTTGATAAAATTCAATATGCGGATATGGTTGTATTTAATCGTTTCCGTAATGAAATGGATCAAGAAGAGTTTCATAAGATCGTTCGCGCTGTTTCGCGCCGTACAGATATTGTCTACGAATACGAAAGCGGCAGGGCAATTTACGATGAAATTCAAGATCCGCTTCCTTATGACGTCGATGCAAAAATAATCGAGATTCACGATCGGGACTTCGCTTATTTTTATCGCGATCTGGTAGAAGATTCCGCAAAATACGAAGGGAAACTGGTTCGATTTAAGGGACTTGTCGCCGTCGATAAAAAATTGCAATCGGGAACTGCTGTCGTAGGACGTCACATCATGACTTGCTGTGAGGCGGATATTTCATATAGCGGACTTGTTTTGATCCATGCGAGCAGTCTTCCCCTGAAAACGCGTGATTGGATCAGAATAACGGCGAGAATCGATCTTGAATATCATAAAGTGTACGGGCAGGAGGGACCCGTTCTGAAAGCGACGGAACTGGATTACTGCGAGGCTCCGGAAGAAGAAATTGTAACTTTTTATTAAATTATTGTTTTCAAACGATTTACAAACAAAATCGATTGTGATAAAATATAATATGCGGATAATGTAGGATAGGCAGGAGATGGTATGAAAAAACTCGTGATTTATTATTCTTTTGACGGGAATACGCGTAGTATTGCAAAACAAATTGCAAGGGCATTGAAAGCCTCGATTGCCGAAATACGTACTGTAAAATCCTATCCGGACGATTACGACGTCCTTCTCGGACTTGCAAAAAGAGAAGTAGAAAGCGGTTATATGCCTCAGATTTTACCGCTTTCTGTGGATATTTCCAAATACGATGTCATCGTACTCGGCACTCCGATTTGGTGGTCGTCTTTTACTCCCGCAGTGAAAAAATTGTTGGCAAGCAATACTTGGAAAGGGAAAAAAGTTTATCCCTTTGCGACTTATAACGATTCCGTCGGTCACGTGGGGAGCGACTTTAAAAAAGCGCTTCGCGGTGCGGATATGGCACCCGTATTCGGAATTAAGTACGATGAGAAGAAAATCGTAACACCCATTCCCGAAATCAGAGCGTGGCTTTCTAAAATATAATAAAAATGTCAATCTTATGGCTGAAAGACCGTTTGCAAAATGCATACGGCGAATTGATTTCAGAACAAATTTGGCGCGGATACGAAACGGAACGTCCCGTTACGCTCCGCGTCAATTTATTAAAAACAGACACGAAAAGTGTCATGGAAGAACTATTCCGTTGCGGCATTGAAACGGAGCGCGTGGACTGGTATGACAGCGCATTAACCGTGAAAAATGTGAGGGAAGAATCTCTCGTGTCAACGGATATATATCGTAACGGTCAGATTTATTTGCAGAGTCTTTCGTCCATGCTTCCGCCGCTTTATTTGGAGCCTTGTGCGGATGAAAATATTTTAGATATGACTGCTGCACCGGGCGGCAAAACGACGCAGATGAGCGCGCTCTCGTATGGGCGGGCTTTTATTACTGCCTGTGAGCGCGACGCGTTTCGCGCGGAGCGCCTTCGCTTTAATATCGAGAAGCAGGGCGCTCCGCGCGTTACCGTATTGAAGACGGACGCTTTGAAATTGGACGATTATTTTCAATTCGATAAAATTTTATTGGATGCGCCGTGCAGCGGAAGCGGGACGTTAAATTTGAAACGTTCGGTAAAAATTTCCGAAAAATTAGTAGACAATAGCGTTGTTCTGCAAAAGAATTTACTTATCAAAGCGCTGAAACTATTAAAAAAAGGCGGGACTTTAGTTTACTCGACATGTTCCGTATTGCCTTGCGAAAATGAAAAGGTGATTGAATTTGCATTGGAGAGAGGACAAGCGGAACTCGTCCCGCTTCAACCGTTTGCATCATTACCTTGTATTTGCGGCAAAGAGGGGACGATCTGTGTCCGTCCGAACGAATTGTTCGAGGGGTTCTTTGTCGCAAAACTAAAAAAACTTTAATTTTGCGTGATTGAATTTATCAAGTTGTCGTGATTTCAATTACGCATTTATTTGCTTTTTTTTATGAAACGGTGTATAATCATAGCAATATGAATGTGTATTATCCGCTGGAAATTTTGGCGAGTTTTTTTGCGGTCGTGGTTGTACTGACGCTTCATGAATTTTCGCATGCATTTGTGGCATATCGTTGCGGAGATCCTACACCGAAGTGGCAGCGTCGGCTGACGCTCAATCCGTTACGGCACTTCGATTTGGTGGGACTTCTTTGCTTTACATTAGTCGGTTTCGGTTGGGCAAAGCCTGTTTCGATCGAACCCAACAATTTCAAAAATTACCGTGTCGGGTTAGCGCTTACCGCAAGTGCAGGCATCGTAATGAATTATCTTTGTGCATGGCTTTTTTGTCCGTTATATCTTGTGGTATTTCATTACGGAAACGTCATGCCGGCATTTTTACAGGTATTTTTGGAAACGCTTACTTTCTCTTTATTTGCATACAGTTTGTCTTTTTGCGTATTTAATTTATTGCCTTTTTATCCGCTTGACGGATTCCGTATCATCGATGCGCTGGATAAACGCAGAGGAAAGGTTTATCGCTTTTTGCGGCAATACGGATATTACATTCTGTTAGGGCTGATCGTTGAAAGTTTTATTTGCGGTATGTTTGTCCGTTTCGGCATTGGACAGATGGCAAATTTCGACGTTTTAGGCTGGATCATGAAATTTGCAACGGATATCTTCGGATGGCCGATCAGGGCGCTGTGGGGGTTGATTCCATGGTAAATCGGGAAAATTTTGAATCGGTAGTTGATTACACGACGGTGCTTGAAAATTTTGAAGGACCGCTTGATTTATTGCTTTTTTTGATCAACAAAGAGGAAATCGAAATCAAAGACATCTTTGTTTCGGAAGTAACGGGGCAGTTTTTGGAATATGTAAAAGGACTTCCTTACGTAGATGTCGACAAGGTAAGCGATTATCTAAACATTGCCGCAACCATTATCAAAATCAAAGCGCAGGCGCTTGTGCCGAATTTAGAAGAAGACCCTGCAATCGAAGCGGAGATTGAAGAAGATAAAGCGCAACTCATCCGTGCGCTGGAAGAGTTTAAACTCATTAAAGAAGAAAGTAAAAAACTGAAAGAGTTGGAGACGATCGGGTATTACTTCAAAGAGCCGGACAAAGACGTGGGAGAAACCAAAACGGTATTTTCTTTGGAAGGTCTGACGTTGGAGGGGCTCGTTAACGCTTTTTCTACTTTGATGATCAAGCGTGAAAGCACCCGCGTCAACGAAGAGGTGCGTGAAATTCCGCGCGACGAATATACCGTAGAGCAGAAAATCACTTTTGTTATGGAATGTTTGGAGGAACGCGAGCAGATCGGATTCGAGGAATTGTTTACAAGGGATTTTACAAAATCGGAGATTGTAACAACTTTTCAGGCGATGCTCGAACTTTTGAAACATCAATTTTTACGCGTGCGTCAGGAAGAAACGTTTGGCGAAATCATTATTTCACTCAATCCCGACCGTTCGGAGGAGGTACAACTTGGAGAAATTGACGAATATAATTGAGGCGGTTCTGTTTGCTTCGGGGAAAAGCGTGGCGATCACAGATATTGCGGATAAACTCGGCGTGACCAACGGCGAAGTAAAAAAAGCGCTTGCCGAATTGAAACAGAAGTACGGCGATGACGGCGGAATCCAACTGCTGGAATTCAATAAAAAAGCGCAACTCGGTTCAAATCCCGTTTATAAAGAAGGCGTTTCCGCTGTGCTGAATCCGATTCGGGAAAAAGAACTTACGCGCACGATATTAGAATGCGCGGCAATCATCGCTTACAAGCAGCCGATTACGCGGACTGAAATCGAAATGTTACGCGGTTTAAACAGCGATTATGCCGTAAACGCTTTGCTTGATTTAAAACTGATCTATCCTTGCGGAAGAAAAGATGCCGTCGGGCATCCTGTTTTGTTTGCTACAACGGATGAGTTTTTAAAACGTTTTAAACTAAATTCCTTGGAAGATTTGCCCGATTACGATATGCTCATGGCGGCAATTTCTCGTTCCGACGATGAAAAAGACAGTTACTTATATGCGCGTGAAGAATATGGAGAAATCAGTTCGGATCATGTGAAAGAAGATAAAATCTCCGGATCGGAAGAAGAAACGTTGGGAGCAGAGAAGCAAGAAAATACTGAATCGGAAAAATCCGAACATGACGGTTATGAAATCCCTGACTTTTTGCGTGGATTGGATGATACCGATATCGTAAAAATTTCTTAAATAAAGTTTCAGAAAATCTCTTGATTTTATCGGGACTTGGATAAAAGATAAATAATTTCAGTTTGGTTCGCTCATATTACAGATATGGGCGAACTTTTTGTTATTTCTTTTTTTGTGGGGATGTTGTTGTTTTTATTTCCCGTCTTCGTCCATACTGATATCTATGTAGATATCCGTGAAAACAAAGCAAACTTTTGCATCAGGGTTTTTCACCTGATAAAAGTGGCAGGCGGATATATCCAGTTAAAATCAGACGGGATAGTGATCCATCTGTCTAAGAAAAAAGCGGTCTTTTTTTCATTTGAAAAAATGAAACCGAGCCGTAGATTTCAAATTTCAGACGGATTTCAACTCTATAAATTCCACCAGATCATTGAAACAGGCGGTTCGCAAACTATTTGGGGAATTATGGTCGCTTCCGCTTTGCAATCGCTCGGCGGTGCGGCGATCGGCATTTTAAAGACGAAATATCCTTATTTATCTTTAAAAAACGGAACTGTTTTGGCAGAAGAACCTTGTTTGAAATATTCCGCACAAATCGTGATCATATTAAACGGTCTTGTGATTATGATCGCAGTCATTAAAAAAATATTGGAGGTAATTATAAATTGGATCAGAAAAAAAAGATTGACAGCATTCTCGAAAAAACAACGGAGCAATTAACGGGTTTGATTGACGTAAATACCGTGATCGGAAAACCCGTTTTTTCGGCTAGCGGGACGCAGATCATTCCCTTTACCAAAGTGACGATGGGGTATCTTTCGGGGGGCGGCGAATACGGAGAAGTGAAAGCGATCAAAGACGACGAAGCCTTTCCTTTTGCGGGCGGTGCGGGAACGGTGATCAATATCAAGCCCGCGGGGTTTTTGATTGACGACGGAAAAGAATGCCGTTTGATGCGTATTACCGATGATCCGCTCGACGGAGTTATTGAAAAAGCCAGCGAATTATTCGGAAAAATCATAAGGAAAAATGAGGAGAATGAAGAGTAAACTTTTATCTTTTTCCGTTTTATTTTCATTTGCGTTTTGTACACTTTTCATATTTTCTTTTAACAGAGTAAATGCTGTCGATGCGGATGCCGCTACGATCTCGCGTGCGGAATGCGTGACGGAAATTTCATCGCTTCGTTTTTTGCATGAACATCATTCGGAAACTACGCTTCCTTTGGCGAGTACGACAAAGATATTGACGGCGATCATCGTTATTGACGACTGCGATCTCGATGAAACGATTACGATTCCCAAAGAGGCGGAGGGAACGGAAGGTTCGAGTGTCTATCTGCGTGCAGGAGATCAGTATACGGTCGAAGATTTATTGTACGGACTGATGCTCCGTTCCGGCAATGATTGTGCGGTTACGCTTGCTTTGCATCATAGCGGTTCGATAGAAGCGTTTGCAAAGAAAATGACTGAAAAAGCAATGTTTCTCGGGGCAGAACACAGTAGGTTTGTGAATCCGCACGGGCTGCCGGATGCGCGTCATTATACGACTGCCCGAGATTTATCGCTTATTTCCGCATACGCCATGAAAAACGAAAAGTTCCGTGAAATCGTGTCCTGTAAATATTATGAGCCGCGGAACTGGCAGAATAAGAATAAAATGTTATATCGGTATGAAGGCGCGATCGGAGTTAAAACCGGTTTTACGTTAGCGGCAGGACGTTGTTTGGTAACCGCTGCCGAGCGTAACGGCATGACAGTGGTTTGCGTCGTGCTGAACAGTCCGCAGATGTACGAACGGACAACGGAATTGCTTGATTTTGCTTTTGAAAAATATGAAATGACGCAACTCTGTTCGCCCGATGAGAACGTCAACGGATTTTCCGTAAAATACGATTTTTCTTATCCTCTTACCAAAACCGAACGGGAAAAGGTAAGAACAGAAATCGAGATAGTATCGCCGCTGCCCGAGCAGGAAGGGGATATTGCGGGACAGATGAAAATCATGCTTGAAAATAACTTGCTTTTTTCGCAGAATTTGTATATGATGAAGAAGTAAAAACTTCGGAGCATTTTATGCGAATTAACAAATTTCTTGCAGAACAGGGTGTCGCCTCCCGTCGCGGGAGCGATCAGATCATTGCAGAAGGTCGGGTCACGATCAATGGAAAAACAGCGCAGGCAGGCGACAACGTAGAGCCTTCCGATACAGTTTTATTGGACGGGAAAACGCTTTCTCACAAAGTTAAATACGAATATTACCTTTTGAATAAACCGAAAGGATGTGTCTGCACGGTTTCAGATGAAAAAGACCGCAAAACGGTTATGGAATTTCTTCCTGCCGGTGCGGGTCGCGTTTTTCCCGTCGGGCGGCTGGATTACGCCACGGAAGGAATGCTGATCCTAACCAATGACGGTGAACTTGCATTTCGGCTGACGGCGCCGCAAAACGAGATCCCGAAAACTTATCTTGTGCGGATAGAGGGCGTCATCAGCGATGCGCAACTAAATCGTTTACGCGCGGGAGTGGAAATAGAACGCGGAGTTATTACAAACAAATGTAAAATCAACGTGATCGAAACAAACAAACAATACACCAAATTGCACTTGGTGCTGACCGAAGGGAAAAACCGTGAAATCCGTAAAATGTTTGAAACAGTCGGTAAAAGCGTTGATTTTTTAAAGCGGATTAAAATAGGAGAACTTACGCTTACGGGATTGGATCGCGGTGCAATCAGAAAACTGACGCAGGAAGAAGTGTTTTATTTGAAAAATTTGTAAACAAAAAACGGCGTTTCCGCCGTTTTTTACTTGCGATATTACATACTACGCATCAGACCGATCACTTTGCCGAGAATTTTTACGTCGTTTTCATGATCTAATACAAAATCGGAAAGTTTTTCGTTTTCGGGATGTAAAATTATTTTACCTTCTTTCTGAAAATAGCGTTTGACGGTTGCGCCTTCTTCGATTCCGTCGTTAAAAAGAGCAACCACAATATCGCCGTTTTCTGCGCTTTCCTGTTTACGGACGACAATTTTATCACCTTCGAATATGCCGGCTTCGATCATACTGTCGCCTTTTACGGTAAGCATAAAGAGATCGCCTTTAAATTCGGATGCGGGAAGCGCGTAATAACCTTCGTAATTTTCTGTTGCAAGAATGGGTTGCCCTGCGGTAACGGTGCCGACAAGTGGTACGGTGACGCTTCCGCTGCTTCGTACGGCAACGGCGCGTTTTTTATTTTCTGCTTTACTTAAATGTCCTTTTGCACGCAGACGGTTAATGTAATCATAAACGGTTGCCGTTGATTTAATATTGAGTTCTTTACAGATTTCTCTCACGGTGGGGGGGAATCCGTTTTCATCGTTGTAACGGTTGATGAACTGCAAAACTTCGTCTAATTTTCTCGTGTCGAGCATATTGAACCTCAAATAGTAGAAATATATTGTTATTATAGCATATCCCCGAGAAAATTGCAAACAAATGTTTTGCTTTTTATAAAAAAATTAAAAAAATTCTTGTTCTTTTATGAAAAATATATTATAATAGATACAGAGGTACTGAAATGGATCATAAAATGTGCGTATTAGATGAAGAAAAAGAATGCGACGGCTGTCTTGAATGTGAAGTTTGCGATTTAGATCCCGATAAAATATGTGATAACTGCGGAAAATGTTTGGAAATTCAAGACGTTGCAAGTATTAAAATCGATAAAATTTACTTGGATCCGAACGAATATCAGGAAGAGAAAAAATAATTATTATTTTATAAATTCTCGGAATTTATCGGCGTATATCTCAGGAATAATGGCTGTAATCTCACTTCCAGAATCGGTATAATTTGCAGAAGTTTCGGTTAGGTATACTCGCAACGTACCGTATTGTGCGGACTTGTTATAAGGAATAAATAGTTTTGCGCGCACAAAATGATCTTTCAGGCGATCCATAATTTCAGACTTTAATTCTTCCAGTCCTTTTTTATTTTTTGCGGATATCAATACACAATCTTTCGGGAAGGCGGACGTATCTGCAATCTGATCACATTTATTCATCGCTATTATATAGGGTGAGTTGAAATTCATATCACGCAACGTTTTTAACGTGGTGTTTAATTGCATTTCATATTCACCGGTGGAATCGCACACGATCAGTGCGAGATCGCAATGGACTGCGCTTTCCAAAGTAGACTGAAAGGCTTCGATCAAGTGATGGGGAAGACTTTGCAAAAACCCGACCGTATCGACAAATAAAAAGGGGACGCCTTCTATTTCAAACGAGCGCGCGGTCGGATCCAGCGTTGCAAACAACGCATTTTTTACAAAGACTTCCGAACCCGTCAACGCATTGAGCAAAGTTGATTTTCCTGTATTGGTATAACCTACAAGAGCGATAGTCTTTACGCGCTCTTTTTTTCTGCGCTCAATCAAATGTTGACGGCGTTTTTCAGTTTCTGCAAGTTTTAATTCTAAGGCACGGATCCGTGCGCGAATGTGTCTTCGGTCTGTTTCTAATTTTGTTTCGCCTGGTCCGCGCGTACCGATGCCGCCTCCTAAGCGGGACAGTGCTTCGCCTTTACCTTTTAAGCGCGGATAAATATATTTCAATTGGGCCAGTTCCACTTGAATTTTGCCTTCGCTGCTCACTGCGCGGAGAGCAAATATATCCAAAATCAAAGTCGTGCGATCAATTACTTTTTTTCCGTCCAACGCCGCGGAGATATTCAGCGTTTGAGAAGGGGATAGTTCACCGTTAAACAGTACGGTTAATTCTAAACCGTCAAGTCGTTCCCGCAGTTCTTTTAATTTTCCTTCTCCGATATAAGTTGCAGGATTGATTTCTCTGATATTCTGATAAATGGTGCCGGCGTATTCCGCATCGGCGCTCTCGATCAGCGCAACAATTTCATCGTGCAGGACTTTATAATTATCGTTTAAAATAGGTTGAATTACATATACGATTTCTTTTTTTTCTGTCATAAATTTCTCATATTCAATCGTGATCAGAGGAGTGAAGTTTCACCTTATTGGCTACCGAGCGGCGCTTGTCTTCTGTAATTGCAGCATAGTGTTTCCGCGTCGTATTAACGTCTTTGTGTCCTAACACATCCGCTACAATGTATATGTCTCCCGTTTCGCGATAGAGCGCCGTACCGTAAGTAGAGCGTAATTTGTGAGGTGTAATTTTTTTGAGCGGCGTGACGATTTTTGCATATTTTTTAACTAAATTTTCTACGGCGCGCACCGTAATACGGCGGTATTGGAGAGAAAGAAAAAGTGCGTTTTCGCCGTTCGGAATATTCGGATCTTCTTCCTTTTGAGCAAGATATGCGGCAAGTGCGTCGCCTACTTCTTCTGAAAAATAGAGAATGGCATGGTTTCCGCCTTTACGTGTTACGATGAATGAATTGTTCGAAAAATCGATACTTTCATTATCCAAGCCGACCAGTTCGGAAATACGGATCCCCGTACCAAGGAACAGTGTGAGGATCGCCGTGTCGCGTATTTTTGTTTTATCGTGATATCCGATTGCGTGTTTGGAAAGTCCGCTGCCGAATTCCGCAATATCGAGTAAAGAGGACACTTCATTGTTTTCAAGACGAATGATCTCTTTTTCATGAAGTTTCGGAGAAGATACTTTCGCGGTATTGTTTACTTCAATCAAACCTTTATTAAAAAAATATTTGAACATTGAACGCACGGTAGAGAGTTTGCGTGCTTTGGCGCGTTCGTCGCACGAAAGGCGTTTTTCACCGTATCGGTAGTTGGAAAGATAACTTAAAAATATTTCAATATCAGTGTCTGTGATCGAATCCATATCTTCAAGTGTAAGTTCTGGAATGGATTTATTGCGGAATTTTTTTTTGATTAAAAAATCAAAAAAAATGCGGAGATCGTAACAATAATTCAAACGTGTCAGCGTACTGGTTCGCATTTCAACGCCGCGAAAAAAATCCGCGCAGAAAAAGGGGAGTTCGTTTAGAAGTTCATCTATTTTATCAAGGTTTTTTAAATTCCTTTCCTGATAGTAGTTTGCGTTCGTTTTCATGTTTTGATTATAACATGAATGATAGAAATTGTCAATTTTTACGAATAATTGCTTAGAAGCGTTCATTGTGTAATTCATTCAAGGAAAGATATTAAGTTGCTTTTTTTTTGATAGAGGTGTTTTTGCGCGTGCGGCGTGTTGCGTAGACTTGACATAAGCAACACATAAGGGCATTTTTTGACAATGCACCGTCAAAACAAGCCCCACGGGGGCAGGAAATTAAAGCAAAGGGCAGGCATTAAACTATTCGCAAAATCATTGTTTTACGAATAAATATTAAGAAAAAATGAACAAAACGACATTATTAAGAATTTAAAAAATATCAGCCAAATTAATATAACAAATTGAATTAATATAACAAATTGAGTAAATTTAAATTTTTTTATTTTTACCGTATTGCAAAATTGCAGAATCACAAATCATAAAATAACAAATATTATGTCACGCATAATATTTGTTATTTTATGAGAGACATACTATATTTTTGAGATGATTCCATAAGAATATTCTGTTATTTCAAGTTTATTTTTAAAAGTTATTCCGTTGATATGTTCTATAAAATCACCGTTTAATTGTATCGTTAATTTTTCCGATGAATTGTTTACATAAACATATACGCTTTGGTTGTGTGTTTTTCGTTCATAAACGATACAACTTCGATTGGCAAATATTTCGCGATATAAACCGGTTTTAAAAACTTCTTGAAATTGTTCTTTACGAATTTTTCCTAATGTTTTATAGAATGTTTCAAGAGATTTGTCTGGATTGCTCCAATTCATACATTTACGGCAAAACGGATCCTGATAGCCTTCCATGGCGGTTTCATCACCGTAATAGATGCAAGGCACTCCGGGAAGCGTAAATTGTAAAACAGCCGCCATTTTAACTCGAAGTAATCCTTTTTCAAGTTCCTCAGACGTCATTGATGTAATAGCCATTTCATCTTTTTGATAACAAGGTTTTCCAGCAAGCGCGGTGAGAATTCTGGGGGTATCGTGCGTGCCTAAAATGTTCATGAGACAGTCAAGCGATTGTTTCGGATAATGATCGATCAACATAAAGATCGTTTCGCGCAGTTGTGAAGTATCACCCGATAAAATAAAACGGATGATCGCATCTTTTAATGGGTAATTCATTACGCTGTCGAGTTCCGAACCGAGAAAATAATGTCTCCGTTCATCGTAAGAAATTTTATTGGATGCGTCTTCCCAAACTTCGCCGATTATGATTGCTTCGGAAGATTCATCTTTGATGGCTTTCCGCAATTTTTCCAGAAAAAAATCGGGAAGTTCGTCTGCAACGTCCAAACGGTAACCGTCGATGCCGTGCCGTAGCCAATGTTTCAGGACGCCGTTTTGTCCGAATATAAATTCTTGATAAGATTGGGAGCGTTCGTTTACGGCAGGCAATGTTTCGATTCCCCACCAACTGTCGTATTTTGAAGGATAGTCTTCAAAATTAAACCAATCGATATAAGGCGAATCGGGTGATTGGTGTGCGCCGAGTTCTTCTTTATACGTTCCGTACTTGTTAAAATATCGACTGTCGTCTCCCGTATGATTAAACACGCCGTCTAATATGATGTGGATTCCCAGATCTTTAGCCGTTGCTACCAAACAGGCAAAATCCTGTTCCGTGCCAAGTAACGGGTCGATTTTCATATAGTCGCCCGTATCGTAGCGATGGTTGGAATATGCTTCGAAGATGGGATTCAGATAAATCACGGAAACGTTCAAATTTTTTAAGTATTCTAATTTTTCAATGATCCCGTTCAGATTGCCTCCGAAAAAATCGTTGTTTAAAACTTTTCCAAGATGGTTCGGTTTGTAATTCGGTAGCCCTCCCCAATCCTCTCGCAAAACTTTGTTGTCTTTGATCGGTATATTTCCGACCTTATAAAAACGATCAGGAAAGATCTGATACATGATACCGCCTTTGATCCAGTCCGGCGTTTGATAATCGTTCTTGTATACCGTGAGTTGCCAACTTTTTTGCGATTGGAAACTTCCTGACCTTAGATTACCGCACCCCAGAATCCGTTCGTTAAGACGGAAACGATAAAAATAAAGACCAATTTGATTGAATTGTAAGGTAATTGAAAATCCGTTATTGACCCTTTCCATCGGAATTTCTTCTTCCGGAAGTCCGTCAAGACAGTACATGAAATAACACGTTTGAGCGGAGAAGTTTTCTTCTCCGCCCTCTGTTTCTTCAATATGAAATGTAATCTTCTGATTCCGAGGAATGGCTCCAGTTATGGATTTACAAGTTTCGTCTAGTGGATTAAAATAATAGTTCATTTTACTACGCGATTTTTTAATTATTTATTCAGCGGTTTTAAGTTCCAGATCCGGGATGCATAATCCCTGATACTTCTGTCTGCGGAAAAATATCCTGCGGCTGCGATATTGCACAGCGACATTTTATTCCAAACTTGTTTTTGGTTCCGATAGATTTCAGACATTTTATTTTGTGTTTGCGCGTACGATTCGTAATCGGCAAGACACATATAAGGATCTGCAATCGGCGCATTTCTTAACAAATAGTTGGATATATCGGCAAAAGAAGTTCCGTTAAATCCGACGATCAGCGTTTCGATGATCCGACGCATCATCGCATCCCGATTATAATAGTAACTCGAATTATAGCCGTTCGCCCAAATATCTTTGACTTCCTCTGCTTTTAACCCGAAAATAAAGATATTATCTTCTCCCGCCAATTCCGCCATTTCTACGTTCGCGCCGTCTAAGGTTCCGATGGTAAGCGCACCGTTGATCATAAATTTCATGTTACCCGTTCCGCTTGCTTCTTTTCCTGCAAGCGAAATCTGCTCGGAGATTTCTGATGCGGGCATCAGTTTCTCAGACATGGTTACATTGTAATTTTCCATGTATACGACGTTGAGTTTTTCACGGATTTTGGGATCTTTTTTAATATCTTCGGAAAGGTAACAAATCAATCGCATGATTTGTTTCGCCATTGCATATCCTGCGGCAGCCTTCGCGCCGAAAATATAGGTTTTAGGAAGGATATCAAGATCGGGATTTTCACGCAGAGCAATGTAATCGGCAATGATATGCAGCACGTTCAAAAGTTGACGTTTGTATTCATGCATTCTTTTTGCCTGTACGTCGAACACGGTGTTCGGATCGATTTCGATGCCTTGATGCTTTTTCGCGTACTGCGCAAACTGCTTTTTCTTGATGGCTTTAATTTCGTCTAAACGTTTCAATACGCTTGCGTCTTGTTCATATTTTTTGAAATCCGCAAGTTTAGACGCATCTTTGTCAAACCCCTCTCCGATACATTCTGTAAGTAATTCGCAAAGTTCGGGATTGGATTGATTCAGCCAACGTCTGTGTGCGATTCCATTCGTCACATTACAGAATTTATTCGGCGTATAATCGTAAAAATCTTTAAACACGCTGTCTTTGATAATATCGCTGTGAAGCGCGGAAACCCCGTTGACGCTGTGGGATCCCATGACGCACAAATTCGCCATACGCACCGTATTGTGGGACAGAATCGCCATATGAGAAATTTTGTTCCAATCCCCCGGGAATCTGTTCCATAAATCTTCGCAGAACCGGCGGTTGATTTCTTTGATAATTCCGTATACGCGGGGCAATTTTCTTGCAACCAGATCTTCCGACCACGTTTCCAATGCCTCTGCGAGTACCGTATGATTGGTATATGCGCAGGTTGCGGTAGTAATATTCCAAGCGGTGTCCCAACTCATACGATTTTCATCCACAAGGATGCGCATCAGTTCGGGAATTGCAAGCGCAGGGTGCGTATCGTTGATATGAATTGCCGCCATTTTCGGCAACGACGTGAGAGAACCGTAGCGCCGCTTATGGTCGGATACTATGCATTGCAATGACGCCGAAACGAGAAAATACTGCTGTTTTAAACGAAGCGATTTCCCTTCGTAATGGTTGTCGGAAGGATACAGTACCTTTGAAATCAATCGCGCGTCGCTGTCATCGCGCATGACTTCGTCATAATTTCCCTGCGAGAAAAGTTGCATGTCAAACTTCTGCACGGCATGAGAACGCCAAAGCCGAAGTACGCTCACCGCTTCCGAATTGGCGCCTGCAACCATCATGTCGAATGCGACCGCCTCCACTTCTTTTGCGTTGTGGTAAACAATTTCCATTCCGTGGTCGGTCCACTTTTCTTCCAATTCGCCGTCAAATCTTACAATAAACTGTTTATCCGTGCGTTGCGTCAGCCAGGCTTCGCCGCCTGGAAGCCAATCGTCGGGGAGTTCCATCTGCCAGCCGTCTACGATTTTCTGTTTAAAAAGTCCGTATTGATAGCAAATAGAGAACCCCATAGCCGGATAATTCTGGGTTGCAAGTCCGTCCAAGAAGCATGCCGCAAGTCTTCCGAGTCCCCCGTTTCCGAGTCCCGCATCGGGCTCTTCTTCGTAGAGATCTTCTAAATTGATGTTGATTTTTTTCAGCGCTTTTTCGATTGCATTTTTGATACCGAGATTATAGATGCTGTTTTTAAGCGATCTTCCCATGAGGAATTCCATGCAAAGATAGTACACGCGTTTTGCTTTTGCATCTTTCATTTTTCCATGAAAGCGCTGGCGTTTTTCGAGCATATAGTCTTTCACGCTCATAACGACTGCTTTATAAATTTGTTCGCGGCTAGCCTCTGCAGGGCTTAACCCGAAATAACGCGTGAGTTTGCCTGTAATCTGACGGTAGGCTTCTTGTTCGGTTAAGTGGTTCATGCTTTGCTTTTATCTCCTGAATAAATATAATTGTATCATTTTAACATGCCAAGGTACAGACCTTCGTAATATTTCGCGGAAGTTGCCCACGAAAAATCGGTATCCATGGCTTTTTTAACTAATTTTTCCCATTCTTTGGGATTGCGATACAGGGAAATTGCCTCACGGATCACATATAACATATCGTTGGCGTTATAGTTGCGGAACGTAAATCCGTTTCCTCCGGCGCCGTAAGGCGTGATGCTGTCTCGCAGCCCTCCTGTTTCACGAACGATGGAAACCGTACCGTAGCGTGAAGCGATCATCTGAGAAAGTCCGCACGGTTCGCTCTTAGACGGCATCAGGAAAAGATCGGCGCCCGAATAAATTTTTCGTGATAAATCGGAATTGAATGAAATGACGGACACTACTTTTCCGGGGTATCTGCGGGCAAGATCAGTAAAATAATTTTCATATACCGAATCCCCCGTCCCGAGCAGTACGAATTGTACGTCGTCGCAAAGAATTTGTTCGATCACTTCCCGAACGAGATCCAATCCCTTATGAGATACCAAGCGTGAAATCATTGCAATGACCGGCGTTTCTTGTTTGACGGGAAGATTCAGCATTCGCTGTAATTCCTCTTTACAGACGGATTTCTTCTCCGGTTTTGAGGCGCTGTAATTTGCGAATAAAGATTTGTCCGTTGCCGGATTGTAATAATCTTCATCGATTCCGTTTAAGATACCGCAAAGTTTGAATTCGTTACGCCGAACGATTTCGTCTAACCCGTGCGAATAAAAAGGATCTTTGATTTCTCCGGCATAAGTGGGAGAAACGGTAGAAAATTTTTCGCAGCATTCGATTGCTCCTTTCATCAGGTTCAAACAGTGATCGTATTCTACCAAGGAACGGTACTGATAGGAAATACCGAATAAATCTTCTAAAATATCGAGCGAATATTTCCCTTGATATTCGATGTTATGAATGGTAAATACTGCGCGGATAAATTGATATTCCGGACGGAAACAATAAATTGTTTTCAAATAAAGCGCCGCTAAAGCAGCCTGCCAGTCGTGACAGTGAAGGATGTCGGGATAGAAACCGATGAACGGCAGAATTTCCATAACACTGCGGCAGAAAAAGGCAAAGCGTTCGCCGTCGTCGTAGTATCCGTAACAACCGGGTCGTTTAAAGTAATATTCGTTATCCACGAAATAGAATTTAACGTTATTTACCTGATATTCGAAGATTCCGCAATACTGGTTTCTCCAGGAGAGCGGCACGAAAATGTTGCCGATAAATTTGAAATCCTTACGGTATTCTTTTTTAATATCCTGATAGAGCGGAATGATGACCCGCACGTCGAATCTGTCGTCTTTTGCGATCGCTTTGGAAAGCGAACCGATCACTTCCGCAAGCCCTCCCGTTGCGATAAACGGCGCGGCTTCCGATGCGACAAAGAGTATCTTTTTCTTTTCTTGTACAACGATTTTGGCGGGTGTTTCTTTTTTTACGATTGTTTCCGTGGGCAATACGGCTACGGGTTTTTCGGAAACCGTAACGGTCGAATTATTTTGAATTGTATCTTTCTTTTTTGCTGTAACGTTCTTTGTTTCGGACGGTTTGTTTTTAGTTGATTCCTTTTTGGTTTTTACCGCAGTTTCCGGTTTTGACATTGCGGATTTTTTTTGCGATACGGATTCTTTTTTCGCTGATTGCGTTTTTTTAGGCGTTTCCGTATCGATTACCTTCTGAGATGCAGTTATTTCCTTTGAAACAAGTTTAGTTTTTACAGCCGTTTTTGCATTTGTTGAAGTTTGTATTTTCTTCGGCTCTTTTTCTGCAACGGCTTCTTTGGCTTTTTTGTTTGTCGGTTTCGTTGTCGCAGATTTTAAGTTTTTGTTGTTTGTAGTCGTCATAATTTTCCCCTTATCAAAGCGCAAAATGCGCAAATTATTATATCATTCTTCCTTTTGAAATGAAGTAAGGAAGTGTTTCGCATCCTGCAAGATGTCGACCCGTGCGGATCACGGCGTTTTTATCAGTGATAACGCAATCGAGTTGGACATCCGATCCGATCACGGTGTCTTGCATGATGATCGAATTTTTTACGACGCTCCCCTTTCCTACGTTGACGCCGCGGAACAGAATGCAGTTTTCGACGGTTCCGTCGATGACGCAGCCGTCGGAGATCAACGAATTTTTCACAACGGCGTTATCCGTGTATTTTGAAGGCGCGGAATCTCTTATTTTGGTATAAATATCCCGTGCTCCGAACAATTCGCTGCGCACATTGCTGTCCAATAATTCCATACTGTGTTGATAGTATTTTTCAAGGCTGTTGATTCCCGCGAAGTATCCTTTAAACTGATATGCGTACACTTTGATCGTGTCTAAATGCTGCGTCAGAATATTTCTGCCGAAACTCGAAAGTCCGCGCGTAACTGCATCTTGAATGAGATTGATCAAATACTCACGGTTTAAAACCATGATATTCACATACAGATGATATTTGTCGTTTGCTTTGAGCGTCGGATTGATTTTAATTCCTTTTACGCGTCCGTTTGCATCGGGGTCGATCGTCATAAAATATGCCGATTGATACTCGCCTTTTTCCTCGTGGCAGACCATCGTAATATCGGAATGTTTTTCTTCATGGAAACGCACTACGTCCGCGATATCGACGCGCGCGATCGCATCGCAATCGGATAAGACGACGTATTCTTCTTTTCTGCGTTTTAAAAATCCGGTAACGCCCTTTAATGCTTCCAGACGATTGGTATAAAGCGCGTCGTTTTCGTCGGAGTACGGCGGGAGCAGAATGATTCCGCCGTCTTTGCGCGCAAGATCCCAGTCTTTTCCGCTGCCGATATGATCAATTAAAGATTGATAATTATTTTTCGTAACGATCCCCACGGTTGTGATGCCCGAATTGACCATGTTAGAAAGCGCAAAATCGATCAAACGGTATCTTCCTCCGTAAGGAATGGACGCCATGGTTCTGTGATGAGCGAGTTCGGGTATATTATCGTCGTGTATATTTGAAAAAATGACGCCTATCGCCTGATTAGCCATGATTTGTTTCCCCCTTGTAATCCTTGTCGATGATCTGACCTCCGGCAACCTTTACGCCTGCCGAGACGGTTAAATCTCTGCCGAGCACGGCGATCTCCGCATTGGTTTCTTTGTCTTCTCCCACCGTTGCTCCGTCGTCGATGACGACATTTTCGTCGATGATCGAATAGGTTACGCGTGCGCCTTTTTTGACGACCGTTCCCGCCATGATCACGCTGTCGGTTACCGTTGCTCCTTCTTCTACGATTACGCCTGTGGCAAGGACGGAATTTTCCACCGTACCTTCGATTTCGCAGCCCAGCGCAATTAACGAATTGGTTACTATCGCATGTTCGCCAAGATATTCCGGTGGCGCTAAGGGATTACGGGAATGTATTTTCCAATCGGGATCGCTTACGTCAAACGCGGGTTTCACGCCCAGCAGATCCATATTCGATTCCCACAGAGATGAGATGGTTCCGACGTCTTTCCAATATCCTTTAAAGAGGTAAGACTGCATTTTCTCCCCTGCGTTCAGCATTGCGGGAAGAACGTCTTTTCCGAAATCTTTACTGGAATCGGGATCGGCTTCGTCTGCTTCCAGATACTGATATAACTTTTTCGCCGTAAAAATGTAAATACCCATGGAAGCCAAATTGCTCTTAGGCTGTTTGGGTTTTTCTTCAAACTCGTAAATGGAACCGTCGGGGCGTGTGTTGAGAACGCCGAAACGGGAAGCCTCTTTGAGCGGAACTTCAATCGCCGCGATCGTACAATCTGCGCCGGTTTGTTTATGTGCTTTCAGCATTGCCGCATAATCCATTTTATAGATATGGTCTCCCGAAAGGATGAGTACGTACTCCGGATTGTATTTTTTCATGAAATTCATGTTTTGGTAGATCGCATTCGCAGTTCCTTCGTACCAGGAAGATTTCTTCTTTGCTTGATACGGAGAAAGGATATGCACGCCGCCGAACGCGCGATCCAGATCCCAAGGCTGACCATTTCCGATATATTCGTTCAATTCCAGCGGCTGGTATTGCGTCAATACGCCCACCGTGTCGATTCCCGAATTGATGCAGTTGCTGAGCGGAAAATCGATAATGCGATATTTCGCGCCGAAGGCAACCGCAGGTTTTGCAATATTGTTGGTGAGAGCATACAAACGGCTACCCTGTCCGCCCGCTAACAACATTGCAACGCATTCCTTCTTTCTGAACATAAAAAACCCCCATTCACTGACTTTATCTTTTACGGTTTTTGACCGCAGAATCCGGTTTTAACTCTTTTTGAGATTTGTCTCCGCTTTTTGATCTAAAACGAGATACATGCAAGAGAGTTTCGGTACGGCAATGCGGAGAGAATAAGGTTTTCCGTGAGTTGGAACTTTTACCGCGGAAACCGTTTTTTTCGTAAGTTTTCCCGCGCCGCCGAATTTTTTATCGTCCGTATTGAATATAATTTTATATTTGCCCTTCTGATTCACGCCGAGCATGTAATCATCCATATCGGTTCCGGCAAAGCAAGCGAGCGCGATCACTTCGTTGCCTGCTTTATCCCGTCGGATAAAGGATACGATATTGCGGTCGGAATCATCCGGAGCAAGCCATTCGAATCCTTCCCAAGAATCTTCGATTTCATAGAAAGCGGGCGTACTTTTATAATATTCGTTGAGCGCTTTGACCATGACGGAAAGTTTTCCGTGGAGTTCGAATTGATCGCGCAGGAAAAATTCCAGTCCTTCGCTGTAATTCCATTCTTTATACTGACCGAATTCGTAACCCATAAAATTAAGTTTTTTTCCGGGGTGTGCCATCATGTATCCGAGAAACGCACGGACACCTGCAAATTTTTCTTCATTCGTTCCCGGCATTTTTCCGATCAGAGAACATTTTCCGTGTACTATTTCATCGTGAGAAATCGGCAAAACATAATTTTCCGAAAATGCGTACATCATCGAAAACGTGAGTTTGTTATGATTATTCATACGGAAATAAGGATTGAGCGAAATATAAGAAAGCATATCGTTCATCCAGCCCATATTCCATTTGAAGTTAAAACCGAGTCCTCCGACCGATCCCGGTTTTGTGACTAATCCCCATGCGGTCGACTCTTCTGCGATCATCAATGCGTGCGGAAATCTGAGGAAAACCGCTTCGTTCAGTTTCCGAAGAAATGCAATGGCTTCGAGGTTCTTATTCTCGCCGTAAATGTTGGGAACCCATTCCCCCGGGCGCTTATCGTAATCCAGATAGAGCATGGAAGCGACTGCATCTACCCGCAAACCGTCGATATGGAACTTTTCGAAAAAGAAACATGCGCTTGAAATAAGAAACGACAAGACTTCGTTTCTTCCGTAATCGAAACGGCGCGTTCCCCAACTTTTATGTTCCATTCTGTCCCACTGACTGTTTTCGTAAAGAGGCTGACCGTCGAATTCGTAAAGTCCGTGCGCGTCTTTGGGGAAATGCGCGGGTACCCAGTCGACGATTACGCCGATTCCCGCTTTATGAAATTCATCCACGAGATACATAAAATCGAGCGGTGTTCCCATACGAGAGGTGATCGCAAAATAACCCGTAACCTGATAACCCCACGATCCTTCGTAAGGAAATTCCGTAATGGGCATAAATTCAACATGCGTATAGCCCATATCTTTAACGTAGGGAACGAGTTCCTTTGCAAGATCTCTGTACGAAAGAAAATTTCCGTCTTGATGCCGCTTCCAGGAAAGTAAGTTTACTTCGTAAGTATTCATAGGCGAAGTAAAAATATTTTTTTGATAGACTTTGTTGAAATACGGTTCGTCGTTCCAATGATAGCCTTCTAAATCAAATAATTTCGAGGCGGTTTCGGGCGCCGTTTCCGCATGAAAAGCAACGGGATCGGCTTTCAAAATTTGGGTTCCGTCTTGCGTGGTGATGCAATATTTATAATTATCGTATTGTTTGACATCGGGGATAAACAGTTCGAACGATTCGCCGTCGACCATTCGCTGCATAACGTTTAAGTCTGCATTCCAACCGTTAAAATCGCCGACAACCGAAACGCTTTTCGCGCGCGGCGCCCAGACACGGAATAGATATCCTTCTTTTTGATTCTGCGTTTCTTTATGCGCCCCGAAAATTTCATAAATTCGGTCGTTCTTTCCGTGATGGAATAAGTACAGCGGGAAGTCTGTCGTTTGCTCAACTTGCGTTGTTTTTTTCTTCATGTTGTCTCCTTCATTTTCGGCGTCATCCGCCCGATTTATTCGGACTTGCAAACGCTTTCCCCTAATAAAAAAATTATACTATATTTTGTCTGTATTTTCAAGACTAATTTCCAAAATTTTCAAATTTTTTTCGGAAATAAAACCGTCTCCTTATCAGGAGACGGCTCGTTTTATATTTACTTAGTTTCGCTGTATTTATCTTCTTTCTGCCAGGAATATAGTTTTCTCAGTTCTTCCCCTACCTTTTCCAAAGGTTGGCTTGCTTCGCGTTCGCGGCACGCCGTAAAATGCGCTCTGCCTCCGCTCTTATTTTCGGCGATCCATTTCGATGCGAATGTTCCGTCTTGAATTTCGGTCAGCACTTGTTTCATTTCTTTTTTGGTTTCTTCCGTAATCAACCGTTTGCCTGTTTCGTAGTCGCCGTATTCCGCAGTGTCCGATACGGAGTAACGCATTTTTTTGAAACCGCCCGCATAAATGAGATCCACGATCAGTTTCATTTCATGAATGCATTCAAAGTACGCGTTGCGCGGGTCGTACCCTGCTTCCACCAATGTTTCAAATCCCGCTTTCATCAAAGCCGTAACGCCGCCGCAAAGAACTGCCTGTTCGCCGAATAGATCGGTTTCGGTTTCGCATTGAAAAGTCGTTTCGAGAACGCCTGCGCGTGCGCCGCCGATCCCGAGCGCATAAGCAAGTGCGATATCCATTGTGTCGCCCGAAGGATCCTGATAGACTGCGACCAGATCGGGAACGCCGTGACCTTCGACGTATTCGCTCCGTACCGTGTGTCCTGGACCTTTGGGTGCGATCATGAATACGTTTACATCGGCGGGAGGAACGATTTGCTTATAATGAATATTGAACCCGTGCGCAAACGCAAGGTATTTTCCTTTTTTCAAAGCAGGAGCAACGTGTTCTTTATAAATATCCGCCATCTTTTCGTCGGGCGTGAGCATCATAATAATATCGGCCTTTTCCGTTGCCTCTTTGACTGAATAGATTTCAAATCCGGCAGTTTTTGCGGTTGCGTAACTCTTTCCGTCTTTCCGAAGTCCGATGATTACATGAATCCCGCTGTCTCTCAGATTCAGCGCATGGGCATGTCCCTGACTGCCGAAGCCGATGATTGCAACGGTTTTCCCTTTCAAAAGTTTCAGATCGCAATCGGATTCGTGAAAGATGCGCGCGGTTTCCGTTTCGGAGTCGTAAATTTTATGTGCCATCTTGTTGCCTCCATCTATACTTTTGAATATTATACCGCTTTCTTTGCGATCCGTCAAGCACATGACGGTATATTTTTTGTATAAATTTATATTTTATTCATTTAAATTCATAAAATAAAAACGGCAGTTTGCCGTTTAATCGAGAATACTTTTTGCAATCTGATATATATCGCCCGCGCCGAGTACCAAAATCATGTCATCGGCGTTTAGTTCTTTTTCCAGTCTGGTTCTCAAATCTTGCGGCGATTGAACGTAAGAAGATTCCGGAACGCGGCTTACGAGCGCGACGGCGCTGCCTTCGAATACAAATTTTTCACGCGCAGCGTAAGTTTTATAGATCAACGGATTTTCCGCTTTTTTCAATACCGATATAAACTCCGACATTAAATCTTTGGTACGCGTATAGGTATGCGGTTGAAAAACAAGGCGTACCGTCCCGCGGCACAATCGTTCGGCACAGGCAAAACTTGCCGCGATTTCACGCGGATGATGCGCATAATCGCAGACGACGGGAACGCCGCAAATGCTGCCCACAGTTTCAAACCGACGTTTTACGCCTTGAAATTCTTCCAGTCCCTGTTTGATTTCTTTGGGTGAAAATCCGTAAAGACGCGCAGCGGCAAAGGCGGCAAGCGCATTCGCAACCTGATACTTCCCTACTACGTTGAGATAGATCCGTTCCAACGGAATGCCGTGTTCGGTGACGGTAAACGCATATTTTTCTTTTTCCGACCGTAAATTTTCCGCTTGTATCGTACCTGACTGGAAACCGAAACTCAAAGTATGCGGAATAGTGCGCGCGTTTCGATCGTCGGCATTGACGATAACCGATTTCGCCTTAGATGCAAACGTTCGGTATGCGTCGACAAGATCGTTTTCGGACGCGTAACAGTCTGTATGATCTCTATCCGTATTTAAAACGATCGCAATATCGCTGTTAAGCGAAAGAAAACTGCGGCGAAATTCGCATGCTTCCGTAATAAAATAATCGCCGCCGCTTGAAAAATAATTTCCGAAACGGATATCTTCTCCGCCGATATGACAGGAAAAAGCGCGATTTCCGCTTTCGAAAATGTGCGAAATCATAGAGGTTGTCGAAGTTTTTCCGTGGCAGCCTGCTACGGAAATGGTATGCGGATATTCCTCCGCTACCATTCCGAGAAGTTCTGCGCGCGAAATAAGACGTTTTCCCGCCTCTTTCGCCGCATTCAGTTGCTTATGGTTATCTTCGATTGCGCCCGTGTAGACAACGTTTTCCGCAGTGATCGATTCGTTGTCTCCGATTGAAACGGGAATTCCGAGAGAGACCAATTTGCGCGTGAAATGACTTTCCGCCATATCGCTGCCGAGGACGTCTTCGCCCCGACTTTTTAAAAGTTGGGCGAGCGCGCTCATGCTTACTCCGCCGATTCCGATGAAATACCAGCGTTGTTTGAATTCAAACATACCTCATATTACGCAGAGTAAAAAAAAATTGCTACAAAAAAACGCGCCCGATTGAGCGCGTTTTTCAATTGCCGATTAACCTGAATTAGGAAACGGGCACGACGTTGACAGCACGAAGTTTACCGCTGTCTTTCGGATCGGGTTCCGTTTCAAACGTTACTTTCTGCCCTTCTTTCAAAGTGCGGAAACCTTCTGTTTGAATTGCGGAGAAATGCACGAAAATGTCGTCGCCACCCTCGTCGTTGGAAATAAATCCGTAGCCCTTTCCATCATTGAACCACTTCACGGTTCCGTTCATAAAGATACCTCCTATGGCGCTGACCGAAACGCTGTTTATTGCGTGAATCGACTAAATCATACACCGTTTCTTATTATAGCAATTTCCGGAATGCTTGTCAACCGTTCCGCGCAAAATCTTGTTTACTTTTGTAAATATTTTTCAAGCAGTTTTGCTGTAATCTCATGAAACGCATCCGATTCTTCGGGCGTAAGTCCGCGGTAATCCATGAGAGCAAGATAGTAAATGTGACGCGCGGCAGTTATGCGTTCTTCTTCGCTTGCCGCTTTCAGTGCGACCACTGCGGGATTAGCCGTATTTACGATCAACGTCATATCCGTCGGCGCATTTCCGATCTGATAGAACTGATTCATTTCAGACATTCTGCGCATAAATTCGGAAACGTTTACGATCGCCGGAACGGCGCTGTTTTTCAGTTTTTCCGATTTGATTGAAACGTGGATGCCTTCGAGTGCGCTTTTAAAAATTTCTTCGGTTTCTTTGTCTTCACCGCTCTCCTCTTTCAGCGCGCCTGCAACGTCTGCATCGATGCGCAGAAAACGAACGCGTTTTGGATTTTTGTATTCGATATAACTGATAAAATGAGGATCGATATACGTATCGCATACAAGCGCGTCCAATCCTGCTTCTTTGAACATTTTTATATACTGAGCCTGCTTGTTTTCATCCGACACGTAATACACCGATTTGGGTTCTTTTCCTGCTTTTGCGTCCTCTTCGCTGATTTCTTCGCCCAAACATTGCGTGATCGGCAGAAATTGTCCGCACAAATTTTTGAAAACGATCACGTCTTTTACTTTCTGATAAAATTCGTCGTCTTTAATGCAGCCGAATTTTACGAACGTAGCAAGATCTTTCCAGCAGTTTTCATATTTTTCCTTGTCGTTTTTGTAAAGTTCCAGTAATTTATCGGCTACTTTTTTCGTGATATGTTTAGCGATCTTTTGTACTTGTCTGTCGTTTTGCAGGAAAGACCGCGAGACGTTTAAAGGGATCTCGGGGCAGTCGATCACTCCGTTCAGCAACATTAAGAATTCGGGAATGACTTCTTTGATATTGTCGGCAATGTATACCTGATTGCAATACAGTTTGACTTGTCCGCGCTCTAATTCGACTTGTTTTTTGGCTTGCGGGAAATACAGGATCCCTTTCAGATTGAAAGGATATTCCATATTCAAGTGGATCCAGAACAGAGGTTCGTTATAGTCATGAAAGGTTTCACGGTAAAACGTTTTATATTCTTCTTCCGTACAGTTTTTGGGTTGTTTTTTATAAAGCGGACAGGTGGTATTGACAGGCTGATCATCTTTTCCCTTCGGATTAAGAAAAATTTCATAAGGCATGAACGAACAGTATTTATTGAGCAACTGTCGGATCGTTGTTTCTTTCAAAAATTCTTTTTCATCCGCAGAAATATGCATTACGATTTTGGTTCCGCGTGTTTCTTTGTCGCAATCTCCAATGGTGTAAGTATTATTTCCGTCGGAAGTCCAGTGTACGCCTTTTACACCGTCTTGATAAGATTTCGTAAAAATTTCGATATTGTCCGAAACCATGTAGGCGGAATAAAATCCTAAACCGAAATGCCCTATGATTCCGTCTCCTCCTGCTTTTTCGTATTTCGTTACGAAATCTGCCGCGCCCGAAAAAGCGATTTGCGTAATATACGTTTCCACTTCTTCTTCCGACATGCCGATCCCGTTATCTTCTACGGTAAGCGTTTTCGCTTTTTCGTCCGTTGTTACTGTAATACGGTAAATTTCTTCGTTCGCGGTTTCTCCGAGCGTATTTAACTTTTTCAATTTCGTGATCGCATCCGATGCGTTCGCAACGATTTCACGCAGAAAGATATCCTTCTCGGAATAAAGCCATTTTTTGATGATGGGCATCATATTTTCGCTTGAAATTTTGATATTGCCTTGTTTTTCCATGTGAGTTGCTCCTAAATTTAGTCAATGTTATATAAACAAAAAAATCCGCGATTAAGCGGATTTTTGACAATTCATTTTAAATTATTTTTCGTCGTCCGAACCGAGCAGTTCCGAGATGGACGCGCCTTCGAAACTTTCGCTCCAACCACTGTATTCTTCCTCTTCGGAATAATTGCCGCGGTTGCTGCGTTTGCTCTTCTTCTGACGCTGCGGCTTTCCTCCGTCGTCATGTTCGCGGGGATATTCTACTTCGGGAGCGGGCTGTAACGCCTTGATGGAAAGCGTAATTTTATGCTCTTCGGGATTGAATGCAAGGATCTGTGCGTCGATCTCTTCGCCGATGCTCAAAACCGAGGTGGGATTTTCAAGCCATTCGTGGGAAATTTGCGATACGTGTACGAGTCCGTCAATGCCTTTTTCCAATTCAACGAACGCGCCGAACGGAACGATCCGCACCACTTTTCCGTGTACAACATCGCCTTCCGCATATTTCTCGGCAGCCAAATCCCAAGGCTGAGGCTGTAACTGTTTGTATCCGATGGAAACTTTTTTGGAGTCCCGATCGATCTTTAACACTTGGAACTGATAGCGCTTGCCGATTGTGAGAACGTCTTTCACTTCTTTTACGCCCGTCCAAGAAAGATCGGAAATGTGCGCCAAGCAATCGAATCCGTTTACGGAAACGAATGCGCCGAACGAAGTCGCGCGTTCCACTTTGCCTTCCACGATGTCGCCGACGTGAACAGAATCGAAGAATGCCGCTTCTTTTTCTGCTTTTGCGGCTTCGCGTTCTTCGCGTTCCGCTTCCAAAATAACGCGCTGGGAAGCGATGATTTCCTTTCTGCGTTCCTTACGGATTTCGATCAGTTTCAAACGAAGATTTTTACCCGTATATTTTTCAAGGTCTTTTACGAAACCCGCACGGATTTCTCTTGCGGGAACAAACACGGGATAGGTACCCAATTCCGCAGTAAGACCGCCCTTGTTATAGCCGGTGCAGACTACCGTAAATTCTTTGCCCGCTTCCACGTCCTTCAAAAGCGCTTCTTCTTCCTGAATTTTCTTCACTTTCTTTTCGGAAAGTTTTACTTTGGGATTGGTTTCGACAACCATTACGTTGATGTCTTCTCCGATTTTTCCCGCATATGATTCACGGCTGTACTCTTCGCAGTCCAGTTCGGCTTTGTCGATCAAGATTTCGCCTTTGCCCGATACGGAAACATAGATCCCCTCGTCTCTTGCAGACACGATGTTTACGTTCAGAATCTGTCCTTTGCGGTAACGGGTCTCACGATCAATGCCTTGCACTACTTCCGCCATCGTGGTCGCTTCCGCCTGCTGCGTTTCTTCGGCAACGGTTTGCGTTGCCTTCTGTACTTCCGCGTTGTTGTTTGCCATCTTAAAAAGAACCTCCTGAGTTTGCCAATCGGGTGTGCTTGCTCCCGCTATGACGCCAACTCTTTTAAAATATTGAATTTTTTCATATTTGAAATCGTCGGCATTGTTTAAACGAATGACGTTTTTGCAATGCGCGGACGCAATTTCACATAATTTTCTTGTGTTGCTGCTGTGCAGACCGCCGAGAACCAAAACAGCATCGCAATTTTTTGCGATTTTTTGCGCCTCTTTTTGCCTGCGCACAGTAGTATAACAAATTGTGCGGAAAATCTCAACTGATTTTGGATATACTTTTTGAATATTTTCAGCAATTTTCAAAAATCTTTGTTCGGAAAAGGTCGTTTGCGAGACCAAAACAACGCCTTTGTCCTTTAATATGCCAAAATCATCTTCTTCTGACGAAAATACATAGGCTTCGCTTGCGCACCAACCGACCAGTCCGATGACCTCCGGATGTTCCCGATGTCCTGCGATCGCAATTGTTTTTCCTTCCGCGCTTTTGGAAGCGACGATCTTTTGGGTTTTCTTGACAAAGGAACAGGTGCAGTCTACAACGTCGATTTGATGTCGCGTACAGTGATCGTAAACCTCTTTTCCCACTCCGTGTGAACGGATCAGAAGTCTTGCCCCGTCGGGCACTTCGCGCAAAGCGTCTGCTTTCTTGATCCCCCGTTTGGAGATTCGCTTTACTACGTCTTCATTATGGATCAAATCGCCGAGTACGTAAGTATTCTCCGCTGGTACCGTAAACGCCGTATCGACGGCTTTTTTGACTCCGACGCAAAATCCGTCGTTTTCGGCAACGATCACCGTCATTGGCGTTTTCCTCTTTTTCCGGCTTTTTTCTCGGCAAGCATCGCGCGGTGTTTTGCCCGTAATTCGTACATGATTTTTTTCAGTTTTTCGTCTGCTTCTTCGTATTCTTGAGCCGTTAATTTTCTGTCGTAATATTCGGTGAGTTCGATCGGTTCGCCGTATACAACGTGCGTTTTACGGAACAGGCGCGGTCGGTTGCAGATGACGATCGGAATGACGGGCGTTTTGGTTTTAATTGCGAGCATTGCCGCACCGGCGTGAAACGGTAAAAACTCTTCATCCGACTGTTTGTTTCGGGTTCCTTCCGGGTAAATGGCAAGTTTTTCCCCGTTTTTCAAAATTTTGATTGCGTCAATCAGAGAGCGCACGTCGCTGCCGTCGCGCATCGCGCCGAGCGTTCCCCATTTTCTGCCTAAATAACCGAGAACGGGAGCCTCCAAAATGGATTGTTTTGCAATAAAGTGAATTCCCTCTCGGGTCGCTAATTTCGGGAAGAAAACGTCGAAATTGCTGTAATGGTTGCATACAAAGATATAGGCGCCGAGACCTGCTTTTTTGTACCCGAAACGTTTATAAGGATAAAGGATTTTATGAATGGGATGCAAAAAGAAGCATATAAAATTCATGCTTCGTATCATATGACGTCCCTTTTTATCGGCGGGAAACAGCAATCGTTTCTGTTTTTCCCATTTTTTTAATTTTTTTTCTCGCTTTTTTTGCTGTTTTAATTCTTTTTTTTGTGCTTTGGAAGGTTTTCCTTCTTCTGGTACCATCAAATTTTCTCCTGCAACTTACTTTTTATTGCGGTAATGACTGCTTCCACCGACATTTGGGAAGAATCGATCAGAATCGCGTCTTCTGCTTGTTTCAGCGGAGAAATTTCACGAGAGGTATCTTGTATGTCGCGCTGAATGATTTCCGTTTTGATCGTTTCATAATCGACCGAATAGCCTTTTGCCGTAAGTTCGTCGAATCTTCTTTTCGCGCGCACTTCGGGACTTGCCGTTAGGAAAAATTTAAACTCCGCATCGGGAAGAACAACCGTACCGATGTCCCTTCCGTCTAATACACAAGACATTTTCTTTGCGATTTCACGCTGTTTTTCAACCATTTTTTGACGGACGCAAGGTAATTTCGAGACAGTCGATGCCGCCATGGAAATGTGCGGCTGGCGAATTTCCGTTGAAACGTCGTTGCCGTCTAACAGTGTGATCTGAGAGCCGTTTTGATATTCGATCGCCAAATCGATCGATTGCATCAAATTGAAAATATTCCTCTCGTCTTCTACGTTGACGCCGCTTTGAATCGCTTTTAACGCGCATGCGCGATACATCGCGCCGGTATCCAGATATAAAATATCATAGTCTTTGGCGAGACGTTTTGCAACGGTCGACTTGCCGCTGCCGGAAGGACCGTCGATTGCAATATTGATTTTTTGCGTCAAATCTTTCCGCAACGCTTTTGCGTCGCGCAGATATACGGGATGCGCTTTCAGATTCCGTTCGATAAACAGCATTACGCGAATACAAAGTTTTAATCCGCCGTTTATTTCCGGTTCCATTGCGGAAAATAACGAACTTGATTCAAAACCTGCTTCTCTCGCCGCTTTTGCGGGATAATAGGAATGAATATCGGAGGTGCTGGAAAATACAATACTCAGAATTTCTTCCCGTTTAAGATTGTTTGCGGATACGATTTCTTCAAGCAGTTCTTTTACCGCCGATTGGATTTCTTCTTTTTCGTCCTGCTTGATTGTGATGGCTCCGCGTATGATCGTCATAAGTTATCTCCCATTTTCATTTATTATAAGCGTTTGCGGAAAAAATGTCAATCTTATAAAGTCATTGTAAATATCAAATTTAAGTGTTATTACACATAACATATGTCTGTCATAATACTATGCAAAATATTATTTTATGGAGTTTCCAGCCATAAAACCTGTTGAAAATGCAATTTGCAGATTGAATCCGCCGGTATATGCGTCCAAATCCAAAACTTCTCCGCAGAAATACAATCCGCGGATGAGTTTACTTTCCATCGTTTTGGGATGGATATGTTTTAATTCCACACCACCCGAAGTTACGACTGCTTCCTCGAAACCACGAAGTCTTTTGATGTGCAGAGGAAACGTTTTTAAACAGGTTCCCATTCTTGTGCGCTCCTCTTTACGAATATTGTGAACGCGCGTTTCGGGAGAAATCCCGCAGGAGCGTAATACAATAGATGCCAATCCGTACGGCAATAAATTTCTCATTACGTTTTTAATTTGTTCATTTTTGCGCATTTCAAATTCGCGGAGAAGTCTTGCGTCTATTTGTTCATAATCAAGCGCAGGTTTAAGGTCTAACGTCAATGTAATTTCCGAAAGCGGTAAGCGGTTGATTTCGGCAGAAAGTGACAGTACGAGCGGTCCGCTGATTCCGTAATGCGTAAACAGAAGTTCGCCCAACCGTGACGATATGGTTTTTTGATTTCTTTGCGCCGTAAGTACGACGTTTTTGAGGGAGATCCCTTGTGCGGAGGAAAGAGTCTCTTTCAATTCGATCCCGACAAGAGAAGGCGCGGGAGAAATCATGGAATGTCCTGTCTCCCGAGCAAAACGGTAACCGTCGCCCGTAGAGCCGGTTGCAGGATAGGAAATACCGCCGGTTGCAATGATTGCGCAGTCGCAGTCATAAGCCGAACGATTGGTAAGGATCCGTTTTACTTCGTCATGTTCGGTTTCGATGTTTTGTACCGTTTCATTTAAATGAATGGTAACGCCGTAAGATTTACAGGCGCGTTCCAAAGTTTTCGTCACGTCGCTTGCATGGTCGCTGACGGGAAACACGCGGTTTCCTCGTTCAACTTTCAATGCAAGCCCATATTTTTCCATAAGCGCCATCGTGTCGATTGAGGGAAACGCGTACGCCGCGCCCGTCAAAAATTTTCCGCCGTGGACGACGTGACTTAAAAAATCCTCGGGAGAGCAATCGTTCGTAAGGTTGCATCTTCCTTTTCCTGTAATGTAGATCTTTTTTCCGAGTTTTTCGTTTTTTTCGATAAGTAATACGGAATTTCCGTTTTTTGCGGCATGATAAGCCGCAGATAAACCGGACGCGCCTCCGCCTATTACGATGACTTGTTTCAAAATTTCACCTATGTATTGGGAAAGCGAGGGTCTTCTTGCTTACCCTCGCTTTGAGACTGTTGTTAAATTTTAAACGGGATATACGCCTGTTTTGACAAGGTCGCTGTCGATGCCTTCGTTTTTTGCCTTTCTCCACTTAAAGAAGTTTTCCGCAACTTCGGGGAAAGATGCATAGGAAAGCACGTCTTCTTCCTGCGTATAAAATCCTTTGTCAATCAGTTCAGATTTTAATGATTCGTATTCGGGTTCAAGATCGTCTGCCGGACGGTATGTGATTCTTTTTTCCCCTTTTAATACTTTTTCAGCCGCCTGTTCGTCTATCGGCATCGGAAGTTGACCGTACTTGCCCGCAAATAAATCCCGCGTTTCTTTTGTTACCATTTTATAACGTTCGCCGGTTATGACGTTCATGACTGCTTGCGTTCCCACGATCTGAGAACTGGGAGTGACGAGCGGAGGATATCCGCAATCTTTTCGTACGTTGGGCACTTCGGCTAAGACTTCCGCAAGTTTCTCCTCTTTCCCTGCTTTTTTGAGTTGGTTCATCAGATTGGAGAGCATTCCGCCCGGTACCTGATAAATCAACGTGTTTACGTCTACTTGGCGTACTTTCGGATTGAGCGAACCTTCGTTTTCCAGTTCCGCCGCAACTTTTTTAAAGTGTGCCGCAATGGGGATCAGTTTTCCGAGATCGATCCCCGTATCGAATTCCGTCCCTTTTAAAGTTGCGACAAGCGGTTCCGTTGCAGGTTGCGAAGTTCCGTTTGCGAGCGGAGAAAGCGCAGTATCTACGATATCGACGCCTGCCTGAATTGCCATCAAGTTGACCATATCCCCCGTCCCTGTCGTATTATGCGTATGGAGATGGATCTTTGTTTCGGGTCTTAATTCTTTTTTCAAAGCGGTAACAAGTTGATATGCGTCAAACGGCAATAAAAGATTCGCCATATCTTTGATACAGATGTTGTCCGCCCCCATGCTTTCGTATGTTTTTGCAAGTTGTACAAAATATTCCAGCGTGTGAACGGGACTCGTTGTATAAGAGATTGCGGCTTCGCAAACCCCTCCGTATTTTTTACCGTATTTCGTAATCGCTTTCATAGACGATTCGATATTTCTCGGGTCGTTGAGCGCATCGAATACACGGATGACACCGATTCCGTTTTCAAATGATTTTTCTACGACCTTTTCTACCAAATCGTCGGCATAATTACGGTAGCCGAGCAGATTCTGACCGCGGAGCAACATTTGAATCGGCGTTTTTTTCAAATATTTACGAAGTGTACGAAGGCGTTCCCAAGGATCTTCGTTTAAAAAACGCATGCAGGAATCGAACGTAGCGCCGCCCCACCCTTCGAGTGAATAATAACCTACTTCGTCCAATTGTTCCAGGACGGGGATCATCTGTTCGGTACGCATACGCGTTGCGGCGTGAGATTGATGCGCATCGCGTAAAATCGTATCCATGATCATTACTTTCTTTGCCATAATTTACTCCAAATCAAACGAATTATATCCAAGGGATGGACAACAGGATTCCGGCTGCCAATGCCGAACCGATCACGCCTGCTACGTTAGGACCCATTGCGTGCATTAAAAGGTGGTTGCTCGGATCGGTTTCCCGTCCGACGTCTTCGGAAATTCGGGCAGCCATCGGAACCGCTGAAACGCCTGCGGATCCGATCAAGGGATTGATTTGCCCTTTCGTTACTTTGCACATTACTTTTGCCGTTAACAGACCGCCGATGGTGCCGCAATAGAAAGCAACAACCCCGATTCCGATAATCTTGATGGTATCCCACGTGAGGAAGATGTCGCCTTTTGCTTTACATCCGACGGCGATGCCGAGAAAAATCGTAACGGTATTCATGAGTCCGTTTTGCGCCTGAGAAGAAAGGCGCTCTACTACGCCTGATTCGCGGAACAGATTGCCGAGCATCAGCATACCGAGCAACGGAACTGCGTCGGGCAATAATAAACCCACGATTAAGGTGACGGCAATGGGAAAAATGATCTTTTCAACCTTTGAAACCTGGCGAAGCGGTTTCATGCGGATCGCGCGTTCTTTTTTGGTGGTAAACAAGCGCATGATAGGTTTTTGAATTGCCGGTATCAGAGCCATATACGAGTAGGCTGCGATCGCAATCATCGGCAACAAATCTTCCGCTAACATTTTGGTAACGTATATCGCAGTCGGTCCGTCTGCTCCTCCGATTATGGCGGTTGCAGCCGCTGCGGCTCCTTCGAATCCGAGCAGTACTGCGCCGAACAGTGCGATAAATACGCCGAGTTGCGCACCCGCGCCGATCAGCATGCTTTTCGGATTTGCGATCAACGGTCCGAAATCAGTCATTGCACCGATTCCTAAAAAGATGAGCGGCGGATAAATTACTTTGTCTACGCCGTAATACAAATACCAAAGTAAGCCGCGGTCGGTTACCAAATCGTAGGTATGCGCTTCGTCGGTATAAGTGCCCCACAAAACGCTTTCCGCTCCCGGGAGATTAATGAGGAACATCCCGAAGGCAATCGGAAGCAACAGCATCGGTTCATACTTTTTAACGATCGCAAGGAACATGAGAACCAAAGAAATAAGTAGCATGACATAATTTTGCCACTCTCCTTGGGAGATTCCCATTGATTCCCATAAGTTGGAGAAGATCGACCCGATGTCGATGAGTAAATTACTTTGCATTGAGTTTCTCCGTTTAAGAAATAACGGCAAGAATCGCTTCGGATTCTACGTTTGCGCCTTTCACTACGTTTACCGTAACCGTTCCGTCGCAGGGCGCCGTGATATCGTTATCCATCTTCATTGCTTCGAGCACCAAAAGCGGCTGGTCTTTTTTGACCGAATCGCCGTTTTTCACTAAGATATTTTTAATTAATCCCGGGAAAGGAGAAAGAACTTTCGTCCCCTGCGCTTGATTCGCGGGAGCCGCTGTTGAAGAAACCGCCAGCGGAACCGCTTTGGGTGTTACGGGCGATACGTTTCCGCTTGCGTCCGTTTCTTCCACCCCCACTTCGTATTGTTTTCCGTTCACTGTAATAATAAAGTTACGCATATTTTCCGTTACTCCTTGTTTATAATTTTTTGATTCTCTTTACGACAAATTCACATTTCACGTTTTCGCCCTCGTAATGAGCCGCTATGGCTGCGGAAATGACCGCAATGAGTTCGGGGTCCGCATCGTGATCTTCCTGTTGTCCGTTTGCGATCGTCAGCATGGAATCCTGTTTTGGACTGTTCCGTTTCTTCCGCGGTGCGCGAGGTTTATTGATCTCTTTCATGATTTTACCGAGTGCGGTAAACAAAAGAATCAAAACTACGATGCCTGTAAATACAAACAGAAATCCGAACAACGCGTAAAACGCGCCTTCGCCTACGTCGAATTTGAACCAGCCGTCTAATAGATTATGAAACATAATCACCTCATCCGACGAGCGTCTGCAACGACGCAATAAGATATTGTTTTAAAAATTGCGGTTCGATGATATCGTCGAGATATCCGCCTTTCGCCGCATGGAAGGGATCTGCGTTTTCTTCGCGGTAAATTTTTTGCAGTTCTTCTTTGCTTGCGCGCCGATCGTTTGCGTATTCGATTTCCGCGCCAGCCTGGCTTTCGAAAAGCGAGATCTGTGACGTCGCGAATGCATAAGTGTAATCGAACCCTACCGATTTTGCCGCAAACAGAGAATATCCGAGTCCTATCGCTTTTCCTGTCACGACGGCAATTTTCGCCGTGTCTATGGTATCTAATATAGAAAGATATTCGCAGATTTCTTTTAAAAGTGCACTGTTATTCGTCTGCAAGGTATCTTCTACGCCCGTACAGTCTACGAAAGTAACAAACGGCAGACGGTAACAGCAGGCAAGTTCCGCGAAGTTTCTGATTTTTCTGACATTTGCCGAATTCAGTTTAACTTGATCGAATATGACCGCCGCAGACGCAATTCCTCCGATCCGGCAGAGAATCGTTTTTACTTCGGGACAGGAATTTGCGCCGATTTCCAGACTGTTTTCCAAAATTTTCAGGATTTCTTCGGCCGATACCGATCGATTCAATGCAGGCGCGGGTTTGTTCAGTTCGGCATCCAAAACCGGCACGGAAATCAAATCGGAAATATGAAGCAAATTGGAAGCGACGTCTTTCATATCTTTTACGGGGACGGCAGGCAGAAGCGCATTGTTCAGCGCACGGTAGCCGCACACGTCTTCTTTTTTAAGGTTTTTACCTGCTTTTGCAGAAAGTACGGTGGGACTTGTGATGGAAAGCACGCTTTTTTCGGGAAAGAATATAACGTCGCATACGGAAGCAAGCGCTGCGGAAGAACCGTATACTTCTCCGCAGACGACCGCAAATTGCATTACGGTACCTTTTAATTGGGTTGCTTTTAACAACAGTTCCGAAATGCCTTCGAGCACGTTTACGCCTTCGCCGACGCGTACGCCATAGGAATGCAACAGATAAACGACGGGAGTTGCATTTTTTTCGGCCGCGTTTAACGTTTTGGCAATTTTTTCGCAGTTGGCTTTACTCAGCCCTCCGAAGGAAAGATCGAAATTCTGCGCAACGAGATAAAACGGATATCCGCCGATGGTGGCAAATCCGGTAACGACCCCTTCGCCTTGCATGTCTTCCTGATAAAAATTGTCTTTTGAAAAACTGAACGCCGCAAGTTCGACAAAACTGTCCTCATCCGTCAGTGCGGAAATGTCTTCACGAACCGATCGGCTTGCTTTTTTCAGCGCGTCTTTCCGTTCCCGTAATAGTTTGATTTTATCCATTTCTAACCTCTTTGGATTGAAATCCCAAATTTCACCAAATAGCATTTTACTATATTAAAAATGAAAAATCAAGAGAAAATTAAAAATTCCTTGTAAAATTTTTACAAGGAATTTTTATATATCATATTTGGTTTTTCGGTTTTTCTTTTTCGGTCGGCAAACCGTCTGTATCTGCTTTCTTCACGCCTTTTTTTACGATCGCTCCGTCCGGATTCACGACTTCCATTACGAATTCGTCTTTTTTAGGTTTCTCCTCCACCCGTGTTTCTCTGTGGAATTTTTTGTCGAACCAAGCGAGTATGACGTCTGATTTTTTATAAAGCAAAACGAAGAGCGCGATTACCAAGGCAATCAGGATCCCCCAGATCAGCAATCCCCACCATGTATTTAGCGGAATCAGCGTAATGGAATAACTGGTCGTAAAGATTGCAAGCACGCGAGAAATCAAGATGACGGCAAAGAAATACCAGACCGACATCGAAGAGATTCCCGCAATAAAACACAGAATATCGTCGGGAAAGACGGGAAGCAGGAACATGGCGGACAGAAAGATCCGGTCTTTCCCCTTTATTTTTTTCAGCCACTTATCAAGCGTTTCTTTTCCGATCATCCACGCAACAACGCGATAACCCGCGTATCTTCCGATCAAAAATGCGACTAGAGAACCGATGACAATCCCTGTAAGACTGTAAATACTGCCCATGAGCGGACCGAATATCGCGCTCCCCGCTACAACCGTCACGGTGCTGGGGATCGGAAGAATTACGACTTGCAGGAATTGCAACAGAATGAAAAGGACGGTCATGAAATTGCCTGACTTTTCAAGATAGGCTTCGAAACTGCCTTCATCCTGAAAGATTTCCATAAAACCCGTTTTCAGCAATACGAAGAAGCAGACGGCAAAAAAAGCAAACATGATATAAAGCGTAATGCAGGTTTTATAGATCGCTTCTTTTTTCAGACAGTAGAATACGATATCAACCGTGAGGAGTGCGGCATTTAAAACAGATCCGCCGATCAGTGCAAACCAATATAGCCAGAGCGCCCATTCCGTTTTGAAATAAGCAAGGCACAACACAAAAAACGTCTCAACCAAAGCGGCGGCGAGAACCATACACAGAATATGAATGATCGTTTTAGTCGGTTTTGTCATTTTCAACCCCTATGGGTATTATTAGAAATGCCTTCACCACTTAGTATATTCTATTTTCGCATTATTTATCTAACGATACCTTAATTTTATCGATTGCATTCCGTGCCAGTTCGTCGCATCGGTTATTTAATTCGTTATCTGCATGTCCTTTTACTTTATGAAACGTCACTTCGTGCATTTTGGTAAGAGCAATCAGTTGCTTCCATAAATCGCTGTTTAATACAGGTTTTTTATCTGCTTTTTTCCATTGAGAACGTTCCCAGCCCTCAACCCAATTTTCCAGAAATGCATTCACGACGTATGCGGAATCGCTGTATATGTCAACGCGGCAGGGATATTTTAAACATTCCAATCCTTTGATGACGGCGGTAAGTTCCATGCGGTTGTTGGTTGTTTCCGCTTCGCCGCCTGAGATTTCAAGACGGTGTTCTCCGAAAATCAAAACTGCTCCCCAGCCGCCTGCGCCGGGGTTTCCGGAGCAAGCGCCGTCGGTATAGAGCGTGACCTGTTTTAAATCTTTCATTGCGACAACTCCTTCGCGCGTTTTACCGCCGCGGCAACTGCGCGTTCCACAATGTCCTGAAACTCATCCTTTCGGAAACTGTCGAGTGCTGCAACCGTTGTACCGCCTTTGGAAGATACGGCGGAAATCAGTTCGTTAAGTGACAGTTCTGAGTTTTCCGCCATTTTCAAACTGCCCTTTAACGTTTGCAAAACAAAAATTTCAGATTCTTCTTTGCTAAGACCATGTTTTATTCCTGCATCGATCAAAGATTTTATAAACAGAAAGACGTATGCGGGGCCGCTGCCGGAGATACCCGTTACGGCTGCAAGTTGATCTTCCTGCACTTCTGCGGCCATTCCGGCAGAGGAGAATAAACCGAAAACAAATTTTTTGTCGTCTTCCGAAAGCGTCGATGCATCGATTGCCGACATCCCTGCGCCCAAGGAACAGGCAAGATTGGGCATTACGCGCGCGACATTTAACGATCTGCTTGCGTGGGAATTGGTGCTTCTAAGCGAGAAAAGGATTTTTTCTTTCGATATTCCCGCCATAATGCTGATCATGACGGGTAAGTTCAAGTCGCACAATTCTTGCGCCACACAAGAAAAAACCTGAGGCTTTACGGCAAGGAGCAAATATCGGCATTGCTGCGACAAACTGCGGTTGTTTTCAGATAAATGTACGCCCATTTCGGTTAAAATGACTCTTTTGTCGGCATTCGGTTCGCTAACGGAAATTTGACATGGCAAAAGGAAACGGGTTGTGATTGCATTTTTCACGATCGCTTGCGCCATGACTCCTCCGCCGATTACGCCTAAGGTATACTTTTGTTCCATATGCTGCTCCCGATTGAAAATAAAAAACTCCAATCACGTTAAGAGATTGGAGAATGTTTTGGCAGGGGAGACGCGATTCGAACACGCAACCTACGGTTTTGGAGACCGCTACTCTACCGTTGAGCCACTCCCCTATGCATTGCCATAATTATATACGATTGTTCGAGTACAGTCAAGAATTTTTTCCGTAATTCAAAAACTTTTTTGATATAAACGAACTTATTTTAAACGTTCGGGGATCAAGTCGTTTCGCACCAAATCTTCATAGGATTGCGGTTTTACGATATAATCGGCCTTGCCGTCTTTTACAAGAATAGCAGGAGGAATCAGGTTACGGTTGTAATTGGAAGCCATAGAATAATGATATGCGCCGGTTGAAAGCACTGCAAGGATATCCCCCGTCTGTGCTTTGGGTAAATTGACGTTTGCTGCAATAATATCGCCGCTTTCACAGCATTTTCCCGCAATCGATATCATTTCCGTCGGGGTGTCGTTGGCGCGATTGGCAAGCAGTGCGGTGTATTTCGAATGATAAAGCGCGTAACGCGGACTTTCAAACATACCTCCGTCGATGGCAACGTATTTTTTGATGCCGGGTATTTCTTTGACGGCTCCGACAGTGTAAAGCGTTATGCCTGCTTCTCCGACAATGGAGCGCCCCGGTTCAATGTAAATAAACGGAAGTTGCAAACCATAAGTTCCGCATTCTTTTTTGAGCGTTTGGATCAAGGCAAGCAAATATTCTTTGTATTCTTTTACAGTCAGTTTTGCATCTTCTTGGGTATACCAAATGCCGAAACCGCCCCCCATATTGAGCGATTCCGTTACAAAACCGAGGGAATTTTTGATATCCGACATGAATTTAACGTTCTTTTCGACCGCCAATACAAAGGATTGTTTCTCGAATATCTGCGATCCGATATGACAGTGAAATCCTTTCAAACGCAAATTCTTTTTTTGTAATAGATATGCGGTCATTTTTTCTGCCGTTCCGTCGGCGATGGAAAATCCGAATTTGGAATCGGGCGTAGCGGTTTGAACGTAAGCATGCGTATGTGCTTCTATGCCCGGATTGATCCGCAAAAGAATGTCTTGGACGATACCGCGTTTTCGCGCTTCTTCATCTAACATATCCGCTTCGGAATATGCGTCGACTACGATCGTACCTATTTTACGATCGAGTGCGAATTCGATTTCGTGCTTTAATTTATTATTTCCGTGCATGCAAATCTTTTCTGCGGGAAACCCTGCTTGCATTGCAGTATAAAGTTCTCCGCCCGAAACGACGTCGATTCCGATTCCCTCTTGTTTTGCGATCGCGTAAACCGCCTCACAGGAAAATGCCTTGGAGGCATAAAGAACAAGACCTCTGCCGTCGTATGCTTCTTTGATGGTGTCTTGATAGACTCTCATCATATTGCGGATATGCGTTTCGTCATAGACGTAGAGCGGCGTTCCGAATTCTTTTGCGAGATCGGTACAGTCTGCTCCTCCGATTTCCAAATGCCCTGCGGAATTGATTTTTAAAGTATCTCTCGAATTCATGCGTATATTGTATCATATTGAGAAAAACTCGTCAACAAAAACAGACATAATGCCTAAATGGTTTACATTATGCCTGTAATATTACTACGCAAAACTTATAAAATTAAAATTTCAATTCCATTTTTGAGCGCTTTCGCGGAAAGCGTCCCACCAACTGAATCGCTCTGCGCTTTCGCCCGCAAGAAGTTTTGTTCTTCCTGTTTCCACTCCGTTCACGTATAACACGGCGGTACCGATTTCATCTCCCTGTTGTACGGGCGCCTTTAAACCTTCGGAAATTTGATATTCTACCGAACAATTTTCTTGATCGCCCTTTTTACCGAATGCGGATAATGCGTTTTCTGCGATAACGGCAATCTCCTTTGTTTTACTGCCTCGTACGGCGGCGCGCTGTTCGATTTCCTGACCGCATTCGAGGATCGTCTTGTTCTCATAACAGTTGAATGCGAAATCGAGCATCTGACTCATAGACGCATTGCGGGATTTGGAACTCTTCGCGCCGATAATTACGGAAATCAATCGCGTATCGTTGCGTTTTGCCGTTGCAGCGAGGCAAAAGCCTGCTTCATTGGTAAAACCTGTTTTTCCGCCGTCGCATCCTTTGTAATAACGGATCAATTTGTTTGTATTGGTCATTTGAGTGGTTCTGCCGTCCGGATGAGCGAAGTCCTCCAGCCATACGTTGGAAAATTCATAATATTTCTGATGCTTGAGAAGTTCGCGGAGCATGACAGAAACGTCTTTGGCGCAGGAATATTGCGGTTCTTTCGGAAGTCCCGTACAATTTGCAAACAACGTATTCTCCGCGCCGAGTTCTTTGGCGCGTTCGTTCATTCGGGCGATAAACGCTTCTTCCGTTCCCCCGATCCGTTCCGCCAGCGCTACGCAGGAATCATTTGCGGAACATACCGCAACACTCTTCATGAGTTCGTCTGCTCTGTAAGAAAGATTTGCGTCTAAAAATATTTGCGAGCCGCCCATGCCTGCTGCGTTTTCGCTGACAGTAACCATTTCGTCGTAATGAAGTTCCCCTCTGTCTATTGCTTCAAAAGAAAGCAATAACGTCATAATTTTGCACATGCTTGCGATCGGCAAACGTTCGGTTTCATTTTTTGCGTAAACTTGCGTTCCGCTTTGATAATCGCATAAATAAGCCGATTTGCAATCGGGGTTAAGCGTTTGGTCTTCTGCGTGAGCCGTTTTTATAGATCCGCTGCCGAGTGTAACTGTACATGCCGTAATTGCGGCAAGAGAAAGTATTATAAATCGTTTCATGCCCTTAGTTTGTGCGGTTGTTTTGTTTTTATTACATCAGATTTCCGATTGGATGAAAGAGAGCGATCAGCAATAACATTTCCAACAGGCATACAATGGCAACGAGCGCGAGGATCAAAAGAAAATCTCTCAACAGTAAAGTGCAATCTTGTTTTTTAAATTTAAAACATTTGGATCTGGAAAACGAAATTACACCCGAACTTAAAAAAATTACGTCTAATAGCAAATGTACGGGAAGATAGAGTACGAATACGATCAGCGCTCCCGACATTTTGTATACGGAGAAAAATATTGCAAGGCTTCCCCCGAAGGTATAGGCACGGTAAGAAAGCACGAGCGCGGGAAGCGCCAGTCCTGCAATGTGAACGCCCGAACATAGTATTATGACAAGATAGACCGTATTTCCAAGAAAACGTTCTAAAAATATGACAAACACGTTTTCGTTGGAAAAACATACCCTGTCGACGTAACGGTCGCACAAATTGATATGATAGGAATATATGGCGGGGGTTTTGATAAACACAATTCCAAGAACGATAAATAAAAGATAAATAATTCCCAGAACAATCAGTGTTTTCTTTTTTTCCCAGACGCGGGCAAGTAATTCACGATATAATGAAAAGAGGTTCATATACCATGATATGAGCCCTCTTTCAACAAAATTCGTTATATTTTTTAATTTTTCGTCATATTTTCGATTCCGATTCCGTATCCCCTTGTCGGATCGTTTAGAAACACATGCGTGACCGCCCCGATCAATTTACCGTTTTGGATAATGGGACTTCCGCTCATTCCCTGTACGATTCCGCCCGTTTCCGATATCAGCCGTTCGTCCGTTACTTTGATCACAAAATTTTTATTTTCACGGTTATTGGCATCCACCTTCGCAATGGCGATTTCATACTGTTGCGGACAGGTTCCGTCTATCGTAGAGTAAATGATCGCTTTTCCGATTGTCGCTTCCGAGATCGGTACGGCTTCTACCGTTTGGAGATGGGAAAAATCATATCCCTTCGAAAACGTACCGTATAATCCTTCGCCGCACACTTTTTCCGCTTTGGCAAGTTGATCACCCATAAACAAACCGCGAAGTTCCCCTGCCTTTCCTCGTACACCTTTATTCACGCCGACGATACTGCAAAGATAGACCGTGGGATTGGAAATTTCTAATAAGTTGCGGTTCTCGTCGCAAATTGCATGCCCGAGCGCGCCGAACCGCATCGTATCCTTTTGGATATAGGTGACTGTTCCGATTCCGGCGAGCGAATCGCGGATCAGTACGCCGATTTTATATTTATCGCTTTTCTTTTCTTTTACGGGCGTTACCGGAACTTCCGCAGTATCCCCGCCGCGCTTTACGCATACGTTAACGGTTTTTCCGCCGCTTCTCGCTAATGCGGCATTCAGATCGGAAATTGTTTTAACGGGAACACCTTCTACTGAGCAAATACAGTCTCCGATCCGGATCCCTGCGTCTTCCGCAGGACGGTGCAATCCGTCTTCCGCAGATACTTCGTTTAATCCTATGATTTCGGCGCCGCCCGTTGAAAGCGTGAAACCTGCCGTCATTCCTCCGATGTAATATTCGTTTGCCGCCGCGTTTGCACTGACCTGACTGCTCGGAAATCCGACACAGAGACAAGCGGCAACTGCAACCGCAGCGATATAAAATTTCAGTTTACGCATGAAAACCTCCGTTTACCGAAAGTTAATTTGCGTAAGCCGTTGAATTATATTCGTGATATTGGCGAATCAGGACAGGGAGATTTTGTAAGTTTTTGCATTTTGCAACAGTTCTTCGGCATGCTTTAATGCAAACTCCCCGCCGTTGCCGCTGATGAGTCTGGCAATTTCTGCAGTGCGTGCATCTCCCGTGACTTCCGTGATCAGCGTTTGCGCCCTTCCGTTTATGTCCTGTTTTTCAATCAGGAATTCGCGGTCGGCAAATGCTGCGATTTGCGCAAGGTGGGAAACTGCAATGATTTGTACGTTCCTGGCGATATTACAAAATTTTTCTGCAACAACGCGCGCCGTACGACCGCCGATACCCGCGTCAATTTCGTCGAATACAAATGTTTGAATTTGATTGACGGCGGAAAGTTGGGATTTGATTGCGAGCATAAACCGACTCGTCTCGCCGCCGCTGATGATTTTGCTGAGTTCTTTCAGCGGTTCCCCTGCGTTTGCGGAGAACAAAAACTTTATTTTATCCAGTCCGTCTCCGTTTGCGGAAGGAACGTCCGACCTTGAATATTCCTCGAAAACAATTTCGAACTTAGCCGCAGTAATGTTAAGCGCTTTCAGTTCTTCTATGACCCGCTTTGTAAAAGTATTCGCCGTGATTTTGCGTCGTTCGGTCAATTCTTTGCAAGATGAATAAAGTTTGTCTTCGATGTTTTTCAGTTTTTCGGTCAACGCGTCGTATTTCTCGCCGCTGTCGGACAGCAAATCGTATTCCGACTGGGCGTCTGTATAAAACGTTAAAATTTCAGAAATCGATGCGCCGTATTTTTTCTTTAAAGTTTTGATTTCGTCAAGGCGGTTTTCGACGCGTTCTGCTTCCCGTTCGTCGATATCCAGTTGATCCGCGAGAGTCTCTGCCGCATCGGCAATATCCGTAAGTTCTGCGGCGGCGTTTTCCATTCGTTCGGCAAGGAGAGAATACGTTTCTTCGATTTTTACGATCGGAGACAGTGCGCGGCGTGCGCCGTTCAATGAATCGATACTTCCGGATTCGGACAATAAGTATTCTTTTGCCGCGGAAAGAGCATTTAATATTTTTTCGGAATTTAAATACAGATTACGGAGCGCAAGAAGATCTTCTTCTTCGTTTTCTTTTAATTGCGCGCGGTTGATTTCGTCTATTTGATAACGGAGAATGTCCAATTTTCGAGTACGTTCGTTTTCGTCTCCGCCAAGCAATTTGAGATTGCGAATGATTTCCTTGCGTTCGGCAAGAAGTTCTGCGATTTTTTCTTTTTGTTGTGTAATCTCCAAGCCTCCCACCGCATCTAACAATTGCAGTTGGTTGGACTCTTTCAATAAAAAGAAATGTTCGCTTTGTCCGTGAACATCCACTAAAAGCGAAGTAACGCGGCGTAGCATAGAGGCAGTCACGCTGTTGCCGTTGATTTTCATTGCGCCCCTTCCGTCCGCGCTGATTTTTCGGGATAAGATGAGCGTTTCGTCCGTTTCAATATCCAGTTCCGAAAGAATCTCATTCACGGATTCGTTTGCCGAAAATTCCGCTCGAACCAAACACTCTTCTGCGCCGAAACGAATCATGCTGCGGTCTGCTTTGGCGCCGAGTACGAAATCGATACAATCGAGAATTACGGACTTTCCCGCGCCGGTCTCGCCCGAAAGCACGTTAAGCCCTCCCGAAAAGGAGAGTTCGGCATGCTCTATCAAAGCGGCGTTTCGGATGGAAAGTTTATGTAACATAAGTTTAACCTTTTACGATAGCATTCAGGCGATTGACAACGCTTTGCACGTTTTCTGCAGTTTCGCAAATCAAAAGCAAAGTATCGTCTCCTGCGATCGTACCCACCACTTCCCAATAATTCAATTTATCGATCACTGCGCCGGCGTTGGTACCGTTTCCGTTTAATGTTTTAATGACGATCAGATTTCCGACGGGACGGATACTCACAACGCATGCTTGAAACAAAACGCGCATTTTTTCGGAAAGGCCGTTTTCGTTTTCGAGAATCGACGTATAACGAAACCGTTTTTGCGTGCCTTTCACCTTGAACAGGTGAAGTTCTTTAATGTCTCGGGAGACGGTCGCCTGCGTTACGGCATAATTTTGCCGAGCAAGTTCCTGCCCGAGTTCTTCTTGGGTTTCGATCTCTTTTTCCTCAATGATTTCCATAATTTTGTTGTGTCTTGCGTTTCTTAACATTGGTGTTTCCTTTTATGAAATTAATTGATTTTTTGGGTGATTCTGCGGAAACAATCGTGTTTGTTCCGCGTCAAAAATATAACTTTGCGCGATGCTTTCCGGACGGAAATTTTATCGTTTTTTCCCGCTTGTCCGAGATAAGATCCGTCTCCGAAAACCGAAACGCTTCCCGATTCGGAAAGAAACATTTGCAATTCATAACGATCGGGATAAGAAATGGGTCGGCTTCGCAGAGAAAAAGCGCATACGGGCGTTAATTGAAACGTCGAACATTCCGGCATCATGATGCTTCCGCCTGCTGATAACGAATAGGCCGTCGAGCCCGTGGGCGTCGTTACGATCAGTCCGTCCGCATTGAATACTCCCGCGGCGCTGCCGTCAATGGTAACGAAAATCTTCACTGTTTTGTTTCCGCAGTTTTCCCCTACGCCGCGAAGCAGGGAAACTTCATTGAGACAAAACGTTTTCTTCCCGTTCAGATTCACTTCCAGCATTGCGCGTTCCAGTAACGGACATGATTCGTCCATTGCAAGTTTGACTGCGGATGCTTCTTCTCCGCGCTCGAATTCGGTGAGGAAACCGAGATGTCCGTAGTTAATGCCTACCAGACGGATATCCGATTCCGACGCTTTGCGTGCGGCGTGCAGCATCGTTCCGTCTCCGCCCATCACGATCAGACGATCCACGCCTTCCACACGATCCAATTCGGAAAAAACAAGAGGTTTTCCGCCCGAGTCTTCGATCATGCGCATAAGCGTTCGGACGGCAGATTGTTCTGTTTGTAAGGGATTATAAAATATGCCGATATTCATGCAAAACAAATTATATGCGAATTTATGAATAAATGCAAGCATTTTTCAAAAAATTTATTGCATATTTTCGTGAATTTCGTTTATTTTTTGCATAAATTTCCATTTTAGGATTGGCTGTCCGCCTTTGATCAAATGAACGACATATTCGATATTTTTCTTTTCCCGAATCGGCGCAGGAACAAGGTTTTGCGGAGCGAGTTCAAGGGCGGTGCAAAAATCATAAAAATCAGCCAAAAGTTCGCCGTGAAATCTCACCGGTAAAATTCCGCTTTTGCCAAGCCCCGTTCCGCCGCATTCGAACTGCGGTTTAAACAGTACGACGGCATGACCGTCGTCGGAAAGTATTTGACAAACTGCAGGCAAGACCAGTTTTAAGGATATAAAACTCAGATCAGATACGATATTGACGGATTCCGGAAAATCTTCTTTCGAAAGATAACGTGCATTGGTATGATCCATTACGATGACCCGTTCGTCGTTTACGATTTTTGCAGCCAGTTGGTTTTCTCCCACGTCGACGCAATATACCCGTTTTGCACCGTATTGCAGCAGACAGTCCGTAAAACCGCCGGTACTTGCGCCCAAATCGGCAAAAACAGCGTCTTTTACAGGGACGTCGAATGTTTCCAATCCTCGGGCGAGTTTCTTTCCGCCGGCGGATACAAATTCCTCTTGGGAAGTCAAAAAAACATAAGTGTCCGCATCGGTAACCGTATCCTTCGGGGAGAGCGGTTTCCCGTTGCGGAGCACCAATCCTTTTTCGAGCGCTTCTTTCGATTTTGTTCTGGAGCCGAATTGATCGGCAAAAAATTTATCGGCACGCATAAAATTTTCGAATACATTCCAGTATTTTATCTTCATTTAAACCGTATTGCGTTTGTAAAAGAGAAATATCGCCGTGCGGGATAAAGGCATCCCGATAGCCAAAATTGCAAATGATTTTTCCGCTATTGAGATAGAAACGGTTGATTGCATCACCTAAACCGCCGATCAGTGCATTGTCTTCTATCGTGATCACGTATTTTTCTTTTCGGCTTAAAAGAAGTTCGGCGTCGATCGGTTTTAAAAAACGCGCGTTGACGATTGTAAAGTCGATTCCTTCCTTTTGCACCTTGTTTCTCACGTTTTCTGCGATGGAAATTCCGGTTTCTCCGGCAGCAAACACAATTATGTCTGACAAAGTACTATGTAAAAGTTCACATTTTCCAATTTCAACGTGATTCGGTGCGCTTTCAATGCCCGCTCTCGGATAGCGGATGGCGAGCGGGTGAGAATAGTTTTGGCTGAGGCGAAGCATGGCGCGGAATTCTCCGATATCTTTTGGAATGGCAATCGTTAAGTTCGGGATCAAAGAGAGATAGGATAAATCAAAGACGCCCTGATGCGTTTCGCCGTCTGCGCCCGTAATGCCTGCGCGGTCGATACAAAAAGTGACAGGCAGATCCTGCCCGCAAACGTCGTGTATGATTTCGTCGAAAGCACGCTGTAAGAAGGTAGAGTAAATTGCATAATACGGTTTCAGACCCTGTGTGGCGAGTGCTGCGCAGAGCACCGAAGCATGTTCTTCACAAATTCCTACGTCAAAGGCGCGTTCCGGATATGAATTAAAAAAGTCTCTTAAACCTAAACTGTCCGTCATTGCGGCAGTTACCGCTACGATCCTTTCGTCGGTTGCGGCAAGTAAACTCAATTCTTCCCCGAGCGCGTGGGAATATTCTTTTCGGGTAATATCTTTTGCGTGCGGGCTGATTCCGTGCGTTTCCTGAGGTTCATGTTCGCAAAACGCGTAACCCTGTCCCTTTTTGGTGCATACGTGCAGCAACACGTTTTGACTGTTTAAACGTTCTTTTGCTTGTTCCAATGCGGGCAAAAGTTCGTTAAAATCGTTCCCGTTGAATACGCCCATATACGAAAGCCCGAATCGTTCGAAAAGCCGTACGTCGTCTATCGAAGCGGCACCGTCTTTCATATCTTTTAACACTTCGTGCGTGCCCCCTACCGTCGGAGAAATCGACATGCCGTTATCGTTTAAAATAATCAGAACACGCGTATTCAGAATGCGAAGACTGTTCAGTGCTTCAAAGATCAATCCGTTATTGAAAGAACCGTCGCCGATCAGTGCAACGATTTCAAAATTCTCGTGTTTGAGATCCCGTGCTTTGGCGATTCCAAGCGCAGCGGACAGCGCCGTTCCGGCATGACCCGTATCATAACAATCGTAAATGCTTTCATTGCGTTTCGGAAAGCCGGATATGCCGCCTGCTTTCCGTAAGGTATGAAAATTTTCAGCACGCCCCGAAAGAAGTTTATGTGGATAACACTGATGTCCTACGTCGAAAACGATTTTATCGTGCGGAAAATCAAAGACGCGATGCAGAGCAACCGTCAATTCCACAACGCCGAGATTAGACGAGAGGTGCCCGCCGCAAGACGAAACGGTGCAAAAAATTTCGCTGCGGATTTCTTCGCAAAGTTGTTTTAATTGAGGGATCGACGCACTGTCAATCTCATGCTTACTCACATTTCGCATAGAAAAAAGAAAATGGAACTTCCTTATTTATTTCTGTTTCTTAAACTTATGACCAATTCTTTTAAAAAAGAAGTATTTGCGTCTATTTTATCGAGCAGAGCCAAACATTTTTGGGTCAATTCGTCGCGCAGACGTTTTGATTTTTCTAAGCCGTAAACCTTTACACAGGTAAGTTTTCCCTCTGCCTTATCTTTTCCAAGCGTTTTTCCCATCTCGCGTTCATCGCCCGTTTCATCTAAAATATCGTCGGTGACTTGAAAGAGAAATCCGAGGGACATTCCGAACTCGCGCGTTTCCTCTTCGTATTTTTCGGCAAGGTTGGCTGCCATAATGAGCGGCGCGGCAATCAGATTTGCGGTTTTATGGAAGTGGATCATCTGTAATTCCGCTTCGCCCACTTCGCTTACGGACTTGCCCGAATGCAAGAGATCGGCAGATTGACCTGCGACCATGCCTTGCAGTCCGGCAGCGGACGCTAACGTTTTTGCCGCATTCACGTAACGTACGCCCTTGTAGCATTCGCCGATCAAAAGTTCGAAAGCATAAGAAAGCAGTCCGTCGCCTGCAAGGATCGCATTTGCCTCGCCGAATACTTTATGGTTGGACGGTTTTCCTCTGCGGAAATCGTCGTTGTCCATAGAAGGAAGATCGTCGTGAATCAACGAATAAGTGTGAATACATTCTACCGCAACGGCAAACGCGCGTTCACTGCGATAATCTAACCCAAGCGTTTCCATCATCGCCAAAAAGAGTACGGGACGGATCCGTTTTCCGCCCGCCATGAGGGAATAATCGATGCTTTTTTGCAATACTTCGGTATGGCAATGCATTTCGGACAGCGCTTTTTGTAAGATCTCTTCCGTGTAAGTGCGATATTCTTCGTATTTTAATAAATATTTCGACACTGTGCTTTCTCCGCTGCTTGAACAACGTTGGTAAGGAGCATTGCGATGGTCATCGGACCGACGCCTCCCGGAACGGGCGTAATATACGAACATTTTTCTTTGACGTTCTCGAAATCGACGTCTCCGCAAATTTTCCCGTCGTCCGTTCGGTTGATTCCTACATCAATTACCACCGCACCTGTTTTTATCATATCATTCGTAACGAATTTTGCTTTACCGATCGCCGCTACGAGAATATCCGCGCGAAGACATTCTTCTTTTAAGTTTTGCGTTTTCGAATGGCATACGGTAACCGTAGCGTCTTCGTTCAACAGCAAAAGCGCCATCGGACGGCCGACGATATTGCTTCTTCCCAATACGACTGCGCGTTTTCCGCATAAACTGATTTGGTAGCGTTTCAGAAGTTCCATTACGCCAAGCGGCGTGCATGCAACCGTTCCTTCTTCCGATAACGCAAGTTTTCCGATATTTTCCGCCAGAAATCCGTCTACGTCTTTTGCGGCAGGAATTGTGGATAATATTTTGTCGGCATTTAAATGTTCGGGAAGCGGAAGTTGTACCAATATTCCGTGGATATTGTCATCTTCTGCAAGCGAACGGATCAACGAAAGCGTTTCCTGTTCCGTCACGGTTTCGGGCAGATAATGCGCAAAAGAACGGATCCCTGTTTCCTGACACGCCGTGATTTTATTACGGACGTACACTTGGGACGCGGGATCGTTTCCGATCAAAACAACGGCAAGTCCCACTTTTTTTCCGTAACGTTGTTCAAACGAAGCGGTACGGAGTTTCAATTCACTGCGGATTTGCGCCGCCGTCTGTTTCCCGTCGATTAACTTCATGAATTAATAAATCCTCCCAATACGCCGTTGACAAAGTCGGTTGATTTTTCGGTAGAATATTTTTTAGCGAGAGCCGTCGCTTCGCTTACGGAGACTACGGGCGGAATATCATCGAAGTACTTGATTTCTGCAAGAGAAACAAGCAGCAATGCCTTGTCCACTGCATAAATGCGATATTCCGCGAAACGCTCCACGCGTTGATCGATCATCGATAAAAGTTCGTCTTTATGTTCTGAAACGAGCGCGACAAGCCGTTCCGCAAATTCGCGGTCTTCTTCTTCCAGTTTTTCCTGTTTGTAAACGGCGGCACGGAAATTAGTACCGTTTCCGTCGTGAAACAGATTTGCAAAAACAATTTTAAATGCCGCCTCTCTTGCTGATTTTCTCATGGGTTCCTCATTACGATAAATTCCCCTTCCTTTTCGGAAAGGGAATATCGATTATTATTTTTGTTCGTCTTTGAGTTCTTGAGCGGAAGTCTCCTGTTCCGTTTCTTCCGCGGCAGGTTCCGCCTTGGGCGCCGGAAACACAACGCCCTGTACGTGAACGTCGATTTTGGCGATTTTGTACTTGGTCATCGATTCGACCATCTGTTTGATCGTCTGCTGGATCCTGTAAGCAAGTTCGGGTACATTGTATCCGTAATGCGCGATTACGGAAATATCGGCAAAGATGCCCTCTTTTTCAAAGCAAAGTTTAATTCCTTTGCTTTTGGAAGGAACCAGTTCGATTCCTTCCGTTTCCTGCAAACTCAAAACGACGATGCCGCTTACGATATCGGAATTATATGTGATTCTACCCTTCTGACCGTTGGGATTATATTTGATGCTTGCCATAAATCTACTCCTTTACGGAACAATTATAGCACATCTTTTTCAAATTTACTACTGTTTTTCTTAACTTTCTGCGTTGATCGGCATAATAATCACATATCCTTCACGCACGGGTTGTTTGACTTCAAGTGCGGCGAATACCTGAGTCGTCATGTCTTCGGTAAGTTCGCTCGTATTCAGGAATACGTTGATGTATTCGGTGCCGTTGATGGAAACCACCGCGTCGGAGAAGCCGAGACCTTTGAGGATGTTTTCCATAACAAGTTCGTCTTCCATGATTTCCACAAGTTCCTGTTTTCTTTGAAGCGCCGCTTTGTATTCTTCGGACTCGGGCGCTGCAGATGCGATCACGCTGTCGAGTTGAACGAATTCTTCGCTGCGGACGGAGGTGCGGTTAGAACGGAAACTTGTAAAATAGTTGGTCGAAACCGAACCGCCGGCATCTACCGTAGCGTTTTTCGAACCTGCTAATACAAAGTTGAAAATCGCCGTAACGGCAAGCAGCAAAACAAGGGTAGACATGAGTGCGATTTTTTTTGTGTTGGACATTTTTTATCTCCTTCTTTAAAGATTTGCATAGTTGTTGTCGAACTCAGACCGACGGATAAACGAGTACGTCCGTGGGCGGAATGTTCAGCGCATTTGCCGCCGCTTCGATGACGCGCATTCTGGTTAAAAATCCGTCTGCTCCGTCGAACACGATAATCGCGCTGACGGGAACTCCGTCTTTTTCGCTGACCATCACGGTCGTTTGTCCTACTCCGTCGATTTCCGATAAAATTTTCGAAAGTCGGATTTCCAGTTCGGTCTGATTGTATTTACCGGACGTTTGTGTTCCGCTTTCGCCCCCGAAAAAGACTTTCCATACGGCAAACAGCAGCAAGAGCGCCGCGACACAAATGAGGATCACGCGGAACGTTTTATTTTGAAAAATTTTTTTCAAATTTTCTTTCACGCGACCTCCGTCGGACAACCGTATTTGGTTTGGAGCGTTTCTTGAATTCGATGTATCATATCTATATGCTCGTCTTGTCCGATTATACCGAAATCGGAAATTTTTGCGGAAATTTTTTCCCGTTTAAAGTTGGAATCCGGAGTTCTGGTCACTTCGACTTCTGCAATGACGGAAAATTCCTGTTGTAAAAATTTCTCAATTGCTTTTTCGTCCTCTTCCGAAAGCCGTTTTGCACAATATTGCAAATAATTTGAATCTTCGCCAACGCTTGCCGTGGGAATAGAAAGTTGTTTTCCCCCTATCCAATTTGCGAACGGCGAAATCAGTACCACCAAAATTGCGAGCCGCATTGCGCCCTTGATAAATTTTCCCATTTTTCCGCTCGGCGCAATGACCGATACGACGGCGGATAACAACACTACTCCGGCAATTGCGAGAATGTAAGTTTTCATCAAATAATTACCCCCGTGGAACAAATTAACAGAATCAGGGTCAAAAAATATAAAAACGCAATACATAACAGTCCCGCAAGAAAATAGCCGCTGTCGGTAGCGACGCGGGATAAAAACGACGAGATTTTACCGCCGACGGGTTCGGTAGCCGCTGCGGAGAGACGTAAAAACAATTGAAATACAACGATCAGCATCAAAGGACGCAACAGAGTTCCGAACAGCATAAATACAGCAAACGAACCGATCGCATTTTTGATGATCGCGCTGCCCGCTATGACGAGTTCGAGTCCTCCCGATAAAAATCCCCCCACAATGGGTACGGATCCTGAAATTACGTATTTCATTGCCCGCAGCGACAGGCCGTCGTATTGCGCGGAAGTAATTCCCTGTATCGTGAGGAAAAGACTGAATAAGCCAAGCGAAAGCCCGATCAGCCATTTGTTGACGCTTTTGAATAAATCGCCGAGTTTTTCGGTACGAACGTCGTTGGAAAGATTGCCGATAAACGCAAGCACGATCACGATGATCGATGTCGGCAATACGATCGTTGTAAATAATTCGGTAATCGCACTGCTCATGAACGCAACGGCGGGACGGTAAACACCCGCAGAAACCGATCCCCCGCTTGCCGCCATCAATGTAAGCAAAATGGGATAGACGATTTCCATTTGCCGCTTCATATTTCCGATTGCCGAAAACCCCGCCTCTAATACTCCGATCAAACTTGCAAGTACTACTGCCCCCACCGCAATGTAGCCGACAAAGTTGATGATGTCGGTCATGGTATTGTTGAGAAAACTGTTTTTTACGGAATTCAGAATGCCGCACAGCAGCGCAACTGCAAGGATAACGGCAAATGCGGGCAGCATGATTTTGGCTTCGTCCCATACAAGAGATACAATCGATTTAGTGAGCGAGGAATAGTCGAGCGCAAAATCACCGGTGATCACGCTCAGTAATTTGTCTTTAATGTTTCCGCCCTCGTAATCGGAAAACGAATCGAGATATTTTTGTAAGTCTTCGGTGTCAAGTTCTCCTAAAAGATCTTTGACATATTGCTCCAATTCTTCAAGCGCGGCTTCTTCTTCTGCGGAATATGCGCTTGCGGTGCGTTGTTCGACGCCGAAGAAAACCGAAATCACCAGTAAGATAAAAAGAAGCAAAAGTAAGCGTTTAAAGAGTCTTTTTATTTTCAAATCGGTCATGAGATCAGCCCCAATAGTCTGCTGATTAAAGTTAAAACACTTTCCAGAATAGGAATGGCAAGGATCAGTACAATCACTTTTCCGCAGAACACCAGTTTGTCCGCAACCGAATTCTGACCGAAGTCATTCAGCACTCCGGCGCTGAATTCGACCAGATATCCGATACCTACCATCTTTAAAAGTATTTTGATTAAAGATGAGTCGAGTCCCGTTGTTTCGGCAATTTTTTGGAATATAGTAAGACTGCTCTTTAACATTTCAAATGTAAAAAGCAGCAAGATGATACTTCCCGTAACCGTAACGGCAAATGCCAGTTCGGGCTTGGTGTTTTTCAGAATCAGTGCGGCAACGGCGGTGATGAAGGCGATTCCGACAAGTTGAAATATTTCCACGTCAGTAGACTCCGAAAATCTCGCGCATCAATGAAAATAAATCGCCGATCATGGTCACCGCAATCGTGAGCGCGATGACAAGCCCGACGATAGAAACCACGGTGGAAATATCGTCCCGATCGGATTTTTTCAGAAGTTGGCAGACAATGGTAATGATAATTCCGATTGCCGCTAATTTAAAAATGATAGAAATATCCATTATACAATTAAAATCACAAACGCCAGTCCGGCAAGCAGACCGAGTTTCAAATAAAGTTCTCCGCGCGATTTTGCTTCGCGCTCGCTAACCGTCTTTTTTTCTTCCAACTGCCCTGTTTGGGCGGAGTAAAAACTTTTTTGAGATAACGCGTCCCCTTTTCCCAGCATTTCGAAATAGTCGGCGCAGTATTTTTTTTCATCTTTGTTAAGATATCCGAGTTTGGGACGGGCGTCTTGGCGTTGCGCGATCGCGCCGATGGTCTTTGCAAAATCGCCGTTATAGGGATATTCGCGCAAAAAATCGGAAAGCGGTTTGCGTGCATAGGAGAGTTCGTTTAAATACCGCTCGTTAAACGTAGCGAGTTGAACGAAATATTTTTTGCGCAAACGAAATTTTGCAGACGCCAAATAACCTAAAAAAACGCAAAATGCGATCACGCAGATGCTGACAAGAAATTTAAGCCACATCGTTGCCGTCCGCTCCGCAAATTTTTTCGATTTTTCCGAGTCCGCCTAAGATGACGTATCTTGAAAACAGTTTTTCGGGAACGTCTTCGTACCGTTTAAGATGCGCGGAAGCAAATACATGAATTCCGCTTTCCACAGCACGGCGAACGGCAGGATAGTCTTCGGGCAGAAGTTCGTCCGTTATGATCACGTCGGGGCGCATTGCGCGAATGCCTGCCGTGAAAGCAGTCAGTTTGTCTGCAAAGCGTACGACGTCCGACGTCTCGCCCAAATCACCTGCCGAGAGTTCTCCGCGCTCGTCGCTGACGAGAACGTTGAGATGTTTTCGTTCGCTTACGAGGCGCGACAGATCCCGTAAAAGCGTTGTTTTCCCTTCTCCCGGAGGCGAGAGCAAAATGACGGAATTCATTTCGTTGCTGAGACATTTTGCGTAAATTTCTTCCGCACAGCCTTCGATCGCATGCGGGATACGGATACAAAGAGAAGTTACGGAATGAATGGAAAGCAGAGAGTTGCCCTCGTAAACGTACGAACCTGCAATACCGATGCGCTCCCCCTCTTGCCCCGTAACAAAACCGCGTTTTATCTGATTTTCTACGGAATAGACGGAATATCCGCTTGCGGCAAATAACGTATCGGCGACTTCCTGTGCGGACGGAAACACGGCGAGCGCGCTGCGATCGGTTATTCCGTACTCTCCGAGGTAGCAAAAGACTCCCCCGACGTTTGCGCGCAAAGGCTTGTCCGCGCGCATGCGGAGTTCGTAAAGCCGGTTAAGATTGATGTGCCGCAGGGCGGAATGGATACGCGGCGGGAGAAAGTCCAGCATCGGTATAATATATGGCGCGATGATTTGGAATATGAAAAAAGACAACGGAACTTTCGTAGAGTTCGTTGTCCGGTTATAAAAACAGCGTACGTTAAACATTCGGTTCAACATACGCTGTTATTGGTGCGATCGACAGGAATTGAACCTGCATGGGGTTAACCACAAGATCCTTAGTCTTGCGCGTCTGCCAGTTCCGCCACGATCGCATTTTCATTTTCGCCTGCATTAACAAGCCTTGATATTGTATCGCACTGCAAAGAAAATGTCAAGTTTTATCAATATAAAATTTCATAAATTTTGCGGAATTTTGTAATTTTTTTAATATAGGAACGCGTTTCCGCATATGGAATTTGCTTCAGCGTAAGACCGTCCGCAGAATATGCGGATTCGGATAACCATTCCGATACCGTCCCCTCCCCTGCATTATAGGCGCATAGCGCTGTTTCGGTGACAGTGAAACGTTTTAATAAATAATTAAGATACAAGCAGCCGATTGTTACGTTGTAATCTCCTTCGTTTAATTTTTCTGGAGAAAACTCCAAACCGTTCATTTCGCAAACAAATTCCGCAGTCGAAGGTAAGATCTGCATCAATCCTACCGCACCTGCCGTACTTTTTGCATGTTCCCGAAATCCGCTTTCGGCTTTGATGACAGCATAAACAAGATTCGGATCGAGCCCGCTTTCTTTTATGATCTTACGGTACGGGCGTTGATAGGAACGGAAAACGCCGACGGTCAGCGTTACGATCAATAATAAGATGACGCTCAATCCAACGGCGAGCCATAAATAACGTTGCTTTTTCTGTGTCATTTAATAAAAGTATGCGCGTTTTATCGCAAACTTTCCGTATTTTACAAACGTGCGATGCAAAGATACTCTTCGGCTTTTCGTTCCAGATCATGCAGGGTACCGTTATTTTCGATCACGGTATATTTCTTTTCGTTGGTTCGGGAGTAATCGTATTGAGATTCCATACGCAACAACACTTCTTCACGGGTGAGTCCGTTTCGTGTCATGACCGAAGCAATCCGCGCATTTTGTTCGCGCAAAATGACAATCACTTCATTGAATTTTTCTTCATATCCGTTTTCAAACAACAGCGGAACTTCCGCAAAAGACACGGCATGATTTTTCATTTGAAAAAACAGCCGATCCATGATCAACGGATGCGATATGGATTCCAGTATTTTTTTTGCGTTTCGATCTGTAAATATTTGATTTGCCAAAGCGTTTTTATTCAACGTTCCGTGATCAAAACATGCGGGAAATGCCGCTTTCACGGCGGTTAGATAGTGTTCTTCCTGTCTGAGTTCCTTTGAAATCTGATCGCAGGAAAATACAGGATAGCCTTTGGATTTCAGAACGTTGCAAAAAGCGGTTTTTCCGCTTCCGATCCCGCCCGTGATTGCGATTTTCTTATTTTGCGTCATACCAACTTTTTCCCGTAGAAACTTCTGCGATGAGCGGCACGTTTAGTTGAATCGCCTGTTCCATTTCCTCTTTCAGCATTTTCGCGGCGCGGTCCGCTTCTTCCAAAGGCGCGTCAAGTACAAGTTCATCGTGTACTTGTAAAACAAGTTTAGAATTAAAACAATCTGTTTCGATCCGTTTTGCGACACGGAGCATGGCTATTTTGATAATATCGGCGGAACTCCCTTGCAACGGCATATTCATTGCCGCGCGTTCACCGAACGACCGGATATTTTTATTGGACGATTTGATTTCGGGAATATACCTCTTTCGCCCGAGTATGGTGGTTACGAAACCGTTTTCTTTGGCGAGGCGAACGTTCTCGTTCATATAATCTTTTACTTCGGGATGCAAAGCAAAATATTTATCGATGAAATCTTGTGCTTCGTTTTGCGAACAGCCTAAATCTTTTGCCAAACCGAATTTTCCCATGCCGTAAATGATTCCGAAATTGATTGTTTTAGCGCGGCCGCGCATGGATTTTGTGACTTCATTAAGAGGAACACCGAATACTCTCGCCGCCGTTGCCGCGTGAACGTCCTCGCCGTCCCGATATGCTTGGATAAGCGCTTTGCAATCCGAAAAATGCGCCAATAAACGAAGTTCGATTTGAGAATAGTCTGCGTCGATCAACGTATTTCCCTCGCGCGCAATAAACAGTTTACGAAGTTCTCTGCCGTCTTCTTTCCGAATGGGGATATTCTGCAAGTTCGGATTGGTACTGGAAAGACGCCCCGTCGTCGTCATGGTCTGGTTGTAAGTGGTATGGACCAGACCGTTTTCGACAAGAGGACGGATCCCTTCGACATAAGTGGAAAGCAGTTTTTGGATTTCGCGATAGCGCAAAACAAGACGGGCGATCTCGTGTTCTTCCGCCAATTTTTCAAGGACTTCGGCATTGGTGGTATATCCGCCGCGGATATTCTTTTTAAGTCCCTTTGTATCGTAACCGAGTTTTTCGAACAATATTTCGGAAAGTTGGAACGGCGAATTGAGGTTAAAGGATTTACCGCCTGCAAGGGCGAATATTTTTTCGGAAAGATTTTGTAATTCTAAATTGAATTTATCGGAAAATTCCGAAAATTTTTGAATATCTACGCGGATCCCCGTTCGCTCCATGTCGTACAGCACAGAAGCAAGCGGTAATTCGAGTTCGCGATAGAGATTCAATTCCGCTTGGGAACTTTGCCCGATGACATCTTCATATGCAAGTTTCAGGCTGTATGCACTATTCTCTTCCGACAGACCGAATTCGTCAATAAATTCTTTTTCGCTCGTGGATCGGTTATTCGAGTTGAAAAGATATCTTAAAAGCGTGACGTCCTCAAAATTGCAATTTGCAATTACGCCGATCGCTTTCAGTTTTGCCATAGTTGCTTTTACGTCCGATACCAGCACTTTTTTATTGCGTAAGAGATGATTAAGCAATTCCGCTAATTCGCCGACAAACAGCCCTTCGTCTAAAATATTTTCTTTAACGTTAAAAACGTACTCTTTTCCCTTTCCATAGACGTGACAGTTGCTCGAATTCAGGCTCAAAGCAATTTCGTCCGTATTACGCAAATCCGCCATTATTTTTTCACGGTCGTTGTCGCGTATCACTTCCGCATGCTTCTTTTCCGCTTGTTCGAAATATGACTTATTGACAAGGGAAAAGAATTCCAATTTTTCAAAATGTTCCCGTGCTTTGTTCGGAAAAGGAAGTTTTAGTTCACATTCTGCAAGAGTTACGTCAAGAGGTACGGAGGTATTGATGGTAGCAAGTTGGTGAGAGAGTCTTCCGCTTTCCTCCCCTGCTTTCAATTTTAGTTGAACGGATCCCGTTATTTCTTCGATATGTCGATAAATTTCTTCAAAACTTCTGTATTTGAGTAACAGATCTGTTGCGGTTTTGGCACCGATTCCGTAAACACCCGGAATGTTATCCGATTTATCGCCCATGAGCGATTTTTCTTCTATGATTTGCCAAGGTTCTAAACCTACTTTTTCACGGAAATTTTTTGACGTCAGGCGTTCCAGATCGCTTACGCCACGTTTCGTAAAGCAAACGGTCACGTTATCTTTCACAAGTTGGTAGGCATCGCGGTCGCCCGTATAGATCAGAATTTGAGTCTGATCGAACTTTCGGGAAAGCGTTCCGATCACGTCGTCGGCTTCAAATCCTGCAAGTTCTATCGTTTTAATTTGCATTGCCGAAAGTACTTCTTTCAGAACGGGCACTTGTTCCGCCAATTCGTTCGGCATCGGTTTCCGCGTACCTTTATAATCTTCGAACATTTTGTGGCGGAAAGTCGGTGCGTGCACGTCGAAAGCAACGGCAAAATGAGTAGGCTTTTCGTCTTCGATGATTTTAAATATGAGTTTGATAAATCCGAAGATCCCGTTTGTAGGGAATCCGCTTTTCGTTGTAAAAACTTTCATTGCATAAAAAGCGCGGTTGAGAAGACTGTTGCCGTCAATTAAAACTAATTTATTCATATGATTATTGTAACACGGTTTTAATTATTTTGCAAGAATGTAGAAAAAAACGCTTGATTTTTTGATTAGAATATTATATAATTTTACTACTTTGCCGGTGTGGTGGAATTGGCAGACGCGCTGGACTCAAAATCCAGTGGTAGTGATACCGTATCGGTTCGACCCCGATCACCGGCACCAACGAAAAAACGGGCATTTTTAAGGGTTTTTGCCTTAATTTAGCCCGTTTTTTGCTATTTTTAAGCATTTTAACGGTATTCGAAATATGATTATTTTTTGCTATGTATAAACGTTTTCCCCAAATTTCCCCAAAAACTAAAATATCGTTTCTGCACTTTTCCCGCCCTCCATGCGGGAATTTTATTTAAAAATCACAAAATCAACGCCTCGGTATCGTTCGGAACTTGCGGCGTAATCGGCACGGGTTCGCTATGCACTGCCGCGCTGAAAAAGAGCGCGGCAGGGCGCACAGGCGCACCACTGCGCTCCACAGACAAAAGAAAAGCCGCAAGCCGACAAACAGAAAACCAACTTAGCAGATTACGACGAAGGCAGAATCAGAGCGCAACGGCGGCGGTGGTTACTTCATGGGAAAAGACAGATTTTCCGATGAAATATATGAATGCCCCCAAATATGACGAGCCCATGCCGCTATATTTGGGAGTATTCCGAATCGGCAGTAAAAAATGGCAACCGCATGAATTTTTTGCGAAGTTTTTAGCCTTCGCCGATTTTTGGCGGAGGCTGAAATTCGCACGCCTTTTCTTACAAAACGGCGAATTTTCGCCACATCTACGATTCGGCGGCGCAAGCGCCGCACCGCTCTACTTGAAAGCATCCTTCGTTCTCGGGCGCTATCCGCTCTGTGTCTATTTCCTCGTTCTCGACCCCGAAGTAATAACCGTTAAGAAAATACGGCTCGTAATACTTCCGATACCCGACGTGCAGTTTTACGTTGTAATTCGTATAGAACGGAACTTTATCCGGCACGGTATAATTTCTGTCGTATTTCCTGTTCGCCTCCTCGATGATCCGGCAGGAACGGCGCAGGAGATTCCTGCCCTCGGTAATATACTTCTCTTTAAGCAGATACGTCGCGAACGCTGTTTTCCCCGCTCCCGTTTCTCCGATGATGAACGTTAAACTCATAACTTGAATATTTTTCAGAAACCCCTTGACTTTTTCTTAGAAATTGCATATAATGTAATTGTCAGTTAGACAGATACGCTTCGGCGTATCAACCCACGTCAGCCGTAAGGGGGCGTGGTCTTTTTTTACTCTTTTTTCTTTCTGTCTTTGAAGTGATTTTCCCAAGACTTCATTTTTTTTCTTATAAGTCTTTCGGTGTTTTCAGGTATCGTTATGCACTTCTGCTTGAATTTTTTTTAATTCTATTTTAATTAATTTTAAGTTTCAACTTTGTCCATAATCGGCGACGCAAAAATAGAATGATAGGTCTGGCTAATGAATACTGGTACGACAACGTTTGACTTGATCATAGTCTTCCGTGGAATCAAATAAAACATAATTATTAAAGTTGGATCTTTGATCTTTATGATCAAAGTTACATTTTTACTATCGAAGTATAGAAAAACTAAAAAAAGATTTTTAATATACAAAAGGACTGCCGAATACAGCAGTCCTTTTGTCGTTTAAAATTAAAGTTTTTCGAGTGCGTATTGCGCCGCGCCGTAAATGCCGGCGTCGTTTCCGAGTTCCGCGCAGACGATTTCAAGCGGAGCATACTCCTTGGAAACATAAATTCTGGGATAAACGTAATCTTTTAACGGATCGAGAAGCGCTTCCTTTTCCGCGGAAATACCGCCTCCGAGAATGACAGCCTGAGGGCGGAAGATGTTCACCAAATCTACAATTCCCTCGCCCAAAGACGAAATATATTTCGCAAGCGCGATTTCCGCAGCGGCATCGCCTTCACGCGCCGCAAGAAATACCGTTCTTCCGTCTACATCTTCGATCGTCTTAGCATACTTCCACATTGCGCTTTTCCGTTCAGTTTGCATTGTTTCCTGCGTAATGCGTACAAGTGCGCGAGCCGAAGCATAAACTTCATAACAGCCTCTTCTTCCGCAAGTGCAAAGATCGCCGTTCTGCCGAATGACCATGTGTCCGATTTCGGCGCCTGCACTTCTGAACCCTTCGTATAGTTTCCCGTTCAGGACGATGCCTCCGCCGACGCCTGTGCCGATCGTAACCATCAAGGAACTGGAATAATTTCTTCCCGCTCCGTATTTCGCTTCTCCAAGCGCTGCAACATTTGCGTCGTTGGAGACATATGTAGGTTTTCCCGTATATTTTTGAATCATTGCTGCGAGCGGAACGTCTTTCCAGCCGTAATTTGTCCAGGAAACGACAGTTCCCGCTCTGCTGTCGATGACGCCTGGAGATCCGATTCCGATCGTACTGATATTTTCAAACGGAATCCCCTCTTTTTCCGCTGTCTGTTTGCAAAGTTTCGCAAGCGCAAACGCAGTTTCAGTTGCGGCGTTTTCCGCAGACGTTTCGACTCGCGATTTGCCTATCAATTTTCCGTTTTGCAGAATTGCCGCTTTGGCAGACATTCCGCCAAGGTCTACCCCAATTACCATGCCTTTGTCCCCTATTTGTTTTGAAATATTTTCAGCCAATCGGGCAAGCGCGAAATAAATTCGGCATTGTCAGATGTGCGCTTCATCATATCAAAAAGACCCGAAATATTTGCGGTAAGTCCTTTTTCGCGTATTTTAGTTACCGCATTTAATTCCTTTTCATCAAGCAGTAATTCTTCTTTTCTCGTTCCGCTACGGTGCAGATCGATCGCAGGAAAAATTCTGCGTTCGGCAAGTTCTTGCGATAAAATAATATCCGCGTTTCCGGTGCCTTTGAATTCTTCGAAAATAACGTCGTCCATTCTGCTGCCGGTATCGATGAGTACCGAAGCAAGAATGGTAAGACTTCCCGCTTCTACCGTATTTCTCGCCGCGCCGAAAAAACGTTTCGGCTCCGAGAAAGCGCTTGCATTCAAACCGCCGGAAAGTGTCTTTCCGGTACTTTGTGCGATATGATTGTACGCTCGCGTCAGTTTTGTGAGTGAATCCAAAAGGATGACAACGTCTTTTCCCTGTTCAGCCAAACGTTTTGCGTGCGCAATGGTCAGTTGAGCGGCGCGCGCATGGTGTTCAGCGCCTTCGTCGAACGTAGAATAAACGACCTCGGCGTGTTGCAGATCCATGCGGATATCGGTGACTTCTTCCGGACGTTCGTCGATTAACAGGACAATCAGTTCGATCTCACTGTGATTCGATTCGATAGAACGTGCAATTTCTTTTAAAAGCGTTGTTTTTCCCGCTTTAGGCGGCGCGACGATCAGTGCGCGCTGACCTTTTCCGACGGGCGTGAATAAATCTAATATCCGCAACGAAAGCGGACCCTCTTGATAGGCAAGTACGATTTTTTCATTGGCATATTTCGCCGTGAGATGATCGAAATAAGGGCGTTCGCCCATGGTTTCTGCAATGACCCCGTTGACCGCCAAGAGTTTATCGAGCGCGGGAGAATCGTTTTTTTGCCTTGGACTTGCAGTGCAGGAAAGAAAATCCCCTTCGCGCAATTTATAGCGGTGTATTACGGGCGCGGATAAAAATACGTCTTCGCCGTTACCGGACGGCTGACAGTTGTTAGTGCGTAAAAATCCGTAGCCGTTTGAGGTAATTTCCAGAATTCCGGTATAAATTTGTTGATCGAAAATACTTTTGATTCCGTCGTCGGTTGCGACGTGGATAAAATCTTTTTCGGGATCATATTCCGAGTCGTCGCCGATTTGTTTCAAACGTTCCAGTATTTCGGGCGCGATATAACTTTCTTTGGGCGGCGCGCCGCGTTTGGAATGCGGGACGGGTTCGGCTTCTCCCGTCAAAATTGCAACGATGGAATTTACCAGTGCGTCTTTATTGCTTGAAGAAGCCTTCTCTACACCAAAAGATCTGCCCAAGACACGAAGTGAAGTGATCGGGAGTGATTTTAAGTATATTGCATACTCTTGTTTGGTGTAAGAACTTCCCATTTATTTTTCGCGCTCCATGATAATGATTTGCGTGGAGTCATCGGAGATATCGTCGCGGAAAAATTCAAGTTCGCATTCTTCCGAATCGATAATTTCGATTTCCTCTGCTTCTTCGTCGAACAAATCGGTAAATCTGTCCACTCTCTCTATATCTATATTCAAGCCCTTGGTTTTATAATGCATGGGTACGACAATCGAGGGCATGATCCTGTCTACGTATTCCTTGGCCTGTTCCGCATCGATCGTGTAATTTCCGCCTACCGGAATCAACAGAACGTGAACGGGAAGCAGTGCTTCGAGAAGTGACGAGGTGCATTCTTCGCCGAGATCGCCGAGATGGCAGATTTCCAATCCGTCCATCCGAAATTTAAAAATTAAGTTATCGCCGCGTTTTTCGCCGTGTTCATCGTCGTGACAGCAACGAATTGCCGTAATGTGTACGCCGTCGATTTCGTAATTTCCCTCTTCGCTGAGTATAACGGGATTTCCGTCTATACCGCTGATGTTGTTATGATCGAAATGGGAATGACTTACGGTCACGACGTCTGCGGTTACGCGCGGCAAATCGAATCCGACGTCGCCGTACGGATCGGTTACGATACTCGTTCCCGTACTTTCCGTCAGTTGAAAGCACGAGTGTCCAAGATAACGTATTTTCATTTTTCCTCCGAAGTTGTGATTTTAAAATCTAACTGAAATGTTTGTAAGCGGTCTGAAAAAATCAAATCGTATTTTAAACGAATCGTCAAAATGTTTAAGATGTGTGAAAGTAAATATGCAACGGTTTTTACGGGGATCTCTCCTGTTCTTCCGTAACCGCCGATCAGCATGGTCGAATTCACGCCTGTTTGAAACTTACAAGATATATTTGTTTCGCCCGTCCGATTCATTTGCAATGTTTGGGAATCGAACCGTAGCGTTACGGGATCGCCTTCCTGGCTGTAATGTACCAGATATTCTTTCCCCTTGCAGGTAATACGGCATTCGCTTCGATAACACTGTGTACTGCCTTCGGTTTGGGTAACGATTTCAATGCCGTTTGTTTCCATCTTTCTTATTATAGAACATATTTGTTTGTTTGTAAAGGAATTTGAAAAAAATTATAACATGCTTTTAATCTGTTTTTATGTTTTTAAAAGAATTATGAAATTTTTTACCTTCCGACAATAGTTCGCACATAGATCCTTCATCCTGTTGTTCCAATGCCGATCGGTATTGTTGCAGGCAGTGAATCAAACGGTCGATCTCTTTACAGAGCGGTACTTTATTTAAGAAAAAAAGTTCCGTCCAAACGTTTTCGTCCAATCCCGCGATTCTCGTCATATCCTGAAAACTGCCGCCCGTAAAGCCGAAACAATGTTCTGTTAAAGGACTTTTTACATATGCGTTGGAAACGACGTGCGCCAGTTGAGAGGTAAGCGCGATCATTTTGTCGTGTTGTTCCGCCGTGCTTTCAACGATCCGACCGAACCCCATTTCCTTTCCGAGACCGATCATAGCGTTCAAAGCGGATTCATCGGTCTTTTCATTTCGTGTTAAAATCAAATTTGCTCCGTCAAACAATGTTTCGCTTGCCGAAGTAATACCCGTCGTTTCCTTTCCCGCCATGGGATGCATTCCGATATATCGATATGCGCGCGGACGGGAAAATACGACCTGTTCAAGCGGTTTCTTTACGCCGCAGATATCAGCGACGATCGCGCCGTTTGGAAATTTTGCTTCGTCCAGTTCGCGCAGGGCGATACGGGGAGGAAGCGCGAGAATGACGATATCCGCACCTTCGTAATCGATGGCTGCCCCGTCTATCCATCTGCGTTGCAATGCGATTTCAATGGGTTGACGGCTGCGGTTTTTTCCGTATACAGAATGTCCCGCGCGTTTTAAAGCGCCGCAGACAGATGCCCCGATGATTCCCAGTCCATAGACGATAATTTTCATAATTGCCTCATGTATATTAGTATTACGACAGACATAGTATTATCATTTCATGAATTTGATTGTGATATTACAGTAAATTCATGTAAGTTCCGTATTTTTTTAATGTTTTCCGTTTGTTTCGATAATCAGGGATTATCCACTCGACTTCTTTCCAGAAACGGACACTGTGATTAAAATGTTTTGTATGGCACAGTTCATGAACGACGATATATTCAATTAGATCTAACGGTAAAAATGCGATTCGAAAGGAATACGACAGTCCGCCTGTTTTATTGCAGGAACCCCATCGGCTTCTTGCCGACGAGATTTTTACTTGAGAGTAACACAGTCCCGTAGTGTGAGAAACATGTTCCGTTAGGCTTGTCATCACCTGTTTGGAATATTGTTTGAGCAAAGCAACCAGTTTTTTCATTCTGTCATGAACGGGAAGGTAGAGTATATTGTTTCCGAGTGCGGTTAAGCCGCGTTCTATTCTGTATTCGTTGCCAAATAGTTTGAGTTTTGCTCCGTCGGAAAGATCAAGCGAAACTTGCCCGAGTTCTGCGACGCGCCGTTCGATCCATGTTTTGTGTTTTGCAAGAAAACGAAGGATCTCCTCTTCCTTGGTTCGATACGGTGCGCGTATGAGAACTTTTTGATCGGATTTTACCATAAGCGACAGCGTTTTGCGGTTGCTTCTTATGATTTCGACGTTCATAGCAAAATTATATCATGATTCGCTTCGATTTACAAGAAAATAAACAGTTAGGTTGACTTTTTCAAGCGGTTAAGATATAATCGACGCATGAATATATATAACGTAAAGAAATTTACGAGGAATGACAGTGTGATCGAAGTCAGCGTTCCCGCGTCAAAAAGTATATTAAACCGCGCGTTAGTCCTCTCTGCTTTTTCCGAGGGAAAAATCAAACTGGTTTGCGGTAGTTTCGCGCAGGATACGCGGGTGCTGCTCGGTTGTTTGGCATCGCTCGGGATACGGACGGAAACAGACGCAGAATCCGTTACGGTTTACGGTTGCGGCGGAAAAATTCCCGTGCGGCAGTCGAATCTCTATGTTGGAAGCGCAGGAACTGCTGCGCGTTTTTTAACAGTGATGCTGGCTTTTTGCGGCGGAGAATATTACTTTACTTCTTCCGAACAGATGGAAAAGCGCCCTATGGACGTACTGCACTTATTGGAAGGATACGGAGTGGAATTTGAATTTTCCGGCGAGCCGTATCATTTTCCCTTTTTCATGAAATCAAAAGGCATCGAAGCCGACGAAATGACGGTGGATACCGATAAAAGCACTCAATACGCGAGCGGTATTTTGCTTGCGGCGGCAATCGGAAAGAAACCTTTTTCTCTTACGCTAACGGGAACGAGAACGCAGGGAAGTTATATCGGTTTAACGCTTGATTTGCTCAATTCCTTCGGCGTCAAGACGGAACAAACTTCAAATTCCGTGAAGGTTTATCCTGCGCCTCCCTTTCTGAGTTCGTATACCGTGGAACCCGATCTTTCGGGGGCATGTTACTTTTATGCGCTTGCACTTTTATTGCAAACCAAAGTACTTGTACGGCGCGTCCACGAAAACAGCCGACAGGGCGACGCGCGTTTTTTGCAACTGCTGAAAGAAAAAGGCGTCCAATTTACGCCTCAAAAAAACGGATTGCTTGCTGACGGAAGCAATGTTGCAAATTATACGGGATTTGATGTGGACATGGGAGATTTTTCCGATCAGACTCTCACGGTTGCGGTGCTTGCCGCGTTTGCCGCTACCCCTTCAAGGTTATTCGGAATCGGACATATTCGCTTGCAGGAATGCGACCGTATTGCGGCCGTTTGTAACAATTTAACGGCTTTGGGAGTTCCGGCGTCATTTGACGGGAAAAATCTATCCATCTCGCCTGCGCCTGTACGGGGCGGCACTGTAAAGACGTATGAAGATCACCGCGTGGCTATGGCGTTTGCGCTGATGGGATTGAAAACGGGTAATATCGGAATTGAAAATCCCGATTGTTGTAAAAAAACATTTGAAAACTATTTTGAAATCATAACGGAATTAACAAAGCAAGCGTAAAAACAGTCCGACTGTCGCCGGACTGTTTTTTAATTCTGATTCAGATAAGTTTTAATAATTTCAAACATATTATCTGAAATAACGTGTTCCATACGACATGCGTTTTCTTCGGCAAGGTCTCGGCTCGCCCCCATTCTGATAAAAAGTTCGGTAAATATACTGTGTTTTTCATACGTGCTTTCCGCACGTTTTTTTCCCGATTCGGTCAGCGCAATATCTCCGTTCGCGTCAATTACAATATATCCTTTTTTGCAGAGTAAATTTACAGCGCGGGATACGCTCGATTTTGCATATCCGAGTTCTTCTACCACGTCAACGGAACGGACGTTCGGTTTCCGCCGACTTAGTAGATAGATTGTTTCCAAATACATTTCTTCCGATTCGTGTGTCTTCATAATTTCTCCCTTGAATTCATTATACCGCATTTTTCGGAGTTTGTAAACCACTCTTTTTTCTCTGAATGCAAATAACCTTCGCGATACAAATAGTTCAGCAATCCCGTACAGCCTTCGGCGATGTCCTGATAAGTTTGATCGAAATTTCCGGTATACCAAGGGTCTGCAATTGCTCGGGGATCGGGCGTATAATCGAGTAATAAACTTATTTTGTGCTTATGATCTTCCCCTAAAATACGATGCATATGGTGAAGATTTTCTTCATCCATTCCGATGATAAAATCATACTGATCCCCGTCTGCTTGCGTCAATAACCTCGATTTGTGCGGAATAACGGGAATGCCCTCGCGCCGTAGTTTTTCACGCGTTCCGTAATGCGGAGGATTGCCGATTTCTTCGTTATGTGTCGCGGCAGAAGAAACGTTGATATTTTTGACGTTTCGTTTGTTTAACATGTCTGAAAACACGCTTTCCGCCATCGTGGATCTGCAAATGTTTCCATGACAAACAAATAAAATATTCGGCATCGATTTTTCTCCTATCGCGTGTTTTTGCTAAAAAAAGATTGCGAAACCCGAGCAGTTATAGTATAATAGCCGTATGAAAATTTTATCCGAACGACTGATCGAATTACGAAAGGAACGGGGACTTTCTCAGGCAACCATTGCAAAAGATTTAGGTGTAAGTCTTGGAATTGTATGCTATTGGGAACAGAACAAAAGCGACCCTACCGCACCCAATATTGCAAAACTTGCGCATTATTTTAACGTAACGGCTGACTACCTTCTCGGTCTTGAATGAAACCGATCATATATCGAGTTAATTTCCGCTCTCGGGCGGAATTTTTTTATCTGCACGGGATAATAGCGCACCGTACAAATCCTTGATTCCTGCCGTCGGTTCAGCATTTAAAGCGGACTGCAGATTTTCTTTTCCTTCTTGCGTCTCTGCATATTCTGCCAAAAGGTATACATTTGTCCCCTTTGCGATTTCCGCCTGTTTCAAGTACTGCTCCGCTTGTGTCGTGCATGAAAAGAATACCGATTCCGCATAAGAAAATTCGCAGTACAGTTCTGCCGCCGCAACGGGATCGGAGAGATACTCTGAAAGATTTTCGAGACGTTTTATTTGTTCTTTCGCGCCCTTTTCATCTTGATGCCAAAAAAGGTATTGCCATCTTAATTGCGTCAGCGCAAGAAACGCAGGTTCGTCTTCCCGAATCACGGGCAGATCAAACAACATGCGACGCGGAATTTCCGAAAAATTTTTCTTTTGTAAAATTCCCTGCGCCGCGATAACTGCGAGAAATACTTTGGAATAATCGGTATTTTTAATAAATTCGCAAATCATTTTTCCGTCCGTCCGACCTGCGTCCGATTCGGCGGGATACAGTGCGGAGATGCCCTCGTATAAATTGAGCGGCGCGCTCAATTCAAAGAAAAACAATACGGGATGAATAGGCACCAAGAAAAACAAAACAAGAAAGACTGCGCCGTAAATCAAATTGAAAACCGCGCCGCCGATCGAATAGAAAGCCGATTTTAAGCGTATTTTATTTTCGTTCCGCGGCAACATCCGCGCTTCTCCAGCAACCGCTCGCTTGCCTAAACGCCGAAGTCCCTGTTTTGAAATTTGCAGACGGGAAACGGACACGGAAACAAATTGCATTCCGAATAGTGCACCGAAACATAAATGTCCGCATTCATGGATTAAAACGTTCGGCGGTAAAAAAATACAGAATAACGCAAATATGACCAGCGCAATGCTGCATCCGAGCGTTTGATCGGCATCTTGGATTACGCCGAAAAAACCGACAAGGATCGTTCCGGCAACGGCTACAAGTCCCGTTACAGTCATAAAGACGGTATATAGAATGCGTTTGGTTCTGCCGCTCATACAAGACCTCTGACTGCGAGATACCCTTCTAAATTATCCCGATCGGAAAAGGCAACGCTTTCACAGCAAATTGTTTTCATGATTTCTGAGAGTAAATATGCCGCTCCTGCAATGACGTCGGCTCGGGACGGATCCATACCGGAAATTTGCTTTCTTTCCGAAACCGTCATCGATAAAAGCCGTTCTGCGGTCTCTTCGACCCATCGAACGGTAAGCCTTACGTGTTGCAATTTATTTGGATCGTATTTTGTTAAACCGAGTTTGATTGAGGCAAGCGTGGAGGCGGTTCCTCCGATTGCGCAAATATTTCCCGCAAGATTGATCCCGTCGATCAAAAAAAGTTTCTGTTTGATTTTTTCCGTTAATTTACGTTTGTCGTCCTTGCATAAGTCGAAAAGAAGTACCGCGCCGATATCGATGCTTTCCGAAAATACGGTGGCTCCCCCTTTTCTGAAACACAGTTCCGTACTCGCGCCGCCGATATCGATGATTCCGCCGTCCGCATTTCCAAGCGCGCCGAATATGCCGAGTTGCGCTTCCTCGCTGCCGGAAACAACGTCAAGTTCGATCTTACAATTTTCTTTTACGCGCTTGCAAAATTCCGCTCTGTTTTTTGCCGAACGAACTGCCGCCGTTGCAAACGCGAAAATGCGAGCATCTTCTGTTTTTGCCTCTTTGCAAAATGTTTGTATTGCCGCAAGAGTTCGTTCGATTGCCGATTCGCTTAAAACGTTGCTTTCCGCAAGATTTTCGCCGAGCCGAGTTGTGATAATCTTTTTATATAAAGTTTTTCCGTCCGCCCACAACATGAGGCGAACGGAATTAGAACCGACGTCGATAATTGCAAATTTCATACGCGAAATCATTTCCCTTTGATCCAGCCGTTTTGAAGCGCAAGATGTTCCAACCCTTCTAAACTCAGGTAAAATTCAAGATCTCTTTCGCCGGATTCGATTTTATCTTTTAAGAGTTCGAGTTGTTTTTCGAGTTCATTCTCGGTAGATTTTTTCACTCCGATTTGAACGAATTGAACGACAAGGATAATGACCAGAAAAATCACGAGAAAAACGCCTGCCGCTGTCATTGCGACGACGATACGCTTTTTCTTCTCTTCCGACATAGGCGTTTTTGCTTGGGAGGACATGATTTTTTACCCTTTTTCAAAGTATTTATCCCATTATAAACCTTTTCGGTAAAAAATGCAACAATTTTATGGAAACTTTTCAAATAGAGAAAAATTCCCAAAATACACCCAACGAAAGTATACAAACGCAGGTTTTCAAGCCCCATCATGACCGAAACAAAGAGATAAATTACGGTAAAAACCACGCAAAAAGCAATATCGGAGGCAATTCTGATCCAACTGCGTTTGAAAGAAAATCGCACGCAATAGAACAGATCGTAAACGATACCGCTTCCGACACCGCACAATACGCAAACGAGAAAAGTATATATTTGGTTGGCGTCCGTCATTTGAACAGCCTTTGAAGTGCTTTTCCTTTTGCTCCGCCGTATTTGACGGCGTTTACTTCGCCTGAAGCGGAGAAATTGCCGCTTCCTTTGGAAAATGCAAGCACTTTTAATCCTGCTCCGTTGATCGTGACCCGTTTACCGTTGACGGTGAGTCTGATTTCGGATTCGGAGAATCCGTCTACACTGTCTACACCCGTCATGGTAATTTTTTTCTGTCCTTCGATTGTAAGTACGCTGGAAACAGTTTCATTTTGCATATTTTATAATTATGTTTCAAGATTGCGGATAATGCCATGCATCCGAACCTCATTCAAAAATAAAAACTCCGTTTAAGGGCTATAAACTTTGAAACTAGCAAAACGAACCAAATTATATTGGCTCATTTTTTAGTGTTATTTTAAAATATTTTTTCGAGAAGTAAACCTTACTATTTCGGTAAATATTCCAACTATTATTCCCGCTAAAAAACCCGTATAATGTCCCGAGTTGTGCATTAAATCATATGGGATTATTGAAAAGGAAAAGGCTGTAGTTCCTCCATTAAAACACATTGCTAAATAAATTAAGGCAACAACTATTGATCCTAGTATAATATTTATTTTATTTTTTCTATGTTTTTGAAAAGAGAATAGGTAGTCTAAAACAATTGTTGCATATATAAAATAATTAACACAAGAAAATCCAACATGATAAACAGATAATATATTTGCTCCTTCTGCAATTGCTGAAACATAAGCGGCAAACAAAACAAATAGAACAGTCCCAATAGTTCCTTTCTTTCTCTCTAAGTATATACCTGCCACAAAAAAACATAGCATATTTAATAATACATGTTGCCAATTCGAATGAAAAAAACTAGATAAAAAACTACTAAATGTTTCGTTGAAATGAAAAATACTTTCGTGGCCCCAATACGCATCTTCAACTTTGGCTATATCCCAAGGTTTTTTAGTAACAAAGGCAAAAATAAGAATGTTTATTAAAACAATTAGAATAGCGAGCCAATTATACAAAAGGTATTTACTGAAAGTTATACAACCGAAAGACACTATAAAGGGAATAAATTAAAAACAACAACTAGAACTTATGATATTTATGTTGTGATATAAACATTGTGGATTTATTCCACGGTGTTCTTGACAAAGGGCTTATAATGATAAACTCTACAATTAAGACAAAGAAACAAGCATTATGCTATTAAAGCAAAGTTACATTCGCTTTTTTCTTTTTGCCTTTTGTCTATTATGTTTCATTCTTAAGCCCTGAGTAAAGAACCTTTCGCGGCATAAACCGCCACAAAAAAGAACTCTAAAATACTAGAGTTCTCTTAAATTATTCTGCTAGTTTCAAAATGGACTAACTAATGCGGAGTTTTATAATTTCAATTTACAACTTATTAGAAACGATTTATTGTAATTTCGCTTTTGCGCGTGCTTTTGCGCGGAGTTCGCCGTTTAAGATCTGCTTTCGGATACGCACGTTTTGCGGCGTGATTTCGAGAAGTTCGTCGTCACCGATAAATTCAAGCGCTTCCTCCAAACTCAACCGTTTGGGCGGAATCAGACGCAGTGCGTCGTCCGAAGAAGACGAACGGGTATTAGTGAGATGTTTGGTTTTACATACGTTGACGTTGATATCGCCTTCTTTGGGCGATACGCCGACAACCATTCCTTCATAAACTTGCGTGCCTGCGTCAATAAACAGCGTGCCGCGGCCTTGCGCGTTAAATAAGCCGTAAGTAACCGCTTCTCCCGTTTCGAATGCAACGAGAGAACCTGCTTCGCGTCGGGATATTTCCCCTTTGTAAGGCTGATATTCAAAGAAGACCGAACTCATCACGCCTTCGCCTTTGGTATCGGTTAAAAATTCGCTTTTATATCCGAATAATCCGCGCGCAGGAACTAAAAATTCAAGTCTCATGCGCGAACCGATTGCCGTCATGTGCAATAATTCGCCCTTTCTTGTACCCATGCTCTGGAATACGGGACCCGTATTATCGCCGGGGACGTCGGCGATCAGTCTTTCGATCGGTTCGTATTTGATCCCGTCGATTTCTTTGTAAAGGACTTTGGGGGAACTTACCTGAAATTCGTAGCCCTCGCGTCGCATCGTTTCAATTAGAATAGAAAGATGCATTTCGCCTCTGCCGCTGACGCGGAAGGAATCGGCGGAATCGGTATCTTCGACGTGTAAAGAGACGTCGCGTAAAAGTTCGCGGTAAAGTCTGTCGCGCAGATGCCTTGTCGTTACAAACTTCCCTTCTTTGCCGGCAAACGGCGAATCGTTTACCGAGAAAATCATTTCCACCGTCGGATCGGATATTTTAACGAATGCAACGGGTTCCACGCAATCGCTTGCGCATACGGTGTCTCCGATATTGATTTTTTCAAGACCCGAAAAACATACAATGTCACCTGCTGCCGCGCTGTCGCAGGGAACGCGCTCCAAGCCTTCGATTTCGTATAGATTTACGAGTTTTCCGCGGACGGCAACCTCTTTTCGGTTATAGTTACACGCCGTCACGTCGGCATTCTGTTTTGCAACGCCTCGTTCGATCCGTCCGATACCGATCCTTCCGACGTATTCGTTATAATCGATCGAGGATACAAGAATTTGAAGCGGACCCGTTTCGTCGAGTTCCAGCGGAGGGAAATGCGATAAGATCGTATCGAAAAGAGGCGTTAAATCGGCGCCGCTTCCGTTTTCGTCCAGCGTAGCCGTACCCGCTCTGCCCGAACAAAAAACGAAGGGACTTTCCAGTTGTTCATCGCTGGCGTTTAAATCCATGAGAAGTTCCAATACTTCGTCGATCACTTCTTTGATCCGTGCGTCGGGACGGTCGATTTTATTGACGACGATGATCAGTTTTAAGCCGAGTTCCAGCGCTTTTTGCGTAACAAAACGCGTCTGCGGCATGGGTCCTTCCGCAGCGTCCACAAGGATCAGAACGCCCGATACCATTTTCAGGGAACGCTCTACTTCCCCCGAAAAATCGGCGTGCCCGGGGGTGTCTACGATATTGATTTTGACTCCGTTGTAGCGCATAGAAGTATTTTTTGCGAGTATGGTAATGCCGCGCTCTTTTTCGAGCGTGCCGTTATCCATAACGCGGTCTTCCACCACCTGGTTTGCACGGAACGTTCCGCCCTGCTTTAACATTTGGTCGACAAGCGTTGTTTTTCCGTGGTCGACATGCGCAATAATTGCAATATTTCTTAAATCTTCTCTAATCATATATCCTCTTGTACTTTTGCTGAATCATTGTTTAACGTAACGTTCCGATAGGTGCAAAAACGAATCATATACCCGTTGTCATTCTGCGGTTCGCTTTCATAGATCAATTGGAAATTTTCATCCTTGTCAAGATCCGGAACAAATACCTCTGCTTCTCCGTCTGCGTCGACTTTGGTTACCAACACTTCAGAACAGTACGGGATCAGGGTACGGTAAACGCTGGCGCCGCCGATGACGTATACGTCGTTCGGGTCGTATTTTTCGATTTCCGAAAACAATTCTTCGAGATTATGAACGGTGATCACGTCTTCTTTCACCGTATCGGGCGATAGAACGATGTTGATCCGGTTTTTGAGAGGTTTTCCGTTCGGAAACGAATGCAATGTATTCAGTCCCATTACGACGACTTTTCCCTTCGTGGTATCCCGAAAGAATTTCATATCTTTGGGAAGCGAAAACATCAGATCGTTCTGCTTTCCGATGCCCCAATACTTATCTGCATGAAAAATTGCTTTCATAGTTCTCCTTATATTGCAACGGGGATTTTTGTATTCAACGGGTAAAAATCGTAATTTTCAAGTTGAAAACTGTCGACAGAGAAATCGTAAAAATTCTTAACGGAAGGATCGACAATCAGTTTCGGCGCCTTTTTAGGGACCCTCGCAATGATTTCTTCCACGATCGGCAAATGTCTGTCGTATAAATGCGCATCTGCGATGACGTGCACCAGTTCCCCTGCTTTGAGTCCGCTCACCTGTGCAAGCATGATCAAAAGAATTGCATACTGCGCTACGTTCCAGTTATTTGCCGTAAGCATATCGTTGGAACGTTGATTCAGAATTCCGTTAAGCGTATCTCCCGAAACGTTAAACGTCATGGAATAAGCGCAAGGATACAAATTCATTTCGTGCAAATCGGCGAAATTATAGAGGTTTGTCATGATTCTGCGGGAAGCGGGTTGATGCTTTAAGTCGTATAAAACCCTGTCTACCTGATCGAACTCCCCCTCTTTATAAACGGATTTTTGCGCCAACTGATAGCCGTAGGCTTTCCCGATCGATCCGTTTTCGTCTGCCCAACTGTCCCAGATATGGGATTTTAAATCATGGACGTTGTTGCTCTTTTTCTGCCAAATCCAAAGAAGTTCGTCGATACAGGATTTAAAGGCAAGACGACGGATAGTCTGTGCCGGAAATTCCTCCTGTAAATTGTAACGGTTTACGATGCCGAATTTTTTTACGGTATGCGCAGGGGTTCCGTCTTCCCAATGAGGTCTGACGTTTAAATCGGTATCCCAAAATCCGTTTTCGATAATATCTTTACAGTTTTGGATGAAAATTTCGTCTGCTTTGCTCATTTTACTCCTCGATCGCGCGTTCCAACCGCGCGCGTGTTTCGCTGTCACCCAATATCTGCATAATGCTCCATAAATCGGGGGTGTTGGATTTCCCGGTAACGGCAATGCGCAGAACCTCCGCAACGTCGGATACGCTGCCCGGGTAATTTTGCGGATTGAGTTTGTAATCTTTCATATCGGTAGCAAATCCGTACGTTGTAGCCGTTTCTTTTACTTTGGAAAACCATGTTTGCGCATCGTCGGTATGATCATAAGACGCAAGGAAAGAAGTCAAAATTTGATTCTTGATTGCGCGTTGGATACGTGATTCATCCGGACAAACGGGTGCTTCGAAGAAATAGGAAATCAGTTCGACGGCTTGTTTTGCAGTCATAAAATCTTTTCTTCGTTTTTTCCCTGCCGTACCCATGGTAAGATTCAGTACGTTTAAGAGATATTCTTGATTTTTAAAATAAGATTTTTGGGAATCGGTTCCGTATTCGTCTACCCATGCTTTCAGGAAAGACATCATTTCTTCCGCCGAAAGCCTTGCGAGTTCGTTTTTGGAAATATCGTTGAGTTTGTCCAAATCGAACAGCGTGCCGCTCTTACCCATTTTTCCGACGGAAAAATGAAACTCGTCGAGCGGCTTTTCGGGATTTTTCAGATACCACTCTTCAAAATTGGAATTGAGTAATGTGAGCATGTAAATTTTGACCGCACGCGCAAAATACCCTTCCTGGCGGTAAAATTCAAGCGAGAGTTCCGGATCTTTGCGTTTGGACAATTTACGGCGAATTTCACCGTCCTGTTTCATGAGCGAACAGTTGTGTCCGTATCGAGGCAAAGCAAAGTTCAAAGTCTGAAACAATTCGAGGTGTATGGGCAACGACGCAAGCCATTCTTCGCCGCGGATCACGAGCGTCGTGCGCATAAAGTGGTCGTCGATCGCGTGTGCAAAGTGATAAGTAGGAATACCGTCGCTCTTTAAGATGACGATATCCTGATCGTTTTCCGTAACCGTGATCTCGCCTTTGATCGCGTCTTGAAATTTAATCTTATTTTCGGGATTACCCATCGATTTCAAACGGATGACATACGGTTTTCCCGCGTCGAGGTTGCGGTAGATTTCATCTTCCGAAAGATTGCGGCATTTTGCGTATTTTCCGTAATAACCCGTAATTTCTTTTTGCGCGGTCTGAGTTTCGCGGAGCGAAGAGAGATCTTCCTCCGTACAAAAACAAGGGTATGCCCTGCCCTGAGCGATCAGTTTTTTTACAAAAGCATGGTAAATATCGGCGCGTTGACGCTGATACCAAGGCGCGTAAGTATTATCTCCTTCGATTTCCGCGCCTTCGTCGAATTTAATATCGAAATAACACAACGCGTTTTTGACTGCTTCCACCGCGCCGTCCACTTTTCGTTTCAAGTCGGTATCTTCGATTCGAAGGAATAATACGCCGCCGCTTTGGTGTGCGATCCGCTCGTTTGCGATCGCAACAAATAAATTTCCGAGATGGATAAAACCCGTAGGCGAGGGCGCAAGGCGCGTTACTTCCGCGTTCATTCCCAAATTTCTCGGCGGATATTTTGATTCGAAACCGTCCACGGAGGGCGCGTCCGGCAACAGCCGCTCTGCTAATTTCTGATAATTCATAAGTTCGATTCCCCTTTGTTTGCTACGGCGGCGATTATGGCAGAGACCGTTTCGTCGATGGTCTTTCCGTCGCAGTCGATCGTAACGTCCGCATATTGTTCATAGAGCGGCGCGCGTTGCATGGCAAGTTCTTCCACGTTGGAAACGTTGCCGCGCATGACAACGCCGCGCTTTTCTAAACTCGGGATTCGTTTTGCAACTTCCCCTGCACTCAATTTCAGATATACAATGGTTCCGATTTCTTTTAAATGGCGCATGGCGCGGTCGCAATAGCATACGCTTCCGCCCGTCGAAATCACGCACCGAGAAACAAAAAGTCCTGCGTTGACGCGTTCTTCGATTGCAAGAAACCCTTCCGTACCCTTGTTTGCGATGATTTCGGAAAGCAAGGCTTGCTCTTCGCCTTGAATCAACAGATCGCAGTCGATAAAACCGTAACCCATTGTTTTTGCAAGTAATACGCCCGCCGTACTTTTTCCCGACGAAGGCATTCCGATCAGAACCAGATTTTTCATACCACCGTTCATTATAAGACAAGCGCAGTCAAATGTCAAACGGCGCGCAGGCGAATTTTACATTCCGAGAAAAAAATTGAAAAAGTTTCGAATAAGTTTGAAAAATCACGGAAAAAAGGTTGTCTTTTTTTTAGTCGTATGGTATACTTTTTCTTGTATTTTGTAAATAAAAAGGAATATCGGAAATGAATCTCAGTTCGCTTATTTCAAATCTGCTCATACCTGCAAAAAACGAGGCAATGTACACGACCTATCGTACCGTGAGTATTGTTCTTATTATTTGCATGGGCGTCGCTGCAATCGCGGCAATTATTTTGGTCATGCTTCAACCCGGAAATTCTCAGGGGATCGACGCGCTCGGCGGTTCGAGCGAGACGTTCTACGGAAAAAACAAAGGTAAATCGACGGAAGCCAAACTCAAACTTGCTACAATTATATGTCTTGTGATTCTTGCCGTTTTTGCAATCGTATTCTTCATTGTGCAGATCGACGCAATTTGGGCATAACAAAACGATAATGGATCAGTATTTGGGGGCAGCATTAGGCTAGCCCCTTTTCTTTCAATAAGGAGAGTATTTTGAACGCAAAAAAGTTATTGCTCGAAAAAATCAAAGACGGAACGTTTGCACTGTGCAGCGATACGGAAATTGCAAAAAAACTTCGCTTGGGGAAGCAGGAATCGTATGCCGTCCGCGACATGCTGCATGCGCTTTGCCGTGAAGGAGAATTATTAAAGGATTCGAGATACCGGTTCGGAACAGCGGAACAGTTCGGCGCAAAAACGGGTACCCTTTCGGGGAATGAACGCGGTTTCGGTTTTTTTATGCCTGACGACGGTTCCGGCGATCTGTTTATACCGCATCGTTTTATCGGAGGCGCATTCCACGGCGATAAAGTGCTTGCGATCAAAAGAAGTAAGCGCGCCGACGAAGACGAGGGCGAAATTCTTGCAATTATTTCGCGCGGATATTCTGAAATCGTGGGAACGTTTTATCAGGAAAGAAAAGGCGGTTACTTGCACCCTGACGAGAAAAAATTTCACTCGGATATTTTAATCCCTTTCGGAAAAACGAAAAATTGTAAAGACGGCGCGAAAGCCGTTGTAAAACTCCACTTTGAAGGTGTAACTCCGCGTGGGGAAATTATCGAGGTTCTGGGAAATAGCGGAGACTTTTTTGTAGAGGAACTTGCGCTCATCCGTTCGCATAAATTACGCGAAGAATTTTCGGACGAAGTTGTAAAAGAAGCCGAAAAACAGGCGGCGCGTTCCCCTTCCGACTCCATAAACGGCCGCGAAGATTTACGCAATGAATTGATCGTAACCGTCGACGGAGCAGACACGCGCGACATTGACGATGCGATTTCCGTCTCTAAAAAAGACGGCAAATACTACCTCGGCGTGCATATTGCGGACGTGACACACTATGTGACGCGCGGCGGAATTCTCGACAAAGAAGCCTTTTCCCGCGGAACCAGCGTATATTTTCCCGATCGGGTTCTGCCTATGCTTCCCCCTGCGCTTTCAAATCACATTTGTTCGTTGAATGAGGGTGTGGACAGGTTGAGTCTTTCCTGTTTTATGACGGTAAATTCTGATGGAAAAGTACTTGAAAAACGAATTGTTCCCTCTGTGATTTGTTCAAAGCATCGCATGACGTACGATGAAATAACCGAAATTTACGAGGGAAAGCAGGAAACAATGCAAAGATATCCCGATCTTTCAGACTTCGTAAAAACGGCGATCGAACTGATGTATATCCTGAAATCGGCAAGAGAAAGCCGCGGCGGCGTAGCCATGGATATTAAAGAGGCGAAAATCATTTATGAAAGCGGGACGATCTCCATTCCCGATTACCGACGCACCGTCTCGCATGAAATGATCGAACAGTTTATGGTTCTTGCCAACGAGAGCGTAGCGACGATCATGACGGAGCGAAAAATGCCGTTTGTCTACCGCAACCACGAACGTCCGTCTGCGGACAAAGCGCGGGACTTCAAAGAGTTTTTAAACGAGGCGGGCGTGAACGTGAAATTCGATCCCGAGAGCGTTACGCCGCAAGATTATCAGAATTTATTAGTGTCTTTAAAAGATTCGCCCATTTATTCCATTGTGAATCGCGTTATGCTCCGTTCCATGATGAAAGCAGTTTATTCGCCCGAAAATCTCGGGCATTTCGGACTTGCATCCGAATGTTACTGTCATTTTACTTCCCCTATCCGACGCTATCCCGACCTGTGTATTCACCGCATCATAAAAGAAAGTTTAACTTCTCCCGATACGGTAAAGGAAAAATATAAAAATGCAGTTGCCGAAGCCTCGGCGCAATCTTCCGCGTGCGAACGTAATGCGCAGGAAGCAGAACGCGACGTCGATGCTCTGTATATCGTTGCCTACATGCAGGATAAAATCGGAGAAATTTACGACGCGGTCATTTCGGGCGTAACTTCGTTCGGCATTTTTGCCGAATTGAAAAATACGGTAGAAGGGATGATTCCCGTCGAAACGTTGCCCGATGACAGTTATGAGTTTATGGAAGATCGGTTCTTGCTTCGCGGAACCAAAAATTCGTTTCGTTTGGGGGAACGGATCCGCGTTCTCGTATCGGGGGTGGATTGGGGAACACGGCGCGTCCTCTTTTCCTACCTTGAAAAATCGGAAGGTATTCGGTTATGAAAGTCATTGCGCTCAACAAATCGGCGTCCTTTGAATATTTCATCGGAGATAAATACGAAGCGGGAATTGTACTCGAAGGGAGCGAAGTCAAGTCTCTGCGTCTTGGAAAAGCGTCGTTGGGAGAGAGTTTTTGCGAGATCCGCGGCGGAGAGATCTACCTGAAAAATATGCATATCGCCCTCTATGACAAGAGCGGCGCGTTTTCTACCAAAGATTCGAGGAAAGACAGAAAATTACTCTTGCATCGAATGGAAATTTATAAAATCGTCGGGAAAGTGAACGAAAAAGGTTATACCTTAGTTCCCTTGAGACTTTATTTCAAAGATGCACTGATCAAAGTGGAGGTTGCCCTTTGCAAGGGAAAACACACATACGATAAAAAACGCACGACGATGGAGCGCGACATCAAACGCGCAACCGACCGCGCGGTGAAAGATATTTTTAAATAGGAGAACAAAAATGGAAGAATTCAAAACAGATACGCTATGCGTACAAGCAGGTTATCGTCCGAAAAACGGCGAAAGCCGCATTCCGCAGATTTGCCAGAGCACCACGTTTTTTTACGGCGATACTCAGAATATGGCGGATTTATTCGATTTAAAAGCGGAAGGCTTTTTCTATTCCCGATTAGCGAACCCCACCGTAGAAGCGCTTGAAAAAAAGATTTCCGCGTTGGAAGGCGGTGTTTACGGACTCGGATGCGCCTCGGGGATGTCTGCCGTCCTTCTTACGGTAATGACGTTGTGCGAAGCAGGAGATAACGTGGTTTGCGCAAGCGAAATTTACGGCGGTACATACAATCTGTTTGCAGTCACCCTTCCCAAATTCGGAATCGAATGCCGTTTCTTCGACGTAGACGATTCTGACAAAAAAATCCGATCGCTGATCGACGACAGAACGAAGTTTATATTTGCCGAAACGGTTGCCAATCCTGCCATTGCGGTGCTTGATTTCGATAAAATTTCGGCAATTTGCAAGCAATTCGGTTTGTTGTTTGCGGTAGACAATACGCTCGCTACCCCCGCACTTTGCCGTCCTTTTGAATTCGGCGTCAATATCGTCATCCACTCTACCACCAAGTATATGGATGGTCACGCGGCGGCGCTGGGCGGCATGATCGTGGACGGCGGAAACTTTAATTTTAAGGGAAATAAACGCTATCCTTCGTTTAATATGCCCGACGAGAGTTATCACGGACTTGTTTATGCCGATCTTCCCGTGGCATTCGGAACCAAATGCCGCGCGCAGATGATGAGAGATACCGGCGCGATCATGAGTCCGCAAAACGCGTTTTTAACTTATCTGGGAAGCGATACGCTGGCTCTCCGGATGGAACGGCACAGCCGCAATGCCGAAAAAGTAGCGCAATACCTTTCCAATCATGCTAAAATTGAATGGATCAAATATTCTGCGCTTGAAAACGATAAATACCATAATATTGCCAAAAAATATCTTCCGAACGGTACGGGCGGAATGATGAGTTTCGGAATTAAAGGAACCGCAAAAGACTGTGCGCGGTTTATGGAAGCGCTGAAACTGATTACACAGGAAACGCACGTTGCGGACGTCAGAAGTTGCGTGCTTCATCCCGCTTCCACCACGCACCGTCAACTTTCCGAAAAACAGTTGCAGGAAGCGGGAATTCCTGCGAATCTTGTTCGTCTTTCCGTAGGGATCGAAAACGCGGAAGACATTATTGCAGACCTTGCTCAGGCGCTTGAGAAAGTATAACACCTAAGAGGTAAATATGCCCATCGTCATCGATAAAAATATTCCGGCTTATACAGTATTAAATGAGGAACGCATTTTCGTCATGGACAAGGAACGCGCGGGTTCTCAGGATATTCGCCCCATCGAAATTGCGATATTGAATCTGATGCCGACGAAAAAAGAAACGGAAACGCAATTTATGCGCCTCTTATCCAATTCTCCCTTACAGGTAAACGTCACGTTGATCCATACCGCAAGTTATCGCTCGAAAAATACGGAAGCAGAATATTTGGAGCGTTTTTATCAGCCGTTTGAAACCATCAAAGACCGCCATTTCGACGGCATGATCGTGACCGGCGCTCCTCTGGAAGATTTGGATTTTTCAGATGTTGCCTATTGGGATGAACTCACAAAATTATTTGAATTTACCCGCACGAACGTCACTTCCACGATTTTTATCTGTTGGGGAGCCATGGCGGCGCTGAATTATTTTTACGGAATTCAAAAACATCCCCTTTCGCGCAAAATGTTCGGCGTATTTGCACATAAAAAAATTCATTTCGATACACCCGATCCGCTGATGCGCGGAATTTCCGACGAGTTTCATATGTGTCATTCCCGTCATTCTGCGGTAAGGGAAAGCGATATCAAAAAAGACGATCGTCTTAAAATCCTTGCCGAATCGCACCGCGCGGGCGTTTCGGTAATTACCAATCTCGATCATTCTCAGATTTTTGTTTTGGGTCACATGGAATATGACCGCGATACTTTGAAACGGGAATACGAGCGCGATTTAAGCAAAGGACTATCCATCGAAAAACCTTTTTGTTATTTTGCCGATCGAGATCGGAAAGAGATCAAAATGAACTGGTCGTCTTCCTCTAACTTGTTTTATAACAACTGGTTGAATTTTGTCTACCAGACGACTCCTTATCGGTTTTCGTGATCGTATGCTAATCAGAAAACGGGCGCCTTTCAAAGGCACCCGTTTTTTAAATGCAATTTATCGGATAATGGATCTCCAACCGTAGTCGTCGGGCAGCGTTCCGTACTGGATTCCCGTAATCGTATCATAGAGCATTTTTGTTATTGTACCCATCTTGCCGTTGTTGATCGTGTAGTCTTGTTCACGATATCGAATGAAACCAACGGGTGAAATGACCGCTGCCGTACCCGTCCCGAATGCTTCCTGTAATGTTCCGTTTCGTGCGCCTTCTACGACTTCGTCGATGGAAATACGGCGCTCGCTTACCCGATAGCCTTTCTCTTTCAGTACCTGCAAACAACTCTTGCGCGTAATTCCCGGTAATATCGAACCGACCAAAGCCGGCGTTACGACTTCTCCGTCCAGAACAAAAAACATATTCATGGAGCCGACTTCTTCCACGTATTTTTTTTCGTTGGAATCCAGCCAAAGTACCTGATCGAAACCCTTTTCTTCGGCAAGTTCCGCCGCTTTCATGGAAGCCGCATAATTTCCGAGGCACTTTGCTTCACCCGTGCCGCCGATCGAAGAACGGACATAGAAATCTTCCACCAAAAGTTTGGTCGGTTCCAAACCGTGCGCGTAGTAACTTCCTACCGGCGAAAGAATGATAAAAAACAGATACTCCGTCGAGGCATGTACGCCAAGCATGATACGCGTTGCCACTATGGTGGGACGAATATAAAGCGCAGTTCCCTTTTCATTCGGAATCCAGTCTTTTTCGAGTTTTAAGAGCGTTTCAAGACCTTTCTGCGCGGTTTCAACGGGAAATTGAGGGATGCACATTCTTGCCGCAGAACGGTTCATACGCGCCCAATTTTCTTCGGGGCGGAACACTGCTATTTCACCGTCAGGCTGTAAGAACGCCTTCATTCCTTCAAAGATCCCCTGCGCATAATGAAAAACAGAAGTCGCCAAATCGAACGATTTGGGTTCGTTCGGTTCTATCTTTGCATCATGCCAGACTTTTGAAGCCGTGTATTTCATGGTAAACATATAGTCGGTGAAAAATCGCCCGAATCCAAGAGCAGTCCCTTTTTTCGGTTTCTCTTTCAGAACGTTTCTTTGAATGATTTCCATATTCAACCGCCTTATCTTTTATTGACCAAAAACGGAGCATAAACTCTTCTTATTTCCTCGATAGCGATTTTTCCACTGAAACAGTTATTGATGCGTTCGAGGAATCGGGAATAATCGGGTTCCCGAACAGAGAGCGTAAACTTTGCGCGTTCGTCGAAATCGCGCGAAACTTCATCAATCCGCTCGCGCTCCAAAAATCGAATCAATGCGTCGATTTGCGGATACTCGACGTGAAGAATCAAATTGACGCAAGCATCGTATTCGCACAACTGCGCCGAATCGAGTCCTTCCGACGCCGAGGATGCGTATGCGCGCGTTAGACCGCCAGCACCCAGTTTGATTCCGCCGAAGTAGCGTACGACCGCAACAGCCGTTTCAAACAATTTCCGTGCTTTCAATACATTTAAAATCGGCATTCCCGCCGTTCCTTGCGGTTCTCCGTCGTCGGAAAAACGTTGAACGTTCCCCGTTTTATCCGCAATGAAACCGTAGCAAACGTGCGTGGCAAGCGGATGTCGACTGCGCACGCGTTCCAAAAACGATTTCGCTTCTTCTTCGCTTTCAACGTGTGAAACGTACGTTAAAAAACGCGATTTTTCGATGATTTTTTCCCGGAACGATTCGCCGTAAACGCTCAAATACATCAGCCGCGAACGACCTTAATACGTATTTTCTTGCCTTTAAACAGTGTAAATTCGCCTACCGGCAGCGGCATGTTTACATTATCCGCTTTTTCGCCGTTGACGGAAACGCCGCCTTGTTCAACCAATCTCCGTGCCTCTGAGTTACTTTTGCAAAGCCCTGTGGCAATCAATGCCCCCAGTAAATCGTAAACGGATTCAGGTACGATTTTTTCGGGCATTTCTCCGTCGCCGCCGAATGCCGCTTTTGCCTGAGACTGCGCTTTTTGCGCCGCCTCCTCTCCGTGTACCATTTGCGTAAGTTCGTACGCAAGCGTTTCTTTAGCGGCATTGATGCGTTCGTCCTGAAACGCGCATAGCGAATGAATTTTTTCAAGCGGAAGGAAGGTAAGTAATTTCAAGCATTTTTCAACGTCAGCATCTGCCGTATTGCGCCAATACTGATAAAATTCATAAGGCGGAGTTTTGGTGTCGTCGAGCCAAACCGCACCCTTTTGTGTTTTGCCCATTTTTTTGCCTTCGCTTGTCGTAAGCAACGTGAACGTCATGGCAAACGCCGATTTGCGTTCTTTCCTGCGAATGAGGTCCGCCCCTGCCAGAATGTTGCTCCACTGGTCGTCGCCGCCGAGTTCCAAAAGACAGTCGTATTTTTGATTGAGCACCAAAAAATCGTAAGCCTGCATGAGCATATAATTAAATTCAAGGAAGGTAAGCCCTTTTTCCATCCGCGAGCGGTAACATTCCGCCGTGAGCATTTTATTGACGGAAAAATATGCGCCGATGTCACGGAGAAAATCGATATAATTCAGATTCAAAAGCCAATCGGCATTATTGACGATAACGGCTGCGTTTTCCCCTTCGAAACGGATAAATTTCGCCATTTGCTTTTTGAAACATTCCACATGATATTCCACCGTTTCTTTGGTCATCATGCTACGCATATCCGTCCTTCCCGAAGGATCGCCGATTAAGGCCGTTCCGCCGCCGATCAGAATAATGGGACGGTGCCCTGCGTCCTGCATGTGCTTCATAGCGATCAGTTGCATGAAGTGCCCGACGTGCAGACTATCTGCCGTAGGATCGAATCCGATGTAAAACGGAACGCTTTCTTTTCCGAGTTTTTCGTAAAGTTCTTCCTCGTATACCGTTTGTTTGATAAATCCGCGCGCGCGCAGCACATCCATTACGTTTGCCACTTTTTTCTCCTTAACAAATACGGTTTGCGCCTGCCTTTGAGCACGCAAACCGTAACGATTTTCTTACGTAACAATATTATACCTTGTCCATATTTAATTGTCAAACGTTCCGTAAATGTTTTAACAGAGTACGATTTCTTTTTTTTGCGTTTTGCCAAGCAATTCTTCTTCGCGTTCCGTAACGTTCAGCCCCCGCAGTGAGCGAAGCACGAGGATCATTTCTTCCGCGGTACAGGGACGTACCAAACGAGTTGCAAGTTCGCAGTTGATTCTTTCCCGTTTTCGTTTTCGGAGTATCGTCAAAAATGTTTCGTCATGATGTTTCATACTCCTTATTTTACGCATCATACTTGACAATATTTGTCAGATATGATAAAATTTTTATCGATTCATGGGAGGAAACTATGAAATATCAAATCATGATTGGAATACTTTTTACCTTGCTCGCCAAACGGCACGTCAGCGCAGGCGAACTAGCAGGAAAATACGACGTATCGGTCCGTTCAATATACCGCTATATCGACGAAATGAGCCTTGCAGGTATTCCCATTGACGTGGCGCGCGGTGCGAGAGGCGGAATTTTTATCTCCGACGCTTATAAACTTCCCAAAGGCATGATGACGAAAGAAGAATACGCGCAGGCGATCGACGCGATGCTCGCTGTTCACGAACAACTGAAAAACCCCGTGTTGCGCAGCGCGATCGATAAATTAACGGCGCAAGTAAAATCGGAAAAATTCGATTTATCGCTTTCGGGCAATCTTTTGGTGGACAGCGGAACTTGGGGAGACGAGCGAAAATTTTCCGAAAAACTTTCTACATTGGAACGTGCGATTCAAATGCAAGAAACTCTTTCCATCGATTATACCGACCGCGGAGGAGAACGGACGAAACGGAATATACAGCCCCATTTACTTGTATACAAACAAAATATTTGGTATGTGTACGCGTATTGTAAAATGCGCGAAGCATTTCGCCTGTTCAAGGTCGGGCGGATCCGCTCCATGGTTTCTATCGGAGAAACGTTTGAAAGAGTTGCGTTTTCCCGCGAAGATATTCCGCTATCGTTCTGGACAAGCGGCGATCACGTCATCGAGGCGCGGTTTGAAATTTCCGCCGAAACGCTCCCCTTTGCCGAGGAATGGCTGGGCGTGGAAAACGTAAGGGAGAAAGAGGGAAAATTTTATGCAGACGTGCGGCTTCCGGACGATGAATCGCTGATCGGTAAAATTCTTTCCGCAGGTTCGGGTTTCAAGGTGTTGTCGCCGGAATCGCTCTCGAAACGTGTTTTTAATGAAGCACAAAAAATAATAAAAAGTTACGATTGAATTTTCCGCGTCAAAGCGCGCATCAACGATTCTTCCACGGGAGACGGTTTGAAAAAATCCCGCGGGAACGGCTCGGTCACGGAGAGATCCGACAGCAGTTTTCCCTCTTGAAGTACGATCGCGCGGTGAGCGAGGATCGCTGCTTCGTGTACGTCGTGCGTAACGAAAACGACGGTATTCCCCTGTTCTTCGGAAAGTTCGTACACCAATTCTAAAAGCGAACGTTTCAACGATAAATCAAGAGAAGAAAACGGTTCGTCCATCAACAGCGTATCATGCGGATATACAAAGGCACGGGCGATTGCTACGCGTTGCCTTTCCCCTCCCGATAACGATTTCGGATATTCTTTCTCTTTGTCTTTTAATCCTACGCGGGCGAGAATTTCGCCCGTTTTTTGATGTAAACTTTTCGGAAGCACAAACTTTAAATTGTTTTCGACTGTAAGATTAGGCAACAGTTTCGGCGATTGGAACAAATACGAAATTCTGCCCGCGCCCTCTACCTTGCCGCCGTGAGGAACCGTTTCCGAAATAATATTGAGAAGCGTCGTTTTACCGGCGCCGCTCCCTCCGAGGACCGCCGTGATTTTTCCCCGATCGAGTTCCAACGACAAAGGAAAAAGCGCTTGCTTTTCGCCGTAGCGTTTTTCGATATTCAACAGTTTCATCCGCGCCACCTCGCGGAAAAATGATAAGCGATCATACAAATTCCTTCGATGAAAAAACCGAGAAGTACGATCAGGATCGTAAGAGCAATGAGTTCGGGCAGTTGTACAAACATTTTTGCCGATTGCATCATGCCGCCGATACTTTGATAAGTGGATGCAAGAACTTCGCCTGATACGGTGATTTTAAGACCCATGGAAAAAATTGCGCCGAACTGTTTCATTAGCGGAGGCGCAGTTAACGGCAGATAGAGTTGCATAATTTTCCGCTTCCCTTTCACGCGAAAGGCGCGCACCAGTTCTCCGTATTCTGCGTCCACTTCGTCGAGCGAAGCGATTGCGGCGGCATAGACCGCAGGAAACAGAACGAGCGAGGAAACAATGACGGGCGCAACGGAGGGCGACGTCCAGAGCAGTAATAACAAAATAACCGCCATGGTCGGAACGGTACGCAATACCGAAATAACGGGCGCAAGAAAGGCGCGCGTCCATTTCCAAAGGAAAGAAAGAAGCGCAAGTCCTATTCCGAAACACACGGAAAATAAAAATGCCAAAAACGTGCGCAAAAAGGTCTTCCCGAACGCCGTCCAAAACGTGCCGCTGATAAAAAACTCCCCTACGAAAACAAAGGTATCCGTAAACGAGGGAAGTATGTAATCGTTACCGACAATAAAATACGCGATGATCCATACCACCCACAAAAAAATAAGCGACAGTACGGAAAATAAAAGATTCTTTTTCACTGTGTATCCGTGTAGTAAAACGCTTCTAAAACCGTGCTTGCGGAAGATGCGTTTACAGCAATCAATTTTTCGAGAAAGAGATCGACGTTTTGTTTTGCCTGCTCGGCAGGCGTAAAAGCAACCGAACAGTTGGCAATTACTTCATCCGTTAGATTATTTGCGTCAAACGACGACGTCAGTCCTTCGGTTCGAACAGGATCCAAAAGCGATAAGACGGTAGTCGGCTGAACGGAGGCTAAATAAGATCGGCTTTCTTTCATATACGAAATTATTTGTTTCACCGCCGCCCGATCGCTTTCAATAACCGATTTTTTCGCAACAAGGACTGCCTGCGGATAACCAGTTCCCGCTTGGTAAAGTTGTTGCAGATCTCCCGCGCGTTCGAAATTTGTTTTGTTAATTTTTGTGGTTGCTGCGGGTTCCGGACAAAGATAATAATCGCATCCGTAAACGGGCGTCACGTTTGCGGCGTCCACCGCCAAAAGGTTGACGGCGCTTTCATCTTTTTCCGATTGAATTCCGTTTATGATTTTATAAGGAATATTGTGATCGCCGAGTACGGCTTGCAAAGTAAGCCCCGGTACGTTGGGAAGTTGAACGACGCCGACCGTTTTTCCGATCAAACTACTTTCGATGTTTTCGGACGTAATTGTCGGCTGTTCCTGTGTCGCAAGAAAATACAAGTTTCCGTTTGTTACCGTGCCGAGCATCTGATAAGAGTCTCCGTTTCCCAATAGTTTGCTTGCAAGATTAACCGGCAGAATACAAAAATCCGCTTGGGGATTTCTACCGGTTACTTGAACGTGAATCAAAGCAGAATCGATGATTCGGTAATCGAAACAGTCGTCTTTTTGGGAAATCGCATAGGCAAGCGCAAGCGCAGGCGCGCCGTCGGGCGCATAAACGGTATACTTCCCCTCTGTGTTGCCGCAAGCGGTTGCGCCGATTGTCAGCGCTCCGCAGAGCACCGCCGCGAGTAAAAAAACAGTTTTTTTCATATCGTCCTCTATATTTAAATTTTTCCGAATAAAGATTTTGCCGTAACGCCGATTAAACTCCCGATTTTTCCTGTTAACGCATTTACGACGGAGACAGGCGCGTCAAGTACGACCGCTATGACGGAAATTTGTTTTTCACGATAAGGAATCCCCATTCTCCCGACGATATAATCCCCGAACAAAGATAAATATTCGTTGAGTTTTTGGGTCGATTCCCGATTTTCTACGAGAATCGAAAGTACCGAAATCCGTTTTTCTTCCATAAAAAAATCCCTCCTCCCTGAAGGGCGAAAGGAAACAAGCGGATCGGATCCGCTGATCGTTCTTCATTCGTCCCTTTGCGGTCAGTCATTCCTTTCCGTTCAGGTGTTTTTAAAATTATAACATACGGTTTTTGATTTTGCAAGCGAATAAACAAATTTCGATTCCGCATACTGTTGATATGAAAAAGATTATGCGTGTTATATCGATTTTTTGTTTTACCGCATTGACAGCCGTTAGTATGGCAGCATGCACGAATGTTCCTTCACAATCGAACGAAACCGAACTTCAAGAAAAAAATATTCCGAAATGCCCCTATCACCGCTGCATTCCAAATGCGGAGCGGCTGCCCTGTCTGCATGATGACGGAAACGAAAAGTTCCCTTGTATTCCCGTGCCGTACGGCGAATACGGTGATTATGACAATGACGAACCTATTGACAAAGATTTCACATATGACGGGGGAAATGAAGACGGGTGCGAAACCGACGAAACGGCGGACGGTTCGGAACACAATGAAGACGACACCCGAAACGATAGCGGATGCAAACGCCGCAAACCTACGCCCCGTTATTTTCGGTTGCTCCCCTTCCCATACAGAAAAAATCTGCTTTGAATCAGCAGATTTTTTTATTATGATTTATGTTTGGTTTTTTTCTTTTTTTCGGTTTTTTCCTGATGATCCGATTCTTCTGTTTGTTCCGGAACCGAAAATTCCACCCAGAAACAACTGCCTTTTCCTTCTTCCGATTCAATGCCGAACGGACAGCCTTGTACCGTTAATATGTTTTTTACGATCGATAATCCCAAACCTGAGCCCTGCACAGGGCGTTGATGAGATTTTCCCGATCGGTAATAACGATCCCATATGCTGTCTATTTCATCGGGCGGAATTCCTTTTCCGGTATCGATTACTTCGAATCTTGATCCGTTTTGGATATTAAACAATCTGATCCTGACGAGTTTATCTTCTCCCGTATAATTTACGGCGTTTCCGATGAGATTGTATAATACTTGTTCAATGCGCTCTCTGCTCGCAAAGGTATAAATATCATCTTCGACTTCCGTTTCGATGTGATATCCGTTTGTCTCTTTAAGATAATCAAACCGGCTTGCAATGCGATACACTTCATCGGAAAGATTGAACACGCTTCCCGTATCGGGCGTGAGTTCGGCACGGATCTTCGAGAGATCGAGCAAATCCCCGACCAGCGTTGCCAAACGGTCGCTTTCATCAATGATGATCTGCGCGTGAGCATCGCGCTTCTGGCGGTCTTCGCCCGAAATTTCCCGTATCATCGAAGCATATGCTTTGATCATGGTCAACGGGGTTTTAAAGTCGTGAGATACGTTTGCGATTAATTCCTTTTGCATTTGATCGGCTTTGGAAATTTCCGTTCTTGCGTATTCCAATGCGTCGGAAAGTTCGCAGATCTCCGCGCAATAATAATCCTGTCTAAAACGGAGCGAATAGTTACCCCGCGCGAGTTCCTTTGCGCGTTCTGTAACTTCCGAAACGGGTTTTGTGATCAATACGGCGACGAACCCGCTGGCGACAAAAGCGAGAACGACTGCGATAAGACCTGTCAGAATGGAAACTAAACGCAAATTTCCGACGCTGTCGTTCATCCAATCGGCGGGGGTAGAAATATAGAGGTAATACGGTTCCCCTTCTATCATAACGGTATCGCCGTAAGCGATTACCGATTTTTCCGAGAATATTTTATATTCGCACCCCTCTAATTTCTTTTTCAGCAATTCTGTCTTTTCGGGATATGCGTCTTGTTCCGTATGATCGGGAAACTTGCTGGCGCCGTCCTCGCTGAGGACGTAAAGTTGTAACCCGTGTTTATTCGCGATTCCGTAGATCTGTTTGGAAAGCGGAGCCGAACCGTCATGGTTTGCGATCGTGTTTACGATCTCGTTGCCCGCTACGTTCAGGTTTTCCGCGATCTGGTTATAGTATCGTTTATGAACGAGTATGTTTTGTACCACACCGTAAATCAGGATAATAGACAATGCAAAAACAGAAAACGTGAACCATAAAATGAGGTTCAGGCTTCTCCCCGTCCTCATTTTTTTGTTCTTGATTCCGTTTTTCAACATAAATTACACCTCGAATTTATAGCCGAGTCCGCGAAGCGTTAAAATAAATTTACGGTATTCTTTCAAATTTCCGCGAAGCATTTTTACGTGCGTATCTACGGTACGGTCGTCTCCGTAAAAATCGTATCCCCATACTTTGTTCAAAAGTCTGTCACGGGTGAGGGCAACGCCCCGATTTTTCACAAAGTAAAACAACAATTCGTATTCTTTCGGGGTGAGTTCCGCTTTTTCGCCGTTTACGGTAACGGTACGCCCTATCATATCGATTTTAAGTCCTTCGAACTCGTAAACGTCTTTCACTTCCTCTTTGATCGCGCCGCGTTTGATAATGGCATGAATTCGCGCCATGACTTCTTTCGGGGAAAAAGGTTTTGTGACGTAATCGTCCGAACCGATTTCGAATCCGAATAACTTGTCGTATTCTTCTCCCCTTGCGGAAAGCATGATGACGGGCGTCTGTTTGAATTTGCGGATTTCTTTTACGGCGGAAAATCCATCGAGCCGAGGCATCATAACGTCCATTAAAATCACGTCGTAATCGTTTTCGCGGCATTTTTTTACCGCCTCCATTCCGTCCTGCGCTTCGTCGGCAGTACCGCCTTCGAATTCCACGTATTCTCTCAGCGCGGCGCGGATCATTTTTTCGTCGTCAACGATCAGAATTTTCATAATTCCTCCTATGTACCATCATGCTCTTTTTTCATCACGTTTCGTTTATCGTTTTGTGAAAATTCCGTGAAATTATTATATCATATTTCGGAAAATGCTGCAAGAAAAAATTTACAAAAATAAAAACAAATGTTTGACAAACATACGTTTGTTAATTATAATAGAAGTATGATTTCTCAAGAGAAACTGACCATTCTGACAAACGGAGCAAAATACGATGTATCTTGTTCCTCCTCGGGAAGTTCGCGGAAAAACCGCGGCGGGATCGGCAACGGCGCCGTTGCCGGTTGCTGCCATTCTTTTACGCCGGACGGAAGATGCGTTTCGCTGTTAAAAATTTTACTGAGCAACGACTGTATCTTTCATTGCAAATATTGTTTGAATCAGGCAAACGCAGACGTCCCCCGCGCAACCGCGACGCCCGACGAAATTTGCGAACTTGTAATCGATTTTTATAAACGCAATTATATCGAAGGATTATTTCTCTCTTCCGCCGTTCATATTTCGCCTAATCATACCATGGAACAATTGTTACTTACGGTCAGGAAATTGCGCCTCGAATACGGATTTCACGGCTATATTCATGTAAAAGGAATTCCGAATGCAGATCAGACGATCGTAAGAGAAACCGCCCTCTATGCCGATCGGATGAGTTATAATATCGAACTTCCTTCGGAACAGAGTTTAAAATTGCTTGCTCCGCAAAAGAGCAAAGAAAGTTTGTTGATACCTATGAAACGCCTTGCACGGGAGACTCAACTGTTTCGCGAAGAACGAAAAGAACACTTTCTCCCCGCAGGACAGACGACGCAGATGATTGTCGGGGCAAGTCCGGAATCGGACGGACAAATTTTACGGTTGTCGCAAAGTCTGTACCGTTCGAACGGATTAAGACGCGTCTATTATTCGGCTTACGTGCCGGTCGTACACAACTCTTTTCTGCCCGACACCCCGGGCGGTGCACTTCGGGAACACCGATTATATCAAGCCGATTGGCTGCTGCGTTTTTACGGATTCAACGTGGAAGAAATCGTACCGGAAGGCGAAAATCTCGCCGCCGAGTACGATCCAAAATGCGCCTGGGCGCTTCGAAACATGCACCTGTTTCCCATAGAAATCAACCGTGCTCCGCTCGAAATGCTTTTGCGTGTTCCGGGAATCGGCGCCAAAAGCGCGTATAAAATTACCGAAGCACGTCGGTTTACTGCGCTGACGTTCGAACACTTAAAGAAGATGCGCGTAGTTTTGAAGCGGGCGCGGCATTTTATTACGGCAAACGGAAAATTTTACGGAACAGATAATGAAACGGCTGTACGAGGATTTCTCGCCGCGAACGAAACGGCAAAAAACGCAACCCAACTCAACATATTCACCGATTTTGAAATGGAACAGCGCGAAGCGCAATTTGCGCTTTATTCTAATGCGGAAACAGCGTTATCCGCGCTTACGGGGGAACTATGATTTATATTTACGACGGAACGCGCGACGGATTTTTAACTGTGTTCCCGACCGCTTATACCGATCGGGAAGCCCTGCTGATTTCGACGCAACGCCAGTTGATTTTGGGACAACAAACGGTTACGGTACAAACCGATCGGGAATGCGCAACACGAGTAAAAAAACGATTGCTTTCATTTGATGTAAAATGCATTCAAGATTTGGAAATCATTCTTCGCTGTTCCGATCCCCTGCGCGACGACGTTGCATTTCGTTATATCAAATTGATCGCACAAAAAAAGCGCCCCGTGCGCGAAATGCTTGGCGAGGACGCAGTAATGACTGCTAAAGATGATCTATGTAAGGTGAAACACGAATTGGAACGGTTTCGCGGGTTCGTACGCTTTATGGAAAGCGCAAGCGGCGCGCTTTATGCCCCGATTTCTCCCGATCACGATATTTCGGATCTGATAGCCCTACACTTCCGCGCAAGGCTTCCGAATTTCCCCTTTGTGATACACGACGTAACGCGTAAAAAAGCCGCAGTATACGATGGAATCAATCTCTTTCAAGCGCCGCTCGAAAATGCGGAAATCGTTCTTTCCGCACAGGAACAGGCATGGCAGAACTTATGGAAAAACTATTTCGAACATGTCAATATCATTCCGCGCGAACGGCTCAAACAGCAGCGGGCATATCTCCCCGTCAGGTACCGAAAATTCATGCCCGAGTTTGAATCGTAAATTATTAAGCATTAAACTCGATTTCCGTAATTCCGTCTTCGACAAGATAACACATTTCTTCGCGTTCGTTTGCATCGTCTGAAATTTGATTCAAATCCAATTTTAAATACTTCATTTCGGCATTTGCAAGCAGAGCGCCTTCTAAATTATAGATTGCACATTCCGCGGTAAGGAAATGACCGCTCTCTTTTGTGATGACACCCCTTGCAAGAAGTTGGGTTCCGTACGGTACCGGTTTACGGTATTTCGTTTGGAGCGACGTAGTGACACCGTATGTTTTCTCACCTCCTGCTTTCGCCCAAAGCGCACGGACACCCAATTCGTCGAGCATGGCAGTGATCATCCCTCCGTGCACTCTGCCTGGGTAACTCTGATGTTCTTCGCGGTACATAAAAAGAGAAATTACGCTTCCATCTTCCATTGAATAAAAGGAAGCACGGAGGCCTGCAGTGTTATCCAGACCGCAAATAATGCACATTTTACTGTTTCTTTGTTTTTCTTTTACCTTAATCTTCATGGCTTTGCCCTTACGATCATGCTTTGATTTTCAGTAATTTTTGCATGTCTTCTTCCCGAATTTCAAAATCAAGTTCGGCATTCTGACGCATATGTTCTTTATGAGTGGTTTTGGGTATAGGAAGCAGCCCGAGTTGCAAACAGAATTTGATACAAAGTTGTGCAACACTGACGTCATACTTTTGTGCAATTTCTTTCACTTTACGATTTTTCAGAATTTTACCCGTTGCGATCGGAGAATAGGCTTCTACTAAAATCCCCTCTTGTTTACAAAAGGAAATCAATTCGGCGGGAACTTTTCCGATATGTACGCAAATCTGATTGACAAGAGGTTTGATATTGCAATGCGTCATCAGATTTTCCAAGTCTTTGATTTGAAAATTAGAAACGCCGATCGCGCCGACTTTCTTTTCCTTATAAGCCTCTTCGAATGCTTTCCACACTTCGGGATTTTCTTTATAATAGTGTCGGGGAAAATGCGTATGCATCTGAATCCACGGTTTTGGCGCATGGATCAGCATCAAGTCGACTTTTCCTAAAAGCGCAAGCGAATTCCCGATCGAAGCCTTTGCTTTTTCATAGGTTTTAAATTCCGCCGGAACTTTGCTTGTAATAAAAATTTCTTCAACGGGAACGCCGCTTTCGCGTACGGCATCGCCTACTCCGCGTTCATTTTCATATGCAGTCGCCGTATCGATATGTCGATAGCCCGATTCTATCGCGGATTTTACGGCAGGTTTTACGTTTCCTTGCGATACCTGCCAAGTCCCCAACGCAATTTTCGGAATTAAAAGTCCGTTGTTCAACTGATAATTTTCATGTAAAACCATAATTTCCCCAATTTCCCTTTCGTTCTTAATTCAGTGATTAAAATAACCTTTTAAATAACTATTCATAATAATAGACTATTAAATTGAAAAAGTCAATAGCAAAAATAAAAAAGACCTAATCGGTCTTTTTGTTAACTTTAAATATATCCGCATGAATAATTTTATTCACGTAATCTTGTAATTCATTCCTATAAGTATAAAGTTTTATATACCTGTCTGTATTTTTCTTTTAATTCATCTGGTAAAGAATACTTAACAAATGATCTATTCTTTACAAAAAAATTATGGGCTATAAATTTGCACCAATTCCAAAGGCGCCAGTTAAACCGATAATTACTCTACCTATTTTATTCCTCAAGAAATGTTATGTATTTCTATTATACTTTTTTCTAAATAAAGTCAATACTTTTAGTCAAAATCGTTTGCTTTTTCAAAGAAATTGTTGTAGAATAATAAACAAGTTGCAGAGATGTCTGAGTGGTTTAAGGAGCACGATTGGAAATCGTGTGACGGGGATACTCGTCCGGAGGTTCGAATCCTCTTCTCTGCGCCATAGAAAAACACCACAATATATTGTGGTGTTTTTTTGGTTCCAGATTATATAATACAATTTTAATATCAAACTGTAAATTTCCAAAAAAGAGATAGCCGAAAATTGCTTTCGGCTATCTCACAGTCATTCATTACTTCAAATATAATTTGTCATTTGCAAAATCCAACGTGATCGTAGTTCCTGCTTTGGGATCGTTGGTTAAAATATATTTTGCAATTAACGTTTCGGCTTGGGACTGGATAAAACGTTTTAAGGGTCGCGCCCCGTAAACAGAATCATAACCGCCTTCGGCGAGGAATTCCGCCGCGCGCGGCGTAACTTCCAAAATAAGATTCTCCGATTTGATGCGCGCTTTCAATCGATCGAGAAGAATTTGAACGATAGAATCGATATTTTTCTGCGTCAACGGTTTGAACATAATTATTTCGTCTAATCGATTCAAAAACTCTGGTCGGAAACTGCGCTTTAACAAAGCATTTACTTTTTCCTTTGCCGAATCGGAAATTTCATCGTGTTCGATACCTTCCGTAATATATTCCGAACCGAGATTTGACGTTAAAACAATGATCGTATTTTTAAAATCGACCGTGCGTCCCTGAGAATCCGTCGCTCTGCCGTCGTCGAGAATTTGCAAGAGAATATTAAATACGTCGGGATGTGCTTTTTCGATTTCGTCAAACAAGATGATCGAGTAAGGTTTTCTGCGCACAGCCTCGGTCAAAGTACCCCCTTCTTCGTATCCGACGTATCCGGGAGGCGCGCCGACAAGTCTTGAAACCGAAAACTTTTCCATATATTCCGACATATCGATTCGGACGATATTTTTTTCGTCGTCAAATAAATTTTCGGCAAGCGATTTTGCAAGTTCCGTTTTCCCGACACCCGTAGGACCGAGAAACAGAAACGAACCGATGGGACGATTGGGATCGGAAATTCCCGCCCGTGCGCGCAAGATTGCTTCCGTCACTTTTTTGACCGCTTCCTCCTGTCCGATGACACGGCGATGCAAGTCGTCTTCCAAACGCAATATTTTTTCCCGCTCTCCCTCTTTTAAACGCATAACGGGAATTCCTGTCCACCGCGCGACGATCCGATTGATTTCCTCTTCCGTTACCTCGTCCTGCAAGAGAGCGTTTTCTCTTTTGATGACGTTTTGTTTTGCAGAATCCAACTGTTTTTCAAGTGCGGGAAGTTCGCCGTAACGCATACGCGAAGCCTTTTCTAATTCTCCGCGGTTCATTGCCGAATCGATTTCCCCTTTCAAATAATCGATTTTTTCTTTTAATTCTTTTTCCGAACGAATGGCGTTTTTCTCGTCTTCCCATTTTACCTTCATTTCGCTGTAAGTTTCTTTCAGTTCGGCAAGTTCTTTTTTCAGCGCTTCAAGACGCGCAAGAGAAAGGTTGTCGCTCTCTTTGGAAAGCGCTTTCTCTTCCACCTCCAACTGCATGATTTTTCGGTTCATCGCATCCATATCCGCGGGCATGGAATCGATTTCCGTTCTGATCATTGCCGCCGCTTCGTCGACAAGATCAATTGCCTTATCGGGAAGAAAACGATCGGAGATATATCGGTTCGACAGTACCGCCGCTGCAACAAGCGCATCGTCGTGAATCCGAACGCCGTGAAAAATTTCAAACCGTTCACGCAGACCGCGCAAAATAGAAATCGTATCTTCCACCGTAGGTTCGCTGACCAGTACCGGTTGAAATCTGCGTTCCAATGCCGCGTCCTTTTCGATATATTTACGATATTCGTCAAGCGTCGTCGCGCCGATGCAATGCAATTCTCCGCGCGCCAATAGAGGCTTTAATAAATTGCCCGCGTCCATTGCGCCGTCCGTCTTTCCGGCACCCACCACGGTATGCAACTCGTCGATAAACAAAAGAATGCGCCCTTCCGATTTCGTCACTTCGGAAAGCACGGCTTTTAACCGTTCTTCGAACTCGCCGCGATATTTTGCGCCCGCAATCAGCGCGCCCATGTCGAGCGAAAACAGCGTTTTATTTTTCAATCCTTCGGGCACGTCTCCTTTCACGATCCGTTGCGCAAGCCCTTCGGCGATCGCCGTTTTCCCGACGCCCGGCTCGCCGATGAGCACGGGATTATTTTTTGTTTTACGGGATAAGATGCGTACGACGTTTCTGATCTCTTCGTCCCTGCCGATGACCGGTTCCAACTTATGTTCTCTTGCCCGCGCCGTTAAATCCGTACCGTATTTTTGCAGCGCTTCATAAGTATCTTCCGGATGATCGCTTGTCACTTTCTGATTCCCGCGAACTTCCTTCAATCCTTTTAAAAACAAATCCTTAGTTACCCCGAAACGGGAAAAAACCTCATCCAAGCCGCGCTCTACGTGATCGAAGATACATAAAAACAGGTGTTCTACGGAAACGTATTCATCTTTCATTCCCGCGGCCAACTTTTCCGCTTCGTTCATTGTCGCAGTCAACGCTCCCGAAGGATATGCTCCGGAACCGCCCGAAACCTGCGGCAAACGTTTGATCCGATCGTTTACTTCGTGAAATAACCCTTCTGCATCCGTTCCCGCCCTTGTCAAAATGCGGAAAACGATTCCGTCTTTTTCAAGAAGTGCATGGCACAAATGCAAAGTCGTGAGTTCTGCGTTGCCGTATTCAAGCGCAATGTTCTGCGCGTTTTGAATTGCCTGCAAAGATTTTTGTGTTAATTTGCTTGCGTCCATATTCATGCCTCCGTGATCTTATTTTCGTCTATATTATACCGCGTTTTTCCATAATTTAAACAATCACACAAAGCGCCTTTCCTTTGTTTCTTACATCAAAAAAAGCGGACAATTGATGTCCGCTTGTTGGATTAATTCGATTATTTTCTGATTTGCCCGCTCCCGCGAACGAGAAACTTATAAGTCGTCAGTTCTCTTAATCCCATGGGACCGCGCGCATGAAGTTTCTGCGTTGAAATTCCCATTTCCGCACCAAATCCAAACTCGAAACCGTCGGTAAAGCGCGTCGACGCATTCCAATAAACGCACGCGGAATCGATTTCACGCAAAAAACGTTCGGCATGTTCCCGATGCTCCGTTATGATCGATTCGCTGTGTCCGGTTGAATGCAGATTGATAAACGGAATCGCCTCGTCGATGCCGTTAACGATTTTGATTGAAATCTTTAAGGCAAGATATTCTCGATCGAAATCTTCCTCTTCGGCAGGGATTATCTCATTGCAAATTTTTCGTGCGCGATCATCGCCCACGACTTCCACGCCGCATGACTGCAATCGAGAAACGATTTCGGGTAAATATTTTTCGGCAAACGTTTGATCGATCACCAGACTTTCCGCTGCATTACAAACGCTCGTACGTTGCGTTTTTGCATTGATCAAAATAGGAATCGCCTTTTGAATCTCTGCGGATTGTTCCAGATAAATATGGCAGTTTCCCGATCCCGTTTGAATAACAGGTACGGTCGCATTTTCGAGAGTACTTTGGATGAGCGAAGCGCTGCCGCGCGGAATCAGTACGTCTATCAGGGATTTGGCACACATAAACTCGCGCGCGCCCTCACGCGAGACGTCCTCAATCAACTGAATAAAATCGGCAGAAACACCGGCTTTTCTCACCGCTTCTTTGATGACGTTTACAATCGCCGAATTGGAAAAAAACGCATCTTTGCTGCCGCGAAGAACGACTGCATTCCCACTCTTGATGCAAAGTCCGATCGCATCCGCCGTAACGTTGGGACGCGCTTCGTAAATGATTCCCACCACGCCGAACGGTACGCGCACGCGTTCGATATTCAGTCCGTTTTTCAATGTAAACTGCTCGATCACTTCTCCTACGGGACAGGAAAGACCGCACAGTTGTCTTAGTCCTTCCGCCATAGCAGCAATCCGCTCATCATTAAGCAACAATCTATCGCGCAGTTGTTCGCCGCGTGAAAAATGGGATAGATCTTTTGCATTGGCGGCGAGGATTTCGCGCGAATGTGCCGTCAACGCATCCGCAGCGAGCAGTAGCATTCTGTTTTTACATTCTTCCGAAGAATGTGCAATCGCCTGCACATTTGCTTTCGCAATACGGCAAGTTTCGGAAACGGTCATCAATCCTCTTCCTCGTCTTCGGGAAGTTCGACGTTATGATAGACGTTCTGGACGTCGTCGTTTTCTTCGAGTTTATCGAGCATTTTTAAAAACAATTCGAGTTTATCTTCGGGAAGCGTGATTTTACTCTGAGGAATTTGCGTGATTTCCGCTTGCAAAAACGTAAGTCCGTGTTCTTCCAAAAGTTTTCTTGCTTCCGAAAACGCTACGACAGACGTATATACTTCAAACGCATCCTCGGACGTGACCACGTCGTCCGCTCCCGCTTCGATCGCATACTCGGTCACTTCGTCTTCTGTCAATGCGGGCGTGCGTTCTATTACGATCACACCCTTTGTATCGAACATATAGGACACGCAACCCGTCATACCAAGAGAGCCGCCGTGCTTGCTCATGATCGCCCGAACGTCGCCTGCCGTACGGTTATTATTATCGGTCAGCGTCGTAATGATGACCGCCGAACCGGCAATGCCGTATCCTTCGTAGGTAAGTTCTTTATAATCTTTATCGCCTACTTCGCCCGCCGCTTTTTTGATCGAACGTTCGATATTATCATTCGGCATATTTGCCGCTTTTGCCTTTGCAATGACGTCCGCAAGTTTACTGTTTGTGGACGGATTGGGATTTCCCTTTGCTGCAACGGCAAGTTCTCTTCCCAGTTTCGTGAAAATTTTGCCGCGCGCCGCGTCCGCCTTTCCCTTTTTCGCTTGAATATTGTGCCATTTGCTGTGTCCTGACATAAAATTAACTCCTTTTCAGCATTTCCGTCTTTTTTAGTTGATACATGAGAATGCCTGCCGATACGGCGGCGTTCAAACTCTCCGTTTGATATCCCATCGGAATTTTTACCGTATGATCTGCCCGTGAAAAAATTTCTTCGGATAGTCCTCTTCCTTCGTTTCCGATACATAGCGCAAACAACTCGGGCGGTGTAAATTGAAATACGTTTTCCCCGTCCATATCCGCCGCAATAAACGAAACGCCTTGCAACGCCGATAGGATCTCATCGTGCGTCCCCTGCATGATATTTGCAAAAAACACCCCGCTCATGCTGGCGCGTACGCTTTTTGGCGAATACGGGTCGGCACAGGAAATACAGTAAATTTCCGAATACCCCGCAGCAACCGCCGTTCTGATAATGGCGCCTACGTTCGCGGGATCGGATACGCCGTCCAATATCAGACAGGGTTTTTGAGGTTTCCGCAATATTTGCCGAGGGATTTCCACTTCTGCGGCGATTCCCTGCGGCGTCTTCTCGTCGCAGACGCAACGAAACGCATCCGCGCCCAAAATTACCGTATCGAAACCGTATTCTTTCCCAGTATAATCGTCGCGCATGATCAGCCGCCGAATTTTTAAACCACTTTTCACGCATTCGCGCACCATTTTTTCTCCCTCGACAAGAAAACATCCGTTTTTTTCACGGAATTTTTTTTCTTTTAATGCAGAGAGTTCTTTTACAAGCGGATTATTTTTGGAAACGATAATCATAATGTGCAAAAAAAGCCTTTTTTCAAAGGCTTTTCCAAATTACAGCGCGGCTTTCGCTTTGCCGCAAAGATCTGCGAACGCTTTCGCATCAGTCACTGCAAGATCGGCGAGAACCTTACGGTTCAGATCGATTCCCGCAACTTTCAGACCGTGCATCAACTTGGAATAAGAGAGTCCGTTCAATCTTGCGCTCGCGTTGATACGTGCAATCCAAAGACTGCGCATATCGCGCTTTCTGTGCTTTCTTCCGATATAAGCATAGTTCAGCGACTTCATCACCGCTTCGCGCGCAATACGGTAGTTTTTGCTCTTATTGCCGTAATAACCCTTTGCGAGTTTTAATATTTTTCTGCGTTTTTTAACGCCGTTTACGCCTCTTTTAATACGCATAATCTGTTACCTCCGTTAATCTTTATAGGGAATCATTTTCTTGACGTTGTTCTCCTGTGCGGAAGAAACGAGCGTCGTCTGACGTAAATTTCTCTTTCTCTTTCTGTTTTTGGTTTCCGCCTTGTGGTTCTTGCCGCCGTGAGGTCTGTTTACCTTACCGCTGCCGGTGAGCCAAAAGCGTTTCTTGGAACCGCTGTGCGATTTCTGTTTCGGCATACTTTTATCCTCCAATATTTTATCGAATTTATTTGCTTATTTTTTTGCGGGCGCGAGAATCATAATAATGTTCCGCCCTTCCATATTCATGGGCTTTTCGATGACGGCGATTTCTTTCAGCGTATCGAAAAATCCGTTCATGACGTTCTTTGCAAGCGACGCGTGCGCCATCTGTCTGCCGCGCAAACGGATGGAAACTTTCACTTTGTTTCCCGCTTCCAAAAATTTCGTCGCCTGTTTTGCTTTTACGTTCAGATCTCCGACGTCGATCGTCATGGAAAGTTGTACTTCCTTCAATTCGACGATTTTTTGATTTTTACGGTTTTCCTTTTCTTTCTTGGCTTGCTCGAACTTGAACTTACCGTAGTCCATGATTTTGCAAACGGGCGGCACTGCATTGGGTGAAATCTTTACAAGATCGAGATTTTCGTCCTCAGCAAGTCGGAGCGCCTCTCTCGGGGTCATAACACCGAGCATTTCTCCCGAAGAAGCAATTACGCGGATTTCGCGGTCGCGAATATCGCCATTCAACTGATTTTGCGGTTTTATAATTTTTCACCTCTCAAAAAAATAAACGGGTCGCGCAAGGCAACCCGTAATCATTTTTCACACGCGGAAGTCCGCGTCATGTCCTGAAAAATATCGACCCGTTTTACTTTTGCAAATACGGAGAGAAGGGTTTACCTCTGCTTGACGATATTATTTTAGCAAACCCTGTTTTTTTTGTCAACTCATTTATCTGCTATTTTTCAAAAATTTTTTGTCTGTTTTTGTTGCTTAAAACAAAACTCAGAATATTTTTTTGCTGTCGTTCTCGTCTTTTACCATAGCAATGAACTGATCTTTTTCCATAGCGCCGATATCGCCTTCGCCGCGACGGCGTACCGATACCGTTCCGCTCTCCACTTCTTTATCTCCGACGATCAGTTTATAAGGCACTTTTTCGAGTTCGGCGTCAAGGATCTTTCTTCCGATCTTTTCTTTGCGCAGATCCGCCGAAGCGCGTAGTCCCGTTGCATTCATCTCAGCAACTAATTTTTCAGCATATTCCGCGGCTCGGTCGGTTACGGGAAGCACTTTCACTTGCTCGGGTGCAAGCCAAACGGGGAATTTCCCCGCATAATGTTCGATCAAGATTCCGATAAACCGCTCGATCGAACCGAACGCCACGCGGTGAATCATGATGGGACGGTGCTTTTGTCCGTCTTCGCCGACGTACTCGATGTCGAACCGCTGGGGAAGTTGGAAATCCAGTTGAATGGTACCGCACTGCCAGGTACGTTTGATGCTGTCTTCGAGATGGAAGTCGATTTTAGGTCCGTAAAACGCACCGTCGCCTTCGTTTACGACGTAATCCAAATGCAACTCGTCCAGCGCGTCGCGAAGCGCGGAAGTCGCGTTTTCCCAGTCCTCGTCGCTGCCCATACTGTTTTCGGGACGGGTCGAAAGTTCAACGTGATATTTGAATCCGAACAACGTATACACTTCGTCAATGAGCCGAACGACGTTTTTGATTTCTTCCCGAATTTGATCGGGCGTCATATAAATATGCGCGTCGTCCTGCGTAAAACAACGCACACGCATCAAACCGTGAAGTTGACCGCTCTTTTCGTGGCGGTGTACGATTCCCAGTTCTCCCATTCGGATCGGAAGATCTTTATAACTGTGCGGCGAAGTTTTGTAAACCAACAGACTGCCCGGGCAGTTCATCGGTTTGACAGCACAGTCCTCTTCGTCGATTTTAAGGGTGTACATGTTTTCTTTATAGTGATCCCAATGCCCCGAAGTTTCCCAAAGAGAACGCGTCATGATAATGGGTGTCTGGACTTCGACGTATCCTTCGCGGCGATGAATTTGCCGCCAATAATCGACAAGCGTATTTTTCAGCAGCATTCCGTTGGGGAGGAAAAACGGAAATCCTTTTCCCTCGTTCATCAGCGCAAACAGTTTTAATTCCTTTCCGAGTTTGATATGATCACGTTTTTTCGCCTCTTCGAGCATCGTGAAATACTCGTCCATTTCTTCTTTTTTGGCAAACGCCGTACCGTAAATTCGGGTCAGCATCTTCTTCTTTTCATCTCCGCGCCAATATGCTCCCGCAATGGATACAAGTTTGAACGCTTTGATTTTACCCGTGGAAGGCAAATGCGGACCGCGGCAAAGATCGGTAAACGTGCCCTGTTTATAAAAGGAAATTTCTTCTCCTGCGGGAAGATCCTGAATCAGTTCGACTTTATAATTCTCGTGGAATTTGCTCATCAGCGCAATCGCTTCATCACGCGGCATCGTAAAGCGTTCGATCGGAAGATTGGATTTGATGATTTTCTTCATTTCCGCTTCCACTTTCGCAAAGTCGTCCATCGTGATGGGCGTTTTAAAATCCACGTCATAATAAAACCCGTTATCGATTACGGGACCGATGGCAAGTTTGCAGGTGGGATATACGGTTTTTAACGCCTGCGCAAGAACGTGCGCGCAAGTATGGCGGTATACTTCCAACCCTTCTTTCTCTTTCAGCGTTATGATTTCCAGCGTATCGCCTTCGTGCAAAGGCGCGGTAAGATCCTGCAATTTGCCGTTTACTTTTGCGGCAACCGCAGCACGCGCAAGTCCTTCGGATATAGCCTGCGCGGCAATTAGCGCCGTAGAATTTGCTTTCAGTTCGAGCAAGTCGCCGTTTTTCAATGTGATTTTCATACCCTCTCCTCCTGTATTATGTCAAACATAATACTATGTGTTTTTGTAAAAAATAAAAAAGCGCCTCAAAATTTCCGTTACCCGAAAAATTTAAGGACGCAATTACTCGCGCGGTTCCACCTTAATTGCCGAAAAAACTTGTTCGGCCGCTTTGCATTCTGTTTTGATAAAATAAAGCGGTTTCGCCTTCCGTAATTCTTTAAGAATCTTTCAGCCGAGGATCCTCTCTCTGTAAAAGCACTGCGGCGCTACTTGTCTTTAAGTATCTTTATTGTACGGTCTTTCGCATCAAATGTCAAGAGAAAATGGCGCGTTCCGCATAATATTTTTGTAAAAAATCTCCCAACGATTCTTCCACTTCTCCCAAACAATAAACGAATCCCGCATCCGAAAGCATGATTTCCGTTTCGGTATCCTCTTCTCCCGTCAGACGGCTGCGTTTGAGCGGAATAAAATTTTCGCCGAACACGGTGTTTCCTTTTAAATAAATTTTGTTCCTGCTTTCTCCTACAAGGAATTCGCAGAATTTTGTCAAATCTCCCGTCCCGAATCCGTCCGGCACATAACTTGCTATTTTTTCCCATTTCTCCTGCAACGCAGTCAAACGGAAGTGAAAAATGCCGTCTACCGTATACTCTTTTTTCCGTCCGATTTTCCGTCGGATATAATTCGTATCCCCTTCATAATCTGCGGCGATCAATGCAGCGCAAAGCAGTTTTTTCTCACGCCTGCCCAAACAAACGTTGAGCCTGTTCCGCAAAAACTCGTATTTGTAACCGATCCCGATGATTTCCGCAATTTTTTCCACGGTAAACTCACGGATCGCTTCCGACGAATCGGGTACCCGAATCATCAGCGCGGTCCGTTCTTCTCCGAAAAGCAGGTCTCCGCTTCCTCCGCTTGTAAGCAATCCTTCGGAAAGCACATTATATAAATAGGTGATATAAGAACTACGTTCTTTACGCTCGGATATGGTGATTTCTTCCACAAACTTATTGTATGCCTTAATCGCCGATTTATTTACGAAGGAGAAAAATTCCCTCAGTAAGGAAAAATTTTATGAAGACGGCGAACGCTTGACTTTCTTGATCGTATCATGTAAAATATTAGGAAGTATTTGGAAAAGAGGTAGTACGATTTATGGATGTAAAATCGGTTGAACAAAAATGGCAGGCGCGTTGGGAGAAATCGAAACTGAATCAGTTTGACAAGAAAGCGACGGACAGACCCAAGCACTACGTTTTGGAAATGTTCTCCTATCCTTCGGGCGCCAAACTCCATGTCGGACATTGGTATAATTACGGTCCCACGGATTCGTATGCCCGTTTTAAGCGGATGCAGGGCTATAACGTATTCCAACCGATGGGATTCGACGCATTCGGGCTTCCCGCCGAAAATTACGCAATCAAAACAGGCGTGCACCCCAAAGATTCGACGGAGAAAAATATCGAAACAATGGAAGCGCAACTCAGAGCGATGGGCGCAATGTTCGATTGGTCGGCAGAAATTAAAACATGCGAAGAAAACTACTACCGTTGGACGCAATGGATGTTCCTTGCACTCTATAAAAAAGGGCTTGCCTACCGAAAAGAAGCGCCCGTGAACTGGTGCCCCTCTTGTAAAACGGTACTTGCAAACGAGCAAGTCGAAGGCGGAGTTTGCGAACGCTGCGGAACCGAAGTGACGCGTAAAAACCTGACGCAGTGGTTTTTTAAAATCACGGATTATGCCGAAGAATTATTAAAGGGACTCGACGGTCTCGACTGGCCCGAGAAAACCAAGAATATGCAGCGGAACTGGATCGGAAAATCGACGGGCTGCGAAGTTGAATTCGAATGCGAAAACGGCGAAAAAATCCGCGTGTTTACCACAAGATGCGATACGATCTTCGGCGTTACTTACGTCGTGCTTGCCCCCGAACATCCGCTTGCGCTTTCCCTTACTACAGAAGAACAAAAGGAAGAAGTTTTAAAATATATCGACTTTTCCGCCAAAGCAAGCGAAATCGACCGCCTTTCTTCTACGAGAGAAAAAACGGGCGTATTTACAGGTTCTTATTGCATCAATCCCGTAAACGGCAAAAAAATACCCGTCTACTTGGCAGACTACGTGTTGGCAAGTTACGGCACGGGAGCCGTGATGGCAGTTCCCGCGCACGATGAGCGCGATTTTGCGTTTGCTACCAAATATCAACTTCCCATTCTGAAAGTCATCGAAGCCAAAGGCGGAGAAACCAAACTCCCCTATTGCGAAGACGGGATCATGGTAGGTTCGGTCGATTTCGACGGACTGATCGGGGAAGAAGCGCGCGAGCGCGTGTCTGCCTATCTTGCAAAAATCGGAAAAGGAGGTAAAAAAATCAACTATCGTTTGCGCGACTGGCTGGTATCCCGTCAACGTTACTGGGGTGCGCCCATTCCCGTCATTCACTGCGCGAAATGCGGCGCAGTTCCCGTTCCCGAATCGGATTTGCCCGTGAAACTTCCCTACGACGTCGAATTCAAACCGGACGGAAAATCCCCTCTTGCCAACCATGAAAAATTCATGAAAACGATTTGTCCCGTTTGCGGCGGAGAAGCGAAACGCGATCCCGATACGCTCGATACCTTTGTTTGTTCGAGTTGGTACTATCTGCGTTATGCGGATCCCAACAATGCGGGCGCTCCGTTCGATCGGGAAAAAGTGAATAAACTGTTGCCTGTAGACACTTATGTGGGCGGGGCGGAACATGCATGCATGCATCTTTTGTATGCACGTTTCTTTACCAAAGCGCTGCGCGATATGGGATATTTGAATTTTGACGAGCCGTTTTTGCGTCTTGTACATCAAGGCGTCATATTAGGTCCGGACGGAAACCGTATGAGCAAATCCCACGGCAATGTGGTTTCTCCCGACGAATACGTCGAAAAATACGGTTCCGACGCGTTCAGACTGTATCTGATGTTCGGATTTTCCTATACGGAAGGAGGACCTTGGAATGACGACGGCATAAAAGCGATTGCAAAATTCCTTGACCGCGTTGAAAAAACCGTATTAAAAACAATCGGATATAAAACCGAAAAAAGCGACTTATACGGTAAGGAAGAAAAATCGCTCGATTATGCAAGGAACTACGCTATTTCCCGCGTAACGCGTGATATGGAATGTTTTTCGTTTAATACCGCTATTGCACGGCTCATGGAATTGCTGAACAGCATCTGTAAATACGATACGATTGCGGATAAGAACACCGCCCTGTTAAAAGCGTGTGTGAAAGATTTTGTCCTCTTGCTTGCGCCCTGCGCGCCTCATATCTGTGAGGAATTGTGGGAACTGCTCGGAGAAAAAAATTCCGTATTCCAACAAGCATTTCCCAAAGAAAACCCCGAGGCGCTTGTGCTCGAAGAGACAGAGTATGCGATCCAGATCAACAGCAAGATCGTTTGCAAAGCAATGTTTCCTTCTCAGAGCGGAAACGATGAAATACAGTCTCTTGCACTCGCCCTTCCGGAAGTGATAGAAAAAATGGAAGGAAAAACTTTGAAAAAGTGTATCGTCGTAGGCGGTCGGCTTGTAAACTTAATCGTCGGTTAACATCATCTCATTAAAAAAGAGACTCGTAAGAGTCTCTTTTTTATTGTTGTTTTTTATCCATTTTTTCCGTAAACTTCGCGCATGATATGGCTTGCGTATGCTTGCGCCACGTTCTTTCCCGTTACGCGTTCGATTCCCCCGAAAAAAGCGTTTGAATTCACTTCACAAATCAGATAACCTTCATCGGCGAGCAATAAATCGATTCCGCAATAATCGAGACCGAGTTGTTTTGCAACGCGCTCGCATAATCGCATTCCTTCGGAATCCAAGCAAAACGCTTCCCCTTTTCCGCCTAATTCCACATTTGACCGAAAATCGTTTGTTGACGTGCGAAGCATGGATACATAAACTTTTCCGCCGATTACGATGACGCGCACGTCGCGTCCGACGCTTTCCGCGATAAATTTTTGAAATAAGTGCGGCTTACATTTTACTTGCTCGGCAATTTCCCGCAGTTGACACATTGTATCTGCTTTATAAACGCCTTTCCCGAGGGATCCGAAGCATTCTTTTACGATAACGGGAAGCCCGAGGCGGCGAACAACTTCCTCGCACAATCCGTCTTTTAAAGGTTCTTCCGGCAAATAACAGAGCGGTCCCGACAAAGTATCCGGCATCGGAAACCCGTGCAATGCAATCAAGGTGCGCATTTTGTCGTCGCAATCGGCAATAGCATGCGGACGGTTAAATATACGCATTCCGGTTTGTTCTAAAATTTCACCGGAATATTTGTCTTTATCGAAATAGATACAAAAATCGGCATCGAGATACCCTTCCAAGCAGCCGCTTATTACGCCGCTCGTGATAAAATTACGTTTGACTTCTACTTGGACGCCGAGTGATTCCAATTCTTCTTTCATGCGCCGTGCGCCGTTTAATTCGCTGTCCGCTTTGGCATAAGCGTTGATTAAAATAATTCCGCGTTTCATACGATTTTATGAAAAAAGGCGGGAAATCCCGCCTTTAAATTTAACTCAGGATACGACGCGAAGGACACTGTCGACTTTCGCGAATTCCAACGCATTGATTTTGGAAACGGCGTCCCGAATGGCAAGTTCGCGCGATTCGTGCGTAATAAACGTGATGGTAGCCTTATCCCCTTCCAACGTTTTTTGCTGCATTTCAACAATAGAGATATTGTTTTTTCCGAAGATATTCGTAATTTTAGCAAGTACCCCCGTTCTGTCCGTCACGGAAAGACGCAGATAATAAGCGCTCGTGAAATCGCTGGGGAATTTGACGTCTTTATCGGCGCCCGCTGTATTTTTAAAAGTAGAATAATGGCTCTCGCTATGCGTCGCGGCATAGATCACATCGCTTACGATCGCACTGCCCGTAGGAAGCGCGCCTGCGCCCCGTCCATAAAGCATCACGTCGTCCACGGCGTCTCCGTGTAAATAGACGGCGTTAAAACTGTCGTTGACTGCGGCAAGAGGATGCTCTTTTCTGACAAAAGTCGGATGAACGCGAACTTCGATTCCCGCTTCCGTCTGTTTGCCAATCGCAAGCAGTTTCAGACAGTAACCGAGTTGCTTCCCGTCGGCAATGGCTTCCTGCGTGATTTGCGTGATCCCTTCACGGAATACTTTCGAAAACGGAACTTTGGTATGAAACGCGAGCGAAGACAAGATCGAAAGTTTATAAGCCGCGTCATATCCCTCTACGTCCGCCGTGGGATTTGCCTCTGCGTAACCGAGGCGCTGCGCCTCTTTTAACGCGTCTTCGTAAGACATTCCCTCGTTAGACATTTTGGTCAAGATATAATTGGTGGTTCCGTTGATGATGCCCATCATGGAAGTAATATGATTGGCTTGCAGACCGTCGAGCAATGTACGGATAATGGGTACGCCGCCGACGCAACTTGCTTCGAAATAGAGACCTGCATTCTGGCGTTTTGCCGCGCGCTCCAATTCGTGAGAATATTTGCAGAAAAGTTCTTTATTGGAAGTTACGACCGTTTTTCCGGCATTCAGCGCCGCCAAGACAAATTCGCGCGCCGCATCGATTCCGCCGATCACTTCTATTACGATATTGACGTCGGGATTGCTGACGATCTCCGCAATATTCGTCATGATTTTTTCTGCGGGAACGCCAAGCGCCAACGCGCGTTCGCGGTTCAGTTCCAGCACGCTTTCCACAACGAGATCTACCTCCTGCGTTTTTTGGTAGAATTCTCTGTTTTGGGTCAGGATCTGATATGTCCCTCCCCCGACCACGCCGAGACCGAGTATTGCAACGCCGACTTTTTTCATTTTACTTCCTCCGAACTGTTAAGATCATATAAATATTTTAAACCGTATAACGTCAGTTTTTTATCGATCAAATCGATACACTTGGTTTCTTTTGCGATAATTTCCGAAAATCCTCCGGTTGCTATCGTGAGAACTTCTTTCACTCCCAACTCGTTTTTGATTTTTTTAACGATATATTCCACCAAACCCGCAAACCCGAAAACGATTCCCGCTTGCATATTCGTCACGGTATTGGTTGCGATCACGCTCTTAGGCGCTTCGATTTCCACACGCGGAAGTTTTGCCGTTCCGCTGACAAGACTGTCAAGCGAACCGCGGATCCCGGGAGCAATGACGCCGCCGATAAATTCGTAAGATGAATTTAAAACATTAAATGTCGTTGCCGTGCCGAAATCGATGACAATCATCGGTTTTCCGCAGCCGTATTTTTTGATCGCGGCGACGTTGTTAACGATCCTGTCTGCGCCGACTTCGCGCGCATTGTCCGCACGCATCGAAAGCCCTGTCTTCAGCCCGGGAGCAATTTGCTTGGGCGTGATATTCAAATACAGTTTGAGCATGTGCTCTATCGTATAATCAAGTGAAGGAACCACGGAAGAAAAAATACCGCCGCTGACTTCTTTTACCGAAACGCCGTTGAATTGGAGCATGCTTACCAATTGCGCTCCGTATTCGTCGGAAGTCTGTTTTAAATCGGTGGCAACCCGAAAAGAAAATTTCAGATTGTCCCCATCGTAAATCGCATATTTGATATTGGTATTTCCGATATCGATACAGATGATCATAATTCCGTTGGTTCTCCGCTTTCCGCCTTGTTTTGAGAATCGGCAATATTCTCAGACTGCTTGTCTTGACGGTCGGCTCTCTCTTTTTTCTGTTTTGTTCCGATTTGTTTTTCCACTACGCGCACAATCGTACAAAGCGCAGGCGCAAAGACAAGATTGATCGCAAACTCGATAAAAAAGTTATATGTTACAAATACCAAAATAATGATGGAAAAAGCCGAACCGTAACCGAGCCCGAATTCCAATGCAGAATCCTCTACCGCGCCGCTGATACATAAGCAACCGAGAATAAACAATGCGGTGTTCACAATGGGCGCCGATAATGCGGAAACAAAGCCCGCAACGGTTCCGTTTTTCCGTTTGATCAACCGATGCAGCCAGCCGCTTACAACTCCCGCCGCCGTCGTTTTCAGAAGGCATATCAATATAATCATGAACGGCTGCGCTTGAAACAAGTATAAAAAGACAGGACCTTGTAATCCCGTGACCACCATAATCGAAATGACGATTCCGGAAATCAAACCGAGAATGCCGCCCGCAAACGGTCCGAGCAAAATAGCCCCGATTACAATCGGTAAGAGCGAAAAGTTCAGCGACGCACCGCCCGAACCGACGGGAACCGCGCTTCCGAAAAAGAGAAGCACGACTTCCAAAGCCGTTAAAACACCGAAATACGCAATGTTTTTTGCCGAAAAGAATTTTACTCTTTTCATATTCAGTTACCTCCATCGGATTTGCTTTGCAATATCCGTGAAAAAAAATAGATTAGACTGCGCCGAAGCGGATAAAACCGTTTCCGTATTTTTCCGCCGTAAGACGTAAGTCTATGTTTTATTATAACAAAACCGTTTTGTTTTGGCAACTAAATGAGGAACCTTTTTCCCATGCGGTGACATAATATTTAATATAAAACCGCAGAACGATTAGGCAGTTCCCTTTCAATACATACTCTGCGGCGATTAAGGAGGAAAAACTATGAATTGCAACAGCAACAGTTGTCTTTGGATTCTCATTATCCTGCTCATTCTCGGATCGAACGTACTCTCTTGCAACACGTTTACGGGTTGTGGCTGGCCTTTTCTCTTGGCTCTTGCTTACTGCTTCGGGAAAAACGGTACGTTGACTTCTCTTATGAATAGAATCGGCGGATGCGGTTGTGGCTGCGGCTGCAACGGCTGAGTCCAACGCAAGTTTGAATCCGATTCCGTAGAGTTTTCGGACTGAAAATCCGAAAAAAATATACCGTCCGCGACTAAAAATCGCGGACGGTTACTTTTTATTGAATTCTATTTCTGAAATAAAACAGTGCCGCTACCGTCTTCGCATCGCGGATCTCTCCGCGGTCGATCATACCGTACGCCTGCGAAAGCGGGATCAATTCCACGTTCAGAAATTCTCCTTCATCCAAATGCTCTTTTCCCTGACGGATCCCTTCCGCTTTGTAGATATAAATTTTTTCATCCGTGTACCCCGGCGAGGGATAGAGCGTAAACAGATGATTCATCTTCTCCGCAAGCAAACCGGTTTCTTCAGACAATTCGCGGATTGCTGCCTTTACGGGATCTTCCCCTTTTTCCAATTTCCCGGCAGGAATTTCGTATATTTCTTCCCCGTAAGCATATCGGTATTGTTTTACAAGCGCAACCTTTTCTTCCACAATACAAAGAACTGCCGCACCGCCGGAATGTTCGACGATTTCCCTTTGACAGGGATTTCCGTCGGGCAACAGCGCGTCGTCACAGCGCAGATTAAGTATTTTTCCGCGATAAATATAATTTTTTCGAACGGTTTTTTCTTTCAATTCCATCATAAAAAAATTATAATTCGTCGGAGAGCGTAAATAACTCGCCGCTTACGCTGTCCTCCGCATTGATATAACGCAAAAAGTAGCGGTAACCCGAAAGGATCGCACATATTTCATTGACGTCTTTCCGTCCCACAGCAGCCGAAAGTTCGTCCAGAATGACCTCGGAAGCCGTGCGTTCTTCGCTGAGCAGCGGAATTGCGGCGATCCGCGCACGCTCTACCGTCACGCGCTCGGCAAGCAATTCCAACACTGCATCCTGCCGCTTGCCGATCATTTCGAGTTGTCCTTTCTTTCCGTAGTCGGGAAAACAGGAACGAACAATATCCCGAAAAGGACGGATCATGCGTTCGGTAAACGCGGAAAAACTTGCGGTATAACTGCCGTCGCTGTAAAAATACCGCAACAGGAAATCGTTCAGTTTCAACGCGCCCGCATCGAGTTCCACAAATAAGCAAAATACAAAAGCAAGAATTTCCTTTCGGTCGGAAGGCAAATAGGCGATCCCGTGCTGTGCGCCCTGTTCCGCAGGATATTTGAGATAGGCTCTCTTTGCAGCGGGAAAATCGAACCCTTCGGTTGCAGTTTGAAACAGATCTCTCAATTCTCCGCTTTTGGAAACCGCCTTTAACGCCTCTGCAATATTGGTATCTGCCAGCATGTAGGTTCCGCCGATCAATTCGTCGCATGCGTCGATAAACTGCTGTATTTTTGTGTATCTCATATCCATGATATTTTTATCCCCTCTGCGGATTGGTTTGCCTGATTAAGATTATAACATAAATCCGATATGATTTCAACAAAACAGTGTCATAATCCGAAATTTTTTCTGAGAACTACCTATACTATTGGCAATGAAACTCGCAGTAAAAATTACACTCGTCATTCTCGGAATCGTTGCTACGTTATTATTGGCAGCCATTGCGTTTTACTTCGGCGTCACGCGCGGCGTACGCTTAGACGCAGACAAACTGACTTTGGATAAAACCTGTATCCGCGTATACGACCGAAACGGAAATCAGGTGGAAAGCGCTTCGCATACGGACATCGATTTTTCCTCATTTCCGTCCTATTTGCCCAACGCGTTTGTAGCCGTAGAAGATAAAACCTTTTATTCCCACCGCGGTTTCAACTATAAACGTATCGTAAAAGCGGCAATGAAAAATATTGCGACCTTTTCTTTCCGTGAAGGCGCTTCGACGATTTCACAGCAACTGATTAAGAATACGCACCTTTCAAGCGAAAAAACGCTGACCAGAAAATTAAAAGAATACAAACTGACGCGCATGCTTGAAAAGCGCTATTCCAAAGAAGAAATCATGGAACTGTATCTCAATTCCATCTATTTCGGGCACAGCGCGTTCGGAATCGGCGATGCCGCCCGTTACTATTTCGATAAAAACGTAGAAGATCTTTCTCCCGCGGAATGCGCCATGCTTGCCGCGCTCATCAAGTCGCCAAACCGATATTCTCCGTTCCGCAATCCGGAAAAGTGTCTTGCGAGGAGAAATCAGGTTCTGAAACTGATGCGCGAACAAAATTATCTTACCGACGAGCAGTATGCGGAAGCAATGAACACGCCATTGCCCGAATCGGCGACGGAAACTTCGGAAAACGCATATCTGTCCCGCGTTTACGAAGAATTAACGGAATTATTTCCCGATGCGAAATCCGGCGGATTCGGTTCCATGAAAATCTATACCTTTTACGATCCCGAACTGCAACAAGAACTTCAACGGACCCAAACGGATTCCGACGTTTCCATTTTGATCCGCGACAATAATACGCAAGGGATCAAAGCATTGCATTCGACGGTCGGAATGTTAAAACGTTTACCTGCTTCGACCATCAAACCTTTGCTCGTTTATGCCCCCGCAATAGAAGATAATTTTATTTCCCCTTTGACTCCCTTACTCGACGAAAAAACAAACTTCGGCGGTTACAGCCCTGACGATTACAACGGCGCGTCGGGAACTTATATGAGCGCACGCTATGCGCTCTCGCGCAGCGTCAATATCCCCGCGGTAAAAATTTTAAATGAAATCGGCATTGATCGCGCGGCAAAATATATGGCAAAGATGAATATGAAAATCGAAGAAGACGACCGTTCTCTTGCCTTAGCCCTCGGCGGAATGAAAGAAGGATTTACGCTCTCGCAACTTGCAGACGGATATGCGACGTTTGCAAATAACGGGATATTTTGTGCTTCCTCTACAATCGCGCGGATCGAAAACGGGAAAGGAAAGACAATCTATTCGTTCCGTCCCGAACACAAAAAAGTATTTTCGGAAGACGTCAGTTTTTTAATGAACGATATGTTAATGACGACCGCCCGAGAAGGCACCGCGAGAAAACTGAAAAACCTGCCCTATCCCGTCTGTGCAAAAACCGGCACGGCGGAAGCGGCGGAAAAAAATACCGATGCGTACACCTTATCCTATACAAAGGACGATACCGTGGCGGTTTGGCTTGGCAACCGCGATAATTCGCCCATTCAGGCAACGGGCGGCGGACAGCCTGCAAATATTGCGCTGAAAGTTTACGAAACGCTTTACAAAAATACTCTGCCCACCCCTTTTCCGACCGACTGTAACGGAGTCTTGGAACTGAATTACGACAAGGAAGAATACGAAACCAACCACAGGATTTTACTTGCCGATGCCGCCGCGCCCGCAATGACAAGCGGGAAAGAACTTTTTCGCAGCAATGCCGTTCCCAAACAGAAAAGCAGTCGGTTTTCCCATCCAACCATCCAAAAGCCGCAGATTTCCGTCAAAAACGGTACCGTACAAATAGTATTATGTCAGACAAAATACTATGATTATATTGTAAAACGGGAAAACGAAGGAAAAATCACTACAATTTACCAAGGAAACTATCAACAAACGATCTGCGACAACTCGGTACGCAGCGGAGAAACATACGTCTATACCGTGATCCCCGTGTATCAAAAAACGGAAGGCGCGCCCGTTACGCTGCCTCCCGTTCACATTCAATTGCAAACAGATCTTCCCGACCGTTGGTGGGAATAAAATATTAAAATCAAATACGAATTTCTTCCAATGTTTCGAGCGCTTCCGCAATCAAATTCTCTACATCTAATTTCTTTTCTTCTTCCTCGATAAACGAAAGTTTTGGTTTGATAGCGGGAAACTCGGGCAGAAATACCGTACAGCAATCTTCAAAGGGCAGTACGGAAGTCTCGTACGTTCCGATTTTTTTCGCACGTTCGATAATTTCGTTTTTATCGAATCCGACCAGCGGACGAAGTACGGGAAGCGTCACGACCGCCCCCGAAGAAGTCATCCCCTCGATCGTCTGGCTGGCAACCTGACCGAGGCTCTCACCTGTAATCAAACACTTTGCCTCTTTCCTTTGCGCAAACCGCTCTGCGATCCGAAACATAAACCGGCGCAACAGCGTTACGTTTAATTCCGCGGCGCATTTCGCATGAATTTCTTCCTGAATTCTCGTTACGCTTATCGTATATAGTTTATCGGTCAACGCATAACGGGACAGTAACCGCGCCAGATCGATCACTTTATCTTTCGCTTGTTCGTTGGTATACGGATAACTATGAAAATGAAGATATTCGACGTTCATTCCCCGTTTTGCCATCATATACCCTGCAACGGGAGAATCAATTCCGCCCGAAATCAAAAGAAGCCCCTTCCCCGAAGTTCCTACGGGCATACCTCCCGCCCCTTCGAAAAATTGACCGAAAACCAACGCAGTTCCGTTTTCCCGAACGTCGATATACACACAGCCCTGCGGCGTATGTACGTCCACTTTTAAAGCAGAATATTCCTCCAAAAGCCTTCCGCCGATCTTCGCGTTGATTTCCATTGAAGTCAGCGGATACCGCTTGTCCGCACGGTGGGTATCCACTTTAAACGTTCCGCTCTGCGGCGAAACGGTCTTTGCCGCGTCATAAATCTCATCTAAGGTATTCGAAACCGAATATCCGAGCGAATAGGAATGAACGCCGAACACGCCGGATATACGCGAAAGGATCTCGTCGGTTTGATTATCATCAAAATCAGCAACGAGATAACGGCCGCTGATGCGGTGAAGTTCATGACGGATCCCTTTGAGAGAACGCTCCAAATTGACGGAAAAGACGCGTTCGAAATATCCGCGGTTTTTCCCCTTTAAATGAATTTCCGCATAGCGGATAATAACAACTTTTTCCAAAGTTAAAATAACCTCTCTTTCATTTCTTTCGCAGTAAGGTTTATCACGTCGGCGGCGCGCCGAACTTCTTCTTCCGTTGTTTGCGTGCAAAAACTGAAACGCAAAACACCGTCAAGCATTTTTCTGTCGTATCCGCAGGCTTCGAGAATGCGGCTAAAGGGTTTTTTGGAACTGCAAGCACTGCCCGTCCCGACCGCTGTCCCGCGATCCCACAGCATACGTTGCAGCACTTCCCCTTTCAAACCAACGGCTGATACGGTAAGGATAAACGGAGAACCGCCAATCGGCGAAATACGCTCGAACAATGTTTGATCCATCAAATTCCAGAGTAAATCTCTGTATTCCTTCATTCTTGCGCCATCCGCTTCCAACGTCTGAAAAGCCGCTTCCGCCGCATAACGGAAACACATGATACCGAAAGTGTTTTCCGTTCCGCTGCGCAGATTCCCTTCCTGTCCGCCCCCGAAGATCAAAGGAGAAAGATTACATTTTTTATTCCTGATCAGTGCACCCGTACCCTTGAGCGCACCGATCTTGTGCGCGCTGATACTGTATAGATCGATCTCCGAAGATAACCGTACCGGTATTTTTCCGTATGCCTGCACGCCGTCGCTATGAAACACGATCCGCGGATTGATATTTTTGATTTGTTTGGCAATCGATAATATATCGTTGACCGCGCCCGTTTCGTTATTGACGTGTACAACCGAGACAAAATTCGTTTTTTCGTCAATCAAATGCAAAAGAGCGTCGGCATTCACGCTTCCGTCCCGATTCAAAGGCGCAAACCGCGGCTCTACGCCGCGGGTTTTTAATTGAAGAAAACTTTCATACACCGCAGAATGTTCGCCGGATGTCGTTACGGCGTTCCCGCGGCGCGCACAGGAAAAAACCGCATGATTATCTGCTTCCGTTCCGCCGGACGTGAACAATAACCCGAAGTCGCTTCCGCAAACGGGCGAAGCGATCGCATTGCGCGCATCTTTCAATGCGCGCGCAACCGATTCCCCGCCGCGGTATCTTGCCGATGGGTTAAAATAATGTTCCGTTAAAAATTCATTTGCGCGACGTAACGCATCTTCGTTAGGACGCGTCGTCGCCGCGTTATCCAGATAAATCATGCCCTCTTTACCCGCACAAGATCAACCATCAGAATTCTACTTTGCCCTCAAATACTTTCATTACGTTTCCGGCAAGCGTAACCGAACCGTTCGATTTGTATTTTACGATCAGATCGCCGCCGAGAACTTTTACGGTAATATCGGTATCCGCGTTACAGTAACCGTTCAGCACTGCCGCAACCGCCGCTGCGCCCGCACCCGTACCGCAGGCAAGCGTTTCGCCGTTTCCGCGCTCCCATACGCGCATTTTAAGCGTACTGCTGTTCACCACGCGGACAAATTCAACGTTGGTTTTGTTCGGGAAATAAGAACTGTTTTCGATCTTATGGCCGAGCGTTTCCACAGCAATATCGTCGACTTTATCGCAGAAAATCACGCAATGGGGATTTCCGAGATTGACGAGCGTCGCCTTGTACTCTTTTCCGTCGATCATAATCGTCTGACCGACGATTCGATCCCCGTCCCATACCGAGGGAATTTCCCTGCCGGAAAGAACCGCCGTTCCGAGGTTTACGCTCGCACTTGTGACTTTTCCGCCGAAAGTATAGACCTTCACTTCCTTTACGCCGCTCATCGTTTCGATGCTCATACACTGCTTGGGCACGATTCCCTTTTCATACAGGTATTTCCCTACGCAGCGGATCGCATTTCCCGCCATCAACCCTTCCGTGCCGTCCTGATTATAGATTCGCATTTTCGCATCCGCAATTTCCGATTTTTCGATGAGTACGATCCCGTCGCCGCCGATCCCGAAATGACGCTCTACAAAATTGACCGCAAGCGATTCGGGGCAAGTGATTTTCCCCTCCATGTCTTCGAAATAAATATAGTCGTTACCGCATGCCTGCATCTTTGTAAAATTCAATTCCGTTCTTTTCGTACGCAGATTGTTGATATCGACAAGTTCGGTATTATATTCCGTAAATTTACTTGCAATGATGTCGCAAAGCGCATTCGCCGTATCGAGCGAAGTAAGCACCGTGATCCCGAGAAGGATTGCGTGATGGTGAAGTTCGATATAATCCGCAATCGAATCAACGTCCGTCTTCCCGGTATAGATGATGTAATCGATTTTACCGTCGTCCATCAATTTGCTTACTTGTTTGGTCGCTTTCAGACGGTCTACGATCGTAACGTCGATCCCGAGATCGGAAATCACCTTTGCCGTGCCCGCCGTTGCATAAAGATTGCAACCTAAATCGGCAAACTTTTTCGCAATGGAAACGATTTCGAATTTATCCTGATCGTTGACCGTGAAATAAACGCCGACAGGTTTTTCACGCGTGGGATGACACATTTTAAATCCGGCTGAAACAAGCCCTTTAAACAGCGCTTCTTCGATCGTTTTGCCGATGCCGAGCACTTCGCCCGTCGATTTCATTTCCGGTCCGAGTTGCGAGTTCACGTCGTTCAATTTTTCGAAACTGAATACGGGTACTTTTACGGCGACATAGGGCGAGTTGGGATAAAGCCCTGTACCGAAACCCAGTTTTTTCAGTTTCGCGCCTACCATAATTTTAGTGGCAAGTTCCACCATGGGAACGCCCGTTACTTTGGAAATGTAGGGAATGGTACGCGATGCGCGCGGATTGACTTCAATCACATAAAGTTGATTCTGATAAATCAAATACTGAATGTTGATCAGTCCTTTCGTTTTCAAACTCAAAGCAAGTTTGGTAGAAATATCGACTATATTTTTAAGCATGGCGTCGCTTAAATGATAAGGCGGATAAACGGCAATGGAATCGCCCGAATGTACGCCCGCACGTTCGATATGTTGCATGATCCCGGGAATCAGCACGTCAACGCCGTCGGAAATGGCGTCTACTTCCAATTCGGTCCCCATCAGATATTTATCGCACAGAACCGGATTTTCGATGTGCTGCGCCAAAATCACGTCCATATAACGCGAGATATCGTTTTCCGTAAACGCGATCGTCATGTTCTGTCCGCCGATGACGTAAGAAGGTCGCAGCAAAACGGGATAACCGAGTTTTTCCGCCGCTTGGATCGCTTCTTCTTTCGTCATAACCGTCAAACCCTTGGGGCGCGCAATCCGGAACTGCTCTAAAAGAGCATCAAATCGTTCTCTGTCCTCTGCCATATCCACGCTGTCTGCGCTTGTACCTAAAATACGCACGCCCTTTTTCGCAAGATATCCGCAAAGTTTGATCGCAGTCTGTCCGCCGAACGTAATAACTACGCCGTAAGGTTTTTCCATGTCAATCACGTTCTGCACGTCTTCGGGCGTCAGCGGTTCAAAATACAGCCTGTCTGCGGTATCAAAATCGGTGGATACCGTTTCGGGATTGTTGTTGATAATAACGACTTCGTAGCCGAGTTCTTTCAGCGTCCATACGCAGTGTACGGAAGAATAGTCGAATTCAATCCCCTGTCCGATTCGGATGGGTCCAGATCCGATTACGATGACGCGCTTTTTCTCGCTTGCCTTTACGAAGGGTTTCGCTTCGTCATGCGAAAGATCGTCGTAAGTCGAATAAAAATAAGGCGTTTGCGCCGAAAATTCGGCAGCACAGGTATCGACCATTTTAAAGCATGCGTTGCGGTGCGCGGGAAGTTTTTCTCCGCTGATGCGTTCCAACGCCTTGTCGGGATAACCAAGCAGTTTTCCCATCTCGTAAGTTGCACGGTCGAGTTTCCGATCTTTGATCTTCTGTTCAAACCGAACCAGACGGTTCAATTTATTTAAGAACCAACGATCGATCTTCGTAATCTCAAAAATCCTGTCCACAGTGATTCCCGCATGAAGCGCAGCATAGACCGCGAACAGTCTTTCATCTGTCATTTTGTCCAGTTCCTGTTCCAATTCTGCGACGGAACGCCCCATAAACTTCGGATGATTCAACGTATCCAAAGAAATTTCCGCGCCGCGCACTGCTTTCATGATGGCTTGTTCAAACGATGAACCGATCGCCATGACCTCCCCCGTTGCCTTCATGCGCGAACCTAACTTTCTGCCGGCATAAAGGAATTTATCAAACGGCCATTTGGGAAGTTTTACGACAACGTAATCGATCGCGGGTTCGAAACAGGCATACGTTTTTCCCGTTACTTCATTTTTGATTTCGTCGAGCGTGTAACCGAGCGCGATCATGGTAGCAACTTTGGCGATAGGATATCCGGTCGCTTTACTTGCAAGCGCGGAAGAACGCGACACGCGCGGATTAACTTCGATCACGGCATATTCGAAACTGTCGGGATCAAGCGCAAACTGGCAGTTACAGCCCCCTTCGATTCCGAGTTCGGTAATAATATCGAGCGAAGCCGTACGAAGCATCTGATATTCTTTATCGGAAAGCGTAACCGCGGGTGCAATGACAATGGAATCGCCTGTATGGATCCCGACGGGATCGAAATTTTCCATGGAACAAACGGTGATCACGTTTCCCGCGCCGTCGCGCAGTACCTCGAATTCGATTTCTTTCCAACCGCCGATGTACTTTTCAATCAGAACTTGCGTGATCGGCGAAAGCATCAAACCGTTATGCGCAATCAAACGGAGTTCTTCTTCGTCTTTGGCAACGCCGCCTCCTGCGCCTCCGAGTGTGAAAGCAGGACGCACGATCACGGGATAACCGAGTTGTTCGGCAATTTTGACGCATTCGTCTTCCGTATAGGCAACGTCGGAAGGGACGACCGGCTGATGGAGTTTGTTCATTGTTTCTTTAAACAATTCTCTGTCTTCCGCGCGATCGATCGCATCTAACTTCGTGCCGATGAGTTTAACGCCCCATTCGTCCAAAAAGCCCGATTTTGCAAGTTTGCAGCCCATAGTAAGCCCCGTCTGTCCGCCAAGCGAGGCAAGGAGAGAATCGGGACGTTCTTTGATAATGATTCGTTTCAGGCTGTCTTCGGTGAGCGGTTCGAGATAAATCTCGTCCGCAAGCATTTTATCCGTCATGATCGTTGCGGGATTGGAATTGCAAAGCACAACGTTCACGCCCGCTTTTTTCAACACGCGGCAAGCCTGCGCGCCGGCATAGTCGAACTCCGCGGCCTGACCGATCACAATGGGTCCCGACCCGATTACCAATACTTTTTTAATATCGCTTCTCTTCGGCATATCATTTCTCCTTCTTCATACGGGCTATAAATTCGTCGAACAAATAATTTGCATCATGCGGTCCACCGCATGCTTCGGGGTGAAATTGCACGGTAAACGCATTTGCTTCGGGATAATCGAGTCCTTCGCAAGTTCCGTCGTTTACGTTGATAAAACTCAGCGTTGCATTGGGAAGTGATTCGCTTACAACCTCGTACCCATGGTTTTGCGAGGAAATAAATACGCGCCCCGTAGATAACTGTTTTACCGGTTGATTGGCTCCGCGATGACCGTATTTCATTTTCCGCGTTTTGCCGCCCATAGCAAGCGCAAGTAACTGATGTCCCAAACAAATTCCGAAAATGGGTTTTTGGCGAATGAGTTTTTTAATATTTTCGATAATCTCTTTATTTTCGGCAGGATCGCCCGGTCCGTTGGCAAGCATAATCCCCTGCGGATCGAGTTTTAACACCTCTTCTGCCGTATAATTCGCAGGCACAACGGTAACGCGGCATCCGCGGTTTACCAATTCGCGTTCGATATTCGATTTCGCGCCGAAATCGTAAAGTACGACGTGCAACCCGTTTTCTTTCCCCGTGACCGTCAATTTGTTTCCGCTCACTGCACGGACCGCGTCTTTCACGCGATAAGATTTTAACGCGGTAAGATCTTTCAGCGGCTGAAAGGTAATTGCCGCGTTCATTACGCCCGTTTCGCGTACGATGCGCGTGAGTTCGCGCGTATCGATCCCGTAAACGGCAGGGATGCCCTGCTCTTTGAGATATTCTTCAAGCGTCCCTTTGCAACGGAAATTGGAAGGAAAATCGCATTTTTCCCGTACGATATACGCCGTCAGCCAACAACGCGCGCTCTCGAAATCTTCGCGTATGAGACCGTAGTTTCCGATTAGCGGAAATGTCTGTGCAACGATCTGTCCGTAATAACTGGGATCGGTCAACGTTTCGAGATAACCCGTCATTCCCGTCGTGAACACAAGTTCGCCGATGACTTCCCGTTCCTGTCCGAAAGAAAACCCTTCGAACACCTTTCCGTTTTGCAGCGTTAGGTAAACTTTTTTCTCCATTGGTAATCCTCTTACGATTTATTTTAATAACTTACAAAGAACCGCTTTTTGTGCATGCAGACGGTTTTCTGCTTCCTCGAAAATTTCGTCCGCATGGTCCTCGAATATGTCCGCGGTAATTTCCTCGCCGCGGTGCGCAGGCAAACAATGCAGTACCATCGCATCTTTCTTTGCCGCTTTCATCAGTGTTTCGTTTATCTGATACCCTTTAAACTTTTCTTCGCGTTTCTTCTTTTCTTCTTCCTGTCCCATCGACGCCCAAACGTCGGTGACGATCACGTCTGCGTCCTTTGCCGCCTCTTCCACGCTTTCGGTCATCGTAAAATCGCCTTCGTTTTTTGCCCAATTTACAAGTTCGGCATCGGGCTCATAGCCCTTGGGACATGCAATCGCAAAACTCATATTTGTTTTGACCGCACCGACCATGAGAGAGTTCGCCATATTATTCCCGTCGCCGATAAAACACATTTTTAAACCCTTGAAGGAACCCTTCCGCTCCCGTACGGTCATGAGATCGGCAAGCACCTGACAAGGATGGCAGTAATCGGTTAATCCGTTAATAACGGGAATCGAGCCGTAAGCCGCCAAATCCTCAACTTCTTTTTGCTCGAACGTACGAATCATAATACCGTCGAGATAGCGGGAAAGTACGCGCGCAGTATCTTCAACCGGCTCGCCGCGTCCGATTTGAAGATCGCGGTTCGATAAAAACAGTGCATATCCGCCGAGTTCGTACATTCCGGTTTCAAACGAAACGCGCGTTCTCGTCGATGCTTTCTGAAAAATCATACCGAGTTTTTTTCCCTTCAAATACTCGCCGATAACTCCGTTTTTACGCTCGTATTTGAGTTGGTCGGCAAGGTTGAGTATCGATAAAATCTCCTCGCGGGATAGATCCATCAGTTTTAATAAATGTTTCATTTTAACACCTCTTTTAATACGGAAAGTCCTTCGTCTATTTCTGTTTTCGTGATCGTAAGCGGCGGAAGCAGCCGAACCCTGTCGTGCGCCGTAAGCAGCAACAATCCTTTTTGTAAGCATTCCGCTACAATTTCTTTTGCCGATTTCTCCGTTTCCAGACCGATCATAAGACCGAAACCTGTCACCGACTTTACTCCGTCGAATAAACGCAATTTCGCGCGCAGATATTCGCTTTTGCCATGAACTTCCAATAAGAAATCATCGGTAAGACGGGAAATCACGTTGATTGCCGCCGCACAGCAAACGGGATTTCCGCCGAACGTAGAACCGTGGTCGCCTGCGGAAAAAACATGTTCCGTCTTTTCAAAAAACAGACAAGCGCCCAGCGGTAACCCGCCTGCAAGTCCTTTTGCCGTCGTTACAATATCGGGCGTTATTCCGTAATGTTCGTATGCATAAAGTTTTCCCGTTCTGCCGTTCCCCGTCTGTACCTCGTCTACGATCAGAAGAATGTCCTGTTTGCGGCAGAATTTTTCCAATGCATGAACAAATTCGGGATCGAGCGCGCGAACGCCGCTTTCGCCCTGAATGGGTTCGATCACGACGGCGCAAGCGCCGCATACTTCTTTTCGGATACTTTCCATATCCGCGTCGACACTCACCACGTCGGGAACAAACGGATCGAAATATTTATGAAATGAATCCTGACCCGTCGCCGTCAACGTAAAAAGCGTTCTTCCGTGAAAACTGTGGTTAAGAGAAATGATTTTACTTCTTCCCGATCCGTATTTCGAAAACGAATATTTCCTTGCCGCTTTGAATGCGCACTCGTTTGCTTCCGCGCCCGAATTTGCAAAAAACACGCGTTTTGCACCCGTTCGTTTACAAAGCATCTCCATCAACCGCGCCTGCGGTTCTGCGTAATACAGATTGCTGGCATGCTGGATTCGGTTTAATTGATCGGTCACGGCATGTTTCCAATCTTCATCGTTGACGCCGAAAATATTTACGCCGATGCCCGAGCCGAAATCGACATACCGATTTCCTTCCGTATCCGTCAGCGTTGCTCCGTTCCCCCCCGCTAATGCAACGGGATAGCGGGTAAACGTTTCCGCACCGTAAAGATCGTCTATCCTTTTAATTTCTTCGAATTTCATTTTTCCCTCATAGAAAAAGTGACCTGATAAATCAGTCACCTTTTACGAACATGGTACCGTATCCTTGATCGGAAAGCAGTTCCAACAAAATAGAATGTTTTACCCGTCCATCGGTAATAAATACGCGATTGACGCCGTTACGGATCGCATCTCTGCAACAATGAACTTTCGGAATCATTCCTCCCGAAATCACACCCTCTTTTTCAAGAGAAGGAATATCGGACACATAAACTTTATTGATCAGACTTTCCTCCTCCTCTTTATTACGAAGAAGTCCGCGGATATCCGTCATTAAAATCAGACTTTCCGCACCGAGCGCGCCTGCAATTGCAGAAGCGGCGGTATCCGCATTTACGTTGTAAATATTTCCTTTTTCGTCATAGCCGACAGTGGAAATCACGGGAAGATAGCCGCAATTCAGTGCGTCTACGATCACTTCCGATTGTACGCGTTGAATCTTTCCGACAAAGCCTAAATCATCGCTCTCTTTTTCGCAAAGCAAAAGCCCGCCGTCGATCCCGCATAAACCCAAAGCCTTACCGCCTTGAGCGTATATCATTTGCACCAGTTCTTTATTGACTTTTCCCGCAAGCACCATCCGAACGACCTCCGCCGTTTCCGCATCGGTATAACGCAACCCGTTGACAAAACGGGATTCGATCCCCATACGCGTTAACGTCTGGGAAATTTCCGGACCGCCCCCGTGAACCAATACGACCTTAACGCCCACCAAACGCAAAAGCGTTAAATCGCGCATCGTCGATTGTTTCAACTCGTCGCTCAGCATTGCGTTCCCGCCGTATTTGATCACCAAAATTTTATTTTGGTATTTTTGAATGTAAGGCATTGCCTCCAAAAGCACTTCTGCCTGTTCTTTGGGTATGCTCACGTTCTGTAATCTCCGTTAATTTTCACGTAATCATATGTTAAATCGCAACCCCAAGCCGTCGCTTCAAAATCACCGTCGTTTAACGAAACTTCAATGGATATTTCATCTGCGGAAAGCACTGTTTTTGCGTATTCCTCGGAAAAATCCATCCCCATTCCGTTTTTGCAAACAGACAGATATCCGCCTGCCGACCGAAACGCGACACCGATTTTGCGAACATCGAGATCGGCGCCCGAATAACCGAGCGCGCACAACACTCTGCCCCAATTTGCATCGCATCCGTACATTGCCGATTTAAAAAGATCGGAACTGATCACGGACTTTGCTGCAAGGCGCGCGTCCGTCTTGTTCTTGGCGCCGCTGACGCGGCACTCCAATAATTTCGTTGCGCCTTCGCCGTCTTTCGCAAGCATTCGGCAAAGCGCCGTCGTTACTTCATGCAACGCCGTGCAAAATAAACTGTAATCCGTATTTTCCGAATCAATCTTTTCATTCCCTGCGAGTCCGCTTGCCAAAATCGCGAACGTATCGTTTGTGGAAGTATCGCCGTCGACGGACAGCATATTGACAGAATCAACGACGTCTGCAGAAAGTGCTTTTTGCAACATTTCCGGCGAAATGTTTACGTCGGTCGTCACAAACATTAAAAGCGTAGCCATATTGGGACAGATCATTCCGACGCCTTTGCAGATCGCGCCGATCCTGCACACTTTCCCGCCTATCACAAATTCCAAAGCAATTTCTTTTTTTACGGTATCGGTCGTCATGATCGCTTCGGCGGCAGCCGTACTGTTGTTTCCCAGCCCGCCGACAAGTTCTTTCATTCCGTTCGCAATGGGCTCGATGGAAAGTTTTTGCCCGATCACGCCCGTCGACGCTACGATCACGTCTTCTGCCGAAATTCCCGTATGTTTTTCCACCAGACGGCACATTTGCTGCGCGATCTCCTCGCCGCCCTCGTTACAGGTATTTGCATTTCCGCTGTTTACGATGACCGCGCGCGCAAATCCGTTCTCGATATTTTTTTGCGTAACGAGAATCGGCGCGCCTTTGACGAGATTTTTTGTGTAAACGCATGCCGCGGCGCACTCCGCATCCGCAACGATGAGCGCCAAATCTTTTTTTATTTTGTTCTTACGGATCCCACAATGAACTCCGTTGGCGCGAAATCCTTTCGGAGCACAAACGCCGCCCTCAATCTTTTTAAACATGAATTTACCCTATCTTTTTGATTATATCACAAACCGATCGTCTCGTCAAGTCCCAGCGCAAGATTCATATTCTGAATTGCAGCGCCCGAAGCGCCTTTTCCGAGATTATCGAACCGCGCGGAAAGAATTGCCTGTTCTTCGTTTCCGTGTACGAATAATTCCATCTGATTGGTACCGCAAAGCGTATTCGCCGCAATCATTCCGTCAGACATCTGCTTAACGGAAATAAAACGGCTATTTTCATAATGTGAACGGTACAATTCAAGAAGGGAATCCACCGTTACTTTTTGATTCAAACGCGAAAGAAAGATCGGCACGTTTACCGTCATACCGCATTCGAAATTACAAATATACGGATTGAAAATCGGCTTTAATGTGAGAGAACACTCTTTCATCATTTCGGGAATATGTTTGTGTGAAAGAGTCAATCCGTATAATCTGGGCGAATCGAGTTCGCGCTCACGCAGCGTTGCGGTATATTGCGCGATCGCCGATTTTCCCCCTCCCGAATAACCGCTGACCGCATGACACACAAACGGGTAATCGTTTGCAGTGATTTTTGCCCGAATCAACGGATACACGAGCGCAATAAATCCGCTTGCATAACAACCCGGATTTGCGATCCGCTTACTCGCCGCGATCCGTTTGCGATGCTCGGCAGAAAGTTCTGGAAAGCCGTAAGCCCATCCCTCCGCTGTTCTGTGCGCCGTACTCGCGTCGATGATCACGGTATCCGGATTGTCGCATAATTGCACTGCTTCGCGCGCGGCGTCGTCGGGCAGACAGAGAAACGTAACGTCCGAATCGTTGACCGCTCTTTTCCGCGCCGACGTTTGTTTCCTTTCTTCGTCGGAAAGCGAGACGATTTTGATATCGTCCCGCTTTTTTAGTCTTTCATAGATGCGAAGCCCCGTCGTGCCCGCTTTTCCGTCGATAAATACTTGAATCATTATTTCAGTTTCTTCGCGTCAAGCAACGCCTTCACCTTGATGGGAAGCCCAAACAGATTGATAAATCCCTCGGAATCTTTTTGCGAATAGGCTCCGCCGTCGTCGTCGAAGGTTGCGATTTCTTCGCTGTAAAGCGAATTGGGAGAAGATATTCCCGCGCTGGAAAGATTGCCCTTATAAACGCGGAGTTTGACGTCGCCCGTAACGGTTTCCTGCGTTTTCTCCACAAATGCCGAAAGCGCTTCGCGCAGAGGCGTAAACCACTGTCCGTCGTATACCATTTCGCCGAACTTAATGGCAATAAGTTGTTTGTAATGCATGGTCGCTTTATCCAGACAAATCGATTCCAACAGTCGGTGCGCCTCGTAAAGAATGGTTCCGCCCGGCGTTTCGTATACGCCGCGGGATTTCATACCCACAAGGCGATTTTCCACAAGATCCGCAAGCCCGACGCCGTTTTTACCGCCGATCTCATTCAGTTTTTCGATCAGTTCCACCGCGCCGAGTTTTTTACCGTCCACCGCAGTGGGAATCCCTTTTTCAAAGCGGATTGTTACATACGTAGGTTCATCGGGCGCCTGAACGGGCGATACGCCCAGTTCCAGAAATCCATCTTTTTCGTACATGGGTTCATTGGCGGGATCTTCCAGATCCAACCCCTCATGCGAAAGATGCCACAAATTTTTATCTTTGGAATAATTGGTTTCGCGATTGATCTTTAACGGGATATGATGCGATTCCGCATATTCGATTTCTTCCTCGCGGCTCTTGATATCCCAGATTCTCCACGGAGCAATAATTTTCATTTCGGGAGCAAACGCTTTGATTGCAAGTTCAAAACGAACCTGATCGTTTCCCTTGCCCGTGCAGCCGTGGCAAATGGCGTCCGCCTTTTCTTTTTTGGCGATTTCTACGATTCCCTTTGCAATCGCCGGACGCGCAAACGAAGTCCCGAGCAAATATTTATCTTCGTATACGGCGCCCGCCTGAATCGTGGGAAATACGTAATCTTCGATAAATTCTTTTTTCAGATCCAAAACGTAGAGTTTCGAAGCGCCCGTTTTAATCGCTTTCTCTTCCAAACCTTCCAGTTCTGTACCCTGTCCTACGTCGCCCGATACCGCAACCACTTCGCAGTTGTCGTAATTCTCTTTCAGCCAAGGGATAATAATTGACGTATCCAATCCGCCAGAATATGCCAAAACTACTTTTTTGATTTTCTTTTCCATAGATTTTTCCTTTCCGAATTTCATCAGATTTTATTATAGTAAAAAACACACTGTAAGTCAAGAATTTGAATCAACAGTTTTGCATAAATGTATAAAATTAAAAATCGAATCCGATTTATTTCTTATTTTCTTTTGCCGTATAGGCATACGTTCCGAGCGTTTCGCCCGTTGCGATATATCTTCCGTTCTGATATGCGATCAAAAGTCCGTCTGGAAGAGAAAGTTTCCCCTCTTTGACATACGTTTCGTCGGCAATCACGTTTACCACTTCTCCGAATATAACGGCATGCGTTCCGAAATCGTTACGGCTTATCACCTTGCATTCAAGCGAAGCAGGGCTCTCCTGTATATAAGGACAGCGCACACGAACGCCTTTTGCTCTCGTAAGTCCGGCTGCCGCAAACTTATCGCCATTCCTTCCGGAAACCACGCCGCAAACGTCTGTTGCATGCAATAAATCCTGCGAAACAAGATTTACGGTAAACTCGCCCGTCCGCTCGATCAGCGGCAGAGAATGACGCGCATACCGTACCGAAATGCTGACGATCGGAGGCTCGGAATTGACGGTGCCGACCCAGGCAAGCGTAATAATATTATTTTCCGTTTCATCTCCGCAAGTCACCATGACGGCAGGCACCGGCGCAAGACAAGTGGAAGGCATTAAATTGATTTTCATTGTTCGATGCTCCATTTATTAAAAATAAATCCCGTGCCAAATTATAGCACGGGATTTCAAACAAGTCAAGAACGCTGATTGAATTACGCCGCGGAAGATCCGCATGCAAGATAAGAAAGCGCGCCTTGCGCGATGACGGATGCAACCTTTTTCTGATAATCCTGCGTAATGAGCAGCGCTTCGTCTTCGGGATTGGATAAAAATCCGCATTCGACGATCACCGACGGGTAATCGCTGCAATTCAACACATAATAATCGCCTGCGAGCGCCGAATATTTTTTAGCGGTCTCGGGCATTTCGTTGAACGCAGTCTGTATGGCACAGGCAAGCGTTCTGGACGAAGAAGAATCGTTCCGGAAAAACACCTGAGCCCCTCTTCTGGAAGTCATTGAAAAAAAATTCTGATGTACGGAAATTACAAGCGCCGGCGCGTTTTCCTGAATAATTTCCGCGCGCTTTTGCATGTCGCGCTTTTTATATCCTGCGGTGGCTGTCCCGTACAGTCCCGCCTCGGTCGGACGGGTCTGTACCACGCGGAATCCCGCTTCTTCGAACTCTTTTTGGAGACATCTGGAAATCGAAAGATTGATATCGCTTTCTTTGACGCCGGAAACTCTTCCCACCACTCCGCCGTCGATCCCTCCGTGTCCTGCATCGATCACTATGGTCAGCCTCTGCGTATTTGCTGCGGCCGTCCGCGCCAATGCAAAAAAACAAACGCCGAACGTAATGATAACGGCAAGAGCAATGCCGGTAAGTCCGAATATGACGCGATGGCGATATAAGAAATTCATGTCCTATCCTATGATTCCGCCGCGCTGTTTATGTATTATTTTGAACGGATATATTCATCGATCGCTTTGGCTGCGGCTTTTCCTGCACCCATAGCCAATATCACGGTTGCCGCACCCGAAACCGCGTCGCCCCCTGCAAACACCCCTTCGATCGATGTTTTTCCATTTTCGTCCGTTTCTATTTCGCCGCGCGATTTCGTTTGCAATCCCGGCGTAGTCTTTTTGATCAACGGATTTGGGGACGTGCCGAGCGCAAGAATGACGCAATCGACTTCCATTTCGAATGCGCTTCCCTGTTTTTCGACAGGACGGCGTCTTCCCGATGAATCGGGCGCACCCAATTCCATCTCAACGCATTTCAATGCCCGTACGTCATTATTCTCATCGGTCAGAATTTCTACGGGATTCACGAGAAATCTGAATTCAACCGCTTCTTCTTTGGCGTGTTCGATTTCTTCGCGGCGCGCCGGAAGTTCCTGCTCGGAACGCCGATAAACGATATAAACAGCCTCCGCGCCTAAGCGCTTTGCACTCCTTGCGGCATCCATTGCAACGTTACCGCCGCCGATCACTGCCACTTTTTTTGCGGAAACAATCGGCGTCTTGCTATTTTCCCGATAGGCTTTCATCAAATTGGTGCGCGTCAGAAATTCGTTTGCCGAAAAAACGCCTTTTGCACTCTCTCCGCGAATCCCCATAAAACGAGGAAGCCCTGCGCCCGTGCCCAAAAATACCGCTTCGAAACCGTACTCGGTTTTCAGTTCTTCTACGGTAAACAATCTGCCGATCACCGAATTGGTTTCAAACTTTACGCCTGCGTTTTTTAATCCTTCTATCTCACGCTCTACGATCGATTTCGGCAAACGGAATTCCGGAATCCCGTAAACAAGCACGCCGCCGGGGGTATGTAAGGCTTCAAATACGGTTACGGAATATCCCGACTTAGCGAGATCCCCCGCACAGGCAAGCCCTGCGGGTCCCGAACCCACAACGGCAACTTTATGCCCGTTCGGCTTACACTCCGCTGCCGCACCGCCCTGACGGTTATGGAAGTCAGCAACAAACCGTTCCAGACGTCCGATCGCCACGGCTTCGCCTTTGACCCCGCGCGTACATTTTCCTTCGCACTGCGTTTCCTGCGGACATACTCTGCCGCAAACGGCAGGAAGCGAAGACGTACGGGCAATGACCTGGTACGCCTCCTCAAATTTGCCTTCTGCGGTCAACGCAACAAAATCCGGAATATTCACATTGACGGGACAGCCCGAGATACAGGGCTTATTTTTGCAGTTAAGACAGCGTTTCGCCTCGTCGATCGCCGCTTCCTCGGAATAGCCTAACGCCACTTCCTCGAAGTTTTTATTTCTGATTAAAGCGTCCTGTACCGGCATGGGGTTTTTATCTGGACGCATGTTAAAATTCGGCATTTAATTTTCCCCCTTGGGATAGAGATTGCAGTGCTTTTCCCGCGCACGCGCTTCAAACGCCTTGTAAGATCCCGCGCGCTGCATTGCTTCGTCGAAATCGATCAAATGCGCATCGAAATCAGGACCGTCGACGCAAGCAAATTTCATTTCTCCGCCGACGCTGACACGGCAGCAACCGCACATGCCCGTTCCGTCGATCATGATCGGGTTCATACTGGCGACCGTTTTGACTCCATACGGCAACGTCGTTTGGGCAACGAATTTCATCATGATCAGCGGACCGATAGTGATCACTTCATCAAACTGTTCTCCTGCTTCCAATAACCGTTTCAGCGGAATACAGACGTTTCCCTTTTCGCCGTAACTTCCGTCATCCGTCATCATGATCATTCTGTCGCTTGCTTCACTGAATTCCCGTTCCAGTATGACGAGATCCCGACTGCGGAAACCGACGATCGAAGTTACATCCGCCCCCATATTTTTCAGGGCGCGCGCAACGGGAAGCGCAATCGCGCAGCCGACCCCGCCTCCGATAACGGCGACCTTTTTCAAACCGGTAAGATGCGTGGGCATTCCCAAAGGTCCCACAAAATCGGCAAGCGATTCCCCCTCTTTTTTATCGTTCAATTCCATCGTCGTTGCCCCGACCACTTGAAAAATGATGGTGACTCCGCCCGTTTGGGGATCGCATGCGGCAATGGTAAGCGGGATCCGTTCTCCGTCGGAATCCGCGCGTACGATCACAAACTGACCTGCCAGGGCTTTTTTTGCAATAAAGGGCGCTTTGATTTCCATCTTTGTTACCGTGGGATTCAAACTTTCTTTTTTTAAAATCCGATACATGACTGCTCCTTTACCGCATTGGGCTGAAACGTAATTTGTATATATTGTTTCATAATTATAAAGATTTTACATTGTTTTGTCAATCTTACGCTTGACATAATCGACAATCATGTTATTTTTTTGAAAGTTGGTCAATCTTCTTGACAATTTTACGCTACGAAACTATAATAAAACCAATAAAAATCCAATTTTACGGAGTGATAAAATGGCAAACGTCAAAATCGTTACCGATTCGAACAGCGGTATTACTCAGGCAGACGCAAAACAACTCGGCATATCGGTGATACCGATGCCCTTTTTGATCGACGGTACCGAATATTTCGAAGACATTACCCTTTCTCAAGAAGAATTCTATCGCTTTTTACAAGGCGATACGACAGTTTCTACCTCCCAGCCCTCGATCGCTGGCATAACCGACCTTTGGGACGAACTATTAAAAGACGGCAGCGAAATCGTACATATTCCCATGTCGAGCGGACTTTCGGAATCGTGCCACACCGCTCAAAAACTTGCGCAGGAATATCACGGAAAAGTTCACGTTGTCGATAACCAACGCATCTCCGTTACGCAAAAACAGAGCGTACTTGACGCGATCAAACTTGCAAAGGAAGGAAAATCCGCTGCGGAAATCGCACAAATTCTGACCGATACAAAATTGGACGCAAGCATCTATATTGCGCTCGATACGCTGAAATATCTGAAAAAAGGCGGCAGACTTACCCCCGCCGCGGCATTGATCGGTACGATTCTGAAAATCAAACCCGTTTTACAGATCCAAGGTCAAAAACTTGATGCGTTCAAAAAAGTACAGACTTTGAAAAAAGCGAAAGAAGTGATCGTATCTGCACTGAAATCCGATTTGGAAGTACGCTTTGCCGATTTAACAAAAAAAGGTCAAATGGCAATTGCGATCGCACACACGGCGAACGATAAGGAAGCGGAAATCTTTAAAGCAGAATTAGAAAATACATTCCCCGACGTACCGGTTGTTTACACAGATCCTCTTTCACTGAGCGTATCCTGCCACATCGGTCCCGGCGCGCTCGCCGCGGTTTGCATGCGCGTTCTTTAAATTTTCATACGTTAAAAACAGACGCAGAATCTGCGTCTGTTTTTTTGTTCGTTACAAATAAATTAAAATCCGGTCTTGCTTTTTCTGAATAAACCGCGTTGGCGGGTTTCGACCAAATGATATTCCTGTTCGCGCTGTAAATCGTAAAAACAGGGATTTTGCGGAGAAGCAAACCTTACTTTTCCACTGATGTCCGCCGCTTGCGCGTATCCGTAAGAACAGACGCAAACAGGAATCCCGTAAAGAAACGCGCCCGCGCGCATCAGCGTTTGTTCCAGACTGTCGTTCAGTTCCTCACACAAACACAGCGCGACTTCCGCCCCGCAAACGGAAAGCGTTTGCAACACCTGCGAAAAATACAGATCTTCCGCAACTACGATTCCTATTTTACCTACGCTTGTATCGTATATTTTAATTCCCGCTCCGCAGCGGTATTCGTCGGCATCGATTCGGTTGACCATATCGGATACGCCTAAAATACGTCCCCGTTCCGCAACCACAACCGATTTGCGACGAATCCCCCTCGCATCGGTAAAACAGCCGCATACGACAATATTCCTACGCTCTTTGGAAAGAAGCGCAACGTCTTCAAACAGTCCCGTTTCACCTCTCAGTTCCCGTTCATAACTCACTTCGCCGAGTGTCTGAAATCCGCCGCAGATCACGTCTGCCGCGCCCTGTGTATTCAAACCGGAAAATTCGGCTAAACTTCCGCCTGTTACAAAACAAATGCGCATATATACTCCCATTTAGTATATCGTTACCGCGCATATTTTGGTGCATAATAAAAGGACGCGATCGCGTCCTTTTTTAAATATTATTCTTTTTTTCCTTTCTTCGGTTTCTCTTTCAGAAGATCGCGGATCTCCGTCAACAGTTCTTCTAACGTAGGCGAAGCAGGCGCCGACTCCGAAACCGATTCCGCAACCGTTTCCTGCGCCGGAACGGGCGGTGTCTGTACAGGCTCTTCAGCCGTATCTTCCTGCACTGCTTCCTCAGCATTTTCCGTTGCAACCGTCTCCGTGCCCTCGCTCTCCGCATTTTGGGCAACGCGTTTTGCGTCGGCTATCTCTTTGGCTTTTTTCGCCGCATTGTGCACACTGTTAATCGTTTTTATAATCAGGAACAACACGAGCGCAATTAACAGGAAATTGATGATCGCATTGATAAAGGCGCCCCAATCGATATAAATAGATTGTGCAAGGTCAATGGTCACGTTGTCTTCCGCATAACGTTTCACAAGGAAAGTATATACTTCGCTCAAGGAATCTTTCCCGAGTATGGACGCGAGAATCCAGTTGATGATCGGTTTTAAAATATTATTACTCAGCGCATTGACGATTGCCGTAAACGCTCCGCCGATAATAATGCCGATCGCCATATCCAGCACGTTTCCGCGCGATATGAACTCTTTAAATTCCTTAAAAAAACCTTTCTTAGAAGACTTGTCCTTTGCCTTTTTTGCCATAAAAAATCATCTCCTATAAACTTTATTCATTTTCTTCAATTTTTTCATCACAATCGCGTCAGGCTGTTTTTCCAAGCGAAACGTCCAATTTCCGCCCAGTGTTCCTGGTTCGTTCATGCGCGCCCGATTATCGTATCCGAGAATATCCTGCACGGGCAAAATTGCAAGACGCGCCTTGGAAGATAACGCCAAACGGACAAATGCTTCCGGAAAACGTTCTCCGCGTCCGCCGAGAGACAAATAAATCCTACATTCAGCCAGCGTTGCAGCGATCCGCGAACGAAGAAGAATGAATTCTTCGGCGGAGAGAGAACGGATATAACCCGCAACCGTATCGTTATCGTGCGTTCCTGTATAACATACGCTGTTTTCGGATATGTTCTTAGGCAGGAATGGATTTTCGGGATTTCCGTCAAATGCAAACAACAGCACTTTCATCCCGGGGAACCCTGTCTTTTCAAGCAACGCCTTCACTCCGTCGTCAACTACGCCGAGGTCTTCGGCGATGATCACTTCCTTATCGATCCCCTCGAAAATATCGTCCTTCGGTCCGTCTTTCCAAACGCCCGTTTCGGCAGTTTTTGCGCCGTAAGGGATTTCGTAATAACGCTCCAATCCGCGGAAATGGTCGATACGAATCAAATCGTAAGTTTTAAGCGCACTTTGAAGACGTTTTTTCCACCAAGCGTAACCGTCTTTTTTATGTTCTTTCCAGTCGTATACGGGATTTCCCCATAGTTGACCCGTTGCGGAAAAATAGTCGGGCGGAACTCCCGCAACTTTTTCGGGACGCAGTTTTTTATCCAGTTTGAACAAATCGGGATTCGCCCATACGTCCGCGCTGTCGTATGCAACGTATAACGCAATGTCGCCGATGATTTTAAGACCGATTTGATTGCAATAGTCCTTTAATGCAAACCACTGCTTCCAGAATTCGTACTGTAAAAACTGCCAAAATAAATATTCTTCGTGGTAATCCGTCCGAAGTTTTTCAAGCGATTCCGCTTTACGGTCTCTTAACGGAATCTCCCAATTCACAAAGGAACCGCCGTAGACGGTTTTTGCCGTCATAAACAAACTGTAATCTTCGGCGACCCCGCTTTTGATAAATTCCCGAAAGGTTTCATCATCGAAAAAAAAGCGGGAAAACGCCTTTCTCAAAATCAAAAAACGTTCGAGGTACAGGGTTCCGTAATCGATTTCCCCTTTTTGCTCCGCTTCTTTCAGATCCTCTTTGGTAAGCAAACCTTGTTTCGCAAGATCGTCTAAATCGATAAAATAAGGATTCCCCGAGTCGCAGGAAACGGAACTATACGGAGAATCTCCGAATCCCGTTTGAACAAGCGGCAATACCTGCCAGTATTTTACACCGCTTTTGACTAGTTTTTTTGCGAAGCGATATGCTTCTTTCCCCAGCGAGCCGATTCCGTATTTCCCCGGCAAGGAAGAAATATGACACAGAACGCCGGTTGCTCTTTGATAATTCATGACGACCACTCTGCCGATTGATATTCTAATCTTATTTTTGAAGCAAACGGGATATTCTCTCGCATGCCTCCCGCGTACTCTCTTCCGTTCCGAACGCAGTCAAACGGAAAAATCCTTCGCCGTTTTTACCGAATCCGCTGCCCGGCGTGCCCACCACGTTCGCTTCTTCCAACAGATAGTCGAAGAAAGCCCAACTATCCATCCCGTTCGGACATTTCAACCAGATATAGGGTGAATTTTTCCCGCCCGTATACCAGATTCCGAGACGGTCGAGCATGTTTCCGATCAGTTCCGCATTTTTTCTGTAATATTCGATATTGCGGCTGATCTGCGTTTCTCCCTCTTCCGAGAATACGGCAGCCGCACCCATTTGCGTCACGTAACTTACGCCGTTAAATTTAGTGGACTGTCTTCTCGCCCATAATTGATTCAAAGACGCGCCTTCCCGTTTCAGATCCATGGGAACGATCGTATATCCGCAACGAACGCCTGTAAATCCTGCCGTTTTGGAATAGGAACAAATTTCGATCGCGCAATCCTTTGCTCCCTCCACTTCGTAAATACTGCGCGCAAGCGAAGGATCGGTTACAAAATATTCGTAAGCCGCATCGAAAATAATCAACGCGTCGAGCGATTTTGCATAATCGATCCAAACCTTTAACTGCTCGCGCGTGTACGCGGCACCCGTTGGATTATTGGGCGAACAGATATAAATAATATCGGCGTGAACGCTCGGATCGGGCATGGGTAAAAAACCGTTCTGTTCGTTCGCGTCGGCATAAACAATCTTCCTGCCGTCCATCGTATTCGCATCTGCATACGCAGGATATACAGGGTCGGGAAGCAACACGATATTTTCGTTTGAGAATAAATCGAGAATATTTCCGCAATCGGATTTTGCGCCGTCGGAAATAAAGATCTCGTTTGTTTCAAGCGTCACGCCTTTGCGTTGATAACTTTTTTGAATGGACGAGATCAACTCCCCGTATCCGTAACAGGTCTGATCGGGGCCGTAACCTTTGAACGTTTCCGTGTGCGCCATGTCCTCCACTGCGCGCTTCATCGCGTCGACCACAACGGGTGCAAGCGGACGCGTAACGTCTCCGATAGAAAGACGAATCACGTCTTTTTCGGGATGTGCTTTTTTATACTCCGCCGTTTTTCTGCCGACAGTCGCAAACAGATAACTGTTCTTTAAATCAAGAAAGCATTTGTTGATTTTCATAGTTCGCTCTCCTTATTTTCCTTCATGATACTTTACGGCATATCTTATGAATTCACGGAACAAAGGATGCGCATTGTTCGGACGGGACTTGAATTCGGGATGGAACTGTACGCCGACGAAGAAATCATTTTTCGGGTACTCGACGGCTTCGACAAGCGAACCGTCCGGAGAAGTCCCCGCAATTTTCATGCCCTTCTCTTCAAATGCGTTTCTGAAATCATTGTTAAATTCAAAACGGTGACGGTGACGCTCCGCAACACGATCGCATCCGTATGCTTCCAGCATGCGCGGACCGAGTACGTTGCAAGGATATGCTCCAAGCCGCATAGTTCCGCCCATTTTCACGCCGTATTGATCGGGCATCAGATCGATGACCGAGTGCGTTCCCTCGGGGAGAAATTCCGATGAGTTGGCATCTTCATATCCCAGCACGCTCCTTGCGAATTCAATGACCGCAACCTGCATACCGAGGCAAATCCCAAGGAAAGGCAAATTGTGCTCCCTCGCATATTTGCACGCGGCAATTTTCCCTTCGACGCCTCTTCCGCCGAAGCCGCCCGGGATTAGGAGTCCGTCCACGTCGGAAAGCGTATCGGCTACGTTTTCGGAAGTGATTGTTTCGCTGTCAACCCATTTGATCTCCACTTTCGCATTGGTTTCAAATCCACCGTGCGCCAAGGCTTCCGCAACTGAAAGATATGCGTCGTGCAGTTGAACATATTTTCCGCAAAGCGCAATTTTTACGGTTTTGCTGCGCGCATGAATGCGGCCGAGCATTTCCTCCCATTCCGAGAGGTCGATTTTATTCGCAGACAAATGCAGAATATCGCATACCGTTGTAGATAAATTGCTCTTTTCCAGCATCATAGGCGCCTCGTAAAGCACAGGCACCGTCAGATTCTCGATACAGCAATGCGGTTCCACGTTGCAAAACATCGCAATTTTTTCACGAATGGAATCGGGCATCGGCTCGTCCACGCGCGCTACGATAATGTCGGGGAAAATGCCCATGCCCTGCAATTCTTTTACGGAATGCTGCGTGGGTTTGCTCTTGAATTCGCACGAACCGGAAATGTAAGGAACAAGCGTAACGTGGATAAAGCAGCAATTATCTCTGCCTACTTCGCGCGCAACCTGACGGATCGCCTCTAAAAAGGGTTGGCTTTCGATATCACCCGTCGTCCCCCCGATTTCGGTAATCACGATATCGGCATTGGTCTGTTTGCCGACCTGATAGATAAAACTTTTGATTTCGTTCGTTACGTGCGGGATCACCTGTACCGTCTGTCCCAAATATTCGCCGTTCCTCTCTTTGGTAAGAACGTTCCAGTACACTTTCCCCGTCGTAAGATTGGAGAATTTATTCAAATCCTCGTCGATAAACCGCTCGTAATGTCCCAAGTCGAGATCGGTTTCCGCGCCGTCCTCGGTAACGAATACCTCTCCGTGCTGATAAGGGCTCATCGTGCCGGGATCGATATTGATATAAGGATCGAGTTTTTGCGAAGCCACTTTATAGCCGCGCATTTTTAAAAGTCTGCCAAGAGATGCAGCCGTAATGCCTTTCCCCAGTCCCGATACAACACCGCCCGTTACAAAGATGTATTTCGTCATAAATTACTCCTTTTGTAAATCCTCATTAAACTCAAATTTCAACTTCGCCCGTAAAGGCAAATTCCGCGCCGCCCGTCATAAAAACGGTTTCATCTGTATATTTTACCGTTAAATCTCCGCCGCGGAGGTGGACGAGGATATCCTCGTTTTTTCCGCAATAACCGTTCAACACGCTTGCAACCGCAGCGGCGCACGCGCCCGTTCCGCACGCCCACGTCTCCCCGCTGCCGCGTTCCCAGACGCGCATTTGTATTTCGTTTCGTTTTAAAACACGCACGAATTCGGTATTCACCGATTCGGGAAACACAGTATGATTTTCATACATGGGTCCGATGATTTCCAGATCGAGCAAATAAGGGTCTCCGCCGAAGATCACGCAATGCGGATTCCCCATCGACACGCACGTCAATTGTTCGGTAACCCCGTTCACTTGAAGCGGAACGTCGATCGCGGTCTTACCTGAAAATTTCGCAGGGATCCTCTCGGGCGTTAATTCCGCCGCACCCATATCTACCGTGACCGAACGCACTCTTCCGTCCTGCGCTTCGATATAAAGCGTTTTGATCCCGCTAAGCGTTTCTACGGTCAGAATATCTTTTTGGATGCCTTTGATTTCGTAGAGGAATTTCCCTACGCAACGGATGCCGTTTCCGCACATCTTCCCCTCGCTGCCGTCGGCATTGAACATTCTCATTTTTCCGTCAGCAATTTCGCTTTTGCATACCAAAATGATCCCGTCTCCGCCAACGGAAAAATGGCGGTCGGATAACTGAACCGCCTTTTCTTCGGGCCGTTCGAGTTCTTTCTCGAAACAGTCGAAATAAATATAATCGTTGCCGATGCCGTGCATTTTATAAAAACGCTGTTTCATTTCAGTGGAATTTTACGTATGCTTCCCGCTCTGCGCCGACGGAAACGTAAGTGATCGTACATTCGCAAAGCATCTCGATGAGTTCAATATAAGCAATCGCCTCTTTGGGCAGGTCTTCTCTTCTCCTGCACTTCGAGATATCGCAGTTCCAGCCTTTGACCTTCTGATAAACAGGTTTGCATTGATCGAGCATATCGGGGAAAGGAAATTCTGCGATCCTCTTTCCGTCTAATTCGTATGCCGTACAAATTTCAAGATCCTCGTAACCGGAAAGGACGTCTAATTTGGTAAGCGCGATTTCATCGGCGCCCTGACAGCGGATTCCGTAACGGGAAGCCACGACGTCAAAGGGACCGACCCGTCTGGGTCTGCCCGTTGCCGCACCGTACTCGCCGCCCGCTGCACGGAGTTTTTCCGCAGGTTCGCCAAAATATTCCGCAGTAAACGGACCTTCCCCCACGCACGTGGAGTAGGCTTTCATAATTCCGATAGAACGGTCCAGTTTCAGATTGGGAACGCCTGCTCCGATCGGCGCATATGCCGCGATCGTTGAAGAACTGGAAGTATACGGATAGATGCCGAAATCAATATCGCGAAGCGCGCCGAGTTGCGCTTCGAACATAATATTTTTTCCCGCTTTGTTTGCTTCATTGATAAACAAACCTGTGTCGCAGATATACTCGCGCAAAGGTTCGCCGTATTCCTGAAAATAAGCGATCACTTCTTCCGCAGTCACAGGCGCGTGTCCGTATCCGCCCGTAACGGTCAGATTTTTCCACTCTACAATATCACGAATCCGAGCATATAGACGTTCGGGATTGAGCAATTCGCCCATACGGAAGGCTTTTTTCATGTATTTGTCGGCATAAACAGGCGCGATCCCGCGACGGGTAGAGCCGAATTTTTTATCGGCAAGCCGTTCTTCTTCCAAACAGTCGAGTAGAACGTGGTAAGGCATTGTGATGACTGCCCGATCGCTGATCTTCAAATTTTCGGGCGTAATCGAAATTCCCTGAGAACGCAGACGCGCCGCTTCCTCGGTAAGATGACGGATATCGATGACCATGCCTGTGCCGAGAACATTGACTACGTTTTCTCTTAAAATACCGGAAGGCAAAAGATTGAGAATAAACTTCCCGCGTTCGTTTACCACAGTATGTCCTGCGTTGTTACCGCCCTGATAACGGCACACAATGTCGAAACGGTCGGAAAGCAGATCTACCATTCTTCCCTTACCTTCGTCGCCCCAGTTAATTCCGCAAATCGAAGTCAGCATAATTATCTCCTTAAAAACCAAAATTTATTATACTATACATGCCCTGCGACTGTCAAGTGCTCTGGGTGATTTTAGAACGTTATTTTTCTATGGAATGTCAATTAGAATGCAAACAGGCAATGCAAAGTTTGATCATTTTTTGTATGAAATTAACTTCATTTTTTAGAAATCGGTTGACAATTTCAGAGGATAGGCGTAAAATAAAAGAGTTGATTAGGAGGAACAAATATGCATTGCAGAGATTGTGGAGAAAAACTTACTTTGGGATTTGTAGAAAATGAAGGGCTTGTCCCCTATTGCCCTAAGTGCGGCAAATTCAAATTTCCTTTCTTCCCGGTTGCCGTATCGATGACGGTCATAAACAAAGACGAATCGAAAATTTTGCTTGCAAAGCACGTCGGCGACGAGGACTTTAAACTTTTTGCAGGGTACATCAAAAAAGGCGAGAGCGCAGAAAAAGCCATTCCCCGCGAATTAAAAGAAGAAACAAACTTAGCCGCCGTAAAATGGCGTTACTTTTCATCCCGATACCATGAAGAAAAAGACGTTTTAATGCTCAATTTTCTTGTAACGGCAACGGAAAGCGAAATAAAACTCGGCGAAGAAATCGAAGAAGCGCGTTGGTGTACCGTCGAAGAAGCAAAAACCCTCATCCGTAAAGATTCCACGGCAGAATACTTTTTAAACGGAGCCATTAACGAACTCGGCAAAAAGCGATAAAAGAATCCCGCATATGCGGGATTCTTTTACATTTCATTTTCTTTCAGTTCTCCGAACAAGGCTTCGAGCGCAGAAACATGCGTTTTCTCGTCCTCGATGATCCGTTCGATCACAGCGCATACCTTTTGATTGGTAAGAGAATTCAAAATTCTCTGGTATTCGGCAAGAGCGGCTCTTTCGGCAATGATATCCGCTCCGATCATTCCAAACGGATTTTTTACGTAGTTTACGTACGAGGCGGAATAAAATCCCACGGGATACGGCGGGCAAGCAGTGAATACGGGCGGCGCACCGAGTTTTGTGATCAACGTTCCCAATATTTCGATATGATGCATCTCGGTAACGGCGATATCCATAATGAGTTTCGATTCTTTCTGCATCCCGTTCGCGCCCAGCAAAATCGATTGATATACATACTGTAAAACCGAAGTCAATTCCCCTTCTTTGCCTGCGTAGGCGGGCGACACCAAACGCAGAGACTGATAATCTTCCGTGATTTCATCAAGCGGCGGATACGGCGCGTCAAATTTTAAGCCCAAAAAAATTCCCCCTTTATTCTGCTTTTCAATCGCCAACAAAAAAGAAAACGAAATACCATATTTCGCTTGCAATTTCTTACTTTTTATGATATTCTCAAAAAAGAAAATCGGTGAATTACTGATATATTAAAAATTATTTATCCGGAGAGATGGCAGAGCGGTCGAATGCGGCGGTCTTGAAAACCGTTGATGGGCAACTATCCGGGGGTTCGAATCCCTCTCTCTCCGCCAGAAGGGAATTGTACGAACCTACGCCAAAGTGAGTTCGTACTTTTCCTTTTATACGAGTGTTTTGGGGTGCAAATACCCATTAAATGCATATTGCCTAAACCGCCTGTCTCGACGGCGTGGCAGACGCAAAAGCGTGATGAGAACGGCAACTTTACAAAATAGCGATAAAGGCACTTTGAGAAATCTTGGAGTGTCTTTTCTATTTGCTTAAATGAATTGTTTAATTTTGATATGTTGATTTAAAGTAAAAATCCACCCGCAAAGCAGGTGGATTTTTTTCTGACTTAATTGTACTTCCCGTCCCGATCGAAAGGTGAATACTTCACTTCGTAATCGGAATTTTCTTTTTCCGAACTCTTCGTTCCGTCAATCGTCGTTGTAGTGGTCGTGGTCATGATCGTACCGGGATGAAATGCCGGAGGCGGTGTAGACGCATTGGGCTGCTGAACGACAACTACGGGTTGTTGTTTTGCTTGAGACTGATAAGACTGCTTCTTCTGATACGGTTTTTGCGTAAAATTCGGCTGTCTTTGCCACGATTGATTCGGCTGCGGAGAAACAGGCTGCTGCGGAACATATTCTACCGGTCTTTGATATGGAGGTACGGACGGCTGCGGCGGCTCTGCTCTATGAGGAGCATTGTGCGGAAGATAACCGTAATGCATCTGACGTTGCATTTCTTCCATCGCACGCATTCTGCGTTCGTCCTCGCGGAATAAGATTTCGCGCTGTCTGTCTTCGATTTCACGAAGCCGCTTCTCGTCTGCAGCACGGTTCATTTCATACTTCCATGTTTCCATTTGCTGCAACTTGCTTTCCAAAGCGCGGATTTTGAATTCCTGTTCGTCGTAATACTGCCCGTAACCGTTATTCGCACCGTAAGGGAAAGGATACGACGCATGCGGCATGGAAGTCTGGGGATACATCGGCTCGACGGGACGGCTGATGACTCCGTACTGAGAATCGCCTCTGCGGAGATCCAGCATCCTTCTGCGTTCTTCCAGATCGCGATCTTCTTCTTCGAGTTTGATCCTGTCTTTCTCGCGCGATTCCGCAATCATTTCAAGGAATTCTTCCGTCCTCTTTTGATGCTCGAACTCTTCGCGCAATTCGTCGCGTAATTCTTCACGCAGATCACTGCGCAACTGCTGCAACGATTCGTCGTTTAACAGGAAACCGGAAGCCGACTGCGAAACGGGAGCCGCGACTACCGTTTGTACCGGTTGCACGGTCTGAACCGTCTGAACAGGCGGCTGAGGCGCCTGTTGAACGGGCTGCGTTTGTACGGGCTGTTGGATCGGCTGTTGAGCGGGCTGCTGGGACATTGCCGGCTGAATCGGCTGCTGTTGCATTCCCATGCCCATTGCAGGATTCAATCCGCCCATTCCCATAAACATTCCGTTCAGTCCTAATCCGAGACCTCCCAAACCGCCGTTTCCGTTGCCGTTATTTTGTTTTTCCATCGCGGCAATCCGCGCTTCTTCGCGTTCTTCCTCGCGACGGCGGCGTTCCTCTTCGCGCTCCTCTTCTCTGATGCGTCTTTCTTCCTCGCGGTCCTGTTCGCGTTGACGGCGCTCTTCCTCGCGCAAAAGTTTCTCCTCTTCACGCAAACGTTTTTCTTCTTCGCGTTGGAGTCTTTCTTCTTCTCTTCTGCGCTGTTCTTCCTCTTGCGCTTTCTTTGCGGCGCGCGCATCTTTGTTCTCTTCGTAATCTTTCGCCGTATCCTGCAATAACGTTTTGGCTTTCTTGCTTCTTACTTTTGCAATAATGACGCCGATCAACAAGAGAACGGTGAGTCCGATCGCACCATATGCGATGTACGACCACATTGAAAGAGACAATCCGAATAATCCTACGCCGACAGCAGAATAAGTCATATATTGCTTCGTCTGCTTTTTCGCTTTTTTTCGATTATTTTCGAAATGCGCGATCAATGCGATGAAAATGATACTCAACAAGAGGCATACACCGCAAACGACGACCTGCCAGTATTGCGTAAAAAATTCTTTCACTTTTCCGAGTACAGCCGACGCACCGCTTTGCGGTACAGTATAACTGACTCTAGGGCTTGAATTAGTCCCGTCTTCCACGGTTCCGTTTTCTTCAAATATGAAGTTGTAAACGTCTTCGCCTGCGAGCACCGCACTGACGAAGAAGGTTGCGCCGCCTTTGAGTGCTACTTCTTCGAGCGCAATTTCGGAATCTTTGCTGTCGTAATACTTCACGATGAGTTCCAACGTCGGGTTTTCCCCTTCCGTTAACGCTTTCACCCAATCGGGAACTCTAAATACCGCGCCGTCTTTGGTAAACTCCCAAAGCGTGCCTTTTAAAACGTAAGGATTGATGTGCCAATCGTATACGGCGTCTTGTTCGTCGACCGTGATTGTATATCCCGCATCTTCGTCCGCAAGTTGAACGGCAAGCGTCGACGCAGGCGGCTCCTCGTTTTTCCATTTGTAGTTCGAATCGGTAATCGAAATCGTAAACGAATACGTCTTTCCCGCATTGCGGGCGTCGATCGTCCCCTCGATTTTAATAATTCCCCGATTCAAATAATCCTGATAATTCGAATCGAGCCGCGAAGTAATATCGATGATCGTTCCGTTGAACACGATTTCACCGACGATTTCAGGAACTTCCAATTCTTTCTGCTCGACCGTAAACGTAAACTTATCCAGCGAAAGGACATATCCCGCGTCTTCGTCGACCGAAAGTTGTACGGTATAAATGCCTGCGTTCAAAGATGCAAAATCGATGGCATCGATTGCGCCGAGTTCCTTGCCGTCCGCGTCGCACAATACGGCGCTGTAAAGCGCGGTGTTCATCGGTTTGCCGTTGCTGGTGACGGAGAAGATATCTCCGTGTTTGACAGCCGTGCCGTAAACCGTGCTATCCATATTAACGGAAACTTCGGCAAGGTCAAGCATTGCACCGAGCGTAATGCTCTTTTCAAGAGAATCGACCTTTTTGCCCGTAGAATCTTTCAATCCGTAGGTATAAGTTTTATTCTCACCGCTGCCGACCGTAGGAGCATCGCCGCCGATCTTCACGCGCACCGTGACTTTCAACGGATTGGTCGCCGTCGGCTGATACTGATTGATATAGTCCATGATGTCGGTGAAAACGTCGATTTCGTTCCCCGAAGAATCTTTGACAACGTATTCATAGACGATATAGTTTTTATATTCGGCAGCAACGTCGAGTATGGAAATCTGATAAGGTACGCCCGATCCGCCGACGATACTGTCGGTGATCGCTTTTCCGTCTTCGTCGGTGAGCGTGACGGGCTTCCACTTCGCGCCGATCAACTTGGGCGCAATTTCCACCGTATCTTTGTGTTCGAACTGCTTTAATACGGGATGATCGGGGTCGGTTTCATCGATATAATGATAATTATCGTCCAGTTCGAAATTGACTGTAAATCCGATTTTTCCGGGTCCCTTTCTTCCGTTCGTGCTGGTTTCGGTATCGTATTCGATTTCCGCCGCTGTGATCCCTGCGGGATAAGGCGACTTCACGCGGACTTCGAAATTGGTTTCGGTAAATTCCGGAAGATTCTTTTCGTCGTACGTCTTCCACGTGCCGCCTGCGGTTTTATATTCGTACTTCATACCGTCTAAGTCGACTGCCGCCCTGCCTACGGTCAACGGGAACGTAAATTCTGCTTTGCTCGTATCGGTCGTATCGCGTTTGTAATCGCTGAAAATATCGCTCGAAAAGTCGCTGTTGGCAGGCAGTTTGTGTTCGTCTTTCTTGTCATCTTTTACTTTGATTGCATACACAACGCGATATTCGCCCGCGCCGTCGACTTTTGCAACGTCCTGCCAGTCGCCGTTTTCGTCTTTCTTCTGATATTTGATCCCGTTCGGATATTTCGAGGTATCCGTTTCCAGATAATCGACCGCATCGAAATTGAGTTTAAACGAGAAATCGAGTACGTTGCCGTCGGAATCGACGGAATAAGTGAACTTCGTCGAATCTTTATCGAAATCGTAATCGGTGCCGTTCTGGGTGAACTGAACGCCCAAACCGCTGATGTCGGCATCGCCCGCCGTAATGGTGATCTCTTTCGAGTAGTATGTGTCGTTTTCTTCGTCGAACTTATAATTCCCGTTCTGCTCGTAGTCCTCGCTCGACATGAGTTGCACCCAAATTTTATAGGTGCCTGCAACGTGCGCGTTGTCGTACTTCATGTTTTCGAGTTTGAACAAATCGGTAATCGTGATTGCTACTTTCGGAGCATCGGCGACCGCATTTCCCTGCGCGTCTTTGATGTACTGATAATAGAATTGCAGTTGCGGTTCTTCCTGCGTGCCGTCGACCGTTACGGGCACATATCCTGTGCGGTACGCCGTGCTGATCTCGCCCTTGACGTTCGCCTTATACGAAGCGCTCATATTGGCGAGCGGTTTATTGTCTTCTTTAAACTTCCAGTCGACGCGAAGTTCCACGGCGGAAATCGTAAGCGTGACGGTTGCTTCCGCCTTGGTCGAATTCTTCCACTTATAGTTCCGTGCCGTTTTTCCGTCCGGACTGTCGAACGGAAGTTGGAACACCACCCCATACTCGCCTGCTTTGGTCGCTTTGTAAGACTTCGTTTTTGCGGGCACGCCTACCGTGTTTTCGGTTAAATCGTCGGGAAGCGTTCCTTCGACAAATTGGGAACTATCGTTCAGTTTCCCGATTTTCACCGCCACCGTACTGTCGTACGTCAGAGAAACGTTAAATGTCTTTTCCGTTCCGTCGTAAGTAACTGCGGAAGGTGCGGTGGGAACGTCGATTTCCTTGGGCTCGATCTTGTAATTGACCGAACTTGCATAACCAGACGCAGGCACCAAATCGTAGTTACTGGTAGCCGCCGATTCGTTTAACATCGTGACCACATAGGATCCCGCAAGCGCAGTTGCCTGAGAATTCCCCAGATTGCGCGCTTGTCCGTTCGCATCCGTTCCGCTTTCATCGGGATGCGCGGTATCGGTACTTCCGTAGCCGTAACTGTCGGTACTCTTATAATACAGTTTTAAGGTAGGTTTATCCGTATCCCAGGTGGAGGGCTTTTGCACGTTCGTATCGTAATCCCATGCAAAAACGATCTCCGCCGTTACGGTTTGTCCGTTGTAAGTGGTCTTGACCGATTTATCGGCTTCGGGCGATAATTCCGCCGCGGCGCCGGTCGCGCTGGGCTTCTGTTTCAGAACGATTTTATATTCGATTTTGTTCGCACCGAGCGAATAAGTATATTCGTAAACGACGGGTTTATGGTTGGGTACCGTTACGAGCACGTAAACGGTATAAGTCCCCTTTTCCTTCTTCTTCACCGAGGAAGATGCGCTCGCCCAATCGGTAGCATCCGCGTCGGGCTTTGCGGGCGTCTGAACGCCGTCTTCGTTTTTATGAACGATATACTTGTACCAATCCGCAGTCGATTTTCCCGACTCGTCGGTATAGTCGATCAAGCCCTGATAGCCTTTGATCGTAAGCGCAACATCGGGTACGGCAATCGTTTGGTCCGTTCCCGTGTAAGTTCCCGACTTATAATCGGGCACCTTAGGCGCAGTTTCGGACGGCTCTTTTAACGATGCCGCAAGATCCGCCTTGCGAATGGAATATACGAACGTGGTTTTTGAATTGTCTTTCGCATTTTTGAACGTTACGTCGTAGTTGTTGTTCGTACATTCGACGGTGACGGTATAATCGCCCACGTTAAGCCATTTATCGCTGTCCGCCGCATGATAATTGCTCGACGAATAGTTGAACTTATACTCGAACGGTACTTTTGCCAGATCTGCCGCAAGGAACTGGTGTTCCTTTTTATATGCTTCCTGATCGGCAGCGGCATTTAACGCGGTTTGATCGTAAGCGTACTGCCACCCGCCTTTATAAAGCGGATTATTCTGACTGTCTGACTGATCCTCTCCGTTCTCGTTCTGATACTTCGTAGAAGTATTTTCGGTCTTGTTGAGGAAGGTATTTTCGTTCACTTTATCGACGGTATCTGCCTGCGGTTTTTTCGTCGAATCGGCGTAGTTCGTATAGTCGTCGTTTAAAAGCATCGTGACCGTACGTTTATCTACCGTCAATTTCCCCCTATTTACAAACGTAATATTGTAATTGGGATTTGCCGCTTTCAGACTGTCCATCGCATCGGGATCGGGAATCACATAGTACACGCCCGAGTCCGTTCCGAAGTCTTTGATGAGTTTCACGCCCGTCAGCGTATCGCCGGTTACGAGCGGCGTAGCGGTATCTACCTGCCAATACCCCTTGGTGGGATCGTTAAACTGATTGAGGTACTCCACGCTGCTCAATCCGTATTCCACAGTTTGATCTTTAATGTAAATATTGACGTCTTTCTTTTTTACTTCAATAATAAGCGTCGCGTTTTTCGTGACTTTATTGGCGGAACTCAAAACCGAAGTATTGGCTGTGAATGAGTATGTTCCGGCGTTTTTGGTGTCGGTAAAATTACAGGGATCGCTCATGGTTAACTTCTTATTTCCGAACGAATCGAAATAATTCAGTATCTCCATCGGATTCTTTGTTGTGTCCAAAACCGTGACGTCTGTGGTACCGTTATTCCAATATGCCTTGACTCCGGAAACGTAGTGTTCGCCGTAGGTATAAGACAACGTCGCAATATCGTTCTTTGCTGTTGCTCCTACGCCTAATTGATTTAACAGTGCAGAATCGTTAATCGGATACCAGGTAGAGACGCCGTCTATTTGAACCTCCCACGACATCGAAACGTACTGCTGACCCGAACCTAACGGATAGAATCTTGCCTCTTGCGTATTCGGATTGGAAGTATAATCGTGAGCAACGGTATAGTTGCTGTTATCCGCAAAAAATGCTCTTCCGGGCCAACAACTTCCATTCGCCAAACCGCTGGTAAAAATCATGTCGCTGCTTCCGTAAGAAGCACGGCGCACCCCGATTTGAGGCATTCTGATATCGTTGTAAAAACCGGGAACGGCAATTCCGTCTATCGTCGTGCCGGTCGGATGGCAATTTATTCTTCCGGACACAGATAAAAAAAGATTGTTTAAATATGAACCCGACATATTTTCGCCGATGATTGTTGCGCCGACAAGATGTAAATTCGCCGGGGTCTCGCAAAAAACACCGCCGCCCTGAGTTCCGGCTGTATTGCCGGTGATCGTAACTGCGCCCAAATAGACCTTAGCGCTTGCCATATAAACCCCGCCGCCCTCAGTCGGGGAGGTGTTCCCCGAAATCGTGCCGCCGAGTAAATAAGCCTTTGCATTCGTGTTAATCATAACTCCGCCGCCCCAGGAAATCGATGTCCCTGCGACATTGTCCGAAATCGTGCCGCCGTTCATGATGAATTTGGCGGCTTGACCGCTCACCATAACGCCGCCGCCCGTTCTTGCACCGCCGCTCGTTCCGAGGCTGTGATTCTCTTTACTGAGTCCTGAACGGTTGCCGGTGATCGTTCCGCCGTTCATCGTAAAGACGGCGGAAAGGTTCCCGTAATTCAAAAGAGCGGGAACAACCGCTACGCCGCCGCCGTTCCCCGCGGCATAGTTGCCGCTGATCGTTCCGCCGTTCATGGTAAAACTGCCCTGAATGACCGTCACGCCGCCGCCGAAGTCGTTGGAGGCATTGTTGCCGCTGATCGTTCCGCCGTTCATCACAAAACTGCCGGAAACATTCGTATTACCGACTGTAACACCCGCAGCATAGACGGCGGTATTATCGGAAATCGAACCGCCGTTCATCACAAACGATCCTCTTACACGAACACCGCCTAACGGGTCGACCAACGTGGTGTTGTTATTGCTGATTTCGCCGCCGTTCATCGTAAAAGTCGCGCCGACATCCACCTGAACGGAAGGACCTGCCCCACCGCCGTTTTCCTGCACCACCGTAGTTAAGCAGTCTTTCAGCGCGCCGCCGTTCATGATCAGATTACCGCCGTTCTTCACCCAAATTCCGCTGGCGTCTTGATTTTTGGTATGTCCGCCCGTAAGCGCGCCGCCGCCTAACGTATCGGTCAGCGTAAAATCCCCCTCTACCACGACCAACGCACCGTTTAACGCAGGTCCGCTTAAATTACGCGAAATGGTATATCCGTTTAAATTCAACGTAATATTTCTGCCTGCCGGGATATCCAAATGGCGTTGGGGTTGACCGGCGTCGTCTAAACACCAGTCTTCGCCCAGTTCAACGTAAATGATTTTCCCTGCGTTCTTTGCATCTTCCGTCACTTCCTGCCAGATATCGGTTTTGGTTTTGCCGTCTGCATCTTTCAAAAGATACTTCACGTCAAAACTTTCCATTGCGGAAGAATTCGCCAAAGACGAAGCGACAGGAGTACGTTTTGTAAATACATCACTCGAAGAGTTTAAGGGCGAGCAGAATATATAAACTGCACCCAAAAACAACGCTGCGACGAGCGTGATCAATAGCGCAATCAAACGATTCTTCGTAAATAATCTCTTCTTCATTGTGTTTTTCCTCTGTTATGCAGGCTATAAAACTTAGGTACAACCGTCAAGGCTGCCTGCACAAGTACCCCGACAGTTGCCAACAATCCGCTCTTTTATGCGTTATTTTCGCCCCACCAAGTACCGAAAAAGGTACTACGTTCCTATGTAGTACTCGGAATGGGGATAATCCCGCACATTAAGTTGAATCATTAGCATCTTCCATTTTAATCGTTTTTTTTGTTTTGTCAAGACACTTTTATGAAATTATGAATCAATCGTGTATTTTTTCGTGGTAATTCCCCCTTTTTTTTGCATTCATGGAAATTTATAGTGCAAATATACAAAAACCGACAGGAACTTTTTGCTCCTGTCGGTTTGTTTGCATTTCCTTAATACAAACCTTTATGCCGTTTCTTCGGGAATTTCGGGTTCGGGCTGCCCGGGCTCCACTTCCGGTTGTTCCGGTTCTACTTCGGGCGCGTCTTTTATTGTAAGCACGTATCGCGTCCAACCGTTAAAATCGCGGAATTCGTAGGAATAGAGTTTTCCGCCCAATTCGATTTCGGCAATGCCGTCTTCGTTCCCGATATCGGTATTCCCGTCGCCGCAGTGCGCTAAATACTGTCCGTTCGCCAACTGCGTGAGATCTACTTTTACTGCAAACGTTCCCTCTCCCGTCACGGCAACCGTCATGCGATCGGAAAGATCGGTTCTGTTCCATCCCGCGTCGGGATTCTGCACGTCAAAATAGAAAGTAAGCGCAGAAATTTCTTCGGGCGTGTAGTTTTCGTATACGCCGTCCAGTACGAGATACATTTTGCCCGCTTCTTTATCCGCTTCCAAACGGACGGTATTGCCGAGCGTGTATCTCTTTTCAAACGTATCGTCTACGGTCACGGCAACGCAATCCCACGCAAACCCTTCGCGGTATACGATCTGATAGGAAAGTCCGCTTGCCAACGTAAGCGTTTCCGTTTCAAACCAATCGATCGACGGTTTCAAATCGTTTTCGCCGCTGCCCGTCGGGAAAGATCCGTCTGCCTTCGCGTGATTGAAGTGCGTTGCATATACGCCGTTCGCTTTGAGCGACGTGACGTCGAGCACCACTTCGAACCGTTCGTCGTCCAGAATATTTACAACGTGCCGGTTGGAAAGGAATACGTCATACCCCTCTAATTTTCCGTCGGCAGGATTGTTCTGCACTTCGAACAAATACAGCGATTTGATCGACGCCGAAAGAATCTCTTTTACCAATTCGGCTTCGTCCGCATCGTTCATGTCGTAACCGTTCACCGTAGCGGTATAAACGCCGCCGCCGATCACAAAGCATGCTTTTCCGTCCCGTTCTTCCAACGTAATGACAGGCGTTTCGATGACCGCGCTGTCTACCAACACGAGACTGTTGCTGTCGATGCCGAGAACGACGCGGTTGCTTGCATCCGCAAATACGGAATAGCGAATAAGTCCGATTGCAACAGACTTGGGAAGAGTCATATCTTCCGAATAGCGGAGGTTGCTGCCGCCGACGACAATATTGTGCTGATTGTTGACCTGTAACTCGGTCACGTCGGCTTTTAAGGTAAATTTACCTTCTCCGTACGTTACCAGTGTCGCCTCTATTCCGCCGACCGTAACGTCGAACAGATCGGGAACATATCCGATGACTTCGCTGTATTCGCCTGAAATCGTAAGTTCGACGCGGTTCTGATTCTTTTTCATCGCAATGGACGTCACCGTTTGCGTCATTTTGCGGTTGGCGTCGAACGGGCTGATCACGCAGTCTTCGCCGTCGTCGGGAATGATCAGAAGACTATCGATATTCGCGGCAAAATTATATGCCGGCTGTGCGGGAGAAACAATGCCGTGATGCAGGATTTTCAGTTCGATAACGTTTCTGCCCTCTTCGAAACTGATATTTTCAAGCGGGACTTCTTTCCAGTTCACCCATAGAATCGGGTTGGGGGCGCCGTCCGGCGAAACTCCGCCGTGTAGGACCGCCTCGTCGGGAATGTCGCATTTGATTCCGTTCACGTACACTTCGCACAGACGATTGAACTGGATGTCGCCGATCTCGATCGGCGTCCACTCGCCGTTGTCGCGCAACAGATAGGATGACGCAAGGCGGAACGCGATTTTCCCCGTTGCAACCTTCGACGATTCAAACAGGAACGAAACGGTATCGCCTTGCTCCAATCCGCCCAAATAGACGTCGCCGTGCGCATGATAATTTTCCGCATCGTTCAAGTAGTCTTCGGAAGCAAGATAAGACTCAATCGTATTTTTATACGCGTCGCTTTCAAGATAACTCGAAATCAGATTTTTATAAGTATCGCTGTTTTCGTATTCTTTCAGCGCGGCGGCGATGCCTTGCTCCGTCCTGTCTTCTAAAGTAGCAATAAAAGCGTCTTTTACTTGTTTGACGTACTTGGCTTTGACTTCCGATTCTTTCAGAAGTTTCGCGCCGCGTTTCGCGTCTTCAAACGTCGCGTCCAGGCCGAAGTTGCCTTGATCGCTCGTACTTGCAGGATTAGGCACTTCGCCGTTGAGCAATCCGCTTTCCGCCTCGATATACGCGGCGCTGGATATTTCAACGTCCACTTCGATTGTGTAGCCGCCGATACTCACCGTTACCTTATCGGTGTTGCGATCCAACGGACCGGACGGCGTGATTTTCGCATTGTTGGGCGTAATTTCGATGTCTGTCGTCGCGCCGTTCTGCAACGTCGCAGTGACGACCATGCCGCTGCAATCGAACGACTGCCCCGCGTTATATTCCGTTTTCGGAGCAGTCTTGATCACGGCATTTGTAATCTTATTGGTCACGTTTACTTTTAACGTAGCGGACTTCGTAATCTCTTGTTCGGTGTAAGAAACCGTTACCGTTTTGGAAGACTCGAACGCACCCGAATCGACCGTCAATTTTTTCACGTCGCAAATCCAACCCGTTACGGTTTTTTCTTTTCCGTCCGAATAAACGGCAACGACTTCCATGCCGTCCGGCTTAAAATCACTGCCCGTAACGTAGACCGTAGTCGTCGGCTGTTTTACGATTCTGATTGCCGATAATTGCTTTTCGGTCTTACCGCATGCCGTCAACACAAAAATGCCCAACAACAGAAAAACCGAAATCAATGCAACAGATGATCTTCCGATTGCACGTTTCATTTTCCCCATAGTTCCCCTCCGTCCCTTTCTTTTGTTCTTTTGTAATTACACGCTCAATTATGATAATTTATATCATTATAATTTACGCGCTTCATTATTATAAATTAACCGTCCCGCGATGTCAATACCCTAATTTTTTCTAATTTATTTTTGTACTGCATTCGGTATCAAAAAAACACCGCATCCGCCAAGCGCGATGCGATGTTTTAACATTTATATATTTATGACTTTATATATTATCCCAACATGATTTTCCGAACGGAATCCAAATGCTTTTTTGAAACGCCGATCGAGATAAGACAGTTTTCGATCCGTTCGCTCAGAGTGCTGCCCTGATACGTCTGGATCGTATTCACATAAGAAGAAATATTCCCTGCCGTACGCCTGCTGCCGATATTACTGAAATTGGAAAACAGATAATCCCGATATAAATCTTCTTGGCGCACGCCCAGAAGTCCGTTCACGAGAAACGCAAAAAAACCCGTTCGGTCAGTCCCGATACTGCAATGAAATATGATCGGATAATTGTTTTCGTCTGCAATGAATTCAAAAAACGATAAAATTGCCGCGCGAAAGATTTGATCTTCCAAATAATTATCGTTGCCGCGCGACCATTCCATGGGAATGTTCCGATAAATTACTCCCTCGCCGAGCGGGCTCGAAACAATTCCGCCGTTTTCCGTATTGTGCGCATCGGGCATCCGCAAATCGACTTCCGAACGCACGCCGAACACTTCTTTGAATTGAAAAATGCCCGATTGCGTAATCTCGATCTCTACTTCCGGCTGCTCGCTCTTATTAAGTCTGCCGCAACGAATCAATTTCCCTTGCTTTACCGTTTTGCCGCTTGACGTCTTCCAGCCGCCTAAATCCCTGACGTTTCGCACCCCCTCTATCTGCAAATTGCGGGGCGCGGATTCGGGCACGTCGAACGAGCGCACCGGCGAAACGCTCTTTCGCCCGTTTTTCATGAGCGCCGTGACGCGGTAATAGTAAGTCGCGCCCAATAACAAATTATAAACGTCGTATTGCGGTTGGTTGGTTTCGTAAACGATAGGATCGCTGAATTTTGGATTGAGAGAAAGTTCCAACCGATATTTCCCGATGTCGGCTCCGCCCCCGTCCGATTGTGCCAACCACTCGATATGAACGGGCGCAGGACGGTCCAAGACCGTTTTGCCGTTCGCCTCTTGCGGTACGGATAAATAGTGACCGTTTAAATATTGTGTTTGCAATGCGGTATGAACCGTGATATCTCTATCGCTTAAATCGTCGATCGTCCAATCGAGCCGAACGTTACCGGAACAGCCGAAAAACGCAAAAGTCAGTCCCAGCGAGAGAATCAGCATGCCGATTCTGCGCATACTGCGAATTTTATAAGACATGCCGCCCTCCTTCGTCTTTTTCCGATCATACTACAAACGCCGTCCGTTTGTCAATCGGTGGCAATGATCGCCGCAACTCTAAGTTTTCCGAAGATCGATCCAAATGAAAAACGTGCAAATACGAATCGGATTGCACGCTTTCTGGTACGGACGACAAGATTTGAACTTGCAAGGTTTCCCATCGGATTCTAAGTCCGACGCGTCTGCCAATTCCGCCACGTCCGTAAAATAATTGCACTTGCTGAAACTTTAGGAAATTGAAACCATCATATCAAACTTTAAAAAAAAACGCAAGTTTTTTATACGAAAAAAGAAACACGACGGAAAATCATACGTTTCCGCCGGTCTTGATATCATGATAAAAGGTCTACATCAGTAAACAAAAATAAACGAATTTCGGTATTAATATAATATAAAATTTGATAAACGGAGAAGAAAAAATCCATGAAAAAACTGACAACAATTGAACAAACGATTGTTACGGACAACGTGAATAATGCGCAGCCCGTACATAGGAAAACGTTCGGCGAAATGTTAAAATTCTGGTCTATTTTCGATATCATCTATAAGACCAACCACCGATATATTGTGGAAACGATTTATTCGCCCTATGAGTGCAAGCAAACAAACATCCATAAATCGATGAAAGTATTTGTCAGCGAACGAACATTAACGCGTTACCGTAAAAATTATCTGACGTGTTATTTCGCCTATTTTAATTGGGACGAACAAGGTACCCGTTCTTAATTGATTCTCATTTTCGCGCATCTTCTTAGACGGGAAATTTTTCTTCGATATTCCAATCTAAACCGTGTTCTTTCGCGCCTTCCCACATTTGTATGATTTCCAAACATTCTACGTAAGCAGTCTTTAATCCGTCTGTAAAATTTTTATTATCGATACCGCGCGAAAGGTTCGATAAATCCTTTAAATAATAACTTAATAAATCGATTAAATGCTCTAATACTTCTTGACCGGAAAGTTTTTTCACTTTCAAAATTATCCTTTTTTTCTTTTTGTAATTTTTTTTAATTTTAACATATAGTGAATGTAATATCTGCCAAATTTTGACAGTTTTCGACCCGAGCGCGATGCTATCATTTTACAATATGAGTCAATTGCAAACGATTGAAAATTACATAAGAAATTCACTGTTGGAAAAGGACGAAAGATATTATTCGGTGAAAATTGCATTTGAGCAGACACAGGAATATTTTAAGATTTACGACTGTATGGAGAGTACCTGCCATTGCTCCGTAATGCGTGAAATTTATTTAAAACCCAAAAACAGTATTATCAATTTATCTCTTCGTACGCATTTGAGCGAGAAAACACTCTACCGTTATCGCAAAAAATATATATCTTATTTCTGTTATTTTTTTAACGGAGACGTATTAAGCGAAGCGGCAATTGCAGGCAAATAACGGAATAAAAACAGAACCCTGTATTTCGGCGTTACCCGCGCGAAATACAGGGTTTTTGGTGGGGACGACAGAACTCGAATCTGTGACCTTTTGCATGTCAAGCAAACGCTCTAACCAACTGAGCTACGCCCCCGAAAACATAACGGTACTATCATACCCGAACAATCGGAAAGTGTCAAGCATTCTTTCGCAAATTTTAAAAAAATTCCGATAATTTCATAGAGAGGAACGATTACCAATGTGATGTTTAAATTATAAATGTTGTGTTCGGTAAAAAGGAAATCAATTAATTATATTACTTTAAAGCGTTCTCGCTTGCATTGTCTGTTTCTTTGACCTCAACGGCGAAAACGGCGCAAAAGAAAAAGAAACCGAAAACTCGGTTTCTCAATCTGGGTGTTCGTATACCCCTGTTCTGGTGCGGACGAAGGGACTCGAACCCCCATGGTCTCCCACAGGAACCTGAAACCTGCGCGTCTGCCAATTTCGCCACGTCCGCTTAAAGATTTACGGAAAATTCCGTCTTTTTTAATTCGCCCGAAGTCGCGTCGAGAAACATGACCCTTCCGCCTGCCGAAATGCTCTTTACGGGAATTCCGTTTATGATTTCAAGCGCGGATCCGTTCTCTAACCCCCAAGCGCAGTACTTATTATACAATACGATTTGATCGAAGTCAAGCATTCTTTCGTTATAGTGCGGAGAAATTTTTCCTTTTATCCAACCTAAACCGGAATGCATCGCGTATTCTCCTTCTACGACGGAGTCGGAATACATATCCTCGAACCAGCAAATTGCACCGGCGGAAAGTCCGCATATTAAAACACCCCTTTCGTACGCCTCTCCGATCAATGTAAGCAATCCGCTTTCGCGCCATTTTTCGATCATATACACCGTATCGCCTCCGCCGACATAGATGAAATCGGCTTTTTCGAATTTTAATCGCATCCGTTCAAAATCGATTTCTCTGTTGTTGATCAAAGCAACGTCGGTTTTGATATTAAAGAGTCCAGTATAAATCTTATGGAACGTATTGTAATACGGCATACAATCGTGACTCGCCGTCGGAACAAACAGCCCGCAGGCGCGTCGGTCCCCTGCCTTTTTTTTTGCTTCCGCAGCAATATATTCGTCGATTGCGATCGTCTGATGCGTTTTCAGTTCTCCGCCTCCGATCGCGATAATCCGTTTATTCATTCGTATGATTTTCCTGTTCCGCAGACGATGAATCGGAATTCGATTCCTGCGGGATGTTTTTTTGCTTATCCGTCTTTTCCGACGACGTAGCGATCGGCGATTCGCTTTTTTCTTCCTGATCCTCCTCGTCTGCGGCGGATATTCCCGCAGTGCGGTCTACGGGAAGCGAGAAGATCACGCCGCCCGCTTCTGTTTTCAACCCCACCTTTTCGGAAAGCGCCTGCATAATGGCAAGTTTTCCCTCTTTTTTAGTTAAAATCAATAAAATTTCGCGTTCGTCCAACAAAGAGATTCCGACAAACTGTTCTGCTTTCGCATTATTTAAACTGCGTGCGCGAACCACCGTCCCGCCTGCCGCGCCTGCGCCTTGCGCCGCCTCGATGGCTTCGTCTACATGATTTGCCTCTACGGATACTACGATTAAATCGTATTTCCTTTCTTCACTGTTCATGATTTTTCTCCTGTCCGGATTTTTGTTGGTTGCAGCGGATGCAATTCCGTTAGCGATAATTTCGGAAATACCCGAAAGCGGTATCGTAAAGGAAATTCCTCTACCGACAAGATAAAGCGCCATTTCCTGACGGATCTTTCGGATGATCAGATCCTCGTCGCTTTCGGGAATCAGCGAAAAGCCGACCACCTTTTCCGTTTCCCCGATCCCGAGATAGTCTAAAACCGCCGAACGCGCCGTACCCATCCCGGCAAACGTAAATGTTAACGATACCGAAACTTCGTCCAGCACTTCTTTTAATTTTACGTCGTCTTTTCGGTTCACGATACTGACCAGCAATTTAGTACGGTTCAACTGTCTTTCGGTTTTTCCCGCCGCACGCGAAGTTGTCTTTCCCGAGGCGGATTTTGTTTTATTCCGACCAGACAAACTTTTGACTTTTCCTTTTTCTGAACGCCGTTTGGTTTCTCCCATATCAGTCCACCGTATATTCCAGAATTCGATCCTCTACCGAAAGGAATTTCCGTTTGATTTTATTTGTTTTACGTTTATACACGATTCCGAGTACCTGAATGGAAATCAGCGGAGCCAACGCAACGAGCGCCACGCAGCCGAACGCCTGCGTCATGATCATCTCGCTGCCCCAAAGTTCGTGGCAGGCGCCGATTGCCATAGGCAAGACAAACGAAGAAACCATTGCGCCGCTCGCTACTCCGCCCGAGTCGAACGCGATACCGGTAAACAGCGGCGGCGTAAAGAACGTAAGCACCAAAGCGATAACGTATCCGGGAACAAGGATATACATGAGATTGATCTGAGGCACGACGATGCGCAGCATAGCAAATCCCAACGCGACGCATACGCCGATACACAATCCTTTTTTCATTGCCGACGATTTGATGGCTCCCGCCGACATTCGTTCAACCTGTTTATTTAAAACGTGCACGGCAGGCTCTGCCGCAACGACGAAATAACCGATGAGCATGCCGACGGGAATCAGCAGTCCCCCGCTCAACATCGATGCAAGTTCTTCTCCGATTTGTCTGCCGACAGGCATAAACCCGACGTTTGCGCCCGTCAAGAACAGTACCAAACCGACAAACGTGTAGATAAACCCGAACAGGATCCTGAGCAATTGCTTTTTCCGGAACGATCGGGTTACGATTTGGAAAATCATAAAAAACGCAATAATGGGGCTGATCGCTATCGCCACTTCTTTGGAATAATCGCCGAAACCGTACAGATATTCCCACATCACGTCCCGCGTGTCTAATATTTCGGGAAGTTTCTCCATCGGATATTCAAGGTTCTCGATTTTAAATACGATCCCGAGTACGAGCACCGCGATGATCGGTCCCACGCTGGAAAGCGCGACAAGACCGAACGAGTCGTCCTGTCCTTTTTTATCGCTTCGGATGGACGCGACGCCGACGCCGAGCGACATAATAAACGGAACGGTCATCGGTCCCGTGGTCACGCCGCCCGAATCAAACGCAACCGCCCAAAAACCTTGATCGACGCACGTCAGACATACGACGAAAGCCGCAACGTAAAAGAACATTAAAATATAGGACAGTCTGATGCGAAATACGATGCGGAGCATGGCGATCATAAGAAAAATGCCGACGCCGACCGCAACCGTTAAAATGAGAAGATAATTCCCGAGTACCGTCTGCTCGGCAACCGTTTCCACCTGTTCCGCAAGGATCTGTAAATCGGGTTCTGCGATCGTAACGATAATTCCGATAATAAACGACAACAGCGCAATCAGCCAGATCTTGCGCGATCGCGTCATCGAAGTCCCCATTTTTTCGCCGATGACAAGCATAGACATATCGGCGCCGAGCGTAAAACACCCCATTCCGACAATCAGAAGAAATACGCCGATGATAAACAACACGAACGTACCCGTATCGAGCGGCGTCAGCGCCATACATAGCGCGAACACGATGAGCGCGATCGGGATGATCGACGTTAGCGATTCTATGATTTTGTCTCTCAGCGCTTTGGTCATACCTGCTTCCCTTATCGTTTACTTACTGTATTTTTTTTCGATTGCCGTAATTTTGTCGATCCTTCGCTGATGTTTTTCCTCCGCCGAAAAGGGTGTGTTGAGAAAAGTATCAACGATTTCCAACGCCAAATTAACCCCTGTAAGTCCTCCGCCGATCGCAAGCGCGTTTGCATCGTTGTGAAGACGCGTCATCTTTGCCGAAAGCGGCTCGTTACAAAGTGCGCAGCGGACGCCTGGAACCTTATTCGCGGCAATACTGATGCCGATTCCCGTCGTGCAAACAAAAATACCGCGTTCGCACTCTCCCGCCGCTACGGCTTCGGCGGCAAGCAGCGCGAAATCGGGATAATCGCACGAAGTTTCGCTGGACGTTCCGAAATCGGTTACTGTGTGTCCCGACTGTTCCAGATGCGTTTTAACGGCATTTTTGAGCACAAGACCGCCGTGGTCGCAACAAATTGCTATGTTCATATTTCACCCTCCTGTGCGCGGATATCCAATCCGCGAATAATCGACTCGATATTTTCCGTAATGGCACGGAACGTTGCCCGATAATCTTCCGCATTTCCGCCGTACGGATCGGAAATCTCCCGTCCGCAAAGTTCATACATACTCGTAACGTTGCGGTAAAATTTAATCTCCATCTGCTGTTCATGCGTCATACAGATCACAGCATATGCTCCTTTAATCATCTTTTCCGTCAACCGACGGGATTTAAACTGAGCGGAAAACGGAATTTTCGCCTCTCTTAAAACATACTTCGTTCCCTCGGACATTTGACTGCCCTCTACGGCTCGAAGTCCTGCCGACTGTACGGTGTACCATTTGATCCCCCTTTTTTTGAGTTCTGCTTTCAGCACCGCCTCTGCCATAGGCGAACGGCAAGTGTTGCCGGTACAGACAAATAAAATCTTCTTATGTTTCATCCACCGTCCTCCCGAATGCGCGCGTAAAACGGTTGAGAACGCCGTCCATTACGCCGTCTTGCACCGTCGGTTCGATTCCGATCAAAAGCGTTGCAGCATGTTCCGCTTTCCGGAGCAGCGCGTATAATTTCTGCGCCATCTGCTCACCCGTCCCGCCCAAGTCAAACGTTCTAAAAGACGCCAACCGCGCGCAAACCGCACTTTCCGCAAGAAAATACGGCGTTCCGCCTGCCGCTTCTTCCTTGTCATAAAGCATCTTTGCCGCACTCAGTTCTTCCGCTTTGAAATATGATGTTTTGCAAGCGGGCGCATAGTGCTTATATGCCATTCCGGGGCTTTTGGGTTTCTCTCCCACTTTTCGCTCGTACACGCCGCACGCGCCTACAATGCCCGCAATCATATCGCGCGTCACAAGTCCGGCGCGCAGAATCTGCGGAATTTCCCCCGTACAGTCGAGCACCGTACTCTCGATTCCCCCGTCGCATGCGCCGCCGTCCAAGATCAGCGGAATCTCGCCTGCAAAGTCGTCGTAAACGTGTCTTGCGGTAACGGGAGATACGTGCTTGCTTCGGTTTGCGCTCGGCGCCGCAATCGGCAGATCGACTTCTTTCAAAAACGCCTGCGCCGTCGGGGAAGACGGCACGCGAATCGCGAGCGTATCCAATCCGCACGAAACAAAACGGCTCACTTTTCCCTTAGACGGAAATACCATTGTGAGCGGTCCGGGAAGAAAGGCTCTGCGCAATTCCTCCGCATAAGACGGCGTCGAGTCTACTAGCACGGAAATATCGTAATCTTTATGTACGTGCGCAATGAGCGGATTGTCCGAAGGTCTGCCTTTGAGCGTAAATATTTTCTGCACTGCTTGGTCGCTGAACGCGTTCGCCCCCAATCCGTAAACCGTTTCGGTATGAAACGCGACGACTCCGTCCGATAAGATATATTCTTTGGCGCGCTTTAACCAGCCGCGTTCGCGCCCTGCGATTTTGGTAATCATTCTTCGGGAATCCCCGTGTCGTTTTGCGGAAATACGTCTTCCGCCGAAGGATTCTTTTCGAATTTTTCGGCGCGGCGATGCGAGTATTGCGGTTCTTCCTCAGGAAGCCCCTGATCTTCGACGTCCACGAATTTGGTCCGCTCGCCGATGAAGCGAAGTTGGATCCTGCCGAGCGCACCGTTTCTGTGTTTTGCAAGGATCAGTTCGGTCGCGCCTTTTACAACGCTTCCTCCCGCCTGATCTTCCGCGCTTGCTTTGTAATCTTTGCGGTTGATAAACATAACGATATCCGCATCCTGTTCGATTGCGCCCGATTCGCGGAGATCGGAAAGTTGCGGTTCCTGCGTCTGAATCCGACGAAGTTGCGATAACGCAATGACGGGTACGTTGAGTTCCTTTGCCATGATTTTCAGATCGCGCGTAATGGACGCAATTTCCTGCTGACGGTTTTCGCTGTTCGTTTTCTTTCCGTCCGCTTCCATGAGTTGGATATAGTCGATCATGACAAGATCAAGTTTCCCGACCTGCGTTGCAAGCCGTCTGCACTTCGAAATAATTTCCTGTGTTTTGATTTTAGAAGAATCGTCGATGTATATCTTCGCTTTTTGCATCCGATCGCTTGCGATCATCAGGTTTTTCCAATCTTTCTGTTTCAATCGACCGGAAAGCGCGTTCTCCATGCTCACGCCCGCGTGAGCGCAAAGAAGTCTTTGCACAAGTTGTACGCGCGGCATTTCCAGCGAAAATACCGCCGCCGTTTTTCCCTTATTCAGACAGGCGTTCTCTACGATATTCATTGCGAAGGACGTTTTTCCCATACCGGGGCGCGCGGCAACGATGATAAGGTCTGAACTTTGTAACCCGTTGGTAATTCGGTCTAACTGTTTGAATCCCGTTTCTAAGCCGCGGCACGAATCGGGATCGTTCTGAATGGCTTCGAATTTCGAAATGACCTGACCGATCACAGCGCCGTCTTCCAGTCCGGATAATTCGGACGTGTCTTCCTGTTTGGAAATTTCGTATACGAGTTTTTCGGCATAGGAGATCGCCTCGCGCTCGTCAAGCCCTTTCATGCTGTTTTCGATGATGTCTTTTGCCGCGCGGATCAACGAACGGTTGATAAAATCTCTCCGCACGATTTCAAAATACTGTTTATGATTTGCGGCGGACGGCGTAATCTCCGCAAGTTCGGTGACCGCCCGAAGTCCGCCCGCCTTTTCCAACGTGCCGTCGCGCTCCAACTGATCGGTCAGCGTAACCAGATCGATGGGTTTTCTGCCGCCGTAAACTTCCCGCATTGCGGTAAGGATCAAGCGGTGCGATTCCTGATAAAACTCTTCTTCTTTCAGCGTTTCAAGCAGTTGCGACTGGACGGACTCGTCGATTAAAATACAGCCGAGAAGAGCGGCTTCTGCGTCTAAATTGTGAGGCATCTGATTTACAGCCATTGCAATTCTTCCTTATCGTAAATTTAAATTATCCTTTCGAACTCGTCAAGCGCGGCTTCGAATTCCTTCATCACCGCCTGATAAGTTTCCTCTTGATTGAGATCTGCGCCTGCGATTTTAAGGAGCGAAACGGGGTCGGTACTGCTTCCGCCCGATAGGAACTTGAAATAGTCCTTTACCGCCTTTTCTCCTTCGTTTAAAATACGGTTTGCAATGCATACGGCGGACGTAATGCCGGTCGCATACTTATACACGTAGAACGAACGATAAAAATGCGAGATCCGTGCCCATTCGATTTCGATGTCCCGATCGTGCGTCAGCGCGTCGCCGTAATAGCGGCGGTTGAGTTCATAGTACATGGACGATAAATTGTCTTTATTGAGCGGCTCGCCCGATTCCGCCATCTCGTGCGCCTTTTCCTCGAACTGCGCGAATTGCGTTTGACGGAAAAGCGTCGTACGGATCATATCCATAAAATAATTGAGCAAGTATTTTTTCAGTTTTTGATCCTGCGTCGTTTTTAACAGATATTTCAGCAAAAGCACTTCGTTTACCGTACTTGCAACTTCCGCTACGAAAATTTTATATTCCGATTTAGAGTAAGGCTGATTCAGATTGGAAAAGTAACTGTGCAACGCATGCCCCATTTCATGCGCGATCGTAAATACGTCAAACGCGGTTTTCTGATAATTGAGAAGGACGTAAGGGTGCTGTCCGTAAACTCCGATGGAATACGCGCCGTTGCGTTTCCCCTCCGTTTCGTACACGTCGATCCAACGCTCCTCTTTTCCCTTTTTCAACAGCCGATGATATTCTTCGCCGAGAGGCGACAACCCGTTCAAGATCAGATCATATGCTTCTTCGAATTCCAACTTTAACTCCGCATTTTTCACAAGCGGAACAAACAGATCGTAAACGTGCATCTCTTTGAGCGCAAGCGCTTTCTTTCTTACCCTCATGTAACGGTGCATGATCGGAGCAGCGGCGTTGACGCAACGGACGAGGTTTTCATACACGCTACGATCCACGTCTTCTTCAAACAGCGCCATGTCGAGGCAGGAGCGATAGCCGCGCACATTTTTATAAAAAATATCTTTTTTTACGTTACCGTAATATGTTACTGCAAGCGTGCCGATAATTTTCCGATAAGCGGAATAATATAAGCGGAACACTTCTTCACGTTTTTTCTGGTCGTTGCATCCCAAAATCACCGAATACAACCCGTGCGATAGTTTGGTCTTTTTTCCCTCATATTCGATTTCGGGCAAATCGAGTTCGGCATTATCCAGCATCCCGAACGCATCGTAAGCAACCTCAAGCGGTTCGCCCGTCTGCGCAAGAATGCGTTCCTCTTTTTCCGACAGGATATATTTTTTCTGCGCGGCAATGCGGGAAAGTTGATAATCGTAATCTTTCAGAACGTCATCTTTGATCCATGTCGAAAGCGTTTCTTCGGGCAGCGCGGAAATTTCGGGCGTCGAAAAAGAAGTTTCCGCACCCATCCGCGTAAAGAGCGACATCACTCTCGCATTCATAGATGCATATTTACTGACTCTGACATCTTCGTCGGATTTTAAAAATGCATATAAATACAGCCGCATCAAACGCAAACTGACTTTTTCTTCCGCTTTAAAATAAGCAAGCAGATTTTCCGCCGTATTTAACGTGCCGCGGTATTTTTGAAAGTCGATTTCTTTTTCGATCTCGGAATACTCCTTTTCCCATTGCTCGTCGCTTTGAAATACGTCTTCCGTTTTCCACTTGTATTGCGTTTTCACTTCGTTTCTTTGCATATTTCGCTCCTTTAATTTTTAAAACTGTGAATGGGCGCAGGGATCAGTCCGCCCCGTTGAATAAATTTGGAACTGTCGCCGCCGTGAACGGGCATAACCGGCGCGCGTCCCAAAAGACCGCCGAAACTGACTTCGTCGCCCACTTTCTTATTCGGCGCGGGGATTACACGGACCGCAGTCGTTTTATTGTTAATCATACCGATCGCGGCTTCGTCCGCAATGATTGCGGAAATCGTGCTTGCAGGCGTATCCCCCGGGATGGCGATCATATCCAAGCCGACCGAGCATACGCAGGTCATCGCTTCCAGTTTATCGATCGTGATGTTGCCTGCCGCAGCCGATTCGATCATGCCGATGTCTTCGGATACGGGAATGAATGCGCCGGAAAGACCTCCGACACGCGAAGAAGCCATCACGCCGCCCTTTTTGACTGCGTCGTTCAGCATTGCAAGCGCGGCGGTCGTGCCGTGGCAGCCAACGACGGAAAGTCCCAATTCTTCTAATATATGAGCAACCGAATCGCCGCGCGCCGGCGTGGGTGCCAAAGACAAGTCGACGATTCCGAACCGCGCGCCCAACCGTTTTGCCGCTTCTTTTGCGACAAGTTGTCCTGCGCGGGTGATTTTAAATGCTGTCCGCTTAATCACTTCCGCGGCGTCCGTTAAATCGGCTTCGGGAACAAACTTCAAAGCATGCTGTACGACCCCGGGACCCGATACGCCGACGTTGACGACGGTATCCGCTTCGCCCGTGCCGTGGAACGCGCCCGCCATAAAAGGGTTATCCTCTACCGCATTACAGAATACGACGAGTTTTGCGCAACCGATGCCGTCTGCATTCGCGGTAAGCGCAGCCGTTTCCTTTACGATCCCGCCCATGACCGATACCGCATCCATATTGATCCCCGAACGCGACGAACCGACGTTGACCGAGGAACAAAGGCGGACGGTGGCTGCAAGCACTTCCGGAATGGTGTTTAAAAAGGTTTGCTCATAATCTGCGGTACCCTTATGAACCAACGCGGAATAGCCGCCCAAAAAGTCGATTCCCAGTTCGTTCGCCGCGTCGTCGAGCGCACGCGCGACAAGTCCGCTTTGCGCGGGGAATGCGGCGGTAATGAGCGATACGGGCGTGACCGATACCCGCTTGTTGACGATGGGAATCCCGAATTCGCGGGAAAGATCTTCCGCGGTCTTCACAAGATGTTCCGCTTTCTTTAACACCGTGTCCCGTACGGCTTGCGCCGTTTCCTTTGCCGTGGCGCGGATACAGGATAAGAGCGAGATCCCCATCGTTACCGTACGGATATCGAGGTGTTCTTTTTCAATCATTTCGATTGTTTCCAATACGTCGAATTTGTTAAACATCACCGTTTCCTTCCGTGTTATACGTTATGCATGGCGCTGAAAATGGCTTCGTGCTGTAAACGGATATTCATCCCGATTTCTTTCCCCATATTTTCCAAATCAAGCGCAAGCGCGGAAAAATCGATCGAACTGTCGGACGTATCCACCATCATGATCATTGCAAACTGCTCGCCGAGCACCGTTTGCGAAATGTCTTCGATGTTGACGTTTCTCTCGAATAAAAATCCGCTTACTTTTGCGATAATGCCTCTCTTGTCCGAGCCTGTTACCGTTACAACTGCACGCATTTTGTTTCCTTCCTTTTGTTTGTGTTATTTATTCTTTGTAATCCGTTCTCACCAGAAATAAACCGTCGGCGCTCTTTTTAAAAAGTTCGAATCGGTCGCTGTATTCCGCAAATATATAATCGGGTCTTCCGGCGACGTTGTAATATTTCGGGCGTTCTTTCCCATGGTTCTTACGTTTAGTTTTTTGCTCGATTGTAGCGGCGACCGCACATTCCTCTTCGTCAAAGGTCTGTTCCGTTTCATCCGAAACTTCGTCTTTCCCGTAAGACGGCATGCGTCTTTTCACGGGCTTTTGGAATTTCCGTTTCAAATACAGCGCCCATGCAAGCAGCGTCAGAGCAATGCAAACCGCCGTGCCGATCCAGAATATAAACTCCTTTCCGTCAAATACATGCAGTGTCAGTTGCAGAACGGCACAGACCGCAAGATATAATACGAGGATACGGATCCGAAATATTTTAAAAATTCGGTAAACGATCTTACATGCAAAAGCAAAAAACGCAAAGATCGATTTCATGATAGTGATCATATTTTATCTCTGATAAAACATTTCTCCGAATGTGATTTCATCTATTTTAGCCGCCCGTCCGATGAACGATATCGACTGTGAAAAAATCGGCAACCGATTTTCGGAATTTTTCCCATTTGGTGATCGCGCCCTTATTTTTCACTGCCCAATTCGGCACTACGCCGATAATGTCTTCAAAGTTCATACAGCCTGCTTCCCGCGCGTCTTTGCTGTTTGCGCGATTATCGCCGAGAAAAAAAATCTCTCCTGCGCCGACTTCGACCTCTTTGAAATCTCCCGTCGTCTGATTGAGGTAGGGTTCTTCGAGTTTTTGATAAGTTTGTTCCCCCGCCTTTTTCAGATAAACGATTCCCTCTTCACATTTTATGCTGTCCCCCTCCACGGCGATCAGGCGTTTGATCAGCAGCCGTTCGGAACCGTCGCTTGTCTTGAATGCGGGATGCTCGGTTGCATCGATGATCACGATATCTCCGCGCTTGGCTTTCGCGCTGTAACTCGCATAGAGACGGTCCTCAGAATGAAGCGTATCGTTCATCGAACCGCCGTCTACCGTAACGACAAAATACGAACTGTTCAGCCATATACTGAAAATCAAAAACCCGATGGCCAAAACGGACAGAATGCCCATGATCACACCCAATGCGATCATAACAGGCTTTTTCCGTTTTTTTCGGTTTAAGAGTTCCGCCATTCATTCGCCCCCGTTTTCTGCTTGATCCGCTTTCTCAGTTCGTCGGGCGTAAGCATGACGACCCTTCCGCATGTCAGACATTTTATTTTCACGTCTGCGCCCTTCCTTGTGATTTCCCATAACTGACCGCCGCAAGGATGCGGCTTTTTTGTTTCAATCCTGTCCCCTAAATTCAGACTCGTTATATCCATAAAACGTGATTGATAAGAACCTCTCCGTCAAACGAGAACAAAACAGCAACTACGTTTTTAAAACTGCTCAGATGCGCGCCCGACTCCGATTTAAAATCGTCCGCGTTCATGATGATCCGTTTCCACTTGCCCTTGCCTTCGATTTTTGCCTCGTCGGAATAACCTTCAGATTCTTCCGAATCGGTAAAAAACGTTACTCGGACTTTTGCGTCGGCCGGACAGTAAGCATCAAAACTGAATGAAGCGCCTTCGGGCGGCTCGTATCTGGGTTCGCCGACGCGATATGAAATGATACCCGACTCGGAAGTAATTCCGAGAATACCGCCGTAACCTGCAATCAGTTTGGCGCGCGATTCCTCTCCCTCCACAAAACAATCGGCAAGCGATCGCGTGCGGGGACGGAACGCCGCAAAGCCGTTTAAACCGTCCGCGCTCGTATACAGTACGCGCGATACGGGACCGCTGTTCGCATAAGGTTTTTCCTGCGTTACCTCTTTGATTTTGGAAGTCACGGAAAAATTATTGGTATAATTGACAAAGGTATACACCAACGCCTTTTGCGTACCCGTAAACAAACTGAGAGGTATCACCCCGACGTTTTCTTTTAACGGCGACGTTCCCAGAATGCGCGTCCAATCGCGCGATTTGGAATCGGTCGCTTTTTCCGTAAAACATATTCCGTACTCAGCAATTTCGCCGCTGCTGTCGTATAACCCGCGGCAGGCAAGATTCCCGTTTTCGTCTTCCGTAAATTCCAGTTTAATGGGTTTGCTGACAAATACCGATCTGCCTTTCAGATATTTATCGAGAAACAGTTTCATATTGATCAGCGAATGGGAGCCGACCAGTCCGTTTCCATGCGCGGAATAGAGAATGGCTTTTTCCACTTCGGGATTGATTTTTTGGAACGTGTCGTAAACGCGATCGTAATCATGTTTGGAATCGTTGATCGCCGAAATCAGAAGCACAGGACACTTGACGTAAGGAGCATAACTCTGCGAATCGATCCCCGCAATAAAACGGTGGCGCTCTTCGCTGAACACGCCCATCTGTTCGTCCGAAAATTTATCCAGCCCGCGGTAAGCAAGCCAGCCCGCCGCACAAACGGACGTCATACACGAAATGGGTGCGTAAGGCGCAATTTTGAAAAGAATTTCACCGCCCGTACGAAGTCCTACCGCCCCGACGGCGGTCACTTCGGGTCTTTCGTTCAGATAACGCGCCGCATAGCGCGCAACGCCCGCCCATTCATACCAACTTGTCTCTTTGGCGGAAGGTTCCGCGTAAACGAGATGTTGTCCCGCGCGAACGAAATTTGCGTAATCGACATCCGCGGGATAAACGGTAAAATGGGAATGCTCGCTTTCTCCGCAGTAATCGACGCACAACACGCCGTATCCCGATTGCACGAACCGCATGACAAGCGCTCTGTCGAATGCAAAACCTGCTTCGAACAAAAACATCACGGCAGGAAATTCTTTGACATCGGCGGGATAAAAATATTCTGCGTAGATTTTGATCCTGCCGGTTTCCGTCTGTCTGCCGTCAAAACGGACGCCGCGCGAAACGACGCCGTCCGAACGTTCTTCCCAAACCGTTTGTTCGTTCAACGGGAGCGACCCGTCGAAATCTTTCCAAAGCGTAATTGGTGTTAAAATCATAGACTCTAAACCGCCTTACTCCATAGTAATTTGCGAACCGTGCATGTCGGTCGCTTTTTTGATCAGTAATTTCCGTAAGATCCGATGGCGCAGTTCCTCTACGTGAGAAATGATCCCGATGGAAAAATGTTCCCCTTTGAGTTTTTCCAAACTGTCCATTACGGTGTCGACCAGTTTCTCGTCGAGCGTGCCGAATCCTTCGTCCAAAAAGAAAAATTCCACGGGACGGAGCGAACGCGCGCAAATTTCCGAACTGAGCGAAAGCGCAAGGGAAAGCGAAACAAGGAACGTTTCTCCGCCCGAAAGCGTGAACACTCCGCGCGGCACGCCGCCGCAAAGATTGTCGCCTACGATAAAGTTTCCGTCGTAACGCAAAAAGTACCGTCCGTCGGTTAGAGATAGCAGTCTGCCGCTTGCATTGGCAGCGACGGTTTGTAGATACTCTTCGGCGATAAACTCCATAAATTTATTGCCATCCAGCAATTTTTTCAACCGTTCGTAACGTTCCGCTTCTCTGCGTTTTTCCGAATATTCGATAGAAAGTTTACGTTTGATTTCGATTTCCTGCTCGGCGCGGATCAGCATGCTTGCCGCAAGCGCCGTTTGACGGGCATGCTCTTTTACTTCGCTCTCCGCTGCGGCAAGTTTTTTCTTGACTGCAATGAAATTTTCGTCGGAAACTTCGGAAAAGTCGATTTTCGCATACTCGCGGCACTTGGCGCGCGCTGCCGCATACATCTCTTTATATTGCTCGACGCGTTTCTTTGCCCCCAAGGGATCGCCGTATTTTTCATTGAGCGCAACGGCTTCCCGTTCGGATCGAAACCCGCCCGCAGCCAAAGCGGTTTTTAACCGCTGTTCCGCTTCCGCGCAGCGCTCGTCCGCGCCGCGCTTTCTCTCTTCTGCCGCCGCGCGTGCCGCGCTGGCCTCGGCAAATTCGGATTGCGCGCTCTCCCTTAATTTGAGATTTGTCTTTTGCGCCGCGCGCAGTTCATTCAGTTTTCTCTCCGCCGCCTCGGCGTCGTATGCTTCCCCCGCAATACGCGCCGTGATCTCGTCTAACCGCGTTTTGACGTCCTTCCGTTCGGTTTCGAGTTGTTGCAATCGCGCGAGATGTACTTCGTATTTCCCCTTTATTTTTTCGAGCGCAACCGCTTTCTCACGAAGATCCGAACGCTTTGCTTCCATCGCTTCGTATTCTGCGCGGATGTGTGAAAAATCGGATTTTTCCCCTTCGGAAAGTTTTCTGTATTTTTGGATCAACGGGACGCAGTCGGGCGAAATAATGGGATACATTTCGACAAGCGTTTTCAGTTCGGCAGCGAATGTTTCGTATTCCGAACGGAGTAAGCCCGCTTTCCCGTGTTCTTCGGCATACGTTAAAAAATCTTGCGCTCCGAGTGCGGACAATTCCTGCCCGATCGCAGTTTTTTCCGTTTCATACGAAAAATCTTGAAATGCGTTCCGCTCGGCGTCGAATTCATTTTGTATCCGCTCCAATCGTGCTTGCAGATCTTTTGCGGATTTTAAGTCCGTTTCCCGTCGTTTCGCCTCTGAAACGCGTTCGTTCCAGACGGATATTTCCGCGTCCGCCTGCGACGGATCCCAAGAAAGCGCCGTTTTATTTTGCTCCTCCGCAACGGAATACCGCGCGTTCGCCTGCGCGCAAGTCTTCTCGGCAATCGCCGCTTTTTCCTTTGCGGCATACGTCTCCGCCGTAGCCGTCACCACCGCCGCTGCCCGTTCCAAACGTTCCAGTTCTCCGTTCAGCACCGACATGTCTTCGCGGATCTCTTCCAGTTTCTGCATTTCCCGCGCGGCTTTCTGTGCGTCGCGCCGTTTTTCGATCAATGCGGAAAGATGTTTTTCCTGTTCCAGCGCAACTGCATATTCGGTTTCCGCGCGTTTCTCGCTCTCTTTCAACGTAGCGATTTTTGATTTGTATTCTTTGATTTTCTCTTCGCTGACCGCCTCGTAAGGTTCCAGTCTCGCTTTTAAAATTTCCGCTTCCGACTTAGCGCTCTGAAAACGCGCGTTGGTGCGCTTTACAAGCCCTTCGCCGTAACGCTCCAAATTAAACAGACGGGAAATCAATTTGAGCCTGTCCGACTTCTGAGATTTGACGAATTGTGCAAACTCGCCCTGCGGAAGCGCAATACATTTTTCAAAGTCTTTTTGTTCCAACCCGATGATCTTTTCCAAAACCGCGTTGCCGTCGCGCACGCCTTCGGCGATCGCCGTAAAATTTTCGTCTGTCTTTTCGTATACGCGAACGTTCTGTGTTCCGTTTTTACGTTTCAGTTCGCGTTCGACGCGGTATGTGCGCCGCTTACCGTCGTACATGATTTCAAACTCAAAATTCACGTATGCACGGTCGGAATGATAGTTAATAAAATTGACGATCACCGCCTCTTTGGAATCCAGACGGGAAACCTTTCCGTAGAGCGCAAAACAAATACAATCAAGAATAGTGCTTTTCCCCGATCCGGTATCCCCGAAAATGCCGAATATCCCGTATTCGAGCAGGGAACGAAAATTGATCTCGGCGTGTTCGGAAAAAGAATTCACACCGCAAAGTTCTAAATATACGGGTTTCATGCTTCCTCCAAAAGCAGAGAAAGAAACGCCGTCGTAAGATCATCGGGCGCTTCTCCGCCAAATTGCAAAGTATAATATTCCCGGAACAGTTCCTCCGCCGTCATATTGGAACGAACGGCAACTTCTTCCGAAATATAAGAATCGACGCGCGGGATCAGCGAAACGAGTCCGCGGTTGGCTGCGCGCAATGCAGTCGTCTCCGCAGCGGTAAGAGGCGCGGTCAGATGCAGCGTGAGTTCTACGAAACAATCTTGATAACCGGAAATCAGTCTGATCGCGTCCTCTACGCCACAGGCTTGCAAGCGAACAAGTTTTTTTCCCGACACAAGGGGAATTTCTTTCACCGCAGAAATATCCGTCAATTCGGTTTTTAACAGAATTACCGATTTTTCCGTATCCGATTCGTCAAAAGAATACTGCAAAATCGAACCCGAATAGGCAATTCGATTTCCGATCCGCTGTCTTTTATGTAAATGTCCGAGCGCGATGTAGCCGTATTGAGGAAGACGGGATACAGGTACTGCGCGTGCACCGCCCAAGTCGATATTGCGTTCGCCCTCGCTCGTCAATCCGCCCGCCACAAACAAATGGGAAAGCAAGATATACGGCATCGTTCCGTCGTATCCTTCGTTGCCCTTTTCGATCCAACGCGCCGTCTTCGCGCCGAAATCCTCGTCTGTTTTCTCCTCGCGCAAACGCGCTTCGTTCGGATAAGCAAGCGCATTGATATAAACCTTTTCTCCCGCGCGATTCTCGAGTACAAGATAATTTTCACCGGAAACTGCGACGCGCACAGGCAGATCTCCGCCCGCGGGAAAAACCGTCGGTTTGTTTCCGAAAAGATAGATTCCTTCTTCCCGCGCAATGGGCGCGCTGGCGGCAAGCCGAACGGCGTCGTCGTGATTTCCTGCAATCACAACAACAGCGCGCTTTCCCCCCGCGATTTTTTTCACCGCGCGGAAAAACGCTTCTTCCGCTTCCGCGGAAGGCAGATAAGTATCGAAAACGTCTCCCGCTACGAGTACGACGTCCACGTTTTCGGCTTCGCAAATTTCGGCAATTTCATCAAGAGCGGCAATCTGTTCGGGCAGACGTTCCGCGTCCATCAGCCGCTTTCCGATATGCCAATCGGAGGTATGAAGGATGTTCATGTTTTTAAAAAGTTATGTCCAAAAGGCTTTGCATTCGGACGAACAATATGTTATACTATTATACACTGCATTGCATGAAAAAGCAAGCATTCACACCTGATTCGGAAAAAATACCGCGAGAGCGGAGGGATTATGTCTTTCAGCACTTTCTCCAAAGATTTCACCGCGAATATGTACACCAGCGTGGAAAATCAATTTATTACGAAATATCTGCCGCAGGCAGACGGCGACTGCGTACGCGCCTATTTATACGGGCTGTATTTGTGCCAGTGCGCCGAAGATTTCGATGCGGCAAACGCCGCAAAATTGCTGGGCATTCCGCTTAAAAAACTTGTGGATATTTTCGTTTTCTGGGAGGAATGCGACCTTGTGCGCGTCCTTTCGCGCGATCCCCTCTTTGTCGAATACCTGCCCGTCAACACCGCAGTGGGGAAACCAAAGTCGATCCGCCCCGAAAAATACGCGGAGTTCAATCGGGAATTTTATAAACTTCTGCAACGCGCCAAGAAAGATTTCAAGCCTTACGAAATGCAGCGTATTCTCGAATTTTTGGAAAACAACCCCATCGAACAACAGGCCTTTTTGCTTGTTGCGGAATACTGTGTAAAAAAGGACGGAGAAAAACTCTCCGCCAATCATATTTTAAACAAAGCCAACAAACTTTGCAAAGAACATAAATATACTTACGAACAGGTGGAACAGGATTTAGCCGATTTCAATTTGCACGAAAAAGAAATGAGTAAAATTTTCGTACTGCTCGGCATTTACCGCAAGCCGCAGGAGAGCGATTATGAATTCCTCGACAAATGGAAAGCGCTCGGTTTGCACATCCACGCAGTCTACGCCTGTGCGGAGACCCTGAAAAAAGGTTCCCTCTCTACGCTCGACGCGCTTGCGACCGAATTAGCCGAGGCCGACGCGAGAACCGAACACGATGCGCGCGAATACTTAAAACGGCGCGAAGAACTCGCTTCCGTTGTATTCAAAACGGCGCGCAAATTAGGCGTAAAGGTACAAAATCCCCGTGCTTACGGCGAAGAATACGCCGAAAAGTGGCTGGACAGAGGATACGACGAAGAAAGCCTTCTGATGATCGCCACGCTTTGTATGAAACTCGGGTACGGATTTGCCGAAATGGATCATTTGCTGGACGGATTGTACGCCGAAGGCATTGTCGACGGCGCCGGAGTAAAACATTATTGCGCCGCGCAAGATAAACAGTTGCGGCTGATTCAGCGCATTCAAGCCGTTTGCGGCGTGATCAAAAAAACCAGATCGGCGCTCGACATGATCTCGGCTTGGCAGAACTGGAACTTTTCGGAAGAAATGATTTTAGAAGCCGCAAAACGAAGCGCGAACGCATCCGCGCCCCTTCCCTACATGAACAAACTGCTTTCCGAATGGAAACGTCTGGACGTCTCCGTTCCCGGAGAAATTCCCGAAAAAACCACGCCGTCCAATGGCATGCGCGAATACCGTTCGGAAGCCGCGATTGCCGCCGACATGCAAAGCAGCCGCGAAAGATATTACAGCGCACTGCAACAAAAAGCCATGCGCGAAGCCGAAAAAGCACGGGAACGCGCTGAACGGGACGAAGCCTTCAAAGCAGCGGAGAACGTAATCAAAAAGGGAGAAATCGAACTTGCCCGTGCGGAAATCTTTGCACCCGAATCGGTAAAGCATATTCAGCAAAAATTAAACGAAGCGCAAACGGCACGTCAAACCGCCCTGCTTCGATTACAACTTAACGACGAAGACTTACTGCCAAAATATCAATGCGTGAAATGTTCGGATACAGGATTCTTACCGAACGGAAAAATGTGCGATTGCTATCGCGAAGAACAATAACTAACGCGCCGCGAATGCGGCGCGTTTTTATTTTATTCGTAATCGCCGTAATCGCGACGGTCGTAATTTTGCGCGGGATAGTTAGATCTCGGTTGAGGAGTCGGGTGATTCGGCGGATAATTCGGAGGAGGGCAATCATCGGGCGGGCAGCGATGCGGGGAACAATCGTCGCGTTTGGGTTTCTTTTTGTCCGATTGCGGCGCACAGTTCAACTCCACAAGGATCACATCGATCCCTATTTTTTTTATCTGCCTTAATTCGATAAACAAGTCGCCTCTTCCCCAGTGAAATCCCCTTCCGCCGGGCACGACAATTCCCTGCACTCTCCCTTCGGGGTACGTAAACACGACGTCGCACACTTTACCGAGTCTTTTCCCGTCAAGAATATTGACCGCTTCTTTCTTTTTAAGTTCTTGAAAACTGGTTTCCACGCTTTATTGTATGTACCGTAACCGAAAATATTGACAAATAAGGTTAATTTATCATGCGCTCCACCTTCCGCGCACCGCTCACCTTGCATCATTTCTCAAAATAAAATTTGAATCATCAAGCAATCTTCCGTTATCGTTCCATTCGCCGTACATGATATTTTGTCTTGTGTTTTCGATAAACTTGATAAGGCGGCTGGAAAATAGTTCTGGTTGCTTCTTTTTTATTTGTATCGTATCAATCCGAACGCGCCGATAAAGCGGAGGAAAATTCAAAAAATTTTCCCAAACGATTTTATCGGCTTGCAAGGCTTTGACAATATCGCCGTCAATTTTGAATCCGAACGGCGACATATCGGGCAAAACGGCACGTCCGCTGTCCGTCATCAACCCTAACTTTTCCATTCTGCGGCAACGCTCTTTATTTAATTCGGACCACAAAGAATTTTTTTTGCGCGGCGCTAATTTTTGCGCCGTAACGCCGTTTTCAAGCCGTTTCGTTGTGCTGTCGATCCAGCCGAAACACAGGGCTTCTTCTACGGCGTCGATATACCAAAAAGTATCGTCGTTTTGCGGTCTGCCGCGTTTGACAATCACCCAACATTCTTTTTCGTGATTATGGTTTTCTATAAGCCAACGCCGTAATTCTTCACGGTTTTTAGCGTTCAATAAATTTGTAGGCAACATACTCTTACTATACAGTTATTACATCGAAAATGCAAACGAAAATTTCTTATAAACGGCTGTTTCGTTATAAATCATTACGCGCCGAGCGGTAACGCGTCAAACACCAACCGCCCTTGTGAAACACAACACAAAATAAAAACCAAAAATCCCCTTACAATGCAAGAACGGTAAAAAAGCCAAATCCGATACTTTTTAAGTATCGGGTTTGGCTTTAAATGGTGCACCGTAAGAGATTCGAACTCCTGGCCTTCGGTTCCGTAGACCGACGCTATATCCAGCTTAGCTAACGGTGCGAACTTCAATTACCATTGCATTATAACCTTTTCAAAATTCTTTGTCAACAAATTTATATCGTCAAAAAAGAAATCCACAAAAAAATTATTTTTGTGGAAAAAATTAACAATTCTTTATTGCGACAAACGTATGTTTTTGTCGAATTGTGGAGAAAAACGGCGGAATTGTGGAAAAAGTGTGGATAACTTTTCCCATCTCCGCTTGAATCAGTCGCATTTTAATGGATTTCTAACAAAGATATGAACACTCTATATATACTTGTCCCGATTCCGAATTATTCCTGTTAACCAATAATCGGACCGGAAATTTCGCCGTTTTCTCCGCCGAGCGCGCAGACCTTGATTTTATGCGGCAAACATACGATGATATCCCGTTCGGATGAAATGGATTTGGTTTTGGTACAATCCTTTCGGAAACTGCAATTCGCGTCGCGCATGAACGCCGTTTTAGCGGAAGTATCGATTTCCAGTACGTTAAAATCCTTTTTTTCGTCGTCGAAATAGATTGAAACGGTCAGGTTTCCGTTCTCCTTCTTTTCTTCAACGCGGTCTGCCCAATCAGCGGCGATCTCCCCTTTGTTTTTGCCGTACTGATAAGTGTAAATGACCTTTCCGTTCAGGCTCGTGATTTTAATTCCGGATGCGGCTTTGCCGCTCCCGCCGAACACAAAGAGTCCGAACAGCAACAGAATGACGGCAACAAGGATCGCGTAGATCAGCAAATCCCATACGGCGAACGGTTTCCGCTTTTTGATCTCTTCCAACCTTGTCACAGTTTCACCGTTTCGATCCCGTCGATGATTTTATAATCCTGTTCATTCATATTCGTATAGAGCGCATAACTTCCGTCGCCCTTCGCATAGACAAAACAAACATCAACGCCGCTGAGGTATTCCGAAATATATTCGATGGCTTTTTCTTTCCCCATGACCATCAGCGCGGTCGTCGTCGCGTCGCCTTCCGCCGCAGAAAGTCCGAATACGGAAGCACAGACGATTCCGCTTCCGTTCCCGTTCTCAGGCTCCGAATTTACAGGGTATCCCGTTTTGGGATTGATAATGTGACTGTACCGCTTTCCGTCCAATTCGTAATATTGATTGTAATCACCGCTCGAAGAAAGACAGATATCTTTTTCGATGACGGACATAAAACTGTTCCCGTTATTGATTTCCCTGCGCGGATTGACGACGCCGATTTCCCAAGCATAAGCGTGATCTTCCTCGCGCGGATCTTTTAAAACGGTCATGCTGCTTCCGCCCAGATTAAAATAACCGTACTCGTAGCCCGCAGCACGGATCACACGGTCCGCTTCGTCTACCGCATACCCCTTTCCGATGCCGCCGAGATTCAGTTGCATCGTATAAGTAAATTTTTTTCCTTCGTATTCTTCCTCGATCTTGCAATCGGGTTTTAATACATAATATTTTCCGTCTTCTTCCGATAAGATCACCTGCGAAAAATCGGAGAGACTCAAGAAAGATTCCACATATTCGGCATCGGGAAGTACTTCGTTCGGTTTTTTACGGTCGTAAGGATATTGCGGCTCATAATTGGAACTGTCCGAAAAGCGCGGCGAGAATCCCCATAAATCGATCAGATTACCGACGGCAGGATTATAGGCGCCGTCCGTCTTTTCGTAAATATCTTTTGCAAGCGTAAGCAGATCGTAAGCCGTTTGATCCAATTCTATTTTTGCACCCGCGTCCGCGGCGTTGAATTTTGCGATCGCACTCTTTTCATCGCTGACCGAAACGCTTTGTTCCACGTTCGTAAGCGCTTGCCGGATCTCAGCCCAGGTCGCCTCATCGGTTTCATCGGTTTTCTTGCTAAACGCCCACTGTGCAGCCGCATAATTAAAATGCGCATAGGTTTCGTACTGATACAGTTTGGTTTGTTCGTCTTCGTTACCGTTGCCGTTCCCGTTGCCGCATGCCGCAAACACCGCAATACTTGCTGCGGATAATAAAATACACGAAAGTTTTAAACGTTTATTTTGCATAAGCAGTTTCCTTTGTTCTCATCTATTATAGACGATTTCCCGAAAAAAGACAAGAAAAAAGACCCGAACTTTCTTCGGGTCTTTCGAATTATTTTAATTCAATTACATATTGGGCAGGTTGTTAATGTCAAGTCCCATTTGTTTTGCATTGAATTCGATTGCATGATAAGCCCAGGTTCCTTTCGCAGGAAGATCCGTCATGCTGCCCATCTCGCCGATTGCCGCCTGAAGCGCAAGAATAATTCTGCCGCTCGTCTGGGTAGCGCCCGTCAGTTTCAAATCCGCGCTGCTGATGTCGGAAGGAACGTTTTTATCTACGTCAACCGTGATCGTCATAATTTCAAGTACACTCTTTCCTTCAAACTTTTTAAGATAATCGGGAAGAGCCGCAACCGTCTTGTCGTGACCAAGGTCGCCGGGATTTTGGTTTTCTTGCCAAGTAGGAGTAATGTTGTGATAAGTATCGGTATCATCCGCTACGGTAATTTTCGTGATCTTACCGCCGGTAATTACGGTGTACTTTTTACCGTCAAGTTCCTGCGTTTCTTTTACGTCTTCAATGGTAACGGTAACTTTCGCACCGTAATAAGAACCGGGAGTATACGAATTTTCATACTTATACTCGCCCTCGTAACTGGTAGAACCGCCGCCGCAAGCAACCAAACCAACGCAAGCAACCGCCGCCAAAGCGCCGGCAACTAAAAATTTGCCCAACTTTTTCATAAAACACCTCTTATAAGATTTTGTTGTTTATATTTTACGCCCTGTAAAATGAATTGTCAAGGAAAATTTCTATATTTTGTCAATTTTTTTATTATTTTACTATCAGTTGTATTTCGTATGCGATTTGAAAATGAGCGCCATGATAAACGAAAAAATCACGGCGGCGGAAATTCCCGCACTGGCTGCCGCAAGCGAGCCGGTAAGCGCTTCGAAAAGCCCCACCTGCGCGCCGCGCATTGCGCCGTTGGCAAGTAAATAACCGAATCCGGAAATGGGCACGGTCGCACCCGCGCCCGCAAATTCTACAAGCGGCTGATACAGTCCCAGAGCCGTCAACGCAATGCCCGCCAACATAAAAATGACAAGAATTTTACCTGCCGTGAGATCGGTAAAGTTTATGACGATTTGCGCAATCATACAGATCAGCCCGCCGACTGCAAACGCTTTTACAAACATTAACACAATTTCGAGAAATTCCATATGTACTCCGTCCTGCCCGACGGCATGCTGTCAATTACAGAATCGCGCTGTTTCCGCATGCCGATTGTTCCGTTTTTAAATATTTAAATGCCGAATCGTCTTCCTTACCGTTCCAACACGACCGCATGCGCAATACAGGGAATACTTTCACCCTGTCCGGAAGTGACGGTCGAAAGCAATGCGCCCGTTGCAACGAACAGAATCTTTTTAAAGGCTCCCGACATCATTTTGGAATAAAGATAGGAATTTAGGACCACCGCACTGCATCCAGCACCGCTGCCGCCCTGAAATTCATCTTCGATGACGTTATAAATGATTTCTCCGCAATCGACGTGGTTTTCTGAAATATCCAGTCCCTTCTCCCATGTCAGATCTTTTAAAATACGGCTTCCGAGCGCACCCAAATCGCCTGTTACGATCAGATCGTACTCCGACAGATCTTCCTTGGTACCGCGGAAATGGGCAAGTATGGTATCCGCTGCGGCAGGCGCCATTGCGGCGCCCATATTATTGACGTCGGTGATCCCGAAATCCACAACTTTTCCGAGCGTCGCGCCCGTAATTCTCACGCCGTTCCCCTCCGCCGCGATCAATGCGCCGCCCGCGCCCGTTACCGTCCACTGCGCCTGCGGAGGACGGGTACAGCCGAGTTCCAAGGGATAACGGTACTGACGTTCCGCCGAAGCGAAATGACTGCCCGTTGCAGCAATCACTCTGCGGCAGAATCCGCCGTCGATAAACGCTGCGCCGACGGCTAAACTTTCCGCCATGGTAGAACACGCGCCGTAAACGCCTAAAAAAGGGATCGAAAAATCGCGCGCGGCAAAACTGGAAGAAACGATCTGATTGAGCAGATCTCCGGAAACGATCAGATCCACTTCGTCGCGTTTGAGTCCCGCGTTGGCAATCGCGCCGTCGATCACGTGCGAGAGCATTTTGCATTCCGCCTTTTCGTAAGTACTTTCCCCGTACATATCATCGGACAGCGCGGTTTCCACGTACCTGCCGATGATGCCCTGACATTCTTTCGTACCCGCAATGGTGCTGACCGAAACGATTTTCGGCTGTTTGCGGAAATAGATCGTTTGATTTCCCATATTCTACCGCCTGATTTCAGTGTTGGCAACTTTTTATTTGTTATTCACTGCGGTGATAAAATTTGAAAATCGGCGCAAGATAGGAAAGTGATGTTATTTCAAAAATTATTGTTTCTGCCGCTGGCATTTCTATTTTCTTACATTCCTATGCCCTGTGAAACTCCGTCCGCTACCGTTACATGCGAAGTTCAGGACTTATCCGCCGCTGTCGGCGCGGCGCTCCAATCCTCGTTAAAGGTTTATTCCACGTTCGTAACTTCTACGGTGAGTTTCAAACCCGATTTTTGCGCGCATTCCTCTAAAAATTATACTCTGATGTGCGCACAGGGTTCGGCGATCGTCTATCGGATCGAAGGCGACGATACTTATATTTTAACGAACTACCACGTCGTTTTCAACAGCGGCGCAGACGAAACCGCAAACGGCGGAAAAACGGCGCGGGAAATATATTGCTATTTATACGGCAGCGAGGACGCGCCGAAAATGACGGGAGAAAAAGACAAAACATACGGATTCCCGCTCTGCGATTTCGGCGAATACGGAATCCGCTGCGAATTTGCGGGCGGTTCGGTCAGCGCCGATCTTGCGCTGTTAAAAGCCAAAACGAGCGACATTACCGCCGTAAACGAAAAAATCCGCGAGGCAACCCTTGCAGACGGTTACACGGCAGGAGAAACGGCGATCGCGATCGGCAATACCGAAGGCGAAGGGATCAGCGTAACGCGCGGAATCGTGAGCGTGGAAAACGAATGGATTCCGCTGAAAATCGACGGAGCAGAACGGAAGTACCGCTGTCTGAGGATCGATACCCCGATTTATAACGGAAACTCAGGCGGAGGTCTGTTTAATACGGAAGGAAAACTGATCGGAATCACCAACGCAGGCAGCACCGAAAAACAAAATATCAACTACGCGATCCCAATCAGCATTGTGCACGGCATGGCAGAAAATTTACTGCACCACTATCTTGACGGAAACCCCGATACGTTTGGCGCATATAAGATCGCGCTCGGATGCACGGTTTCGGGCGAACATTCCAAATATCTTTACGACGATCAAAGCGGCACGGGTAAAATCGTCGAGGAGACGCGAATCGACCGTATTGCGGATCAATCCATAGCAAAAGCCCTCGGACTTGCCGAGGGAGATATGATAACGCATTTGATTGTAAACGGCGCCGCGCACCGCGTAGAACGCGCGTTCGATATATCCGATCTGCTGCTTACCGTTCGCGCGGGAGATACGCTTTCCGTCACTTACCTGCGCGGCGGCGAGAAAGCGGACAGCGCCGAATATACCGTTTCGGCATCCGATCTGAATCCCATTGCATAAAAAACGTTTAACGCAGCGGAATGCTTGCTTTTGCGTTGAGCGAAAGCGGCGCGAAATTGCCCGCACGGTACTGTACCAGCCCCTCTGCCGCGATCATCGCGGCGTTGTCGGTGCAGTGCCTGCGTTCGGGCAACACTAATTTTAATCGATATTTTGCGCATTCTTTCGCCAATTTCTCACGCAGATAGCCGTTTGCAACGACGCCTCCGCCTGCCGTAACGGTATCGACGCCCTTTTCAAGTGCGCCCTCTACCGCCTTCTGCGCCAAAATATCCAGCGCGGCTTTTTGAAACGAACAGGCAACGTCTGCACGGTTCCAGGGTTCGCCTTTCTGCTCTTTGGTATGCACGAAATTGACCACAGCCGTCTTCAAGCCGCTGTACGAAAAATCGTATCCGCCCTGTCCTTTGAGCATTTTGGGCAATACAACCGTGTCGTTCCCTTCGCGCGCAAGTTTTTCGACGAACGGTCCGCCCGGGTACGGCAGAGAAAGAACGCGCGCCACTTTATCGAATGCTTCGCCCGCCGCGTCGTCGCGCGTAGAACCGAGCACTTCGAACTCTGTTTCCGTTTTTACATAAATCACCGCAGTGTGTCCTCCGCTCGCAAGCAAAGTCACGAAAGGCGGCTTCAATGTTTCCTCTTCCAAATAGCAGGCGGCGAGATGTCCGCGGATGTGATCGACGCCGATGAGCGGAATCTGTAATCCGTAAGCAAATCCCTTCGCAAAGGAAAGCCCCACCAACAGCGCGCCCAGAAGTCCTGCGCCGTATGTGACCGCCACGGCGTCCAACTCCTCTTTTTTTACGTTTGCCGAAGCAAGCGCGCGCGCCACGACTTCGTCGACCGCGTCGGTATGAGCGCGGGATGCAATTTCCGGCACCACGCCGCCGTATTGTGCCTGAACGGTTGCGGACGAGATAATTTCGTCGGAAAGAAGCCGACGGCCGCAAATAACCGCCGCCGCCGTTTCGTCACATGAGGATTCGATCCCCAAAATAATCGGATTTTCTTTTAATTCCATGGTTTGCCTGTTTATTTAAAAGTCATGTTTCTTGAACGGTTCCGCAGTCAGGCAGCCGAACGTCCGCGCGCGTTATGACTTTTTCAGATAATCGATGATAAATCCCTGCAATTCGCCGTCCATCACTGCCTGCACGTCACCCATCTCATAACCCGTTCTGTGATCTTTGACCATCGTATAAGGGCAGAAGACGTAGGAGCGGATCTGCGAACCCCACTCGATTTTTTTGGTTTCGCCTTTGAGCGCCGCTTCGTCCGCCATCCGCTGTTCGATCTGCTTTTCGAGCAGTTTGGAACGAAGATATTTAAACGCCATTTCCTTGTTTTGCAATTGGCTGCGCTCGTTCTGGCAAGTGACGACGATTCCCGTCGGGAAGTGGGTAATGCGGATCGCCGTTTCCGTTTTATTGACCTTCTGTCCGCCCGCGCCCGACGAACGGTAAACGTCGATGCGGATATCTTCGTCTTTAATCTCGATCTCGCCGTCGTCCTCCACTTCGGGCATGACTTCGAGAGAGGCAAACGAAGTCTGGCGGCGTTTATTCGCGTCGAACGGCGAAATGCGAACCAGTCGGTGCACCCCGATCTCCGCTTTTAAATAGCCGTAAGCGTTTTCGCCCTCCACTTTAAAATCTACCGATTTGAGCCCTGCGCTGTCGCCCGGCAAACGATCGATTTCGGTTACCTTAAACCCGTTCGTTTCGGCATAACGGCAGTACATACGGTATAGCATCTGGCACCAGTCGCAAGCCTCCGTTCCGCCTGCGCCTGCGTGAAGCGCCAAAAGCGCGTTAGAAGAATCATATTTCCCGCGGAGCAGCGCGCGGATCCGCATCGCCTCGATGTCCTGTTCCGCTGCCGCCATCATTTTATCAAGTTCCGCGATCAGATCTTCTTCTCCCGTCTCTTCGATCAGATCGATAATTTCGTTTGCGTCGTCAAGCGCTTTTTTCCCCGTTTCGTATGCCGAGATTTTTCCCTCGATCGAAGAAATTTCGCGCCCGATTTTTGCGGAACGCTCTAAATCCTGCCATACTTCCGGATTTTCCTGTTCGGTTTTTAAGCCGTCCAGCCTGTTTTTAATATTGTCGATATCGAGCGCATACTTCGCTTCGCCCAACGTTTCTTCGAGCGATTTAATTTTGAGTCTGTAATCGTCTGCCTTGAACATCGTTCTTACCTCTCAAAAATCTCCGAGTGGTTGCTCGGAGATTTTCTTTCTTTTTTAAAGCGCAAAACCGATCTGTTAAAACGGTTTCCCGCAGCACTTCTTGTATTTCAGACCGCTTCCGCAGGGACAGGGATCGTTAGGTCCCGGTTTTTTATCCTTTTTCATCGTTGCGGGATTGTATTTGGAATCGCCGCTTGTACGGAGTTGGTTCACGTTCACTGCGGCAGGCAGATCACCCGAAGCGAGTTGCTGTTGCGCAGGCGCGTCGGATGACGCGGACGCTGCGGAAGTTTGCTGTCCGTCTTCGCTTTGAGGTTGCGCAGCGGGGCGCGGTCCCGAAGGATATACGCGCTGCACGGGCTTCTGCTCGGCGCGGACTTCGCACTTTAACAGGAAGCGCACCGTTCTTTCCCGAATGCGTTCCACCATTTCGTCGAACATGGCAAACCCTTCTTGTTTGTAAGAAATAATGGGGTCTACCTGACCGTACGCGCGCAGGCGTACGCCCTTACGGAGTTGATCCATCGCATCGATATGATCGATCCAGTTGGAATCGACCACTCGGAGCAGCATTCTGCGTTCCATCTCGGAAAAATCAACGTGAAGTTCTTCTTGGATCTGAGCGATTTTTTCCTCGTAACACTTTGCTGTTTTGTCGGAAATCTTTTTGATCGCGACTTCGTAGTCCCACTTTTCGAGTTTCTCGCGCGTAATATAGTTCGTTCCGATCGGGATCAGATATTGCTCGATCGCCGTATTCAGATCTTCTTCGTTCCACTTTTCGGGCATATCGTCGGTATTCACCGCGCCGCGAACGATGCTCGTGACATAATCGGGAATGAATTTCAGAATTTCATCGTGTACGCTCTCGCCGCGAATCACGCGCATACGTTCCGCGTACATGATCATACGCTGTTTGTTCATCACGTCGTCGTACTGCAAGACGTTTTTACGGATACCGAAGTTGATGCCCTCGATTTGCTTTTGCGCATATTCGATCAAGCGGGAAAGCAATTTCGATTCCAGACTTTCATCGTCCTGCATTTTGCTCATCTGATAGATGTGCTTCATGCGTTCGCCGCCGAACCGTACCATCAGATCGTCTTCGAGCGATAAGAAGAAAATCGACGTACCCATATCTCCCTGCCGTCCCGAACGACCGCGAAGTTGGTTGTCGATACGGCGGCTCTCATGCCGTTCCGTACCGATGATGCAAAGCCCGCCCGCTTCGATGACCTTTTTCTTTTCTTCTTCGGTCTTTTCTTTATAAGAAGCATAAAGTTTCTGATAGCGGTCGCGGATTTTTGCCGTTTCCTCGTCGAGTTCCGCATAACTTGTGGCAAGTTCGATCTGTTCGTGTTCGACGCCCTCTTCGCGAAGACGTTTTTTAGCGAGATATTCGGGATTGCCGCCGAGCAGAATATCCGTACCGCGGCCCGCCATGTTGGTTGCAATGGTCACGGCGCCGAATCTGCCCGCCTGCGCCACGATTTCCGCTTCGCGTTCGTGATTCTTTGCGTTCAGAATATTATGCTGAACGCCGTTACGGATCAAAAGACGGGAAATTTCTTCCGACTTGTCGACCGAAACCGTACCCACAAGAATGGGCTGCCCTTTTTCGTGCCGTTCCACGATCTCGCGGACGATCGCCTTTTTCTTCCCTTCTACGGTCGCAAAGATGCGGTCGTGCATATCCTGACGGCGCACGGGTTTATTGGTGGGAATTTCGATGACGTCGAGCGAATAAATAGTACGGAATTCGCCCTCTTCCGTCTTTGCGGTACCCGTCATACCCGAAAGTTTACGGTAAAGACGGAAATAGTTCTGGAATGTGATGGTTGCGTACGTTTTGTTTTCTTCCCGTACTTTCACGCCCTCTTTCGCTTCGATTGCCTGGTGCAGTCCGTCGGAATAACGGCGGCCGACCATTAAACGTCCCGTAAATTCGTCGACGATAATAATTTCGCCGTCTTTTACGATATATTCTTCATTCAAATGAAACAACTGATGGGCTTTGAGCGCTTGCTGAATATGATGGTTGAGCGAGGAATGCGAAACGTCCGCAATGTTTTCCACCCCGAAGAACCGTTCCGCTTTTTCCGCGCCGTATTCGGTGAGGCGGACCTGCTTGTCCTTGCGTTCGATGACGTAATCCCACTCCAACTCTTCGGCTTTTGCAATTTTCTGCGCGCTCGAATCTTTATTCTTTTTGCGCTTGCTTTCGTTCTCCGCATCTTTCAAGTCTTCGTCAAATCCGCCTTTTAACGTGCGAACAAAACGGTCGACCTGTTCGTAAAGCGAAGAACTCTGTTCACCCTTGCCCGAAATAATGAGCGGCGTTCTTGCTTCGTCAATCAGAATGGAGTCCACCTCGTCTACGATCGCAAAATTGAGTTCGCGCTGGACCATGCTCTTCAAATCGGGTTTTAAATTATCGCGCAGATAATCGAACCCGAATTCGTTGTTGGTTCCGTAGGTGATATCGCTCGCATAAGCGGCGCGCTTAGCAGCGTCGTCCATCCCGGGAACGACGACGCCGACCGTAAGTCCCATGAACTTATGAACTTTTCCCATCCATTCCGCGTCGCGGCGGGCAAGATAATCGTTGACGGTGACGATGTGTACGCCTTTTCCCGAGAGTGCTTCAAGATAACTGGGCAAAGTTGCAACGAGCGTTTTTCCTTCCCCTGTCTTCATTTCCGCAATCCGGCCTTGGAACAGGCAGATACCGCCCACGATCTGAACGTGGAAATGACGCATTCCCAAAACGCGCCAACTTGCTTCGCGAAGCGCGGCAAACGCTTCGACCAAAATGTCGTCGAGTGTTTCGCCTTTCGCAAGCCGTTCGCGGAAGAGAACCGTTTGATTTTTCAGTTCGCTGTCCGACATCGCTTCGAATTTCGGCGAAAGTTGTTCCACTTCCAAAGCCGTTTTATTGAGTTTTTTCAAACTTCTGCGGCTGTCGCCGCTCTTTAAATATTTGATCAGTCCCATACCGAACACCCCGATTTGGATTCTTTATATAAAAATCACTTCCCCCATTTTACTATATTTTCAAAAAAATTAAAAGCGTTTTAAGGGTATTTTCGGCAATTTGAAAGCGCTTGGTAAAATTTTCCCGAGTCACAAACGAAAATTCGATAAAATCCGCCCGATTATCAGACGGATTGTATCAAATATTTGTTCCAAACATGAAACTTTCAAACTTTTACGAAACCTGAAATCGGTGTCCTGCGTTAACTTTGTTCCGCTTCGCTCTGCGGCTCGGAAGCATTCTTCGATAATTCTTTCAGCGCGGCGGAAGGATAAAGCGACAGACTGTCTTCCGCTGCACGGTGAAGTTCGACACAGAGTTCTTCGGGATAATGCGTGGTCGCGCGGAGCGCGCCCACTTTGAAGAGGGCGCGGAGTTGTTCGGCGTTTTCCACTCCGGAAACTTCCGTTCTCAGTTTTCCCGCGCTCGTCTGAACAGTGCGCATGACGAGCGGAATTTCGCCGCGGACGCAGACTCCCTGCGCGCCCGCGTCGCACGCGGCGCGCACGCCTTTCATCAAATCGTCTTCGCTGAACGTATGGTCTTCCAGAGAAACGGTAACGGCACATTTCTTGACCGCTTTTCTTACCTTTTTGATCTCCTTTTTCAGATATTGGATCTTGCCGCCGCGCAGCGCAGAATAACACAGCACCAAACGGATCTCTCTTGCGCCCTGCTTTACCGCTTTCTTCGCTTCCGCTTTTTTGATCGCAGGCAGGCTCTCCCCCGTTCCCCCGACGATACAGATCACGTTTGTCGGCGTTCCGGCAAGAAAACGCCGCGCGTCGTTGACGTGCACGGGCGAAACCAGCACGCCGTATGCACGCAACTTTTTGGCGGATTCACAAATACGTTTTAATACGAATTTATCCGTTTCTCTGCGCGAAGCGTCCACCGTCAGTTTACTGAGCGTTACGGCGATTTCCGCCTCGCGCCTCGTTCGTTTGAATTCCTCATACTCCAAGGTTTCCCCCGGCGACAATATTGTTGTTTCCATAGATTGGTTTTTCCCGAAAACTTCGGAAAATATGCGGCGATTTCTTATTTTATGACAGAACGCATCTGCTAAAATAACGGCATGAATCTTCTTTCGATCCAAGGCGAAGGCGCGCTCTATACGCTGCTCATTCTGTTTGTGTGCATTCTTGCGGTACACGGGTACAAACTTGCCAAAATCGGCTGGCGGACGTTCCACAAAAAACTGCCGCCCCAGAAACCGCGAAAAAAAACAAATACGCCCGAGCCGATCTATTACCTCGTCGAGCGCAAAAAGACGCGTTCGAAAAAGGAATACTCCGAACCCAAGCGTATTAAATTTCACTAATTGCTGTTAAAAAGTTATTCTTCCGTCTGCGGTTTGCTCACGTCCACCGTCAAATTGCCGCTCACGGTTTCCGCTTCCGCGGAAAGCAATCCGTTCCCCATCGTTATAACGTTTCCGCTCTGCGCCGCGCCGCAGAGATTTTTTATTTTTCCGCTGACCGTTTCGAAGCGAAGACGGAAATCGTCCGTTGCAAACACGACTGAAATATCACCGCTGACCGTTTCCAGATTAATTTCTCCGTCTTTCCAGTTCAGTACGGAAACGTCGCCGGAAGTCGTGTCGAGATTCAGATTCCGAGCCGAACATCCCGTCAGCGTGACATCGCCCGACACGCTTTCCGCATCGATTCCGTTTGCGGCAACGTTTACGAGCGTGATCGCCCCCGAAACGGATGTTACGTCAAACTCCCTGAAAATGCGGTCTTGAGGCAAAATAACCGTTAAATTTTTTGAAATATCTTTGGTCTTGACACCCGACTTCTGGAATTTGATCAACAGTTCGCCGTTAATTTCCGCATAATGCAGCAGATGGTCGGTATCCGTCTCCGCGGTTTCTTCCGTAAACGTAATGGTGTCGGTATCTTCCACGCGTACCGTCACGTCACCCGCGATCCAGTCGATGGAAATTTCGGTAATGCCTGCCGCGGAAACGCTGCCGTTTCCCGCCGTGTACGCCTTGGCGTTTCGGTAAGAATAGTTCCCCCAGGCACACCCCGTAAACAGACAGACGGAAAGCAAACTGCCCACTACGGCGACCGCCGTAAACCGCAATAATTTTTTGATCATAAATCCTCCTGATATCTTTCTATATTTCTGCCCGAATCCCAAAGCCGTTCGAGATAATAAAACAAACGCGACTCCTCATGGAAAACGTGTACCACGACGTCTCCGAAATCGAGTACACCCCAGCGCCCTTCCCGAAAACCTTCCGTACGGACGGGCGAAAGCCCCGTTTCTTTCTTTACCGCTTCTTCCACCGCTTCCCCCAGCGCCTTAACCTGCGTGGTGCTCCGTCCGCTTGCAATCACGAAATAACTGCAAACGACCGTCTGATCGGCAACGTTTAAAAGCAGAATATCTTCCGCCTTTTTACCCGAAAGCGCTTTTGCGCATAACTTTGCGAATTCGTATGATTCCATTTTTCACCTCTTGATTTTAATTTATACCTGTGTTTTGATTTTATCGAACGCTCTTTTCCGACAGGTACGCGCGTTCGGTCAGCGGGTAGATATTTTTCCCGCTTTGTCTGAGATAAGCGATCTGATGCTCCATAGCAAGCAAATAGCACTCGTCGAGATCTTCCATGAACGCCCCGCGCAATAATTCCACCCCTTCGAATTTGCGTTCGGATTCCAGCATGTCAGCCAGAAAGATCAGTTTCCCGAGCGGCGACATATTTTCCCGTCCGCTGGTATGAAAGCGGATCGCATCCAATACTTCCCCGTCCGTAACGCCGAAACGGTACTCTGCCAAATACGCGCCCGTAAACTGGTGCTGCACGGGAGCGGGCACCCCTTCCGGCATGGAGAAAGCTTTGAGCATGGGCGATGAAAGCGGAACGTATTTCCCGCAATCGTGCAGCGCGGCGGCAAGCAGGGCTTTTGCAGGTGAAATGCCGAAGCGGTGCGCCCCTTCCATAGCAAGCAGTCCGACGCGGAAACTGTGCTCCCTGCGTTCCTCTTTTTCAAGCGCGAGCGCGGGAAGGACGGCGGGATGCGTATACAGTCCTCGTGCCCGAACGTACTCAAAAACTTCCTGCGGAATTTGTATCGGCTGCTTTCCGAAAAACAGTTGTACGCGAATGTTCGTGGAAGAAACTTCTTTCCCCGCATGCGGCAACGAGATGACGGAACAGCCGTATTTTTTTTCGATCTGCGCGGCAACGGTTTCGGCAGACTCCGTCCCTCTTCCGCAAACGCATAAGGTTGCGCAACGCAAGATTTCCTCGGGATGTTTCCAATCCGGAAACGTACGGAGCGCGTCGGCGCCGAGCAGAAAATAGAGTTCGTCATTCGGGAACGTTTCGCGGAATCGGCGGCAGGTCAAATAGGAATAACTCACTTCCTCCGCTGAAATTTCCGTATCGCTCACTTCTGCAAATTCGAGCATGCGGAACGCCGTTTTACACATAAAAAGCCTGTCCTCTCCCGAAACGGCAGCGCCGCCGAGTTTAAACGGCGAAATATAGGCGGGCACGACGTATACCTTATCCAGCCCTAATGCGTTCTGCGCGGCGGAGACAAGACGTACGTGTTCGAGATGCACGGGGTCGAACGACCCGCCGAAAATTGCGATTTTCATACGATAAATTATACTATTTTTTCTTTGCCTTTGCAAGTTTAATTTGTGCAAAAACCGTCAAAAATTACGGCATGCGTAAATTGGATGTTCCTTTGATTTTAGACGTTTTATTCTATACCGTGGCAAGTTGGTTTTTATCGCTCGGGCTGTTGCGGTATTATCGGGTGAGTACGGGCGTTGCCGTTGCTTTTGCAACACTGCTTGCACTCGCCGTAGGCGTACTCGCATTTCTTCTGATCTATACGAAGCGCAGAAAGAAAGTTCTCGGAAAAAAAGAACAGGAATCGCGCGACGCGCTGATGCTGCACCTCGCGCTCGAACGGAGTGAACGGATACGGCTCACCATGCTCGAAGCATTTACAAAGGACGGCAAAGACGCGCACTGTGAGGGCGACGCGCTTTCGGTGGACGGAGTGCCCGTCGTTCCCCTCTTTACGATGCAGCCCGTTTCTGCGGATGCCGTCGCCAAACTGATTCGGGACTTCGGCTCCGATCCGTTTACGCTTGCGTGCAACGCGCTTACGCCCGAAGCGGAAAAACTGCTGCGTTCGTTCGGAAAAACAGCAATGTGTGCCAACGAAATATATGCTCTGTATTCGCGCACGGACGCCGCACCGGCAACACTGATCTGCGGCGAAATTCCGCGTAAATCCATCCGCAATAGTTTGCGCCGCGCCGTTTCCAAAAAAAACGCGCGCCCCTTTTTCATCAGCGGAGCGCTTCTACTCATTATGAGTCTTTTTACGTTCTTCCCGCTTTATTATCTGATTACGGGAAGCGTGCTGTTGGTTTCTTCGGTTTGTATCCGCGCGTTCGGTTACGCATAAATTTACAGTTAAAAACGCCCCTTCGGGGGCGTTTTTTGTGATTTAAATGTTATTACGATAGTATGTCTGACATAACTTTGGGAAGATACGCGATGATATCCGTTGCATCGGGCGCATATTCGCCCATCTCGTGCGCCGCATATTCGCCGGCGTTTCCGACGAGATCACACGCGATACACGCTGCTTCGAAACAAGGAACGCCGCGCGCGGCAGTCCCAGCCATAAATCCGGATAAGACGTCGCCGCTGCCGCCCTTCGCAAGCGCAGGAGAACCGCTTACACTGATCGCAACCCTCTCGCCGTCGGCAATGACCGTTCGGTTATTTTTAAGGACGACGGTCACGCCAAACTCTTTTGCAAAATCTTCGGCATAAGAAACGCAATTATTTAAAACGTCCTGCGAACTCTTTTTCGTGAGCCTTGCGAATTCGCCGACGTGCGGCGTGACGATGATCCGACACGCCTTTTCTTTAAGCAATTCAACGCCGAACAGAGAAAGCGTATTTAAGGCGTCTGCGTCCAAAATCAGCGTTCCCGTATAACCCGTCACAAGTTCCGTCAAGAGTTCGAAATATTGTTCGCTCACACCCGCGCCCATGCCCGTTGCGATACAGGCGGAGGCAAGCATTTCTCCGTCCGGTGCATTGTATTTTTTTAAAAGACAGGCGGGAAGTTTTCCCACAGCGGATGGATATAACGATTCGGGTACGCGCAGCCGCGTATAGCCGACGCCCGATTTCAAGCACGCGCCCGCCGCAAGAAACGCAGCCCCCGAATAGGAATTTCCTGCAAGCACCGTCGCGTCGCCGTAATCGCCCTTATGCGAATGCGATCTCCGTTTGGGAAAAAACGGTTTTATGTCCTCCTGACCCCAAATTTCAACGCCGCGGGAACGCGCGGGAATGCCGATGTCCGCGACGGCGATCTCTCCCGAAACGTCTGCGCCGTCCGCAAGATAAAGCGCATTTTTGATTTGGCCGATCGCAAGTGTTTCGTTTGCGCGGACGCAGTGCGAAAAAGCGATCCCGTTTTCGCTCAGCCCACTGGGCATATCGCAGGAAACAACGTACGCGCCGCTGTGATTGATAAAATCAATCAGCGCCGCCTCGTCGTCTTCGGGCTCGCGGGACAGTCCCGTTCCGAACAGACAGTCGACGATGAGCGCATATCTCCTGCGCGGCATCACGCCGTAAATCTCACCGTGAAACGATTCTTTTGCCGATTTGCACTCGTCGGTGAATTTCGTCGCGGCACAAAGAACGGCGACTTCTTTCCCCTTTTCCGAAAGGATACGCGCAGCGACAAACCCGTCGCCTCCGTTATTCCCGCCGCCGCAGATAAACAGCGCATCGTCGATCCCCGTTTTCTGCATTGCGCAAAGGACCGTCTGCGCCAGAGCATGCCCTGCCCGCTCCATCAATTCCTGCGCCGTTATTCCGCTTTTGATTGCAGCAGTGTCCGCTTCGCGCATTTGTATGACCGAATAGGAATACTTCATTTTAACCCCCATCTGAAACTGATTTCCGCCACCGAAAGCGCGCGAATCCCTTTCCCGTCGTCGATTTCCAACCGTCCGTCCGCAAGTACGTTTACGGCGATCGCATCATACTCTCTTACGCCCTCCGTCACGCGCACCGTCTGTCCCAAAAAGCGGATGTACGATAAATATTCTTCAAAAGTGGAAGGTTTTAAAAATTTTTCGATCAGTGTTTCGCGTGCTTGTTCCACAGGAACGTTCCGTCCCGCCGCCTGCGACAGACTGATCGCGGTATCGACTTCGGATAAATCATTTTCCGCATTCACGCCGATGCCGACGATGCTCCATTTGAGAAATTTACCCGAAAAACCGTTTTCGATGAGAATTCCGGAAAGTTTTTTCCCACACGCGAACACGTCGTTCGCCCATTTGATTTGAGGATCGATTCCGTATGCTTCCGCAGTTCGGCATACGGCAACCGCCGCGTGCGCCATCACACGGAAGGCGTTTTCTGCGGGAAGCGCATCGGGAAAAATGAGCGCGGAAAGATATACGCCGCCCTCGTCCGATAAAAAACTGCGCCCCTTGGTTCCCCTGCCCTTCGTCTGCGTTCCGGCGCAGACGATGACGTTTTCCCTGCCGTTTAAATAGCGGCGGATATAGTCGTTCGTGGAATCCACCGTATCTAAAAATTCAATCTTCATCTTCGTCCCCGAGCGATTTCAATGCGGAGCGCGCCGTATCGTAGTCGAACCCCTTGGAAACTAAGTGCGCATACGCTTTTCTGAGCGTGTCGCGGTTGACCTCTTTCCCCCGCATATATTTTTCCAGTACGCGGCGCGCGGCTTGATCTCCGTCTTCGATTTCCGCAACCGCATTGCGTGCCGTTTCGTCGTCTACGCCGCGGCGTTTCAGTTCAAGCGCGATCAAGCGCGCCCCCTTCTTTTTCCCTGCGTATTCCGTGTATTGCTTTGCATACAGCGCGTCGTCGAGAAAGCCGTACTCTTTCATCTTATCCACGACGTAATCGCACACATTCTGCAAAAACCCTTTGCGCGCAAGAAAATCCCGAATTTCCTTTTCCGTCTTCATCGAAACGGTGATGTGCGTAAGCGCTTTATCGAGCGCCGTCTGTTTTTCGCTCTGCATCTGCATTTCGGAAAGCAATTCGGGCGTTACGATTTCCCCTGCCTTCAAACGGTTCTGCATCACCGTTTCCAGTTTCATGCCGCAGTAAAATCTGCCGTCTATTTCGATATTGCAGCGCGTTTTATCCTTCTTCTGCGGCGTAATTGCCGTAATTTCCATTTAATTGACTCCGTTCCACGTACGGTTTGTTTTGAACCATTCCGTGTCTTTCAAAACGATCGCATTGTTCGAACACCAAATTTTCAACGATTTTTCCGCTTCCGCTTCTCCCTTGCCGTAATAGAATACGATATTGCCGTTCATGGAAGTAAACCCTTCGGTAGAATAGTCGTCGTTAATGATTCCGAGAGAGGTGACGTAAATATTCTTGGTGTGTTTTCCCATGCGGTCGATCGCTTCCTGGGTAGGAAAGGTATTGAGATAACGGTCCGGATGTTCCGCATCGGGCTTTTGCGCGTATTCGTAGGTCCCTGCGCAGGTACAGATCGCAATATTTTCGGGTGTGATCCGATTGAGCAAGACGTCGTTCGACGAGGTGGACGAACCGTGATGTCCGCCCTTGAACAGCACGCAATGAGGAAGATCGTTGTTCTCCGCCAACGACTGTTCGCCTTTCTTTTCCAGATCGCCCGTAAACAGATAGTTTTTCGTCTGATCGCCGATTTTTTGCGTTAAAAGCGTACATACCGAGTAATCGTTTTCTCCGCTCGACTTGGTTTCGTAATACTCCTGATAGAGAATATTCAAAGAAATCGTCTGCGCGTCGTCCAAGAAATACTGTGCTTTTGCACCGTTTTCGCCTTTGACGCATTCGAGTGCGGTATAAACTTTGGTTCCGCGTTGTTTACACTCTTCGACGGCATTCTGATAGTTTTGAAGGACTTTGGTCTTTTCACCCTTGCTGTTTAAATTATAATTGGAAAACTGAATGATCGTACCGATTTCGTACCGGTATAAAAAGCCCGTGCGCGATCCGCCTTTTTCCTGTCCTACCAATCCCGCAATATGGTCTTCGTGCGCATGCGTTGCAATTACGTATTCCAATATGCCGTCGGTACAGTAACTTGCTACGTAATCGAGCATTGCCTGCGTGGGCGCGGTATTGCTCTTTGCGCCCGCGTCGATCAGAACTTCCGTATTCCCCGCCTTGATCAAAACGCAATCGCCCGCATTATGTACGCCCAATTCCAAAAAATGCACGGAAAGATCCGCCGACGAAATTTCGGCGAGATTGCCGACTCCTACGGGCGTTCGATCCTGTTTTTTATAGACGAAAAAGTACCAGCATACGCCTGCAACGATCGCAAGCACCAGCAACACCGCAACTGCCGTATAAAAGGCTTTCGGATTCTTTTTTGCGGCTTTTTCGGCGGCGCGCGCCGCTTTTTTCGCCGTGGTTTTTCTTCTCTTTGCCATGCCGATCCCTCTTAAGTTATAATATTACGCCGTTTAAAAGAAGCAGTTTTTGCGCCGTTTCCACGCTGTCGACGCCCGTCTTGTTTTTGACGGGAGCAAATTCTTTTTCGCGTTCCGCTTCGTAGGGAAGACAACTGCCCATCAATCGCACCATATCGAGGATCAGCGTTTCGAATTTATAACCGTTGACCTCGTCGGGTTCCGTCAACATACCGTCTTCGTTTAAAAAGGATATTTTTTTCTTGACTGTATGGACGGGAATTTTTTGCGACGCAATCTCCGCAAGAGTGCTTGCATGGAACAGATAATTCAGCGTGACGCCGTAAGAATAGACCAGTTCGCCCGACGAATCTTGAAGCGTTGCAAGACGCTCGGGAAGTTCATAATATTCGACTACACAGGGAAGTCCGTCTCTCTGACAGAGTAGCCCCACCTTTTCTTCTGGACGGTTTTTCCTGACAAACTTCGCACCGCACTTTTTTCCGCTTACGATCGTTGCGCCAACAAACACAGGGTCTGCGATCCTCTGCAAGACGTTATCGACCGCAACCACGTTGAACCATTCCGCATTGGAAAGCAATCTATCTTTCAGCAACCCCGCGCGTTCCAACGAGCGGTACCAACCGCCGTTTCCGTTGGGTGAAGTTGCGACTTTTCCCCTTCCTTCCAGCAAGAGTTTCCCCGAAAAGTCTACGCAAGGCGCCATCTCCTGTACAAAAAAACGAACGTGAGACGCAGGGTATCCGAAGTAAGAATGCTTTGCAAAAAAAGTGCGCGTCTCTTCGTCGTTCTTTTCGCTCGTCATGATCAAAAGCGGAACGTAAGCGTCGCACTGCGTACAGACTTTTTTTAAATTATCGATTAGTTGCTCGAAAATATATAACGGACGCGTGATCCCGATATTATACGTTCCCTTGGGTGAAGAAGTGCCCAGCCGCGTTCCCTGACCGCCGGCAAGAAGTACGGCTATGATTTTACCCTGTCTGATCGCCTCCGTTCCGATTTTCAGATATTCGCTCCGATGCGTTTCGATTTCGCGTAAAGACAATCCTTCGATGGGACTGATGTCGCCTGAATTTTCTTCCCAGACGGCGTTCATGCTTTCAAAAATACTCCAATCGATTTGACCGATTTGTTGTTCGAATTGTTTTCGTTCCGCCTCGTTCCACTGCATGTAATCACGCATCAGATGCGATTGTCCGTGCATTTCGAGTAATGATTTGATTTCCACAGAACGCTTCCTCCCGATAGAATGATTTTATTATAGAGAATCCCGTTTAAAAAGTCAACTTCCGTTTCGGTTTTCTATTAAAATAAATCGGGCGCGGTACTCCGCGCCCGTTGAGATTCGATTTAATCGCTGCGTTTTCGATAAACGTTTCCGCCCGCAAGGACGATCATTTTGACTGCGGCAAGCGAAAAATCGTCTGCTTCCACTTCCAGCGATTTCGCAAGAGCGCCGCGCGCCAGAACCTTGACGTAAGTCGCTTTTTTATTGAGGAACGGAATGCGGTCGCGCATGGCTTCGAGTGTTACCGATTCCCCCTCCTCAAAGTATTCGCCCAACGTATCGACGTTGACGATCGTCTGTTTCCCTCTCACGCTGGCATTTCCGCTTTCGCGCACCAACACTTCGGCGATTTCGTCTTTTAATAATTCTTCGGCTGCCGCAACCGTAACTTCGCGCGGTACCTCGATTTCCAACTCGCCGTTTTTGATCGAAGTTTCCTCTTCAAAGATATTCTTACGTTCTTTGATGAGTTTGATCAGACCGCGTTCCAACAGCGGCTCGTTCTCTTCGTAAGTGAAATCTGCCGCGTAGTCGAAAGGTTCCGCCTCGATCCGTTGCGTATCCGCAAACATTTCGGCAATCAATTCTTTTGCATACCGTAAACGGCGGTTGTTTTTGATGCGGTATAAACAGGGCGTATCTTCGTTCTTTTTCACGTCCGAAACGTCGTTCAATATATATTTGCTGTTTTCGTATTTTTGCGGATCAAGCGCAAGATAAAGACAAAGCGTTTTTCCGCGCATCGCAAGTTTTGCATAACAGTTTCTTCCTTTGCGGAAGGTATCCTGTCTCCAACTGATGCGCGAATGCACTTTTTTATAAGACAGCAATTCGTTTTTCAATTCGCTGTAATACGCCTTGTTTTCATCGCTCGCCTGTTTTAACTTGGCGGTAAACGATTTATCGTAACGTACGTTCACGAGTCGGTTGGCGGATACCACGACGATTTTACGGATAATGCGCGTGTCGCCCTTTACCTCCTCTGTGATCTGTTCTGCGGGAGCGGCGGAAGGCGTTTGCGAAACGGGTTCGTAAACGGTCGTCTGTTTGGTCGTAACCGTCACTTCCGGTTGCGCCGCACATGTTACGATCTTTCTTTCCGTTTCGACCGATTCCACGTCCGATTTTCCTTTCTTTTCCGAAACGGCTTGCGGCGAAGGCTGCCGAAGCGGAACTTCGACCGGTTCTTTTTCAAGATCCGTATTTTCGGGCGCAACAGCCGAACGTTCGTCCGAAAGCGGATTCGTCGTCACTTGCACTTCCGTCACAGGTTCGACAAAGGTTTCTTTGACAATGGGCGACGGATCGTATACGGGATGAACGGATTGCGGCGTCTCTTGCGGTTGCTCGCGATTTTGCCTGGCTTTTTTTCTGCCGAAAATTCGCCTGAAAAATTCTATCAGTCTCATTGAAGTCCTCCCGATTATCTTCTTTTGCGCAATTTTTGCGTATGTTTTGTACTTTACATATTATATCATTTTTTTTCTGATTGTCAAGACCCGATTTTTTATTAAAATATGAAAACCGACGCAACCGCGTCGGTTTTCAATGAATTTGATTTAAAGTAGAATACAGATCACTCCGCCCTTGCCCTCGTTGACGATGCGCGTGACGGTTTTACGCATTTTTCTGCGCACGCCCTCGCCCATAGAACGGTTTTTGACAAACAATTCTTCACCGAGCATTTCTTTGAGCGTTCTGCCGAACATGTTGGTATTCCACGCCCGTTCGGGTTCGGTTTCCATGTCCGTGGAGATTTGTTTGACAAACTGTGCGCTCTGCTCTGCGTTTCCGAGCGCGGGACGAACTTCGCCGCTCACGTCGACGCGGATAATATGGTAACTGGGCGCGTCGGCATGGAAATTGACTCCTACTCTGCCGCTCTTTTTCACGACCTTCGGTTCGGAAAGGCTCATCTCCGATTCCTCGGGCGGTACGATCCCGTAACCGAATTCCTGCGCGTCCGCAAACGCCTGCCCCACGCGCTCGTAAACTTTCTTTGCGTTTGAAAGTCCTACGATATAATTCATAAGCGCAAAATCGTCTTTGATCTCCTCACCACATTGCTCGCCGAGAATCTGATAGAATGCGCCCTCTTTCGCGTTGACACGGCATTTGACACGACCCGTAGACGCGTCCATTTCAACCGACGCGGGCGGAAGCAGACAGTCGCTGTCGGAAAAAAGCGTATCGAGCAACGCGCAATCGCTCATCTTGCGGATATCGGGCGCCAAGGCGCGGATCCCGCCGAGCACTTCGTTGATGAACGGGCTATCCGCATCGAGTACGCGCATCCAATCGGGCAGATCCACGTCGATGGAAACAACCGGAAATTCATATAGAATCCGTTCCAGAACGCTGTGAATGCCCTCTGCGGTGATTTGTTCCGCATTGACGGCAAGCACGGGAGCGCGATACTTTTCTTCCAGTTGCGCGCGAAGCGATTCCGCATTTTTCGGTTCCGCACAGTTCAAAAGGATCACGAACGGTTTGCCGATTTCTTTCAGTTCGGTATATGCGCGTTCTTCCGCTTCCTCGTATGCTTGGCGCGAAATACCCGTCACAGACCCGTCCGTCGTCATTAAAATGCCGATCGTGGAATGATCGCGGATCACGCGCTGTGTGCCCTCCGTCGCCGCCAATTCAAAGGTAACGGGAGAATCGTTCCAAGGCGTTTTTACAAGTCGGGGCTCGCCCTCCTCTTCGAAACCTGCCGCCCCCGCCACGGGGAACCCGACGCAATCGATCAAACGCACGCGCGCAACGGCTTCCTTTACACGGATCTCCGCCGCCTCTTCGGGTACGAATTTCGGTTCGGTCGTCATCACGGTCTTGCCTGCCGCCGATTGCGGTAATTCATCCGAATACCGCTGTTTTTTGCCGCCTTCCACTTGAGGCAAAACGAGTTCCTGCATAAATTTTTTGATGAACGTCGATTTGCCTGTTCTTACGGGACCGACTACGCCGATGTAAATATCTCCGCCCGTCCGCGTAGCAATGTTCTCGTATACGCTGAAATTTTCCATAAAATAAACGCCTCCGCCGATAATGCTTGTGGAATACTATATGGCGGAACGCGTTTGATTATGTTATATTTTAAGATTTTTTTTGAATTTATCCGGCGGTTTTTTCAGGGTCGGCGGAAAGTGCGGACTGCTCCGAAATTTCAAGATAATACGCATCCTGCGTAAAGTCGCGCTCACGGGAATACTCACCGCCCAACGCCTCTATCGCGCATTTCAGTTCCCGAAATTCAAGATAGTTGATATCGTCCCTGTCGATCGTTTCAAGAAGCACAGGAAGCGCCGCCTCGTCTCCGTAAGACGCAAGATACGCCGAATGCAGCGGAAAGTCGTCGCCGCTGCGGAACGCGCCGAGAAGCGTCTGCAACACACGGGCATCGCGCGACGTAACGCGCGAAAGTATTTCCAGCATCAGTTCCCGCTCGATCCCGCGTTCGTAATAAGCAAGCGCAAGTTCTTTCGCCGAATCCGCGCCCGCTTTCAAGAGTTCTACAATCGGATCTTTTACGGATTCGTCGACGTTTTGGGAAAGCAATTCGAAATAAGCGGGAAACGCCTTAGGGTCGCCGCCGATCAAATCGACCGCAAAAGCAACCAGTCGGCTGTCGCCGCTGTTCAGCAACGTTAACAACCCGTCGGGATTGCCGCGCGATTCCAGTTCCCGACGCAGAAAATCGGACACGGGCACATCTTCCCGAATATGGCGCGTGAGGAGCGTCAGCAACCGGCTGTCCGTCATTTCGCGATAATACCCTATCGGCGTATTGCCGATTTTTGCAATGCGGATATTTCCGAATTTACAGTATAATTTGGGAATGATCGCTTCCCACTGTTTTTCGGTGTATTTTCCCGCGTTCTGTTTCATATATTGGGCAAGTTTTTCTTCGAACAATCCGTCGAAATCAATGAGTTGGTCCATATTTCCCTTAACTTATATGAGATAGTTGAGTATCTGCTCGGTGACGCCGCGATCCGCTTCGAAAATCTCAACGATTTTGTTCAAACCGCGTTCCCCCTTCCGTAAGCGTGCTTCGCGGTAAATTGCCGCCGCAAGCGCGGCGCGCTCATCGAACAGATCCCATGCTTCTTCGCTCGAAAGAATTTCGTACAATTCCTCCGCCACCACGCAGATTTTATGTTCGTTGTCCTCTTCCAAAATGGCAAACTTGGCATAGACGTCCGCAAACGCAAGCAGAAACTCCTCGTTTTTGCGGCTGCCGATTTCGATCGCATGCGTAAAATATTCTTTATAAATATTGCAAAGTACGGTACCGAACGAGTCTTCCTCGTTGCGAAGAGTCAGTTCGTGCAACACCGTGAGTTTTACAATATCGTCCGCCTCGCAGTCAAGCAGTATTTCCCGCAAAAAAGCATCGGCGCGAATTTTTACGGCAACCTTGGCGGCAAGCATCTGCAATTTTTCGTCCCGCCCTTCCATTTCGTCGAATGCAATGCGGAAAAATTCGTTCACTTCGGGAAGTTGGCTCAGTTTTCTCAGTTCGATGTCGTCATCCACTTCGTTTGCCGCAAGCAGGAACCCCGCCACTGCGTTATACTCTTCTTCGGGTACGCGGTAATAATATGTCATGTTGAATTTCTCGCCGCCGTTCATTTCTTCCCGCATGCGGACGAGATAATATCCCGCCACCGCCTTGCGCGGATAGACGGTCGTGAGACGTTCGAGCGAGTCGATCGCTTCTTCGATCCGACCTGTTCTGTAAGCGGACACGGCATGAAAATAGAGAATGTTTTCGTCGTAAGGGAGTCTGTTCTTTAAGATGCAGAGTTTTTCATATGCCTCCGCGTCAAGCCCCGTTTCGCAGAGCGCGGTCGCGATGCGGTATAAATCGTCCGTAGAATCGGACGGGAGCGAGGCAAGACGTTTTGCAATTTTCTTTGCCTCTTCCCGATTTTCGCGCGCGCCCAGTACGGCGCAGTAGGTCGTCAGCGCCTGTACGTTATCGGGATAAACGTCGAGAAGCGCTAACGCTTCTTTTTCCGCCGCATCCTCATCCCCGACCATGAGCGAACACATCGAACAGATCCCTGCCGCCGTAGGATAATCGGGACTGCGCGGCGATACCGAAGACAGAATTTCGCGTGCTTCGTCGAGTTTTCCGGATTTCAGAAGCGAAAGCCCTTCGGCAAGAATCTCGGGCGCTTCCTCGTCGTCGGAACGGACCAGACGAAGTTTCGGCGAATACTTTTCGGTAAACAAATCCGCAAGCGGGATTTCGTCGTTCAGATACCGCTGGTAATACATTGCGGACTGGACTTCCCTGCCCATATTCATGAACGCAATGGCAAGCCCTTCGTATCCTTCCGAAAAATCCGCTTCGTTACAGGTATCGAGAAAACGGAACCAAGCGTCCGCCGCAAGCGGATACAGTTCCATTTCTTCGTAAATATCCGCGGCAAGCGCGGCAGCGTCGGCGCTGGGCGCATACATCGCATTGCGCTTGTTGAGGAGCGTGAGCGCGCCGAGATAATTCCCCTCCTGAAAACGTTTTTCTACGCTTTCGAGCAGAAATTCGTCGCTGAAATCCAACTTTTTCACATGGTCGTCTTTTCTTCTCATTTCCCCTCCTTTTCCGAGAACAGCGCGGAAACCGCATGTCCGTCGAAATCGTAATCGGTGTTGCAATAGTGGCAGTGGATCGAAATGTGACCCTTTTCTTTCAAAAGCGCTTTCGCGTCCGATTCGCCGAGCGCCAGGATCAGATTTTGCGTTTTCTCGCGCGAACAGAAACAACGGTAACGGATTTCCCTTGTATGAAAGGGTCTGTTCTCTACAAGGGCAACAATCCCTTCCGCGCCCTGCATTTGGATCAGCGACGAAACCGAAGAAAATTTTGCGATCTCGCGCTCGCATCTTGCAAGGATATTTTCGTCCGCGCCGGGGAGCGGTTGTAAAAACACGCCTCCCGCGCCGAAACATTTTCCGTCCGTCCCGACCTTGACACCCAGCGCGACGGCTGTGGGGCGCTGTTCGCTGATGAGGAAATACGCCGAAAAATCTTCGGCGATTTCTCCCGTGACGAGCGGACAGGTTCCCGTAAAGGGCAAGCCGTTTTTATCGTCGCGTACAACGGTGAGCGTACCCGATTTCCCGACGTACGCGCCGACGTCGAGTTTTCCGTCTTTGCGGGGCGGAAGCATCGTTTGAGGGTGTTCCACAAATCCGCGCAGGTTGAGTTCGCCGTCTCCCGAAATACAGATCTTACCCCCCTTCCCTCCGCCGTTTACGGTAACCGAAAGTGCGCTGTCTCCTTTGAGCCAACTGCAAAGATATGCCGCCGCGGTTGCCGTGCGTCCGAACGCCGCCGCGGCGACGGGCGTAAATTTGTGACGGGAAATCGCCTCGTTCACAAATTCGGTGGTATCGAGCACGGCGAGAGACACGCTGTCTCCCCATACGAGCGTTTTTAAGATTTTACTTTTTTGCATATAAAATTGATCCGGTCGCTCCCCTTTTCCGCTTGTCCGAGATGTCCCTCTACGGATAGTATTTCAAACCCCGCTTTCTCCAACGCGGAAATCACTTCGTCCCGTTCGTGAACGTACTGAATATGCTGTTCGTCATACCGCGTGAATTTTCCGTCGTTTCCGCGGACAAACAGCGTCACGTCGGTCATGACGCTGCCGCCGCATTGTTTGTGGAATGCAAGATAGGTAATTTCGTCCCGATCGTCCGCGCTGATAGTATTTGCAACTTTTTCGCGTAATTTGTATGCGGAACTGACGTCCAACCAAAAAATGCCGCCTGATTTTAAGGCTCTTGCAGCGCGGCTGAATGCCGAGGCAAGTTTATCCTGCGCAATATAATTAAAACAATCGTTGGGCGAAACGATAAAATCGTATTTTTCGGGCGTTTTCAGCGACGCGGCATCTGCCTGAACGTAACAGACGTTTACGCCTTCTGCTCTTGCGAGTTCCGCCGCTTTACTGAGCATCGGCGCGGAAACGTCCGCACCCGTCATCAAATAACCATGTTTGGAAAGCGCGCGGCAGAAACATCCGCTCCCGCAGCCCAGTTCCATTCCCTTTTTGCCTGCGCCGTAACGGGTTAAACCGTCAATAAAATACTGCGACCATGCAGCGTAGTCGCAGTCGTCATTCAAAATTTCAAACCAGTCCGCAAGATAATCGTATTGCATTGCGCTTATTTCCGTTGATTGAGCATTTTCGGACGCTTTGCCGCTTTCTTTTTCTTCTTATCGCCGCTTTGTTCAAACGCGCGTTCGCGCTCGTCAAACTGTTTGTTGTATTCCACGTAGCGCGCGTCGCCGCGATGTTCTTTTTCGTACTCGATTGCTCCGCCCGAAATATTCGCTTTGCTTTCGCTCAGTTTTGCGAGGTCTTCGCGGGAGAACACTTGCGGAAGTTCGTATACAGGCGCGGCTTCATCCATCGGTTGAACAGGACGGCTCAACAGTTTGCTTCTTCTATGCACAACGACGACGCGTTTAGGCTCTTGTTTGCTCTTTTTCTTTGCAATCGCCTTTTGCGTCCCGTTATTTGCGGCAACGTTGGGGACTGCGCCTGCGGCAACGCCCGCATCGGAATCCACGAATTTATCGAACCCCCACTGCGTGTAGTCGAGCCAGACAAGCAGGCAATAAGAGACGCCGAAAAACGTAAGCAAAAACAAACCGATGATCTGGAAGAAACCGGTGACGAATACCGCAAGGAAAAAGGGCCAAGTCGCAAGCGCCGCAAACAGGATCGTCTGCGGGAACGTACCGACTGCCATCACGACTGCGTTGCGAAACAATGAGAACGGTCCGTTTTTATAACCGATCCCGAGCGAAATCATCCAAAGGCAGACGGGAATGATCAGCGCGACGAACAGATACGCAAAGACTTTTAAGGCGATAAAAGCGGAAACCTGATTACCCATTGTAATTTCGTAGTCTGCGTAATTTCCCGCAAGGCGCGCAAGAAACAGTACCGTGGAAAAGATCAGAAGCGCTTCCAGTACACACCAAAAACTGCGTTTGATCCCGCGGAGAAAATCTTTCATGGCAAAGACGCCCTGCGTCCAGATCAGATTGCGGATCAGATAACCGCCGCCCGCGATGCCGAGCGCCGCGATTGCCGACGCGGGAATCATCATTGCATAAAAAAACAAATCGATGCGGTAGACGAGCAGTTCCGCTTGTCCCGTAATGTCGGGAACGACGGGATAACCCACGCCCAGCCCCGAACCGAAAATCGCGGACATTCCCTGCGCGCCGACCATCGTATTACGGAAATAGACGACCAGCACGAGCGGAATCAACGTCAGCACCATCGTAAGATTGGCAAGAACGAGTTTGCCGAATTTGCTTTTAAACAGCGACCAGAATAAGCCGAAACGGTTTTCGGGACGACCGCCGCGCGAATAGTCTTCGGTGCGCGCTTTCCCGTCCAGACAACGCGCAATCAAACCTTTGTGTTCGTTACTTGCCATATTTTGCTCCAACGCATATTTTCCGCGCACAGGCGGAAATAAAAATCATTTTCAATCATTGTACTACAAATCCGAAAATATTTCAATTGAATTGAAGTAAATTCCTTGATTTTTATCCGATCGTATGTTAAAATAAACTTGCTTTAAGAGGAGCGGTCGAACAAGAGTACCGCCGTTTGAGGAATCGAAGGGGATTCCGTTTGAAAACGGCGCAAAAGGGTATCGCCGCCGAAACGCACGCTCCCCCTTCGGGTCTGCGTTGGGAATAAAGGAGAATACCTTTATTACTGTCACCGCGGTGATGCGCTTTCGGCAAACAGGAAAGAAGTATTCGGCGGTGTTTTCACCGTCTTTTTTATTGCGGAGGTATTTATGGAACACAGAACTTATAAAGTCGGCATTATCGGCGCGACAGGCATGGTAGGACAGCGGTTTATCACGTTGCTTGCGACGCACCCTTGGTTCCGTCCCGAAGCGCTGCTTGCAAGCGGCCGTTCGGCAGGAAAGACCTATCGGGAAGCGGTAGGCGAAAAATGGGCGATGGACGCGCCCATCCCCGCGTATGCGGAAAACATGATCGTACTCGACGCCGAAAAAGACGCGGAAAAACTGACGGGGAAAGTCGATTTCGTATTCTGCGCCGTCAACATGAAAAAAGACGAGATCAAAGCGCTTGAAGAACGTTACGCCAAACTTGAAATTCCCGTCGTATCGAATAACTCGGCGCACCGCGGAACCAAAGACGTTCCCATGATCATTCCCGAAATCAATCCCGAACATCTTGAAATTATCGCCGCGCAGAAAAAACGCCTCGGCACCAAGCACGGGTTTATCGCCGTAAAAAGCAACTGTTCGCTGCAATCGTACGTTCCCCTTCTGCATCCGCTGATGAAGTATGGCGTCAAATCGGCGGCGGTATGCACGTACCAAGCAATTTCAGGCGCGGGTAAAACGTTTGCCACAATGCCCGAGATCGTGGACAACGTCATTCCTTTTATCGGCGGCGAGGAAGAAAAGAGCGAACGCGAGCCGCTGAAAATCTGGGGTAAGATCCAAGGCGACGGAATCGCAGACGCGTCTGCGCCGCGCATTACGGCGCAATGTTTGCGCGTCCCCGTAACCGACGGACATACGGCTGCGGTTTTCGTATCCTTCGAGCGCAAACCCTCCAAAGAAGAAGTGATCGCGGCTTGGAAGAATTACGCGGGCGAACCTCAGCGGCTTGCTCTCCCCTCCGCGCCCAAACAATTTTTGCATTATTCGGAAGAAGACAACCGTCCGCAGCCCAAACTCGACCGCATGACGGAAAACGGCATGGCGGTATTTGCAGGCAGATTGCGGGAAGACACTCTTTTCGATTACAAATTTATCGGTTTTTCGCATAACACTCTCCGCGGAGCGGCGGGAGGCGCGGTATTGCTTGCCGAATTGCTGGCGGCAAAAGGGTATTTCGATTGACAAACTTTTACCGTTCCACATACGATAAATCATCAAAGCGGGCGCGTTTGTATCGCCCGAAGGAGCAGATATGACGGGTTTTCTGAAAGGCTCGGCGACGGCGATGATCACGCCGTTTTCCGAAGATGGCGTGAATTTACAGGCGTTCGGCAAAATGATGGAGTACCAGATCGCAAACGGAACCGACGCGCTCATCATACTCGGCACGACGGGCGAACCGCCCGTGATGTCGGATGAGGAGAAAGTATCGCTCATCCGCTATGCAATCGAGAAAAACGCGGGCAGAGTCAAACTGATCGTCGGCGCAGGCTGCAACTGCACGGACCACGCCGTAACCACTGCGAAACTGGCGGAAAGCCTCGGCGCGGACGGAATTCTTGCCGTGACCCCCTACTACAATAAATGCACCCAACGAGGACTTTACGAATATTATCGCTCGGTGTGCGACGCCGTTAAAATCCCCGTCATATGCTACAACGTTCCTTCGCGTACGGGCGTAAATCTGCTTCCCGAGACGATGGAAAAAATTGCGGAAATCTCTAATATGGCAGGAATCAAAGAGGCAAGCGGAAACATGGCACAGGTCCTTGAAACGGCAAGCAAGATCCGCGGCAAATGCGATCTGTATTCCGGCGAAGACGCGTTGAATCTTCCCATCCTCTGCGCAGGCGGAACCGCGGTGATTTCCGTCGTTTCCAATCTTGCGCCCCAAGCCGTGAAATCGCTTGTTCAGGCGGTGGAACGCGGAGATTTGGCAACCGCGAACCGTTTGAACGACCGACTTCTTCCCCTTGTAAAAGCATGCTTTTCGGAAGTGAATCCCATTCCCGTAAAAGAAGGAATGAACCTGCTTGGATTCGAGGCGGGAACCCCGCGCGCGCCTTTGACGCAAATCGAACCCGAACACCGTGAATTATTGATCAAAGCCATCGAAGACTTCGGCTTGAAGGCGGCAGTATGAAACTGATTTTATGCGGCTCATGCGGCAGAATGGGCAAAACGGTTGCGGAATGCGCGGAAACCGACGAAATCGTATGCGGCGTCGATCGCAATCCTTATCCCCTTTCTTTTCCCGTTTACCGCTCGTTTGACGAAGTGACCGAATCGGCGGACGCCGTGATCGATTTTTCATCTCCTTCCGACTTGAAAGAACGTTTGGAATTCTGCTCGGAACGAAACGTTCCCATTGTCCTTGCAGCGACGGGCTATACCGAAGACGATGAAAAACTGATTGCCGAATACGCAAAATCGGTTGCAATTTTTAAAACGGGCAATCTGTCTTTGGGCGTAAACGTACTCCAATTTCTCGTAAAAAAGGCGGCGGAAGCGCTCGGCGATTTCGATGCGGAAATCATCGAACGGCACCATAACAAAAAAAAAGACGCGCCTTCGGGTACGGCTTTAATGCTTGCGGACAGCGTTAACGAAGGATTCGGAAAGTCAAAGCATTTTATCTTCGGACGTCACGGCAACGTAGGCGCGCGCGATAAACATGAAATTGCGATCCACGCCGTCCGCGGCGGAACCGTTGTCGGCGAACACGAAGTGATGTTTGCGGGCACGGACGAAGTAATCACACTCACGCATTCGGCGCAGAGCCGCAAAGTATTTGCTTCGGGCGCGTTGAAGGCGGCGAAATGGCTGCAAGGCAAACCGAACGGTCTTTACGATATGAACGACTTACTCTCTACCCTCTTATAAAATTTTGAGAAAAGACCTCGCAAAAGCGAGGTCTTTTTCGTTAAGTCTGATATCCGTTCGGATTGTTTTTCTGCCAGTTCCATTGATCGGAACACATTTTTTCAAGATCATATTCGGCTGTCCAACCCAATTCCCGCCGTGCTTTTTCACTCGATGCATAACACACTGCAACGTCTCCCGCGCGGCGCGGTTTCATCTCGTAAGGCAACGAAAATCCGCATGCTTTGGAGAAAGCATGTATCATATCAAGCACGCTGTAACCTTTCCCCGTTCCGAGATTAAAGACGTGGACGCCGCTCTTGGAAAGTCGCTTGACTGCCGCAACGTGACCTTTGGCGAGATCTACAACGTGAATGTAATCCCGTACGCCCGTTCCGTCGTGCGTCGGATAATCGTTTCCGAAAACGCCCACCGTTTTCAGTTTTCCGCCGGCAACCTGCGCAACGTAAGGCATCAGATTATTCGGGATGCCCTTGGGATCTTCGCCGATCAGTCCGCTTTCGTGCGCGCCGACCGGATTGAAATAACGCAAAAGCGCGATATTCCAAGTTTTATCGGAATTCCACAGATCGCGCAAAATTTCTTCCTGCATCAGTTTGGTCGCGCCGTAGGGATTGGTCACGGAAAGTCTGCACGCTTCGTCGAGCGGCAACCGCTCGGGCACGCCGTATACGGTAGCCGAAGAAGAAAAAATAAAATTTTTCACGCCGTAGGCGCGCATCGTTTCCAGCAATATAAGGGTGGAAACAAGATTATTATCGTAGTATGCCAAGGGCAGATTTACGCTCTCCCCCACTGCTTTCAAGCCCGCAAAATGAATGACCCAATGAAAGGTATGCTCGCTGAAAATTTTGTTTAAAGCGTCTCTGTCACGCACGTCCGCGCAATAAAATGTGACTTTTTTGCCCGTGATCCGCTCGATACGCCGAAGCGCTTCTGCATTGGAATTGCAAAGATTGTCGATCACGACAACTTCGTAATTCTCTTTCAATAATTCGACAACCGTATGCGAGCCGATAAATCCTGCGCCGCCCGTAACCAATACTTTCAAAATTCGATCTCCGTTTTCTTTTAATTATAACGGTGCAAACACATTCTGTCAAGGGTGTAAAGACATACAATCTGTCACTTTGCCAATCGATCGCACGCTTTAATATTGAATTTGGGACGGAATTTAATAAAAATAAATTCAAATAGTGCGATTCGCCCCGCTTTCACCGATTGCTTTAAAATATGAAAACTTTGTTTTTAGTCGATCACTCTGATTTGTAAAACTGATCTTTTCCGACGAAACATAAAGGACATTCAAAATTTTGCGGTACGTTTTCCCACGGCGTGCCGGGTGCAATCCCACCCTCGGGATAGCCCTGTTCTTCGTCATATTCCCATCCGCATACTTCACAAATATATTTCATACATTCCTCCTTTTATCATGATGGCTGTTTGGGCAAATCCAACTATTTCTTACTATAATCATCTGCAAAATGCGCAAACTTCATGTATGTGCGGAAGATTTCATTTGGGATTCAGCCATAAACAAACGCAGAAAATCATTCGGGACATTCCCGATGAACAAAGAATTCAGTTGCATTTCGGGGATATCTTTCCGGATACGGTCGCGCCCGTGATCTCTGCTGAAGAGACGTTTGCCGCGCGCTGGGGATTCGGTCGGTTCGCTGAAAAAGGCATGCTCATCAATGCACGAGCCGAAACGGTTACGGAAAAGCAGACGTTCCGTAAAAGTTTTTTGGAACGGCGCTGTTTGATCCCCGCAAGCGGTTTTTATGAATGGGACCGAAACAAAAAGAAATTCTATTTTTCGCGAAAAGACGGGAATCTGATTTATCTTTGCGGATTTTACCGGATAGAAGACAGTATACCGCGGTTTGTTATATTAACCAAACCCGCGACTCCGCCCGTTGTGCAGCATCATGACCGCATCCCCGTGATTGCCGAAGACGCCGTTAAATATCGATATCTGACCGACATGTATTTTGCTTCCGATTATATTTTGAACGACCCTCTGATCAAATTAAATTGCAGATAAATCGCGGCGCTTTTGCGCCGTTATTTTTTCCCGTTTTTAAAAAAACTGTACGGATGAATGGTATGTTCGCCTTTTATGTCGAGATCTCGGATCTTCGGGTCTTTCAATACGATTGCCGATTGAATCATCTTGTTTCCGTAGCGGGCTCTGATTTGATCGATTGCTGCGTCCAAACGTTTCTGTTTTTCGTCTTTTTCCACGTCTACGAAGAAATTGAGTTGTTCCGCACCGAAAACAAAATCAGAAACGGATACGCCGACGCCTCGCACATAGTTCTCCCAAGGATATACCGCGCGAAATAAACGAAATGCCGTTTTACCGATTTCGACTGCATTTCCGCACGGGTGGGATAATTTCCCCTGCTTCTGATATCCGCTCAGATCGGACGCGCGGACAGAGATATGCACCGTTCGCGCGCGCGTCAAACCCGATTCCCGCATTCGCGCCGCAACCGAATCGGCAAGCAAATGAATGACCATTTGCACGTCCTCTTCGTTTTCAAGATCGCGGTATACGGTTAAACTGTTTCCGATCGATTTTATGGTTTCCTCTTCGCCGACGGTTACAACGGGCGAATCGTCTTTTCCGTTTGCAAACGTATGCAGATAACTCCCCCATTTCCCGAGCATGGCGGAGAGCGTTTCTTCTTTCGTTTGCGCCAACTGTCCGATCGTTCTGATTCCGATTCTGTTGAGTTTCAGTTTGGTCGCATGCCCGACGTACAGCAAATCTTCCACGGGCAAAGTCCAGACTTTATCTTTGTAGTTTTCGGGCGTGATCTCGGTCACTGCGTCGGGCTTTTTCATATCCGATCCCAATTTGGCAAAAATTTTATTCCAACTGACGCCCACGCTGATCGTGATCCCGATTTCTTTTTTGATCCGCTGCCTGATTGTATCTGCAATGATCATTCCGCTGCCGAACAGGCGCATGCTTGCCGTCACGTCCAACCAGCATTCGTCGATTCCGTAAGACTCGATCCGATCGGTATAGCATTCGTAAACGTGACGCACCGCTTTCGATACTTTTAAATACTCGCCGAAATCCGCTTGCACTTCCACAAGCGCGTTGCCGCACTTTTGCTTTGCTTCCCAATACACGTCACCCGTCTTTACGCCCGCACGCTTTGCGATCATATTTTTAGCCAGTACGATTCCGTGCCTGTCCTCTTTACTTCCTACGACCACAACGGGTTTGTCCCGTATTTCGGGATTTCTAAGACATTCCACGGATGCATAAAAATTATTGAGATCACAGTGCAAAATCGTCCGCATAACAATATTATGTGCAAACAAACGCCGCGGTACACAAGGTTCCACGGCGTTTTGTCTGTATGAAATTGGTTTCACTCAATCGTTATAGCGGTCAAGATTCGCACGAATTGCCTCTATAAGCCTTTTTTCTGACGCAACCTTGGAGTCCTTAGCAACTTTCGTGCACACGGACGTTCCGTAAAGTTTGGCAAGATCATCTACGAGATTTTTGAGATGTACGGTATCAAGAATATTGGTTGATCCGCAAATTTCTTCTGAAGTAGGTTGATCAACGGTGGATTCCGTTGTGTTGAGGGTTTCTTCCATACAATCAATTCTCCTTACTGATATTTTATGCCGTTCCCCCTTAAAAGTTGACACAATGATGTTGAATGATATCTGAACTCATCAATCAACAGGAATGCGAAACGTCTGTTTTTTATAACAACTATTTATTTCAGAAACATAAGAAAAAACCACCGAATACGGTGGTTTTTTGGAGCTGCTAACCGGACTTGAACCGGTGACCTCGTCCTTACCAAGGACGTGTCAAATTTCAATGGGAAGTGGTCTATCAACA
>CAJUIR010000002.1 GCA_910586655.1 uncultured Christensenellaceae bacterium
TTACGCCCAAAGTACTTGCCCTAACAGGCCGGGAGGATAGGTAGTTGCCACCTTTCAGTTAAAAACACTTGCAAATTCGCAAGTGTTTTTTCTTTTAAACTGTTTCTGTAACCGTCCATTGACAAGCCGCGAAAAGCATGATATGGTAGAAACGTACGAAACGGTTTCAAATGGATTTAATGTCCGATAGGCAATCGATGAAATGTAAGAGAGTTAAGAAATGAAACGAATCAAAACGTTACTCCAAACGGCGGTGGGCATCGTATCTGTCACGGCAATCGCATTATCGATGACGGCGTGCGGCGGGCACAAGCATAAATGGGTGTGGAGACATTCCGATGCCGAGCATTGGCAGATCTGCGCGGAGGAGGAATGCGGACAGGAATTAGAAAACAGCCGTGCAAGCCACGATGTTTCATCCTGCGAAACTTGTATTACGTTCCGTGTGCTTGCATTCGGTGTTGTTACGAACGTCGATTTCGACGCTGCGCATGCTGATTTTGCGCGCGAGGCGAATCAATGGTTCAAACAAAAAGGGGAAGTCTTGGGCTTTTCCTATACGCATACGACGGATTGGAACGACTTGAACGACGAGAATCTTGCAAAGTATGAGTTAGTGATGTTCCTCAACGATAAACCGACGCAAGACGAACCCCGCGCTGCGTTCCAAAGGTACATGGAAAACGGCGGAGCATGGATGGGTTACCATTCCGCCGCGTTTGAAATGAAGAGCATCGAAAAGAATATTTGGGACTGGTATCATAAAGATTTCCTTGGCTCGGGCGAATATTGGAAAAATACTTGGAATCCCACAGGCGAAACGCTGCATGTTGAAACGCAAGATCATTTTTCAACGAGCAATCTGCCTGAAACATTCTTATCGGCGCCCAACGAATGGTATGCCTGGGAAGCATGGGAGAATGAACAGAGCGACTTGTACGGAAATCCTGACATCACCGTTTTATTGACGCTCGACAAGAGTACGTTCCCCGTGGGAAATAATCCGAATAAACCCAACGAGATCTGGACAGAATACGATTACTATCCCGTTGCGTGGACCAATCAGAATTATAAAATGGTTTACATGAATATGGGACATAACTTGCAGAATTATAACGATTTCGAGAAAGAATCAGAAACGTTCAGTCAGGAATGGCAGAACCGATTCATCCTCGATTCGATGTTCGGTTTGATCAATTCATAACGAATTATGAAAACGACCGCTTGACAGGCGGTCGTTTTTCGATTATAATATAAATCACATGTTGTAAAACATATGTTTTAAATAGGAGAACATTTCAATGCCGCCCAAAGCAAAATTTACCAAACAACAGGTCATACAAGCCGCGGTCGATTTGGTGCGCGAAAAAGGGATCGATGCTGTAACTGCGCGAGAACTCGGAAGCAAACTGGGAAGTTCCGCACGTCCCGTATTTACGGTGTTTAAAAATATGGAAGAAGTGATCAGTGAAGTTTCCCGCGCGGCGCGGAACTGTTATAACGCTTATATCGCCGAAGGGTTAAAAGAGAAAATTGCGTTTAAGGGCGTGGGAAGGGCTTATATCCGTTTTGCGGCGAATGAACCTAACTTGTTTCGGATGCTGTTCATGGGCAAACATAATGCGGCAATTTCGGAAATTTTGCCTGTGATCGATGAGAATTATTCTAAAATCCTGCAATCGATCACATCGGGCTACGGGGTCGGAAATGAAATCGCAGTCAAACTTTACCGTCATCTTTGGATCTATTCACACGGAATTGCGGTGATGCTGGCAACGCATGCGTGCGAACTTTCTTCGGAACAAATTGACGAAATGCTGACGGAAGTTTTTATTGCGCTGTTAAAGAGCCACAATTGCGGAGGATTATATGATCTTTGCCGATAACGTAAATAAATCTTATCGGAATGGCATAACGGTTACGTCGGTACTGAAAGACGTATCGCTTACCGTCGGCCGAGGGCAACTTGCCGTCATTCTCGGCGCATCCGGTTCGGGCAAATCAACGCTTTTGTCCGTGCTTTCGGGATTGGAGCAAGCCGACAGCGGAACCGTCCGCGTCAGCGGAGAAACGCTTACCGATATGAACGAAAAACAGCGCACGGATTTTCGGAAACGGAAAATCGGGTTTGTATTTCAGCAATATTTTTTAATTCCCCATCTTACCGTAGAGGGAAACGTCCGTATCGGCGCGCATCTTGCAGGCAATCGGAATTATGCGGAAATCATCGAAGCCGTAGGGCTCGGGAGCAAAAAAAACAGCCGCCCTGCGGAACTTTCCGGCGGAGAACAGCAACGGGTGAGTATTGCGCGCGCATTGGCAAAACAACCTGATATTTTGTTCCTTGACGAGCCGACGGGTGCGCTGGACGAAGAAACGGGACGCGGGATTCTCGACTATCTCTTCAAATTGCAGTCGGAACTCAGTTTTACCGCCGTCATGGTAACGCATAACGCCTCGATCGCGGAGACGGCGGATCTCGTATTTTCCATGAACAGCGGGAAGATCGCAAACGTCCGTAAAAATGAAATCCGCAAGTCGGCATATGCAATAGGGTGGTAACTATGACGGTAAGTCTGAAAGACGGCGCACGGCTTTTTGGGGTCGCGGTCATGTGCGGTTGTGCGGTGTTCGTCTGTACGTTTTTTTTGAATTTTTATCTCGACGCGTTAGCCGTAAAGGATGAGGTAGAAGAAAGCGCGCTTTCGCTGTACCGTGCGCAACTTCTGACTGCAAAGTTTGTGTGCATCATCAGCGGCAGCGTACTCGCGGCGGTCACCCTTGTTTTAATCGTGTTTTACGTCAGACTGTACATCGACGCGCACAGCAAACAACTCGGTCTTATGAAAGCGCTCGGCTACGGGAACGGGAAACTTGCGCTTGAATTTTGGGTGTTCGGACTGAGCGTTTTTTTGGGCGCGACAATCGGTTTCGGCGCAGGATATGCCGTTTGCCCGTTGATTTACGATCAGATGGGCGGAGAAGGGTTTCCGGGAATCCCCATTCGTTTTCATGCGGAACTGCTTGCTTGTTTCGTCGTGCTTCCTACGGTCGTATTTTCAGCATTTTCCATATTGTCCGCTTATCTGCGGCTACGGCGCAGTGCGCTCACTTTGATCCGGGACCGGAGCGAAGGAAAGCCGGTGAAAGCAAAACCCAGATCGCGGAAAATTCCGTTTCTCCTCGATCTGACTTTGACGACGCTGAAAAGCAAAAAATCGCTGTTGTTTTTCATCGCGTTTGCAAGTTTTTGTTTTGCTTCGATGTTGCAAATGTCGGTTTCCATGAAAGATTATTCGAGCATATCGATGGGCGCGATGATCTTCGGGATCGGGATCGTGCTGTCCGTTACCGCGCTCGTATTGGCGTTCACTTCGCTGGTGCGCGCAAACGAACGTACCGTTTCGGTGATGAAAGCCTTCGGATATTCCTTTTGGCAGTGCGGACAGTGCATTCTCGGCGGCTATCGGATCCCTGCATATTGCGGATTCGCTCTGGGAACCGTTTATCAGTACGGGCTGCTACGTTTGATGCTCGATGTGGTTTTTAATGGAGTGAATCAAGACGTACCTGTTTATCAATTTGACGTCGCGGTCTTCTTTATCGTACTTGCTTGTTTTGCATTTCTGTTTGAATTAGCCGTGTCGGGATTTACGGTTCAAATGCGAAAAACTTCCGTCCGAAAACTGACAGCAGAATAATTTTTCCTATTAAGGTATAAACATTCCGTCATAAGTCAATAAACTACGTGTCAAAGACGGAGGTTGAAAGTATGAAAAAAATCGGGATCATTATTTTGTTGATTGCTGCAATCGCAGGGTTAAGCGTTGCGTTTATGGGAAACGGCCGCGCGGAAGAAAGCGCAAATGCCTCTTACTTGCGCGTACATATCCGCGCAAATTCCAATGCGGCAGAAGATCAGAACGTAAAATACAAAGTGCGCGACAGCGTTGTGGAATATCTCACTCCCACGGTTGCCGACTGCGCCACCAAGGCGGAGGCGATCGAAAAAATTTCCCGAAAATTGAAGGAAGTGGAACAGGTCGCCGAACGGACGCTTCGGGCAAACGGTTACGGTTACGGCGCGCGTGCAAGTATCCGCGAAGAAGAATTTCCCACTCGTATCTACGACGGCGTTACGCTGGAAGCAGGCGTATACGACGCGCTGATTTTAGAACTCGGCACGGGCGCGGGCGATAACTGGTGGTGCGTGGTATATCCGCCGCTGTGTTTTACTTCTGGGAACGGCAACGTGGTATATAAAAGCAAAATTGCCGAAATCATTCAAAAATTTTTCGGATAAATCGATATGGAATATTACAAGAACGTCGTTTGAAAGCGGCGTTTTTCTTATTTTCCCTGATTAAAACATAAGCCGACGGAAGTCGGCAAATGGGGGCTTAATACTGCGGAAAACACGGGAAGGGACGGATCGCCCGTCGGAAGTGCGTCCCCCCTCGCAGATACGGGCGTCGCCATCGAAGATGCGCCCGAAATCAAAGTGATTCGCCGTGCCTACGGAACAGCAACGGGAAGCATGTCTTATGTAAATTTCAACGCCGAACATGTTGCAACCGAAAATGCGACATACACGTTAACAGTCGGTAACAGCATCAATCTTTACAACGGAAGCGGTGTGGTTTCTACCAGCGGTTCAACTTATTACGGAGCAGTATTGTATTCGGTAGACGTAGAAGTGCCCGCTCACACGCGTTATAATATTCCATTGTATACGCAGGCAGTCGGAACGCATCATATCGGAAACGGTATGGCAGGAGCCTATGCGCGCATTTATGCTTGCGGAAACGATCCTTCGAAGGTTCCTGCAAATTATTACGCATCGAGCAACAGTCCTTCCGCATATTGTATTGCCGCCCGCTCCGCAACAAAACGTTACGGAACCGCGACGGCAAATGCAGCCACAACACAGACGTATGCATTTGACAATGCATCGAAAAATACGAAGACCGTTCGAAGATATTTTGTATCCATTGCAGGCGGTTATAAAAATGGCGGTTCAGGCAACCAAAAAACTTTTAACAACTACATTCAACTCGCAGGTGAAATTACGCAACAGCGGTTGGTGCCGACGAGTTATGACGTGGAATACGATCAATTACGTCATAGTTTGGAGGAGGAGTATTACGAAGCGATCCGATTGGATGAGAACTATCCGACAGAGGGAGTGAGAGTGACGAGCGGGTATACGGGAGGCTGGAACGGCATGGCCAACTGTATTGACCCTGGGACCTATACTGTCTCGCAACCCTTCATAGGGAAGTCGGAGATTAAACAAAACAAAAACCCTGCCGCGCTGGTGTGCGGCAGGGTTGTTCTATCAATGTTATTTAATATTCCTATCTCCCAATGATTCATATTCCCCTTAAATGACGTCGCATCTTGCAAACGCGAACAGGGAACAAACAGCGAGGGAAGCGGTTGCAAGCGCTAATGTTTTTTTCTTAATATTCTTACCACCGTATTTATACAAAAATATTACATCATGAGGTTTAAATTTTTACAATAATTATTTTATTGCGACATTTCAGGGTGATAGTCAAAAATCATAAAACTTTCCCAAGTTAATTGATACGGACCGATATTGCGTCCTAATTCAATATGACGATAATCATAGGTTTCAATATACACATCGGTACCTATGAACATAATGGTCGTAAGAGAAGTGCACGACATGAATGAAGTGGAACTTATTACAATATCTTCTGAATTTACGTTAACTGTTGTAAGGGAGGTGCAGTTGGAAAACGCATGGGGTTCGATTTTCTTTACGTTTTCCGAAAGCGTAATATTCGTAAGAGAAGTACAATCCTTGAACATATAAACATTAAGTAAACGTAAACTTTCGGGAAGCGTTACGCTTGCAAGATTGTTGCAACCCTGGAACGTGCTACTACCGTAAAAATTTGTAACGGTATCGGGAATCGTAATGCTCGTAAGACCGCTACACCCTTCGAATGCAGAGTTGCAAATCGTTGTAACGCTTTCGGGAATCGTAATGCCCGTAAGCCCGCTGCAATTCTGGAACGCACTTGTAGCAGTTAAAACCGTTCCGGGTTTTATTTGATAGTTGCCTGATAAGGTTGTTCTCGAATTCAGCAAATAGTTTCCGTAGTAGAGTACTCCGTTCTCCCAATTGCTCTCATTGTTATAATAAGGAGTGTTGTATAACGCATCTTTGCCAATCCATGTTAAACCGTTTGGCAAGGTTAAATTCGTAAGACTGCTGCAATCGTAAAACGCTTCTTGATCGATTTGGGTAACGCTGTTCGGTATATTGATACTCCTAAGATTGTTACAACCGTAGAATCCGTCAATCCTCGTAACGCCGTCGGGAATCGTAATGCTTGTAAGCGACGTGCAATTACGGAACAAATTATGCCAAAGTACGGTAATGTTATTGGAAAGAGTTACGCTTGCAAGATTAGTGCAATTCGCGAATGCGCCAAAACTGATTTCGATCACACTGTCCGGAACGGTAACGCTGGTAAAACTGTTGCATCCGTCGAATGCGGAATTTCCGATATATGTTACGCTTTCGGGAATTGAAACGTTTGTAAGATTGCTACAATTTTGGAACGAATAAAGACCTATCTCAGTAATGCTATCGGGAATGGTAACGCTTACCATTTGGGTACAACCGTAAAATGCTTTTGTCCCAATTTCCTTTACGGGAAGATTGTTGAATTCGCTTGCAATCACAATGTTAGTTGCCGTACAAGTGCCGATACCCGAAACATAGTAATAGGGTTCGGGATGATTTCTATTTGCCTCAACGCGTGTATATTCCAACCCGGTAGAGTCTTCTTCAGGGTCGTTTAAATCGGGTTCCGGTTCGGGTTCCGGTATATCCGGCAGCGGAATGACGATATCGCCCTCATGGTCGCTGCCCGGACCGGGGGTAATCGTCGAGCCGCCGGGAAGAGTTATGCTGCCGTCGGGGTTTTGTATCGTATCGCCCGGAATTATATTGTCTTCCTCTCCCGGTCCGGTTGCAATAATGACGTCGCATCTTGCAAACGCGAACAGGGAACAAACGGCGAGGGAAGCGGTTGCAAGCGCAAATAATTTTTTCTTCATGATTTTTCTCCACTGATATGGTAGAGTAATTATATCACGTTGCTGTAATTTAAACAAGTATAAATTTGCATAAAATTTTCCTCAATGCGCACATTACGCATAGGAGGAAATTATGAAAAAGTTTTTGGCAATCGGCGCGTTGACGCTAGCGCTCACCGGAGCCGCCGCTGCAGGGATCACGGCGACTTCCGTAATCCGCGCGGATGACGCAGCCGATACGGCGCAGACTGCCGTTGTCGAAACCGCAGTTCTTCGTCAGGGGAGCAGAGGCGGCGAGGTAAAGGAAGTTCAGCGCAGATTGAAAAATTGGGGCTACTATTCGGGTGCGGTAGACGGGATCTACGGCTCGGGAACGAAAAAAGCGGTCGTTTATTTCCAGAAAAAGAACGGGTTAACGGCGGACGGGATCGTCGGGAAAGCAACTTATGCGGCGCTCGGCATGAACGATTCTTACAATGCGCTCAATAAACCCAATTCGGGAAGCACGTCCGGTTCGAATTACACCTCATCCGACGTGTACCTTCTTGCAAAGACCATCTATGCGGAAGGCCGCGGAGAAAGTTATACGGGACAGGTCGCGATCGGCGCGGTCATCATGAACCGCGTAAGAAGTTCGTCATTCCCCAACACCATTGCGGGCGTTGTCTATCAGCCGGGCGCATTTACGGCGGTAACGGACGGACAAATCAATCTGGAACCCAATCAAACGGCGTACGACGCCGCGCGCGACGCGATGAACGGCTGGGATCCCACCTACGGGTGCCTGTATTATTACAACCCCGCCGTTGCAACGAGTTCGTGGATCTTCAACCGTCCGACGGTTACGGTTATCGGCAAACACGTCTTTGCCATTTAAGGAGGAGTTATGGAAAAGAAAATCGGAAAGAACGTATCGAGCGGCGCAAAGAAGGTCGAGCGCGTAGAACAGGAAAATAAAATGAACGCGGCAGACGTGAACGCTCAAACCAAAACGAAAAAGAAGACGCAGACCAATCCGTCTGCGAAAGCGAAAAAGCAAACGGCTTCCGTGAAAAAGACGAAGCCTGCTGCCAAGACGAAGAAGACGGAAACCAAAGAGAGCGCGGCAGCGGAAAAACGTTTGCAGGCTGCGAAGAAACGCGCGGAAAAGAAAGAAAAGAAACTGATGAAGAGAGCGGAACTCAAAGCCAAAAAGTTAGAGAAAAAAGCCGCGATCAAACAAAAGAAGTTGGCGCGTAAAGAACTCATTGCAAAAAAACGCGCCGAACGCAAACAGGCGAAGATCGATAAGAGAGCGGAACTCAAAGCCAAAAAATTGGAACGCCGCGCGGAAAAGATCGCGCGCCGCGAAATGCTGAAAAACGAGAACAAGGCGGAAAAACAAAAACGCCTTGCCCGCGAAAAGAAAGACCGAATCGCATTGAAACGCCAAAAGCGCGAAGCACAGCAGAAAGCCCGCGAGCGCAGACATGAAGCGCGCATGAAGGCGCACGAGCGCAGAGCGGAAAGTAAAAAGCATAAGCGCGAACAGAAAACCGAACGCAAAAAGCACGCGCCCGGCTTCGGCGGCTGGCTTGCGGCAGTCATTTCGCTGGGCGTTGCCTGCCTTGCGTTGGCAACCGTAGTGACGGCGGGATCGATCAGAATGAACGACATGAACGTTGCAACCGAAAACGTTTCCCGCGCCACCTTATACGAAATGGTCTCCGTGACGGAAGATTTAGACAACAACCTTTCCAAACTCCGCGTATCTTCCGGTGCGCGCGAACAGCAGAAACTTCTGACCGACGTACTCGTGGACAGTATGCTTTTGGAAAGCGCGTTAGAGCGGATTCCCGTCGACGCAGCGACGAGCAACGACATTTCTGCATTTGTAAACAAGACGGGTTCCTATGCCCGTACGCTGCTTGCAAGACTTGCGGCAGGGCAGAAACTGACGCAGACCGAAAAGAATACGATTGCTTATCTTTCGGACGTCAATTCGAAAATTTACAACGAACTCAATACGCTGGTTACGACCATGACGAGCAAACAACTCCGCGAGTTCTTAAACGGTAACCAGGGCGCCGTGTCCGACATGTTCGGTCAGGTAGGGAACGATACTAAGACGGAAAGCGAAGAAATTGTAGACGCGCCTTTTTCGGGCGAGGGCAACGTAGGCGAAAATAAACTTGCCGCGTTGGAGGAAGTTTCCCAAAGCCGCGCGGAAGAACTCGTGAAAGAATACTTCGGCGGCTACCATGTCCGCGAAGTCCGCTATACGGGCGAGACCAACGCGCGCGAAGTGAGTTGCTATAACTTTGTGCTTACCGATGAAAACGACGTGGAAATTTATGCGCAGATCACGAAAAACGGCGGGAAACTTGCATTCTTTGACACTTACGAAGCATGCTCCCCCAAGAATTTCGATCTTGAAACCTGTAACGAACTGGCGCTTGACTTCCTTGCGCAACTCGGCATTACAGACGTTGAGGCAGTGTGGTTATCCGATGCGGGCATGGTGGCGGACATCACGTACGTCAGCAACCGCGACGGGTTCCGCGCCTATCCCGATATGATCCGAGTACGCGTATGCGAATCGAAGGGACGCGTCGTCGGAATGGAAGCAAGAGGCTACCTTCTGAACAGCGAAGACAGAAATTTAAACGCCGGCATTACCGAGCGGGAAGCACGCGCAAATCTCAGCGGAAACCTCGAATGCGAGAACGGTACGCTTGCGCTGATCCCCGTAGACGGACAGGAAGTGCTTGCATATGAATTCTTCTGCACGAGCGGTGAAACCGAATACGTTGTGTATATAGACGCAAACTCGGGCGAAGAAGTTCAGATGTTCCGTGTGCGTGAGAGCGCGAACGGCAGTTATCTGAGATAATCAAATAAAAAACATCCGTACATGATCGTACGGATGTTTTTTATTTGTGTTGAATATCCATTACCATTATCAAACTTGTGCTTTTATTATACAACTTTATTTTATGACATTATAATGGCATAATTGCTTGGTTTATGCCAATCGGTATGATAAAATAAAGTTGATATTTGTAATCAGTAATCTTTTCTTCCGATTAAAATATCGATGTCCACGTCAAAATAATCGGCTAATTTAATTAGATTTTCCAAGGTGATTTGTCTCTTGCATTGCAAATATCTTGAAAGGGTCGGTTGGGGAATATTTACTTCTTCCGATAGCGTGCTTAACGACATATCTCCCATAAATTCTTTTAAATTTCGGGCGAGACGTAACATATACGAAGAGTTCATAATTATTAATCCGTAATAAAAAGTTGTGCGGGCGGTATTTCCAAAACGTCGCAAATCTTTAAAATACTTTTTAAACTGATATTGATTTTTCCGCTTTCTACTTTATGAATATAACTTGCGTCTTTCCCGATTCTTAAACTTAATTCGTAGGCGGATAAATTTGCATTTGTTCTGAGTTTGGCTAACTGAGTACCGAAATCTTTTAATTCCATATGGTTTTTGTAATTTGTACGAAAAAAATATTAAATATTTAAATTTTCTTCATCGAAAGCATGGTTGATATTGTTCATATAAAATTTTTAAATTATTTTTTTCAAGTTCTAATTTTTTACAATATGTTTTTTGAAGCAGTTTTTTATTTTTTGCAAAACTCTTTGCCTGTAATCAGATAATCAATAGAAACGTTAAAATAATTTGAAAAAGTAAGAAGCATTTCTAAACTCGGGTTTCGTTTGCCGTTTTCATAAAGTGAAAGCGCTTCGCGGCTGATTGATAAATCAAGTGCGACTTTTAGTTGATTCAAATTTTTCTTTTTTCTGATTTCTTTTAATCCGAGCATTTCCATAAATTAACTCTTGACAGTATCGTAACAATATGTTTTATTCGATATCTCTGGTAAAGGAGCGCAACATATTCATAAGAGAAGATTTTTGTTCTGTCGTTAAACCATTCCACCGAGTAAACAATTCTTTATGTTCCGCTTGAATTGCTCCAAGTTCTTCCTCTTGCAATAAAAGAGAAATCGGACTGACGTCAAATGCTTTCGCGATACTTTCTATTAAATATAAAGTAGGAGACGATTTTCTGTCGCGCCAACTATATAAAGAATTTACCGATATATTAGATAATTCGGCTAAGCGATATAGGCTCCAACCTTTTTCAAAGCATAAACGCTCTACTTTTTGATATATTTTTTCCGAGTTAAAATACATTTCGCAACAATCCTATCACAATATATTTATATTATACACACGCTAAATCGGAAGACTATTACGCTAAATTTATATAAAAATAGCAAAATCGCGTGATTTTTTATTTTTAATGTGATATAATAAAAAACAATCGTATAAAACGATTGTTTTAATCAGTAATATTCCAGTTTTTAAACAGCGGACAATCAAAGAAAGTCGGTAAGTCCATATTAAAACCCTGTGCAATTTCGTATATGATGTTTAACGTAACTTTTTTGTTGTTTTGATGTCTTATATCGCTTATTGTGGATTGTGAAACTCCGCTTAAAGTATAAAGTTTATATTGCGTGATTTCACGTTCTTTCAATAATTCATTTACTCTTATCGAAAGGGCTTCTGTTAAAGTCATAAACGAACTCCTTAATCTCACAAATAAGTATAGTGTTTTTTTTTTAATACAATACTAAGCCATGCCGTAGTATCCGTCATGAATTTATAAATGAAAAACCAATATAAATAAAAAAACAAACAAAAGGAGGAAAGGAAATGAAAGGAAAGACAAAAGAGAATTACGAAAAGGAATGGCTGTCGTATCTGAACGAGTGGGTGAGAAGAAGTAAGAAAGCGGAACGGAAGGATGAAGCATTTTATGCGGAAACGTATCGGAAACAGAAAGATGCGTTTGCGGAGCAGGAACGTAAAAGCGACAGATACCGCGATCCGGAAGAGGACGCACGGAAAATCGAGGAGTACGTGAACGAAGAAGGGATCAGCACGGAAGAACGCGCGCGAAGGATCGCGTTTCGGGAGATGCACGGAAAGATAGCGGGGAAGGGAAAACGGCTTGTGTTTGACGAAGCAACGTCGAAACAGCGGTTTGAGCAGCAGCAGAAAAAGAGGACGGAACTGTTCAGCAAGATGCCGCAGGAGATTTTGGAAAAGGTTGCGGATCTTCGGGTGTTGGCGTTGGGGTATGCGAGCGCGGAAGTGAAGGACATGCTGAAAGGGTACTGCGCAGCATTGAAACGCGAAACGGAAAAGATCAGAAGAGAAACGGAACGGGAAACGGAAGCGGCGGAACGGGGGTTGACGAAAAAGATCGGGGTAAACGATTTAGAGGGGTGCGTGATCACGGGAATAGAAGAAACGGAAGAAGGGATATATCTGAAAGGAGAAAGAGGAGGACTGTTCGTAAAAGAGGGGGAGATCGTCGAGGGGAAAGAGAAGGAGATCTATGAATACGACGAAGACGCGGACGGAGCATACAGCAGGATTTTATGTGCGGAACTGCACCGAATAAGAGATCGATTCGAGTTGCATCTGTTCGTATCGAACTGTGACGAATACGACCGCGAAGACCTGTGGTATCTCACCGTCAGCGGCTCCGATATCTTGGAATTCGATTAAAATTAAAAACTCCGCCTGCGCATCGGGCGGAGTATTTTCGGTAAATCAGGATTCTGCCGAATGAAATCTTTGTGAACCTCTTGCAAAAATCACGGAAAAGTCGTACAATATGGCTACACAAAGGAGAAAGCGATGTTTCATATCGTACTGGTAGAACCGGAAATACCGCAGAACACGGGCAATATTGCGCGGACCTGTGCAGCAACGGGCTGCGAATTGCATTTGGTGCATCCTCTCGGATTCGAAATATCCGACAAGCAACTCAAACGTGCGGGGCTGGATTATTGGGATCTTGTGCGCGTACACGAACACGGCAGTTTCGAGGAACTCGCGGCGGCTTATCCGCACGCACGGTTCTTTTTCTTTACGACCAAAGCAAAACATAACTATACGGAAGCGGAATACCGCGAGGGCGATTTTCTTGTGTTCGGCAAAGAGACGAAAGGACTGCCCGAAGAATTGCTCGTTCGGCATCCCGACGAATGCGTGCGCATTCCCATGATCGATAAGAGCCGTTCGCTCAATCTGTCCAACTCCGCGGCGATCGCCGTATACGAAGGACTGCGTCAGAACGGGTTTCGGAATCTTTTGCAAGAAGGCGAACTGCATCGCCTGAAATGGTGAAGCGGTTTTTAAAAAGGATCGCCTCTGTTTGGGTTACCGGTTTTCTTATTTTTCTCGGAAGTTTATCTCCCTTTCTTCCCTTTCCCCGCAGTGCAAGCGCGGCATCGGAAACATACGCCGTGCGTTGGGAAAATAACGACGTCACAGAAGAATCTTACGCCGAACTGTATTCCCATTATTTCGGGATGACAGAAAATACGATTTGCGTTTATCGCCGCGGCATGTACGGGATGATCCCGACGACGGAGCGGTTTGAATTCGTTTACGATACGTTACGGACGGGCGGGTTAGCACAACTTTTATCTCTTTCCGGCGAGGGGATTTCCCGTTTGGAACGGTTGGCGCTGTGGCGCGAATTTCAAGGTTGCATCTTTTACAGTGCGGGCTTTTTTGTTTGGAACGGACAGAAACTCGTTGAAGAAGAAGGGGCGGCGGGCGATCGCGTCGTGTTGCTTTCGGGAAGTATTTCGTCTTCCCGTTTGCAAAAGACGGGCGCAAAAAGTCTGGAACTGCGCGCCGAAGCCGAGATCGACTCCAAGACGCTTATCGGGACGGAAATAGAAAGCATTACGGCTTGCACGCCGTATTCCGTCAGCGAAGGCGCGGTTTATCTCGATACGGGGACTGCGGTTCGCCTGATTGCCGCTGTTCCCGCGGTCAGGGAACTTTCGGTTTCGGGCAACGATTATGCGGATGAAGGCGCATTGCTTGCGGCACAGAATCTGCAATCTCTTACGTTGCCGTTTGCGGGGAACGCGCCCGAATACAGCCATTATTTCAAAGGCGAATTCGCCGAGTTGTTTTCGGACGGAAAGAATTATTCGGTTCCTGCTTCGCTGAAAAAAGTGAAGATCACGGGCGGACTGCTCGTGTCTCATGCGTTTTACCGCTGCCATGGGGTAGAGGAAATCGATCTGTGCGGAATGAACGCAAGCCGGATCGACCGCGACGCGTTGATCGATTGCACAGGGTGGAAACGCGTACATGCTCCTACGGCGCGCGTCAATCTTTGCGGAACGTTTCAAACGTATCTTGCCGATTGCGGCTGTACCGTGTTCGAGCGTATTTGACAGAAATTGTTTTACAGGGGATGGAAATGAAACGGAAGTTAAAAAAGATTTTCAGTCGGTTCTCCTTAGTGGCGCTGACGATTATTCTTATCTTTTTCGTGGCGGTTGCATTGTTTGTAGGCGCGATCTACGTTGTACATGAAGTCGTCATTTTCTATTACCCCAAAACCCAACTCTATTTGATGATCGGGATCACATTGCTCGACTGGCTGATTATGATCATCACTACGCTGCGTGTCGCCAACCGCGACATGTTGCCCGAAACAAAGGTGCCGTGGATCATTTGTATCATCACGTTTAATATCGTCGGCGTGATCGCATATATCGTATTTTCTTCCCACCGTCCCTCGAAACGCCAGCGTGGCAGATACGTTTCGCTCATCGAGCGTTCGGTTCCCTATTCGCGGCGGAAATACCCCAAAGAACAGACGGAGCAACTGCTTGGTGTTTGGGCGGACGAGAGCGAGGCGCTTGCGCTCGCAAGTCCTACGGCGGTATTGTACGGCGGAACGAAAACGGAGTATTTTCCTTCGGGCGAGCAATTTGTAAAACGTCTTTTAGAAGATCTGAAACAAGCGCAAAAGTATATCTTCCTCGAATTTTTTATTATCGAAAAGGGAAAACTCTGGACAAGCATTCTTGAAATTTTAAAACAAAAAGTGCAGGAAGGCGTGGAAGTGCGCGTCATGTACGACGACATCGGGTGCATGGGCAAAGTGCACGTCCGCTATCACAAGACGTTGCGCAAGATGGGCATCAAGTGCGTGAAGTTCAATAAATTCGTCCCCGTGCTTTCCAACGTACACAACAACCGCGACCACAGAAAGATCGTAGTCATCGACGGAACGGTCGGCTATACAGGGGGAATCAACCTTGCGGACGAATACGTCAACATTGTGCAGTATTTCGGGCATTGGAAAGATTCCGCCGTGCGACTCGAAGGGGAGGGCGTCAAAAGTTTTGCGCTCATGTTCCTGCGGCTTTACAATATTCAGACAAAGACCGCGGAAGATTTTTCGCCCTACATACCCGAAGAATACGAAACATACGAAAACGAGGGCTTTGTTCAGCCTTACGGCGACGGTCCGCGTCCGCTTTACGGCAAGCATCTGGGCGAGGACGTATATATCAATATTCTCAACGGTGCAAAGCGTTACGTTTATATCACGACGCCCTATCTGATTATCGATTACCGTCTGCGCGAAGCGCTTACGCTCACCGCGCAGCGCGGGGTAGACGTTCGCATTCTCACGCCGCACATTCCCGATAAAAAAATCCCCTTTGCGCTCACGCGTTCCAACTATCTGGCGCTGATCAAAGGGGGAGTGAAAATTTACGAATATACGCCCGGGTTCGTACATGCAAAGAGTTTCGTGTGCGACGACGAAGTTGCCGTCGTGGGGACGATCAATCTCGATTATCGCTCTTTGCTCTTTCATTTCGAAGATGCGGTGCTCATGTTTAAAACTAAGGCGGTAGAGCAGTTGAAAGCGGACATGGATCAAACGTTTGAAGTGTCTGCTTTGCAGACGGCGGAGGACGCAAAAAAAAGCGTTGTGTGGAGATGGCTCTGCGAAATCGCAAAACTGTTTGCGCCGTTATTTTAAAGGAGGGGTTATGATCCATTCACTGAGCGGGGGCGTGATCTCGGAAAATCAGATTTACGCGTTTGTCAAAACGGAAATCGAAGGCATACCGCGCTGGTACCTGTCGCCTTATCTGGGCGTGAAGGCGGGAGACCGCGTATTGGTGACGTGCGGCGGGAAACAGGTTGAGGCGGTCGTCGTCAAAGCGGAAAAATGCACGCCGCAGACCGCGCCCTGTCCGATGAACCGCATCACGGAAATTGACGGGATCCTTTAAGCGTTTTCGTTTGACAAACGAACGAAAACGGAGTATACTCTATCAAAAATATTATTCATCGGAGGACACGCAGTCGCAACTGCGTTTGTCGATATGATGTCGGGTGCGCTCGATCGGATTTTCCATCGGCGCATTTTTTTATCTTCGGAGCAGGTTATGAAAGAAAAGCGGATCTCTTTATCCGAACATTTCACTATTAAAAAACTGTTGCGGTTTACGCTGCCTTCCATCGTGATGGCGGTGTTTACGTCCGTGTATTCGATCGTGGACGGGGTATTCGTATCCAAAGCCGTGGGAGACACGGCGTTTGCGGGATTAAATCTGATCTTTCCGTTCGTTATCATTTTGGGCGCGATCGGAATGATGATTGGTTCGGGCGGAAGCGCGTTGATTGCCAAAACGCTGGGAGAGGGGGACTCGGAACGCGCCAACGGATATTTCACGGCGATGGTCGTCATCATTGCGGCGCTGGGCGTTGTGTTCGGAGCCGTCGGGATCGCGGTCCTGCGCCCCGTGACCGAACTGTTGGGCGCGGACGCTACGCGCGAAACGGTGAACGCGGCAATCCTTTACGGGTTTGTTTCGCTGTGCGGAATGCCGTTTTTAATGTTGCAATATTCTTTTCAAAGTTTTATGGTAACGGCGGAAAAGGCAACGCTGGGATTTCTCATTACCGTAGGCGCAGGAATCATGAACGCCGTCTTCGACGCGCTGTTCATTTTGGTGTTCGGCTGGGGACTTGCCGGCGCCGCCGCCGCGACGGCCGCAGGGCAAGCGGTAGCGGGCATTGCGCCCATCGTATATTTTTCCTGTAAAAACAACAGTCTGCTCCGTTTCAGAAAACCGCGGATCGGATGGAAAAAATTCTTCCGCGCCTGCACGAACGGCGTATCGGAATTGCTTTCCAATATCTCGTTCGCTTTGGTGAGTATTCTTTATAATATGCAACTTCTGCGAATCGCGGGTGACAACGGCGTCATTTCTTACGGGATTATTATGTACATGAGTACGATTTTTTTCAACGTTTATTTCGGATTTTCTCTGGGAGCCGCGCCCATCGTCGGGTATCATTACGGCGCGCAAAACGAAAGCGAACTGAAAAATTTGCGCAAGAAAGGATTTTTGATCATGAGCGTTTTGGGCGTCGTCCTTACCGCCTTTGCCGAAGGCATGGCAATTCCCTTTGCGCGTATCTTTGCAACGAGCGAAGAGATTTATGAGATGACGAGAATCGGAATCCATATCTATTCGGGCGCGTTCCTGCTCATGGGGTTCAGCGTGTTCGGTTCGGCGTTCTTCACCGCGCTCAATAACGGTCTGATTTCGGGCGCGATCTCGTTTAGCCGATCTCTGATTTTTCAATGCGGTATGGTCTTGCTTTTGCCCATGCTGTGGGGGCTTTCGGGAGTCTGGGCGGCGTCCGTGGCGGCGGAAGTGCTTGCGTTCGGCGTTACGATGCTGTTCTTCTTCTGTATGCGCAAAAAATATCATTACTGAATGCAACCCAAACGGTTGACAAAAATTTTTCCGTCGATTACAATAAAAAAGACATAGGGGAGTAGTCGGCTGAAACATGCGGTAGTATCCACATCTTGCGGCGTTGCCGCGGGTATTATCTGAAATGACGAGACTTATGCGCGATTTTCGCGTATAAGTCTTTTTTGTTTGATCACGGAGAGCAAATGGAAATCTGGGAAATTTTTTTGATCGGGATCGCGCTGTCCATGGACGCGTTTGCCGTCGGCATGGCAAACGGAGCCGTCGAACCGAAAATGCGCACTTTGAAAATTTTTGCGGTTGCGGGTTCGTTCGGACTGTTTCAATTCATAATGCCCGTTGCCGGTTATTATCTGAGCGGTGCGTTCGCTTCGTTTGTGGAAAAAATCGCGCCCTATCTTGCATTTTCGCTGTTGTGTCTGCTGGGCGGAAAAATGATTTTCGACTGTGGGAAAGAACGTTTGGAACAGAGGAAGGAACGGCGGATCCGTCCGTATTTAAGTTCGTTGCGCAAGCCGCTCGGCGCGGGGGAACTGTTCATACAGTCGGTAGCAACGAGTATCGACGCGCTTGCGGTAGGGGTGGCAATGCTCGCGGCGGAAACGGACGCGGGGCTTCCCTATTCCGCCGTCCTGTGCGCGGTTGTCATCGGCGCGGTCACGTTTTCGCTCTCCGTAATTGCCGTTGTGTTCGGCGCAAAAGCGGGGAAACGTCTGGACGGGAGTGCGGAATTGTTCGGCGGCGCGGTTTTAATTACGATCGGGGTCAAAATCTTATTGGAAGGAATCATTTAATCGGGTGTCGGGTGCGTTTTCGCGCTTGACATTTTTTTAATGAAGTGATACTATTTTCAAAACCGAGGGGGAGTAGTCTTTGCGTCGCGGCAACATACCCCGCTTTCCGAACGGGAAGCGTGTCGCGGCGGTTCGTATGAACGACAAGACTTTCGGCAAATAATCTTTCAGGGGCTGGGTATGGCAGAATTGTTTCTTTGGATTTTTCTCCTCATTTTAGGTCTTGCGATTCTTGTAAAGGGCGCGGACTGGTTTGTGGACGGCAGCGCGGGCATTGCGAAAAAATGCAAGATTCCTCCGCTGATTATCGGGCTGACGATCGTTGCGTTCGGCACCAGCGCGCCCGAACTGTGCGTATCCGTTGCTTCGGCGATCGGGGCGCATTTGAGCGCGGACGGATCAACCGATATCGCAATCGGGAACGTACTGGGCAGCAATATCGTGAATATTCTGTTGATCTTGGGGCTTGCCGCGATTTTCCATAATCTTCCCGTCAAGCGCGAATCATTGATTCTCGATATTCCTGTTTTGATTCTTGCAAGCGGACTTCTGATCGGTTTGGGCATTTGGGGGCGTGCGCTCGATTGGTGGGACGGACTGGTTTTTGTTTCGATCATGATCGCCTATACGGCGTTTCTCATCGTAAAGGCAAAAAAATCGCTGCGCAAACAGAAGACGCTCGAAAAATGCGTTCCCGCAGGCGAGTTGCCGCCTGCGCAGGAAGATGCGGAACAGATCGGCGAAGAACGGGAAAAACCCAAAGGCAAAGTCGGTCAATGGTTTGCCGGCATGAAGCAAAAGACGTGGTTTTTGTCGCTGCTCACCGTCGTCGGGTTGGGCATGGTCGTAGGCGGCGGCACGTTATTGGTGGAGAGCGCGAAAGAGATCGCGGACTATTTCAAAATTTCCGAACGCATCGTCGCGCTTACCGTTGTTGCCATCGGCACGTCGCTGCCCGAACTGGTCACGTCCGTCGTGGCGGCGAGAAAGGGCGAAACGGACATCGCGGTCGGGAACGTCATCGGCAGCAATATTTTTAATATTCTGCTGGTAGCCGGCGTTTCGTCGCTCGTATATCCGCTTCCGTTCTCGTTGGAGGGGAATCTTGTCGATGCGCTCGTCGCATTTGCCGCCGTGCTTGTGCTGTATTTTCTTGCGCTCGTCAGCAAGAAGAAACAAATCGGAAAAGTCGGCGGACTCGTCATGCTGGCTTGCTTTGTCGGATATTACGTTTATCTTTTCTTGGGCGTTGCTTCGTAACGCGAAGGAGATCGTTTGAAACATCTGTTTTCCTGTTTGAAAACTTATCGGACGGAGGCGGTTCTCGCGCCTCTGTTTAAGTTACTCGAAGCCTGCATGGAACTGCTTGTTCCGTTCGTGGTAAAGGCGGTCGTCGATCACGGCATTGCCGACGGGAACAAATCTTATATCATATACGGCTGTCTCATTCTGGCAGCGTTCGGCGTCGTGGGACTGGCGTTTGCCCTCACGGCGCAGTATTTTGCGGCGCGCGCTGCGGTGGGGACTTCCGCGGAACTGCGCAGCCGTTTGTTTGCGAAGTTGCAGTCCTTTTCCTATTCGCAGATAGACGGCACGGGGACGGCTGCCATGGTCGCGCGCATGACAAGCGACGTCAACCAAGTTCAGACGGGCGTGAACATGACGCTCCGCATCTTTCTTCGTTCGCCCATCGTCGTGTTCGGCGCGACGGCGATGGCGTTCGTGACCGACGCGCGCACGGCGCTCGTTTTTTTGGCGGCGCTTCCGCTTCTGATCGCGGTAGTCGTGGCGATCATGGCGGCGGGGATCCCGCTCTATCGCCGCGTTCAGGGCAAACTCGACAGAGTGTACGGTTCCGTGCGCGACAACTTGACGGGCGTCCGCGTCATTCGCGCATTTTGCAAAGAGCAGGATGAGATAGAGGAGTTTTCCGCGCGGAACGGAGAACTTTGCAGACAGCAAAAATTAGCCGGAAAAATATCCGCTCTCATGAATCCGCTCACGTTCGTGATCGTGAACGCTGCGGCGATCGCGCTCGTCTATTTCGGCGCGCTCCGCATCGACGGCGGGAAAATTCTGCAAGGCGACGTCATTGCGCTGTACAGTTATCTTTCGCTCATTTTAGTAGAACTCGTCAAATTCGCAAGTTTGATTTTTACGATCACGAAAGCCATTTCGTGCGAAAAGCGCATCGGCGCAGTGCTTGACGTTTCCGGCGAACCGGAAGTAACGCAAGATGCGGTTTCGGAAAGAGAGCAGCCTTCTATGCAATACGCGGCGGAATTTCGCGGCGTTTCGTTTACATACTCCGGCGGCGGCGCACCCGCGTTGCAGGGCATCGATTTTTCCGTCCGCCGCGGAGAAACGGTGGGCATCTTAGGCGGTACGGGTTCGGGCAAAAGCACGCTCGTGAATTTGCTCCCCCGTTTTTATTCCGCAACCGAAGGCAGCGTTTTGATCAACGGAAAAGACGTGGAAGCCGTACCGTATCGCGATCTGCGTCAAACAGTTGCCGTCGTTCCGCAAAAGGCGGTGCTCTTTCAGGGAACGATCCGATCGAATCTGTTATGGGGGAACGCGGGCGCGACGGACGAAGAACTGGAAACCGCAGTGCGCATCGCACAGGCGGAGGACGTGGTGAAAGCCAAGGGCGGATTGGACGGCGAGATCGCGCAGGAGGGGAAAAACCTTTCGGGCGGTCAGCGCCAGCGGCTCACCGTGGCGCGTGCGCTCGTGCAGAAGTCGGAAATTCTGATCCTCGACGATTCGTCCTCCGCGCTCGATTACGCAACGGACGCCAAACTGCGCGCCGCGTTGAAAGAACTCGACCGTACTTTGTTTGTCGTGTCGCAGCGTGCTTCTTCGGTGCGGCATGCCGATAAAATCATCGTGCTTGACGACGGGAAGATCGCAGGGATGGGAACGCACGAAGAATTATCGGAAGCATGCGCGCTCTATCGGGAAATCTGCGCGTCGCAGGAACGGGAGGGCGTATGAAAAGAACGAGAACCGATCGCGGAACCTGGATACAGATCTTTCGTTATATCAAACCTTACCTGCCCCTGATCGTTTGCACTGTGCTGCTGTCGCTCGTTAACGTGGCGGCGCAACTTGCAGTCCCCTATTTCGTGGGGAAAGCGATCGACAGATTGGTCGGCGCCGGTCAGGTCGACTTCGGAAAACTGTACGATTTATTCATCGTCATCGGCGTATGCGTTGCGGCGGGGGCGGCGGCGCAGTATCTGCAATCGCTGCTCAACAATCGCACGGCATACCATATCCTTGCCGACGTGCGCAAAGATGCGTTTCAGAAAATCGAACGGCTCCCCTTAAAGTATATCGACAGCCGCTCTTACGGCGAAATTTCTTCGGTCGTCATAACCGACGCCGAACAGTTTGCCGACGGGCTTCTTTTGGGATTTACGCAACTGTTTACGGGTCTGTTTTCTATCCTCGGCGTCCTTGTGATCATGCTTGTCATGCGCTGGGAAATCGCGCTTGCGGTATTCTTTATTACGCCGCTTTCGCTGTTTGCCGCAAAATTTATCGCGTCCCGCAGTTATACCATGTTTAAAACGCAGTCGGAAGTCCGCGCCGAGCAGACGGCGTTTATCGATGAAATGATCGGCAATCTCAAAACGGTGAAAGCGTTTTCGCACGAAGATGAAAATGAGACTGCCTTTCAAGAAATCAATGAACGGATGAGGGTAAGTTCGCTCCGCGCCGTGTTCTTTTCTTCTACGACCAATCCCGTGACGCGGTTTATCAATTCGCTGGTCTATGCCGCCGTATTGCTGACGGGCGCGATCTTTGTGATCAACACGGGCGGCGCGTTCAGCGTGGGCAATCTGACAACCTTTCTTTCCTATTCCACGCAATACACCAAGCCGTTTAACGAAATTTCCGAAGTGGCGGCGGAATTCCAGAACGCGCTTGCCTGCGGCGCGCGCCTGTTCGCTTTGATCATGCAAGAGCCGGAACCGAGCGACGCCGGAAATCTTTCGCCTCGGGAGATCAAAGGCGATGTGACGCTGAAAGACGTGCGGTTTTCTTATACGCCGGAACGGGAATTGATCACGAACCTGAATGTGAACGCGAAGGCGGGACAGCGGATCGCCATCGTCGGACCGACGGGTTGCGGCAAAACGACGGTGATCAATTTGCTCATGCGTTTTTATGACGTGACCGACGGAAGCATTGCGGTGGACGGCATCGACATCCGCAGGATCACGCGCAAATCGCTTCGGCAGAATATCGGCATGGTGTTGCAGGAGACGTGGTTGAAATCGGCAACCGTGCGCGAAAACCTGTGCATGGGTGCGTCCGACTGTTCCGAAGAGGAGATGATTGCCGCGGCAAAAGCGGCGCATGCGCATTCCTTTATCGAGCGTCTTCCGCAGGGATACGATACGGTCATCGGCGGAGAAGGAAGTTTATCGCAGGGGCAGAAACAACTTTTGTGCATTGCCCGCGTCATGCTCTGCCGTCCGCCCATGTTGATTTTAGATGAGGCGACGAGCAATATCGATACGCGCACAGAGCGCATCGTCCAGCAGGCGTTTGCCGAATTGATGCGCGGAAGAACTTGTTTTGTCGTCGCGCACCGTCTTTCAACGATTCAAAGCGCGGATCTGATCCTCGTGATGAACGCGGGCAATATCGTGGAACAGGGAACGCACGAAGAACTGATCCGGAAAGGCGGATTTTACCGACAACTTTACGAAGCACAGTTCGGTTAATAAAATGAGTTTCTTTTTTTGGAAGAATATGGTAGGATAGTAGCATGAAAGCAAAAGTAAAAAAATTCGGCGATAAAGCGAATTACGGGATCCAGATCATTTCCGTGGGCGCGTTGACGGGACTGTTTGCGGGCGTGATCGTGACACTGTACGGCGCACTTGCAAAACTTTCGGAAGAATTTTCGCGCGGATATTACGGATTTTTCCGAGAAAATCCCGCGTTTATTCCACTGTTGTTTTTGGCGCTGTTCGCGGGTGCGATCGTCATCGGCGGCGTGTTGAAATTCATTCCCATGATCCGCGGCAGCGGCATTCCGCAAACGGAAGGCGCAACGCGCGGACTCATCCGTTATAAGTGGTATCAGGTGCTGCCGAGTATGTTCGCGGCATCGCTGTTCACCATATTCATGGGACTTTCCGCAGGCAGCGAAGGCCCGAGTATCATGATCGGCGGCGCCAGCGGCTGCGGCGTGAGCGACGTGTTGAAGCGCAACGCGACCGTGCGCCGTTATTCGGTGACGGGCGGCGCGTGCGCCGGTCTTGCGGTCGCCTTTAACGCGCCGCTTACCGGGATGGCGTTTGCGTTTGAAGAGGCGCATAAACGTTTTACGCCCGAAGTATTCGTATGTGCGTTTTCGTCCGTTATCTTTGCCATTCTGACGCGCAACTTGCTCGGTCCGTGCGTCGGCGTCGGAGCGGGCGCATGCTTTACGACTTTTGTCTTCGATGTCGCCGCGAATACCGACTATCTGTTTTACGTTTACGTTTTTGCGGCGTCGTTGATCTGTGCGCTCGCTGCGGTCGGATTTTATTTCCTGTTGTTCCTTTCCAAAAAACTGTTTGCAAAAGTCAGGTTCTGGAAGGGGATGGGAAAGTTTTTGATTCCCTTTCTGATCGGCGGCGCGTTCGCGCTCATCACCGTAAACGTCATGGGCGGCGGTCACGATTTTATTTCTTCGCTCGGCAGTGTGAACGAGAAAGGGGACGCGGTCGATTCGCTTTCCATGGTCGAGCGCGTATTTTCCTCTCCGATTTGGGCGACGCTGCTCATCGTCGTCGTGCTCAAACTGATTTTGACGGTGCTCAATCTCGGCGCGGGGGTTCCGTGCGGGATCTTCATTCCCATGCTTGCGATCGGTGCGGGACTGGGCGCGTTGCTCTCCATCTTGTGTACGCTCATCGGAATGCCTGCTTCCTATTCGGATATTCTGATTATGATTTGTATGGCGACCTTTTTTACAACCGTCGTCAAAGCGCCCATTACAGGGATCGTGATGGTGGTGGAACTGACCTGGAACTTTACGTTCCTGCTTCCTGCCATTCTCGGCGTGGCGGTGGGATACGTACTCGGCGCGCTGTTTCATACCGAACCCCTTTACGATAAACTGCTCGACGGAATTCTGGACGAAAAGAAAGATAAAGAGCCGCATCATTTTGTGACCGCGCGCCTGCGTGTTACGGAGGGCAGCACGGCGGCGGGAAGAACGGTGCGCGACGTGCTTTGGCCCGCGGGCGCCCGAATCGCGCTTTTGCAGCAGGGCGATCGGATGATTATTCCCGACGGAAACAGCGACATGCGTGCGGGCGACGTGCTTACGGCAGTGGGCGAAACTTCGAATGAAGAAGAATTTTTGCATCTGCTTACCGAAACGGTGGGCGAACTGTTGGACAGAGAAACGGTGCAAAGCCAACATCCGCAACCGTCTCCGTCCCAAACGCAAATCTCGACGGAACCGACTTCCGAAGATGATTCGCAAAGCCATTTATAAAACAAACCGCCGACTGATTGTCGGCGGGTTTGTTTTTTGTATCACGGCAAAGCGGCGCATAATATAGTTTGTTTCAAATAGACGAGGCGAACCGAATACTTTTTTGCCGAAAAATTCCTGTTTTTTCCTTTCGTTGTACGGTATATCCAGCCGAAAAACCGTCCAAAATAAGTTGTGAAAGGGAGGTAGAGTTCATGGACTTTACGAAAACGCAGACGTTCTATAATCTTGCAAGAGGTTTTGCAGGGGAATGTCAGGCAGGTATGCGGTACCAACTTACGGCAAAGGCTGCAACGGCGGAAGGGTATCAGGTGTTATCCGATACCATTCGCTCGATTGCAAAAAACGAAACGGTGCACGCGACGATTTTCTTTAACGAGATTATCAAAAACGCGGGGAGTCAGGAGAACGTCCATATCGACGCAAATTATCCGTTCCACGCAGGTTCTCTCGCAGAAAATTTAAAGTTTGCGGCGCTCGACGAATTAAGCGAGGCGGAAAATATTTATCCGGAGTTCGCCCGCATTGCACGGGACGAGGGGTTTGAGCAAATCGCGCGCAAATTCGAGCAGGTAGCGATGGTGGAAGGCAATCACCGTATCATCTTCGAATATCTGCACGAGGCGTTCAAGGACGGCTCTCTCTACCGCGCCGAAAGACCGATGCTGTGGATCTGCGGTGATTGCGGTTATATGCATACCTCCAAAGAAGCGTTTACGGTTTGTCCGCTTTGCGGCGCAAAACAGGGTAAAGTCGAACTTCATCTTCCTTTTAAAAAGGAGAATATATGAAAAATTCTGGAAATGCAAACAACAAGCAGTCGGGCATCAACAACGTGAAAAACGCGCAAAAGACTTCTAACACGAAGAATTGCGGCAGAGGCGGTAAGTGCTCGGGCAACAACACCAAGGATTGCAAATAATGCCATCCAAAAAGAAAAAGCCCTTAAAAGACGGGGCGGATATGCTTTGGAAGGACGACACACTCGGCAGTTATACGGGAATTTGTTCCGATGATCAATACGAAACGCCCGTACAGGATGCAGACGACCTTTAAAGCAGGGGAGCGGAAATGAAAATTTCCGCTCCTTTTCGGTTGTAAAATGTTATTTTTCATGGTATAATAAATATAATCGAAAGGAGGTTCGTTATGAGGAAAAGATTGAAAGTCGTTCTTGCCTTTTTGCTTGCCGTTTGCGCAGTCTTTGCGTTGGCCGCATGCGGACCTTCGTCTGCTTCCGACGATAAATATCATTCGGAACTTACGGGTACATCCGTTTCGCCCTTCCCCGATTCCGCGCTGTCTCACGAATGGCAATTATACGGAGAGGCGCAGTCCGACGGCTATACGGGTACGTTTATGGAGTTTTTAAGGGAAATCGAGTATACCGTGTCCGACGATACCGCCGCGATCCATTCCGCGCTTACTTCCGCGGTTTGTATCGAATCCGTGTTCGGAACGGGTTCTTCCGCGTCGTATTCTCTCGGTGCGGGCGTTATATATTCCTTGAACAAATCCAAGGGCGATGCGTATATCGTGACCAACTATCACGTGGTTTACGGAAAAAACCGTTCGGGCAAATACGGTTTGGCAAATGAAATCGAAGTCTATCTCTACGGCGGCTACGTTTCTTCGCGTGCGGTTACGGCAACGTTTTACGGCGGTGAAATGAATTACGATATTGCTGTTTTGAAAGTTTCATCTTCCTCCGTTCTGCGGAATTCCTATGCGGCGGCTGCGAAAATCGAACATGAAAAGGTAACGGCCGGCGAGCGGGTGTATGCCATCGGCAATCCGAACGGCGAAGGTTTTTCGGTAACGGGCGGCGTCGTATCTGTTCCGTACGAAACGATCGACGTGATGTCTGCGGACGATACGCACCTGATCGAACTTCCGGAGATCCGAATCGACGCGAACATCAATCACGGAAATTCGGGCGGCGGACTGTTTAATGCAAACGGCGAACTCGTGGGGATCGTCAACGCCCGCGGCGAGAGCGAAGACTTTTTGGGATACGCCATTCCTATGGAAACCGTGTCGGAAGTGCTGGCGCGGGTGCTGCAATGATCTCTTGATGAGGAGAACGAAAATGAAAAAGAAAACTGCGTTGATTATTTCTGCGGTGTTAGCGGGCAGCATGGCTGTCACACTGTGCGGCTGCGACCTGTTCGGCGGCAACCGATCCGATTCGAGTTTTGCCTACGACGGCGCGGTAGCGGGCGGATATCATGGCACGGAAGCGGAATATATGGCGGATCAGGATACGCCTTCTACCGCGGAACGCCGCTGTTACGAAGCGGCGGTTGCAAACGGGGAATTCAGCGGAACATACGTTGAATTTTTGAAACAGTTCCGTAACACCGAGAGCAGCGACGGTCAAACCGTCAACCAGGCGCTCACCTCCGTAGTCTGCGTCGAGGCTTCGTTTTCCGGCGCGACCAGCAGAGGTTCGGGCGTCATATATTCGTTGGATCGGTTGTCAGGCGACGCCTACATCGTTACCAATTATCACGTCGTTTACTCGAAAGACATCTACGGCAGATTCGGTTTATCGAATAAAATCAACGTCTATCTCTACGGAGGGGAAACCTCGGCAAGCGCAATTTCGGCAACGTTTTACGGCGGCGCGATGAGTTACGATATCGCAGTCTTAAAAGTGACCGGTTCCCAGTTATTGAAATCGTCTTCGGCAACGGCGGCAAAGATCGCGGATTCCGATTCCGTGACCGTCGGCGAACGCGTTTACGCGCTCGGAAATCCCAACGGAGAGGGATTCTCGGTTTCCTCCGGCGTCGTTTCGGTTGCGGCGGAATATATTTCCGTACTTCGTGCGGACGAAAGAGAAACGCTGTCGCTGTTGGGGATCCGGACGGATACGGCAGTCAATCACGGGAATTCGGGCGGCGGACTGTTTAATGCGAACGGCGAACTTGTGGGGATTGTCAATGCGCGCAGAGAACAGACCAACGACGGAACCGCGCTCTACGGGTTCGGCTATGCGATCCCTTCCGCGCTGGTTGCGCCCCTTGTGCAAAATATTCTCGATCACGGCGGAAACGCAGTTGCGGCGCAACTCGGAATCACTGCGCAGGTAACGGATAGCAAGGGCGTTTATGATGAACGTACGGGGAAATATTACATTGAAGAAAAACTGGTAGTAAACAGTTTTGCGAGTACGGCAGGCGCGGGTTACAATGCGGGATTGAAACGCGGCGATACATTGCTTTCCGCATCGATCGTTTCCGCCTCGGGTACGGAAAAAACAGTGCAGTTGACGCGTTTGCATATGCTTTCGAATTTATTGTTCGAAATCGAATCGGGCGATACTTTGCGGCTTGTCATTTCCCGTTCCGACGAAATGCAAACCGTTTCGATTTTGTTCAATCAGTCCTCTTACTTCAAAACGCTTGTATAAAACAAATCTCAAACGCGGAATTCTGCTTGACTTTTGAAGGGAAAGCGGTTATAATCATCCGCGTAAGTTGCAGGAATCGCCTATCGGTATGGCGTCAGCTTCCCAAGCTGATTTCGGCGGGTTCGACTCCCGTTTCCTGCTCCAAAAACAAAAACACCCTCTTGGGGTGTTTTTGTTTTTTTATCGTATTCTAATTTTTAGCAAAAAAATATTGGTTTCGCAATAAAAAGAAATGAATTCGATTGATCGACCGTTGATTATTTTGTTTCCGTTCTCTCAATCGATTCTTCGGCGGCTTCCGCGTCCGAGACGACTGCGGGTTCCGAAGCGGCGGTTTCAACAGTTTCATTCTGCGCTGTTTCACGGGCGGAGCATTTCTTTTTCTTTTTTGTTTTTTTGTCGTGCGAGAACAATTTTGCAAGCGCTTCTGCTCCGTGTTCTTTTTGCGCGGGTCTTACTTTTTCCACGCGTTCGGGGAGGGCTTTCCCTTCTACCGGCAGTTTTACGCTGTCCTTCCGTTCGCGAACTTCGAGTTGATTGTAAGGGATGGAAATCTGATGACGTTTAAATTCGTTATATACGTTTTCCATGATGTAGTAATAAACGTCCCAATAGTCTTCGTTATCGCACCAGCAATTTGCAAAAAAGTCGATGCTGCTTGCGCTCAGAAATTTCAGTCTGCAAAAAGGCGCGGGATCGAGATAGACTCTTCCGTCGCTTTGCATGACGTCGGTCACGATTTTTTTCACTTTTTCCACGTCGCTTTCATAAGCGACGGAAAACGTGAAATCCACTCTGCGTTTGGGATAGGCGCCGAGGTTGGTAACGCTGTTGTTGAGGAGAGAACTGTTGGGGAGAGTAATTTTTTTGCTGTCTGGCGTCGTGAGTGTGGTAAACATAAAGTTGATGTTCGTAATGTTGCCCTCTACGCCGTTGGTAATCACGTAGTCGCCCTTTTTGAACATGTGGCTTGAAATGATAATGATTCCGTTCGCCACGTTTGCGATCGCATTTTGGAGCGCCATGCCGACGGCTAAGATCACTGCGCTGAACGCGGTCAAAAGTCCCGTGATTTCAATTCCGAGTTGGGAGAGCAGCAACAAGATTAAGATGAGCCATAGCACGAATTTGAGGATCGTGCAGATAAATTGCTGCGCAATTTTTTCCATGCGCGTATGCTTTAACACTTTTTTTACTACGGTGAGCAATATTTTGATGACTATGATCCCGACGACCAGCATCACAAAAAACCATACGATGTTCCAGACGTTGGATTTGAAATAGTCGCAAATATCGTTCCAGATTTTTGTCCAATCCATAGTTGGATCTCCTTATTTTTTTTATTTTGAATTATAGGACAACTTCCGCCGCTTGTCAAACACAATTTAACGATAGTTATTGCCGCTTGCCTTTTTTTAGAAACCGTGTTATAATTTTTTTATGAAAGTCTTTGCGATCAGCGATTTGCATCTCTCGGGGCTTGCCGATAAGCCGATGAATATTTTCGGCGAGGGCTGGGAAGGTCATTTCGAAAAAATCAAAGCCGACTGGGCGAAAAAAGTGACCGACGGGGATATCGTGCTGATCGGCGGAGATACCTCCTGGGGCATGAAACTGGAAGAAGGACTTTACGACGTTGCGTCCCTTGCTCCGCTCAAAGGCAGTAAAGTGTTCGTGCGCGGCAATCACGATTACTGGTGGAACGGAATTTCGCGCGTGCGCGCAGGCGCGCCCGACCGTTCGTTTTATTTTTTGCAAAACGACTGCGTGAAGATAGACAATCTCATTATCACGGGTTCGCGCGGTTGGACGTGTCCCGGCAGCGCTGATTTTACCGAGCACGATCGGGCGCTGTATCTGCGTGAAGCGGAACGGCTTCGTCTTGCATTTCGAGAAGTGGAGAAAGTGCGCCTAAAAGGCGACAGACTGATCGTGCTCATGCATTATCCGCCTACCGGATTAAAAAAAGAGGATACGCTTTTTACGGAACTGTTTGAAGAAAACGGCGTGGAAAAAGTGGTTTTCGGACATTTGCACGGCAGCGTGTATTATCCGTTGAAATCGGAAAAAAACGGGATCGAATATTATCTTACCTCGTGCGACAAATCGAAATTTTATCTGACGGAAATTTTGTGATTTTTCTTGACTTTTTTGATCGGTTGTGATAGACTGTTAACAGAATCTGTCGGAGCGGGAAACAAGAAGCAATGAGACTTCGCTTTTATCAAAAATTTCGACTTCAATCAAAAGTCTTGTGGTGATTCGCCGCAGGACTTTTATTTCGTTTATCGGCTTGCGGGCGGTTCGGCATACGGAGGAAATATGTTAAAACAGAAAGATTTACTGGGACTTTACGAATTATCCGCGGAAGAAATTTTATCCGTGCTGGCGGAAGGCGCAAAGTTGAAAGCGGCGCTGAGAAAGGGAAAGAAACAATTTTCCGATCTTGCGGGAAAATCCGTCGTAACGCTGTTTTACGAAAATTCCACGCGCACGCGGTGCAGTTTCGATCTTGCCGCAAAAAATCTGGGCGCGAACGTGGTCAACCTGGGCGTAGCGACGTCGTCGGTGCAAAAGGGGGAAACGCTCATCGACACGGGCAAAACGCTCGACGCGCAGCAAAACGATTATATGATTTTGCGCCACCCCGTTGCGGGCGCGCCGCGGTTGTTGGCAAAAACCGTAAAGGCGCACGTCATCAACGCGGGCGACGGTATGAACGAACACCCGACGCAGGCGCTGTTGGACTTTCTGACCATGCAGGAACGCTTTGGATCGATCAAAGGTTTGACCGTTGCGATCATGGGCGACATTTCCCATTCCCGCGTTGCAAAGAGCAATCTTTACGGGCTGAAAAAACTGGGAGCGGAAGTCAGACTGTTTGCGCCGAGTACGCTGATGCCCTTCGGGTTGGATCGGATGGGAGCAAAAATCTGCCGTACGCGCGAAGAGGCGGTAGAGGGAGCGGACGTAGTGATGGGGCTTCGGATTCAACTGGAACGCCAGCATGCGGGCGCTTTCCCTTCGCTCGGAGAGTACGCGAAATATTACGGCGTCAACGAAACGGTAATGAAGTACGCCAAAAAGGACGCCATTGTCATGCACCCCGCGCCCGTCAACCGCGGAGTGGAGTTGACGACAGCGTTGATCGACGGAGAACAAAGTTATATCGAAGATCAGATCTTTTCGGGACTTGCCGTGCGGATGGCGGTATTCAAAGCCCTTGCTTGAACGGAGGAAATTCGGAATGAAATTATTTAAGAATGCGGAAGTGTTACTCGGCGGCGAATTGAAAAAAGCCGATCTGCTTATCGATTGCGGCGTGATCCGGAAAATTGCACCCGAAATCGAAGGCGACGGTTACGATTGCAAAGGTCTGACCGTATTGCCGGGGCTTGTCGATATGCACGTGCATCTGCGCGAGCCGGGATTCGAGAAAAAGGAAGACATCGAAAGCGGCAGCCGCGCTGCGGTGAAGGGCGGATTTACGCAGATCTGCTGTATGCCCAACACCAAACCCGTGTGCGACAATAAAGTTGTGGTGTCCTATATTGTAAACCGTGCGAAAGAGGCGGGGCTTTGCAAGGTTCATCCGATCGGCGCGATCACCGAGGGCGAAAAGGGAGAAACTCTTGCCGCGATCGGCGGCATGAAATCGGCGGGCGCAGTCGCGCTGTCTGACGACGGAGTGAGCGTAACCAATTCCGCGCTCATGGCGAACGCCATGAAATATGCTTCCGATTTCGGACTGAAATGTCTTTGCCATTGCGAAGACAAATCGCTGGTGGACGGCGGGGTGGTACACGAAGGATATTACTCCACGCTGACGGGACTGAAAGGCAGCATCCGCGCCGCGGAAGATATTATGATCGCGCGTGAAATTTGTCTGGCGGAGAGTTTGGATCTGCCCGTTCACATCTGTCATGTTTCGACTTACAGCGGCGTGCAACTGATCCGCGAAGCCAAAGCCCGCGGGGTGCGCGTTACGGCGGAAACGTGTCCGCATTATTTTATCCTGACCGACGAAGCGATCAAAGATTTCGATCCGAATACCAAAGTCAATCCGCCCATTCGGGAAGAGAAAGACCGGCTTGCGATCGTTGAGGGATTGAAAGACGGCACGCTCGATTGCATCGTGACCGATCACGCGCCGCACCACGAAGACGATAAAAACGTCGAATATAATTACGCGGCGTTCGGGATCAGCGGTCTGGAAACGTCGTTTGCACTTTCCTATACCGCGCTTGTGAGATCGGGCACGCTCACGCTTGCGGAACTGACCGATAAAATGAGCGGTCATCCTGCGCAGATTCTGGGACTTCGCGGCGGAAAAATTGCGGAGGGCGAACCTGCCGATTTTACGGTGGTAGACTTAAACCGTCAGTGGACGGTGGATCCGAAAAAATTTGTTTCCAAAGGGAAAAACACGCCCTTTACGGGCAGAAAGGTTTACGGAAGCGTAAAATACACCGTCGTTGACGGTGAGATCAAATACGAGGAGAAATAAATGATTACCGACCGTTTTATTGAAAAAATCGTGGAAACGCAGAATCCGACCTGCGTGGGACTGGACACTGCGTTTGAGTACTTGCCCGAGGAAATGCGGGCGGGCGTGACCGATTTTCGGGGCGCGGCGAATGCCATTCTTACGTTCAATCGAAATATTATCGACAGCGTTTGCGACATTGTACCGTCCGTGAAAGTACAGATCGCTTATTACGAACAGTACGGCGAAGCAGGGATGGAAACGTTCCGCAAGACGTGCGCTTACGCAAAAGAAAAGGGACTCATCGTGATCACCGACGCGAAGCGCAACGACATCGGCGCGACCGCCTCGCGCTATTCCGCAGCCTTTTTGGGAGAAACGGCAGTCGGCGAAAATCGGGCGGCAGCGTATCCTTCGGATATGCTGACCGTGAATGGTTATTTGGGAACGGACGGAATCGCACCCTTTCTGGAAGACTGCAACAAATATGAAAAAGGGATTTTCGTGCTGGTAAAGACGAGCAATCCGTCTTCGGGCGAGTTGCAGAATCTTCAACTTGCCGACGGCCGCACCGTATACGAGTGTATGGGCGACATGGTCGAGCAGTGGGGAAGCGGCAGTGTGGGGAAATACGGTTATTCCGCCGTCGGCGCAGTAGTCGGCGCGACGCACCCCGAAGAAGCGCGGGTGCTCAGAAAGCGGCTTCCGCATACGTTTTTCCTGATTCCCGGATACGGCGCGCAGGGCGGCAACGCCGATATGGTGCGCGCATGTTTCGCGCAAGGCGGTCTGGGCGGCGTCGTAAATAATTCGCGCGGGATCCTCTGCGCTTATCAGAAACGCGGCGGTACTTATGCGCAGGCGGCGCGCGAGGCATGCCTCGATATGAAAGATGATCTGTTGTCGGTGTTGGGGGAAATATGCGCGAAGTAACGGCTGTCATTCTCGAAAATAAAAAAATTGCGGACGAAGTATTTTCTCTGACCTTTGCGACGGAAGAAGAAATTCCCATAAAGGCGGGGCAGTTCTGTATGATCGGCATCGGCGGACACGCGCTGCGCCGTCCCATTGCGGTTTGCAAAGCCGAGGGCGTACGCATTACCGTCTGCTACCGCTTGAAGGGCGAAGGCACGAGAAGTCTTGCTTCCGACTACAAAGCGGGGGAAAAGATTTCGGTTTTATTGCCGCTCGGAAACGGATTCTCGCTGACGGAATCGCAGAAAAAAATCGTCGTTGTGGGCGGCGGCGTGGGCATCTTCCCACTGATTTCCGTGATCCGCGAATTCTCCAACGAGAAAGAGATTTATGCATATATGGGGTTCCGCAACCGCGATGCGGTGTGTATGGAAAGCGAATTGCAGCGTACCGAAAAATTCGTAATTTCGACTGACGACGGAAGCGTCGGTCATCACGGTACGGCGGTGCAGGCGCTGATGAAAGACTGGTCGGAAATCCGTCCCGACGCAGTGCTTGCCTGCGGACCTGCCCCGATGCTCCGTGCGCTGAAAGAAGCGGTCAAGGGGAAGAACGTCCCCGTGTATGTTTCGTTGGAAGAACGCATGGGCTGCGGGATCGGTGCGTGCCTCGTGTGTACTTGTAACAAACAAGACGGAACGCGTGCGCGCGTTTGTAAAGACGGTCCCGTATTTGAAATCGGCGAGGTGGAACTGTAATGGCAAATTTAAGCGTATCGATTTGCGGAAAAGAACTGAAAAATCCCGTCATTCCCGCTTCGGGTACGTTCGGATTCGGACGGGAATTCAATGAAATTTACGACATTTCTTTGCTCGGCGGCGTTTGCACCAAAGGACTGACGTTGGAGCGGCGCGCGGGCAATCCCGTGCCGCGGATCGCGGAAAGCAGAGGGGTTATTCTGAATGCGGTGGGTTTGCAAAATCCGGGCGTGGAAGCCTTTATTCAAGAAGATTTGCAGTGGCTGAAAAATAAGACGCGCGTATTTGCGAACGTGGCGGGAAGCACGCTTTCCGATTACGCGGAGATCTGCGCGAGATTGGACGGATTCGTCGATTTCGTCGAACTTAATATTTCCTGCCCCAACGTAAAATGCGGCGGAATGGCGTTTGGCGTGAAACCCGAGAGCATCCGCGAGGTAACGCAGGCGGCGAAGTCGAATTTACATAAAACGCCGCTCATCGTAAAACTTTCTCCCAACGTGGAGAGCATTCCGGTGAATGCGCAGGCGGCGGAAGAAGGCGGCGCGGACTGCCTTTCGCTCGTGAATACGTTTACGGGAATGGCAATCGATATCGAACGCAGAAAACCAGTCATCGCCAACAATACGGGCGGCGTTTCGGGCGCAGGGATCAAACCCATCGCCGTGCGCATGGTATACGAAGCGGCGCATGCGGTCAGCATTCCCGTCATCGGCATGGGCGGCATTACCTGTGCGGAGGATGCGATCGAATTTATGATGGCGGGCGCGGTCGCCGTGCAGGTGGGTACGCAGAATTTTACCGATACCCTTGCCTGCCCTAAAATCATCGAAGGGCTCAACGACTGGTGCGACAGACACGGCGTAAAACAGATTACCGAATTGACGGGCACGTTAAAATTAAACGGATAAAATCGTTTTTTGCGATGATCGCCGCCTTTTTCCTATGATAAATTGGATTGCAAGCGAAAAGGGCGTGTCGCCGGTAAGGATGTACGGAAAAACAGGGAAAAGGAGAAATTTTATGCTTAATTACAAACAACGGTTTATCAGATTTATGGTCGAAAACGAAGTGCTGTGCTTCGGTGAATTTACGCTCAAAAGCGGGAGAAAAGCGCCGTACTTTATCAATGCGGGAAAATACCGCACAGGTTCGCAGATTGCGGAACTGGGCGAATATTATGCGCAATGCTATCTCGAACACAAAGTAAACGCGCAAACGCTGGTGGGTCCTGCCTATAAGGGAATCCCGCTTGCCGTTGCAACCGCCGCGGCGCTCGCAGGCAATCACGGCGTGGAGGTGGGGTTCTGTTTCGATCGGAAAGAGGTAAAGGACCACGGCGAGGGGGGCATGTTTGTGGGACAGTCGCTGCACGACGGCGACCGCATCGCCATCATCGAAGACGTCATGACTTCGGGGAAAGCGCTTCGTGAAATTCTGCCCAAAATCAAACAGGAAGCAGACGTAAACGTGGAAGCGATGATCATTTCGGTCGACCGTCAGGAAAAAGGCACGGGGGAAAAATCGGCGGTTGCGGAAGCATACGACGAATTCGGCGTAAAGGTATATTCCATCGTTACGATGCAGGATATTATTTCGGCAATCGAAGAAGGCGTCATCCCCGGGAAAGAATATTTGCAGGCGATGAAAGATTACCGTTCGCAATACGGAGCAAAGTAAGAGAATAAGATCGGACTTTTTGAAGATAAGATCAAAACGATATCATAAATCAAACAAACGGAAACGGACGGCATTTGCCGTCCGTTATTCATATTCTTGTCCTTTTTTTCATACGTTAAGCGTATGGAACTTTATCAACTCGCAGTGCGCGAAGTATTTCAGAATCTGAACAGCGGAGAAAGCGGACTGACGCAGGCGGAGGCGGAAACACGTCTTACCCGAAACGGCAGGAACGCCTTAAAGGAAGAAAAGAAAAAGAGTAAGATCAGATTATTCTTTTCCCAGTTCAAGGATCTGATGACCATCATTCTGGTCTGCGCCGCGTTTCTTTCGGCAGTGCTTGCGTTTATCACGAAAGACAGCGCGGAACTCGTCGACACCGCGATTCTGCTTTTTATTATTTTGCTCAATGCGTTCGTCGGTTTCCTGCAACAGTACCGCGCGGACGCGGCGATCGAAAACCTAAAAAAACTATCGGTATGCGAAGCCAAAGTCATACGCGGAGGAAAAGTCGTCCGGATCAATGCCGAGGAACTGGTTACGGGAGACGTCATCGAAATCGAGGAAGGGGACAGGATCCCCGCCGATTGCAGGATCATCCGAAGCGAAGATTTTCGCTGCGACGAATCGGCGCTTACGGGCGAAAGCAAACCCGTAAAGAAATACGACTGTACCGTTAAAAAGTCGGGGATCGCCGAGCGGACGAACACGGCGTTTATGTCCACGTTCTGCGTCAAGGGTAGCGCGCGCTGCGTTGTTACCGCGTGCGGAATGGATACCGAAATGGGTAAGATCGCAGGGCTTTTGCATCAAGCCAAACCTGCGCCTTCGCCGCTCGATAAAATCATCGCCAAACTCGGAAAGATTATATCGATCACCGTACTGACGGTCGCGGGCGTCCTTTTCTTGGGCGGCATTCTCGCGCAGCGCGTCAGTTTTTTACAGAACGTCATGAACGCCGTCGCCGTCGCCGTTGCGGCGATCCCGGAGGGTATGGGCGCGGTCGTCACCGTGATTCTCGCCATGGGCGTTCAGCGGATGGCAAAGTCGCGCGCGGTGATGCGCAAACTCAACGCGGTCGAAACGCTGGGCAGTTGCAGCGTCATCTGTTCGGATAAGACGGGAACGCTCACGCAGAACAAGATGACGGTGGAAGAGATTGCGACCGTGTTCCCTGCGGCAGGCGCCGAAAATTATACGGGGACGCGCGTGCAGAATATGTTGATGCAGTGTATCCGCGCATGCAATACCGTAAAAGGGAGCGCAGGCGGATACGTCGGAGATCCGACGGAAGTTTCGCTCTTGGAGTATGCCGACCGTTTCGGTTTTTCTTTTGCGCCTTCGGTGACGGGGGGAACGCCTTTTTCTTCCGAACGGAAGATGATGAGCGTTTATACTGCGGAAGGAACGTTGTTTGTAAAGGGCGGCGCAGATGTAATTTTAAAACGCTGCAACAAAATTTATACCGAATCGGGCGTGCGCCAGATCACCGCGGCGGATGCCGAGCAGATTTTAAAGAGCGTTTCTAACTGTTCCTCCCGCGCCATGCGCGTTCTGGGGTTTGCGGTTGGTCGCAGTATGAAAGAGGAAAATCTCGCGTTTGTGGGAATCGCCGCGATGCTCGATCCGCCCAAAGAGGGAGCCAAAGAGGCGGTGGCGGCGTGCCGCCGTGCGGGCGTGCGCACGGTCATGATTACGGGCGACAGCGCGGACACGGCGTTTGCGATCGCTTCGCGGTTGGGGATCGCCAAACAAAGAAGCGAAGTGCTCACGGGCGATGAACTGGATGCGATGGGCGAGGATTATATGCGCCGTGCGAATGAATTTACGGTTTATGCGCGCGTATCGCCCAAACATAAATCGGAAATCGTGTCCGCGCTTCAAAAGCAAGGCGAAGTCGTTGCCATGACGGGCGACGGCGTCAACGATGCGCCGGCGCTCCGCGCCGCGGATATCGGCGTTGCCATGGGCTCGGGAACGGACGTAACAAAAAACGCCGCCGAAGTCGTGATTTCGGACGACGATTTTTCCACCATGGTGCACGCGGTAGAGGAAGGACGGAACGTATTTTATAACGTGAAGAAAACGATTTCTTTCTTCCTCTCCACGAACTTTGCGGAAGTGTTTGCGGTGCTGATCGTATCGCTGTTTCTGTGGAGGTATGATTTCCTCACGTCTACGCAACTGCTTTGGATCAATCTTATCACCGATTCGCTGCCTGTGCTTGCGCTCGGTGTCGAGCGAACCGACGGCGTGATGAACCGTCCGCCCGTTTCGGAAAAAGAAATTTTTTCCGGAAGTTCGCTGTTCAGAATGCTGTTCTTCGGCATTGCACAGACGGCTGTGATCGTAGGGCTGTTCCTTTACGGAGTGCATGCCTGGGGCAACGCCGTTGCGTCCACCGTCGCATTTTTGACGATGTCGCTGCTCGAACTGTTCCATGCGTTCAACGTCCGTAATGAGGAGGGGCGTACCAGATTGCGCGATTATGTTTCCAATAGAACGCTTCTGTTGACCGTAGCGGTCGGCATCATTGTAAACGTTCTTTTGGTTGTGGTTCCGCCCCTTCGTTATGCACTGGGACTTGCGGATCTCAACGCCATGCAATGGCTTGCGGTCGCGCTTGCGTCGCTCTCGATTCTTCCTATCGGCGAACTTTTCAAGGCTTGTTATCTGCGTATGCAGAGGAAAAATTCAATTACGATTAAAAGGCGCAAAAAACATATCCCTCTTTCCGAAACGCGTCGATAATCCGCGGCAAGGCTTCCGCCGTTGCTTTATGCGAAGCGGAATCGTGGCATAAAAGAACGATCTGTTTTTTACCTTGGGAAGTTTTGAGGGCGGTTTTCAGTAAAAGTTCCGCGGAGGCGTTCGGGATCTCTTCGTCTCCGCAGACGGCGTTCCATCCGACGACGCGGTAACCCTTTTTTTCCGCGATCTGCTGGTAATGCTTCCGGTTCGACAAACCGCCGCCGGGGAAGCGATATACGCGCGGTACAACTCCCGTAACGTCGCTGATCACGTTCGAGCATGAGTCTATGTCGCGGATGAATGCCTGATCGGAAGCATAAATTTCGGAATACACGTGTGATTTGGAATGCACTCCCAAAGTATGTCCTTCCGCCGCAATGCGGCGAAGGACTTCTTTTCTTCCTGCCACTCTGTCGCTTACGATAAAAAAAGTGGCTTTCGCATTTTTTTCTTTTAATACGTCAAGGATTTTGCCCGTTACTTTTGTGCTCGGTCCGTCGTCGAACGTGAGGTAGACTTCTTTGCGTTCGGAAGCGGTTTCTTCGGCAAACGTAACTACGGGGACGCTGTACGTCAGCCGTGCTCCGAAGTGTGCAAGGAATACGAGCAGAAGAGCAAAAAATACAGCGAGGGGAATATATCGTTTCTGCATACTCCGAGTTTGTGTGATTTTTCCGAATTTATTACCGCTTTTCGCTCTTTCTCACCCCGAAGTGAAAACCGGCATACGATGAAGTGTCTGTACTTGTGATTTACAGTCATTCGGTATTTTTACGGGGGTCTTACCAATGCAGTGGTTTTTATCGTTAGGGGCGGTTTGGCAGGCGCTGCTCGCTGCCCTTCTCATGTATGCAATGACTGCGCTCGGCGCGTCTTTCGTCTTTTTTTCTAAAAAAATCAATAAAACCGTGATCACCGCGCTTACGGGCGGGGCGGCGGGGATCATGATCGCGGCAAGTTTCTTTTCATTGCTGCTTCCCGCGATCGAATACGAAAGCAACATTCCCGCCTACTGTACGGCTACGGTCGGGTTTCTGCTCGGCGGCTGTTTTGTAATTTTGTGCGACATTCTCCTTTCGAGAAAAAAATTCCGTCCGCAGGGGCTTGGCGACAAAAAAAACGCGCTCTTGTTTTTTGCAGTCACGATACATAACATTCCCGAAGGCATGGCGGTAGGTGTAGCGTTTGCCGTAACGGGGGCGGAAGGGGCGGCTCTTTCCGCGTTGCTGCTTGCCGTCGGGATCGCCATACAGAACTTTCCCGAAGGAATGTGCGTCGCCTTTCCCCTTCGCGCGAAGGGAATGAGTCCGCTTAAAAGTTTTCTCTTTTCCCAAGGATCGGGCTTCATCGAAATTCCGTCCTGTGTCCTCGGCGCGGTTGCCGCCACGTTCGTAACGGGTCTGATGCCGTGGGCGCTTGCCTTTTCTGCGGGCGCGATGATCGCCGTCGTCTGTTCCGAACTGATTCCCGAATGCTTTTCGGGCAACAAAACGGTTGCAAGTCTCGGCATCGTCGTCGGATTTTGTCTGATGACCGTACTCGATCTGGCGCTCGGCTGATTTATTGAAAGCAGTATAAAAATTCTGCGAATGTTCATAATTCCCTGTATGGAAAACAATACGGAAATGGAAACGGTCATACAGGAAAAAGAACCCGTGCAGCCCCGCCGTACGGCGGTCATCGTGGGCGGTTCGTCGGGAATCGGTAAGGAAACGGCGCTCAAACTTTCGGCGCGCGGATATCGCACGTTCAACGTATCGCGCACGTCGCTCAAAGGCGAACGCGTGCGCACGGTTACGGCGGACGCGGCGCAGGAAGGCGAACTGTCCAAAGCCATCCACGGGATCGGAGAGGAATGCGGCGGGATCGATCTGCTCGTCTATTCCGCAGGTTTTTCGATGGCAGCGCCGTTGGAATTTGCTAAGAGCGGCGATTACAGATATTTGTTCGAGGTCAATTATTTCGGCGCGATCGAAGCGCTCCGCGCGGCGATGCCGTACTTAAAAAAGCGCGGCGGCAGAGTGGTGTTTGTCGGCTCTCTGGGCGGCGACATGCCCGTTCCGTACGACAGTTTCTATTCGTCGTCCAAGGCGGCGCTTTGTATGCTCGCGCGCGAAGCCAACGTGGAACTGCGCGAGAGGGGCGTGCGCGTGAGCGCGCTGCTGCCCGGCGGAACGGCGACGGACTTCACATACAGCCGCAGGATCTACGGGGAAGACGAAAGTCTGAACTATGCGCAGTCGGTCAAAAAAGCGTCCGCCGCGCTTGCGAATATCGAGCAGGGCGGCATGAATCCTTCGCTGGTGGCGGAGGCGATCATCAAACTTGCCGAAAAGAAAAATCCGCCTCCCGTTGCGGTCGCAGGCGGAATGAACGGGCTGACGCGTTATTTATACAAACTGTTGCCCGAACGCATTACCGACTGGTACGTGCGCAAAAAATTCAATCAAAAATAAATTTCATTTCAGCCGCGCTTGCACATTGCAAGCGCGTTTTTCACAAAAAAAGCAAAGCCGTTACAAGCGAAAAATCTGTGAGAATTCCCCGTTGGAATGCTTGACGGATTTTGTATGATTTGATATAATACTTTCATGAAAATAGGCAATGCTTTTTACGGAAAATTTTTTGTTGTAACGTTTTCAGAATGCACCCTGTTTCGGGCAGTTCTTTCCGCATAGAAAGAAACTGCCTCCTTTTACTTTTAAGGCGCGAAATCGATTATTTTTAAGGAGCGGTTATGAAAAAAGCAGCGATAATCATGGGGAGCGATTCCGATCTTCCCGTCGTATCGAAGGCGTTCGACGTATTGAACGAATTCAAAATCCCGTATGAAGTGCACGTGTTTTCGGCGCACCGTACCCCGCAGGAGGCGAAGGCGTTTACCGAAGCGGCAAAAGAAAACGGATTCGGCGTACTCATCGCGGCGGCGGGCATGGCGGCGCATCTTGCGGGCGCGATCGCGGCGAACACGGTTCTTCCCGTCATCGGGATTCCCGTCAAGAGCGCGGCGCTCGGCGGTATGGACGCGCTCCTTTCCACCGTCATGATGCCCTCGGGCATTCCCGTGGCGACCGTCGCCATCGACGGAGCAAAGAACGCTGCTTATCTGGCGGCGCAGATCCTTGCCGTAGAAGACGAGGAACTTTACCGTCAACTGCTTGCATCGCGCGCGGCGGCGTCTAAGAGCGTGCTGGAAAAGGACGCGGAAGTTTCGGGCAAATATCATTCGTAACAATACTGATTCAACAAATCAAAACGGAAAAAATCACGGAAATGAAACAATCCGCGATGAAAATATTCTTAGGAGAAAAACAAATGGAAAAAACGGTTCAACTCTACGAGGGCAAGGCGAAGAAAGTGTACGCAACGAACGATGAAAACCTTTGCATCGTTTCGTACAAAGACGACGCGACTGCGTTCAACGGACTCAAAAAAGGCACCATTGTGGGCAAGGGCGTAGTAAACAACCGCATGACCAATATGCTCATGCAACTACTTGAAAAGAAAGGGGTTCCCACCCATTTCGTACAAGAACTTTCCGACCGCGAAACGGTTGTGAAAAAAGTAAAGATCGTTGCGCTCGAAGTGATCATCCGTAACGTCTCCGCAGGTTCGTTTGCAAAACATTACGGGGTGGAAGAAGGAATCGTGTTCGACGAACCCACCATCGAGTTCTCTTATAAAAACGACGATCTGGGCGACCCTCTGCTCAACGAATATCATGCACTGGCGTTAAAGGTGGCGACCAAAGAAGAAATCGAAACCATTAAAAAATATGCGTTCAAAGTAAACGAAGTGCTCCAAGAATATTTCCTGAAACTGGGCGTCCGCCTGATCGACTTCAAACTGGAATTCGGGAAAACTGCGGACGGGAAGATCGTGCTTGCAGACGAGATCTCTCCCGATACCTGCCGTTTCTGGGACGCGAAGACGGGAGAAAAACTCGACAAAGACCGTTTCCGCCGCGACATGGGCGGAGTAGAAGACGCTTACAAAGAGATCTTCAAACGCGTGACGCAAGGAGAATAACTGTTATGGGAGGATTTTTCGGCGCGACTTGCAGACGCAGCGCGGTTTTAGACGTTTACCTGGGGACTGATTACCATTCGCATCTCGGCACGCGGCGCGGCGGCATGGCTGCTTACGATCCCGTGCTCGGCTTGCAACGTGAAATTCACAATATCGAAAACGCGCCTTTTCGAACCAAGTTTTCCCGCGCTCTCGATGAATTGAAGGGGAATTCGGCGATCGGCTGTATCAGCGATACCGATCCTCAGCCGCTGCTCATTTATTCGCGGCTCGGAACATATGCGATCTGTACCGTCGGGATCATCAACAATGCCGAAGAACTTATGGCAAAAGTGATGAAAGAGGGCGGTTACTTCGACGCCATGACGGGCAGCAAAGTAAATTCCAACGAATTGGTTGCCGCGCTCATCAATCAAAAGGAAACGTTTGAGGAGGGGATCCGCCACGCGCAGAAACTGATCGAGGGAACGGCGTCCGTTCTCATTTTGAAGAGCGACGGAAAACTGATCGCCGCGCGCGACCGTTTAGGCAGACTTCCCGTACTCATCGGAAAGAGCGCCGACGGTTACTGCGTTTCGTTTGAATCGTTCGCCTATCAGAAACTGGGCTATGCGGACGAGCGGGAACTGGGCGCGGGAGAGATCGCAGAAATTTCACCCGACGGCATCGTGCAACTTTCGCCTCCCAATCGGGAAATGCGCATCTGCTCGTTCCTCTGGACTTACTACGGTTATCCCACTTCGCGCTACGAGGGCGTGAGCGTGGAGATCATGCGGTGCCGCAACGGCGGCATCCTTGCCGAAGAGGACGGAAGACAGGGGCGGCTTCACGGCATCGATTATGTTGGAGGCGTTCCCGATTCCGGTACGCCGCACGCGATCGGATACGCCAATCGGAGCGGCATTCCCTTTGCCCGCCCTTATATCAAATATACGCCTACATGGTCGCGCAGTTTTATGCCGCAGAATCAGGCGGACAGGAACAGAATTGCCAAGATGAAGCAGATCCCCGTACACGAACTGATCGACGGAAAGAATCTGCTTTTGGTGGACGATTCGATCGTGCGCGGTACGCAACTGAAAGAGACGGTCGATTTCCTTTATTCGCACGGCGCGAAAACCGTCCATATGCGTTCGGCTTGTCCCCCCATCATGTACGGTTGCAAGTATCTGAATTTTTCACGCTCTACGAGCGAAATGGATTTGATCACCCGCCGTACGATCATGGAACTGGAAGGAGAAGAAGGGTTCCGACACCTCGAAGAATACAGCGATTCTTCTACCGAGCGCGGAAAGGCGATGCGCAAGGCGATCTGCGAAAAGTTCCATTTTGAATCGCTGGAATTCCAGTCGCTCGAGGGATTGCAAAAGGCGATCGGCATCGAGCCTTGCAAACTTTGCACTTATTGCTGGAACGGAAAAGAGTGACGGCCTTAGAACAAGATTTTATAAAAATACAACATTTTTTCGCAAGGAAAAATTTGAAAAACAGGAGTTGAAATGGAAAAAAGTTATTCGGAAAGTTATAAGGCGGCGGGCGTCGATATTACCGCAGGTTACAAAGCGGTAGAACTCATGAAAAAACACGTTGCCCGTACCATGCCGGGCGGTAAGACGGACATCGGCGGCTTCGGCGGTTTGTTCCCGTTGGATTTAAACGGGATCAAAGACCCCGTACTTGTTTCCGGTACGGACGGCGTAGGCACCAAACTGCGGCTTGCCGAACTTTTGGACAAGCACGACACCATCGGGATCGACTGCGTTGCCATGTGCGTAAACGACGTGCTGTGCTGCGGCGCAAAACCGCTTTTCTTTCTTGATTACATTGCTTGCGGAAAAAATATTCCGGAAAAGATCGCCGAAATCGTCGGCGGCGTGGCGGAAGGCTGCGTTCGCGCTGGTTGCGCGCTCATCGGCGGAGAAACGGCGGAACACCCCGGGACCATGCCCGAGGACGATTACGACTTAGCCGGTTTTACGGTAGGTGTGGTGTCGCGGGAAAAGGTCATCGATAAAAACAGCATGAAAGCGGGCGACGTCATGATCGCGCTTCCCTCGTCGGGCGTTCATTCCAACGGATTTTCGCTCGTACGAAAGGTGTTCGACGTCGAGCATTGCGATTTAAAATCCCCCGTCGAAGAACTTGGCGGAAAATCGCTCGGCGAAGTCTTGTTAGAGCCTACGAAGATTTATGTGAAACCCATGCTCGCATTGTTTGAAAAAGTTGCGGTGAAAGGTGTTTCTCATATTACGGGCGGCGGATTTTATGAAAATATGCCTCGTTCCATTCCCAAAGGGCTGAGCGTTAAAATCAAAAAAGCCGACGTTAAAATCCCTCCCGTTTTTTCGCTCATTCAGAAGAAGGGCGGTGTCGACGAGCACGACATGTTCAACACGTTCAACATGGGCGTCGGGATGTGCGTTATCGTTGCAAAAGAAGATGCGGAGCGCGCGATTGAAATTTTACGCGGGCAGGGAGAAGACGCATATCTGCTCGGCGAAATCGTAACGGGAGACGACGGAGTGATCCTCGAATGAATAAAATTCGCATCGCCGTGCTCTGCTCGGGCGGCGGCACAAATTTCCAGGCGGTCATGAGCGCGCAGGAGGCGGGACTCATTCCCAGCGGCGAAGTCGTGCTGGTAATCACCGACCATGCGGACGCGTACGTTCTGAAACGCGCAGACCGATACGGCATCAAAACCGCCGTGTTTGATCGGAAAGAGATCCCTGACCGCAACGTGCGCGAAAAAAGGATTTTAAGCGTGCTGCAAGAAAATCAAATCGGCTTGGTGGTATTTGCGGGATTCATGACCATTCTCGGCGTCGGATTCGTATCGGCGTACAAAGGCAGGATCATCAACGTGCATCCCGCGCTGATCCCGAGTTTTTGCGGAAAAGGTTATTACGGACTGCACGTTCACGAAGCCGTGCTTGCGCGCGGCGTAAAAGTGACGGGCGCAACGGTGCATTATGTGACCGAAGTTTGCGACGGCGGACCCATCATCGCGCAGAAAGCGGTGGAAGTGAAAGAGGACGACACGCCCGAATCGCTGCAAAAACGCGTCATGCGCGAAGCCGAATGGGTGATTCTTCCCCAAGCAGTGGAAACGGTATGCAGAAAACTCCAAGGAGAAAAGATATGAGTTACGAACTGAAAAGCATGAAAGAAATTTTAAGCGGCAATCCGTACGCAGGGCGCGGCATCGTCGTCGGAAAGAGCGCCGACGGCAAAAAGGCGGTGTTCGCTTATTTTATTATGGGAAGAAGCGAGAACAGCCGCAACCGTATTTTCGCGGAGGACGGCGCGGGACTGCGCACCCAACCTTTTGACGAAAGCAAGGTAGCGGATCCTTCGCTCATCATTTATTCGCCCGTAAAGGTCGTCGGAAAAAAGACGATCGTGACCAACGGAGATCAGACGGACACCATCGAGGAACATCTGAAAAAAGGCATGTGTTTCCGTCATGCGCTCTCCACGCGCGAGTTTGAACCGGACGCGCCCAATTACACGCCGCGCATCAGCGCCATCCTCGAATTGGACAACGGCTTTACTTATTCCATGTCGATTTTAAAAAGCGCGGATGAGAAGGGCAGCGCGTGCAACCGTTATACCTTCGATTATGCGCCGCTTTCGGGCGTAGGGCATTTTATCCATACCTACGTAACGGACGGCGATCCTCTGCCCACCTTTGAAGGGGAACCCGAGCGCGTTGCCGTCCCCAACGATTTAAAGGCGTTTGCTTCGGAGATCTGGAACAGTTTAGACGAACAGAATAAAATTTCGCTTTATTGCCGCAGCATCGACTTAGCGACGGGTGCGGTGGAAAACGTACTTTATAACAAAAACGAGAGGTAACGAATGAACGAATTTTCTTTGAAATACGGCTGTAATCCCAATCAGAAGCCGGCGCGTATTTTTATGGAGAACGGCAAGCATCTGCCCGTTGAAATTCTGAACGGCAAACCGGGATATATCAATTTTCTCGATGCGTTCAACTCATGGCAACTGGTAAAGGAGATCAAAGAGAATACGGGCATGGTTGCGGCGACGAGTTTCAAACACGTTTCCCCCACGTCTGCGGCAGTCGGGAAAAAACTTCCCGAGGCGCTTAAAAAATCGTGCTTTGTAGACGATCTCGAAGGACTTGACGATTCCCCGCTTGCCTGCGCTTATGCAAGAGCAAGGGGAACGGACAGAATGTCTTCGTTCGGTGATTGGGTCGCGCTTTCCGACGAGTGCGACGAAACGACTGCGCGCATTATCTCGCGCGAAGTATCGGACGGCGTGATCGCACCCTCTTATTCTCCTAAGGCGCTTGAAATTCTTTGCGCAAAGAGAAAGGGGGCATATAACGTTGTCAGAATCGATCCGCAGTACGTCCCCGAAGAAATCGAACGCAAGCAGGTGTTCGGCATTACCTTTGAACAGGGGAGAAATAATTTTAAGATCGACCGTTCGCTTTTAAACAACATTGTAACGGCAAACAAACATCTGCCCGAAGAGAAAGCGCTCGATCTGATCATTTCGCTCATTACGCTCAAATACACACAGAGCAATTCCGTCTGTTTTGCGTCAGACGGTCAGGCGATCGGCGTAGGGGCAGGTCAGCAGTCGCGCATTCATTGTACGCGTCTTGCGGCGCAGAAAGCGGATCTGTGGCATTTGCGCCAACACGAGAAAGTGTTGGGTCTTCAATTTGCGGACGGCGTGGGCAGACCCGAAAAGAACAACATCATCGATATTTATCTGTCGGACGATTACGAAGAGGTACTCGGCGACGAAGTATGGAAACGGAACTTTTCCGTCCGTCCCCAGCCCTTTACGCGCGAAGAAAAGAAAGCGTATCTCAAAACGGTTTCGGGCGTTTCTTTGGGCAGCGACGCGTTTTTCCCGTTCTCAGACAATATCGAGCGCGCCTTTGCAAGCGGCGTGACTTACATTGCGGAACCGGGCGGTTCGGTACGCGACGACCTCGTGATCGAAGCGGCGGATTCCCACGGCATGGTCATGGCGTTTACGGGAATGCGGCTGTTCCACCACTGAGTTAAGCAATCGGGAAAAGAATTTACACTCTCTTTATTAGAAATATCACATACAATCAGGTGAAGTTATGAAGGTACTCGTGATCGGCAGCGGCGGAAGAGAACACGCCGTAATCAAAGCATTAAAAAAGAGCCCGAAAGTCGAAAAGATCTATGCGCTTCCGGGGAACGGCGGGATCGCTGCGGACGCGGAGTGCTATCCCGTGAAGGCGACGGATATCGACGGAATCGCAGCGTTTGCAAAAAATCATACAATCGACTTTGCCGTGGTAACGCCCGATGATCCGCTCGTTCTGGGCTGCGTCGATCAACTGGAAGAACTGGGTATCCCTTGCTTCGGACCCCGTGCAAACGCCGCGATCATCGAGGGAAGCAAAGTATTTTCCAAAAACCTGATGAAGAAATACGGGATTCCCACTGCGGAAAGCGAAACGTTTACCAACGCGGAGGACGCGATCGCCTATCTGAAAAAGGGTAGTTTTCCCGCAGTCATCAAAGCGGACGGGCTTGCGCTCGGAAAGGGCGTTATCATTGCGCAGAACTTTGACGAGGCGGAAGCAGGTGTGCGCGAAATCATGTGCGATAAAGTTTTCGGCGCAAGCGGAAACCGCATCCTCGTCGAGGAGTTTTTGACCGGTCCCGAAGTGTCCGTACTTTCGTTTACCGACGGAAAAACGGTGGTTCCCATGGTCTCTTCGATGGACCATAAGCGCGCGCTTGACGGCGACTTAGGACTGAACACGGGCGGTATGGGGACGGTTGCGCCCAATCCGTACTATACCGAGGAAATTGCAAAGCAGTGCATGGAAACTATTTTTCTGCCCACCATGCACGCGATGAACGCAGAGGGAAGAACGTTTCAGGGCTGTCTGTATTTCGGATTGATGCTTACGCCCAAAGGTCCCAAAGTCATCGAATATAACTGCCGTTTCGGCGATCCCGAAACGCAGGTGGTTTTGCCGCTGCTCGAAAGCGATTTGCTCGAAATCATGCAGGCGGTACGGAACGGAACGCTTTCAGAAACCGAGGTGCGATTCGGCAAGGGCGCGGCGTGTTGCGTGGTCCTTGCTTCGGAAGGCTATCCCAAGCACTACGAATCGGGCTTTGAAATCAGTTTGCCTAACGTATGCGAACACGAATATATTTATATCGCCGGCGCGAAGGATGCGGACGGGAAATTGCTCACGTCGGGCGGTCGCGTACTCGGCGCGGCGGCTGCGGCGGACACGCTGCAACAAGCGGTTTCAAACGCTTATGCGCTTGCAAACCGAATTCATTTCGAAAACGCTTACATGAGAAAAGATATCGGCAAACGCGCTTTGGCTGCAATGAAATAACATACGCCGATTGTTCGGAGGGAGAAATCAATGGTATACAGAATTTACGTAGAGAAAAAAGCGGGGTTCGACGTCGAGGCAAAGACATTGCTTTCCGACGTCAGGGAACTTCTCGGTTTTAAAAACGTTGAAAATATCCGTATTTTAAACCGTTACGATGCGGAAGAAATAGAGGAAGAACTGTTTCAACGGTGCGTCAGGACGGTGTTTTCCGAGCCGCAGATGGATACGGCGACGGAAGGCGCGGCAGGGCTTGAAAGTGCGCGCGTATTTGCGGTAGAGTATCTGCCCGGACAGTTCGACCAGCGTGCCGATTCGGCGGCGCAGTGCATTCAACTTGTTTCCATGGGCAGCCGTCCCGTCGTTCGTACCGCAAAGGTGTATGCGATATACGGCAACGTATCCGAAACGGAACTTTCCGCGATCAAACATTACGTTATCAATCCCGTGGAGAGCCGCGAGGCAAGTCTTGCCATTCCCGTAACCCTCAAAATCGACCATCCCGTTCCCACGGAAGTGGAAACGCTTCACGGATTTTTGCAGTTGGACGAAAAGGGACTTTCTTCCTTTGTCAAAAAATACGCGCTGGCGATGGACGAAGACGATATTAAGTTTTGTCAGGATTATTTCAAAACCGAACAGCGCGATCCTACGCTCACCGAAATTCGCATGATCGACACCTATTGGTCGGATCATTGCCGTCATACGACGTTTCTTACGACGATCGACAACGTAAAGTTCGAGGACAAACTGTTGCAGGACGCTTATGACGACTATTTGGCGGCGCGGCAGGAACTGGGCAGGACCAAACCGAAAAACCTCATGGATATCGGCACGATTGCCGCAAAACTTCTCAAAAAACGGGGACTTCTCGAAAAACTCGACGAATCGGAAGAGATCAACGCCTGTACGGTGAAAATCAAAGTGGAGGTCGACGGAAACGAGGAAGACTGGCTGTTGTTGTTCAAGAACGAAACGCACAACCATCCCACGGAGATCGAGCCGTTCGGTGGCGCGGCGACCTGTATCGGCGGCGCGATCCGCGATCCGCTCTCGGGCAGAAGTTACGTCTATGCCGCAATGCGCGTGACGGGTGCGGCAAATCCGCTCCGTCCCGTCAGCGAAACCATGAAGGGCAAACTTCCCCAGCGCAAAATCGTAACCACTGCCGCGGCGGGGTATTCCTCTTACGGCAACCAGATCGGACTTGCAACGGGTCAGGTGGATGAAATTTATCACGAAGGATATGCGGCGAAGCGTCTTGAAATCGGCGCGGTCATCGCGGCGGCTCCGCAGGAAAACGTGCGCCGCGAAACGCCCTCGGCGGGAGATAAAGTGATTCTCCTCGGAGGAAGAACGGGGCGCGACGGCTGCGGCGGCGCGACGGGTTCGAGCAAATCGCATACGCTCGAATCACTGACGCATTGCGGCGCAGAAGTGCAAAAGGGCAATGCGCCCGAGGAGAGAAAACTCCAACGTCTGTTCCGCAATCGGGACGCAACGCTGCTCATCAAACGCTGTAACGATTTCGGTGCCGGCGGCGTTTCGGTCGCCATCGGCGAACTTGCCGACGGGCTGGAAATCGACCTCAACGCAGTTCCCAAAAAGTACGACGGACTGGACGGAACCGAACTTGCGATTTCCGAATCTCAGGAACGGATGGCGGTCGTCGTGGAGGCGGACAAGGTAGACGAATTTATCTATCTTGCGGAGAAAGAAAATTTAGAGGCGACGGTTGTTGCGACCGTGACGGCAACACCGCGCCTTGTGATGAACTGGAACGGTAAGACCATCGTGGATATTTCACGCAAATTCCTGAATTCCAACGGTGCGGAAAAGCATATCGACATCGCGCCGCTGCCCGTAGAAGATTACCGTAAAACCCAATTCAAAACGTTTACCGAAGAATACAACCGCCTTGCAGATGATCTGAACGTGTGTTCCAAACGCGGACTTTCCGAGCGGTTCGATTCGACGATCGGCGCGGGAACCGTATTGATGCCCTTCGGCGGCGCGTATCAGATGACGCCTCCGCAGGCGATGGTGCATCTTGTGTCCGTGGAACAGGGACACACCGATACCGTGTCGTACATGGCATGGGGCGGCAATCCTTACGTCATGGAAAAGAGCCCTTACCACGGCGCATATCTTGCCGTAGTGGAGAGTGTGAGCAAACTCATTGCAACGGGCGCAAGTTTTAAGGACGTGTATCTCACGTTCCAGGAATATTTCTTAAAACCGGGGAAGGACGCCGCGCGTTGGGGTCAGCCTCTTGCGGCGCTGCTCGGCGCGTTCAAAGCACAAACGGAACTCGGCGTTGCCGCGATCGGCGGAAAAGATTCCATGAGCGGTTCCTTTGAAAAGATCGACGTTCCGCCTACGCTCGTGTCGTTTGCCGTTACGACGGGTAAGGCGCGGGAAGTAGTGTCGCCCGAATTCAAGTCGGCAGGGCATAAGGTCGTATTGCTTCTGCCCGAATACGACGAGAACGGACTGCCTAAGACGGAGTCTCTCATCCAAAATTTCAACACCGTTACCAATCTGCTTCGTTTAAAAGAGGCGGTTTCCGTATACACTCCCGTTTACGGCGGGGTCGCGGAAGGCGTGCTGAAAATGTGCTTGGGCAATCGTATCGGATTCCGCTATGCAACCGATCTGCCGCTTGAAGACATTTTCGGTTACCGTTACGGCGCGTTTATTCTCGAATTGAACGAAAACGCGGTTCCCGTCGGGACCGTACTCGGGGAGACGACGGAACTTGAAATTATCTCGAAAGGTTTGGAAACCGTTTCCCTCGACAGTTTGCAAAAACGCTACGAAGAAAAGTTGGAACCGGTGTACGCCTGCAATATCCCCGCTCCCTCGCAAAGAGCGGAGAATATTTCGTACGACCGGCCGGGTTCTCTCATGTGCAACCAGAAGTGCGCAAAGCCGCGGGTACTCATTCCGGTTTTTCCCGGCACGAACTGCGAATACGATACGGCGAAAGCGTTTGAAGACGCGGGCGCCAAGGCGGATATTTTCGTGATCCGTAACCGCACGCAGGAAGAGGTATTCCGCTCGGCGGAGAAATTTGCCGCCGCAATGAAAAAGAGTCAGATCGTATTTATTCCCGGCGGATTTTCGGGCGGCGACGAACCGGACGGTTCGGGCAAATTCATCACGGCATTTTTCCGCGGCGAACAGATCAAAGAGGAAGTCCGTGCCCTGCTCGACGAGCGCGACGGATTGATGGGCGGGATCTGCAACGGATTTCAGGCGCTGATCAAATTGGGGCTGGTGCCGTACGGCAAGATCATCGAAACCGACGAAACGTGTCCCACTCTTACATACAATAATATCGGCAGGCATCAGTCGCGCATCGTAAACGTGCGCGTCGCGTCGGTCAAATCGCCTTGGCTTTCGGGCGTATGCGTCGGCGACGTCATCTCCGTTCCCATTTCTCACGGCGAAGGGAAGTTCGTTGCGGACGCCGAACTTTTGAAAAAACTTGCCGAGAACGGACAGATCATGACGCAGTACGTCGATCTTGACGGCAACGCTACGATGGACGTGCGTTTCAATCCCAACGGCAGCGCGAACGCCGTAGAGGGAATTCTTTCTCCGGACGGCAGAGTGTTCGGCAAGATGGGGCATTCCGAGCGCAAGGGTTACGGTCTGTACAAGAACGTACCTGGAAATTACGACATGAAACTGTTTGAAAGCGCAGTGAGATATTTTAAATAATTTCTAAGTAAAATCGAAACAAAACTTTTCGGCAGGAGGGGTTGATCATGAAAACGGATATCGAAATTGCACAGGAAGCGAAGTTAGAGCCTATTTCTCTCGTTGCTGCGCGAGCCTCTTTAAGTGAAGATGAAATCGAATATTACGGCAAATACAAAGCGAAGATCGACCTTTCCGTTCTCTCTCGCAAAAGGCAAGACGGGAAACTGGTTTTGGTCACCGCGATCACGCCCACGCCTGCAGGCGAGGGAAAGACCACGACGACGATCGGGCTTGCCGACGGCTTGAAGCGCATCGGAAAAAACGTAATCGTCGCGCTTCGCGAGCCTTCTCTCGGACCCGTGTTCGGGATCAAGGGCGGCGCGGCAGGCGGCGGGTATGCGCAGGTCGTTCCGATGGAAGAGATCAATCTGCACTTCACGGGCGACTTCCATGCGATCGGCGCCGCAAATAATTTACTTGCCGCGATGCTCGACAATCATATTTTTCAGGGCAACGAATTGGGCATCGATCCCGAAAAAATCACTTGGCGCAGATGCGTCGATATGAACGATCGCCAACTCCGCAACGTGGAGGACGGTCTGGGCGGCGGTAAAAACGGCGTTCCGAGAAAGGACGGTTACGATATAACAGTCGCGAGCGAGATCATGGCGGTGCTCTGTCTTGCGACCTCTCTCGGCGATTTAAAGGCGCGTCTCGGACGGATCATTGTCGGCTATAATTACGACGGGCAACCCGTAACCGCGGGCGACTTAAAAGCCGCGGGAGCAATGTGCGCGCTTTTGAAAGACGCGTTAAAGCCCAATCTCGTTCAGACGCTCGAAGGGACGCCCGCCATCGTTCACGGAGGTCCTTTCGCCAATATCGCGCACGGCTGTAATTCCATCGTAGCAACCAAAGCAGCGTTAAAACTGGGCGATTACGTAATTACGGAGGCAGGTTTCGGCGCGGACTTGGGCGCGGAAAAATTCCTCGACATCAAGTGCCGTTTTGCAGGGCTTACGCCTGCGGCGGTCGTTGTGGTGGCAACGGTGCGCGCGTTGAAAATGCACGGCGGGCTAGCAAAAACCGAACTCGCGGAAGAAAATCTTCCTGCGCTAGAAAAAGGGTTGCCTAATTTGATGCGCCACGTTTCCAACATGACCAACGTTTATAAACTTCCCGCGGTGGTGGCGATCAACCGCTTCCCGACCGATACCGACGCCGAGATTGCGCTCGTCATGGAAAAGTGCAAGTCGCTGGGCGTCAACGTCGTCTTGTCCACCGTTTGGGCGGAGGGCGGCAAGGGCGGAGAAGCACTTGCGGAAGAGATCGTCCGTCTGACGCAGAAAGAAAATCATTTTGAATTCTGCTATCGGAGCGATCTTCCCATTAAAGAAAAAATCAACGCGGTCGTCACCAAAATTTACGGCGGAAAAGGCGTGAAATATTCCGAAGAAGCGGACGCTCAGATCGTACGGCTCGAAGAACTCGGATTCGGAAACACGCCGGTGTGTATCGCAAAGACGCAATATTCGTTTTCGGACGATGCGGCGCGGCTGGGCGCGCCCGAAGATTTTTTCGTTACGGTGCGCAGCGTAAAAGTTTCGGCAGGCGCAGGGTTTGTCGTTGTGTTAACGGGGAATATCCTGACCATGCCGGGTCTTCCCAAAGTACCTGCCGCCGAGAAGATCGACATCGACGAAAACGGAAAAATCACGGGGCTGTTTTAATGGAGCAACTGCAACGGTTACAACAAGCGGTACCGCCTCTCATGGGGTGGTACCGTATTCATAAACGCATTCTCCCTTGGCGCGGGACGAACGACGCATACCGTGTCTGGATTTCGGAAATCATGTTACAGCAGACGCGCGTCGAAGCAGTGAAGGAATATTATATACGTTTTTTAGATCGGTTTCCGAATGCGCGTGCGCTTGCGGAAGCGGATCAGGACGAAGTTCTCAAATACTGGGAAGGACTGGGTTATTATTCCCGCGCCCGTAATTTACATGCCGCGTCGAAGATCATTGCGCAAAAAGGTTTCCCTGCAACGTGGGACGGGGTGCGTGATCTTCCGGGAATCGGCGATTATACGGCGGGCGCGATCTGTTCGATTGCCTACGATATGCCGTGTCCTGCCGTGGACGGAAACGTGCTTCGCATCTTAACGCGTTTGTTTGCGGACGGAAGCAATATAGACGAAGCGAATACGAAAACAAAATTTTCCGAATTGCTCCGAAAAGTGTATCCACGCGAGGCGGGCGATTTTTGTCAGGCGCTGATGGAACTCGGTGCAACCGTCTGTGTTCCCAACGGCGCGCCGATGTGTGGGAACTGTCCGTGGGAATCGCTATGCAAAGCGCATTCGGAGGGGGAAGAGGAGGACTTTCCCGTCCGCGCCCCCAAACGCGCGCGGAAAGTGCAGACGCTGACTGTATTTGTGTTGGAACACGAGGGAAAGTATGCGATCCGAAAACGGAGCGAAAAAGGGTTACTGGCAGGCATGTGGCAGTTTCCAGTATATGAAGATATGCCCGAACCTTCCGCTTACGGTGCGGTGTGCAAAGAAAAACGGGCAAAACATATTTTTACGCACGTCGAATGGCATATGACGGGCTATCTCATACAAACACAAGAATTTTTATCTGATTTCGTATGGGTCACGGCAGAAGAACTGCGCGGGGAATACGCGCTTCCTTCGGCGTTCAAAGCGTTCATGCCGTGGGTAAAATAAGATTTGCCCTGACTCAATTTTCCTATCTTATTTCAGTCCCGAATCCATGAAACCGCGTTGACAAGGGCGCGGTTTTTTGCTATAATCGGGGCGTTATGGAAACAATGCCCACGAAAGGTAAATTTATTGTCTTTGAAGGAACGGACGGCAGCGGCAAGAGCACGCAGATGAAACTGCTCGGCAAGTATTTGCAAGAGAAAGGCGTCCCTTGTTATTTCACGCATGAACCGACCGACTCGCCGTTCGGCGCGCTGTTGCGTTCCTGTTTATCGGGGCGCATCGACGCGGACGAGCATGCCATCGCGCTTTTGTTCGCGGCGGACAGGATCGACCACATCACTAATTCCGTCAACGGCATTCGTTCCAAGTTGGAAGCAGGATACACCGTTTTATGCGACAGGTATTATTATTCTTCCTTTGCCTATAACGGCGGGTTTGTTCCGATCGAGTGGGTAAAGACGCTTAATGCGCCCGCCGTGGACATGCTGCGACCCGATCTTGTGATTTATCTCGATCTTTCCGCCGAAGCAAGCATGAAGCGGGTGCTTCGGCGCGGCAAAACCGAGCGCTATGAAACGCAGGAGAAACAAAAGAAGATCCGCGAAAACTTTTATGAAGTATTCAAACAGTTAAAGGATGAAAACATCCGCGTGATCAAGAGCGAAGACGATAAATTTGCAACGCAGTCGCATATCCGTTGCGCCGTAGAGGAAATTTTGGGGGACGCATGGAAAAAGAATTGATCGTGGGCGAAGTTCTCAAGCCGCAGGGGATCCGCGGCGAACTGAAAATCAAACCGTTTACCGATACGCCCGAAGACTTTCGCGCGATCAAACGCGTTCTCTTGGACGGCGCGGAATATAAAGTGCTTTCCGTCCGTACGGCGGGGGGAGCGGTTTATCTGGGACTTCGCGGCGTTGCAGACCGCAACGGCGCGGAATTGCTCCGCGGGAAACAAGTTGTGATCCCGCGCGAGGAAGCGCCCGAACCGCCCGAAGGAAGTTATTATATCGCCGATTTACTCGGCGCGCAAGTGGTTTCCGAAACGGGCGAGCCGCTCGGCACGCTTGTAAATATCCGCAGCGCGGCAACCGACGTTTACACCTTGGAACGGGACGGAAAAGAAATTATGTTTCCTGCGGCAAGCGGCGTGATTTCGGAGGTCGACGTCGGAGGAAAAATCATAACGGTCAACCGTAAGCGGTTTTTTGAGGTTGCCGTTTTATGAGAATTACGATATTAACGCTGTTTCCCGAAATGTTTTCTCCTCTGTTCGGCAGTATCGTCGGCAGAGCGGTGAAAGAGGGGAAACTCGCGATCGAGGTCGTAAATTTGCGCGACTATACCGAGGACAAGCACTTGAAGTGCGACGACTATCCTTTCGGCGGCGGTGCGGGCATGGTCATGATGGCGCAGCCCGTGGGCAGCGCGATCGAAGCGATCGATCCCAAGCACGAAGCGCGGCGGATCTATCTTTCTCCGAAAGGTCGGACGTTTCGGCAGGAGAAGGTGTTCGAACTGACGGAATACAAACATCTTGTGCTGTTGTGCGGACATTATGAAGGGATCGATCAGCGGGCGATCGATTTGTTCATCGACGAGGAAATCAGTATCGGCGATTACGTCTTGACGGGAGGGGAACTTCCCGCCATGGTGCTTGCCGACTGCGTGGCGCGCTACGTGGACGGGGTTTTGTCGCCCGAATCGCTGGTGCAGGAAAGTTTCTCGGAAAACCTTTTGGAATATCCCCATTATACCCGACCCGTCGAATATCGCGGGATGTCCGTACCCGAAGTGCTGCGCAGCGGCAATCATGCGCAGATCGACAAGTGGCGCAGGGAGCAGGCTTTGGCGATTACGCGCAAAAACCGTCCCGATTTATTGAAAGACGGCGGAGAAGTTTTGTGAAAACGATTCAATGGTTCCCCGGGCACATGGCGAAAGCCGTGCGCATGATGGAAGACAACTTGACTTTATGCGACGCCGTGGTGTTCGTACTCGACGCGCGCGCGCCCGCATCGAGTTTTAATCCCAAACTTCGGGATTTGGTAAAGAACAAGCCCGTTTTATATCTTTTCAATAAAGCCGATCTGGCGGACGGAAGTGCAGACGGACTCGTTTCACTGCTCAAAGAAAACGGAAAAAACGCGTTAAAGTTTTCGGCAAATTATTCGGGTGCGCTCCGTAAATTGCAAGAGGCGATGTCTGCGCTCGTCGCGGAAAAGAGCGGGCGGTTGAAAGAAAAAGGGTCCGCAAGACCCATGCGTTTTTTGATTGCAGGCGTACCGAACACGGGCAAGAGCACGGTCATCAATCTTCTTTCGGGCGGAAAGCGCGCGCAGACGGGAGATAAAGCGGGTGTCACCCGCGGGAAACAGTGGGTGAAATGCGGTGCGTTCGAATTGCTGGACACCCCGGGGACCATGCCTCCCTATTTTGAAAATCAGAAATTTGCGCGGCGGCTTGCATACGTCGGTTCGGTGAACGACGATATTCTCGAATACGATGAGATCGCGTTGGCGCTTCTCGAAGAACTATTTGCAACGTATCCCATTGGTCTTTCGGAGCGATACGGCATCACGGGCGGCGAGCCGCTTGAAATGCTGGATCAAGTGTGCGTGCGGAGAGGATTTATTCTTCGGGGAAACGAGTACGATTACGAGCGCGGAGAACGCGCGCTCGTCGACGATTTCAGAAAAGGAAAACTCGGCAAAGTCTGTCTTGACAATCCAGACGATTGCGCCGAGATCGGACTCATATAAACCATTCGGCGGTCATATACACTATGGATTTACTGACTTTGGAACGGGAATATTTGCAAAAGGGTTTTACTGCGGTCGCAGGCGTAGACGAGGTGGGCAGAGGCCCGCTTGCGGGACCCGTCGTATGCGCGGCGGTCATTCTTCCCTTAGAGGAAGAAGTCAGGATCGCGGGCATCGACGACAGTAAAAAACTCTCGGCAAAAAAACGCGAATTGCTTGCGGAACAAATCAAACGGACGGCGCGCGCTTATTCGATTTGCGAAGTGGACGCGCAGACGATCGACGAGATCAACATTTTGCAGGCAACGCGTCTTTGTATGAAGCGCGCAGTCGAATCGCTGAGATTATCTGCGGACATGGTGCTGACCGACGGCAATATGACGCTCGATATTTCTGTTCCGCAACGCAGTATCGTCAAAGGCGACGCGCTCGTATGCAGTATCGGCGCGGCGAGTATTCTTGCCAAAGTTTATCGGGACACGCTGATGCGGGAATATGCAAAAGAGTTTCCCGAATACGGATTCGAGAAAAACGCCGGTTACGGCACGGCGGTTCATATTCAGGCGATCAGGGAGACGGGCATATGCAGAATTCACCGAAAGACTTTTGTCAAAAACTTTTGGGACGGCAAGGCGAGGAGTTGACCTGCAAGTATTTAAAAAAACACGGTTACCGGATCGTCAAGCGCAATTATACGACGCCGTTCGGCGAAGCGGACATTATTGCAAACCGTGACGGAACGTACTGTTTTGTGGAAGTAAAGGCGCGCGCGGGCGACGGGTTCGGGCATCCCGCGGAGGCAGTGAACGAAGCGAAACAGCGAAAATACCGCCAAATCGCAGGTTATTTTTGCGCATGTCTGAAAGAAGAGGTGCCGATACGGTTCGACGTTGCCTCCGTTTTAGACGGGAAACTCGAATATTTCGAAAATGCATATATCTGATCTATCAAAAAATAAAAAAATTCTGCCGCGCCGGTGCGCGGAACAAGGAGCAATATGGCAGCAAAACAAAAAAACGCACTGAAAGATAAACTGACGGTTGAACTCCGTTTTCCTAAGTACGTAGGATTTTCCGATTACTATCTCGCAACGCCGATCACTGTTCAGATCAAAAACGAAGCGGCGGAAGCCGTTACGTTGAATGTGACCGCAGAGAGTGCGGACGGTCTGTTTGCGGCTTACGAAGCACAGACGGAAGTCCCTTTCGAAAGTTCGGTGGAACTCAACGCGGAAATTTTTTCTCCGCTCTTTCTTGCGGAGAACGACGAATTGCGGGTGTGCCCTACGCAGATCGTGATTTCGCACGAGGGCGAGGAAGTCATGCGCAAAAAAGCGAATATCACCGCGCTTCCCTTTGACTGGTGGGAAGGGCTTGAAGGCAACGCCGAACGGCTTGCTTCCTTTGTCCGTCCGCGCGTTGCCGACTGTTCGCCCATTCTCTCCGATACGGGTTCGCGTCTGAAAAAATGGAAAGCGGACGCGGAATTTTACGGATACACGGGCACCGATAAAAACGCAGTGCGTCAGATCGCGGCTGCGGTGTTTGCGGCGATCAAGAGCCGTAATATCGAAAAAGCAGGCGAGACCGATCTGTCTTCGCCCGTTGCCGCCGCTAAGGAAACGTCCATTCTCAAATCCAAATCGGCAAGCGCGTTGCAACTTGCGCTTTTTGCTGCGGCATGTTTAGAAGCGGTGCATCTCCATCCCGTGATCGCGGTCGGCAAAAAGAACGTGGGCGTAGGCGTTTGGCTGTACGACAGTTGTTTTCTCGATACCGTGACCGACGATAAAGAAATTATCGGCAAATATATTTCCGAAGGGATCAATAATTTAAGTTTCTTTGACGTGGACGATTTGTTCGGGTCCAAAAACGCGGCGTTTACGCCTTCCGAAACGCACTTCCGCCACAAACTCAAAGAAAATCTGTTTGAATATTTCATCGATATCCGCCGCTGTCGGATGGGCGGTGTGCATCCGTTGCCTTTGCGCGGAAAGAGCGTCAACGGGTACGAACTTCTCAAAGACGAAGACCTATCCGACGAGAAAGCGCCTGCGCCGCTTCCCGTATTCAAAAAACTTGCCTTGGAGGGCAAGCAGTCCAAAAACAAACAGTGGGAACGCAGGTTGTTGGATCTCACCGGCAAAAACGCGCTTTTGAATTTTTCGGGCAAGAACGCTTTGCATTTGTATTCGGCAGACGCGGACAAACTGCTTTCGCTTCTTTCGAATAAAGAACTCAAATTAAAGGCGCAGTCGGGCGCGGTCAAAACGCCCGAATTCGGCGCGGAACTCAAAGGGCAGCAAAAAGAACTGACTGCGCTTGAACAGAAAAAAGGATTTTTGCGTACTTATCACGATGCGAAGACCACTTCGGAAATCGCCAACAAACTGTTGAAACGCAACCGCGACGCAGTGGAAGAGACGGGTTCCAAAATTCTTTATCTTGCATTCGGGTTCCTGAAATATAAAGGCAACGACGACGGCAAAGCCAACAAATACGCGCCCTTGGTGCTTGCGCCCGCCGTACTGGGCAGAGCCAAAGGAAACGAAGACTTTTCGGTGAAAGTGGCGGAGGGCGAATATTTTGTAAACTCCACGCTGCTCGAATATCTCAAACAGGAATTCAACATCGACGTCCGCGGTTTAGGCGGCGACGTATCTTCGCTCAAAATCAAAGAAATCCTTGCCATGGTGCGCGCAGAAACGGCAAACATGAAGGGATGGGATGTGGTGACGGACGTCTATCTTGCGACTTATTCGTTCCAGCGTTTCCTCATGTGGAACGAGATCAAAAACGACATCGCGGAATTCAAAAAGAACCGAATCGTCGCTTCGCTGCTCAATAACCGGTTGCAAAAACAGGAATTTGCCGCGCCCGTCGAAGAGGACGACGGCGATCCCGAAAAAACGCTGTTGCCTCTTCCTTCGGACAGTTCGCAGTATTCCGCCGTTTCGCTCTCGGGTACCGGCGCGAGTTTCGTGCTTCACGGCCCTCCCGGAACGGGAAAATCGCAGACCATCACCAATATTATCGCAAACGCTCTCGCAAGCGGGAAACGCGTCCTGTTCGTCGCGGAAAAGAAAGCCGCGCTCGACGTCGTGAAAAAGCGTCTGGACGGCGTCGGAATCGGCGATTTCTGTTTGGAGATCCATTCCAACAAGACCGATAAATACGACGTACTCCGCAGAATGGAGCAGACGCTTTCTCTTGCGGGCAAGCACGAGGAATGTTCGCTCGAAGAGAGGGCGAGAGAACTTGTATCGCTGCGGGAAGAACTTCGCGCGCCCATGAAAGCGCTTCATAAAAAACGCCGTCTCGGCGTGTCCGTCTATCAGGCGATCATTCTTTATCTGCAAAACAAATCCGCGCCCGATATTATGGACGTCGAAAGTTCATTCTACGATTCGCTGACCGAAAATAAACTGATCAAGTGTAAGAACATGATTTTGTCGGCGGCGGCAGCGGCGAAAGAATGCGGCGGCGTCAGCAATTCGCCCTTTAAAAACGTCAATCTTTACGAATACACGCAGGAGGCGCGCGACCGGATTTTCTGCGCGTGCGAAGTATTGATTGCGGAGATCAGACACCTGAAATCTTTTCTCGCGTTGCTGCTCGAATTTTACCGCCAAAAGGTTTCCAAAATTTCCGAGAAAAAAATCCGCGATTTAACGGATATTGCGATCAACCTTGCCGACGGCGTATACGATAAATATTTCGACGGTGTATCGGAAGAAGATTTCTACATTTTCTATAACGCGAATAAGCGGCTCGATACCTGCCTCGAATATTACAAAAAGCATTTCAAAATGCTTGTCGAACCCGAAATGGATCTTGCGGAACTTGCGAAAGTGTGCGAAGACGGCGCCGATTGGAAACTTTCCAAACACGCCAAGAATCTCGTCAAGCGTCTGCAAAAAGCGGGGCTTCATTCCATTGAAGACGAAGATGTGCCCAAATATTTGCAGACCGTGCACGAAATTTATTCGGCGATCGACCGTATTGCAAGCAAACATACGCTTTCGAAATCGTTTTGCAGCGGCGGAAAGATCAATTACAAACGTCGCAAGGAATTCCTTGCGGAATTGGACATCTTGCACGAAAAGTGCGCCTACTGCTTCCTCGACTACAACGCGGACGCATTCAACGGAATGTGTATCCGTGCGGCAAACGGTTATACGCTTCCTGTTCTGGAAGGATATATCAAGGCGGCGGAAAGTTTCTTTACCGCGCTCGACAGTTTCTACGAGGCAACGCACGCCGACCGCGACAAACTGGTTGCGGAAGATATTCTCGATTACTATTCGACCAAAGCAAGTTCGCTCATCGACAACATCGACATGCTCCCCAACTGGTGCATGTATAAGAACACGACGCAGAAACTCGGCGCGCTGGGACTCAACTTCATCGCGGACGCGCTCGAAGGCGGGCGTTTGAAAGGGGAGAACATTCTTGCCGGATTTGAGAAGAACGTTTATAAAAACTTCCTTGAAATCAATATTCCCGCAGATCCCAACCTTTCCCGTATGACGGTGGGAACGCTGGAAGACAGCATCGAAAAATTCCGTCTTGCCTGCGACGAATTCTGTAAACTCACGCGGGACAAGATCCGTGAAAAACTGATTGCGCGTCTGCCCAAGCCCGATTCGGAAGGTTCGCTCAGCGTGGAACTTGCCGCGTTTGCAAGGTTTGCAAAGAGCAATCTGCGCGGCACGGGGCTTCGCGCCATGTTCACCGAAATCCCCACGCTTGCAGGCGTCATCTCTCCCTGTCTTCTCATGAGTCCCATTGCCGTTGCGCAGTATCTTGCGCCTGTTGCAAACTCGTTCGATCTCGTCATTTTCGACGAGGCTTCGCAGATGTCCACGGCAGAGGCGATCGGATCCATCGCCCGTGCGAAATCGGTCATCGTGGTCGGCGACCCCAAACAACTTCCGCCCACTTCGTTTTTCAACTCCAATTATGTGGATGAAGAAAATCTCGATAACGAAGATCTGGAAAGCGTTCTCGATGACTGTTTGGCGCTCGGCATGCCCGAACGTCATCTCGAATGGCACTATCGCAGTAAGCACGAATCGCTCATTGCATTTTCCAATTCGATGTACTATGACAACCGTCTTTGCACGTTCCCTTCGCCCGACGGACTGGAAAGCAAAGTCAAACTTGTGGAAGTGGACGGATCTTACGACCGCGGCTTTACCAAGCGCAACCGGAAAGAGGCGGAAGCGCTCGTAAAAGAAGTGATACGCCGCCTTTCCGATCCCGTTCTGTCCCGTTCGAGCATGGGCGTCGTGACTTTCTCGGGCGCGCAGCAGGAGGATATCGACCGTCTTCTGACGAAGGCGATCGCAAGCCATAAGTTAGAAAGCGTCGCCTATGAACGCGAAGAACCCATCTTCGTAAAAAATCTCGAAAACGTACAGGGCGACGAGCGGGACGTTATTCTGTTCTCGGTATGCTACGGTCCCGACAGCGCGGGCAGATTATCGCTGAACTTCGGCCCGCTCAACCAGACGGGCGGATGGCGGCGGCTCAACGTCGCAGTGTCGCGCGCAAGGGAGGAGATGATTGTGTTCTCCACTATGAAGGCGAATATGATCAATCTGCAAAAAACGTCGTCTAAGGGTGTGGCGGGTTTGAAAGCCTTCCTCGAATTTGCGGAACGGGGCAGAACGACGCTTGCCGTCAAGTCGGATTCCGTCCGCAGCGGTTCCAGCATCGGGAAATTTATCGCGCAGGAGATCGAAGGTTACGGTTACGAATGCCGTTACAACGTCGGTGCCTCCGATTTCAAAGTGGACGTGGCGGTAGTCGATCCTCGCAACAAGCACCGTTTTGTGCTGGGCATCGTGTGCGACGGCACCGATAAGTTCTCGGTAAAAGACCGCAACGTGTTGCAGATGCAGACGCTCAAACGCGGAAATTGGAATGTCATGCGTTTGAATACCGTAAATTATTTCAATAATCCCAAACGGGAAATCAAACATATCAAAGAGATGCTGGATAAACTGACCGGCGCGGAAAAGAAGACGGGAAGTTGGATTTCCAAATACCAGAAGCCTTACCGTGCGGTTGCGGCAAGCAGCAAAGAAGAACAGTCTACTTTTGTCACGGGCGGCGCGAACGATACGACGATTATGGCACGGCTCAAAGAAATCGTCGCGACGGAAGAACCCATTTCCCGCGCGTTCCTCAAAAAGCGCTGTCTGGCATCGTTCGGCATCATCAAGAGCGGAACCAAAGTGGATTCCCGTCTCGATTCTTTAATCGACGCGTGCGGATTTGCGCACGACCGTGTCAACGGATTCGACTATTATTATAAGAATGCCCGCGCCATTACCGTCGGGAAGTTCCGTACGGATGACAGCCGTTCGCTCCGCAAGACGGAAGAAGATTTTACGGTTTACGAAATTCTTTCGCTTGTAAAGGGCGCGCTCGAAGAACGCGTTGCACTGTATATGGACGAACTGTTGCAACTCGTATCCGAAGTATTCCGCGAAGTGAAAATGAACGAAAAATTCTCTACCTTCGTGCGCGACTGCGTCGGTTACGGCGAAGAGAAGGGGTTGTTCGTCCGCTCGGTTTCGGACCGTATCTCTTTGGCATAAATCAAATAACTTATGAAATTCAAAATCAAGATCAAACGGAAAATGAGCGTATGGCGCTACCTTGCGCTGGGATATCTCTTGGCAATTGTGCTGGGGAGTATTTTCCTCGTGCTTCCGTTTGCAACGCAGGACGGTCAGTCGACGACGTATCTCAACGCGTTGTTTACGTCCACTTCGGCAACGTGCGTTACGGGGCTTGCAGTGTACGATACGGGCGTGCATTGGAGTACGTTCGGGCAAATCGTCATTCTGTTGCTGGTGCAAATCGGCGGATTGGGGTTTACGACGTTCGTTACCACGCTGTTCATGATGGTTCGCCGCGGCGCGCTCGGGCTTTCGGAAAAGCGCGCGGTCGTGCAATCGTACGGCGGAAAAATGACGGGCGTGGGGAAACTGGTGATCCGCATCGTCGTGGGAACTTTAATCCTCGAACTGTTGGGCGCGGCGTTTCTTTCCATTCGTTTTATCCGCGATTTCGGCGCGGCGCGCGGAATTTATTACGCCGTATTTCACGCCGTGTCCGCCTTCTGTAACGCGGGATTCGATTTGTTCGGCGGCGAGGGGTTTTTCTCGCTCACAAGGTATGCGGGCGACCCGATCGTATCGCTCACCGTGCCGCTTCTCGTCATCATCGGCGGATTGGGTTTCTGCGTCTGGGGCGACTTGTTCGACAGCAGATTCCGCTGGAAAAAACTTCAATTTTATACAAAGTTCATTCTTATCGTCAATTCGCTGGTGCTGTTCGGTTCGATGTTTCTCTTTTTGGGATTCGAATGGAACGCAAGTTTTAAGGATTTCAGCGTAGGCAAAAAATTCCTGTGCGCCTTTTTCAACGCATCCACGTCGCGTACGGCAGGGTTCTGTACGACCGATCTCAACGCGCTTTCCGGAAGCGGGTATTTGCTCACCATCATTCTCATGTTCATCGGCGGGTGTTCGGGTTCCACGGCGGGAGGAATTAAGGTCAGTACGTTCGCGGTCATCATCGTGGGTATGTTCGCAGTGCTTCGCGGAAAACGCGATATCAACGTAGGAAAACGCAGGATCGATACCTCTCTGCTCATGCAGGCGTTGGCGATTTTCGTGGCGTATCTGAGTATCGTGCTGATTGCGACCATGGTAGTGGGCGCCTGTGAACCGCACGTCACGTTCCAATCGGTTCTGTTCGAAGTTGTTTCCGCGCTCGGGACGGTCGGGTTGAGCCTCGGGGGTACGCCTTCGCTGGGCGTTGCGTCGCGCATTATTTTGATCTTGCTGATGTATGCCGGCAGAGTCGGCGTGCTGACGCTTGCGTTTGCGTTACGGAAAAAACGCACGGAGGCGGCGGTCAGACGTCCGCTTTCAGACACCATTTATATCGGCTGATCGATACGGTAAAAAGTTGCTTTCAGTACAAGGATAGGAAAAGGAGAAATTTATGGTTTCGGTACTTCTCATCGGAATGGGAAAATTCGGGCGGACGCTCGGAGAAAAACTGCTCGATATGGGCGATGAAGTCATGATCGTGGACAAAGACGAGGATGCGATCAATGCGCTTGCCTCCAAATATACGAACGCGCTCATTACGAACTGTATGAACGAAGATAATCTTGCCTCGATGGATATTCCTTCGTTTGACGTTTGCGTGGTAGCCATCGGCGACGATTTCCAGTCTTCGCTCGAAATCACTTCGATTTTGAAAGACCTCGGCGCAAAGCGCGTCGTTTCACGCGCAACGACCGAGATCCAGCGGAAATTCCTCATGCGGGTGGGTGCGGACGAAGTGATCTATCCCGACATGGATATTGCGGAAAAACTGGCGGTAAGAATGAATTCCGCTCACGTTCTCAATTATATCGAACTCGACGACGATAATTCGATTTTCGAGATCGACCTTCCGTTAAAATGGGAGAATAAGACGCTTCTCGAAATCAATCCGCGCGGAAAATACGGCATGAATATTTTAACGGTCAAACGCGGAAGTCAGGTGATCTCGAAATTGGACGGTAATTTTATTTTCGAATCGGGCGATCAGATCGTCGTATTCGGAAATGCAGACCAGATCTTTGCTTTCACCAATAAAAACGATAAAAAGAAAAAGTGAGGGGAGTTTTATGACGGATCAACGATTTTTTTTACAGGAAACGGCGCTTCTCAATTATCATGCGGAAAATATTCAGAATTTAATTGCCGAGCGCGGCTGGAATACGCGAAACGAATTTGATAAGATCAAAGAAATTTATTCGTTCGTCAAAGACGAAATCAAATTCGGATTCAATTCCTGCGATAAACTTTCCGCAGACCGGATTCTGAAAAGCGGTTACGGTCAATGCAATACGAAAACGACACTTTTGATGGCGCTCTTGCGTGCGGTCGGCATTCCGTGCAGGATCCATGCGTTCAGCGTTGATAAATCGCTGCAAAGAGGAATTTTAACGGGGATCGCCTATCGCAAGGCGCCCGCAAAACTGTTGCACAGTTGGGCGGAAGTTTATTACGACGGGAAATGGTATGCTCTCGAAGGGGTCATTCTCGATCAAAAATATCTTACCGAATTGCAAAAATTGTACAGCGTTTGTACGGGCGCGTTCTGCGGGTTCGGCGTTTCGACGGAGCAGTTGCAAACGCCGCAAACGGAATGGAATGCAAACGATACTTACATTCAACACAAAAGCATCGAAGAAGATTTCGGCGTATTCCATTCGCCCGACGAAATGCTGCGCTCTCATGCGCAGGAGGTTTCGGGTTGGAAAGAATTTGTTTACCGCTATCTGATTCGCTTTATTATGAATTGGAACGTGAAACGCATTCGCAAAGCGAACGGGAAAGAAGAAAAACCCGAACCGAAAACAGAAGATGAAAGCGCCGAACCGCAAGGCGAATCTCTTTCGGCAGAATCACGGGACGACGCTATTTGAAATAACGGCAGAACCGAAAGGTCTGCCGTTTTATATAACATAAAAACACCGCATTTCAATGCGGTGTTTTTATTGATTGATGAGTTTTAACAATTCGTAAATTTTCCCGACGGTCTGTTCGTCCATTTGATTCAGTTCTTCGATGATTTTACTGTACTGAACGGGATATTGAAAACGTTCCTCGAAAAATTCTCCGACGGAAATTTGAAAATAATCGCAAAAATTTAATAACCCCTCGACAGAGGGCAGGCATCTTCCGTTTTCGATCTGATTGATATACTCCGTGCTCTGACCTAATTCCATGCTTAGTTTCCGCGCGGAAATATTGTGCGCAAGCCGAATCTTGGCGTATCGGTCTTTGATATAGTTTTTATCCATACTCCTATTTTATAATATGTATCATAATATTTAAAATATTTTTTCTATTTATTACTTGACATACATATTGACAATATGTATAATCAAATCAATAAATATTTTAAGAGGAGATGGAAACAATGGAAACCAAAGAGGAAATTTACAAATCGGAATTTACGGGCGACGCGGTAGAGTATTTCGGCGTAAATTTTGCAGTGGTATTTTTAAGCATTATCACCCTCGGAATTGCTTATCCGTTTATGCACGCCATGCGATTGAAATGGGTCAGAACACGCACATTCATTCAAGGCAGGAAATTAACGTTCGACGGAAAGGGCGCGCAACTGCTGGGGAAATATTTACTTTGGCTGTTGCTCACGCTCGTGACCCTCGGAATTTACGGAATTTTATGTTTGCCGCTCAATATGAACCGCTGGGAAGCAAGCCATACTCATTTTGAAGACGCGCAGGGGGAGCCTTCGGAATTCGACGGACATATCTGGCAATATTTCGGGGTTCGGTTTCTTGCAGGATTCGTTTCGTTGATCACGCTCGGGATCGGTTCTTTTTGGGCGCACTGCTATTTGCTCAGATGGGAGTACAAGCACACGGTATACAGCGGCGCGCGGCTTGCGTTCGACGGCTTGGGAATGGAGTATTTCGGGAAACGTTTTGTCTGGGGACTGCTGTCTTTAATCACGCTTGGGATTTACGGAATTTGGGTCGGCGGAAAAGAACTCGCATGGACGGTTTCACACACGCAGATCGCTGTATAAAATTTACGAATAAGAAACGACGCGAGTTAGCGTCGTTTTTTTATGGCAATCGGTATTTTCCGATTTGTAAAAGATAATCGGCTTCAAACGATAACGCATAATTTAATTTTATCAACATGCGAGCGGTAGGAATGACGTCACCGTTGCAATACCGTTTCAGCGTGCGGAGATCGATTTCCGCACGCTTTGCAATTTCCCGAAGCGGAAGTCCGCTTTTTTCGATGATTTCTTTTAAACGCTTTGTAAATATTTTTTTGTCCATCACTATCTCCGAAAAAAAATTATAATGAAATGTTTAATCTTTGCGGAACATTTGATAAACTTGTATATTGATCACTTTTGCGATTTTAAAAAGTGCATTTGTCCGATAGTTTCTTTGATTCATCATTATTTTTTTAACGTATCAAGGCTTATGCCGCACAACTTGCAAAATTTGTTTTCGAAATTTTTTTTGCTTTTAAATAATTCTCGATAATTTCTTTTATAAATTTATTTTTCATGTTTTACTCTTTGTTTTCATTTTTTATTTTATTATAGTTCCGAAATTCGGAATTGTCAATCCGTTTTTCGGAATTTTTTGTATAATTTATTTATGAGTAAAATGTTTGGAATCAAATTAAAAGAATTGAGAACCGAAAAAAAGTTGACTCAGTTGCAAGTTGCCCAAATATTCAATGATAGCAAAACTACAATTTGCCAGTGGGAAACGAATAAACAAGAACCAAGCATTAACGATATTTTGAAAATTGCACGATATTTTCAGGTAACGACCGATTATTTGCTCGGGGCAGAAGAATAAAAAAGTGCCGCTCAAAGAGCGGCACTTTTATTATTGAAACTAAATTTACGCTTTGTCAGCCGAACCCAACACGTTCACGATCTTATGTTTTACGATTTCTTTCATGTTCGCGCGCGCGTCGGTGAGGTATTGGCGCGGGTCGAAGTGAGAGGGGTTTTCCGCGAAGTGTTTGCGGATCGCTGCCGTAAATGCGACGCGAAGGTCGGAGTCAATATTGATTTTGCATACGGCAAGTTTGGCTGCCTTGCGGAGTTCGGATTCGGGAATTCCGATCGCGTTGGGCATCGAACCGCCGAACTGATTGACGATTGCCACTTGGTCCTGCGGAACGGACGAAGCGCCGTGCAGAACGATGGGGAATCCGGGAAGACGTTTGCCGATCTCTTCTAAAATATCGATGCGGAGTTTGGGATCCTGCCCGGGTTTGAATTTATATGCGCCGTGGCTGGTGCCGATCGCGATCGCAAGCGAGTCGATCCCCGTTCTGGACGTGAATTCCTCCACTTCGTCGGGCGAGGTGAACATCGCGTCTTTTGCTTCCACTTTCACGTCGTCTTCCACGCCGGCAAGTTTTCCGAGTTCCGCTTCTACGACAACGCCGTGGTCGTGCGCGTATTCCACCACTTTTTTGGTGAGCGCGATATTTTCTTCCCAGGGTTTGGAAGAAGCGTCGATCATAACGGAAGTGAAACCGCCGTCGATTGAGGCTTTGCAGATTTCAAAATCCGCGCCGTGGTCGAGGTGCATGGCAACGGGAATCTCCGTCGTTTCCACGGCAGCCTGCACGAGGTGGCGCAGATATACGGGATTCGCATATTTTCTTGCGCCTGCGGAAACCTGTAAAATTACGGGCGAACGGCATTCGTTCGCGGCTTCCACGATCGCCTGAATCATTTCCATATTGTTCACGTTGAACGCGCCTACGGCGTATCCGCCTTCGTATGCTTTACGGAACATCTCGGTAGTAGTAACTAAGGGCATAACAAATCCTCCGAATTTTTTCTTACATTATACTTCTTTTTTCAGCAAATTGCAAGGAAGTTTTTCCAATTCGCAGCAGAATTTGCAAAAATTTTCAGTTCATGCAAATGTTGTAAAAAAAGTTGACGGCAAACTAAAAGAGTGGTATAATTAACGAGGTTTCAGCGTGTAACGCGCGAAAAAATGAATCGGAGGATTTCAATTATTATGGCAAACCAAAAAGACGTAAAAGTAGCGATTAACGGATTCGGCCGCATCGGTCGTCTCGCATTCAGACAGATGTTCGGAGCAAAAGGTTATGAAATTGTTGCGATCAACGACCTTACCAGCCCTTCCATGCTCGCACATCTTTTGAAGTACGATTCCGCACAGGGCAGATACGAATATGCGGATACCGTTTCGGCGAGCGATGAAGACGGAACGATTACCGTTAACGGCAAAACCATTCGGATTTATAAAGAAAAAGAAGCAGTGAACCTTCCTTGGAAGGAACTGGAAGTAGACGTAGTGCTCGAATGCACGGGCTTCTACTGCTCCAAAGCAAAATCGCAGGCGCACATCGACGCAGGCGCGAAGAAGGTTATCATCTCCGCTCCCGCAGGAAACGATCTTCCCACCGTTGTATTCAGCGTGAACGAAAAGACGTTAAAGAGCAGCGACACCATCATCTCGGCGGCTTCCTGCACGACTAACTGCCTTGCGCCCATGGCAGATACGCTCAACAAGTACGCGAAAATCAAAAAGGGTTACATGACGACCATTCACGCATATACCGGCGACCAGATGGTACTCGACGGACCTCACCGCAAGGGCGATTTGCGCCGTGCGCGCGCCGCTGCCGTGAACATCGTTCCCAACTCCACGGGCGCTGCGAAAGCGATCGGTCTTGTCGTTCCCGAACTCAACGGCGTGTTGGACGGCTGCGCTCAGCGCGTTCCCGTTCCCACCGGTTCGCTGACGCAACTCATTGCGATCTGCGACGGCGAAGTGACTGCCGACGGCGTAAATAAAGCAATGAAAGACGCGGCTTCCGCTTCCTTCGGCTATACCGAAGAAGAACTTGTATCGACCGACATTGTCGGAATCTCTTACGGTTCTTTGTTCGACGCTACGCAGACCAAGTGCATGCCCATGGGCGACGGCACCACGCTTGTAAAAGTGGTTTCCTGGTACGATAACGAAAACTCTTATACGAGCCAGATGGTCCGCACCATCAAATATTTCGCGGAACTCAACTGAGCCGAAAACCGAATATTTTCTCCGCCCCGATAAGGGGCGGATATTTTTTTACGGCAAAACGTGCAGAGTATGGTTGTTGCGTCTGAGGTTTCGCTATCTGTTCGTGTGCTAAATTTATAAAAATCGCATACAATAATAAAAGTATGAGGCTCTTTTCGGAAATTTCCAAAACATTGAAAACAGAGGAGTTATCGACCGCCCGCGTGCAGTATACCGTGATCGACGGGAAAGGCGGATATTTTCAGAACGTAAAACGGCTTCTCGAATTTTCCGAAACGAAAATCGTTCTTACGGGCAGAAAAGGCGCGGTCAGCGTCGAAGGAGAAGGACTTTCTTTGGGGAAGTACTTTGCGGGCGACGCGGCGGTTCTCGGCAAAATATATAAAATCGAACGGTTGGAATAGAGGGGAACTCATGCGGAAATGCGGAATCGAAATCGAAAGTTTAAGCGCGCACCGTGTTGTCGATAAACTTGCGGGCGCGGGGATCGAAGTGCTCGGCGCGGAAAAAACCCAAAAAAATGCGGTCACCGTTTGGGTAAACGGCAAAGACAGGAAAAAAGTTTTTGCAATTTTGCGCGGTTCGTGCTATAATATCAAAAAAGTGACATACCGCGGTTTGGAACGGTGGAAGCAAAGATGTATGCAATCGGTCGGACTGCTTGTCGGAGCCGTGCTGTTCATCTGCTGCGTATGCGTGATGCAGACGCGCGTCCTCAAAATCGAAATCGTCGGAAGCGGCGCGTATTACGAGCGGGAGGTGCGCGACATTCTGTCCCGCAACCAAACGAAACTGTTTTCCGCCGCGCCCAAGGAAGGAACGGTCACTCCGGAAATTCTGGCGCTTCCGCGCGTCAGTTTCTGTTCGGTCGCGCTATCGGGCGGCGTGCTTACGGTCACGGTGGAAGTCAGCGACGAACATACTTTGATCGAGCGCGTCCCGCTTTCCGCTCCGGCAAACGGAACGGTGGAGGAACTGGTCGTGATCCGCGGCAACGCGTTGATCGGCATCGGCGACGAAGTGTGTGAAGGCGATGTTCTGGTCGATTGCTCTGCTCCCGTCGGCGAGAGCGGTTCGCGCAGCGTGATCGTGATCGCGCGCGTGAAAATCGCATTTCCCGTTTCCAAGGAATACGCTCTTTCCGAGAAGGAAGCATTGGCGCAAGCCTATCTTGATTACCAAGAACTGACTGACGTGCGAACGACGCAGACGGAAAACGGGTTCCTCGTCGAAGGCTGCGCTCACGCATCGGCGTCGATGAATTTGGATTAAAAAATCAAACCAAAAGAAATACATAATTGCGCCGTTTTCGGCGCAGGAGGATAAATTGACGCAAAAAACGGTTGCGGTCGATACGGGCAGTTTGGAGAATCTCCAAAAAGTGGTCGGCGTATTCGATGAAAATTTAGTTATGATCGCGCGAGAGTTGAACGTGACGCCGCGTGTGGAAGGAACGAATATTATTCTGGAAGGCGAAGAAGGATCGGCCGCGGTCGGCGGACAAGTTCTTCAAAGTCTTCTTGCGATCGGGGAAGCGGGCGAACAGATCGATAAGAGCAGGCTTTTGTACTGTATCGGTCTTGCGCGGGAAGGGCGCGCCGAGGACATCCGCGGCATCATGAAAGACGTGGTTGCCGTTACTTCGCGCGGGAAACCCGTCAAATGCAAGACGGTCGGTCAGCGCGAATATGTTTCCGCGATCAAAAAAAATACGGTCACGTTCGGCGTGGGACCTGCCGGCACGGGCAAAACTTATCTTGCGGTATGTCTTGCCGCAGTTGCTTATAAGAGTAAACAGGTCGAGAAAATCATTCTTACGCGACCCGCCGTGGAGGCAGGGGAGAAACTCGGTTTTTTGCCGGGCGATCTGCAAACAAAAGTAGATCCGTACCTACGTCCGCTGTATGACGCGTTACAGGAAATGTTCGGCATGGACGTCTATACAAAATTGATGGAGAAGGGCGCGATCGAAGTTGCGCCGCTTGCCTATATGCGCGGCAGAACGCTTTCGGGCGCGTTCGTCATTCTGGACGAAGCCCAGAATGCGACGCGCGAACAGATGAAAATGTTTTTGACGCGTCTGGGCGAGGGAAGCAAAATGGTCGTCACGGGCGACATGACGCAAACCGATTTGCCCGAGGGAAAGACAAGCGGACTGAAACAGGCAGTCCATTTGCTGAAAGGGTTGGACGACGTAGCCGTCTGCGCCCTCACCGAACGCGACGTGGTGCGTCATCCGCTGGTCACCGCAATCGTCAAGGCTTATGAAAAAGACGCCGTCAGGGGGAGCAAAGGAGAAAAGAAATGAGCGAAAAAATCAAAGCGAAAAAGATCAAGCGCAAGGTGAATAAGCGCGCGGTCGCCACAAGCATTTGCGTATTTTTTGTCAGTTACACGGTCTTGATCGGCTTTTTGCTGGTCATGCTTTTGGTAGCGCACGGTTCGAATTGGATGCATTATCTCGACGAAACCGCAGACACGACTGCCAACCTGATCACCATGTGTTGCTGCACGTTGTTTCTTTATGCGATTATCTTTATTTATTCGTTGTTCGAAGATCCCGAATTTGTGGAACATCCCTCCAATTCGGTTTTGGTATTTTGCACGCTGACCATAACGCTGATGGTCAACTACGTGTTAGGAAAATATGTAAACGTGTACCTTCGTCCCGTCGGGCTGTTCGCGATGCTGTGCGTCTTCTTCTTTAAACGCAGACAGGCGGTGTTTTTTAACGTAATGTTTGGCGTCATCATGTTTACGATCGATATTTATCTGCGTGAATTTCAGGCGTTCAATCCTGAAAACGGACCGCTGTTTTCGCTGATTGTTTGTCTTGTCTGCGGAACCATTTCCGCGTTTATTGCAAGCAAGGTACGCACGCGTATCGGTTTGCTGCTCACGGGGGTCGCGACCGCAGTGCCCACGATCGTCGTCGTATTGCTTTTGAAACTGCCCAAGTATATTAAACTCGGCTGGATCCAGATCGTCTCGTCCGTCGGTTTTTCGGCACTCGCGTGTATCATCGCGTCCGTTTTGGCGCTCGCGCTTTTGCCGCTTCTCGAAATTGCGTTTAAGCGTCTTACGGTGTTCCGTTTGAGGGAACTCACCAGTACGAGCGCGCCGCTCCTCGTGCGCTTGCGCGAAGAAGCCCCGGGAACGTTCAATCACTGTCTTGTCGTGGCGCATCTGGCGGAAAACTGCGCCATCGCCATCGGCGAAAACGCGGAACTTGCACGCGCGGCGGCTTCTTATCACGACGTGGGAAAACTCAAACAACCCGATTGCTTTACCGAAAACCAAAGCGATTATAACGTACACGATGAATTGATGCCCGAACTTTCGGCGGATATTATCCGTTCGCACGCCAAAGACGGTTATAATTTATTGAAGAGCGCGCATTTGCCCGATATTATCTGCGACGTTGCGCGGGAACATCACGGCACGCTGCCCATCAAATATTTCTATGCCAAAGCAACCAAAATTTCGGGCGTAGACGCGAACATTAAAGATTATTCCTATCTCGGACCTACGCCGCAATCGAAGATCGCTGCAATCGTTATGATCGCGGACGCGGCGGAAGCGGCTTCGCGTGCGTTGCAGAACCGCACGCCCGAAAACGTGGAACGCGTGGTGCGCGGGATCATCGAAGAGCGCATGGATCTGGATCAGTTTACCCAGTGCGATATTACGATGAAGGAACTTACGATTATCAAACAGACCATAGTCGACGCGTTGACGGGCGTTCATCACCACCGCGTGGAATATCCCTCGATCCGTTTCAATCGCGAGAAACATGCGGTAAAAGAAGACGGTTCGGGGAAAGAAGAAAAGTAATATGAGCAGCCGTTTTATCATTGAATCGGAAGAGTTGTCGGAATCGGAAACTGCGCGGCTCGAAGATGCGCTTACAGATATTGCCGATGCCGACGCGCCTCTCGTTTGCGATCTCGTTTTTCTCAGCGGGGATGAGATCCGCGCGTTGAATTTACGCGAACGCGGCATCGACGCAGTCACCGACGTTTTGAGTTTTCCTTCTATGGACGGGATCAAAGGAAAACGTCTGATTGCGGAGGAGCACCGCGACTGTATCGACGAGGAGGGAAGGCTCGTTCTCGGCAGTATCGCAATCTGCAAAGAGCGTGCCGAAGAACAGGCGCGGGAGTACGGACATTCCGTCGAACGGGAGTTCAACTATCTGACGGTACACGGCGTATTGCATTGCCTCGGCTACGACCATATGACGGAAGGCGAGAAGAATGAAATGCGGGAAACGGAAGAGCGCGTCATGGCGCGAATGAATTTACAGAGGAATTGACATGAAGAGCGGAACGGTAGCGGTCATCGGAAAAGCAAACGCAGGAAAGAGCACACTGATCAACGTGCTGGTAGGGGAAAAAGTCGCGATCGTGTCTCCCAAACCGCAGACGACGCGCGACCGCATCTTAGGAATTTTAACGCGCGAGCAAAGTCAGATTGTTTTCATGGATACGCCCGGGATTTACAAGAGCCGCAACACGCTCACCGAGCGCATGATGAAGACCACTGAAACGACTTCCAAAGACGTAGACGTGATTTTGTACGTTCACGACGGACATGCCGGCGTGAGCGAAGAAGATCTTGCGCTTATGAAAAAGTATTTTTCCTTCGGGATTCCGATGTTGATCGCATATACGAAAATCGACATTATGCCCAAAGACAGAATTCCTTCCGACGCGGTGCGTATCTCGGAGGCTGGGATCGAAGCCGACGTCTATCCCGTATCCGCGCGAAAGGGGAAAAATATCAGGGCATTGGAAGCGGGGCTGACCGCGTTGCTTCCCGAGGGCGAAGCGCTGTTTTCGGAGGACGTCGTATCGGACAGAAGCGAACGGTTCATGATTGCCGAATTGATGCGCGAAAAAATTTTATTGAAGTACGAAGAAGAAATCCCGCACGGCGTGGCGATCATCGTAAACGCCTTTCAAAAAAGGGAGAACGGCACGTACGAAATCAATCTCGACATTGTGTGCGAAAAGCAGAATCATAAGGCGATCCTCATCGGCAAACAGGGTGCGGCGCTCAAAGAAGCATCTTCCTTCGCGCGGAAGGATATGGAAAAATTTCTCGGCGCGAAAGTCTTTTTAACAACCTATGTGCGTGTGCGCGAAGATTGGCGCAACAGCGTCGGGCTTTTAAAAGAATTGGGTTACGGCGAAACGGAGTCGTAATCCGCGCATAACTTTTGTCTGCGCTCTCATACTGTAATCGGAGGGGCAGCGTATGCGCGAAGAAAAAGAAAATTCGGCACAGGAAATTGCTTGGAAACTTTTTGAGGAAACGGGGAATTTCAGTTACTACATGCTATATAAACGGTTGAAGTAAACTATGGATTTTAAATCGGACGCGCTACTCATCAAATCGTGCGATTACGGCGAGAGCGATAAAATTATTACGTTGCTGACGGCGGATCGGGGAAAACTGACCGCCGGCATGAAAGGCGTCAGAAAGGCGGGTGCAAAACTTCGGTTTGCGGCTCAGCCTTTTTGTTTTGCGGAATACGTCTTTGCCGAACGGAGCGGACGGAACACCGTCACGTCCGCGTCGCTGTACGACGGATTTTATTCCCTTCGGGAAGACGTCGCAACATACTTTGCGGCGGCGGTCGTTTCGGAAGTTTGCGATAAACTCGTCCCCGAGGGCGCGGAGAGCGGCGCATTTCTGGTTGCGGCGGTGCAAGCACTCAAAGAAATCTCGCAATCCGATCCGTCGTTTGCTCTCGTGAAATTTTTATGCGGCGCGCTGAAAATCGCAGGTTATCCCTTGCGCGCAGAAACGGAATGCGAGGAGTGCGGAACACCGCTCGGCGGACGGATGCGGTTCGATATGACGAGCGGCGCCTTCCGTTGCGCCGCATGCGAGGGCGTTCCGGCAAGCGAAAGTACATATGCTACGGTGAGCGCCGCACTGCGCGGCGGCAGTCATTCCGAGGACGGCGCGCGTCGGGCTTTGCGGCTGCTCCGCGTTTATTTCTCTTATCAGACGGACGACGATCTGCCCGCCGTCGGCGAATATCTCAAACTGTGACGGGCGGAGTATCCGAACGGTTGACATTTGAAAAAGGTTTGACTATACTGAATGGAAAACGGGAGAAGCGGAATGGGAAACGCGCAATCGGAACTGAATCCGGAATACGACGTGATCGTTGTCGGCGCAGGCGTCGCAGGCTTAAATCTTGCGCTGCATTTGCCCGATTGCTGCCGCACGCTCGTCGTCTGTAAAGGCGGGATCAAAGAGAGCGATTCTTATCTGGCACAGGGCGGGATCTGCGTTCTGCGCGACAAAAGCGACTTTAAAAGTTATTACGAAGATACGATGCGCGCGGGGCATTTCGAGAATGATTCCGCAACCGTAAAGTGCATGATCGAACATTCGCGCGAAACCATCGACGAATTGATTTCTCTCGGCGTTCGGTTCGCAACGGAAAACGGCGCGCTTGCCTACACGAGAGAGGGTGCGCATTCCAGACCCCGCATCGTCTTTCATGAGGACTGCACGGGAAAAGAGATCACGTCCCGTTTGTTGAAGGCAGTACTCCGTCTTCCGAACGTAACCGTCCGCCCGCATACGACGATGCTGGATATTCTTTGCGACAGAGAGGATACGGTTTGTTTGGGCGCCGTACTCAGAGATAACCGCACAGGGAACGTATTTCCCGTAAGAGCGGGCAATACCGTGCTTGCGACGGGCGGAGTAGGCGGACTGTTCCGTCATTCCACGAATTTCAGACTCCTCACGGGTGACGGATTGGCGGTTGCGCTCCGTCACGGCGTGCTAATCGATCATGCCGATTATATCCAGTTTCACCCCACGACGCTGTATACCGAAGGCAGGGGCAGAAGATTTTTGATTTCGGAATCGCTGCGCGGCGAAGGCGCGCATCTCATCAATGCAAAGGGACGGCGGTTTGTCGACGAACTGCTTCCGCGAGACGTGGTGACGCAGGCGATTTACCGCGAAATGGAGCGGGAAGGAAGTAACTTTGTCAGGATCGATTTAAGACCCGTGGGCGAAGAAACGCTGATCGATCATTTCCCTTCTATCGTGAGCCGTTGCAAAAAAGAGGGATACGACGTCCTCAAAGAGCCTGCTCCCGTCGTGCCCGCACAGCATTACTTTATGGGCGGCGTACGGAGCGATTTATACGGCAGAACCACCATGCCCAATCTATATGCCGTGGGGGAAACCTGCTGCAACGGCGTGCACGGCAGAAACCGTCTCGCCTCCAATTCGCTGCTTGAATCGGTGATCTTTGCAAAACGTGCGGCAGAGGATATTGTAAACGGAACGCCTGCCGCGGGGATCCCCGATTATCGTCCCGAACGGTATGAAAATCCCGTTCGGCTGGCACGGTCCGATCAGAAAAACGTGTTAAAGGAGATGAAACAACATGAACGTTGACGTCACGCAAAAACTTCATTGGGACGAATTGATTTTGAACGCGCTGCGGGAAGATATCCCGTGGGAAGACGTATCGGCAAATTCCGTAGTGAACGCGCACGCGCGCGGCAGAGTTGATTTGATCTGCAAACAGGACGGCGTGATCGCGGGGCTTTCCGTGTTCGTCAGAACGTTCGCGCTGCTCGATGAAACCGCGGAAGCGGAGTTATCCGTGCAAGACGGAGACGAAGTGAAACGCGGACAGAAACTCGGTCGGATCACGGCGGGAATGCGCGCGCTCCTTTCGGGCGAGCGCACTGCGCTCAATTTTTTGGGGCGGATGAGCGGGATCGCGACTTATACCCGTTCGGCGGCAAAATTGCTGGAAGGGACGCACACCAAATTGTTGGATACGAGAAAGACGACCCCCGGGCTGAGAAGTCTTGAAAAGTACGCCGTTAGGATGGGCGGCGGCAGCAACCACCGTTTCAATCTATCGGACGGCGTGCTGTTGAAAGACAATCATATCAGCGCGGTGGGCAGCGTGACCGCGGCAATCGAAAGCGCGCGCGCGTATGCGCCCTTTGTCCGGAAAATCGAGGTCGAAGTGGAAACGCTCGGTCAACTCGAAGAAGCGCTTGCGGCAGGCGCCGATATCGTGATGCTCGACAATATGGACGACGAAACGTTAAAGCAAGCGGTAAAACTTGCAAAGGGCAGGGCGGAAACGGAAATTTCGGGAAACGTCACCAAAGAAAATATTGCAAAGTACGTCTCTTACGGCGTCGATTATATTTCGTCCGGCGCACTCACCCACAGCGCGCCCGTTCTGGATCTGTCGCTGAAAAATTTAAAACCGCTCACCGTTTAAAGGGTATTTTTTAAGACCGGCAGCGCGTTAAAAAAATTTATCAAATTATTAAATCGGATTGCAAAAATCATTGACATCCCTTATGAAGTGTGTTAGAATTCTATCAAGCACCGTGAGGGGTGTAATTTTTTTGTATGGAGTTTTTAACCAATGGCTACCAAATCTACGAGAATGAAGGTCACGTTCGAGTGCACCGAGTGCAAGAACAGAAATTACGATAGTTTCAAGAATAAGCGCAACGACCCCGACCGTCTCGAACTCAACAAATATTGCCCTGTTTGCAAAAAGCATACCGTGCATAAAGAATCCAAGTAATTTCCAACGGGAGGATCGAATCATGGCGAAATCCAAAGAAAAGTCTGCGGAAATCGAAGAGAAGCGCGGCAAAGAGCCTGAAAAGAAAAAACAGGACAAGAATAAAAAACCCAATGTATTTGTGCGGATGGGCAGAAAACTGAAAGAAACGTTTTCCGAATTGAAACGCGTCAGTTGGCCTACGTTCGGCAAAGCCTTAAAAGCAACGGGCGTCGTGCTTGCCATTGTGCTTGCGTTCACTATCATCGTTGCGGGCGTCAACTACGGGCTCAGCGAATTGTTGAAACTCATGGCGAAGTAGGAGGGGTTATATGGCGAATTTAGACACCGAGCCCAAGTGGTATATCCTTCATACTTATTCTGGTTACGAATCCATGGTGAAGGAAAGCCTTTTGCGCCTCATCGAAAACAACAATTTGAGCGACAGCATCGTAGACGTTAAAATACCCACCGAGCAGACCATCGAGGAAAAGGCGAACGGCAAGAAAAAAGTTGTCGAACGCAAATTGCTTCCCTGCTACGTCTTTATTAAAATGGTGTATTCCAACCAACTTTGGTATTTAGTTACCAATACGCGCGGAGTCACGGGATTCTGCGGACCGCAAGGTAGACCCATTCCCATGAAGGAAGACGAGATCAGAAAGATGCGTTTGGAAGAGCGCGTTGCAGACGCAGATTTCCAAGTGGGCGACAGAGTATCCATCGACAACGGTCCTCTGGAAGGGTTCATCGGCGTGATTCGGGAACTCAACGAATCCGCCCAGCGTGCACGCGTGAATATCGTCATGTTCGGGCGCGAACAGGACGTCGAAGTGGAATATATCCAGATGCAAAAAATTTCCGAAACGGCGGTGGAAATTCCCGCCGGAGAAGAATAAAATTCGTCACGGAATTTTCTTGAATCAAGAAAATTTGTGAATAGAGTGGGAGGGTTAGCAAAATCTCAAGCGGCTATCCCGAGTAACCACAAACGGAGGAAAGAAACATGGCAAAGAAGATTACGGCAGTCGTAAAACTGCAACTTCCCGCCGGCAAAGCAACCCCGGGACCCCCTGTCGGTTCCACGCTTGGTCCTCACGGAATCAACATTCCGGGATTCACCAAGGAATTCAACGCCAAAACGGCAAATCAAGAAGGGCTTATCATTCCCGTCGTAATGACGATTTATCAGGATCGTTCGTTCACGTTCGTTCTGAAAACGCCCCCCGCACCCGTGCTCATCAAAAAAGCGCTGGGGCTGGATACGGCAAGCGCTACGCCCAATAAAGTAAAGGTCGGAAAACTGACCAAGGCGCAAGTGGAAGAAATCGCAAAGACGAAAATGCCCGATTTAAACTGCACTTCATTGGAAAGTGCAATCAGCATGATCAAAGGAACGGCGCGCAGTATGGGCGTTACCGTTGAGGAATAAGGAGGGGATAAGAGATGAAATACGGTAAAAATTACGCCGAGAGCCTCAAATCTTACGACCGCTCCAAGGCATACGAAGCAGGCGAGGCGGTAAATATCGTCTTAGGAAACGCAAAAGCAAAATTTGACGAAACGGTAGAACTTCACGTCCGTTTGGGAATCGATCCCCGTCAGGCAGACCAACAGGTCCGCGGCGTTCTGGTTCTTCCCCACGGTACGGGTAAAACCAAGAAAGTTCTCGTCATTGCAAAGGGCGAACGTGCGGACGCGGCCGCTGCCGCAGGCGCAGATTACGTCGGTGCGGAAGAAATGATCCAGAAGATTCAAACGGAAAACTGGTTCGATTTCGACGTAATGATTACGACTCCCGACATGATGGGCGTCGTCGGACGCATCGGTCGTTTGCTCGGTCCCAAGGGACTCATGCCCAACCCCAAGTCGGGTACGGTCACGATGGACGTCGCGCGTGCGGTTGCGGAAGTGAAAGCAGGTAAAGTGGAATACCGTCTCGATAAAACTGCGATCATTCACTGCCCGATCGGCAAAAAGAGTTTCGGAAACGAGAAGATCCTTGAAAACTTCAATGCGCTCATGGATGCGATTGTAAAAGCGAAACCCGCTGCGGCAAAAGGTCAGTACATCAAGAGCATTTCGCTTGCGAGCACGATGGGTCCCGGCGTCAAAGTGAACTACAACAAAATCTGATTTTCGGTTGAAAATCGCTTGACGGAAATTTCGGTTTCTGTTAAAATCAAATCATAAACCGCAGACAACGGGTGCGATTCGCTTAATTTCCCGTCGAGGTTGAGAGTTCAGAATCGTTTTCTTTACTCCGTACCGTTCTGCGGCGCGGAGTTTTTATTTTGAAAAATTCTTTTCGAGAAGGAATTTTTCCAAACACGAATCGGGCGCTATCGATAGCGCTTAACGGAGGTAATCATGTCGGAAAATTTTGAAGCAAAAAAGGTCGTAGTAGAAGAAATCAAAGAAAAGATCCAAGCCAGCAAATCTGTGGTTCTTGCGAAATACGATCGCCTCACCGTTGCGGAAGTAACCGGTCTTCGCGGCAAATTCAGAGACGCATCCTGCGAATACAAGGTTTATAAAAACACCTTGGTGCGCAAGGCGTTCGAAGAACTCGGCGTAGAAGGATTCGATAACGACTTAAACGGCGCTACGGCATTCGTTTTCTGTCCCGATGAAACGAGCGGCTGCTCGATCATTGCAAAATCGGTGAAAGAAAATCCCGTATTGGAGGATAAGATCGTACCCAAGTGCGCATATGTAAACGGCGCTTACGTCGATGCAGCAGGGGTCAAGAAACTTGCGTCGATCCCTTCGAGAGAGGTATTGATTGCAAAGATGCTCGGGTGCTTACAGTCGCCCATCGCGAATTTTGCCTATATTTTAAAGGCGATCGCAGACCAAAAATCTTAAAAATTATCGGAGGATTCAAAAATGGATATTCAGAAATTGATCGAAGAAGTAAAGGCTATGTCGGTTGTTGAACTCAACGACCTTGTAAAAGCACTCGAAGAGGAGTTCGGCGTAAGCGCGGCTGCTCCCGTAGCAGTTGCAGGCGCAGCAGGCGCGGCTGAGGCTGCACCCGCCGCAGAAGAAAAGACCGAATTCAACATCGTGCTCAAAGATATCGGCGCAAACAAGATCGCCGTGATCAAAGCGGTACGCGAATTCACGGGTCTCGGACTTGCGGAAGCAAAGAAAGCAGTCGAGAGTCTCGGCGTTTTGAAAGAAGCGGTTCCCAAGGCAGACGCAGATGCTGCGATCGCGAAACTGAAAGAAGCAGGCGCAACCGCAGAATTGCAATAATCGCAAAACAAAAAGCCGTTTATGCGAAACGTTTCGCATAAACGGCTTTTTGTTTTGCTTTGTCGGCGTTTAATTACAATCATATCAGTATGCAAATCATATTCAATTTTTTGCAGCCGCGGAGCCGTCAAATAAGAATTTTCGTCAAAAGGCATGAAAGCGCTTGACGGAATGGAAAAATACGGGTAAAATAATTTCGTAAAAGTTTCAGGAGGCATTCGGTGAAAAAGAAAACACTTCGTCGCATCGCAACGATCGCAACGGCAGCCGCGCTCGGCGTAGGGGCTTGCATCGTATTTGCAGGTTGCACTTCTAATTATCCCGAAATCACCATCACATATACATTCAACGATAACGATTATAAAGTGAGTTATTCGCTTTCTCGCGTCGACGCGCCCAATACCGTAAAACATTTTATCGAACTTGCGGATATGGGTTATTACGACGGGCTTTGTATTCACGATTTCGACGACGAATATATGTATTCGGGCGGTTATCGTTTGGTTAACGACGAACTGGAAGCGATCGACTATTTTACTACGGTCAGAAATCTTGAACAGGAAACGAATAAGACCATTACTCAGACGGTTTGGAACAGAAACGACGAGACGCCGCTTTACACCGTGTACGGCGAATTCCGCAATAACGGAAACGCACCGGCAAACAGCGCGGAATACCGTCACAGTCTGGGCGCGCTCGTCATGTATTACAGCGATAAGGGCAATTTTAACGAAAAGGTAAAGACCGTCCGTAACGACGGCGGAAAGGATAACAACGGCGATCCTTACGATCTGAAAGCCTATCCCTATAACAGCGCGACTTCGCTGTTCTATACCTATCTCGGTTCGAGCAATTCCACGCGCGATTCGAATTATTGCGTATTCGGCATGGTAAAGGACAAAGACGAACTGCAAGCCCTGCTTGACGCGGTAAAATCTTATCAGGAATCTCAGCAGCCCGAGGACGAGAGCGAAGATTATTCGTTTACGGAAGAAAAATCGGTAGACAACGTGAACGAATTCGAGCAGTTCGAGGATCTGCGTTACGGCGACATTTCCGCAACGTATCAGACTCCTGTGGAAAAGCCCATCATCATCAGTTCCGTGAAAGTCACGAAATATTGATTCAAAGCGCCGCAATCGGCGCTTTTTCATTCAAATTCCCCGATTGATCCAATCGGGGAATTTTATATTAGTCGGATGAAATGTTTGAAATTTTTCCGTCGGTCAATTCGACGCGGTAATAGCGTACGTCGAAAATTCGTTCTTTCCGGCGATAGACGAGTCCGATGCGATTTGGCTCCTGCGTCAGAACAACCGATTGAAACTCGCCCAGATATTCGCGTAGAACTTGCGCCCGTTCGATGAGCGATTCGTGCAAAAACGCCGTAAATTCGGCGCCGATGAGCACGCTTTCAAACAGCGCAAGCGCAAACGTCATTTCGGTGGGTTCATGCGTCGTCCTTACGGCGCAATCGATCAGTTTGTCTCGTTCCCACGTACATACCGCTGTGTGACCCAAACAGTCGTGAAAAGGGACTTCGGCTTTCAGAACGGTTTCTTTTTCAATGATCCGCCCCTCCGAAAGCACCCAAAGCGTTCCGTCGTGCGAGATCAATGCGAAAGCAGTTTCGCCTTCGATCAGGAAATCTTCTCCGATCGCGTAAATTTCGCCGTCATTCAGCATGGCGGGCAGTTCGATCAAGTGGAAACCGGTTTCGTTTTCCACGTTCAGTTGCAGTTTTCCCTGTCTGTAAAGGGTAATCAGCGTTCCGCCTAATCGGGTTTGTTTGATCACTTGCAGCGAAGCGTCGGCAGAGAGAAAATCGCCTGCGTACACCGCTACTCCGCCCGCATAGTAGTACAGTTTGATTTGCGGCGGAGGATCGAGCAAAAAAGTTTCGTCAAACAAAAATGATAGAGGCGCGCAGCCGCTTGCCTGCAATTCGCAGAACACGCGTTCTTCGGGATTCAGTTCGCACGTCCGTTCGAAACCGTCGACCAAACCGAGGTAAACGCCGTTCACCGTCAGCGCGCACGTTCTGTCCGCTAAAAAAATGACTCGCATATTGATAATAAATGTATAGTGAGATAAAATTATGTCAACAATTTTACCGAGGTGATATTATGAATAAAATCAACGGCTATACACAGGAAGAAGCCACGGGGCTGATCGAGTATATTTATCAGGGAAAAAACGCGGGGAAAACCCTTTCCTATCTTTTCGAAACATACGGCAAAGAGCACAGTCGGGCAAAAGGCAGTGTGCGGAATTATTATTACGCATTTTTAAAAAAGCGCGACGATTCCCGCGTCAGTGAAATTTTAGACGGCAAAGATTTGCGCGCGGGCACGATCAAACCGTTTACGGAAGAAGAGACGGACGAAATGCTTCGGCGCGTTCTCACGGAAAAGAGTAAGGGAGTTTCCGTGCGGAAAGCAATCATGAGCGTTTCCCAAGGAGACGAGCGACTGATGCTCCGCATGCAAAACAAATACCGTAATTTGTTAAAAAAACAACCCGAAAGGGTTGCAAAAGCGGCGAAAGAAGCGGGGATCCCCGAAGAAAAGACCTTTTTGCAACGGAAACTGGAACGGGAGATCGACGCTCTCTATTCGCGCCTTGCCATCGATCTGCGGAAAGAGAACGCAAGACTGCGCGCGGAATTGGAAAATTTACGCAGCCGCTGCGAAGAATAAGCAAAGAATACTTTCACAAACTGATAAAGACGGTAGATAACACCGTCCGGAGGGAATATGGAAAAGATGTTTTGTCTTGGATTGGTATTCGGCGCTGTCGGAGGCGCGCTCATTGTTGCGAACAGTTACAAAGCGCGTTCGCTCGTAAAAAAGAGTCAGGCGGAAGTCATGGAGAGAGTAAACGAAATGATGGACGAAAAACTCGCACAGGATAGCGGCGAAAATATCATGGGAAAGAAACAGAAAAAGTCATCTTAACATGCGGCGCGGCGGTTTTGACCGCCGCGTTGTTTTTATGGAAATACACTTTGTATCAGTAGACAAGAAACCTCGTTTATGGTATAATAACAATTACATTTATTTGCTTTTTTAAGTTGGAGGAGCAATCGTATGAAGAAAAAAATGTTGGCGGCCGTGTTTTCCGCATTGCTGATCTTTACGATGTCGGTATCCCTTTTTGCCTGCGGCGGGAACGGGAATGAAGATAACGGAGACAACGAAAAGCCCGCGACTTATTCCGTTACATATCAAAAGAGCGAAGCAGGCGAGGTCGGCACGCTTCCCACGGATGAAACCAAGTATCAGGCGGGCGCTAAAGTAACGCTGAAAAGTCCGATGCTGGCGCTGGAAGGTTACATCTTTATGGGCTGGAACGACGGAACGGATACCTATCTTCCTTCTCAGGAATATACGATGCCTGCAAAAGACGTTACGTTCACTGCAGTTTGGTCGGAATCTTATTTGATGCTCTATCTTGCAAAACCTTCCGACCGCGTAGGGGTAAATTACTATTTGACCGAGGGTCAGCAACATACGATCATCGAAAAGCCCGCTTCTTTTCAGGACGAAAATAACCGTGAATTCGTGGGTTGGACGTTGAGAGACGAAGAAGTATTTTTTGAACCCGGTCAGACGTTTACGATGCCTGCAAAATTTGTGATCTTCGTTGCCAAATGGAAGGCGACTTCGATCGACGTCGTTTATTACGATGACACGACGGCGGAATCCGAAGTATACGCCAAGCAGAATTATGGGTTTGACGATTCCGTCGTACTTCCCGAACCGCCGCAGAAAAAAGGATTTACGTTCGGCGGATGGGGGACTTATTTGTCAACCGAGGCAAATTTTACATCGGACTACGTATTTACACAATCGGACAAAGAAGCGGGCAAAATCGAAGTGTTCGCCCTCTGGATCCCGAACGATGACGGAGACGAAGAAACGCCGGCATGAACAGACAGATCGTTGCGTTTGATATCGGCGATAAACGGATCGGTGTCGCGCACAGCGATCCGTTCGGGGAATACGCCGTTCCGAGCGATACCTACTTCCGCACAGGTTCTTTTCCCGAAGACGTGCGCGCGGTCGCGGAGATCGCAAAGTTATGGGGCGCTCAGTTGATCGTATGCGGTCTGCCTCTGAACGCGGACGGAACGGAGAGCGTGCAAACGGCGAAGACGCGGAAGTTTATCGCGGCGCTTGCCGAGGAGACGGATGTGCCAGTTTGTTGCGAAGACGAACGGTTTTCCACGCGTGCTGCGCGGGAAGATCTGATTGCGATGGGGATCAGCGTAAAAAAAGACAAACGCAAGAAAAGTATCGATTCCTTGGCAGCGGCTTATATTTTGGAAAGTTATTTGAGCAATCACAAAAAAGGAGACAGTAAAATGAAAGAAGAACAAAACAATTACGAAGAAGACGAAAACGTAGTGGAACTCATCGACGAAGAAGGGAATACCATTCCGTATGAACATCTGATGACTTTCGAGTACAAAGACGAATGGTACGTTGCGCTTGCTCCGGTTGCAGAAGAAATCGAAGAAAACGAAAACGAGGATGAAGAGGAAGAAGATATCTTTATCTATCATATCGTCGGAGAAGAGGACAACGAAACTTTGGAAGTGATCGAAGACGAAGCATTGCTCGACGAAGTGTTCGAAGAATTTTGCAGACAGTACGACGACGTTGACGAAGACGAAGACGCGGAATAAAGTTTCGTTTTAGGCGGTCGTTGCGGAGGGGTCGTATGAAATACCGCAAACAATTTATTTTACCGCAGGAACGCTGTATGGACTGGGCGGAGAAAGACATGGTGGAGCGCGCGCCGATATGGTGCAGCGTTGATTTGCGCGACGGAAATCAAGCGCTTGTCAAACCCATGGATAAAGCCGCAAAACTCGATTTTTTCAAACTGCTTGTAAAAATCGGTTTCAAAGAAATCGAAGTCGGGTTTCCTGCCGCAAGCGATACGGAGTACGAGTTTGTCCGAACGCTCATCGAAGAACATCTGATTCCAGACGACGTGACAGTTCAGGTACTGACCCAAGCAAGGGAACATATTATCAAAAAGACGTTCGAGGCGATCAAGGGCGCGAAGAACGTGATCGTTCACGTATACAACTCTACGTCCGTTGCACAGCGCGAACAGGTATTTCGGAAATCCAAAGAGGAGATCAAACGGATCGCGGTAGACGGCGCAAAACTTCTGGAACGCCTCACAAAAGAGGCGGGAGCAAATTACCGTTTCGAATATTCTCCCGAAAGTTTTACGGGTACGGAACCGGAATACGCGCTGGAAGTCGTAAACGCGGTGTTGGACGTCTGGCAGCCTGCAAAAGACCGTAAAGCGATCGTCAATCTTCCGGCTACGGTCGAAAACGCTATGCCGCACGTCTATGCGCAGCAGGTGGAATATATCCATAAACACTTGAAGTACCGCGAAAACGTCGTGCTTTCCATTCATCCCCACAACGACAGGGGGACGGGAATCGGAACGGCGGAATTCGGATTGCTCGCAGGCGCAGACAGAGTAGAAGGAACGCTGTTCGGCAACGGCGAACGTACGGGAAATTGCGACGTGGTCGCGCTTGCGATGAACATGCTTTCGCAAGGGATCGATCCGCACTTACATTTTTCCGATCTGCCGCGCACCGCCGCGCTCTATACGCGGTATACGGGCATGAGCATATCTCCCCGTCAGCCTTACGCGGGCGAATTGGTGTTTGCGGCGTTTTCGGGTTCGCATCAGGACGCCATCGCCAAGGGAATGCGCTATCGGGAGGAGAACCGATCGGAAGAATGGTCGGTTCCCTATCTGCCCATCGATCCGAGCGACGTCGGCAGAGTATACGATTCCGACGTGATTCGGATCAATTCGCAGTCGGGAAAGGGCGGCGTGGGATATGTTCTGGAACAGGCTTACGGAATCAAACTTCCCGCGAAGATGAAAGAAGACGTCAGTTACCGCGTCAAGCGCGTTTCGGACGAGGGACGCAGGGAATTAAAAGCGTCGGAAATTTTCGAACTGTTCGTGAGCGGTTATCTCGATTCGCGCGATATATTCGACGTGACCGAGGCGCATTACCGTCAGGAAGACGGCATTACGGCAGTTGTGAGCCTGATCGAAAGCGGATCGGCGCATTCTGTCACTGCGACGGGCAACGGCAGATTGGACGCTGTGTCAAACGCATTGAAGGCTCATTTCGGGATCAACTATCTCCTGACCGAATACGAGCAACATGCGTTGAGTGCGGGATCGTTCGCGCAGGCGATCTCTTATGTTGCAATCGAAAAAGACGGCAAAACTTACTGGGGCGCGGGAGAAAATTCCGATATTATCCGTGCTTCGGTGTGCGCGTTGGTATCGGCGGTCAATAATTTGCTTTCGGAAACAGAACGAAATCATTGACTGAAAGACGCCACCGTGATATAATCAATTTCAAAACGAGAAAAACGAGGTAAAAATTATGGCGAACGAACGCTTGGAACTCAATAAAAATTTGGCTCAGATGTTAAAGGGCGGCGTCATTATGGACGTCACCACGCCCGAACAGGCAAAAATTGCGGAAGCGGCAGGGGCTTGCGCGGTAATGGCTTTGGAGCGCATCCCCGCAGATATCCGCGCGGCGGGCGGCGTTTCGCGTATGTCCGATCCGAAAATGATCAAAGGGATCCAGAATGCCGTTTCCATTCCCGTCATGGCGAAGTGCCGTATCGGACACGTTGCCGAGGCGCAGATCTTACAGGCGATCGAGATCGACTATATCGACGAGAGCGAAGTTCTTTCGCCTGCCGACGACGTCTATCATATCGACAAAAATAAATTCGACGTGCCTTTCGTCTGCGGCGCGAGAGATTTAGGCGAAGCGCTTCGCAGAATTGCGGAGGGCGCTTCGATGATCCGAACCAAGGGCGAACCGGGGACGGGCGACGTGGTGCAGGCGGTGCGTCATATGCGCATGATGATGAGCGAGATCCGCAAAATCGTTTCGATGTCGCAGGATGAACTGTATGAAGAAGCCAAGACGTTGCGCGTGCCTTACGAATCGGTACAGTACGTTCACGAACACGGAAAACTGCCCGTCGTGAACTTTGCGGCAGGCGGAGTTGCGACTCCTGCGGATGCGGCACTGATGATGCAACTCGGCGCGGAGGGCGTATTCGTCGGAAGCGGTATTTTCAAATCCGGCAATCCCGAAAAACGCGCGCGTGCGATCGTGCAGGCGGTCACGAACTACAATAATCCCAAAATTCTTGCCGAACTTTCCGAAGATCTCGGAGAAGCAATGGTGGGGATCAACGAACAGGAAATTGCGCTTTTAATGGCGGAACGCGGAAAATAATTCCTGATTTTTGGAATCGGTTCAGAATTTTTAAACGAGGAAAGTAAATTTCACAGATATGAAAATCGGAATTTTCGCTTTGCAAGGGGCGTTTCTCGAACACAGACAATCGCTTGAAAAACTCGGCGCGGAAACGATTGAGATCCGACGCCGAGCACATTTTTCAGACGGTTTGGACGGGATCGTTCTCCCCGGGGGAGAGTCGACCGTACAGGGAAAATTTCTCCGTGAGGAAGGTCTTTTAAATCCCGTAAAGCAAGCCGTTGAAGGGGGGCTTCCCGTCTTCGGTACGTGCGCGGGGCTGATCCTTCTTGCCAAAGAACTGACGAACGATCGGAACGTCTATTTGGGAACGATGGACGTTACGGTAAAACGGAATGCTTACGGCAGACAACTCGGATCCTTTCGCGCGGACGTGGAGTTGAAGCCGGTCGGTCTTTTTCCGGCTGTATTCATCCGCGCTCCTTATATCGAAAAAGCGGGAACAAACGTAGACGTGCTTGCGGAACAAGACGGGAAAATCGTTGCGGCGCGGCAGGATAATATGTTTGTGACGGCGTTTCATCCCGAACTGACGGAAGATCTTCGGGCGCATGCTTATTTTCTCGACATGGTGAGAGGAAAATGAACCGAATCAATTTCGATAAATCGATGCAAGAAGAATTCACACACGCTCAAGGCAGACTGTTACTGCACAGTTGCTGCGCACCGTGTTCATCCTATTGCTTACAGGAAACGGCGGCGGTATTTTCCGTAACCGTTTTTTATTATAATCCCAACATCGACAGCCGCGGGGAATACGAAAAACGAAAAGCCGAACAGATCCGTTTTTTAACGGAAACGGGATTAGGGGATTTTCTTGATTGCGATTATCTGCCCGAGGAATTCGAAGCGGCGGCTTCGGGGTTGGAAGACGAACCGGAAGGGGGGAAACGCTGTGCGAAATGTTTCCGTTTACGGCTGGAAAAAACCGCGCGGCAGGCAAAAGAGGGCGGCTACGATTATTTTGCGACAACGCTGACGTTATCGCCTTTGAAAAATGCCGATCTAATCAATCAAATCGGTTATTCGCTCGAACGGGAATACGGCGTCAAATACCTGCCTTCCGATTTTAAAAAACGCGGCGGCTATCTGAAATCTATCGAACTCTCGAAAAAACATTCGTTATACCGTCAGAACTACTGCGGATGTAAATATTCCAAAAAATCCGACTGATCAGAGTCGGGTTTTTATTTTACTTCCGTTCCGCTCAAATAACTTTTATGAAATACCGACCGTTCCAGCGCATTTCCTTTAAAAAACAGATTGCATAGGGTAATACTTTCCGACACGGCAAGAGAAAACAATTCGTCGGCGTTTCTGCCTTTTTGTTGGGAGAGATCGAAAAATTCTTCGCTTTCGATCGACGTGCAGTCAACCGTCTCGCGCGGATATAAGCAAGATAATTTCGGACTTATGCGGAACAGCCGTTCGGCGCGTTGCCAAAACTTTGCATGAGAAACGCGATGGAAAAAACGCAGATAGAACAAAAACCGTTTAATCCCTCTGTCAAATGTGTGTTTTTTGAGAGGAAGACGTTTTAACGAAAATGAAAGATCTCGGTACAGTCGGTATAACACGCCTTCGCGGTTGATTTTTTTAGCGGAAATAGGGAAATCCCAACCGACCGTATTTTTCCCTTCGAGGCGTGCGAAATAGGTATCCCAATCGGTTTCGATCTGTTGGTGCATCATTCCTCGGCTTCCGTGCGCTTTCAGATAGGCGTAGATGTACGGATGAAAGGTGATATCGCCGCCGTAGTGGCAGAGGAAACCTGCTGCATACGCCGTCAGTTGTTCCAGTTCCGTTTGATCTATGATGCGACTGAGATATTCGCGGAAGAAAGAAAATACCAGAATCACGTCGTATCGATGCAAGTACCGTCCCAGATTCCATTCTTTTTTTGAGAGCGGCTTGATAAAAAAGAGCGCGTCGGGACCCTGCGCGCCCAGAAAAAAATAATCCGTATGTTTTTCGGCGGCTTCCTTTATTTTCGGCGGAAAGCCGCTTTTTGCTTTTTCTGCGATCAGTTGATGTGTAATACAGGACGGCATCGTATTTACAGTATTCCCTATTTCAATAAAAAAAACGGCGTTCGGCTGATAACCGCACACCGTATAAACGAACTTAAGTAATTTTTATTTTCATTAAATCTGTTTGTAATCTCTTTGTCCGAAAATTGCCGTGCCGAGGCGAATCATATTCGCGCCGCCTTTTAAACACAGTTGCCAGTCGCTGCTCATGCCCATGGAGAGATAGCAAATCATATGATCTTCCGCTTTCGCTTTGTCGTAGAGCGCGCGCATTTGCCTGCTCAGTTCCGCGAGATATGTTTGGTCTTGGGAGAGAGGAAGCATCGCCATAAATCCTTTTACGCGCAAGCCTTCGGTGTTTTTCAGCCGCTGATAAACTTCAAAGCCGTTTTCGAGGGGATAGCCGCCTTTGCTTTCCTCGCAGCCGATATTGATTTGTATGAGAATATCGGAAACGGTCTCTGCTTGGATCGATCGTTTTGCAATTTCCCGTGCGAGTTCGTCGCGGTCTACGGAGTGGTATAAATAGGTTTTCCCGATCAGATATTTTACTTTGTTGGTCTGTAAATGTCCGATAAAGTGTCGGTTTCCGCCCTGGACTGCATCAAACTTATCGCGGAATTCCTGCACCTTATTTTCGCCGATATCGGATATACCCGCAGAAATCGCGCGGTTGATTTCATCTGCCGTGCGCGTTTTGGTAGCAGCCACAAGCGTTATTTTTTCGCCGTAACCGTTTCCGTTTGAAATTTCATTTAACAGCGCCTGTACGTTTTGTTCTATCATATCCGCTCCGAAATCAGTTGCGCCATTTCACGGCAGCCGACCTTTTTGATTCCCCCGTCGAGATCCGCCGTGCGGTATCCTTCTTCCAGTACGCGCTCCACAGCGTGTTCGATCGCGTTCGATTCTTCCGTCAGCCCGAATGAGTCGCGCAGCATCATAGCGCAGGACAGTACGGTGGCAATGGGATTGGCTGTGTCCGTTCCGGCAATATCGGGCGCCGAGCCGTGAATCGGTTCGTATAGTCCGCAAGACGAATCGCCCAAGGAGGAGGAAGCAAGCATTCCGATGGAACCTGTGACCTGCGCCGCCTCGTCCGAAAGAATATCGCCGAACATATTGGAAGTGAGCAAAATATCGAACTGTGCGGGATTTTTTACGATCTGCATGGCGCAGTTGTCTACAAGCATATCGCATACCGTTACTGCGGGATAGTGCTTTTCCGCATAGGCGTGTACGGTTTTGCGCCAAAGACGCGAACTTTCAAGCACGTTTGCTTTGTCGACGGAAATCATTTTTTTCGACCGCTTTAACGCAAGTTCGCAGGCAATTTTGGTAATGCGTTCGATTTCGCGCACCGAATACTGCTCGGTATCCCACGCCGTTTCGCCGTTTGCATCGTCGTAATACGATCCGCGTTTGCCGAAATAGATCCCGCCCGTCAGTTCGCGCACGACAATGATTTCGATTCCCTTTTTAGCGAGCGGAAGTTTGAGGGGGGATGCGTCCGAAAGCGATTTCCAGAGTTTTGCGGGGCGGATGTTGGAATACAGCCCCATTGCTTTCCGAATGGCGAGCAAGCCCGATTCGGGGCGTTTCCCGTCGCCTAATCCGTCCCATTTCGGACCGCCCACTGCGCCGAGCAGAACGGAATCGGAGGCAAGACAGCGTTCCACCGTATGCTTCGGAAGCGGTTCGCCGAACCGATCGATCGCATCGCCGCCGATCGGTAACTGTTCGAACGTAAACGTATGATGATATTTTTTTGCAACGGCGCAAAGTACTTTGATTGCACCGTCCGTAATTTCAGGACCGATCCCGTCGCCTGCCAGTACTGCAATCTGTTTTTTCATGGTTTTTCTCCAATAGCAATCAAAAGCCGTTCGTGTCTTCAAAAAACCGTTTGGTTTTTTTGAATGATTTGAACTGTCAATTCGTTGAAATGATATTAAAAACGGATCTCACTCATGAACGGTCTGATCGGAAATCGACTTCATCAATCCGCCCGCGTCTATGATTTTCCGGATAAAGGGCGGAAAGGGCTGTGCCTGAAAGCGCGCGCCCGTCGTTTCGTTTACGATGATTCCCTTTGCCAAATCGCATGTAACTTCGTCGCCGTCGGAAATGCTCGCAACCGCTTCGGGACATTCGAGAATGGGAAGCCCGATATTGATGGCGTTGCGGTAAAATATCCGCGCGAACGAGTTGGCGATTACAAGCATGATCCCCGAAGCCTTGATCGCGATGGGTGCGTGTTCGCGGGAAGAACCGCAGCCGAAATTATCCTGCGCAACGATCACGTCTCCCGCTTTTACTTTTTTTACAAATTCCGAGTCGATATCTTCCATGCAGTGAGCGGCGAGTTCTTCCTCGCTGCTCGTGTTGAGATAGCGCGCAGGAATGATCACGTCGGTATCGACGTCGTTTCCGTATTTGTGTACTCTGCCTTTCCCGTTCATTCCGTCACCTCCGCGGCGGTAGCCAATCTTCCGAGAACCGCGCTCGCCGCCGCCGTGTAGGGCGAGGCAAGATAAATTTCGCTCGTGATATGTCCCATTCTCCCAACAAAATTGCGGTTGGTAGTCGAAACACACCGTTCGCCGTCGGCAAGGATTCCCATGTGCCCGCCGAGGCAGGGACCGCATGTGGGGGTGGATACGATCGCGCCTGCTTGGATAAAAATTTCAAGCAAACCTTCTTTCATCGCCTGCAAATAGATTTCCTGTGTCGCGGGAATTACAATGGCGCGAACGTTTTTTGCAATTTTTCTGTCCTTTAAAATTTCCGCCGCCTGTCGCAGGTCGGAGATCCGTCCGTTGGTACAGGACCCGATCACGATTTGATGTACAATAGTTTCGTCCCATTCGGTCTTCGTATTTTCGGGCAGGTGGGGGAACGCTACGGTAGGTTTCAGTTCGGATAAATCGATTTCAATCGTTTTTTCGTATTCCGCATCTTCGTCTGCCGAATATAAAACGGGCTTGCGGCGGAAACGGTTTTTCAGATACGACAGGGCAATTTCATCCGCTGGGAAAATGCCGTTTTTCGCGCCTGCTTCGATCGCCATATTGCATACCGTAAAACGGTCGTCGATCGACAGCGATTTGATTCCTTCGCCCGTAAATTCCATCGAACGGTACAGCGCGCCGTCTACCCCGATCATACCGATGATGTGAAGGATCAGATCTTTTCCCGTCACGTATTTCGGGAGCGCGCCTTTGAGTACAAATCGTAAGGCGGCGGGGACTTTAAACCAGCATTTCCCCGTCATCATCCCTGCGGCAAGATCGGTAGACCCGACGCCCGTAGAGAACGCGCCCAGCGCGCCGTACGTACAGGTATGGCTGTCTGCGCCGATGATACAGTCGCCTGCGCCTACAAGCCCTTGTTCGGGCAACAGCGCGTGCTCGATTCCCATGCGTCCCACGTCGAAGAAGTGTTCGATCCGTTCTCTGTCCGCGAACTCGCGCGTACATTTGACCTGGCATGCCGCTTTGATATCTTTATTGGGAGTAAAATGATCCATTACGAGCGCAACTTTATCCGGATGCAAAACATGCCCGCATGCTTTTTCCATTTCCCGAATGGCTACGGGCGCGGTGATATCGTTTGCAAGCGTCAAATCGAGTTGAGCCTCGATCAGTTGTCCCGCCGTCACCGAGGGCAGTCCCGCGTGGGCGGCGAGTATTTTTTGCGTCATGGTCATGCCCATAAAATTTACCTCTTCAATTGATTTGCACTATTATTTGAAAAATTATAATTTATCGGAAACAAACGTGCTTACGGTTTTTTGTGATCCGTTCAGAAATCGTTTAACAGTACCGCGCCGTCGGAGGCGGACGAGACCAACGCACGGTAGCGTTTCAGATATCCTTCCGCAGGTTTTACTTTGGGAACGAACGAAGCGAGGCGTTTTGCAATTTCTTCTTCGGACACGCGCAAACTGATCTCGCCCTTTTCGATGTCGATGTCGATGACGTCGCCTTCCGCGACGATTCCGATCACGCCGCCTGCCGCTGCTTCGGGGCAGACGTGTCCGATTGCCGCGCCGCGCGTTGCGCCAGAAAATCTGCCGTCTGTGATCAACGCTACGGTATCGCCCAAACCCGCGCCCACGATCGACGAAGTGGGGGAAAGCATTTCGCGCATCCCGGGTCCGCCTTTGGGACCTTCATAGCGAATGACGACCACGTCGCCTTTACGGATTTGATTCCGAGAGATCGCCTGCATGGCTTCTTCTTCCGAATCGAATACTCGCGCAGGTCCGCTGTGACGGTACATTTTAGGATCTACCGCGCTCTTTTTGACGACCGCGCCTTCCTTTGCAAGATTTCCTTTTAAAACGGCGAGTCCGCCGTAAGAGGAGTAGGGGGCGTTTACGGGGCGGATGATTTCGGGATCGGTGACTTTTGCTTGCTTTGTCGTTTCATCCTGCGAAAGAAGCGAAACGGTCAGCGCGCTTCCGTCAAACAGATTCGCGTCAATCAGCGTACGGATGACGGCGGAGATGCCGCCTGCTTCGTGAAGATCTTCGATGTAATGATCGCCCGCGGGAGCAAGGCGGCAAAGATTGGGCGTGATCGCGGAAATCTCGTTCATCGTGTCCACGGAAATTTGTGCTTTGGAAAATCCGAGTTCGTTTGCCAAAGCCAATAGATGCAGCACGGAGTTAGAACTTGCTCCGATTGCCATGTCAATTCTTTCGGCGTTTTTGAGCGCGTCGGGCGTCAGGATATCGCGCGGGCGGATGTTCTTTTCGTACAGATGCATTACCGCCTCGCCCGTGCGCTTGGCGAGCGCAAGTCTCGCCGAATATACGGACGGGATCGTGCCGTTGCCGGGGAGCGCCATGCCCAGTGCCTCTAAAAGACAGTTCATGGAGTTTGCGGTAAACATGCCTGAGCAGGAACCGCTTGACGGACAAGCCGCGCATTCGTAAGCGGAAAGTTCCGCTTCGTCGATGTTGCCCGAAGTATATGCGCCGACGGCTTCGAACATCGAGGAGAGAGAAAGTTTTTTTCCGTCCTTTCGTCCTGCAAGCATGGGACCGCCGGAAACGAAAACGGAGGGCAGATTGACGCGCACTGCACCGAGCAGCATCCCGGGGATGATTTTATCGCAATTTCCCACGAATACGGCGGCGTCAAACGCGTGCGCCGTAAGCAGAATTTCCGCGCTGTCGGCAATGATCTCACGCGAGGGGAGAGAATATTTCATGCCCCTGTGTCCCATGGCGATTCCGTCGCAGACGCCGATGGACGGCACGATCACGGGTTTCCCTCCTGCGGCAAGTACGCCGTCGGCAACCGCGCGTGCAATTCCGTTTAAGTGCATGTGTCCCGGAATAATTTCGCTCTGTGCCGAAACAATGGCGACGAGCGGTTTTTTCATTTCGTTTTCCGTCCAGCCGAGTGCGCGGAGAAGGGACCGCTGCGCCGACATATTGATACCGCTTGAAAAAGTATTTGGCATAAAATTACCTCGTTACGAATCGCAAATATTTTAAATTTGGAAAACGGTTGCGATCATATCAGATTTTTTCTTTATAATCCGCATTGTTGCGGATGCAGTCGTTGCCGCGCGAAATGGAAGTAATTCCCGTGCGGGCTAATTCCATGATCCCGTACGGCATAAGCATGGTGACAAATCCGTCCAGTTTGGCAGGTTTTCCCGTGAGTTCCAATATGGTTGCTTCGGGAGAAACGTCGACGACGCTGGCGCGGAAGATCTGGCTGATTTCAAAGATTTGCGTGCGCGTCTTTTCGTCCGATTTGATTTTTACGAGCAGCAGTTCGCGGCTGACCGCTTCTTCGGGCATCCGCTGGATTTTTTTCACGTCGATGAGTTTATCCATCTGCTTCATCATCTGCGAAAGAATATAATCGTCGCCGCACAGGACGATGGTCATGCGCGATAAGGAATCGTCTTCGGTTTTGCAAACGGAGAGGGATTCGATATTGTAGCCCCGCCTTGCAAACAGCGCCGCAACGCGCGTCAGGACGCCGCTTTTGTTGGAAACGAGCGCGGAAATGGTATAGCGGTTCATAAGTTCTCCTCCCATTCTGTCAGTATCGTGTCGTACGTCTGTCCCGGTTTGATCATGGGAAGTACGTTTTCGTCCTCGCTGATGCGGCAATCCACAAGTACGGGCGTAGAGCAGGCAAACGCCTTTTTCAGTACGGGTACGATGTCCGTTTCGGTTTGGATCGTGAGTCCTGTCGCGCCGAAACTCTCTGCGAATTTTACATAGTCCGTTTTTTTATTGACAACCGTTTGTGAAAAACGGCGCGCGTAAAATAATTTCTGCCATTGCCGCACCATACCGAGCGCACGGTTATTCATCAGTAAAATCACGATGGGCAGATCCCGCGTCACGGCGGTGGAAAGTTCGTTTAAATTCATGTTGAACGATCCGTCGCCCGTAACCAACAATACGCGTTTGCCCGAGCCGAATGCCGCGCCGATCGCCGCGCCCATGCCGTATCCCATCGTCCCCAAGCCGCCGCTGGTGCAAATCGAGCGCGGAGTTTCGAAGGGAAAATGCTGCGCCGTCCACATCTGATGTTGTCCGACGTCGGTAGCGACCACCGTGTTTTTGCCGCAGAGCCGCGCGGCTTCGCGTAAAATTTTATGTCCGAGTTCGGACGTTGACGCTTTCGTCGTTTCTTCTTTTTTGTACTCATACGCCGTATCGGTAAACTCACGGCTCTGTACGGGCGCGATCATGGGAATCAGTGTTTTTAAGGCTTCTTTCAAATCTCCCAGCACCGAAAAATCCGCAAACACATTTTTGTCGATTTCCGCGTCGTCTATATCGATTTGAACGACGGTTTTGTTTTTTGCAAACTGGTCACGGTTCAGCGCAACGCGGTCGGAAAAACGCGTGCCCAATGCAATAATGCAATCGCTCTCCATACAAAGTTTTGCCGCCGTATGCGTGCCGTGCATTCCCATCATGCCCATAAAAAGCGAATGCGACGCGGGGAATGCTCCCAGCCCCATGAGCGTGACTGCAACGGGCGCGTTCAGTTTTTCGGCAAGCGCGCGCACTTCTTTGTTTGCTTCCGAGGCGATTGCACCGCCGCCGACCATAATCAACGGTTTTTTTGCGGCGTTGATCGCGTTCGCCGCCGCTTCCACTGCCTGTGCGGGTACGGGTTTATGTCTGATCGGTTCAGGCGATTTTGGCGTATAGTCCGTTTCCGCGACCTGAACGTTTTTTAAAATATCGACGAGGACGGGACCTTTTCTGCCCGATCCTGCGATGCGGAATGCTTCGCGCAAGGTGTCGGCAAGTTCGTTTACGTCTTTTACGATAAAGTTATGTTTCGTAATCGGCATGGTAATGCCGGTGATGTCGATTTCCTGAAAGGAATCCCGTCCGAGAAAGTGAACGCCGACGTTTCCCGTAACCGCGACAAGAGGAATGGAATCCATAAACGCCGTTGCAAGACCCGTGACCAAGTTGGTGGCGCCCGGTCCGCTGGTTGCGATCACGACGCCCGTGCGTCCCGTGGTGCGGGCATACCCGTCCGCCGCATGCACCGCGCCCTGTTCGTGCGCCGTGATCACGTGGTCGATCGTTCCGTCGCGGTAGAGTGCGTCGTAAATATCGAGCACCGTTCCGCCGGGATATCCGAATACCGTGTTTACGCCCTGTTCTTTTAAACATGCGATCAGTACGTCTGCGCCGATTTTCTTCATAACCGTTGCTCCTTTGGAATTGTTTCTCATAATTGTATAAGAAAATTTATATTTTGTCAAGACATTGGGGAAAATATATGAAAAAAACCGCTTTTTATGCAAAAAAGAGCCATTCGGCGGCGTTGCGCTCGTGGCTCTTTTCAATGATATGGGAATCGGACGGAATTTGCGTGCGTCGGTTGCCCTTTAATATTTTTTCAGCCGTTTCTGAATGGATTTCAGTCCGTTTTTTGCGGCAGCCGTCGAGGAACCGCCCACGGAGTTTCGACCCTCCGCCGACGCACGAACCGTTACCGCCTCTAAAATATCCTTTGCAAACACGTCGGAATGAAGCCGGAATTCGCGCAGGGTGAGCGAGGAGAGCGGTTTTTTCTTTCCGATGCAATAGCGTACGAGTTTTCCCGTGATCGCGTGCGCGTCGCGGAACGGTACGCCGCGGCGCGCCAAGTAATCGGCGACGTCGGTCGCCGTCGAATAACCTTCTCCCGCCGCCTGATACATGGCGTTGACGTTCAGTTTTATGTTTTTCAGTAGCGCGGTATAAATTCCGACGCAGGAAAACAGCGTCCGTTCGGTGTCGAAAAACGGTTCCTTGTCCTCCTGCAAGTCTTTATTGTAGGCAAGGGGCAAACCTTTGAGCGTTGCGAGGATCCCTGCGAGATGACCGTAAACGCGTCCCGTTTTTCCGCGCACAAGTTCGGGAAGGTCGGGATTTTTCTTTTGCGGCATGATGGAAGAACCCGTCGAATATTCGTCGGGAATTTCCCAGTAGCCGAATTCATCGGCGGTGTATAAGATGGTGTCTTCGCACAGGCGTGAAAGATGCGCCATGACAAGGGACGCGTTAAAGAGATATTCTGCTATGAAATCGCGGTCGGAAACGGCGTCCAGCGAATTTTGGGAGATTTCTTCGAAGCCCAAAAGTTCCCTCGTGATTTCCCGATCGATGGGATGGGAAGTGCCCGCCAAAGCCGCGCTGCCGAGCGGCATCACGTTCATGCGTGTGCGGAGCCGCGCAAAGCGATCGAGATCGCGCAGAAACATTTCGGAGTAGGCGTTGAAATACTGCGCGCAGTTAATGGGTTGCGCCTTTCTCAAATGCGTGAACCCAGGCATGATATACCTGCAACTTTCTTTCGCGCGCAAGCACAGCGTTTCGATAAGCGATTTTAAAAGTTGCGTTGCGCGGTCGATACTTTCGCGGACGTACAGCCGCATGTCGGTTGCGACCTGATCGTTGCGCGAACGCGCGGTATGTAATTTTTTCCCCGTATCTCCGATCCGTTTTACCAGTTCCGCTTCGACGAACGAGTGAATGTCTTCCGCGCCTTGGACCGTCAGACTGCCGCTTTCGATTTCCGAAAGGATATTGCGAAGGTTTGCGCAGATTTCATCCGCTTCCTGCGCGGGAATCAAATTGCATTTCCCGAGCATCGTTGCATGCGCTACGGATGCGGTAATATCCGCATGATAGAGTTGTTTATCGAACGTGAGCGATTCGTTGAAGACGTCCGCGTCCGCCGAAATTTGTCCTTCGAATCTTCCTTGCCAAAGTTTCATATCGTACCTCGTTTTGTGATACTGTTTATTTTACACGCATTCCCGTAAAAAAGCAAGCGGCTTTTTGTCCTTTGTTGTTTGAAATAATTTCAAAGCGCTGCGTGTCCGATGAAAACGGCGCTCTTTTTCCGGCGGATTTCTCCTTGACAGAAAACCGCAAATAGGATAAAATAAACGTATGACGATTTTGGGGATCGACCCTGGTTTCGGAACTATGGGTTACGGTATCATAGAAAAGGACGCGCGCGGCAACTGCACCGCCGTCGATTTCGGCGTCGTTAAAACGCCGCCGAACGAAAATTTTGCCGTAAGGCTCTGTATTCTCGAAGAAGGGGTCAACCGTATTTTTGATCGCTTCAAGCCGGACGAAGCCGCAATGGAAGAATTGTTTTTCTCCAAAAACGTAACCACGGGGATTCAGGTCGCTCATGCGCGCGGGGTCATTCTTTTAACTTGCAACAAGCGATGCGGACGGATTTTCGAATATAAACCCAATCAGATTAAACAGGCGCTCACGGGGTACGGCGGCGCAGACAAAGGACAGATGCAGCGCGTTGTCGCCTCGCATCTGCGGCTGAGCAGCATTCCCCGTCCCGACGACGCGGCGGACGCGTTGGGCGTTGCTCTCTGTCATGCATTTACAAGCAGGTTTGCAAGCCTTTACGGCGTGAAGTAAAACTAAGGTCAAGTGACGTTGTAACGCAGAAGTGTGTTTTTTGTGAACACGAAGATGGATGGGGTTGATCTCAACTTTAACAAAGAAAAAAGTGTGAACGGTGAGGTTTTAATGATCGGCTATTTAAAAGGGAAAGTGAAATATCTTGCGCCCGACTACGTTCTGATGGAAGTGAACGGAGTGGGGTATGAAGTGATTTGTTCGGGATCCGCGTTTTCGCGGCTTTCGGGCGTAAAATCGGGGGAAGACGGCGAAGTATATACCTATTTACAAGTTAAAGAAGACGGCGTATCCCTCTACGGATTTTCCGATCATCAGGAAAAATCGCTTTTTCTCAAATTGACTACGGTACAGGGCGTAGGGGCAAAGTCGGCAATGTCGCTGCTCTCCTCCATGCGTCCCGCCGATATTTCCGATGCGATTGCGACCGCGGACGCCAAACGGCTTTCCGCCGCCAAAGGGCTGGGAAAAAAGACTGCCGAACGCATTATTCTCGAACTGCACGGCAAAATTTCCGCCGACGAATTGATCGGCGAAACGGGCGTGCCCGCAGTGAAAGCGGCTCTGCCGAACGAACAGGACGACGACGCGGTGTCCGCGCTCATGGGACTCGGGTTTACCAAGCAGGAGAGCGCGCGCGCCGTAGAACGCGCCAAGGGTACGGGCGCAGACACGATCGAGCAAATTATTTCAATCGCACTTAGGGGAATGTAACAATGTACAACGACGAATACGCCGACGAGAGGCTCCTGACAAGCACCAAAAACGAATATGACGCAGAGGAAAATATTCTCCGCCCCAAATCGATGGAAGAATACGTCGGTCAGGAAAAGGTGAAAGAAAATTTATCCGTGTATATGGCGGCGGCGAAGTCGCGCGGCGATTCTCTCGATCATGTCCTGTTGTACGGTCCCCCCGGACTGGGCAAGACGACGCTGGCGCATATCATTGCAAATACGATGGGAACGCAGATCAAAATGACGAGCGGACCGGCCATCGAACGTTCGGGCGATCTGGCGGCGATCCTTACCAATCTCAACGAAGGGGATATTCTGTTTATCGACGAAATTCACCGTCTCAACCGTGCGGTGGAAGAAATTTTGTATTCCGCAATGGAGGATTACGCGCTCGACATTATCGTCGGGAAGGGGCCTTCGGCAAGAAATATCCGTTTTTCGCTCAAACGGTTTACGCTGATCGGCGCGACGACGCGCGCCGGAATGCTTTCTTCGCCGCTGCGCGACCGTTTCGGGATCCTCTGCCGTTTGGAGATGTATACGCCTTCGGAATTACAGAAAATCGTCACCCGCTCGGCGCATACGCTCGGCATTTCGGTCGATGCGGATGGCAGTTACGAAATCGCGCGGCGTTCGCGCGGGACGCCTCGTATCGCCAACCGTCTGTTAAAGCGCGTGCGCGATTTTTCCGCCGTTGCGGGAAGCAATACCGTCACCAAAGCGGGTGCGGCGCACGCGTTATCCAAAATGGAAATCGACGAACTGGGTTTGGACGAAACGGACAGAAACTTATTGCGCGCCCTCATCGAAACGTTCGGGGGAGGCCCTGCGGGACTGGAAACCATTGCGGCAACTGTCAACGAAGACGTGAATACGATCGAAGACGTGTACGAGCCGTATTTAATGCAACTCGGTTTTATTGCACGGACGCCGCGCGGAAGGGTTTGCTTGAAAGCGGCATACGAGCACATGGGCGCGATTCCGCCCGAAACTGCGGGGAAACAAATTTCGGTGTTCGATCATGACTGAATCTTTAAAAACAGCCGACTTTTATTACCGTCTTCCCGAAGAATTAATTGCGCAGGTTCCTGCGACTCCGCGCGATTCTTCCCGTCTTTTGGTGTACCGCCGCGAGGAAAAAAGAATCGAGCATAGGATTTTCCGCGAAATCACCGACTATTTGCGCAAGGGCGACGTCCTTGTCGTAAACAGGACCAAAGTTCTCCCTGCGCGTTTATTTGCGCACACGCCGAACGGCGGTACTGTCGAAATTTTGCTGTTAAAACGGCTTTCGCTCAATGAATGGGAAGTGCTTGTCCGTCCCGGAAAAAAATGCCGAATCGGAGCGCGGTTACGGGTGAACGAAGAACTATCTCTCGAAGTGACCGCAATCACGGAGTCGGGCGAACGGCACGTTCGCTTTTCTTACGAGGGAGCGTTTGAAGACGTACTTGCCCGCGCGGGCACGATGCCGCTGCCGCCCTATATTCACGAAAAATTATCCGATCAATCACGTTACCAGACGGTATATTGCAAAGAGGACGGGTCGGCGGCGGCGCCCACGGCGGGATTGCATTTCACGCCCGAACTGCTTGAAACGATCCGTGCGATGGGCGTGGAGATCGCAGAAGTGTTGCTGCACGTCGGACTGGGTACGTTCCGTCCCGTCAAGGTCGAAAACGTGTTGGAACATCAGATGCATTCCGAACACTATGAAGTCAGCGCGGAGGCGGCGGAAACCATCAACCGTGCGAAGCGGGAAGGAAGAAGGATCGTCGCCGTCGGGACGACTTCGGTCCGCACGCTTGAAACGGTTGCCGACGAAAACGGATTTTTGCGCGAAAGCCGCGGCGAAACGCAGATATTTATTTATCCGCCATACCGCTTCAAATGCGTAGACGCATTGATCACGAATTTTCATTTGCCCGAAAGTACGCTTTTAATGCTGGTTTCCGCGCTGTGCTCGCGCGAAGAAATTCTCCGCATTTACGAGACTGCTGTGCGGGAACGGTATCGCTTTTTTTCTTTCGGCGACGCGTGTCTAATCTTATAAACTTCGCAATCGTTCGTCGAGTTTGCGCACTCCTCGGTTACGTACGTCTATGTACGCTCCCTTCGTCGCTTGCGCACTCTCCTGCTCTTGCTTGTTTCTAAAATTAGTCAATGCTTTTTGCCGTATAATTCGGGTTGTTTTCTATCTTAAATAATATAAATTAAAAGATCGCAACGAATGAATAATCAATATTTTTCTTTTGAAATTGAAAAAACCGATCCTCTTACGGGCGCGCGCGCCGGCGTGTTTCATACTCCGCACGGCGATATTCTCACGCCCGTGTATATGCCTGTCGGCACGCAGGCTACGGTAAAGGGTGTGCTACCCGATACGCTGAAAAAAATCGGTTCGCAAATTATACTGTCAAACACGTATCATTTGCACATGCGGCCGGGCGACGAATTGATTGCGCGTGCTGGCGGGTTGCATCGGTTCATGAACTGGGATAAACCGATTCTCACCGATAGCGGCGGTTTTCAGGTCTTTTCGCTTGCTTCGCTCAATAATATTACGGACGAAGGCGTCCGCTTTTCTTCGCATATCGACGGCAGCAAGCATCTCTTTACGCCCGAGAAGGCGATGGAAATTCAGCACAATTTGGGCTCGGATATTATCATGGCGTTCGACCAGTGTTCGGAATACGGCTATACGCACGAGCAGAGCGCGCGCGCCATGGAACGGACGTCCGCGTGGTTGGAGCGTTGCTTTGTGGCGCACAAGAACCCCCGTCAGGCGCTGTTTCCCATCGTGCAGGGCAATATGTTCGAAGATCTGCGCGCGGAGAGTTTAAACCGTTCGCTTCCCTTTGTCAAACACGGCATTGCCATCGGCGGGCTGTCGGTTGGCGAGCCGAAACCGAAAATGTACGAACTGCTCGATTTTTTACAGCCGCGTCTGCCGACAGACGTGCCTCGCTATCTGATGGGGGTCGGTTCGCCCGACTGTCTTGTGGAAGGGGTGCTCCGCGGCGTGGACATGTTCGACTGTGTGCTGGCCACGCGGGTTGCGCGGAACGGAACCGCGCTTACTTCCCGCGGAAAAGTCGTTGTCCGCAACGGCGTTTATAAAGAAGATTTTACTCCGCTCGATCCCGAATGCGGCTGCGATTGCTGTAAAAATTACACCAAAGCCTACCTGCGGCATATGGTTAACGCGGGAGAAATGACGGGCGCGATGCTGCTTTCGCTTCATAATATTTACTATTTACATTCGCTGATGAAAGGATTGCGCGAAAGTATTTTGGGCGGATACGTGACGGATTTTGTAAAAGAATTTTATGCAAAACAAAACGGCGTTGTATGAAAAATAGATGAAAGGCAAAAATTACCATAAAAATGCTTGCAAATCGCGGCAAAAAGAGTTAAGATAAAAAAGTAATAAAAAGGAGTTACAATTTATGATTTCGAATTTGTTGGCAGAAAGCAATAACAATTGGTATATGTGGGTTGTTATCGGCGTTGTCGTTGTTTTGTTGGTGGTTTGGCTGTTCCTTTCCAACCGCAAAAATAAGCGCCGTCAACAGGAATATAACGAACAACTTGACGCGATCGGCCCCGGAAATAAAGTAAAAACCGCAGGCGGAATTTGCGGCATCGTTGTGGAAGTATGCGACGACAACACCGTCATCATTGAAACGGGCAGCGAACAGTCGGGCAAATCTTACGTAAAAATGGACAAAGAACTGATTGCGCAGACGGATGCGAAGGGCCCTTCGCAGATCGCGCGCGAGGAAGCGGAAGCACGCCGTAAAGCGGAAAAGGAAGGCAAAACCGAACAGGTCGGCTTAGAAGAACCGTCTCAACCGGAAGACGCGGAAAGCGCCCCTTCGGATGCGGAAATTCCTGCCGCGGAAGAAATCCCCGCTGAAACACTTCCCGTCGCGGAAGTGCCTGCGGAGGAAACGGTCCAATCCCCGAAAAAAGCAAAAAAGACCAAATGATTTCATTTGCGATCGATCATAAAACTGAACATCTCCGCATAACGTAAAACAAGTTGTGCGGAGGTTTTTTTATGGAAGGTTTTAAAAAAGCAGCGTGGGAAACCGGAAAAACGGCGCTTTGTTATGCGGCTTTTTCGTTATTTGCCTTGGCGGTCATCGCCGCGATCGTGAAAGCATGCGCGCCGTCCGACACGGTGATCCGCGTGTTGAATTGGAGCGTCAAATGTATCGGTGCATTTGTGTTTCCCGTGTTGTTCATCCGTAAAGACCGCGCACTCATAAAGGGAATCGTTTCGGGCGTACTCGGCGTTATTTTGACAATGTTTTTGTTTGCGGCGATCGGCGGCGGGTTTCACTTGACTTGGTTCTTCCCGCTCGAACTTCTTGTTTGCGGGGCGATCGGCGGCGCGGGCGCGCTGTTGGGCGCAAAACTGAAAAAACATTCCGCTTGATCAAAAAACAGATTGACGGAACGACGGATCTGTATTATACTGATTCGTATGAACGTCGTCAGCAATCACGGAATGAAAAAGGGAACGTGCTTTCTCGTTTGTGCGGGAGAGCGTGTTCCCTTACAATTTACGCCTTGCGAAGGTGATTTCGTCATCGCCGTAGACGGCGGCGCGGAATATCTGGACGAATGCGGGAAATCAGCCGATCTGTATCTCGGCGATTTCGATTCGCTCGGTTGTATTCCGAACGGGGAAAACGTAATCGAACTGAATCCCGTAAAAGACGAAACCGATCTGTTTGCGGCTGCGGAAGAAGGGTTGCGGCGGGGGTATCGGGTTTTTCGGATCTACTGCGCTTTGGGCGGACGCACGTCGCATTTGATCGGGAACCTGCATGCCTTGTGTCATTTATTCCGCATGGGCGCGGATGCGAAGATCATCGGAAATCATTCCGAATTGTTTTTCATCCGTGATGTCGCAAGGTTTCAAAAGGGAGGGTATCTCTCACTCGTTCCGCTCGACGGCGGCGCGGCGGTGCTGATTGAAAACTGCAAGTACAGCGGCGAGATCCATCTCACGACCGCCGACAGTCTGGGCGTGAGCAACGAACCGCTGGAAGGGGCTTGCGTGACGGTGCTGTCGGGCGAGGTGCTTGCGATTGTCGAAGAAACGGACCGCGCGAACGAAAGCAAGTAAATTTTAAAGGTTTGCCGAGGAATGCTTGACAGGCGCGTCGTTATATGTTAAAATAATCCAAAATATGCGCTTCGGCGTTGGAACCGAACGCATGTAAATACGAAATCAGACGGGAGAAAAAGCAATGATTCAGACGATTGCAAAACCTCAGGAGAAAAAAGTAACGGGTTGCGGCGAATGCAGAAGTACCTGCCAGTCCGCATGCAAAACGAGTTGCACGGTCGGGAACCAGTCCTGCGAACGCGTTACGAGAGAAGAGAAAATCGAGAGAAAGTAATTCCGATCGGAATCAACGCGCAAGGGGCGGCGAGCAATCGCTGCTCCTTTGTGCAGTTATCGGAATCTGTCAATACTTCCGAAATAAATCGTTCGGAAAGAGGAGGAACGGCGGGGCGCATTCGGACTTTGAATGAAAAGTCAAATGCGCGCAGCCAACGGCGATGATACACGTTTTTACATATCACGATCATTATTATATATACGATACGGGCAGCGGTTCTTTGCACGCATGCGACGAACAAACGGCAAACTATCTGTCCGGAAAACCGGTGGAACTGACAGACGAAGAACTTAAATCGACGCTTGCCGATCTCGCGGGATTACGGTCCGAAGGGTTGCTCTATGCGGAGGAGCCGACGGCATACCCGATGAAAAGCAACGAAGTAAAGGCGCTGTGTCTGCACGTCAGCCACGATTGCAATCTTCGCTGCAAATATTGTTTTGCGGACGAAGGCGCCTATCATTCCGTGCGCGAAACCATGTCGTTTGAAGTCGCGAAATCGGCGATCGATTTCCTGCTCGAAAACAGCGGAAATCGGAAAGTGCTCGAAGTCGATTTCTTCGGCGGCGAACCGCTGATGAATTTCGACGTCGTAAAGCGCACTGTCTATTATGCAAAGGCGGAAGCGGAAAAGCGAGGCAAACGGTTTTTGTTCACCACGACGACGAACGGACTTCTGCTCGACGATGAAACGATCCGCTTTCTCAACGAGGAGATGGAGAACGTGGTTCTTTCGTTGGACGGCAGAAAAGAGGTTCACGACGCCGTGCGAAAGACGGTCAACGGGAAGGGCAGTTTCGATGCGGTCATCGAAAAGATAAAGAAGTTCGTACGTTGCCGCGGGGACAAGCATTACTATGTGCGCGGTACGTTTACGGCAAAAAATCTTGATTTTTCCAAAGACGTATTATTTCTTGCGGACGAGGGATTCGATTCGATTTCGGTCGAGCCCGTCGTTACCGATATCCCCGAATTGCAGATCAGAGAAGAGCATCTTCCGCAAATCGAACGCGAGTACGAAGCGCTCTGCGACGAGTACGTCAAACGCGAAGCGGAGGGGAAGGGGTTTCATTTCTTCCACTTCAATATCGATTTAGAGGGCGGACCCTGCCTTTCCAAACGCGTATCCGCTTGCGGCGCGGGGAACGAATATTTTTCCGTGGTTCCCAACGGCGACATCTATCCCTGTCATCAGTTTGCGGGCGATCGGAAGTGGCGTATGGGAAACGTGACGGAGGGTAGGCTCGATGGCGACATTCGCAAACAGTTTGCGCAAAGTTGCTTGTTCACGCGGAAAAAGTGCGGCGACTGTTTTGCGAAATTCATTTGTTCGGGCGGTTGCAACGCGAATAATTATCATTATAACGGCGATATCGATACGCCGTATGAAATGACTTGCGCGATGATGAAAAAGCGGATCGAGTGCGCCATGCACGTTTTGGCGGAACGCAAAACCCGCGCGAAATAAGCGAAAATTTCTAAACGAAAATTCATAATTTCCGCGCGTTTCGGCTTGACGGACGCGCAGAATTTATATATAATGAAAAAAGGTGGAATTTTTTATACGGAATTTTTTCGGACTTTCCGGATTTGAAGATAGCAGGAGGAACCAATGGGCAAGAAAAAATCGGCGATTTTAATTACGCTGTTAACGCTCGTGATCGCCGCTTTGTGCTTTATTTGTACGGTCTCGTTCTCTTACGGAACGGACGGTATGTATACGTTCAATTCGATTTTACGTACGACGGCGAAAGATGCGGATCTCGGCGGAATTTACGGCGCAAACGGATATAAAGGCGGCGGTATTTCCGTAACTTATTATCCCGAAGGCGTCATCACCGCAAAGGAGTATACCGATAATATCGGCGCGTATGCGGATGAAACGGAGCGGGAAGAATACGAAAACAGTTACGTTCCCTATCTGGGCGGTACGCTGTATCTCGACAAAGAGGACGTTTGCGGAAACGGGACCGAGCCTACCGAAGAATTTAAGACGGCGTTTGAAAACACATTGCAGATTCTCCAAGACCGCTATGCGCTCCTGAAAAAAGACGGCGCGGAACTTGCGGTAAAAGACGATTATACGGTACGCGTGTTCCTGCCGCAGATGATGGACGCCAGTTTGGTTGCATTTACGGTCAATTCTTATACCGGCGATTTCAGCGTTCGCTACGGTTCTGACGCGGCGACCGCGCCCGAAATCCTGCCTGCGCTTCGGAAAAAGACCATCGACGATTATTTTAAACGCGCTTATTCGCGTACGAGTGCGGACGGCACGTCTTACGTTGCTTTGCAATTTACAAAAGAGGGAAAGGAAGTTCTCGCCGAAGAAACGCAGAATGCGAACACGATGTATTTCATGGTGGGCGAAAATCAGGTCATTCCGCTTACCATTTCGGAAGCGGTCGATACCGACGTGCTTTATATCAGCGGATCGTACACGCCAGAAACGGCTGCGATTTATGCAAACGTCATCAATACGGTGATGAAATCTCCCGATGCGGAGAATACGCTTGCGCTTACCGTAGGAGATTCGCTGAAATACGAAGCGCTCTACGGAAACGGCACTTTGACGGCGCTCTATGCTGCGTACGGCGTCTGCTTTGCGGCGATGATGGCGTTCTTCTTTGTGAGATACCGCAAGTTGGGTTTTGTTCATTTGTATACCTATCTGATTTTCACGTTTATCATGATCCTTTGCGTATACGGAATCTCCTTCCTCTATCTGAGTCTGGAAACATTCCTTGCTTTCCTGCTCGTTTCGCTCTTACTGTCCGTCAGCAACGTGATTACGTTCGAGTATGCGAAAAAGGAATATGCAAACGGAAAAACGATGACGTCTTCGGTGAAAGAAGGTTATAAAAAATCGTTCTGGCACGTTTTCGATTTGCACATCGTTATTGCCGTTCTTTCATTCATCGTGTATGGAATCGGACTTTCCAATCTGAGTTTGTTTGCCTTCATATTGGGTTTGGGCACGATTTTCTCGGGACTTGCCTGTCTGGGATTGAACCGTCTGACTTGGGCTGCGATGATGTCGTTTACTCCCAAGAAAGGCGCGTTCTGCAACTTCAAAAGAGAGGAGGTCGAAGACGATGACTAAACGGCCTGTAAAACTGCTTCCCATTTGGATTGCCGTATCTTCGGTGATCATACTTGCCGGAATCATTCTGTTCGCGCTTCTCGGGTTCAATTATTCGGCGGAACGCAACGCCAGAAAGACGGTAGAAGTGGAGTACGACGTAGTAGTCGTGACCGATCCGACCGGAGTCGCGATGCTGAAAGAAACCTGTGAAGACGTTTTCAAAAAGACCGGCGTTTCTTATTCCGATTTTAGCCAAACGGTAAAAATCGACGCGAGCACGGGCAGCGAAACGGTGGGCGGTAAGTTGGTGTATACATTCTCTGCCAACCTTTCCGACGAGTCGCTTGCCGCCGTGAAAGCGGGAATCGATACCAAAATCATTGAAAGAACGGCTGAGGGAATATTGCCTGTGGGTGCGGATATTTCGGTCAGCGTTCACGAACTTGCAAATTATCATTTCACCGACGCGGCTTGGCGCGGCGCGATCGCGGTTGCGGTCGGCGCGGTGGTTGCGCTCGTCTATATCGCTATCCGTTTCGGGGTGGGTTGCGCATTGACCGGACTCACCGTCTGCGTCCACGACGTGTTCCTTTCGCTTGGACTTCTCGCTATTTTACGCATACCCGTTTACTTCTTTGCGCCCATTGTTGTCGGCGCGGTGGCGGCGTTTATGTCGCTTTTGTTGTGGCTCATCCAGTGCATGAAAATGCGCGACAATTTCAAGAGTCCGTCGTATGCGTCCTATTCCGCGGATGAAGCCGTTGAGCAGTCTTCCAAGTCTGCCGCAAAAGCCGTTTATATTACGGCAGCCGCAATGGGAATCGTTCTTGCGGTGTTTACGATTGCGCTTGCGATCGCTTCGGCGCAGTTGGGCGCGATCCTGCTTCCGCTCGTGTGCCTCATTCCCGTCGGAATCAGCGTCTATTCGTCGCTTCTGTTCGGACCTGCGCTTCACGTTCCCGTGAAAACGGCGTTCGACAAAATCAAGTTCAAGCACAAACGCCGTTTGGGAAAAGCCAAAGCCGAAAAGAAAAAAGAAGAAAACTGAGTATTATAATTTAGCATATCGAAAGACGGCGGGAATCTCCCGCCGTTTTCAGTCAATTTATAAGTTGCCATGAAATCCGACCGTGTAAGCGCAAGAAAGATTTGCACGGCACACCATTTCAGATCGGGAAAAACCATTATGAAAAAACTCGTACGGGAATTTGAATTTCAGCCGCAAGAGGCAAGCGTCGTTCAAGACCTTGCATACGCACTTGCTCTCACCGAAACGACCGCAGGCATTTTATATGCGCGCGGGATGGATACGGTGGAGAAGATGCGTGCTTTTTTGCGCCCTTCCCGCGAGCACTTTTTATCGCCGTTTTTAATGAGCGGTATGCGGGAGGCGGTCGAACTTATTCGGCGCGCGCGCGACGAAGAATGGCGCGTGGCGATCTACGGCGACTATGACGCGGACGGGATCGGCGCGAGTGCGATTTTGTTCCGTGCGCTGTCGATCTACGGGATCGATGCTTATCCCTTTGTTCCCGAACGCGCGGAAGGTTACGGGATGAGCGAAAAGACCGTCGATAAAATTTTCGACGAATTTTTGCCCGATCTCGTCATTACGGTCGACTGCGGGATCTCCAATAAAAAGGAAGTGGAATACATTCAGCAGCAGGGCGCCTACGTCATCGTGACCGATCATCACGAATTGCCCGAGGAACTTCCCGACTGTATCACGATCAACCCGAAATTCAAAGACGATTATCCTTACGATAATCTTTGCGGCGCAGGCGTTGCGTTTAAACTTGCGTGCGCGTTGATCGGCGAACAGGCGTATTCGCTGCTCGATTTTGCCGCGCTCTCTACCGTAGCGGACAGCGTTCCGCTTTTGGGCGAGAACCGCGATATCGTGGCAGAGGGATTGAAACTGATTTCCGAACAACCCCGTCCCGCTCTTGCGGCATTTTTGGGAAAGACGACCGAAATTACCGCGCAGACGCTTGCATTCACGGTAGCGCCGCGTATCAACGCGGCGGGCAGAATGGGCGATGCGAAAGCCGCGCTGAAACTGTTTCTTTCCGAAGACGAAGAAGAAATTGCCGAACTTGCGGCGTTGCTCGGGAAATACAATATCGAACGTCAGAAGTATTGCGACGACTTATACGCACAGGCAACCGCACAGATTCGGGAAGAAGGCGCGTACGGGCATATCGTAATGCTTGCGGGTGAAAATTGGAATGCCGGAACGATCGGGATCGTTGCCGCAAGGATCGTGGAGGGGTATTCCAGACCCGCGTTGCTGTTTGTGAAAAACGGCGATATACTACGCGGCAGCGCAAGAAGTATCGATAACGTGAATATTTTTGAAGCGCTCAAAGCATGTTCGGAATATATCGAAGAATTCGGCGGTCACGCGCAGGCGGCGGGCGTCAACGTAAAAACGGAAAATTTTACGGCGCTCAAAGAGGCTTTGAACCGCTATCTCGACGAGCATTATACAAAGGAAGATTTTACGCCGACCGTGATCGTCAGCGGCGATGCCTGCGACTACGCGCGCGTTTCCGCTGAATTGACGATGTTGGAGCCGTTCGGCGTGGGGAATCGCCGCCCGCTGTTTGAAATCGGGGCGTCTTCCACCAATGCTGCGCCCGTCAAACCGCATTCTCCGCACGTGACGCTCAATGTGAACCGTTTGGAACTCATCGGTTTTAATTCCGAAGATCTGCTGAAAATTCTGCGCAGCGATTTGAAAAAACGAATCGTTTTTGACTACAACCGTTCGACGTTTCGCGGCAGAGAATATCTGAAAGGGTTTGTGCGCAGCGTGATATACGACGGCGCAAGCGGAACGGACGTGGAATTGGATCTGTTTGAAAACAGGATGCGCGCGCTGTTGCGCGAGGAATTGCAGGCGGAAACGCTGACCTTAGCGGAAGCAAACAGTTTTCTTCGGGAACAGACAGAGAAGTGCGCCTACGGGCTGTGCTGCGTCTGTTGGGACCGTTCCGCGCTTTCGCAGTTCCCTGTGTTAAACGGTATTTCGGAGGACGTCTTTTCTCTTTCGTCGGCAAGCGTCGGTAACACGGTGTTGATCGCGCCCGAACCGGATACCGATTTATCCGCATACCGCGAGGTCGTATTCTTAGATTCGCCCGCATGCGGCGTGCGAACGGGGAAGGCGCGCATTCTCACTTGCGGACAAAATTTCAAAGATGACAGTTTGCTTCGGCTTGACGTTTCGCGCGAATCATTGCTGTCGGTTTATACTGCGTTAAAAGAAAAACGCGGTTCGTTGGAGGGCGACACTTACGCAGACGCGGCGCGCCGCGCGGTGCTCGGGTGCGGACCGGAACAAACGGTGTTTGCGCTTGCCGTATTCGAGGAGTTGGGCTTGATTTCGCTGGAAGGCGGACAGGTCCGTTTTATGACGGGCAAAAAGACGGAACTTACCAATTCCCGCATTTACTTGGCGGTAATGCGCATACAGGAGGCGTAGAATGGAATCGACGCTCATGAAAATTTACGAGTGTTATGACGGCGGTGAAAGAGATCTGCTCTTAAAAGCGTACGATTTTGCCAAGGCGGCGCACAAAAATCAGAAACGTGCTTCGGGCGAACCGTATTTTATCCATCCCTGCGCCGTGGCTGAAATTTTGACGGAATTGGGATTGAATGCGGTTACCATTGCCGCCGCACTTTTGCACGACGTCATCGAAGACACCTCGACGACGGCGGAAGATCTCCGCCGCGAGTTCGGCGAGGAAACGTTTTCGCTTGTCGAAGGCGTTACCAAACTCGATAAAATCGTTTTCAAGTCGGAAGAGGAAGAAGAGGCGGAAAACTTCCGCAAGATCTTCATTGCAATGGCAAAGGATATCCGCGTCATTTTAATTAAACTTGCCGACCGTTTGCACAACATGCGTTCTTTGAATTTCCTGTCCAAAGAACGTCAACTCAAAATGGCGCGCGAAACGCTCGATATTTACGCGCCGATTGCAGGCAGACTGGGTATTTCGCAAATCAAATGCGAACTCGAAGATTTGTGCTTAAAATATATCGACCCTTCCGCGTTTGAATTTTTGGTGGAAAACATTCATCAGAAGTTGGAAGAGCGCAACGCGTTCGTTGATTTCGTGGTGGAAGAAATCAACGGAATTCTGAAAGAATCGGGAATCAAGGGTGAAGTTTTCGGGCGACCCAAACACTTTTATTCGATTTATAAAAAAATGAAATCCAAAGATAAATCTTTGGAACAGATATACGATTTGACCGCCGTCCGTGTCATCGTGGGAACGGTGGATGAATGCTACGAGGTATTCGGAAAAATCCATAAAAAATGGAAACCCGTGCCCATGCGCATCAAAGATTATATCGCCACGCCCAAACCGAATTTATACCAATCGTTGCACACTACGGTCGTCACCAATTTCGGGCAGCCGTTTGAAATTCAGATCCGCACCGAAGAAATGCATCGGACGGCGGAGTTCGGTATCGCCGCGCACTGGAAGTATAAAGAGCAGCGCGATGCGGAAACTTCACTCGATCAGCGCATTGCATGGATCCGTGAAGTGATGGATATGCAGGGCGGATTTAAAGATTCCAAAGAGTTTATGGATACCGTAAAAGGGGAACTTTACAGTACCGAACTGTTGGTATTTACGCCGCAGAGCAAAGTCATTTCCCTTCCCACCGGCGCGACGCCCGTTGATTTTGCCTATGCCATTCACTCCGAAGTCGGTAACAAATGTACGGGCGCCAAAGTCAACGGAAAGATCGTACCGCTGAATTCCGTGCTGGAACTGGGCGACGTCGTGGAAATCATCACTTCGCCGAACAGTAAAGGACCTTCGCGCGATTGGCTTAAATTTATCAAATCGTCGTCCGCGCGTGCGAAAATCAAATCGTTTTACCGCAAGGAGATGAAAGAGGAGAATATCCGCACGGGAAAAAGTATTCTCGAAGAGGCGGTCAAGCGCAAGGGCTATACCATGCAGCAACTCCTCACTGCCGAAAGTTTTAAACTCATATCCGAAAAATTATCGTTCGATACGCAGGACGAAATGTTTTCGGCGCTCGGTTACGGCGCGATCAACGTCAATCAGATCTTATTTAAACTCATCGATTTTTACCGCAAAGAAGTTCCCCAACCCGTATCCGTTCAGCCTTTTCAGCACCATGCGAAAGGTTCGGTCACTATTAAAGGGATGTCGGGATTACTCGTTACGTTTGCGGGCTGCTGTTCTCCCGTCCCGGGGGACGAGATCGTAGGATTCGTGACGCGCGGAAGGGGGATCGTCGTGCACCGGAAAGACTGTCCCAATATGAGGAACGCCGACGAGGGCAGATTGCAGCCTGCTGAATGGGTGGGCGCCGATAAAGACGCGCGCTTTAAGGCGGCGATCGTAGTCACGGCGGACGATCAGGGCGCGGCGTTGGCGGCGATTTCGGGTAGCGTTGCCGAAATGAAACTTGCCATCACCTCCATCAACGGCAGATACGACAAAAACGGGGCGGCGGTCGTAGACGTAACGGTTTCGCTTACCAGCCGGAACGACGTCGACGTATTGATTAAAAAAATCAAATCTCATGCCAAAATTTTAGACGTGAGAAGAACCTCGAACTGAAAGGAGCATAAAATGGATATTCAGGAACTGAAAACACTTGCCGAGGGAGGCGACGCAGAGTCTCAAAAAAATCTCGGAAATGCTTATCAGGATGGTTTAGGTATAGAGAAAGATTATGTAAAGGCTGTGGAATGGTATCAAAAAGCGGCAAAACAGGGGTATGAGAAAGCAAAGGCTGAAAATGTCAGTTATTTGGTAGGAACATGATAACAGTACATAAAATTTATCCCAAAGGGTTTGCTGCGAATTGCTATCTTTTAACGGCGGACGGAAAAACGGCGGTTGCAATCGATCCCGCGCAGCCGCGCGTTTTGGAAGAATCGCAAAAATACGGGTTAAAGGTAGAATACGTTTTGCTGACGCACGGGCATTTCGACCATATCGGCGGCTGTGCCGCGCTGCAAAACACGGGCGCAAAAATCGGTTGTCTGCAAGCGGAAAAGCCGCTCGTGCTCGGACCTGATAACTTAGCGGAAAGATTCCGTACGGCAGTTCCGCCCTTTCAAATCGATTTTACGGTCAACGACGGCGAAACGCTATCTTTGTGCGGTTTGGAAATCAAAGTCATCGCCGCGTCGGGACATACGGCGGGCGGCGCGTGCTATCTTGTCGAGCGTGCGCTGTTTACGGGCGATACGCTATTTTTCGAAGCCGTCGGTAGATGCGATCTGCCCACGGGCAGCGCATCGGATCTTGAAAAAAGCATCCGAAAACTTTACGCTCTTGAAGGCGATTATTCCGTTTACGCAGGACACGGCGAAGATACGACGCTGGAATACGAAAGGAGCCATAACGCGTTTTTTAAATGATTACTTCCAACTACGAATATCTTGTGCCCGAACTGATGGACGTCGTGCGCCTTTTTTCGGGCGCGGAGGACTTGGAAATCCGGCACACTTGCGCCGACGTTCAGAACAAGTTCATGCTCGGCGGAAAGACTTATTCTTATGCAAAATATTTTGACCCAAAGAGCGAACTCGAACGCAAGAGCCTTGTAAAACGCTATGCAAAACTGTCGCTTTACGAACTGCTTTCCGCGCACTTTCAAAAACAACTTCCTTGGGGCGCGCTTACGGGAATCCGTCCCACAAGGCTTGCTTACGGCGAACTGGAACAGGGCAGAGCGTTTGAACCCTTGTTCCGCGAAATGCACGTCAGCGAAGAAAATATCGCCCTCGTGCGCCGAACGTTAGAGGGACAAAAGGGCATTTACGAGCGCAAAGAGGGGAACTGCGATTTATTCATTTCGCTTCCGTTCTGCCCGACGAAGTGCGTCTACTGTTCGTTTATCACTGCGCCGATCGCAAAGACGCGTCAGTATATTTCCGACTATTGTGCAGCGCTCGAACGGGAACTGTCGGCGGCAAAACCGCTTGTCAAACGGTTGCGGTCGGCTTATATCGGCGGCGGGACGCCCTTTGCGTTGGAAGCGAGCGAACTTCGCCGCGTGCTGGAAGCAGTCGCGCCGCTCGTGCCTGCGGGCGCGGAATACACTGTGGAAGCAGGCAGACCCGACGTATTCACAAAGGAAAAATTGCAAATCTGCAAAGACTACGGCGTCACCCGCATTTGTATCAACGCGCAGAGTTTTTCGGACAAAACGCTTGCCGCCATCGGCAGAAAGCATACCGCGCGGCAGGTGGAAGAGGCGTTCGCACTTGCCGCTCCCTATGGTTTTATCGTAAACTGCGATTTGATTGCAGGACTTACGGACGAAAGTCTTGCGGAGTTTTGTCAAAGCGTTGATAAAGCGGTTTCGTTGGGTGCGGAAAACGTCACCGTGCATACACTCTGTTTAAAAAAAGGCGCGCGTTTAAAAGAGGAAGTAACGTTGCTGGGCGAAGGCGAACTTGCCGAAATGATTGCCTATTCGCGCAGTAAACTTACTGCGTCGGGATACGAACCTTATTATTTATATCGACAGAAGTACATGGCCGGCGCGCACGAAAACGTCGGCTGGACCAAGAGAGGCTGTGCTTCGGTTTATAATATCGACGTTATGGAAGAATCGGCGGACAACTTCGCCGTCGGCGCAAATGCGATTTCCAAAAAGGTCATATTCGGCGAAGGCAGAATCGAACGGATCGCCAGCCCCAAAGATATACCGACGTATCTTCAAAAAGTCGGGCAACTGATCGAAGACAAAAACAAATTGTTTTAATCAAAAACGCGCTTGCAAACCGCAAGCGCGTTTTATATTTTTATTTTTCTCTGCCCAGAAGGTAGTCGACCGAACATCCGAAACGTTTGGCTAATTTAATCAGCATATTTACCGACGGCGTTGTATTTTTATAGAGCCATTTATAAGTAAGCGAACTTGAAATATGCAACTCCTTTTTTAAATAATATTGCGAAGTTTTGTAATCTTTCAGAAATTTTCTAAAACAGATTCCGAAATCTTTTACGGATTCAAATTCAGTCTGTTTCGGATAATCGGTCAATCCTAACAAATAATCGGCAGAGCAATGGAATAACTCAGCGACGTTGATTAAAAACTTCGTTGATGGATCATGCGCTCCGTTTAAAATTCCCGAAACACTGACGCGGCTCATTTTGATTTTTTCAGAAAGTGCAGTTTCGTTTAATTCATATTCATCCATGAATTCTTTTAGTCTTTCTGAAAACAGTCTATGATTTAACATACTTACATAATTATCCTCTCTTTGTTTAACAATTCGTTTGACTGTAAAATAAAGTGAGTGTATAATAAATTTAATAAAGTGATTAAAGGCTTAATTGTAGTATGCTCAAAATTAAAAACGGAAAATTGTACGGAACACATCTTTCTTTTGCGTTGCCGAAAAATTTTTATTTGGCGTTAAAACGCGATATTTGCGAAGGGAACGGATTGCAATTTATTTCGGAAGACGGCGCAGTGGAAATCGAAATTTTGTTTGAACGGGGAACGGAGAATCTGAGGGAAGAACTCCTTACATTCGGCGAAGATTGCAATTTTTCTTTGAAAGGCGAAATTGTGCCTGTATTCCGCGGCAGAAAGGGCATGGCCGCTTTGTTCGTCAATCAAGCGAAAACCGAGAAGTATTACGAAGAACGGTATCTCGTTCCCGAAAACAAAAACGGAGAAAATATGATCTGCATCGGCATTTCGCTGTTGCATTGGCGCGGCGGCAAGTTCCGCTCTTTAAATGAGGTTTTGAACGCGAGGGAAGTGAGTGATTTTTTAAACGGCATTCATTTGAAGTAAATAATCTTTCCGGAATTCAAACGAAAAGATTTTCTTTTGAAAAAAATTTTTTGAAATGTTCAAACCGATTGTATTTTCTTTGACAAGGCTTGAAAAATATGGTATTCTAAAACAGTCGTTTGCGAGGACTTGCGCTCTCCACGCATCTCTTGGCAAAACGGGAATCATTCCATAGGAGGATAAACGCAAATGGAAAAGCAGGAAATTATTGCAAAGTATGCAACGCATGAAGGCGACACGGGTTCTCCCGAGGTTCAGATCGCGCTTTTGACCGAGCGCATCAACCACCTCAACGAGCATCTCAAAGTTCACAAGCAGGATAACCATTCCCGCCGCGGACTTTTGAAAATGGTCGGAAAACGCCGCGCGCTTCTCGATTATCTCAAAGCGAAAGATATCGAGCGTTACAGAAGCGTGATTGCGGCTTTGGAACTCAGAAAGTAAGGAACTCAAAGAGCGGTACTTTTTGCCGCTCTTTTTGTTGTATCTGCCTCGGATCTTCCGAAGCAGGCTAAACCGCCACGGGGCGGCGCGGCAAAGAAAAAGGAGAAAGGAGTAAGGTAATATGAACTATCAGGAATTCAAATTCAACGTAGGCGGCAGAGAAGTTGCCGTCGAAACAGGTAAGTATACCGAACAGGCGAACGGCGCGTGCGTCGTGCGCTGCGGCGAAACCGCCGTTATGGTAACGGTATGTATGTCCGCGTCTCCGCGCGACGGCATGGACTTCTTCCCGCTTCAAGTGGACTATGAAGAAAAAATGTATTCGGTGGGTAAAATTCCCGGCGGATTCAAACGCCGCGAAGGCAGAGCGAGCGATAAGGCGATTTTAACGGCGCGCCTCATCGACCGTCCGCTTCGTCCGCTGTTCCCCAAGGGGCTGTTTAACGACGTTGTGGTGATCGCCACCGCGCTTTCGGTCGAGCCCGATATTGCGCCCGAACCTCTTGCCATGATCGGATCTTCCGTTGCGATCGCAATTTCCGATATCCCTTGGGCGGGACCTACTGGTTCGGTTGTCGTAGGTCTTGCAGACGGAAAATACGTCATCAATCCCGATTGTGCGCAGCGTGAAAAGAGTACGATCCACCTCAATCTTGCGGGAACCAAAGACGCGATTCTCATGATCGAAGCGGGCGCGGATGAAGTGACGAACGACGAAATGGTCGGCGCCATCATGTTCGGTCATCAAGAGATCAAGAAAATCTGCGAGTTTATCGAAAAAGAAATCGTTCCCAAGGCGGGCAAACCTAAACTCGAAATCGAACTCTATCACGTTCCCGAAGAACTCGATCAAGAAGTCCGCAAGTTTGCCGAAAAGAAAATCGAATGGGCGATCGACACGACGGACAGAAAGGAACGTGAAGTCCGCTACGAGCAAGTGGAAAAGGAAACTCTCGAACACTTTGCGGAAGTATATCCCGAAAACACGAGAGAAATCAAAGACAGTATTTATTATCTGAATAAAGAAAAGATCCGCGCGAAGATCTTCGATCAGGGCATCCGTCCCGATGGCAGAGGATTGAAAGACGTGCGTCCTATCTGGTGCGAACGCGCGATACTTCCCCGCGTACACGGTTCGGCGATCTTTACGAGGGGACAGACGCAGACGCTGACCACCTGCACGCTCGATATGAAAGCGGCGGCGCAGAAACTGGAAGGTCTCGACGAAGAAACCGAAAAGCGTTACATGCATCAATACAATTTCCCCGGATACTGCACGGGCGAAGCAAAGGCGTTAAGAAGCCCCGGCAGACGTGAAATCGGTCACGGGGCTTTGGCGGAACGCGCGCTGATTCCCGTGATCCCTTCCGAAGAAGATTTTCCTTACGCGATCCGCGTCGTAAACGATATTCTTTCGTCCAACGGTTCTTCTTCGATGGCGAGCGTTTGCGGCTCGACGATGGCGCTCATGGACGCAGGCGTTCCCATTAAAGCGCCCGTTGCAGGCGTTGCGATGGGACTGATCAAGAATCAGGAAACGGGCGAATTCCGCGTGCTTACGGATATTCAGGGCTTAGAGGATTTCCTCGGAGATATGGACTTTAAGGTCGCGGGAACGCAAAACGGAATTACTGCTATCCAGATGGACATTAAAATCAAGGGTATTTCCGAAGAGATCATGCACACGGCGATCGAGCAGGCGAACGAGGGCAGACAATTTATCTTAAGCAAAATGCTCGAATGCGTGCCCGAAGTTGCGCCCGAACTTTCCAAATATGCACCCCGCATTATTTCCTTCCAGATCGATCCCGAAAAGATCGGCGATGTGGTAGGCAAGCAGGGAAAAGTGATCAATTCGATCATTGCGGAAACGGGAACGAAGATCGACATCGAGGAGGACGGCACGGTCTGCGTCGCTTCCTACGGCGATCCCGAAGCGGCGCAGCGCGCAAAAGCGATTGTCGAAAGCATTGTCCGCGATCCCGAGGTCGGCGATATGTTTATCGGCAGAGTTGTGAGAATTCTTTCCACGATGGGCGCGTTCGTTGAATTTGCACCCGGAAAAGACGGCATGATCCACATTTCCAAAATGGCGGACAAGCGGATCGAAAAAGTAGAGGACGTTCTCTCTGTCGGCGACGTAGTGAAAGTAAAAATCATCAAGATCGGCGAGAAGGGAATCGACTTCAAACTGATGGAAAAAATGGCGTAAATCGCTGAAAACAAAAAGCCGCTTCCGATCGGAAGCGGCTTTTACGCTGCAATCGATTGGGAGAACGACGTTTCCCGTCCCGAATATGAAAATTTGATAGTGCTTTCTAAAATTTATGACGAAACGATCGAGTCTCTTTTGGGGCTCGAATAAAAAACCTCGCAACATAGCGAGGTTTTTTATGCTCTGTAAGTATTCCCGTCGAACCCGAGGGAGATGAGAATTGCGCGGTTCACGCGCGACATTGTGGCGGGCGGCAGTTCGCCGATGCGCGACATCAGCCGCTTTTTATCGATCGTACGAATCTGTTCGAGCAATATCACGCTGTCCTTGGCAAGTCCGAACGCCTGCGGCAATTCGATGTGCGTGGGCAGTTTGGCTTTATGAATTTGGCTTGTTACTGCGGCGGCAATCACCGTAGGGGAGTATTTGTTTCCCGTATCGTTTTGCACGACCAAAACGGGGCGTACGCCGCCCTGTTCGCTCCCGACTACGGGGGAGAGGTCCGCATAATACAGTTCTCCTCGTTTCACTACCATTTCGGCACCTTCTTTTGTGAGCAAGTCTTCCGCTATCATTTTATGTAGCGGTTTTCGTTTTTGCTCACCGCAGACAGATTATAATCTTTTTCTGAAGTTTTGATACTTATTTCCTCAGAAAAATATGACTTTTTTTTCCGGTTTGTGTATAATAACGGTATGGAAAAGTTACGGTATCGGCGCGGTAAAATCATCAGTGCGATCGGCATTGCGCTCAATTTTATTCTCGCTGCATTAAAGATCGCGTTCGGCGCGGTATTCGGGTTGATTTCTGTTGTTGCGGACGGCATGAATAATTTAAGCGATTGCGGAAGCGGGGCGGTTTCGCTGATTTCGTTCCGCATTGCGGCAAAGCCTGCCGATAAAGAACATCCGTACGGACACGGGCGTGCGGAATATATCGCCTCGATAATCATCGGTTGCTTTGTGCTCATGCTTGCCGTCGAATTGATGCGCGAATCGATTTCCAAAATCGTTTCGGGGGATTTGAGCGAATGCTTTTGGGGAATTTATGTTTTGCTCGGCGTTTCGGTTGCCGTCAAAGCGGGGATGTTTGTGCTCTACCGCACGGGCGCGCGCAAACTTTCTTCCGATGCGTTAAAGGCTGCTTCGCTTGATAGTTTGTGCGACTGCGTTGCGACTTTGGCGGTCATCATCGGACTTGTCGTTTCCAACGAAACCGATTTTGCGGCGGAAGGTTACGCAGGCGTTGCGGTTGCGCTGTTTGTGTTGTGGGAAGGCGTGCAGATCGTGCGCGACGCAGGTTCCAAACTGATCGGGCAGGCGCCCGATCCTGCGTTGCTCGATTCCATCCGTGCGGTTATTTTGAACGGCGAAGGGGTACTCGGCGTGCACGATTTGCGCGTGTACCGCTACGGCGCAGATCGGTTTTTTGCGATTGCGCATGTGGAAATGGATGCAAGCCTGCCTTCGCTTGCCTCGCACGAAGTGATCGACGGACTGGAGCGGAAGGTGCTTTCGGAGTTGGGGGTAGAATTTACGGCGCATCTCGATCCCGTGGATCTGTCCGATGCCGAGGCAAAGGTATTGGAGGAACGCGTTCGTGCTGCGACCGAGGGGATCACAGAGGGACTGAACTTGCACGATTTCCGTCTGGTACGCGGTGTCAAAAAGAAACTCGTGTTCGAAGCGGGAATTCCCTTCTCCTGTCCCGAAAAGGACGAAGAAATACGGAACGATCTCGAACGCGCCGTACGGCTGCTCGGCGAATACGAACCCGTCGTGACCGTGGAGCGCGAATAATTTTATTTGATTCGGAAACCGTCATGCAGTCTCGTGACGGTTTTTATGTATCTTGCAAAAATCGACAGGGGACGCCGCCGTGCGGTAAGTATTCTGATTGCCGGGAACGCCGCGGATTAAACTCTGCCTCAAACGACAATAAATTTTTTCGGCGGAATGCCTCGAAAGAATTGTTTTTTGCTTTGAAAAATGTTATAATTATTTGGTATGACATTTACCGAGAAGAGGGTCTCATGATTAAAATCGTAGTAGACGCAATGGGCGGCGATCATGCGCCCGTTGAAATTGTAAAAGGCGCGGTTCTCGCACTGCAGGAAAAGAAAAATTTTTCTTTAATCTTTACGGGCGACGAAGCGCTCGTCCGCGAAGAACTCCGAAAATATAAATACGACGCATCGCGCGTGGAAGTGGTGCATTGCAGCGAAGTCATTACGAACGACGACGTACCGACGCAGGCGGTGCGCACTAAGCGCGACAGTTCGCTCGTTGTCGGATTGAAACTTTTAAAAGAACGGGACGATGTGGCGGGATTTGTTTCTGCAGGATCCACGGGTGCGGTGCTTGCGGGCGGAATTATGTTCGTGGGCAGAATCAAGGGCGTTATGCGCCCCGCGCTCTGTCCCGCAATTCCCAATGCGTCTGGTTCGCGGACGTTGCTTTGCGATTGCGGCGCCAACGCCGAATGCAAACCTTCCATGCTTGCGCAGTTCGCGGTGATGGCTTCTGCTTACGCGAGATCGGCATACGGGATCAAAAATCCGCGCGTGGGTCTTTTGTCCAACGGCACCGAGCAGCATAAGGGCGATCTCCTGCATCAGGAGGCGAACGCGCTCATTCGGGAAGCGAAAAACGTAAACTTTATCGGCAACGTCGAAGGGCGCGACATCATGTACGGAGACGCGGACGTTGTTGTTGCGGACGGTTTTTCGGGCAATATCGCTTTGAAGTCCATCGAGGGTTGCGGCAAGACCGTTTCGGACATTTTAAGCAAAGCGTTCCGCAAATCGTTCGGAAGCAGGATCAGTTATCTGTTTGCCAAAAAACAACTCAAAAAACTCAAACTCATGCTCGATTACAGCGCTATGGGCGGAACGATTTTTTTGGGCTTACAAAAGACGGTCATCAAATCGCACGGGTCCTCTATGGCTAAAAGCATTACGCCTTCCGTCTTGCAGGCAGTGGACGCGTACGAGGGCGGATTGATCCGATCGCTCACCGAATCATTTGAAAATCTCGTATCGCAAGAGGGCGGCGATGAATAGCGGCGAAGAATGGACGGACAAGACATACCGTGACGTTGAAGAAGCCATCGGTTACCGCTTTCGCGACCGCGATTTGCTTCTGACCTGTTTTACGCATACGTCGTATACCAATCATTGCGGCGGAAAGAATAACGAACGGCTGGAATTTTTGGGCGACGCCGTGCTCGGTCTGTCCGTGACGGAAGCGCTGTTTCGCGGCAAACGCGGCGACGAAGGGAAACTCACCGAATTAAGAAAGCAGTACGTTTCAAAGCCTGCCTTGGAAGAAGCGGAGCGACGCGCGGGGCTGATGCGTTTTTTGCGTTACTGCGGCGGCGAAGGAAACGTGGGCGGAAAAACGGCGTCTAATTTATTCGAAGCAGTTACGGCGGGCATTTACCTCGACGGCGGAATAAAAGAAGTCAATCGTTTTTTAAACCGTTTTTTAGCCGAAATCGAAACGGAAAATTATAAAACGTTATTACAGGAATACGTTCAGGAGCGCACCAAAAGCACGCCGAAGTATTCGGTAAAAGAGCAAAACGGCGCGTACGTCTGCCGCGTGAGCGCACTCGGGAAAGAAGCGGCAGGCAAAGGGGAAAGTAAAAAAGCGGCAGAGACGCAAGCGGCAAAACGCCTGTATCAATTATTCACCGAATAAAGTTCGTCTGCTTTTGCCCCCATCAACAAAATACCGTGAATAAAAGAGGAAAGTAAGTGAATTTCAAGGAAATCAGACTGGTAGGTTTTAAATCCTTTGCGGACAAAACCGCGGTTAAATTCGACGACGGCGTGACCTGTATCGTCGGTCCGAACGGTTGCGGCAAGAGTAACGTAGCCGACGCAGTGCGTTGGGTGCTCGGCGAACAGTCGGCTAAAACGCTCCGCGGGACAAGCATGCAGGACGTCATTTTCAACGGCACGGAATCGCGCCGTCAACTTTCTTATTGCGAAGTCACGCTCGTGTTCGACAACACCGAAAAAATATTCGACATCGAATACGACGAGGTCGCTATGACGCGCCGCCTCTACCGTTCGGGAGAGAGCGAATATCTGCTTAACATGCAGGCTTGCAGATTGAAAGACATCGTCGCGCTGTTGCACGGCGTCGGCATCGGGAAAGAAGGCTACTCGATCATCGGACAGGGTAAGGTCGAACAAATCATGAACGCCAAGCCCGAAGATCGGCGCGCCATCTTCGAAGAAGCCACGGGCGTGATGAAGTTCAAGAGCGAAAAGGCGGAAATCGAGCGCAAACTCGAAAATTCGAAGGGCAATCTTTCCACGCTCAATCAGCGCATCGACGAATTGGAACGCCAACGCGCACCGTTGGAAAAACAGTCGGCAACGGCGAGAAAATATAAAGAATATTCCGAGCAACTCCGCTACGAAGAAGTCAACTCCTACCTTGTACACTACGATTCGTTCGCCGTGGAAACGGAAAAGTACCGGATCCGCATTGCGGAAGCAAGCGAAAAACTTGCGGAAGTCGAATCGCGCCTGACCGCTTTGGACGGAGAGGAAGAAAAGGGCAGGGAAGAAATCAATAAGGCGGACGAGCAACTTCGTGCGCTCAACGAAAAACTGCGTATCTTCGAAGTGGGCATGGAGCACAAATCGGGCGAAGCAAAAGTCATCAATACGCGCATCGAATCGTATAAGCATCAACTTTCGCAGGCGGTGGACGACATCGACTATTCCCAGCGCCGTTCACAGGAGATCGATACGCTCGTTTCGCAGAACGCGATCAAGCAGAAAGCGTGCGCGGAACGCGCGGACGAAATCGAAGCCGAAAGCAAAACTCTGTTTGAAAAATTACAGGAAGCGGACGCGCGGGTGGCGGCGTACGAGCGCATCATGAACGAAAAGCGCGCCAGCGAACTTTCCTCTGTAGAGAACCTGGCGGACGTGCGCGCAAACGTGGGCAGTCTTTCCGCAAAGCGCGACGCGGCGAGCGAACGCATTGCGGAAGTTAAGAACGCGATCGATAAAGCCCAAACACGCATGACCGATTTCAGCCGTCAGTTGGAAGAATGCCGTACGGAGAAAGCGGCGTGCGAACGGTTCCTCGATGAAAAGGCGCAGCGGGAGCAGACGCTCCGCGGCGACATTGCAGATCTGTCGCGCTCGCGCCAGAAACTCACCGAAGAGATCGTCGACTGCAATACATCGGTACTCAATCTCACCAATAATTTAGAACTTTATAAAAATTTAAAGAACCGATTCGACGGCTATCGCGATTCGGTGCGCAAACTTCAACTGACTGCCAAGGAAAATTCCGAAATCGGCGCAAAAATCAAGGGCTCGATCGCCGATATCGTATCCACCGAAAAGAAGTACGAAGTCGCGATCGAAACGGCGTTCGGCGCGGCGATGCAGAATTTGGTCACCGCCGATTCGGACGACGCGCGCTATCTTATCGAATATTTAAAACGTACGGGCGGCGGAATCGTAACGTTCCTTCCCGTAAGCGCCATGCGGGCGAGAGGCAACGCGAGAGAACTTCAAGAGGCGCTCAAAGAGAGCGGCGCGCTCGGACTTGCGGAAAATCTCGTCAAATACGATTCGTATTATGATAACGTCATAAAAAACCTGCTGGGAAATACTCTGATCTGCGATACTATCGCAAGCGCAACGCAGATCTCCAAAAAATTTCCCCGCATCTTCAAAATCGTAACGTTGGACGGCGACACGATTGCGACAAGCGGCGCCATGACGGGCGGTTCGCGCAGAAAGGAGAGCGGAAATCTCTTGGCGGGCGAGCGTCATATCAAAGAATGCGAAGAAGGCATTGCGCGCAAGAATGCTTCGCTTGTAAAACTGAAAGAAGCGCTTGCAAGTTGCGAAGAGGATTTGGAAAAAGCGCAGCGCGCTTTTGACGAATTTCGCATTAAGGTACAGGAGGAAACGGCGCATTTCGCCGCGCTTTCCCAGCGTGAGATCGCAATCACTTCGCTGCTTTCCGATGCGGAACGCGATACCGAAGAATACAACGGACTGTTGACGCGCCTTACGCAGCAGATCGACGATATTAAAAGTAAGGTGCTTTCTTCCGAGGAGAACGAGGATCTGCTTAACAAGATCCGTTCGGAGGCGGCGGAAGAAGCGACCAAACGCGAAGAAGAGGCGCAGAAACTCAAAGCCGAACGCGACGGCATTTCCGCAAAGTTCCATAACTTACAGGTAGAGGCGGCATCGCTGAAAAGTATTCGGGAAGCGGACGAAGAGACCGTTCGCCGTCTGAATGCGGAAAAACGGCAACTCGAAGAAAAGGTAAGCCAGAGCCGCAAAGCGATCAGCGAGACGGAAACGCTCATCGAGCAACTCAAACGTCAGGAAGAAAAAGTCGCGCTGACCGAGGAAGAACAGCATACCGTGGCGGCGCTTCGGAGCCGCATTTCCGAAACGGAAGAAAGTAAGCGCACTCAGAACGAGCGTCAGTCGAAACTGACCGAAGAAAAGCGCGGACTGCTCGCGCGGCAGATGAATCTCGGCGAAGAGAAACATACATACGAACTTGAAATTTCCAAAACCGAAGCCAATCTCGAAAACCTGAAACAGCGGATCGACGAGGCTTACGGTCTGGACTACGAAAGCGCGCAGCAGTATCGCGACGCGGAGTACGAAGTCAACCAGTCTCAGACGAGGATCACCACGCTCAAACGCAACATTACCATGCTCGGTCCCATCAATCACAACGCCGAGGAGAGTTATAACGAACTCATGGAGCGTTGCACCGAGATGACGACGCAGCGCGACGATCTGACCAAAGCCATCGAAGATTCCGCGCAGGTATTGGGCGACTTGAAGCAGAGGATGCAGGAAAAGTTCGATAAAGGATTTCACGAAATCAACCAGAACTTTACGCAGATCTTCAAAGAACTGTTCGGCGGCGGCAGAGCGGAAATGCAACTCGATTACGAAAATTGCGAAGATCCGCTGAACGCGGGCGTCGAAATCGTGGCTTGTCCGCCCGGGAAAAAACTGACGAAAATTTCTCTGCTTTCGGGCGGCGAACGCGCGTTTACCGCGATTGCAATTTTGTTCGCCATTCTCAAATCCCGTCCTATGCCGTTCTGTATTCTCGACGAAATCGAAGCCGCGCTCGACGAGGCGAACGTAGATCGTTTTGCAAAATATTTGAAGAAGTTCTCGCGCGAAACACAGTTTATCGTGATCACGCACAGAAAGCCCACCATGAACCAGGCGGATACGCTGTTCGGCGTTACGATGGAAGAAAAGGGTGTCAGTAAAATCGTTTCGGTCAAACTTTCCGAAGTGGAAGCAAGATTGGGCGGAGATACCGTGATTTAAAATTTGCGTAATTTTTTGCGGTAAGTCGTGTAAGGGGAGATTATGAGTTTTTTCGGAAAAATCAGAGACGCGCTCAAAAAGACGAAAGACAGCGTCGCGCATAAAATGCGCCAACTGTTTTTAAAAAACAAAATCGGCAACGAATTTTACGACGAGTTGGAGGAGATCTTGATTTCCGCAGACGTTTCCGTCCGTACGGCGGAGGACGTTGTGGAACAGGTCAAAGAAGAGGCGATCGGCAATAAGGTAAAGGACGAAAGTTTCGTGACCGATCTGTTAAAAGATATACTGGAAGATACGCTGAACGAAGCGCCCGTGCCCGAATTCAAGTTCCCCTGCGTGATCATGTTTGTCGGCGTCAACGGCGTGGGCAAGACCACGACCATCGGGAAAGTCGCAAACTATTTCGCGCGGCAGAAAAAGAGCGTAACGGTTGCTGCGGCGGATACGTTCCGTGCGGCGGCAATCGATCAACTCGGCGTTTGGGCGGAACGCGCCAAAGTGCGCATTGTCAAGCACGAGGAGGGGAGCGATCCTTCCGCCGTCGTCTTCGACGCAGTATCTTCCGCCAAAGCAAAGGGAACGGACGTCGTGCTCGTCGATACCGCGGGGCGGCTCCACGTGAAAGAAAACCTGATGAACGAATTAAAAAAGATGGATCGCGTTGTATCGCGCGAGTATCCCGAAGCGGCTTTTTACAAATTTTTGGTGCTCGATGCGACGACGGGACAGAACGCCGTCAATCAGGCGCGCGTATTCGACGAAGCAGTCGATTTGGACGGGATCGTCTTAACCAAACTGGACGGAACGGCAAAGGGCGGATTTGTTTTTTCGCTCTGCGGGGAATTGAACGTACCCGTGGTCTTTGCGGGCGTCGGCGAAAAAGTGGACGATCTGGAATTGTTCGACGCCGAGCAGTTCGTAGAAGGGTTTATTTGATTTTTCAAGACATTACCGAAAATATTTTTAAAATAATGCGGCGCACCGATAAAACGGTGCGCCGATTGTATTTATCCGATTTAAAACAAAAACGGGAATTAACAAAAAATTTCGGACATAAAGAGGACAATACGACGGAACGATTGACAGCGCTTGGAAAAAATGTTATTTTTTCGGCGGCGTCGGGTCGTCGGTACGTTCCAATAAGTAGTCGAGAGAAACGTTAAAATAATCGGCAAATTTTATCAGGGTTGCGTAATCTGCCTGATGCGCGCCCGTTTCATATCGGCTGATACTGTTTTGATTCAAATCCAGTGCCATTGCCAATTGGATTTGCGAAAGATTTTTTTGTTTTCTTAAATATTTTAGTCTCATTATTACTTGACTATTGGTTGTTCTAAATATTATGAAGAAAGTAAATCTTCGTAAGAAACGTGTAACACTTTGCTAAGCGCTTTCAACTCAATATCAGTTACATATCGTTTCCCGTTTTCGATTCGTTGAATTGCATTTTTGTCAAGGTCAATGCCTTCTAACTGTAAAGCATCAGCAAGCGCTCTTTGCGACATTTTCCGGTCATCGCATTTTCTGATCTCATAAATTTTCTTTCCACATAAATTGTTTCTGTTATCCAAAGATTTATTTTTAAACATATTTATTGACACTCACTGATTGACAGAGCAATTATATTATGGTAGAATAACCAAAATGACATTCACTAAGTGTCAAATCAGCAAAAAAGGAGAAAAAATTTGGAATCAATGATTGAAAAAATTTATTACAAACGCGCCGGCAGTCATGAAAAAAAGCCGAAAGACGAAGAATATTCCAGATTGACGGAAATCTTTAACGAGCATTACCGTCAATTTTTGGAAACGCTGAACGAAAAACAAAAGTCGCTGTTCGATCAATTAAATAACGAATCCGCAGATATTCAAAGTTTGATGGAATACTTTTGTTATCACGACGGATTCACGTTCGGGATCCGTCTTATCTTGGAAGTCTGTTCCGAAAATAAGATTTGGGAAGAAGATCGGGCTTAAAAAATTTTTATCTGTCGAGTAAAATTACTTGACAGCCGTTCGGGTTTATGGTATGCTGTTCCACGAATATGAAAGATTTGGAATTCATGCGGATTTGGGACAGATACAGTCCGCTGCTCACCCGAACACAGCGCGAGATGACCGATTTGTATTTCAACTACGATCTTTCGCTGACGGAAATTGCGGAAGAAAAGGGGTGTTCCAAACAGGGTGTTTCCGATTGTCTGAATATCTGTCGTAAAAAATTGGAAGAATACGAACAAAAACTCGGGTTTGCGGAGCAGACAGTGCGCGTAAAAGAAGCGCTTGGCTTGTTTGCGAAACGGAATCCCGAACATGCGGAAGAAATTTTAAAAATAGCCGATCTATTGGACGGAAAAGGGGGAGAGGAGTAAATGGCGTTGTTTTCGTCGCTGTCCGAGCGGCTCAACCATATTTTCAGTAAACTTACCAAACGCGGAAAACTGACCGAACTCGAAATCCGTACGGCAATGCGCGAGGTGCGGATTGCACTGTTAGAGGCGGACGTCAACATCAAAGTAGCAAAACAGTTTATTTCCGAAGTATCCGAAAAAGCGGTCGGGCAACAGGTTCTGCAATCGCTGAATCCTGCGCAGCAGGTCATCAAAATCGTAAACGACGAACTGATCGCGCTGATGGGTTCGGGCAATGCGAAGTTGGACGTTTCGCCCAAACCGCCCACGGTGATCATGATGTGCGGTTTGCAGGGCGCGGGGAAAACCACGATGTGTGGCAAACTTGCGATCCAACTGAAAAAGCAGGGGAAAAAACCGTTGCTCGTTGCGTGCGATATTTATCGTCCCGCGGCAATCGAGCAGTTGAAAGTCGTCGGCGGAAAAGCGGATACCGAGGTGTTTGAAAAGGGTACGCAGGCGCCCGCAAAAACGGCAAAGCAGGCGATCGATTATGCCGGAAGAATGGGTTACGATACGGTCGTGATCGATACGGCGGGACGGTTGCATATCGACGACGCGCTCATGAAAGAGTTGGAGGAAGTCAAAAAATCGGTCGACGTACACGAAATCTTGCTTACCGTAGACGCGATGACGGGTCAGGATGCCGTAAACGTTGCCGAAACGTTCAACGCCAGGCTCGACGTGACGGGCATCATTCTCACAAAACTGGACGGCGATACGCGCGGCGGCGCATGTCTATCCATTAAAGCGGTTACGGGAAAACCCATCAAGTTTATCGGTGTGGGTGAAAAACTGACCGATTTAGAGCCGTTTTATCCTGATCGTATGGCGTCGCGGATATTGGGCATGGGCGACGTGCTTTCGCTGATTGAGAAGGCGCAGGAAGCCGTTTCCGAACAGCAGGCGAAAGAGATGGAGCGCAAGATGCGCGACGCGTCGTTTACGCTCACCGACTATTTGCAGCAGTTCGAAGCATTGAAAAAAATGGGCGGTGCAGGCGCGCTGATGAGCATGCTACCCGGCGCGGGAAAGTTTAAAGTCAGCGAAAAGGATCTGGACGAAAAGCGGATTGAACGGACCAAAGCCATCATTCTTTCGATGACGCCGCGCGAACGCGACAATCCGCAGATCATCAACTCGCAGAGAAAACGCAGGATCGCGCTCGGCTCGGGAACGACGGTGCAGGAAATCAACCAACTGTTAAAGCAGTTCGATCAGACCAAACAACTGATGAAGCAGTTTAAGGGCGGCAAAGGCAAAATGCGCATGCCCTTCTGAAAAATAAAGATATCAATTTACGGAGGTATATATTATGGTAAAAATGAGATTGGTGAGAATGGGCGACAAGAAGTCTCCCGTCTACCGCATTGTGGTAGTGGACGCGCGCAAGGCGGCTACGGGCGAATACATCGAGAAAATCGGTTTTTACGATCCGAAGTCGACTCCCGTTACGCTTACCGTCGACGTGGAGAAGGCGAAAAATTGGCTCTCCAAAGGCGTTCAGCCTACTGAAACGGTGAAATCGCTTCTCGTAAAAGCGGGCGCGCTGGAACAGTCGAAGAAACTCAGCCCTGCTAAGACCAAAACGAAAAAGAAGAAGTAATAATACGGCGTGAAAGGAATAAATTATGCTTGATTTGATTAAATACGTCGTAGAACAGTTTGCCGAAGACAAGGCGAATATCGAATACAAGGTAGAGGAGACGGACGAAGCAGTAAATGTGACCGTATTGCTGTCCGATTCCGATATGGGCAAAGTCATCGGCAAGCAAGGCAAAATCGCAAAGGCGCTTCGCACGCTTGTGCGTTATGCTACGCCCAAGGGCTCCAAAAAGTACAATCTCGAAATCAGAGAAAAAAGCGAGGAATAAATTTCCAGATTAAAAAAGATTCCCGATAAGGAATCTTTTTTAATAAACATTTTTATCTTTTAACGGATAAATATTTTTATAACAGATATATTTGGTTTACGTCTGAGTATTTTACATGGTTTGCAGGGATATGCGTAAAATTAAAAACAATTTTATAATGGGGAGAGAAGAATGCTGAAAAACAAAAAATTTTTAGGTTTTTACATTTTGAGTACGGTCTTATCGGTTGCGTCATTGATCATAAGTTTATATCTGATTATCACGATGCGCAAAAATGAGGAAACTGCGTATCTGGACATTTATCAAATCGGTTTGCATGAATTGATCGATTACGATGTGACCGATATGTACTATGATAGCGGATGGCATCCGGATTACCGTGGCAGTTTTTCCGGCGACGAGGTAGAAAAGACGGTAAACAATTTACGCGAAGTGTTGCAACCGGCGTCGTTTCAAAAAACTTCCGAACCGAAAGAGGACGACGCGGCATCAAATTCCTATGCTTATGTAGTTTTAACGGTAAACAACAACCGATACGGAATTGCCGCATGTAACGGAAAATTAAAAATCTCGATTAACGGAACTGCGGCATATTATAATACGTGTTGTAGCAACCAAATAAAATTTTTACTGAAAAATATCGAAGAGGAATTGTTTCCGCTTTGATTTTCTATCAAAAAAAGGACTTCGTAAGAAGTCCTTTTTTTGATGATTTTTGATCGGTCAAACGATATAATCGGGATTTCCGGCGGCTTTTTCGAGTTCTTTCTTTTGTTCTTCGTAACCGGCTTTCCCAAGCAGCGCAAACGTTGCTTTTTTGCCTGCTTCTACGCCGGGCTGATTGAACGGATCGATGTTGAGCATCGCGCCCGCATAAGCCGTTTGCAACTCAAACAAATACAGCAACTGACCGAGCGTGAACTCGTTGACTTCGGGCAAGTGAATGGTATAATTCATTCTGCCCGCTTGGGTCAGCGCGTAAGCCGTCGCTTTGTTTTCCGCCTGAATCAATTCTTCCATCGTGTGTCCGCAGAGGAAGGATACGTCGGGAATCTTTTCGCAGCCTTGGGGAATGGGGGATTTTTCTTTATAACTTCCGACCGAAAGGAAGGTAAACACTTTATCGTAAGGACCTTCGGTGTAAAGTTGGACCTGCGAATGCTGGTCGGTTACGCCCAGCGCTTTTACGGGCGTTTGACCGACGCTGACGGGCGTGCCGTCCAGCGTGACGTTTTTGCCGAGCGATTCCGCCCAGAGTTGCGCGTACCAGTCGGAAACATAGCGCAGATTGTCGGAATAAGGCATCAGCACGCCGATATTCTTTCCCTCGTTCATGCAAATGAATTGAAGGGTCGCGCACAGAAGCGCGGGGTTTTTATCGAGTTCGGGCGTTTTGCAGAGTTTATCCATATACGCCGCGCCTTTGAGCAGGGTTTTGATATCGATTCCGACGACCGCCGCGGGAAGAAGCCCGACGGGGCTGAGTTCGGAAAATCTGCCGCCCACGCCGTCGGGCAGGACGTAAGATTTTACTTTTCCCAGTTCTTTGGAAATTTTAACTAAGTTGCCGCGTTTTGCGTCGGTCGTGAAAATCACGTGATCCTTTACTTTTTCGCCTGCCTGTTTCAGTGCGTCTGCGATGATGAGGTACTGCGCCATCGTTTCGCTCGTCGCGCCCGATTTGCTGATGACGTTGAAGCAGGTCTTTTTCACATCGATGACGTCGAGCAGTTCTTTCATACGAACGGGATCGACGTTATCTTCTACGAAGAAGCGGGGGCCGCCTCTCTTTTTGCGCGGCAAGTCGTTATAATGCAGATGGCAAAGCGCGTTAAACGCCATGATAGGACCGAGCGCGCTCCCGCCGATTCCGAGAACGACGAAGTTTTCGAATTTTTTGCGAACATCTTTTGCGGTTGCGAGAATGTCCGCAACGATTTCGTTCTGGTTATAGGGCAGTTCCGTCCAGCCCATAAAAAGTTCGTCTTTGCCGCGGTTTTTCGCTACGTATGTATGCGCGTCTTTGGCGGCTTTTTTGTAAGAATCGAGTTTTCTTTGCGAAATGCCTTTGTCGCCGATATCGGGAAGATATTTGTCCGTCATATTGGTATAATCGACGGTCACGCGTAAGGCTTTGCGCAGTTCTTCGGTCAGTTTCATGGAAATCCTCCGTTCATGATTTTATGAAATAATTGTATTATTATTTTTCCCGAAAGTCAAGACCGCGCACGCGCTTTTTTGCTTTTTTTTCGGAAAAGCCGCAAGAAAATTTTACGGAAGATTTGTTTGAGATCGATGAATCTGCACGCCCAAAGAAGAAGCAGTTCCGTCAGCCCGATCAACAGCATGGTAAGTAACGTGGCGGGGACAAAATTGAGGCAGATCATGAATACGAAATTGCATCCGATTCCGACCGCGATCGCAGGAAACGCAACGCAGGCGATTCTCAAAAGCGTTTTGAACGAAACGAGTTTTCCCGTCTTTTTCTTGAGCAGGAACAGCGAACATACGGCGGTGATGCAGAAGTCGCACGCCATCCCCAACAGCAATGCGCCGCTTCCGAGATATTCGGGCAAAAACCACACGCAGAGCAACATTGCCGCCGAACCGAGCAGGAAGATAAAGAGCGTCTGGCGTTCGCAGTTGATGGAGTTGAGCAGACTTGTCGAAATCATGGTAATGCTCATGGGCAGCAGAACAAGCGCACAATCGCGCAGCATTTTTCCGCTTTCCGCATTGTTGAACAGGAAGATGCCCACGTTTTCTCCGCAGGCGATAAAGAGCGGGATCAGAAGACAGGCAATGAGTAAGGTCGTGCCGATTGCTTTTTCTACCAGTTTTCCCGCTTCTTCCGTTTCTTTACGGTAATAACATTCCGCAAGCGTCGGAACCAAAACGACCGCAAGGGAGCCGATGAACGAACCGGGCGTCATCAGCACCGGCATGACCATGCCGTACACCACGCCGTATTCGCTCAATGCCACCGAGGAAGAAAATCCCGCCGCCATCAGCCGCATGGGAAATACAACGGAAATCAGCGAGTTCATGAGCGAGGAAGAAGTGCGCATCGCCGTAACGGGAAGGGAAGATTTTAAAAGAGGGAGAAATTCTTTTTTAGGCGAGCGAAGTCTGCCGCCTTTGATGATGAAGTATACGACGGCAATGACGAAGGAACAAAGATAGGAGATGAGGACGGCAATCGCCGCTTTGTTTACGTCGGAAAAACCGGTCGCAATGCCGAGAAGCAGGAACACACCCATGGATATTTTGATAATTTCTTCGATCAGTTCGATCACCGAATAGGCAAAAAATCGTTTGTTGCCCCAAAAGTAACCGCGGATAATGGAATAGACGGAAGTAAACGACAGCCCGAATATGAGGATATAAAATAGATCTGCGCATCTCGGATCGGAAAAAATCGATGAAAACGGCGTACGAAACAAAAAGAGCAGCAAGGTTATGGGGAGGCTGAACATCAGCGCGATCAGAATCGCCGCAGCGGTAGCCGATTGTTCGCCGCGTTTCGATCCCTTTGCGCGGTGTTTGGAGATCACGCGAGACAGCGTGATGGGAAGTCCGCTGGACGAGATCGTGAGAAACACGGCGAAGACGGTGAGCGCGACCTGATAGACGCCCAGTCCTTCCGGTCCGAGCAGACGCGATAAAATAATTCGGTATAAAAAGCCGAGAAAATGTTCGAATACGGCAAACACCGTCACAACGGCGGCAGAACGGTACAAATGTTGCATAAAATATTTTATTCTCCGCTGTAACCCTTTTATGAATTCCCGCATATTATGATTTGTGAAACTTTCTATCTCCCAACCCGTATTATACCGTGTGAAAAAAGGACAGACGTTAAACGAGATCGCGGACGCATTCCGGATCCCTTCCCGCTATCTTGCGCGGGAAAACGCTTTATGCGGCGAAGTATGGGAGGGACAGATCATAAAAATTCCGAAGTGCGCGCGCAACCTTTATCAAGTGCGCGGAGGAGAAAGTAAATCGCTTTTATGCGGTTCGGTACAAAATTTCGAGCAACGCAACCGCACGAAGTGTTTTTATCCGACGCAGGTGATATTTTTATAACGGATAAAAAAGCGCCTCCCCCGCAGATTTTGCGGGGGAGGCGCTTTTGGCATACGGTTACGATTCGTCATACTCTATTGTAATGTTTGCTAAGCCTTCGTCCCAAGATTCATCTTTTTGCAATGTATCCCATTGCGATTGCGTGCCGCGGAATAAGACCAATAAAGAAGCCTGACTGTTGCTGAATGCATATCTGTTTATTTTAGCAAGATTTTGTGAAACGATTATAAACGTTAAAGAGGTGCAGTTGCTGAACGCATCCGATTCAATTTCCGTAACGCCGCATATTTCAACCGTTTGTAAAAATTTACAATACGAAAATGCCGTACCGATTGAAGTTACGTTGTCCGAAAGCCGCATTTCCGTTATCTTACTTTCATAAAAAGCATAATCTTCTAACTTTTCAACCGTAACGGGAATGTTAACATTTTCCGACTGACAACGGTCGAACGCATATCTGCCGATTTTGATTACGCCGTAAGGGATTACGCTTCGCGCACAACTCATGACCAATTTGTTTGTATTTTTTTCAATCAAACACAGATTTTCGGTTCGATATGCGGTGTTCTGTTCGGAGACTGTAAATTCCGTTAAGTTGATACATGTTTGCAGTCCCCATCGAACGCATTCAACCGATTGCGAGTCTGTAAGCGAAGTTAATCCGCTTCCGATCTTTAACGACGTTAAACCGGTGCATCCTTCGAATAAAAAGTTGCCTGCCGCCGTAATACTGTCCGGTAATTCGACGGCGGTTAAATTGACGCAGTTTTCAAAAACACTGTGTCCCAAAACGGTTACGCTGTTTGCAATCGTGATTCCCGTTAATTGCGGACAATCTTTAAAAGCGCTGTTTCCGATCGACGTTACGGGAATCCCGCGGAAAGTTTCCGGAACCGTAACGTTGCCCGTAGCCGTACCGATCGAATGCACCATATAAGTTTCTTCTCTGCCGCTTTCTTGTGTAATCATAAATTTTAAGCCGCTGACGGGGTCGATATCGTCATCTACTGTATCGCCCGAATGATCTCCGTCGGAACCGCCATTGGAATCGTCGCCGTTTCCGCCGACGTCTTCAGAACCATCTCCCGGAATTCCCCCGCTCGGATCGTCTTTTTTCGGCGCATAAATAATACCGATGATAATGATTGCGGTCAAGCAGAATACCAGTATGATGATCAACATGGAAAGAAGTACACGTTTTTTGCCGTTTTCCCGATTCATTGTATTGTCCTTAAATTTTGATATTATCATAATAGCATAAAAATTAAAAAAGTTCAATCTGTTTTCACAAATTTAAGAAGGAGCGATTTTCACGGCACAAATGAAGGGCGGCGCAGCATAACATGCAATAGGAACTGATACGGTTCTTTACACGGAGGTAACAAATGTCATTTTTTTCCAATTTTTCATCGGATCACTGCCCCGGCACGATTTCGGGCAATCCGTTGAACGGTCTTTGCGAAAAGGTGTGTATTCAGGCGGAAAAAATCTTCGACGCGGGCATCATTCAGACGCGCCTTGAAAACTATTCCGTCGGGATCGAAAATCCCGTGCCTGCCAATCCTACATATCCGCTTACCTTTATCAGCGCGCGCTCTACTTCTTCCGTCGGAACGGTTTCCAACGTAAACGTAGAACGCCAGGCAGACGGCTGCAACGCGCGTGTTCAGGTAACGGTTTCGATCCCCATCGAAATCGTCTACGTCGATGCAAACGGCGTAGAGGGCAAGGCGACGAGCAATATCGTCATGAACGAAGACGTACTTATGTTCGTACCGCCCGCATCCATCATGCCTTTCTCGATCACTTCCATTGCTTCGAGCGTATCGCCCGAAGGAACCTTCAACGCAGAAACGGGAATGTTCGTTCTCAGTGCATGCGTGACGGTCATTTTGAAAGTGTCGATGCAAGTCGAACTCCTCGTGCCGAGTTACGGCTATTGCGCGATCCCGCCTGCACAGGAATATTCGCAGGAAGTCTGCTCGGGCTTCTTCGAACTCCCGCTTTACCCGCAAGGCAAAGCATGCAGCAAAAAGTAACTTTTCAGCAAATACGGAATCGGAAAAGCCGGCGGATCACGTCGGCTTTTTATTTCATAAAAAGACTTGACAAACAGTTATTATAGAATATAATAATAGTGTATAAATAGTTACAGTAACGCTTCAAGGAGGATAAAATGAAAAGAAAAATCTTAACGGTTTTGTTTTCTGTTTTGGCAGCGGTATGTTTGTTGTTTGCGTTCGTTGCGTGCGATGGAATCGCATACAGCGATCATAACGGAAACAATACGGGAAACAATGAAGCGAACGGCAATCCTTCCGGCGGAGAGAATACGGGAATCGGTGACGAAGATAAAGACGACGAAGGAAGCGAAGAAAATAACGGCGAAGACGAAGACAATAAAGATCAAAACGACCCCGATGGAAACGGCGACGACGTCGGCGAACCTCCGCACGTGCATGAATATAGCGTTCAGGAAGTGGTGGCGGCAACGTGTCAGGGAAGAGGATACACGTTGTATGCCTGCGCCTGCGGAGACGATTACCGCGCGGACTTTGTGGTAAAGAAAAGCCATGAATACAGCGCATGGGAAATCATACAAGCGGCGACGGAAAATCAAACCGGACTGAAAAGACGCGCATGTAAGAATTGCGGCGCGGAAGACGAGAGAACGGTATATTACGCGCCGGGCGATGGAAACGGGAACGTCCCGCCGCACGTACATAGTTATACGGCAAAGACGTTCGCGCCGACATGCACTTCGGACGGCTATACGGAATACGTCTGCGAATGCGGAGACAATTATACGGCGGACTACGTGAACCCGAAAGGTCACAGTTACGGACAATGGCAGGTTGTGGTCGTAGCGAATTGCGTACAGGAAGGCAGCGAAAAACGCGTATGCGCGGATTGCGGAGCGGAAGAAACCAAAACGGTTCCGTTAAAAGTGCATAATTATGCGGAGAAGATTGTGGCGCCGACGTGTATCGCACAGGGATATACCGAATACACCTGCGGTTTTTGCGGCGATCATTACAAAACCGACTACGTCAATGCCAACGGACATTCTTACGGCGATTGGAAAATAACGTTAGCGCCGACTTGTACGAAAACGGGCATGAAAACGCGTTTTTGTGCATGCGGATCATCGGAAGGGGTTGCTCTCCCCGTAAGCGCAAATCATAATTTCGATGGAGACTCTTGCAAGGACTGCGGATACGTTAAACCTTTGGAAGCGTCGAACGGTTTGGAATTCGAATTAAACGAAGACGGCGTATCGTATAGCGTGAAAAGTTGCGGTACGGCTACCGGTAATATCGTGATTCCCGCAACTTACAACGGAAAGCCTGTTACGAAGATTGGAACATCTGCATTCGCCAACCGTGACAATATCACAAGCGTGATAGTTCCGAGCAGCGTAACGTATATCGGTACGCGGGCGTTCATGAATTGTGCGAATCTCAAATCGATTACGCTTCCTTCGTCGCTTAAAACATTGGATACCGGTGCGCTTTGGTTTAACCCTAATCTTACCGAAGTGATTTTCAAGGGTACGGTATCGCAGTGGAAGGCTGTGAATAAAGGCAGTTCGACGAACGGATGGAATTACGATAGTCCGAATGCGGTCATCAAGTTCGTTCCTTAAAACAGAATCATAGAATACGCCGTCTGTAACAGACGGCGTATTTTTATACCGACTTTTTTCAAATTTGATAAGGATAAAAAAATCCTGTTGCATTTTGGGAAAATGCGTGATATAATAACCCGTGAACGACTATCAATTTCGGAGGACATTATGTCGGAAAAAAGCAAAGCAAAAAAATTACAGGAAGAACTTTCTTACCAAAAAAAGAATTACTTCGAAGTAGCGGACGAAGCGGAACGCAAAGAAATTTACGCCTATGCGGAAGGGTATAAATCCTATCTCGACGCGGCGAAGACCGAGCGGGAGGCTTGCGCCGTTTCCGTGGAACTTGCAAAAAAAGCAGGCTTTACCGAATATCATTTCGGCGACCGTTTAAATGCGGGCGACAAGAAATATTTTATCAACCGCGGCAAGAGCGTGGTAGTGTTCCGCATCGGGAAAAAGAATATCGAAGAAGACGGACTTCGTCTGATTGCCTCGCATATCGACGCGCCCCGTATCGACGTGAAACAAAACCCCTTGTATGAAGATTCGGGTATGTGCTTTTTAAAGACGCACTATTACGGCGGTATTAAAAAGTACCAATGGACGGCGATCCCGCTTGCTTTGCACGGAGCAGTCGTGCGGAAAAACGGCAAGAAAATCGAAATTTCCATCGGTGAACAGGAGAACGACCCCGTATTTTATATCAACGATCTGCTTCCCCATCTCGGCGCGGATCAGATGGGCGGAAAGGCTGCCAAGATCATTGAGGGCGAACAACTCAATGTTGTGGTGGGCGGACTTCCCTATGCCGACGAAGACGTAAGCGACAAAATCAAACTCGGAGTTCTTTCCTATTTGCACGAACATTACGGCATGTGCGAAGAAGATTTCCTTTCGGCTGAAATTTCGGCTGTCCCTGCCGACAAGGCGCGCGACGTCGGCTTTGACCGTGCGCTCATCGGCGCTTACGGACACGACGACCGCGTTTGCGCATACCCCGCGCTGACCGCGGTATTGAATCAGGAGAGCGATCATACCGTGCTTGCCATGCTTGTCGATAAAGAAGAAATCGGCAGCGAGGGTACGACGGGCATGCAGTGTAAAGTTTATGAAGATCTCATGGAAGAAATTTCCATTGCGCTCGGCGCGAATTTCCGTCTGGTCAGATCCAGATCCAAGTGCCTTTCTTCGGACGTCACGGCGGCGTACGATCCCAACTTTGCAGGCGTGTACGAGAAAATGAATTCTGCGATTCTTTCGTGCGGAACTTGCATGTGCAAATTTACGGGCGCGCGCGGCAAGAGCGGCGCAAGCGATGCTTCGGCGGAATTTGTGGGCGAAGTACGGCAGATGTTCGCGGAGGGCGGCGTGGTATGGCAGACCTCCGAACTCGGCAAAGTGGATGCGGGCGGCGGCGGAACGGTTGCAAAATTCCTTGCGAATCTGAATATCGATACAGTCGATTTAGGCGTGCCCGTCATCTCGATGCACGCGCCTTGGGAAGTGATTTCCAAAGCCGATTTGTATTCCAACTATAAAGCATTTTTGGCGTTTATGAAGTAAGTTCGGAAATTCCATCTCTGCAAAAAATAAGTTAATTTAAGCAAAGCGGTCTGACAGTTGAATGCGGACTGCTTTTGTTTATTCTGAAAATCAAGGCGTAAACATGCTTCTTTGATATAAAAAAACGCCCGATGGTTAACCGTCGGGCGATTATCATGATTGTTTATCGGATAACTTTGTTTTTATCGTTTGGGCAATTTGTAGGGTTGCCATATATAGATTCAACACAACAAGCAGCCATTGCAGATAGAGAAGGGTAGATGCGCCCTCTAAAAAGTAATAGCACCCTATTTGCATACACCACATAAACACGCAGAACGGAAGGGAATGGAGCATCATAGACAGTACGTTTTCCTTGCCTCGTTTTGCATAGTTTGCAGACAATATGATCTGTAATACCGCAACAACAAACAATAATGCTGCAAAGGTCCAGTAGAGAATTAAACTGCCACCCTCAAAGTAGTAAAAATGACTTATAAAGAAAACCGCACCGTTGAGAGATATGAAAATTCCGCCTGTTATTTGAACCGAGAAGAGAAAATTCGGCGTTTTATAAACTTTTCTCCGCACGACCGATTGTGAAATCAAAGCAATCGTAACGATGATGGAGAAAATAAGGACGGGAACAAGAAGAGTGATATCTTCATCGCCGTGAATGATTGGGTGAAATCTTGCATAAATTGCGCCGGTAAATATTCCTGCTGATGAGAGGGCGCAGACGCAAAAGCAAATGGAATCAACTAAGTGCACTGATTGTATCTTTTCACCGAGAGTAGATCTATGTATTATCTGGACAAGCATTGCAACGGCAATTCCGACGCAGGTATAGGCAAGCGTAGACGCAATATTTATCCCGGTTATAATTGCAGGCAGGTAACAAAAGAATGTGATGATAGCCGTAAATAAAAACGCTGTTGTAAGTTTTGCCAGATGCTGTTTGTCTGCGTCCGCCCAGTCGCATTTGGAGAGGAAGAGATATCTTCCAACCGACCAAAGAATAAACCCTATCAGTAAAAATCCCGTCAAAATGCCAAACCCGATAAAGTTTGAGTGTTTGTTTATCACGCAGTAGCATATGAGGGCGACTATGTAGCCCGCAATGCATGCGGCAATTGCGAATGAAACCATCATGGAAAGAAACGAACGCCTGTGGTAATCGATCAGATTATCATGCTGTACCGCGTCGTTTTTAAGGAGATAATCGCAACTCACGCCGAACATCTCGGCTATTTTAATAATCGTTTCGGTTTCTGGAAACGCCGTATTGGATTCCCATTTAGAAACCGCTTGGTGCGTTACGCCGAGTTTATCCGCAAAGTCTTCCTGCGTAATGCGCGCTTTTTTACGAAGTTCGTAGATTTTTTCACCTGTCGTCATAATCCGCTCCTTTTGTTTTTACGATATTATTTTAACAGAATCAAGAAAAGAATTCAATAGACGTACGGTTGCAATCGTGCAATCTGCTGTTGCAAATTATAAAATTTCGCCCGACGGCTAACCGTCGGGCGTAACATATACAAAAAAACTGTGAGGGCTTTTTTTGTTGCCGATCGCCGAAGCGGAAACACGGCAGGTAACTCCGACAAAGCAACCTCATGGCACACGCACCGATCTGTTTAGTGCTGCTGTATCCCTACCCTGACACGGTTCGCAGGGATGCGTTGCATGAGACCTTGTTATCAACATTCCTTACCGTGCGCAGCCTTCCACGATCGACACCGAGAAAAGCATTCGGTTCTGCTATAGCGGATTGCAGATACAGGGCACCGCTAACTCCCCACCTATCACAGCCTTATCAGTATACTCTAAATTCCGCAAAAAATCAAGCGTTTTATCGGCGATTCAAGTCGAATCTTCGGGCGGTTCCGCAAGAACGGTTTTTTGCTCGCTATAAACGACAAAACCTGCTTTGGCTTTGGACGGTTTTTTAACGTGTTTTAATTTGCAGTAGTCTATGGGGATGCGCCCGCCGTTGGCGTCCGAGTACTTTGCGCAGATCTGCGCCGCAAATAAAAGGACACCGTCGGGGAGCGTTCTGCCTTCCGTTTTGATCAGGACATGGCTCGAATGGTATTTCTGCGCGTGAAGCCAGACGTCCTCGGGAGCGCCCGATTTTACCAATCTGTCGTTTTGTAAATTGTTTCTGCCCGCATAGATGCGGAAACCGTCTTTTTCATACGTGCGGAAGGGGATTTCATCTTTTTTCTTGCGCGGTTTTTCCTGCGGCGCGCGAAGCAAACCTTCGCCGAGCATTTCTTCTTCGACGGAGCGCAGATCCTCTTCGCAGGACGCGACGGAAAGGGCTGATAGCAGGCTTTCCGCGTAATCGATTTCGGCGCGTGTTTCCCGCTCCTGCGGGGCAAGCGCTTCGAGCGTGCGCTTTTGTTTGCGGTATTTCTTATAGTACTGCTGAGCGTTTTGCGTGGGGGAAAGCATCGGGTCGAGCAGGATCTTTGTCTGCGTTCCGTCGTACCAGTTTTCGAGCACGCAGCCCTTCATGCCTTTTTCAAGACGGTACAAATTCGCCGTCAACAGTTCGCCTTTCATGCGGTTTTCTTCACAGCCTTCTGCGGCGGCTTTTCTCTCCAACGTTAAAACAAGCCGCTGTTCGTGTTTCTTTTTCGCCGAATTGACTGTTGATTCCAGTTTGCGTTTCAGTTGGGCGAACGCGGCGGCGGCGCGCCGTTTGGTATAGAAATAGGTTTGCGCCGCCGAAAGCGTAGGGAAGGGGATTCCGCCTTTTACGTTTCTTGCAAAAAAATCGACGGGTTGATTTTCGCGTTCCAAAACGCACGGCTGGCATTCGTTTGAAAAAATAAAACGGGTAACGTGTTCCGTCAAATCTCCGCCGCGGTAAGTGGCGGCGATCAATTCCGCCGTTGCGGACGCAAGCCCCGCAACGCGGGTAAAGAGGAACCTCCCCAAATCCCCCTGTGCTTTTGTCAGAACGTTTCTCAGAGCCGCAGTATCCGAAGGGTTGACTTTGTCCTGCGGTTCGGGCAGGGTGTATTTTGCGCCTGCAAATACCGTTCGCTTTGTATTTTCGTCGAGCGAAGTCATTTTCAGCGCACCGAGGATTATACCGTTTTCCGTGAGGATCAGATTGGAATACTTGCCCATGATTTCTGCATACAGTACGCGTTCGCAGGAGGAAAAATCGCTTGTGCAAAGAAATTTAAAACAGAGAATGCGCTCGAAGTCCGGCATGGTCACTTCCAGAATTTCTGCGCTTTGCAGATGTTTGCGCAGCAGCATACAGAAGTTGGGCGCGACAAGCGGATTTTCGCGCTCGTCTTCGGTGAAGTATGCGCCGCAATCCCGTGCATTTGAACTCAGAATCAGTTTCAAAGTCCGCTTACCGGTGTATATAATAAAAGAGAGTTCTTCGCGCGAAGGTTGATTGATGCGGTTGATCCTTCCGCCTTTCAGCGTTTCGTTTAATTCAGCGGCGTTGATCCTCAGCGTAAAAGCGTCTTGCGGCATTGTTTTCTCCGAAATATCATGTCGGTTTGATATTACCACAAAAAACCAAAATTGTAAATAAAATCGCTTTCCTTTTATCCTTTGATATGATAAAATGAAATATACAAAATCAGAATCGGTACAGGAGTAAAAACATGAAGTACGAAGTGGCGGCAGCCGAAAAAAGCACGGTAAAAATTACGATTACGTTCACGTCCGAAGAATGGAAACAGGCGAACGATAAGGCTTACGTTCAAACGCGCAGCAAGTATGCGGTCAACGGATTCCGCAAGGGGAAGGCGCCCAAGCACGTTCTCGAATTGTATTACGGCAAAGGTCTTTTTTATGAAGACGCGCTGAACCTGCTTTACAGCGAACACTACGGAAAAATTCTCGAAAAAGAAAAGGAAAAGTTTACGTCGGTCGGCGAACCCGCGCTTTCGGTGGAAGATATTTCCGAAGAAAAAGTCGTTCTCGTTGCCGTAACGCCCGTAAAACCCGACGTGAAAATCGGCAATTATAAGGGTATAAAAATCAACAAATATGAGTATACTGTTACGGACGCCGACGTGGACGCCGAAATCGACGGCGTGCGCGAACGCGTTGCCGAAAAGGTGGAAATCGAAGATCGCACGGCACAAATGAAGGATACCGCGAATATCGATTTCGTAGGAAAACTGAACGGAAAAGAGTTTGAAGGCGGATCGGGAAAGGCGTTCGACTTGACGCTCGGTTCGCACCAGTTTATCCCCGGATTCGAGGAACAGGTCGTCGGCATGAAGAAAGGCGAAACCAAAGATTTAGAGGTAACTTTCCCCGAAGATTATCAGGCCGAAGATTTAAAGGGCAAGAAAGCGGTCTTTACGGTTACGCTTAATAAAATTACCGGCAGTAAACTTCCCGCACTCGACGAGGAATTCGCCAAGAAGATGGGCAGCGACAGCGTGGAAGCATATAAGGCGAAAGTGCGCGAGCGTTTGGAAAAGAATGCGGAAAACCGTTCGAGAAACGAAACGGAGAACGCGATCATTACCGAAATTGCCAAGACGGCTACCGCCGAAATTCCCGATGCAATGGTCGAAGCACAGGAAGATTATTCTTTGCAGAAGATGGAATATAACCTCATGTATCAGGGGATCAAGTTAGACGATTATCTTTCCTATCTCGGGACGACGCGCGAAGAGTATAAAAAGAACTTCGAAGAAGAAGCACGCAGAAACGTGTTGCAGCAACTCGTGGTGGAAAAGATCATCCAACTGGAAAACATCAAAGCAAGCGAAAAGGAAATTTCCGCAAAGGTTGCAGAGCAGGCAAAGAGCGTCGGCAAAACGGCGGAAGAATATAAAAAGACGATGGATCCCAGACAACTGGAATACATCGAAAACGACATTAAAGTGACCAAACTGTTCGACTTTTTAGCGGCGAACAACGAAATGGTCGTTTATAAAGAAGAAAAGAAGACCGCGAAAAAACCTGCGGCGAAGAAAACGACGGCAAAGTCTCAGGAGGCGGAAGGGGAAGCGCCCGCGCCCGCAAAGAAACCTACGGCTAAGAAAACCGCATCTCAGGAAAAACCTGCCGAAAAGAAGACGAGCGCAAAAGCGGCGAAACCTGCCGCAAAAAAAGAAGGAGATAAGTAATGCAGGAAAAGAACGTACTCATTCCTTACGTTGTGGAACGCACTTCGGGCGGTGAAAGAAGTTATGATTTATATTCCCGTTTGCTGGAAGACAGAATCATATTTTTAAGCGGTGAAATCGACGACGCGGTCGCAAACACGGTTGTGGCGCAACTCATTTACTTAGAAGGAAAAGATCCGACCAAAGACATCAGCCTTTACATCAACAGTCCCGGCGGATCGGTTTCCGCAGGAATGGCGATCTACGATACGATGAATTACATCAAGTGCGACGTTTCGACGATCTGTATCGGTTTGGCGGCGAGTATGGGCGCGTTCCTGCTTGCGGCGGGTACAAAAGGAAAACGTTACGCGCTGAAAAACAGCGAGATCATGATCCATCAGCCTTTGGGCGGCGCGCAAGGTCAGGCGAGCGACATTCAGATCCAGGCGGAGCATATTTTGCGCATCAAAAAGAAGATGACCCGGATCCTTGCGGAGAATACGGGAAAACCCGTAGAAACCGTGGAAAAGGATACGGACCGCGACAATTATCTTACGGCGGACGAAGCGCTCGAGTACGGATTGATCGACAGAGTTTACGTCAGAAGATAATTTAAATTTCGGAGTAATAATGGCAAATAAATACCAAGAAAACTGTTCTTTCTGCGGCAAAGAAAAATCCAAAACCAAAAAACTGATCGCAGGTCCCGACGGGATCTTTATCTGCGACGAATGCGTAGCGCTTTGTAACGACATGCTTGCAAAGATCCCTTCGTCGGCGGCTTCCGAACAGATCGAACTGAAAAAGCCTTCGGAGATCAAAGAAGAACTCGATCAGTATATTATCGGTCAGGATAAGGCGAAACGCGTGCTTTCGGTTGCCGTTTATAACCACTATAAACGCATCAACGCGATGGCTGCCGGCAAGAAAGACGACGACGTGGAAATCGAAAAGAGCAATATTTTATTGCTCGGTCCTACGGGCAGCGGCAAGACGTTGCTTGCTCGGACGCTTGCGAAAATTCTGAACGTTCCGTTTGCGACGAGCGACGCGACGACGCTGACCGAGGCAGGCTACGTTGGCGAAGACGTGGAAAATATTCTGTTGAAACTCATTCAGAATGCCGATTTCGATATCGAACGCGCACAGCGCGGGATCATCTATATCGACGAAATCGATAAAATTGCGCGAAAGGGCGAGAACGTTTCCATCACGCGCGACGTTTCGGGCGAAGGGGTGCAGCAGGCGCTTCTTAAAATTATCGAAAGCACGGTTGCAAACGTTCCTCCGCAGGGAGGAAGAAAACATCCCCAGCAGGACTGCATGCGCATCGACACGACGAATATTCTGTTCATCTGCGGCGGCGCGTTCGTGGGACTGGACAAAATCGTAGGCGCAAGAAAAGATGATTCCGGTTTGGGGTTCGGCGGCAAGGTGAAACTGGGCGAGCATGAAGTGGATTATTCTCTGCTCGACGACGTAAAACCGCAGGATCTGACCAAATTCGGCTTAATCCCCGAATTCGTCGGACGCGTTCCCATCGTGGTCAGTTTACAGCAACTCGACGAAGCCGCTTTGGTGAACATTCTCACGCAACCCAAAAACGCGATCATCAAACAGTATCAGAAGTTGGTGGGGCTTGACGGCGTAAAACTGACGGTGGAAGACGCCGCCGTCCGAGAGATCGCCAATACCGCAATTCGCTTGAAGACGGGCGCGAGAGGGTTGCGTACGATCATCGAAAGCATTATGACTGACGTGATGTACGACATTCCTACCCAGAAGAATGTGGAAGAAGTGATCATAACGCGCGAATGCGTCGAAAAAGGCGCAAAACCCAAACTGGTTTATAAAAAATCCGCATAATAAAGGCAAAAGAAAAAGCACCCGAACGGGTGCTTTTTTCATATAAATTTTTGCATTCCTCAATAAACATTGTTTATGCGGTGCAGCGCAGTGTACTTTTATTCGGCAATCTCATAAACGATGTGCAAACCGGTTCCGGTATCGATCGTCATTTCAATGGAAAGTTGATTTTCGCTAATTTTAAACGTTTGTGGAGCGAAACTCGTTTCACTGTCAGGAGTTGCCGTTACGGACGTTCCGTTCTGAACGTAAGTTCCCGTAATGGTTTCACCATTTACCGTCATCGAAAATCCTCCGTTTTCATTGAAGGAAATTACCGATCCGACATATGCCGATTTCATAATTTCAAGAGTTGCATTCATTTGATCTTTGAACGCTTGATCTACGGAAGAATCAAACTGGAAGTACAAATCTTTAAAGGCATAAGTTTTACCTGCAACGCTTTCCGCAGAATTGGTATTGTCTTCGTTTTCGTTATTATTGTCGTTGTCATTATCGTTGTCATTATCGTTGTCGGTATTTCCGCCTTGCAATTTATAATACATTGTCATGGAAATGCTGCTTTCGGTCATCGAAAGAGTAACGTAATCACCCTTCACTTTTGCAGTTTGATCGCCGTCTTCCGCAGTTAAAGTCAGTGTGGCGCCGTTTTGCTGGTAAGTACCTGTTGCGCTGTTGCCCAGTACTGACATTGTGAACTCGTTTGACTGACCGAATTCGATTTCGGAACCGGCATACAGTCTGTTCATCTGATTTTCCGCCTCATCTTTTACCATGCCGGTTGCGCCCTTTGTGATTTCGACTTTTTCGAAAACGTAAGTTTTTCCCGCTACGGGGTCTGCGGTGCCGCCTCCGCAGGCAACCAGCCCGATCACGCATGCAATGCAAGCAATCAGAGCGGTAAGTGTGGTAACAAATCTCTTTTTCATAATTTCTCCTTAAAAAAAGTATATTTTCAAATCGAAATACACCTGCACGAGTATCTCAGATTTGTTACCACACAAATTTTACCGAATCACAAGGCATGTAAAGGCAAAAGAGATACGCAATACCGAACTGCATACCTTTTCTTTGTGATTCAATTTGTGTGGTACTTTCATTATATCACAGTCGATTCAAAAATACAACCGCTCGTAAAAATTTTATTCCGAAATATGCCCTGAAAAAGATTTCCGAATCTGTTCGTCATATCATTGTAATTTTTTTAATTATCGTGTATAATGGGAATATATTTGTTATGAGGGGTAAATTATGCCCGAACTGGTTTTAAAAAATATCCGAAAAACGTATCCTGGCGGGAAAGTAGCAGTATCCGGATTGGATCTTACCGTGCGCGACGGGGAGTTCCTCGTCTTGGCAGGACCCGAAAATTGCGGAAAGACGACGCTGCTCAGAATGATTGCAGGTCTGGAAGATATTAGCGAAGGCGAAATGATTCTCGACGGAAAATCCGTCGTCGACGTTTCCGTTAAGAACAGAGATTTTGCCATGCTATTTCAGAATCAGACCATTTATTCTCATCTTTCCGTATACGATAACATTGCATACGGATTGCAGATCCGAAAAGTTCCCAAAGAGATTATCGATCCCAAGGTAAAAAGAGCGGCTGAGATTTTCGGACTGACCGATCTTTTAGCGCGAAAACCGAAACTTCTTTCAAGCATTCAGCGGCAGCGCGTTGCTCTTTGCCGTATGATCGTGCGCGAGCCGAAGATCATTCTGTTGGATGAACCGCTTTCGGGATTGGACGAAAAACTCCGAGCGCAAATGAAATCGGAACTCATTCAACTGCATGCGCGGTTTGCAACCACCGTGATCTATGCGGCGCAAGACCCTGCGGAAGCCCTGATGATGGGCGCGCGGATCGCCGTCTTAAAGGATGGAGTATTGCAGCAGGTCGATACGCCTCAGAATCTTTACGATTCGCCTGCGAATACGTTTGTCGCCGATTACATCGGACGTCCGTCCATCAATTTTTTCAAAAATGCAGCGCTCGTTTCCGAAGGGGAAAAAACGTTTGCCAAGTGCGCGGAAGGAATGCAAATCGCAATCGATTCCAAACTCGTGAAACAAATCAAAAATATTACCGAGTATCTCGGCGCTTTGAAACCGGTCACCGTCGGCGTGCGTCCCGAAGACGTCCAACTGAGTCTTACTACGGATCAGGGAAACGGGTTTACGGCAACCGTTACCGCTTCGGAATCTTACGGCGGAAAAGTCATTGTTACCTGCGCGTCGGAAGGCGGCGAGATCAAAGCATTCGCGTCTTCTGCGTTCCAAACGGGCGGAGAAGTGAATGCGGTATGTTCGGCGGAACACGTTTATTTATTTGACGGGGAAACGGGAGAAACGTTGTTCCGTATCGGCGAAAACTGAGAAACAGAATCGATCATAATAAGAAATTTACCAAAGAGCGTTTGTGAAATCATACGCTCTTACTTTTTTCACAGACGGCGAAAAACGTTGACAAACAACCGTAAATGAATTAAGATTGACTTTGACAAAAAACAAAGGGGGATTAGAATATGTCGGACGTGTTGCTGGATGCGTTTTTAGATACGTTGATTCTGCTTCCTTTTTTGTTTCTGCTGTATATCATCATCGAATTGTTAGAGCATAAAACGCAAGTCGGGAAACCCAACGGCGCATTGAGCGGAAAATTTGCGCCTTTGCTCGGTTCGGTTACGGGGCTTGTACCCATGTGCGGTTTTTCGGTGATGGCAGCGAAACTGTACCGTCACCGCCATATTACCGTCGGCACGCTTGTTGCGGTATTCATTGCAACCAGCGACGAAGCATTTATTGTGCTGATACTTTCCGAACTGTCCGTACTCGAAAAACTGTATTCTTTGCTTGCGTTCTGCGGGCTTAAAATTTTGTTTGGGGCGGCGGTCGGTTATCTGCTGGACGTTTTCTATGCAAAGCGTACGAATATCTCGCCCGTGACGCCCGTTTGCGAAGCGAAGGAACATGCGCACCATGACCACGGACACGATCATTCGCATGGGGCCGAGCAGGAAGAATTCAGCGTTTGCGAACATAAACACGGACGCAGAGAGGCGGTTTCGCTATATCTTGTTTCGCCTTTGATTCATGCGTTAAAAATCGCCGCATTTATTTTCGCATGTAATCTGTTGTTCGGATTTTTATTTTACGGAATCGGAAACGGCAATGCCGAAGCAGGCGAAGAAAAAGTGATCGGTTTTTTACAGGGTTCGGGATATTGGTATCAGCCGGTGCTGTGCTGTATCGTGGGGCTGATCCCCAACTGTGCGTCCAGCGTAGCGTTGACCGAAACATTTGCCGTAGGCGGAATCGCGTTCGGAAGTTGTCTTGCGGGATTGATCGTGAATGCAGGTCTCGGTTATCTCGTTCTGCTGCGCGATTTCAAGAAGTGGAAAGAAAATTTTCTGATCGTTTTGGTACTGTTTGCAGTCGGAATGATCGCCGGTTATTGCGTCAACGCCGTAGCGATCGCGGCGGGAATTTGAAAAAATCGAATTAAATAAAAATTGATAGAAAGGAAGAAGTTATGCGGCTCGCCCAACATTCCTTACCAAAGATGAATCCCGAAAACGACGGGGGTAAGGAACATTCGGTCGGGTTTTCTTTTTGCCCTTTGGAAGACGGCGTAGAATGCGCCCAGCCCCGATTCGGGGGGAAGACGCTGTTCGTGTCCGATACCCATTCTATGGGTTGCTTTGCAACATTTGCGCGAAATCTGCGTTCGATCTCGGTGGTGTTCGAATCGGACGCTCTTCCGCTGTTCAGCATGCCGGACGGGGTGGGATCGGTATTTGCGGCAGGCGGAGAAGAAACATTGAAGGCCGCGCGGTTTTTTGCCGCCGTGCGCCGCGTGCCCTGCGTGCTTTTCCCCGCGGAAGCACATTTACGCGGTGTTTTGGAAGAACAGGGAGAAATACTTCTGTGCGGAAAGCACAGCCGCGTGCCGCTTGCAAGAGGGGAAATCAAGATCGATTTGGATCTTTGTAAATCGTCGTTTGCAGAAGCCTTTGCTTCTTTATTGAGCGCGCGGTTAGCCCTGATCGAACAGCATGCGCTTCAAATTTTCTGCGGAAAGGATAAGTCTTTGCTGTTCGAGCAGATGTTTACGCTGACGGAAGTTTCGCACGAACCGGACGCGGGGGAACTGGTATTTCGAAATTATGCGATCAAAAGTTTGCAGCAGCGCGGAGCACCCGCAGGCGAATGCGAAGTGTTGGCGCAAATGCACCGTGCTGCGGGCGATTCGTTTCCCATATGGCGGTCTTACGTCGAACTTTCCGCTCTTTACGGCGCGTTTTTTGCATGCGGAAAGCCGAGAAAATATGCCGTACCCGATTATGATTCCCGCGCGCGGAGAGCAAATACGAAATTTTGCAACGTAAAAGTCCCCACACCCGAAGAATATGAAACGCGCGCTTCGTTACTCGAACAGATGCGCCCGGGTTTTTCCGCGGAATTGCAGTTGTTACAGGACAGAAAAGAATTTTTTGAAAACGTATTCCGTAAATTTACGGCACAGGAACCGCCGAAAGTAAATTTTGCGCTTGTGAAAACGCTGCCAGAACAGGTACCCGAAGGTCTTTCTGCCATCATCAGGGATTTCGGTCTGTTGGATTTTTAAAATAAAAAAATAATTTAACGAATTCTGAGCGGAATCAATAAAATAATTTCGACAGTTTTCGCAAAATGTGTTTCAAAATGGGGAAAAAGGTGTTACAATATAATCAAACAAAGCATTACCTTGCGGAGGAACCTATGCAGGAGATCAGACTAATCCGGAAAGAACCGGAAATTGTGTTTGCGCTTTCGGGTGAAATCGATTCGGGCAACGCAGATGAATTTTACGAGGAAGTGACCGCTGTTTATAGCAATCAAGGCGGTAATTTGGTTTTTAACTGCGCGGAGTTGGAGTTTATCGATTCGACGACGCTCGGCACGTTTGTGAAACTTCTCAAAAAAGTCAAGCAGGACGGATACACGCTGCGCATTACGGAAATTCAGCCGCGGTTGAAAAAATTGTTTGTCATATGCGCGCTCGATCAGATCATGGAGATAGAGCCATGAACGAAATCATTCTCGAATTTCCGCTGCAAAGCGCCTTTCATACCACTGCAAGGCTTACGACAGGCGGGATCTGTTCGGTTTCGGGACTCAGTTTCGATGATGCGGAAGATTGCAAAGTTTGCGTGACGGAAAGTCTGATCCTGCTTGCAAACAAAGGATTCCGCCGTGCGCGCGTCGCGTTTTCGGGCGAGAAGGGACTAAAGATTGCGGTAGAGGGAACAAACAAAGGCGAAGCCGATTCCCGCAATCAGGAAGATGAAATTTCCGCCGCGTTGATTCAGGCGCTTGCGGAAAACGTCGTTATGGAAAAGTCGGAAAACGATATTTATAAAATTGTTTTTGAATTCGGGCTGACGAAATGACGGACGAGGAACTTTTTGCACAATTCAGAGCAACGGGCGACTTAAAAATCCGAAATCAAATCGTAGAAAAATACCTCTATATTGCCGCCGTGCTTGCAAAAAAATTTGTGGGACGCGGCGTAGAGTATGACGATTTATATCAGATCGCTTCTCTTGCGCTCATCAAGGGGGTATCCCGTTTCGACGAAACCAAGGGTTTGCAGTTTTCGACGTTTATTACACCGACGATCACGGGCGAAATCAAAAATTATTTCCGCGACCGCTCTCGCCTCATCCATCTGCCGAGGAAAGTTTCGGAGTTGCGCGTGGGGTTAAAAAAACTTTCTGCGGAAATTTTTGCGGAGACGGGAAGAAAACCTACGGCAAAGGAACTTGCGGAAAAGTTGGGCGTCACGGAAGAAGAAGTGCTGCGTTGTTCGGAAGCGGGCGGCGTAGTTTCGCTTGACCGTCCTGCGGGCGGCGAGGACGGAAGGAGTTTTCACGATCTGATTCCTGCGGAGGACATTTTCGAAGAAGTGGAAAACCGAGATGCGGTCAACAGCGCTCTTTCTTCGCTATCTCAGGCGGAACGCGCGCTTGTATCTTACCGCTTCGGGCAGGAACTCTCCCAGACGGAAACGGCAAGACAAATGGGAATTTCGCAAATGAACGTTTCGCGTATGGAGCGTAAGATTTTGCAGAAACTAAGAGAAACGTTGAACAAAAGCACGGTGGAATGATGTTCTTTGAAATCGACAATTATTTATCGCTCAATGCGGCGGTTGCAAAGATGTGCGCAGTGTTTCGGGACGAAGAAATTCCCGAAGGCTCTGTCTTTCAGTGCAAACTGGTCGCAAAAGAATTGCTTTCCAACGCACTGCGTTACGGCGGCGGATGCGCTCGGTTTGTATTCGAGCGCAACGAAGGCGAAGTCCGTATCAGCGTCAAGAGTGCGAACGGGTTTGTCCCGCCCAAAGTAAGCGTATGTTCGGACGTGACAGCCGAACGCGGAAGGGGATTGTTTCTTGTGGATTCGGTCAGCGAACGAAGACTTTATTCCGAACAGGACGGTATCAGCGTATTTGTAAAGATCATCAATCCGAAATCATAAAAATGAAAACCGCTTATGAAATAGCGGTTTTTTTGCAGAAAAAAAGCCCCGCTTTTTGCGGGGCTTTATGCAATTTGATTATTGTTTGCTTACGTATAAATAAATCTTTTCAAGCAGTTCCTGCGAAATATAATTGCGGTAACAACCGAGGTAGATGAACACACGGTCGAAGAACATCTTGTTATCTCCGCCGATGACGTACGTAGGCAGGTACGAGCGCAACCCGTAAATGTTTGCGATAAACAAATCGCCGAACTCGTTTCTTTCCTGTACCGTAAGCGTTTTGATGAAGGGATCGTAAACATATTGCGAACCTTCGTATACATAGGTGCTAGAAGGGTTGGGTTGCTGTTTCTTGGCTTTGCGTCCTTTGACGTAGGGGTCTTCCGCATTGATCCGCTGTTGCGATACGGGAATAGGCGTTGCGTCGTAAACGGAAGATTGCCCGCGTGCAAGAGATTGCATTTTTCGCTCGAATTCCGTTACGGGAACTTCGGGTCGTTCCGCTTGCTGAACGTATACGTGCGTTTCCGTTTTCTGCGGCTGAGGCTGCGGAGCGGGCGCCTGCTGTACGGGCGGCTGATAGACGGGTTGCTGATAAACCGGCTGAACGGGCGCCTGCGCCATAACGACGGGCTGAATGATGGGCGCATAGTTTTCGACGGGCATGCGAACGTAAGCGGGTTCGTACGCGGGCTGGTCGGAAACAACGATTTCCTGCGTCGTAACCTCTTTCTTTTTGGAAAGCAGTAATGCGAGCAAAGCCGTAACGAACGCGGCAACCGAGCCGACAAGCAGGATCACGGTGGCAAGGGTTTGTCCGTCCGCTGTGAAGATCGCCCATTTATCGTCTTTCGAGAATACGATGAACGCAATGATCGTAAGGATGACTGCGATCAGTTGGATGCAGTAGCGTACCGCGTCGAACAAATAATTGCGCCTTGCGCAGATGCGAACGGTCGAAATCAAAAAGTTCAAAGCCAGCATGACGACGAGAATCATCATGGAAATTCCGAGGAACATATCCGCATCGTAAAGTTGGAAAACGGTAAGCGAACTGCCGCGGGTAAGCATTGCCGCCGAGTAGTTCAGCATCATGATGCAGATGATAGTAAGCACAAGGAGCAGAGAGGAGAGCAATCCGTAACCTTTTCTTCTTGCGATCGCGGTGATGATGAGCGTGAACAGGATCAGTCCGCCGATGAGCGCGGAAGGCGCGTCAACGACGCCGCCGACCGCATAGGTGAGCAGGAAGTAACCGCCGTACATCAAAAACAAAATGATCCCGCTTGCCATAGCGCTGTTTTTCGCAAGCGTTCTCGACTTGGTCGCAAGCGCAATGATCATGAGCACGAGAGCCAGAATTGCGGAGAACGAAATTGCAAACAACAGGAATAAATAGACGATAAACCAAATTTTTCCCGAAAGGCCGATCAGGTTTGGATAAACGCTTGTAACAATCTCTTTATTGCCGAACAAATCGGCGAGCACGCTGCAAAGTTGTCCGAGCAGCGACTGGGCGAATACCGACGCGTTTCCGCCTTCGCCGAACGCCATGCCGAAATTCAGCGTATCGAACTGCTGAAACGCCGACCATACGGACGTGAGCATACCGATCAAAATCCCGCCTACGGCGAGAATAAAGAAAAAGACGGCAAGAAACGGATAGGCGCCTTTCTTGCTTTGTTTCCTCTCGGTCTCTACTTCGATAACAGGTTCGCTGTAAAGATATTCCGTATTCATGTTTTCATCAAGATTACTCATAACGTTGCTCCCGCGACGAGATTCTTATCCCTATTTTAATATATATCACGGCAATTATATCATGAAGATAACAGCCGTGTCAACATCAAATACGGCAAAAAAATCGCAAATCATCTTTTTTTTTCGCATAATCCGTAATTAGTGTCTGTCTTTTCTATGAAATATTGCAAAAATGCGCGGAAAATTATTTGTTTTTTGCGCGGAAATTGAGAGAATATGGAAGAACGGTTGAAATTTTTTGCCGTGCGGTTATAATATCTATGAACATTCATAACGAAAAGGGGTTTGATATGGAAGGTCAAAATGAAGATCGGGAGTTTCCGCAGGAGAATTTGAATGCGGGATCCCAACCGAAAACAATCGTAAAAAAAAGCAACCGTAAACGGAATGCGCTGATCGCCCTCGGCGCCGTGGCAATCGCTTTCGTCTTCTTTTTTACGGGCTGGTTTGCGCGGTATCTTGCGTTAGATCGCCGCGCGCGCGATCTGCTTTGGCTGATGGAAACGGCAGACGATCATTATTACCGCGAAATTTCCGACGAGGAATGGAACGATCTCTACGACCGTTTTTACGACATGGTCTTGCCCGATCGGTTCTGCTCCTTTTACACGGGTGAGGAATACCGCAAACTATTGGGCGAAAGCGAAGGCAACAACAAAGATACGGGGCTTTCGGCAATCGACGAAGGCGGCAGGCTTCGCGTTTACAACGTGATCGGAAATTCTCCCGCCGCGCTTGCCGGCATCCGAAGCGGAATGTATATTTACAGATTCGGCACGTCGGTAGAGGAAATGAAAGAGGGGAACCGAAACGAATTTTATGCGCTCTCGGGAAACGCGATCTATCTCGAATGCGGAGATACGCAGGAGAGCGCAAAGGTCTGCCGAATCCAAAGCGAAAATTATCTTGCGTCCTATTGTTCTTACCGCGACAGTCAAACTTCATTCGATTTCCGCACCAAAGGCGATAAGTTGGAACTGACCGATACGGGCAATGCCCACGAAGGTCTGGACGGAACGACGGCGTATATCTCGGTATCGCAGTTCGACGGTAACGTTTCTTCGGAATTCAAAGCAATGCTTTCGCTCATGAAGTCGCGGGGCAGAAGCAATCTCATTCTCGATTTGCGGAGAAACGGCGGCGGATATTTGAGAGCGTTCCAGGAAATGTCCGCGCATTTGCTGCGCAATGCCGAGGATGGGAATCCGCTCGTCGCCACGGCAAAATACCGCAGCGGCAAAGTCACGCGGTTCAGGGCGACCGGAAATGATTTCGGAAATTATTTCGATGATACTTCGCGCGTCAGCGTACTGGCGGACGAGAGAACGGCGTCCGCGTCGGAGTGTCTTATCGGCGCGCTGATCGATTACGGTACGGCGGATTTTTCCGACGTCTATCTGCGCAAAACCGACGGGGAGGAGGCGCGCTCTTATGGGAAAGGCGTCATGCAAACGGCTTACGTCGCGCCGAGCGGAAGCGCCGCAAGAATCACGACGGCGGAAATTTTCTGGCCGGTCAGCGGACGCAGCATTCACGACACGGGAGTGACCGAGCGGCTGGGCGCGGTAGGAATTGTTGCGCCTTTGCTTTCGGGAGAACGCGACAGCATGCTCGACGAAGTGATATCGAGACTGTGCGGAGCGGGCGGCGACGCTTAAACGGCGGAGCGTTTTAAATATTCTTCTAAAATTTTCATGGAGTCGAACTTCCCTTCGGAAGATCGGCTCTCTTTTTCTTCCTTCGTTTCTTCTTCCGTATCCTGTTCTGCTGCCTGCGTTTTCATTGCGCCCGCACCGCTTGCAAACATGGCGATCAGTTCTTTGTTCTGGCGGTAGAATTCGAGCGCGGAACGGAGTTTTTGCATGAGTTCGGAATTGCCGTCAAGCGACGTAAGTAGAAGAGCGATGAAAAGAATTTCCATACAAATATCGTATGCGGCTGTCAAAAAATCCGTTCGTTTCATATGATGAAACCGTGAGGTGTTTATGAGCGATTTTGCAAGTTATTCCGGAAAAAACAAAGCAAAAGAAAAATCCGCCGACGAATGGATTTCGGAGGCGAAACGGGTGGCAAGCAAATACGAGGGAAAGAGCGAGAACGATTTATTGAAAGCGATCTATACGCAGGCGGTCGAGGGCAAGCGGAACGGAACGCTTTCCAACGAGCAGATCGACGCGTTTTACCGCCAGTTCTCCCCCATGCTCGACGCAGGCAAGCGAAAAAAACTTGCCAAAATCGTCGAGCAGTTGAAGAAAATGTAAATAAAGAGTTGCCTAAATATGGCGCAGCGCGCTGATCAACGCGTTGACTTCGCGCATGGACTGGAAAGGGGAGAATGACGCACGCACCAGACCTTCGGGATGGGTGCCCAACGCTTTGTGGATGAGCGGCGCGCAGTGTAAGCCGCCGCGCACGGCGATGCCGAATTTGTCGGACAGCGTTTGCGCGAGTTCTTCGGAGGGCATTTTGTGACAGGAAAACGCAGTGATGCCGCACTCGTTGGGTTGGAAGTAGGCTTTGAAATCCGGCATGGCGGCAAGCGCCGTCGCAACCGCGCCCGTGAGTTTCAGCAGAACCTGCGCGCCCTGTTGCCGTCGGGCTTTTACGAACAGTGCGCCTTCGTACAGCGAGCATACGGCGGGATAATTCAACGTTCCGCTTTCCAATGCGTCGGGGTAGAAGTCGGGCATGTTCAGGTTGGAACTTTCGCTTCCCGTTCCGCCGTACAAGACGGGTTTTGGATCGAAACGATCGGAAAAAAGCAGCGCGCCCGCTCCCTGTACGGCGCCCAGTCCTTTGTGTCCCGCAAGCGCAAGCGCGTCGATGCCCAACGTCTTCATGGGCAGGGGAAGATGTCCCGCGCCTTGCGCGCCGTCTACGACGAACAGAACGTGTTCAGGCAAACGTTTGCGGATGGCGGACAGGTCGGGAGCAAATCCCGTTACGTTGGACGCGGAAGTGACGCAGCACATGCGCGTGTTGTTTTTTACGAGCGCGGCGACCGTTTCAGGCAGAATTTTACCGTTTTCGAGCGGTGCGACCGAATATTCGATGATCCCCGCACGCTTTAATGCTTCAAGCGGACGCAGGACGGAATTGTGTTCGAGACAGGTCGTCACGACATGGTCGCCCCGTTCCAAAGCGCCGAGGATCGCAAGATTCAGCGCCTCCGTACAGTTTTTTGTAAAAACGACCCGTTCGTAGCCGGATGCCTCGAACAGTTCGGAAAGTAAACTTCTGCAAGCGAGTACGCGTTCGGCGGCGGCAAGCGAAAGTCGGTGTCCGCTTCTGCCGGGGTTGGCGCAGGTTTTCATGGCGGCGAGTACGGCATTTTGTACGGCTGCGGTTTTATAACCGCCCGTTGCCGCGTGATCGAGATATATCATATTCATTCTCCGATGATGAGTCTTGCCTGTGGAAAGGCATGATAATTTATTATACGAAGGCAGGGAAATAATCATGACAATGTTAGCGGTGTTTCGTTCGCGTGCGCAGACGCTCGAATTCGTATCCCGTTTAAGGACGGCAGGCGTTCCCGTGCAAACGGTTTCCACGCCCGCGGAGGCGGGGGTAGGCTGCGGGATTTCCGCAAAGTTCGAAGTACAGTTTTATCCGCGCGTGCGGATCATTTTCGGCAAAAAGAAATATTCTTCTTTTTCCGGATTTATGAAGAATACAAGCGGCGGATTTTTTTATTTCAGCCGCAGTTGATTTTGACGGCGGTTTATGTTATAATGACCGCGATGAACAAAAACGAAGAAATTTTGGAAGAACTGGCGCGGCTCTATCCCGATGCGAAACCCGCGCTGCATTTCCGTTCGCCCTATGAACTGCTCGTTGCCGTTGTACTTTCGGCACAATGTACGGACGAGCGCGTGAACAAGGTAACGGCGGTGCTGTTCAAAGATCACGATACGCCGCAGAAAATGCTGACGCTTTCGCAGGAAGAGTTGGAACGTTATATTTTTTCGTGCGGATTTTATCGCAATAAGGCAAAGCATATTCTGTCCGCTTCCCGCGATATTATTTCGCGTTACGACGGACAGGTTCCCGATACGCTGCAAGATCTACAAACGCTTGCGGGCGTCGGACGTAAGACCGCGAACGTCGTTTATGCGGTCGCATTCGGCGGCGACGCGATCGCCGTGGATACGCACGTGTTCCGCGTCTCCAACCGACTGGGTCTTGCAGAAGGGAAAACGCCCGATCAGGTGGAAGACGGGTTGATGAACGTCATTCCGAAATCGCAGTGGTCGACGGCGCATCATCTTCTGATCTGGCACGGCAGAAAGGTGTGTCATTCCCAGCGGCCTGCTTGCGCGGAGTGTACGCTGAAAACGCTTTGTAAAAAATATTCCGACGAATAAAAAAAATCTCCTCCGTCAATAACATGGCGGAGGAGGTTTTTTATGACGAATTTGACGGCAAAAGATTTAGACGTGCTTTGCCACATACTCACGGGAGAGGAAATGGCTTGCAAGAAAGCGCGTGTTTACGCAAATACGCTGACGGACGCCGCGTTGGCGGAAGAAATGGAGCGGATCGCAAACGCGCATGCCGAACGGTTCGGCGCGCTTTACCGTATGATAGGAGGTGTCAAATGAAACAGTCGAAAAAAGATATTACGCTTTCGGAAAAAGATGCGCTTCAGGATATGCTCGACGTGGAAAAATTGCTTATGAATTATTATAACGCCGCGTTGACGGAGGGGAGTTGTAAGCCGTTCCGGAAGGAAATTATGAAAAATCTTTCTTCGCATGCGGAAACGCAGTTTACGATCTTCGAACAGATGCTTTCCCGCGGTTATTACGAAGTCGAACCTGCGCAGCAGCAGATGATCGCCGAGAAATCGGACGCTTACAAAAAGGTACTCAAACAAATAAAAGCGTGTTAAAATTCAGACGTATGGATTTCAGTATTTTACACACACTGGTTCGGGAGGGGAATTTCATGCCCGATACGGAAAAAAAGGACTTAAACGGCAAGCGCGACGACGTAAAATACGCGCATAATCCGCGCTATTGCATGATTCTGCCCGATGCCGCGGAAGCGGATACGGAAGATATCATCTCTACCGGACAGTCGTAACCGAAGAAAGGCTTCTCCTTACGGAAGAAGCCTTTTTTCAAAGCGTTGCAAAAAATGGGAAATATGCGCGAAAAATTTGACACGGGCGCAATTTCCGTGTATAATTTCGTTGTCGAAATTACTATTTACGGAGAAATAAAGTGGAAGTGCAGCAACAGGACGAACTCAGATTCAGCGATATTTTGGCGATCGTTTGGAAACGTTTTATTTGGATTTTTGCGATCTCGGTGATCGCCGCGATCGTTTGCGCTTTGGTCACGGGATACGTGATCAGTCCTTCAAAGGAAATCTATCAACTCTCGTTTTCCATCGAATATCCCAACCAGTACGCAACGGATAAAGACGGAAATCTGACGAATAAAATGCTGTATCCCGACGGAACGGAATTCCGCGTCGATTCGCTCATCTATATCAGCCGTCTCGAAGCGGCGAAAGAGACCGATGAATCGTTTGAAAATATCAACGTCGAAAACATGGTCAACAGAGATAAGATCTCTATTTCCCAAAAACAGAGTTCCGTCACTTCGGACAAAGACGGCATCTTTACCATTACGGTTTCGGCGAATTGTTTTCGCAACAGTACGCAGGCGATGAAATTTCTGAAAGCCGTGTTGGAGAAAGGCAAAGAGGAAATTGTAAAAAAAGCATTGAACAAAGAATGCTATTCGGATCTTTTGAATTACGATAGCGTGACCGTGTCCAAAAAACTGGATATGCTGAAAACACGCCACAGCGATCTGTTAAATACCTATTCCCGTTATCGGGTGGATTACAAAAATTTTGTTTACGAAAATAAAACGCTCGAAACCTATTATTCCAATGCAAAGGTCGTAAACTTAGACCTCGTGAGCGCTTACGAATTGGAAAACGAGCGGGAAAAGAATATCGCGGCGATCGACGCGCTTAAACAGCAGTTGCCGTCCACTGCCGCAAACAACGATTCGATCGATCCGATTACGCAAAAGATTTCCGAATATATCGTGCGCAATGCGTCAATCGATTCCGATCTGACCAAAATTTATCGTACTTTCGATTATCGCGGCGAAGTCGGGAAGTTTTCCGTATCCGAGGTATTCTCGGAAAAAATGTCCGAACTGAAAGAGACGATCGTATCGGAAACTCTGACGTTAAATCATGTGATCAGCGCACTCTATAACAACGAAACGATGTTTACGCAGCAGGGCGGCGTACGCGTGGCGGGCGGCGCGAATATTCTTGTCTATACGGTCATGATATTTATCGTAGCCTTCCTTGCCGCAAGTATTTTGTTCTGCGCAATCGATATTTCCCGTAAGCGTAAAGCGCAAAGGGTCGCCGCTGCGTCTCAATCGCAGGAAGCGCAAACGGCACAGGATCAAAGGGAAGAAATTTCGGAAGAAAAGAAAGATTAAATAACGGACTGTAAAAAAATGCGCCGAAAATATCGGCGCATTTTTTCTATTCGATTCTAAGATAAATCAAAAAGACGCAAATCAAACGTTGAATCGGAACAGTACCACGTCGCCGTCCTTCATCACATATTCCTTTCCTTCCGAACGGACTTTTCCTTTTTCGCGCGCGCCGGCAAGTCCGCCGCATTCGAGGAGCGTTTCCCATTCCACCACTTCGGCGCGGATGAACCCTTTCTCGAAGTCGGTATGAATTTTTCTCGCCGCCTGCGGCGCTTTCGTACCTTTTACGATCGTCCACGCACGCGTCTCTTTTTCGCCCGCGGTGAGATAAGAGATCAGCCCCAAAAGAGAATAGGAAGCGCGGATGAGTTTGGAAAGTCCGCTCTCTTTCAGCCCGAATTCTTCCAAAAACATGGCTCTGTCTTCTTCGTTCATTTGCGAAAGTTCTTCTTCCGTTTTGGCGCAGATGACGATGACGCCCGAATTGTGTTTTGCGGCGTATTCTTTCACCTGCATGACGAGCGGAATTTCGTCCTCGCCCGCGCCCATATTTTTTTCGGAAATATTGGCGCAGTATATGACGGGCTTGCTCGACAGCAGGAACAAATTATCCATATAAGGCTGTTCTTCTTCGGCAAGGGGGAAACAGTTTGCGGGGAGTTCCCGTTCGAGATGGTTTAAGATCCGAGACAAAAATTCAAATTCTGCCGCCGCCGACTTGTCCGCTCCGCCGCGCGCCGCGTTCTTGATGCGGTCCATGCGTTTTTGAACTGCTTCGATGTCGGATAAAATAAGTTCGAGGGTGATCGTTTCGATGTCCCGCACGGGATCGACCGAATTTTCGATGTGCGTGATATTTTCGTCTTCGAAACAACGCACGACGTGTACGATGGCGTCTACCTCTCGGATATGGGAGAGGAACTTGTTGCCCAACCCCTCGCCGCGGCTCGCGCCTTTCACAAGCCCTGCGATATCTACGAATTCGATGACGGCGGGAGTCACCTTTTTGCTTGCGTACAGGTTGGCAAGCCGATCCAGCCGTTCGTCGGGAACCGCCACAACACCTACGTTGGGTTCTATGGTGCAGAATGGATAGTTCGCCGCTTCCGCGCCCGCATGCGTGATCGCATTGAATAAGGTGGATTTTCCTACGTTGGGCAGGCCAACAACGCCGAGTTTCATATTTTTTGATCTCCTGTTTTTTCGGACTTTATTATATAATATTTCCTCGGAACGGGCAAGTCTTTCGATTGCTATTTGGTAAATTTTGTGTTAGAATTGTTTTGAAAATCAAACGGAAGGAAATCTTTATGGATTATAAGCGTTACATTGCAGAGCGGTTGAAAGTGGAGGGCGTTTCGGAAGAGGAAATCGCAGAGTCGGTAGCCGTACCGCCCGATACCGAAATGGGGGATTATGCGCTTCCCTGTTTCAGATTCGCCAAAACAATGCGCAAAAGTCCCGTTCAGATCGCGCAGGAATTGCAGAGCCGATATCCCGTAGACGGCGTGATCTCCGAAGTGTCGGCGGTGAACGGCTACCTCAATTTTAAGGTCGACCGCAAGGCGCTTGCACGGGATGTTCTGACCCGCATTTCGGACGAAAGGGAGCGTTACGGCGCGTCCGCTACGGGCGGCGGAAAGGTGATCTGCCTCGATTATTCGTCTGTAAATATCGCAAAGCCGTTTCATATCGGACATCTGTCCACCACGGTACTGGGAGGCGCGCTTTATCGGATTTTCAATTATCTCGGCTATCGTGCGATCGGGATCAATCATCTCGGCGACTACGGGACGCAGTTCGGCAAACTCATTTCGGCATACAAGCGATGGGGGAACAAAAAACTCGTGGAAGAGGGCGGAATCCGCGCCTTGAACGAACTGTATGTGCGATTCCACCGCGAGGCGGAACAGCACCCCGAATTGGAGGATGAAGCACGCGCCTATTTCAAACAAATCGAAGACGGGGACGGGGAATGCCTTGCGCTGTTCGATTGGTTCAAAGAACTTACTTTAAAGGACGTAAATAAGGTTTACGAACGGTTGGGAATCAAATTCGATTCGTATGCGGGCGAGAGTTTTTATCAGGATAAGATGCAGCCTGTCGTCGACGAACTGAAACAGAAAGGACTTTTGCAGGAGAGCCGCGGCGCACAGATCGTCGACCTCGAAGCCTACGGCATGTCGCCTTGCATCATCTTAAAATCGGACGGTTCTTCGCTGTATGCCACGCGCGATATGGCGGCAGCGATCTATCGGAAAAACACCTACGATTTCGAGAAGTGCCTTTACGTCGTTGCGTATCAGCAAAACTTGCATTTCAAGCAGTTTTTCAAAGTGCTCGAACTGATGGGAAAGGAATGGGCGAAAGACCTCGTTCACGTCGCTTACGGGATGGTATCGCTTGAAGACGGCGCAATGTCTACGCGCAAAGGAAACGTGATCTTCCTCGAAGACGTGATCGATCAGTGCGTGGAGAAAGCGTACCGCATCATCGACGAAAAGAATCCTTCGCTTGAAAATAAAGCGGACGTTGCCGAAAAAGTGGGCGTGGGCGCAGTCGTGTTCGGAGCGCTGTACAACAGTAAAATCAAAGACATTGTGTTTTCTTACGACAAGGCGCTGAATTTCGACGGAGAAACGAGCGTATACGTGCAGTACACCTGCGCGCGCGCAGCATCGGTGTTAAGCAAAGCGGCGGCAGCGGGATATAACGCGAAACTTTGCGGCGCGGAACCTTGCCCGCAGGAATTCGAACTTCTGAAAGCGCTGGGAGGATTTCCCGACTGCGTGCGGGCGGCGGCAGTTGCATACGAGCCGAGTTATATCGCGCGCTATTGCGTGGAAGTCGCGCAGAAGTTTAATAAATTTTATCTCGACTGCAAAATCCTCGGTGCGGAGGACGACGTTCGCGCTTTTCGGCTTCTGATTACAAAAGCGACGCTTACGACGCTTCGGAACGCGCTCGGACTGCTCGGGATCGGCGTACCCGAGAAGATGTGACGTAACTGCGAAAAAATACGGGATCGCAAGAATACGATTTTAATTTTGAGGAAACAATTATGACGAGAGCGGTTTTATTCGATTTGGACGGCACGCTGTTGGATACGCTGCCCGATATCCATTTTGTACTCAACGAAACGCTGAAACGGTTTTCTTATCCGCAATTGACCGTAAAACAAACGCTTGCCTACATCGGCGAGGGCGCTTTTCGGCTTGTGGAGCGCGCGCTGCCGCCGCATGCAGATAACATTCAAGCGTTTTTTGAAGAATTCAAAAACGTTTATGCGGCGTGCGAGAACACGAACACGCGCGTGTTCGACGGGATCGACGGTCTGCTTGTCCGGCTCAAAGCACAGGGCGTAAAAATCGGAATCGTTACCAACAAGCCGCAAGAGGCGACGGAGGCGTGCGTAAAACGGTTTTTTCCGGACGTATTTGAATTTGTGGGCGGCGACAGCGGGAATTTTCCCTGTAAACCCGATCCCTCTCTTGCGCAGTACGCCGCGCTTTCCCTTCGGGTCCCGTTTGAGGAATGCGTGTTCGTAGGCGACGGGGAAACGGACGCGCAGACGGCGATCAACGCGGGGATAAAAGGCGTATCGGTGCTTTGGGGTTACCGTACGCGAGAGCAACTCGAACAGGCGGGAGCAACAAGATTTGCTTCGACCGTAAACGAGTTGGAAAATTTTTTGAAAAACGCTTGAAATTCGGATATGATTATGTTACAATACGGAAAATCCGAATAAAAAGATAATTATTCGTAAAGGAGATCAAAACAATGAAGAGATGTGTAGTATGCGGCGAAATCGTCGCGGACGACGTAGAAGTTTGCCCCGTTTGCAAGGCGAAGAAATTCGAGCCGGTGACCGAAGCGGCGTTTGCCTGCGAACACCACGTCGGCGACGGAGTTGTCGAAGATGCGGAAATTATGGAAGGGCTTCGCGCAAACTTTGCGGGCGAATGCACCGAAGTGGGAATGTATCTTGCGATGTCGCGCGTTGCCGAACGCGAGGGTTATCCCGAAATCGCAGAAGCGTATAAACGTTATGCGTACGAAGAAGCGGAACATGCAAGCAAGTTTGCGGAACTGCTCGGAGAAGTGGTAACCGATTCCACCCAAAAGAATTTGGAACTCCGTGCGGCAGCGGAAACGGGCGCGTGCGCAGGAAAATTCGAACTTGCAAAACGTGCGAAGCAACTCGGCTATGACGCGATCCACGATACCGTTCATGAAATGGCGAAGGACGAAGCACGTCACGGCGCAGGCTTTAAAGGCATGCTGAAAAGATATTTCGGAAAATAAAAATCAATCTTCAAAAGAGGATGAAAGAACAGGCGATCGCCTGTTCTTTTCAAAAACAAAGATGTCTACTTTTACGTTTCGTTATAAACATATCATTCGGGAACTTCCGGTGTTCGAAGTGGGAAACGGTTTGAAAATCGCTTACCTCGACACGCTGTCCGATTACGAACTGGTTACCGCGCTTTCTCAAGAAATGGCGTCGTCCGTTTGCGCGAAGGAAACATTTGTCCCGTTGCAACGCCTTGTGTTGTTTACCGCAGAAAATAAGGGCATACCCTTTGCGTATGCGACCGCGCAAGAATTACAGAAAAGATGTCCGCACAAAGAGATCGCGCTGGCAATCGCAAGAAAGCAAAAAAAGAAATTTTTCGGTACTTGTATCGAAACGCAAAAGGCGTCTATCACCACCGAACGGGAGACGGAAACGTTGTATCTTCCCGAAAGCGACCGAAAAAAACTCGACGGTTCGGACGTGATTCTGATCGACGATTTTTATTCGACAGGCGCATCCATGAAAGCGTTGGAAAGGCTTGCAAAGCGTTGCAATGCGAAAATAGCGGATAAAATTGTTGCTGTCTGGGAAACAGCGGATCATACGCAACCGCCGGACGTAACGTTTGTTGCGACTTTGCCCGTTTTATAAGTTTTGTGCAAACATTGTTGCGTCGGAAACCATGAAGATGATGAAAAAGACCTTTCTGAAACCGGAGAGGTCTTTTATTTTTCGTCAAATTCCGCGCGGTAGAGCGGGTCATTTCACACTCTACTCACAGTAGAATTATTGACAACGGCATTTTAATCAAGTATAATAACGGTATGGAACTCGATACGCTTGCCGTGACAATCGGAAAAAACATTACGCGTCTGCGTCGGATCGCAAATCTGACGCAGTTGGAACTTGCGGAAAAATTGAATTATTCGGATAAATCCGTATCGAAATGGGAGCAGGGAAACGGTGTTCCCGACGTGCGTATTCTTGTCCAACTTGCCGATTTGTTTCAGGTAACGGTAGACGATCTGGTGCGCGAACACGACGAGAGCAAACAGATCGTACCGCGCAATGCGCGGAAGTTGAGACGGCTCATCATTATTCTTTGTTCGGTGGGACTTTGCTGGCTCGTTGCCGTCGCCGCGTTCGTATTTATCGGTATTGCTGCGCCTTCGCTCCGCTATTTATGGCTGTCTTTCCTCTATGCGGTGCCGGCTTCCGCCATTGTGGTACTGGTATTTTCTTGCGTCTGGCAGAATAAAACCGTACGCATTATTTCGATGTCCGTTATGATTTGGTCCATTCTCGCCTGTATTTTTACTACGGCGTACGTTTGCGGATTGCGGCAGAATATGTGGCTGATCTTTCTGCTCGGGATCCCGCTTCAGATTCTTGCGCTCGTCTTTTTCGTCTGGTGGAAACGGATCCGCCTGTTCAAACATAAAGACTGAACCGCATCGGAGAAATTATGAAATCGATTGAAATTCCCCAAGATTTGAACGAACGCAACAGCCGCGGCGCGGCGATCGCCCGTAAATGCAAAGCAAGCGCATTTGCGTCGTTTGCCTTTGTAATCCTTTTGATTCTGTGTCTTGTCGGATCGCTCGTCTGTCTGGTACTCACCGAAATCGGCGAGCGAAATGAAAACACCAAGACGTTGCTCTATATTTTATCGGGATCTTTTTTGGGCGGTACGCTTCTTTTCGGATTCGTTGCCGTTTGTTTTTCCAAACTTTTGCAATCGCTTCGGCAAACCGAACTCGATTACCGCGAGCGTTGCGACGGCGAAAATTCTTTTTTCGTGGGCGAAGGGACGTTAGCGACGTTTGAGGAAGATTCGCTCTATTTACACGAAGAGGACGGCGCGGGCAAGACGGTGATCATTCCCTACTCGGAACTTCGCTTTTTCTCCGTATGCACAAGGCACGCTCCGCGCGAAAAGGGAGAGTGGAGCGTCGTGATCGAAATTCCCGTCAAATTCCTATCCAAAGAAACGCCCGAAGACGGCGAGCGTCCGATCTACGTTCAAACGGATGCGAAAGAACGGTTGTATCGCTGTCTCGAAGAAAAGAGACTGACTCTTTTGGGTGAGAACCGCGATGCGCGTAAGGGGAATAAGGCGGAAGGAAAAAAATTCAAACGTCTGAAAAGATTCAAATTTCAAGGAAAGAACAACGGGCGGAAAAACACGTTGATGCTGCTCGGTCTGGGCGTCGTTTTGGTCGGCGCGGGATTCGGGATCGCATTCTGGCATATGACGGTCGGGACGGTGATCGGGGTCTGCGGCGCGATAATCGTCGGCAGAGCGTTCATTTCCTTTCTCGGCAAGCAAAGTGCGCTTTCCGTCTATGAAGAAGGTTTGTACTGGAAAGAAGGAACGGGGGATTTTCACGCGGGAACAAGGGGAGTTTTTTTGAAATGGGAGGAGATCCGATCCGTCAAACCCGTAAAACAAAAGGGTACCGATCTGTTGCAGGTGACCTGTGATTACGGCTCCTATTACTTTTTAAATAAAGAGGGCGCGTTTGAATATTTACGTCAACTGCGCCCCGAAATGTGCGCTGAGTAATTTGTTATGAATCCGAAGTTATGCACCAACTGCGGAAAACACGCCGCCAAAGAATACGTCAGAAAAACGGAGGGGAAAGAGAAAAAACTCTTTCTCTGTTCTGCGTGTTACGAAGCGCTCTATGCCGATTCGGGCGAAGATGATTTTTTCACGTCCTTTTTGGGCAATACGGGCGCGAAAAAATCCTGTTCCGCCTGCGGTACGACGCTCGACGGATTTCGCAGTACCGGCTTGTTGGGCTGCGCTTACTGTTATACGGCGTTCCGCGAGGAACTCAAACCGACGGTGAAATATATTCAGGGGAAACTCTGCCATGAAGGGAAAACGCCCGATTGGGGCGCGGAAGAGCGTTACGATACGGTGCGCGCGCTCGTAAGAGAACAGGAAGAGACCAAAGAAAATCTGGAGCGCGCCATGCAGGAGAGAGATTACAACTCTGCCGCGCGTTACCGCGAACAATTGATCGAAATCAACCGTAAACTATACGGCGGGGAGGTAACGCGGTGAGTATCCAGCAAAAGTACGAGAGCGTCGCCGTATCTTCCAGAATCCGTTTGGCACGCAATTTTGCCGATTATCCTTTTCCCGCGCGGCTGCTGCGCGACGCGCACGCGGAGGAACAGGCGCAGGAAATCATCCAACTCGTCTCCGCAAAACTCAGCCGTTTAGACGCGTTTGTCCTGTACGAAATGAAGAATCTTTCCGACGAACGCGCAGCCTTTCTGGTAGAACGCAATCTCGTCAGCCGCGAACTGATTTCCAACCGCCGCATTTCTGCCGCGCTCATATTGCGCGACGAAAGCATGTCGGTCATGATCAACGAAGAAGACCATATCCGCGCGCAATATTTTATCCGCGGGTTCGATTTGGGGAAGGCGTTCGAGCGGATATCGGGCATCGACGACGCTATTTCCGAATCCATTCCCTTTGCTTACGACGATATGTTCGGGTATCTCACCGCCTGTCCTACCAACCTCGGTACGGGGCTGCGCGCGTCGGTCATGTGTTTCTTACCCGCGGTATCCCGCCGCGGACTGATGCGGCGGATCTCTCCCGAACTCACGCGGCTCGGGCTTACCGTGCGCGGCGCGTTCGGCGAGGGGAGCGGCGCGGAGGGCGATTTATTCCAAATCAGCAACGAAGTCACGCTGGGGCAATCGGAAGGGGACATTCTTTCGGTGGTCGAACGCGCAGTGTCCACGGTCGTGGAGTTCGAACTTCGAGAACGCGATCGGATGAAAGCCGAAGAAGGGCTTGCTTTGAAAGACAAAATCATGCGCTCTTACGGCGTGCTGACCAACGCCTGTAAAATGGATCTGCGCGAGTTTTCCGCACGGATCTCCGACGTCAAACTCGGCGTTGCGCTCGGATATTTCAAAGACGAGGAAGACGACGACAGAATGCGCGAACTCGACGATTTGTTCGTGGAAATGCGTCCCGCCAATATCAACCGCTTAAACGGCGCGCCGCTTTGCAAAGAGGAGCAGGACGAATACCGCGCCGAATATGCTTGTATTAAAATCCGAAAAATGCAATTAAAAGCATAAAGGGGAATCTGCTTTGAATCATTCTAATTATACCGGTTCGCTACAAGACGTGATCACCGCTTCGGAAGAGGCGGCAAAACTCTATCAAACCACTTATATCGGTACGGAGCACCTCGTGCTCGGTATGCTCTGCGTTGTGGACAGCACGGCGGCAAAATTGCTTGCGGAAGCAGGCGTCACGCTTTCTGCATATAAAAACGTATTCCGCCGCAGCGTCCAGCATAATTCGGCTTATTACGGTCAGACGCCGCGCGTCAAGGGAATTTTCATGCGCGCGCGCGAATATGCGCTCAACAGCAGCGGCAGCACGCTGACCGATACCGAACACGTGTTGCTTGCGCTTCTCAATTCCGACGAATGTCTTGCGGTGGATATTTTAAAGAGTCTGAACGTCGATTGCGAGCAACTGATCGCGCGCTGCGAACAGTTTGTCGAGCCGCTCGACGAGGACGAAGCAGAGACGAGCGTTCACAGCCGTCCCGTCGTGATCGCGGGCGAACGAACGCTGAGCGAAGAAATATTGCAGTACGGGGAAGACCTGACGCAAAAAGCCAAGGCGGGAAAATTAGATCCCGTGATCGGGCGCAGGCAGGAAATCGAAAAAGTGATCCAAATCCTTTCCCGCCGTTCCAAAAACAATCCCGTTCTGATCGGCGAACCGGGCGTGGGAAAGAGCGCGGTCATCGAAGGACTGGCGCAGGAGGTCGTTGCGGGGAACGTGCCCGAATTGCTGCGCGGAAAGATCGTGTTTTCCCTGAATCTGACGGGTTTGGTCGCAGGCGCGAAATACCGCGGCGAATTCGAAGAACGCCTCAAAAAGGTGATGGACGAGATCGTGACCGACCGCAATATCATTTTGTTTATCGATGAAATACATATGATCGTCGGCGCGGGCGGCACGGCGGAGAGCAAGATGGACGCTTCCAATATTTTAAAGCCCATGCTTGCGCGCGGAGAACTCCAAACGGTCGGCGCGACCACTTTGGAAGAATACCGAAAATACATTGAAAAAGACGCCGCGTTGGAGCGCCGTTTTACGCCCGTCATTGTAGATCAGCCGAGCGTGGAAGACACGGTCGTGATTTTGCGCGGATTAAAAGATAAGTACGAAGCGCATCATAACGTTGTGATCACCGAAGAGGCGATCCGCGCGGCGGCAAGCCTATCCGACCGCTACATTACCGACCGCTATCTGCCCGATAAAGCGATCGATCTGATCGACGAAGCGGCTTCGCGTGCGCGCCTCAATTCCTATAACGGACCCGCGCAACTCCGCGAAAAAGAAGACCAGATCAACCGATTGAATATCGATTACGATAAGGCGCGCAAGTGGAAGGAATTCGAGCGGGCGGACGCCATTGCCGAGCAAATCGAAAAACTTTCCGACGAACTCAGCGAACTGCGCGGAGAGTGGCGCACCAAACGCAATGCGACGCATCTCTCGATCGGGACCGAAGATATTGCGGAGATCATCAGCAGTCATACGGGCGTACCCGTTTCCAAACTGACCGAAGCGGAGAGCGAAAAACTTTTGCATCTCGAAGAAGAATTGCACAAGCGAATCGTAGGGCAGGAGGAGGCGGTTTCCGCGGTTTCCAAAGCGATCCGCCGTGCGCGCGCGGGATTGAAAGACCCCAATAAACCCATCGGCTCGTTTATCTTTGTGGGACCTACTGGCGTCGGAAAGACCGATCTTACCAAAGCATTGGCGGAAAGCATGTTCGGCGACGAGCGGCTGATGGTGCGGCTCGATATGTCGGAATATATGGAAAAGAGTTCGGTGTCGAAGATCATCGGCGCGCCCCCCGGTTACGTCGGATACGACGATAACCAGAGCGGACAACTGACCGAGCGTATCCGCAGAAAACCTTATTCCGTGATCCTGTTCGACGAAATCGAAAAAGCGCATCCCGACGTATTCAACGTCTTGTTGCAGATTCTCGACGACGGGCGTCTGACGGACAGCAGAGGCAAGGAAGTTTCTTTCAAAAACACGCTGATCATCATGACGTCCAACGTGGGCGCGCACGAAGTCAAAAGCGTGAATACGCTTGGGTTCGGCTTCGGGGACGAGAACGAGTTCGACGCAATGAAAGAGCGGATTGAAGACGCGCTGAAATCGCACTTCCGTCCCGAATTTTTGAACCGGCTGGACGACGTGATCATTTTCCATAAACTTTCGCGCGAGGACGCGGTACTCATTTGCGGTAAAATTTTGGAAGCGCTTTCAAAACGGATGGAGAGCAAAGGAATCGGATTGAAAGTGAGTTCACGCGCCCGCATGAAATTGGTGGAAGAAGGATACAGCGAAGAATTCGGCGCGCGCCCCTTAAAGCGCGTCGTGCAAAAACAGGTGGAAGACAGACTTTCGGAAGAGATCCTGCTCGGACGAATCAAATCCGGTCATGACGTGATCGTAGACGAGGAAGACGGCGTTTTAACGTTTACCGAAGAATAATTGTTTCAAATCAGCAACGGCAACTGCGTATTTTAGCAGTTGCCGTTGCTTTTCGTTCTTATGCGTCTGAACACATATGTTTGACCGTGTTATTCTTCCAATCCCAACAAATAATCCGCTGAAACTTCAAAAATCAAACAAAGTTGTTTTAATACTTCGTAAGGAGGTTCGGCAATGTCTTTTTCCCATGCGGAAACAGTCGTATTTCTGACGTTCAGAATTTCTCCGAGTTCTTTTTGCGTTAAATTTTTTGTTTCTCTAAGTTTTTTTAATTTAATTCCAAATTCTTTCATAAATACATTTTACAAAAATTATGGAATTTTTGTTGACATTCCAAAAAATATGGAATAAAATATACAAGTTCCAAATTATATGGAACATAGGAGATAAAAAATGAAAGAAGAAAACCATCATTGCGGAAATTGCGGACAATTCATCAAGCATTTTACGAATTACAGCGGGTATTATCATGAAGTGTCGGGATGCGGACATTGCGTTTGTCAGGCATTAAAGCGCAGCGAACGGAAAAAACGGCGTATGTATGATTTGCCGTGCGAATTTTGGGAACCGATGGAAGTGCAGGTAATGAAAAGAAGAGAAACGTTGAAAGAGTATTTGCGTAATATGGCAAAACGCATCGACGAAATTGCACTTATCTTAAAAAACGACGAATAAACCGCTTCCTCATTCGGAAAGCGGTTTGATAGGGTTATTCGAATAAATTCCAATCGATGGGGGAAATTCCGTGCGCAATCAGATATTCGTTTGTTTTGGAATAGTGGCGGTTCCCGAAATACCCGTTGAATGCGGAAAGGGGCGAGGGGTGCGCGCTCTCTAAAATCAGATGTTTTCGTCTGTCTATGAGCGGAACTTTCCGCCGTGCGTTGCCGCCCCAAAGGATAAACACGAGGTGTTCTTTTTGTTCGCTCAGAATGGAAATCACGGAATCGGTAAACCAACTCCAACCGCAGTTCGCGTGCGAATTCGCCTGATGTTCGCGCACGGTCAGCGCGGTATTCATCAGCAGTACGCCCTCTTTTGCCCATTTGGTCAGGTTGCCGCTTTGAGGCGCGTGATAGCCCAAATCGCTTTTGAGTTCTTTCATCATATTTTCCAGCGAGGGCGGTTTTCTTACGCCGTCCTGAACCGAAAAACAGAGCCCGTGCGCCTGCCGCGGTTCGTGGTAGGGATCCTGTCCCAAAAGCACGACTTTAACGTTAGCAAACGGCGTGTAGCGGAAACAGTTGAAAATGTCGTACATATCGGGGTACACGGTGTATTGAGAATATTCTTTTTTGAGAAATTCCCGAATTTTCAGGTAGCGTTCGTCCGCAAACAGCGGAGCAAGCGGTTCTTTCCAATCGCCTAAATCAATCATTCGTATGCTCCAAAACAGAAAGATAATCTTGTAATTCGCGCTTTGCATCGGGCAAATCGTGTTCCAGATAATTTCCGCATTCTTCGGGTTTATTTCCGGGGATCTCGTCGAGGGCAAGCGCGCGGACGATACATTCCTTTAACAGCGCAAGCGTTCGGGCGCGGTCTGAATTCAGTGTTAAAAGATAAAAACCCGTGCGGCAGCCCATGGGACCGAAGTAAACGATATTGTCTTTTTCGCGACTGTTCCTGAGTACCGTCGCCATCAGATGTTCTACGGTGTGCATCGTTTTGGGGGCGAGATAGTCGCCTGCGTTCGGCTTTTTGAATCGCAAGTCGTAGGTAGTGATGCCGTTCTGATCCGTTTGCGCATGCAATCCTTTTGTCAGCGTGTGATGGTTTTTTTGAAAGGACGGGATCTTTTCCATAAGTTACAGACTCTCCAAAATCGTTTGCATCGCTTCTTTCAGTTTCGCGCATGCGCGAAGGGTGTTTTGTTTAAACTGCTCGGTCGTGCTGCCCGCGCCGTAAACGTCGGAAATTGCTTTTACGCTCACAAAGGGAACGCCCGCGTTTTTACAGACTTGCGCAACGGCGCCCGCTTCCATTTCGCGGATGTCGCAGCCCAGTTCCAACAAGAGCGCGTGATCGGCGGCGGAATCGTTGAATCGGTCGCCCGTGCCGAGGGCGCGGCGCGGAAGTTTGAGTTTTTCGGGAACGAATAGGGGCAGGAAGTTTTCCGTTTCGCCGTCGAGTGTGCCGATTTTACCGCCTTCGAGTTGCGTAATATCGAAGTCGTACTGCACGGCTTTTTCAATTAAGTACAGTTCGGCGACTTGCGTGTTTTCGCGCAATCCGCCCGCTACGCCGAAATTGAGCACGGTCGTTGCGCCTTCGCTTAACACGATCGCCGCTCCTGCGGCGGCGTTTACTTTGCCTACGCCGCATTCAATCAGCGCGATGTCTTTCCCGAACGCCCTGCCTCGGATCAGCGTTCTTCCGAGCACGGTCTTTCTTTCCGTAATTTCCATTTGCGAGAGCAAAGCGTCTGCTTCGCTGTCAAACGCGATCACGCAACCTATCATAATGTACCGCCTTTTTTTGTATTATAACAATTTTCGCGCAAAAAAGCAATACGGAGAATACTTTTTACGGAATTGTCGATAAATTTTCCGTAAAGGAGGATCTATGAATCCGTTTGAACTGAAACCGCAAAAGGCGGACAAGATTTTTACTTCCTGGAATAAAGTGCTGATCAAGCCCTACGATAAAAACACGGTAGACCCTTATACCCGTTTGAGAGTGATCCTGATGTCGGGTACGGAATTCGAATCGGTACGTTATTCGCATGCGTTTCAGCGCATGTGTCCCAATAACGACGTGCGCCGCCGTCTTGCCTATCTGCGCCGCGGCGAACAGATCCAGCAAAAGCGCGTTGCCGGTTTAAAACCCGCAAACGAAACCATTTTGGAACACACCATCGGTTACGAACAACTTGCCGTCGATCTGACTGCAAATCTTGCGCTGTCCGAAAAAAATTCTTACGTCAAAAAGCAACTCGATTTTGCTCTGCTCGAAGATTTCGATCACCTGTACCGTTATGCAGATTTGATGGAACTGGAAAAGGGCGGCGATCCTGCGCGGCTCGTCGGGAATTATACCGAGATCATGCCTGGGCGTCCTACGGTTGCGGAATACCGTCATCCCTCGGACGATGTCGATTTTTATATCAACAACTACCTCAACGACGTAAAAACCAAACTGAACATCAACATCATTACGGCGGCGGAACAGCAGACCATGAATTTTTATATGAACGTGGGCAACCTCTATGCTTCGCCGCTCGGCAGAAAGTTGTATAACGAAATCGCCATGATCGAAGAACAGCACGTGACCGGTTACGGCAGTCTGAAAGATCCTTCCGCTACGTTCTGGGAGGGACTGCTGATGAACGAATATACCGAATGTTATCTGTATTATTCGTGCTATCAGGATGAAACGGACGAGCGGATCAAAAAGATATGGGAAATGCATTTCGAAGAAGAAGTAGCGCACCTCCACGAGGCGGCGGATCTGCTGAAAACTTACGAGGGCAAAGTCTGGCAGCAGTGTTTCCCCGAAGGAGGAGATTTCCCCGAACTTCTGAAATTCCGTTCTCAGAAAGAATATATCCGCGAAGTGCTGAAAAGCGTGCGCCTCACGGGCGTGGAAGAGGGCTGGCAGGAGATCGACAAAGTACCCGATACCTTCCGCTATTTCGGTTACAATTCGCGTATTAACGGAAATATCGATACGGTGGGTACCCACGTCGTCATCGACAGGGCGATCAAAGAATTGCAACAGGACTGGCGGTTGCAGAATAAAGAACACCCCGTCCGCGTTCTGACAGACAGAAAAAAAGACAATACAGACGTCGGCAGAGTCAAGGGGAAATAATTTTTCGCAGAAATTATCGTAAAAAAAAGAGAGGCTGAAACGCCTCTTTTTTGTTTGCATTTTGATTTGCGCGTGTTATAATTGGATTGCGTCGATCGGTTCGGGCGCGGCAGTGCAGACGCACAGCGTACAGTTTTCCGGTTCGGTAAAATACAGGTGCGCCTGAACGGGGGATCCGTTTTCGTACAGTATGCCGCCGCGGTATTCGAGCAGGGGGAGCATGGCTGCAAGCGATGCGCCTTTGTATTTGACGTAGGCTTCCTTTGCCGTCCACAGCCGGAAAAAATCTTCCTGCCGTTCGGCGGCAGTCAACCTTTTTTCAATCGTTTCCGTCTTGCGCGGTTTTCTTTCTTCGGCGTCGATGCCGCATTCCCTTTCGCCGAACACGGCGGCGGTAATGCTGCCGCTGTGCGTCACGTTAAAAAAGAGCGGTACGCCGTCGAGCAAGGGTTTCCCGTGTTCGTTATAGAGAAAACGCGGATTTAGCAAGCCGAATTTTTCGCGAAGGATCTTATTGAGAAAGGTACGGCTGTCTGTCGGCGAATTTGTGTAAAAAAGTTTCATATCAATATAGTACCACATGAAAAGGAGAAAGTAAAATGACGCGTGCAGAGAAAGCGAAAAATTATTTTTTAAGCGGGTATAACTGTTCCCAGGCAGTGTTGCTTGCATTTTCCGACGAATTGGACGTATCCGAAGAAACGCTGAAAGCCGTGGGGCTTCCGATGGGCGGCGGAATGGCGCGGCTGCGTCAGACGTGCGGCGGCGTTTCGGGCGCGGCGATTTGCGCAGGACTGTTATTTCCCGACCTGCCGAAGAGCGAAATGTATGCGGTGGTGCAGGAAATCGCACGGCGGTTTTCTGAAAAGAACGGCAGTTTTAATTGCGGGGAATTGCTGTCGGGCGCTGCCGTAAAAGCGGATACTTCTCCCGCCGCAGAAGCGCGCACGCAGGAATATTATAAAAAACGCCCCTGTCCCGATTTGGTTGCGGACGCCGCGGAAATCTTGGAAGAAATCTGCAAAGAGCGGGGCAGGATTCAATGAAATATTATTTTGAAACCGATCGGCTGATCGCAAAGCCGCTTTCGGAAAACGACGCGCCCGCGGTATTTCAATGGAGCGGCGATCCCGAAGTCAACCGTTACATGATCTATCCGCTTCATCGAAACATCGGCGAGTCGGAGTCCTGGATCGCTTCATTAAAGGCGGAAGACAACGTTTTCGGATTCTCACTGCGCGGCGGAACTCTGATCGGATCGGGTCATGTATGTCCCTGCAAAGAGGAGCCGCTTGCTTGGGTCGTAGGATATAATTTCCGCCGCGATTGCTGGGGAAAAGGATATGCGACGGAAGCGGTAAAGGGCATGATCTCCTGGGCGCGCGAAAATTTCGGCGTCAAAGAATTCGTTTCGTCGCATGCCGTCGCAAATATCGGATCGCAGAGAGTGCAGGAAAAATGCGGCTTTATCTTCGATCACGCCTGCGAGTATCAAAAGTGGGACGGAAGCAAGGTGTTCCCCGCAGTATTTCGCAGATTAAAATTCTGAAAAACAACGTCTGAAAGGGTAACAAAAAAGGAGCGGAAACGCTCCTTTTTTTATATGGATCGAATTCCGATCCCGATTTTCGTGCAAGGTACTTTTTCGGCTAAAATGTCCGAAACGGAGTATTTTGCATTGGCGATATAAACGGTAGTGCCTTGGATCGCCGCGTCTTTGATATATTCGAGTTTTGCTTTTGCGCCGTTTGCGCCCGCACGGCTTGCGCCTTTGCAATAGCGCTTGTGTTCTTCGATATTTTCAAGCAGTTCCAAATCGTTTTTGCCTGAAATCAGGGGAACGAGCGTATCGGGATTTTCAGGGTCGGTATAAATGCCGTCTGCGCCGGTAAGGATCAGCAGTCTTTCCGCATGTACAAGGCACGCAATACGCGAGGCCGTTTCGTCGTTATCGACGCATTCGTATACGCGCTCCTTTTCGTGCATAAGCGACGAAATTTCCAGCCGTCTGTTTTCCTCGTTCGAGACCGCATCGTTATAATTTATGATAGGTACGGCGTTCTGTTGTTTGCAGCGGAGTAAAAGTTTCCGCAAATGCTCGCTCTTTTGTTCGTCGTTGAAATGCTGGTGTTCCACCAATACCTGACGCACCGAAAAGCGCGGGTCGACGTATTGTCGGTAAGTCTGCATCAGAATCGCCTGTCCCTGCGCGGCATAGTCGGTTTTGGCGTGTTCGCCCGTCAGTTCCTCGCCGTGGCGCGACAGATAGTCTAAACGCCCGATTTCCACTGCGCCGCTCGAAACCCAGATATATCCCGGGCGCAGTTCGCGCGATAGACGTGCGACGCGCGTATAATCGATCATATTGTCTTTTCGGTCGATCAGCGCCATCGAGCCGATTTTACCGACCAGTTCGGTATCGAATTTCATAACGTTTATCCTTATCCGCTTTTTGCTATTTTAGCATGAAAAACACAAAATTGCAAATAATTTTTTTATGCGTAAAATGTTTCTTGTGGGCATGCTTTTGATCTGCTTATTACTTACGAGCGCGTGCAGCGTTTCGGAAATGAGTACGCTTTCCGATCTCTCCAAACCCTACGTGGGAATTTACAAATGCGAGCAGATCCTGCTCGGAGGGGAGGATCAGTCGGAGCAGTTCGAAAATCTCAGTCTGGGACTTTCTTATAACGGAAGATTCGAACTGAAATACAGCGGAAAGTCGGGCGGGAGAGGCGGATACGCCGGCACTTACCGAGTAAATCCGGAAAAGGAAGAAATCACTTTTTCCGTGCAAGATGGACCGCGGCAAAAATCATATACGTTTCCCGTCAGAAAGGGACGGATTTATATCGATCTTCCCTTGGGCGGCAAATTGCTTCACGCAAAATTTTCAATGCCGTAATCAGACAAAATTCAGCCGACGGAAGTCGGCAAATAGGGGCATAACACCGCGGAAAACACGGGAAGGGACGGATCGCCCGTCGGAAGTGTTTCCGTAGGAAGTGCGTCCCCCCTCGCAGATACGGGCGTCGCTATCGAAGGCGAAGAGCCTGTCATCAAAGCCGTTATACATGGAAATGCGGGAAGCGGATCCAGTTCCAATTCCAGCGCAAGTTTCAGTGCCGCAGTTGCCGAGAGTGAAGGAACCGCATACGATTTGACGTTAGGGGTACAGCAACGCGTATGTTACGTTACGACGACTCGGGATAATATTTATGGCGCAGTATTGTTTTCAATCGACGTCGAGGTACCTGCATATACACGATACGCCGTGGACTTATCGGTGCGCACTTATGCCTCCGTTTATTGCGGCAGATCTTCTTATTCGCGTGCTCGCGCATATTATGCAGGGCAAGATCCCGAAACGGCAGCAGGGACTTATTATTCGGACAGCAACAATCCGAATACCGCGGAAAAATATAAAATCGCGGCTGCTACCCGCTCGCTGTCCAACAGCGGGACTGCAACATCGGACGCTACCTCTCGAGCAGTTTGGTATTTTGATAATCCGACAGACGAAAGCAAGACGGTAAAAAAATACTTCGTAACCATCGGACGGGGTTGGCGTTCTTACCCTTCCGGAAATACGATCTCTGTTCAAGGCTTTGTCACATACAACGGTATAGACAGCGTACAGCGGTTGGTGCCGACGAGTTATGACGTGGAATACGATCAATTACGTCATAGTTTGGAGGAGGAGTATTACGAAGCGATCCGATTGGATGAGAACTATCCGACAGAGGGAGTGAGAGTGACGAGCGGGTATACGGGAGGCTGGAACGGCATGGCCAACTGTATTGACTGCTATCCTCCAATAAAGAGCCGAAAAATCGCCATCATTTCGCTCGGTGGCATTTTTAATAAAAATTTTGCAAAAAACAAAACAAACGTTTGCATATTTTCAGAAGGCATATTATAATGTGTTTATGAATTCGCATGTAATTCAAATGTCCATTGTACTTACACCCGATCAGGAAGAGGCTGCTGCTCTCGTAAGAGAGTGGTTTTTTCACCTTGACAATCAGATTTTTGTTCTTTGCGGTTACGCCGGGACGGGAAAAACGTTTTTGATTGATTATATCGTCCGCGATTTAGGTTTGAAAGCGGGAGAAAGTGCGGCGTTCGTTGCCCCTACCGGAAAAGCCGCGTCCGTGTTGATCCGTGCGGGGACGCCGGCGGGCACCGTTCACAGCCTTATTTATACGCGGGAGGAAGACATAGAAGTCGATGAAAACGGAGAAGTCGTTTCCGAGCGGTTTTTGCAGTTTGTCAGAAAAGAAAAAATCGATTCCGATATCCGCCTGATCGTCGTGGACGAAACTTCGATGGTGTCGGACGAAGTATTGCGCGATCTTCTTTCATTCGGGATCAAGTGTCTTTTTTGCGGCGATCCGGCGCAACTCCCGCCCGTGGGGGGAAGCAATACGCTGCTCTCGATGCCTTGTTTTGTTCTGAAACAAATCGTACGGCAGGAAGAAAATAATCCCGTTGTACGACTTGCCGAGCAGGCGCGTGCAGGGAAATTTTTGGAGTACGGCGAATACGGCGCAGGAGTATCGGTCGTACCGAAGAGCAGTTTGAACCGTGCCGCAAGGGAAGAATTGTTTTCATCGGCAGACCAGATCATCGTAGGAACGAATAAGACACGCAACCGTATCAACTGCGAAATGCGCGAATTGCTGGGAATATCGCCCCAAACAAAACTTCCCATCGACGGGGAAAAAATCATTTGTACGCTCAATGATTGGAGCAAACGTTTAGACGAAGCGGGCAACTTCCATCTTGTTAACGGAATCATCGGGAGGTGTTACCGCGTACGGGAACAGCGGGACGGGTTGGGTCAGTTGGATTTTCAGCCCGAATTTTTACGGGAAACCGTATACGATCTGCCCTTCGACGCAGGCGTATTTACCCACGGCCGGTATCTGCACGGGTACGGAAACAAAGCCTGTCTGTTAGAAAACGGCGTGCTTGTACATGAAAATAATTACGAAATGCTGCGGCGGTTTAAAGTCAAACGCGAAGATACCGTTTGCAGATTTGAATTTGCTTATGCCGTAACTTGTCATAAGGCGCAGGGTTCGGAATACGACCGCGTGGTCGTGATCGACGAAAGCAATTTATTCACAAACGGAAGACAGTGGCTTTACACCGCAATCACCCGCGCAAAGAAAGGACTTGTGATCGTAAGATAATTATGACGCTCTTTCCGAAAACGAAAATCAAACGTTTTGTTTTGAAGCCGAGCGAAGAAGAAAATCGCGTTATCTTGCAAATGCTTGACAAGGAATTTAGAAAAAGATAAAATTAAGAAAAACCTTTCAGAGGAAAAAATATGTTTTACAGAACGCATCATTGCGGTGAACTTAGGAAAGAAGACGCGGGGAAACAGGTAAAACTTTCGGGCTGGCTCGACAGTAAACGCGATAAAGGCGGTTTGATTTTTGCCGTACTGCGCGATTTTTACGGCGTCACGCAAGTCGTATGTTCGGAAGAACCCTGTCTTTCGCAGTTGAGAGACATCCCCACCGAATCGACCGTATCCGTCGAAGGGAAAGTGGTGCTCCGTACTTCGCCCAACGAGAAACTGCCCACGGGACTTGTGGAAATCGTACCCGAAAAAGTGGAAGTGCTCGGCAGACGGATGACGCCGGCATTGCCGTTTGAAATTTCCCACTCCACGGAGGCAGGCGAAGACGCGCGCCTTAAATATCGCTTTTTGGATTTGCGCAACGAAAAAGTGCGCGATAAGATCGTGCTTCGCGCCAACATCATCGCCGACTTGCGCCGCTTGATGACCGAACAGGGATTTACCGAAATATCCACGCCCATTTTAACGAGTTCCTCGCCCGAAGGTGCGCGCGACTACATCGTGCCCAGCCGTCTCTATCCCGGGGAATTTTACGCGCTTCCGCAAGCGCCTCAACAGTATAAACAACTGCTCATGTGTTCGGGGTTTGATAAATATTTCCAGATCGCGCCCTGTTTCCGCGATGAAGACGCGCGCGCGGACCGCTCGCCCGGGGAGTTTTATCAACTCGATATCGAAATGGCGTTTGCAACGCAGGAAGAAGTATTTGCGGTACTCGAAAAGGTGCTGCCGCCCGTATTTGCCAAGTATTCGGGCTGGGATGCGGACAAGCCGCCCTTCAGGCGCGTTCCTTATCTCGAAGCATTGGAAACTTACGGTACCGACAAACCCGATCTGCGCAATCCGCTCATCGTAAAAGATATTTCCGATCTGATGCAGGGCTGCGGTTTTGAACAGGTACAGGGAAAGACGGTGAAAGCGATTGCCGTAAACGGGACCAACGTCGCGCGTAAATGGATCGATAAAACGGCGGAGGAGTTTAAAGTCAAAACCGAAGGCGGCGCGATGTACTGGTTTAAGTTGGACGAAACCGGCGCGCCCGCGGGGGGTATCGCGAAGTTCGTTACGGAAAAGATCGCAGCGTTCAAAGAGCGGTTACATCTTGAAAACGGTGCGTTCGTCGCGCTGGTCGCCGAAGATAAAAAATCTCTTGCGCAAAAGCGCGCGGGCGTTTTGCGCACCATGCTCGGCGTCGGATTGGATCTCCTTGAAAAGAACGTTTACCGCTTTTGCTGGATCGTGGATTTTCCCATGTACGAAATCGGCGAAGAAAGCGGCGAACTGGAATTCTGTCATAACCCGTTTTCCATGCCGCAGGGCGGCATGAAGGCGTTGGAAGAAAAAGACCCTCTGGAAGTGCTTGCCTATCAGTACGATATCGTCTGCAACGGGGTAGAACTTTCGTCGGGCGCGGTCCGCAATCACGATCCCGAAATTATGATTAAAGCATTTTCGCTCGTGGGGCTTGGGAAAGAGGACGTGGAAAAGAAGTTCCCCGCGCTCTATCAGGCGTTCGAATACGGCGCGCCTCCGCACGCGGGCGTTGCCCCGGGGGTGGACAGAATGGTGATGCTGATTTCCGACACCGTGAATATCCGCGAAGTGATTGCTTTCCCCATGAACGCAAAAGCGCGCGATCTGCTGATGAACGCGCCTTCTCCCGTCGAACAGAAACAACTCGACGACGTGTATATCCGGATCGTAGAACCGAAAAAGAAATAAATTCCGAAATGAAAAGCCGAAGCAATTTGCTTCGGCTTTTTTGCTTTCTTCCGCTTTCGGGGGAATAGGACAAATTCTCCCGTGCATACAATGTCGATGAGGTGAAATCATGCTCGAAATGCTCTATGCCGTTCTCGGACGGCTGTTTTTTTTCACGGGTTCCGTTCAGGACGGAAGTTCTTATCCCAAACCGCTTTCCGCCCAAGAGGAGGAGAAATATCTCCGTCTTGCGCGCGCGGGCGATAAGCATGCCAAAGATATGCTCGTCAAACATAATATGCGCCTTGTCGCACATATCGTAAAAAAGTTTAACGGGGCGGCGGAAATCGACGATATGCTTTCGGTAGGAAGTATCGGGTTGATCAAAGCAATCAATACGTTTGAATCGGGTCGCGGCGTTCGGCTTGCAACGTATACCGCGCGGTGTATCGAAAATGAAATTTTAATGCTCATCCGTTCGGGCAAGAAACATAAAGCGAACGTTTCTCTTTCCGATCCCGTGGGGACCGACAAAGACGGCAACGAACTGGTGTTGATGGATCTCCTGTTTGAAAAGGAAGATAAAGTGTTCGGCAGCGTCGAGCAGTCGCTCATGCAGGAAAAATTTTTGAAGGCGATCCATAAGTTGCTTTGCGAACGCGAAATGCAGATTATCTGTATGCGGTACGCGCTCACGGGCGGCGTGCCGCTTGCCCAACGCGAAGTGGCGCAAAAACTCAAAATTTCGCGTTCCTATGTTTCCCGAATCGAAAAACGCGCGCTCGAAAAACTGCGCGTCGGTTTAAGACGCGAAGATTTTTTCTCCGAATAACGTATAAATGTTGTATAATTCTGTATATTTCGCTTGACAGAATGTATATTCTTACAATATAATCATAAAAAGAGATAACGGAGAAAAGCGGCTTATGTGTTCGATTTTCGTATTGACAGGAAAAGACGTTCCGCTGCCAAAGGCAGAGCAGGCATTTTACAGAACGGTTTCGCGCGGTCCCGATATGAGTAATTTTTACGAAACGGAACGCGGGATCGTGGGGTTTCACCGCCTTGCCATTATGGGATTGAACGCAACCGGCATGCAACCGTTTGTCCGCGGAAAAAATTTCTGCGTATGCAACGGCGAACTTTACGGATTCAGAACCGAGCGGAAACTGCTCGAAGAACTCGGTGATCGATTTGTTTCGGAAAGCGATTGCGAAATATTGCTACCCATGTACGAGCGTTACGGCGTCGAAATGTTCCGGCGGCTCGATGCGGAATTTGCTTGCGTGATTTACGACGGGGAAAAGAAAACCTATCTCGCCGCGCGCGATCCGTTCGGGATCCGTCCGCTCTACTACGGCTACACGGCGGAGGGGAACATCGCCTTTGCGAGCGAACCGAAAAATTTAGTCGGGCTTTGCGAAAAAATTCTTCCTTTTCCTCCCGGACATTATTATCAAAACGGTTCGTTTTACTGTTATCGCGATATTGCAAAGGTCGAACGAACGGTCACGGGCGATTCAGATGAGATTTGCAGGCACATTCGGGAAAAACTGGTCGAAGGCGTAAAAAAGCGTCTGGATGCAGACGCGCCCGTCGGCTTTTTACTTTCGGGCGGGTTGGATTCATCTCTTGTCTGCGCGATTGCCGCCAAAGAATCGGTTCGTCCCATCCGTACGTTTGCGGTCGGTATGGAAAAAGACGCGATCGATTTAAAATACGCAAAAGAAGTTGCGGAGTTTATCGGCAGCGACCATACGGCAATTTATATGACGAAGGAAGAAGTACTTGCCTCTTTGGAATCCGTTATTCGGACGCTTGCAACGTTCGATATCACCACCGTCCGCGCAAGCATGGGAATGTTTCTTCTCTGTAAAAAGATTCACGAAAACACGGACATCCGCGTTTTGCTCACAGGCGAAATATCCGACGAGTTGTTCGGTTACAAATATACCGATTTTGCGCCCTCGGCGCAGGCATTTCAGGAGGAATCGGAAAAGCGCGTGCGCGAACTGCATATGTACGACGTGCTCCGCGCCGATCGCTGTATTTCCGTTCATTCTTTGGAAGCGCGCGTGCCGTTCGGCGATTTGGCGTTTGCGGAGTACGTCATGAGCATCGATCCCGCCTTAAAGATGAACGTGTACGGCAAAGGGAAATACTTGCTCCGCCGTGCATTTGAGGGGGATTATCTGCCGCAGAGTATTTTATACCGCGAAAAAGCGGCGTTTTCCGACGCCGTAGGGCATTCTATGGTAGACGACTTGAAAGAATACGCCGAAACAAAGTACGGCGAAGACTGGGAACAAATTGCGGAGCGGTATGCTTATCACGCAAAACCGTTTACCAAAGAATCGCTCTTGTACCGCGAAATTTTCGAAAAGTATTATCCGAACCAGGCGGAAATGATTGCAGACTTCTGGATGCCCAACAAAAATTGGGAGGGGTGCAACGTAAACGACCCTTCCGCCCGCGTGCTTTCCAATTACGGCGAAAGCGGAACATAATTTGAAAACGTCTTCCCTTTTGCGGGGAAGATTTTTGTTTGCTCGTAACGGCATGACCGTAAGCGTATTCTTCTGAAAAAATCAAACCGCCGAGATTGGCGAAACGCTGTTGAAATCATTGACTTATATCCGGAAAAATAATATAATTGTGACATTACCGAAGACGGCGTATGAAGGAGAGGTGAGTATGAACGTAACCGAGACGTTCGGCAGCAACGTATTCAACGACGAAGCAATGAAAAATCTGCTTCCCAAAGAGGTGTATAAATCGCTCAAAAAGACGATCGACGAGGGCGAGCCGCTCGACACGTCCATCGCAAGCGCGGTGGCAAATGCCATGAAAGATTGGGCGGTATCGAAGGGCGCAACGCATTATACGCACTGGTTTCAGCCGCTCACCAATTTGACCGCCGAAAAACACGACAGTTTCATCGAACCTTCGGGCGATAAAGCGATTATGCAACTGACGGGCAAAAGTTTGATCGTAGGCGAACCGGACGCTTCGAGTTTCCCTTCGGGCGGCACGCGTATGACGAGCGCGGCGCGCGGTTATACCGCATGGGATCCGACTTCTCCCGCATTCGTCAAAGAAAACACGCTGTGCATTCCCACGGTTTTCGTTTCGTATACGGGCGAGACGCTTGATAAAAAAGCGCCGCTCTTAAAGTCGATGACTGCGCTCGATACGCAGGCGAAACGGCTTTTAAAACTGTTCGGGATCGAGTGCAGAAAAGTATCCACTACGGTGGGGCCTGAACAGGAATATTTCCTGATCGACGAAAAAGTTTACTTGCAGCGGAAAGATCTGCAACTGACGGGAAGAACGCTGTTCGGCGCGCTTCCTTCCCGCGGACAGGAACTCGAAGACCATTACTTCGGCGCGCTCAAAGGCAGAGTCGCCGAATTCATGCGCGATCTGGACGAAACGCTTTGGAGTTTCGGGATCTACGCCAAGACGGAGCATAACGAAGTGGCGCCCGCGCAGCACGAACTTGCCCCCATTTTTTCCACGACTAACGTAGCCGTAGACGACAACCAACTTACCATGGAATTGATGAAAAAGGTTGCGAAAAAACACGGACTCGTCTGTCTGTTGCACGAAAAGCCGTTCGAGGGAGTGAACGGAAGCGGCAAGCACAACAACTGGTCTCTTTCCACCGATACCGGTCTGAATTTGTTAGACCCCGGTGAAAAGCCCGAAGAAAATACGCTGTTCATGCTCATTCTTGCCTGCGTGCTTGCGGCGGTGGACGATTATCAGGGCGTTTTGCGCGCATGCGTCGCGTCGGCGGGGAACGATCACCGTCTGGGCGCGAACGAAGCGCCGCCCGCCATTATCTCGGCGTATCTCGGCGATCAACTGGGCGCGATCGTAGACAGTATCGTACTCGGCAGGAAATATGTTCCCAAGAAAGCGGTTCCCGGTTCTATCGGTGTTCCCGAATCGCCCATTTTCCCCATCGATATGACGGACAGGAACCGTACTTCTCCGTTTGCGTTTACGGGCAATAAATTCGAGTTCCGTATGCTCGGTTCGCAGGCTTCCGTTGCCGATCCCAATATCGTACTCAACACCATTGCGGCGCAAAAATTTGCGGAAGCGGTGGACGCGCTTTCGGGAGCGAAGGAATTTGAAAAAGACTGCAAAGAATATACGGCAAAACTTCTGAAAGACCATTCCCGTATTATTTTCAATTACAACGGTTACGGACCCGACTGGGAACCCGAAGCGGAGCGCAGGGGGCTTCTCAACAATAAGACGACCGCGGACGCGGTTCCCGAGTTTTTCAAGCAGGAAAATATCGACGTATTCGTAAAACAGGGCGTTTATACTGAACGCGAAGTGATCACGCGCGCGAATATTCAACTTGAAAACTACGTCAAGACGATCAATATCGAAGCGCTTACGATGATAGAAATGGCGCGGCGGGAAATTTATCCTTCGGTAAACGGTTACATTGCCGAACTTTGCTCGGTCATCGGCGCAAAACGTTCGGTCAACGAATTGATGCCCTGCGGTTCGGACGTTGCACTTGCGGAAGAACTTTCCCGCTTGAACGATGCGTTTGCCGCGGCGGTGAATAAACTGGAAAGCGATTTGAAGAACTTGCCCGAGGGCGAAACGGAAGCGTCACAAAGGGTCGCGCATAACGTCGTGCCCGATATGGAGGAGGTGCGCCGTCTTTCGGACGAAATGGAAAAACTTTGCTCTTCCGACTATTGGCCGTATCCTACCTATACCGATTTGCTTTACAGCGTAAAATAAGTTGCAAGAAAAAAAGCGCCCCTCGGGGCGCTTTTTTACGTTTCTTCATTCCATTCCACGAGTTCGTCGAGCGTCACGTCGAATATTTTCGCAAGACGGCACAGCGTCACGACGTCGGGCGTGCTGTATCCGTTTTCGTAGTTGGAAATTAAACTTTTTTTTCCGAACAGTTTTTCGGCAAGTTCTTCTTGCGTCAGTCCCATTTGCTTTCGATAAAATTTGATATTTTCTGCAATTTTGGTTTTCATTTCACTTGACAAAGTACAAGCAACTTGTACAAATGGAGAAAAATTATGTATTGTGGAAATTGCGGAAGGGAGATTGACGACCGCGCCGTCGTATGCCCGCATTGCGGGGTCGCCGTGAAGCGTTTAGAGGAAAAAAAGAGCGTGAACGGTCTCGGGATCGCAGGATTTGTCGTAAGTTTGGTGTCGCTTTGGCTGGGTCTATATTTTTGTATCGCTTCGGTCGTCGGGCTGATTCTGAGCGCCGTCGCCGTTGCAAAGCGTGAAAAATATTCGCTCGGCGGACTTGCAATCGCGGGGCTTGTCGTCAGTATCGTATCGCTTATGATCTGGGTGGTGGTCTGGATTATCTTAGGTCTGAAAATGAGTTCTATCATATAACACAAAAGAATCCCGCAACCGCGGGATTCTTTTGTTGTCGGAAAAATATTCTTGACAAACTTTTCGGATTATAGTAATCTGTTTGTAAGAGGTTAAACAGATGAATTTCATGAAGATCAACGTAAAAAAACTCAGCGAAAACGCAAAACTTCCCGTTTACGGTTCTCCCTACGCGGCGGGAGCGGATCTTTACGCTTGTGAAGACGCGCCCGTCACGGTGCCGGCAGGGGAAACGCGGTTTATCCACACCGGAATTGCCGTAGAACTCCCGCTCGGGACGGTGGGATTGGTTTATGCCCGAAGCGGACTTTCCTGCAAGCAGGATCTCGCGCCCGCAAATAAAGTAGGAGTCATCGATTGCGATTACCGCGGAGAGATCATGGTCGCGCTTCACAATCACGGCGGGGAAGACCGTATCGTCAACGGAGGGGATCGTATCGCACAACTTGTGGTCGCGCCCTATTACGTTGCGGAATACGAGACGGCGGACGAACTTTCCGAAACGGTGCGCGGCGCGGGCGGTTTCGGGTCCTCGGGGAGAAACTGACGTGAGAATGCGCAAAAAGCGGAATTTAGAGCCGCGCATGGAAGAATGCGCCGATCTGTTGATTGCGCGCGGCAGTCCTATCCTCAATCTGAAAGAGGCAGCGGATCAATACCGCGCCTTATTTTCTTTGGAAGAAGTGTTCGGAAATGAAAATCCCGTAGAACTGGAAGTGGGCTGTGGGAACGGCGGTTTTATTTTGGAAAAAGCCAAACGCTGTCCGAACGTCAACTATCTTGCATTGGAACTTTGTTCGAATGTGATTTTGACCGCGATGGAGCGGGCGAAAGCGGAAGGCGTAACGAACGTCCGCTATCTGAATATTCCCGCGGAAATTTTGCCCTGTTTTGTAAGAGAGGGCAGCGTACAAAAAATTTATCTCAATTTTTCCACGCCGCTTCCCGAAACGAGCCGTGAGAAACAGCGGCTTACCGCGCCGCGGTTTCTTAAAATTTACCGTGCGTTATTATGCGATGGCGGAACGGTCGAGCAAAAGACGGACAGCGAACCCTTTTTCGACTATTCGTTGGCGCAATTTCAGCAAAACGGATTTACAATAACCGAAGTTTCGCGCGACTTGCATCAAAGCACATATGCATTGCAAAACATTATTACCGAATACGAAGCACGGTTTGCGGCGCAGGGGCTTCCCATTTTCCGCGCGGTTGCCTTAAAAATATAATTTGAAAGAGGCGCAGATATGAGCATTACGCTCCATTTATATTATACGGGAGAAAACGGCGCGGCAAGAAAGTTTGCCGAAGAAATGGTTGCAAGCGGACTTGCGGACCGAGTGCGCGAAGAGGACGGCAACGAACGTTATGAATACTTTTTTCCGATGGACGATTCGGAGACGGTACTTTTGATCGATCGATGGAAAGATCAGGCGGCTCTCGATTTTCATCACAAGTCCGAATGGATGCCGAAAATCGCGGAACTGCGAACAAAATACCGTCTGAAACTCAAAGTGGAAAAATACACGCAAATTTAACAGAAAAAGCCCGAAGCACAAAAATCGTGCTTCGGGCTTACAATTTGTATTGATTTACTTTACAAAAATGGCTTTGATCATCTGCGACACATAATTTACGGGTACGAGTTCGATTTTATCGGCGAACTTCGCGCACGCTTTCATATTTTTGGCAGGTAAGATCACGCGCTTGAAACCCATTTTCAGACATTCGTTCACGCGTTTTTCCGCAACGTTAACGGCGCGTACTTCTCCCGTCAGTCCCACTTCGCCGAAGACCGCCGTAAATTTGTCGATGGGCTGCATTTTTTCCGCGCTTGCGAGCGCGGCGCAGATGGCAAGGTCGGCGCTCGGCTCGTTCAGTTTGATGCCGCCCATTGCGTTCAGATAAATGTCCTGTGTGCCGAGGGGAAGTCCGCAGCGTTTTTCCAATACGGCGATCAGCACCACAAGGCGGTTGAAATCGACCCCGAGCGGCATTCTCCGCGGCAGTCCGTATGCTGTTTTACACATGAGCGTCTGAATTTCCACCATCATACAGCGGTTACCCGTTTCGCTCGGCGTGACCGCCGCGCCCGCCGCTTCGCCGCGAGTTTCGGAGAGGAACAGTTCGGAATAATCGGTAATGCCGAAGATTCCTTCGCTCGTCATTTCGAACACGCCTACTTCCTGAACAGAACCGAACCGGTTTTTGACGGCGCGGAGTATCTTGAAATTTTCCGTCCGTTCTCCCTCGAAGTAGAGCACTGCGTCCATGATGTGCTCCAACACTTTGGGGCCTGCAAGCGTTCCTTCTTTGGTCACGTGACCGACGATAAAGAACGTGATTCCGGTCGATTTTGCGATCCGCATCAATTTGGAAGCGCATTCCCGCACTTGGCTCACGCTACCTGCCGACGAGGACAGTGCGTCGGTATAAACCGCCTGAATGGAGTCGACGATGACGTATTCCGCTTCCGAAAACGCTGCTTCGGCGCTTTCGATATTGGTTTCGTTCAGCAGTAGAAGATTGTCGGAATTCAGCCCTAAACGTTCGCAGCGGAGTTTTACCTGAGAACAACTTTCCTCTGCGGAAAGATAAAGAACTTTATGTTCCTTTGCAAGATAAGCCGAAACCTGAGTTAAAATCGTCGATTTTCCCACGCCCGGATCGCCGCCCACAAGCACCAGCGAACCGCGAACGATCCCGCCTCCGAGTACAATATCCAGTTCGGCGATCCCCGAAGAAACGCGCTCGTATTTTTCGTATTTTACTTGCGAGAGGGGGACGGCGCGGGAGAAAGAGTGGAAATTTCCCTTCATCTTCGAAGGCGCAACGGGCGCGATGACTTCTTCGATCAGCGTATTGAATTTTTCGCAGTCGGGACATCTGCCCAGCCATTTCGGAGAGGTGTATCCGCATTCGGAGCATACGAATTGAGTGGTTGATTTAGCCATGTTTTTTCCCTTTGTTCGTTTTTAATTACAATTTCTGACAGTCTGTTTACTTCAATGAGTCATTCTTTGCTTATTCGTGCCGTACGGTTATAAGGTAACTTTTTTTAACAGCACCGTAGTAAAACAGGTGATGCCTTTTTTTTCGCCGACGTAGCCGAGTTTTTCGTTGGTGCCTGCGGCAATGCCGATCGCGGAAAGGGGAAGATTTAAATATTGAGCAAGCGTTGCTTTCATGCGATCGATATAGGGGGCGAGGCGAGGCGTTTCCGCTAAAATGGAAATGCTTACATTTTCGGGCGCGAAGCCTTCGTTTCGGATGCGTTTTATTACCTGTGAAAGCAGTTGCATACTGTCCGCATTTTTGTATTTCGGTTCGGAGTCGGGGAAGTAATAGCCGATGTCGCGCAGACCCGCCGCCGAAAGCAGAGCGTCCATCAGCGCGTGAACGGCAACGTCGCCATCGCTATGCGCTTTCAGAATTTGATCGGACGGCACTCTCACGCCGCAAAGCGTTATAAAATTGATGAACGGCGAACCTTCGCTTTCGGTGTAGAAAGCGTGCGTATCCACGCCCGTTCCCACGCGTTCGGCAATCGAAAAATCTTCGGGATAGGTCAATTTCCGATTGCACGGATCGCCGATAAACAGTTTCGGCGGAGAAACGAATTTTGCAAACACGCCGCTTTCGTCGGTAAAATCGCCGTCGCATGTTTTTGCCTTTTCGTAAGCGGATCTCAGTTGCGCGGTATCGAATCCCTGCGGGGTTTGAACCGTAAACACTTCCGCGCGTGCGGGCACGGATTTGATCATGCCGTCTTCCGCCAGAACCGTTGTATCGGTTGCGGGCAGAGCGCAGACGCCGCTCCCGAAACGATTCACGCTTGCAATGCAATCGGATATGATTTTCTGTGTTACGAACGGTCGCGCCGCGTCGTGAATCAGCACGGTTTCGCCTTTCGCCTCGTTCAGCGCAGACAATACGCTTTCGAAACGGGTAGCGCCGCCCGATACGATGCGTGCATTCGGATAGGGACCAAGAAGAGCGGCGATCTGCCGTTCATCGCACGGGGATACGGTTACGAGAATTTCTCCGATTTCTGCGCACGCGGAAAACGCGGAGAGAGAGTGGCATAAAACGGGCATGCCGTTGAATTCCTGCAATATTTTGTTTTGCCGAAATCCCGCGCGTTCGCCTCTGCCCGCGGCGCACAGGATTACGCTAATCATCGATGACCTCGTAAAGCGTTTGTGCTTCGTCTTTTTTTACCGTTTCTTTCAGATCCGTCACGCGGAAGCGGAATTCGTTGGAAGAAAAACAGACGGTCACTTCGTCGCCGATTTTCAGCCGGTGCGAAGGCTTTGCTTCTTTTCCGTTCACGCAGATTTTTCCGGCGCTTGCCGCTTCCTGTGCGACCGTGCGGCGTTTTAAGATCCTCGAAACTTTCAAAAATTTGTCTAATCTCATGACTTTCCTTAAAATTCGCAAAAAAATTGTTTTATTTGAGAAAAAAGCGTTTGACATCTTCTCAAACAAGAGTTATAATAACATACTGTATCGTTATACTGTGTCAATATGCAGTTTTGCGGTTTCCGCAACCATTTCAAAACGTTTCTTACCTAATTTATTATAGCGTAGAACGGGGCGAAAGTAAAGCGGGAAGTATCATTTTATCAAAAATATTTCGATTTTTATCGATGAAAAGATATACTCGGTAAATCGTCAAATAGCAACAAAATAAAAGGAGTTCAATTGACGAATGAATTTACCCATTCAAAAGTTCGGTAAAACCGAAAGAAGAAAGTTCGGATCGATCGACGAAGTAATCGAGATTCCCAACCTTGTCGAAATTCAACGCGACAGTTACGCGTCGTTTATCGGCGAAGGGATCTCCGAGATTTTCGAAGACTATTCCCCGATCTCCGACTTTTCCGATCACTTCGAACTGTATTTTCTCGAACACGAATTCGGGAAAACCCCTAAGTATGATGAGAAAGAATGCCGCAATCGCGATGCTACTTATGCGCTTCCGCTTCGTGTGAAGGTGCGCCTTGTCAATAAGGTAAAAGACGAAATTTTGGAACAGGACGTCTTTATGGGAGATTTTCCCTTAATGACGGAAAACGGTTCGTTTATCATCAACGGCGCGGAACGCGTCATTGTTTCGCAACTCGTGCGTTCTCCCGGCGTCAATAACGTTGCCGAAACGGACAAGACCGGAAAACAGATCTACGAAACGACGGTGATCCCCAACCGCGGCGCGTGGCTGGAATTTAAGCAGGACTCGCAGGGGATCCTGTGGGTGAGCGTGGACAGAAAGCGGAAACTCACCGCAACCGTTTTGTTGCGTGCGCTGGGTTACGGTTCGGCACGCGCTTTGGAAGAACTGTTCGGCGGCGACAAGATGATCGCCGCAACCATCGAAAAAGACGAAAAAGACAGCCAGCCGATCAAGTCGGAATCGGACGGTTTGATTGCGCTTTACAGAAGACTGCGTCCCGGCGAAGTTCCTACCGAGGATTCCGTGCGGCAGCATCTTTACAATCTGTTCTTCGATGCCCGCCGCTACGATGTCGTAAAGGTGGGCAGATATAAATTCAATAAAAAGTTGAACCTTGCTTACCGTTTGCCCGGCTGCCGCGTTGCAGACGACGTGATCCATCCCGAAACGGGCGAGATCCTTGCGGTAAAAGGCGAAGTCGTTTCCGAAGAAAAGGCGCGTGAAATCCAGAACGCGGGTATCGGCGAAATATTCGTACTCGTCAATGATCCCGTCGACGGCGAGATCCGCCACAAGATCATTTCCAATAAGACGGTGGATTTCTGTGCGGTTTCCGATAAAAATCCCAAAGCATTCGGACTTCTGAAAACCATTTATTATCCCAATTTCGTATTCAGTAAGCAAATCGCAAAGGAATGCGAAACGCTTTCCGTAGAAGATGTTGCAGAGAAATATCTCGACGAGATCAACAACGTCTATCATACGCGGGAAGTCGCGCCCGAAGCGGACGAAAAACAGGAAGAAAAGAAAAACCGCGAGAAACGCAGAGACAACCGCTTGAAATTTGTGGAAGCATGCGTGGAGTTCCACAAACTGCTTGCGCGCAAAGAAGAAACAAAGAGCGGAAAAGCCGTCGATCTGAAGATGGAAAACGCCGTGCTCGGCATCACGCCCGAAGAAAAGAAAAAGATCAAACCGCTTGTGGAAAAATTAAATCACAAGTGTATTACGATCGACGATATCGTTGCGGCGGTATCCACCAACCTTGATTTGCAGTACGGAATCGGTACGGTCGACGAAATCGACCACCTCGGCAACCGCCGCGTGCGTTCCGTGGGCGAACTGTTGCAAAACCAACTCCGCATCGGGATGTCGCGTTTAGAGCGCCTGATCAAAGAGCGTATGGCGACGGCAGACCCCATGGAAGTGACGCCTTCGAGCCTCATCAACGTGCGTCCCATTTCCGCCGTGATCCGCGAATTCTTCGGGTCTTCGCAACTTTCGCAGTTCATGGATCAGATCAATCCCATTGCGGAACTGACCCATAAGCGGAAACTGTCCGCGCTCGGTCCCGGAGGTCTGAACCGCGACAGAGCGACGTTTGAAGTCCGCGACGTTCACTATTCGCACTACGGAAGAATGTGTCCCATCGAGACTCCGGAAGGTCAGAACATCGGTCTGATCTCTTCGCTCGCGACGTTCTCAAAAGTCAATGAATTCGGGTTCATTATGTCGCCGTACCGCAAGGTAGATAAAGAAAAAGGCGTAGTCACCGATCACGTCGACTATCTTACCGCGGACGAAGAAGACAGATACGTCGTCGCGCAGGCGAACGAACCGCTTGATCAAGACGGACATTTTGTAAACGAACGCGTAGGCTGCCGTTACAAAGAACTGATCATCGAGATGCCGCGCGAGAGAATCGACTACATGGACGTTTCTCCCAAACAACTGGTTTCGGTGGCGACTGCGCTCATTCCCTTCCTTGAAAACGACGATACCAACCGTGCGCTCATGGGTTCGAACATGCAGCGGCAGGCGGTTCCGCTTCTGAAAACGGAATCTTCCATCGTTGCGACGGGCATCGAAGCGGCGATCGCGCGCGACTCGGGCGTCATTGTACGCGCAAAAGAAGCGGGCGTTGCCGTCGGCGTTTCGTCCGATAAAATTGTTATCAAAGAGGACAGCGGTTTCGAAACCGAATATCCTTTAAAGAAATTTGAACGCTCCAACCAAGGCACCTGCCTCAACCAGCGTCCCATTATTTCGACGGGCGACAGAGTGGAAAAGGGCGAAGTGATCGCGGACGGACCTTCCACCAACAACGGCGAACTTGCCCTCGGGAAAAACATTCTCGTCGGGTTCATGGAATGGGAAGGCTATAACTACGAGGACGCGATCCTCATTTCCGAAAAACTGGTACAAGACGACGTATTCACTTCCATTCATATCGAGGAACACGAAACGGAAGCACGCGACACCAAACTCGGCGAAGAGGAGATCACGCGCGATATCCCCAACGTGGGCGACGACGCGCTCAAAGATCTGGACGAAGACGGTATCGTACGCATCGGCGCGGAAGTGAGCAGCGGCGATATTCTCGTCGGAAAAGTGACGCCCAAGGGCGAAACCGAACTTACCCCCGAAGAACGTCTGCTCCGTGCCATCTTCGGCGAAAAATCGAGAGAAGTGCGCGACACGTCTCTCCGTGTTCCGCACGGCGAGGACGGTATCGTTGTAGACGTAAAAATATTTACGCGTGAAAATAAAGACGAACTTTCCCCCGGCGTAAACAAACTCGTACGCGTATACGTCGCACAGAAACGTAAAATACAGGTCGGCGATAAAATGGCGGGCCGCCACGGAAACAAGGGCGTCATTTCCCGCGTGCTTCCGCAGAGCGATATGCCTTTCCTGCCCGACGGAACTCCCTTGCAGATCCTTTTGAATCCGCTCGGCGTTCCTTCGCGTATGAACATCGGACAAGTTCTCGAAGTACACCTCGGCTACGTCTGCCGCCAACTCGGCTGGAAGATCGCTACGCCCGTATTCGACGGCGCGACCGAGTCGGACATCGAAAAACTGTTCGAAGAAAATAATCTGTTCAATCCCGAAGGCAAGGTAGACGGCAAATTCCAGGTATTCGACGGCAGAACGGGCGAACCGTTCGAGAACCGCGTAACCATCGGTATCATGTACATGATCAAGTTGTGCCACCTTGTCGACGATAAGATCCATGCCCGTTCCATCGGTCCTTATTCCATGGTCACGCAGCAGCCTCTCGGCGGAAAAGCGCAGTTCGGCGGACAGCGTTTCGGAGAAATGGAAGTCTGGGCGCTCGAAGCATACGGCGCCGCACATATTCTGCAAGAGATCCTCACCGTGAAATCGGACGATATCGTAGGACGTGTCAAAACGTACGAGAGCATTGTAAAAGGAAACAATATTTCCGAACCCGGGATCCCCGAAGCCTTCAAAGTCTTGTTAAAAGAGTTGCAGTCGCTTGCACTTGACGTAAAAGTGCTTACCGAGAATAACGAAGAACTCATTATTCGGGAGTTCGAGGACGACGACAAAGAGGTGCCTAAGCGCGAAGAGCCTGTGATGGACGAAGAACCGGATTTCGATTTCGGAATCGAAGAAGAGGAAGACGACGAAGATATCGGTTCGATTTTTGATGAAGCGGGCGACGACGAAGACTTTGCGTCAAGCGATCTGTTTGCAGATAAAGACCTCGAAGACGACGATATGTCCGATATCGACGAAGACGGTTCATTCGGAAATTTGTTTGACGAAGACGATTCGTCCGACGGGGAATAATGGGAGGAAACTATGTACGAATTAAACGATTTTAACTCTATTCAGATCAGCATTGCATCTCCCGAAAAAATCAGGGAATGGTCTTACGGCGAAGTTACCAAGCCCGAGACGATCAATTACCGCACGCAAAAACCCGAACGGGACGGACTTTTCTGCGAAAAGATTTTCGGACCGACCAAAGACTGGGAATGCCACTGCGGAAAATATAAGAGGATCCGTTACAAGGGAATTATCTGCGAAAAATGCGGCGTGGAAGTGACGCGCGCCAAAGTGCGCCGCGAGCGTATGGGACATATCGAACTTGCAGCGCCCGTATCGCATATCTGGTACTTCCGCGGGATCCCCAGCAAAATCGGTCTTTTGCTCGATATGGGACCCAAACCGTTGGAACAGGTGATTTATTTCGCGGCGTACGTCGTACTCGATCCGGGAACCACGGGGCTTGCTTATAAACAAGTGATCAACGATAAACAACTCCGCGAAATCGAAGAGTCGCTCGGCGATTCTTCGAAGACGGGACTCAAAGTCGGTATGGGCGCAGAGGCGATCCGCGAACTTTTAATGGCGGTCGATCTCGAAAAAGAAAGCAAAGAAGCCAAAGATATTATCGAGAAAAACGCAACGGGACCCAAGCGCGTAAAAGCGGTGAAACGTATCGAAATCATCGAATCGTTCCGTAAGAGCGGCAACCGTCCCGAGTGGATGGTACTCACGGTACTTCCCGTGATCCCGCCCGATTTGCGTCCCATGGTTCAACTCGACGGCGGAAGATTCGCTTCCTCCGACCTGAACGATTTGTATCGCCGCGTCATCAACCGCAACAACCGTTTAAAACGTATGATCGAACTCGGCGCGCCCGAGATGATCATCAAGAACGAAAAGCGGATGTTGCAGGAAGCGGTCGACGCGCTGATCGACAACGGCAGAAGAGGAAAACCGCTGAGCGGACCTTCCAACCGCGAACTGAAATCTCTTTCGGGATTGCTTCGCGGAAAACAGGGTCGTTTCCGTCAGAACCTCCTCGGCAAGCGTGTCGATTATTCGGGTCGTTCGGTGATCGTCGTAGGTCCCGACTTGAAGATTTTCCAATGCGGACTTCCCAAGGAAATGGCAATCGAACTGTTTAAACCGTTTGTCATGAAGCGTCTTGTGGAAACCAATAAATGTCATAACATCAAGAGCGCGAAACGTACGGTGGAAAAAGGCAAAGACTTCGTATGGGACGTCCTCGAAGAAGTCATCAAAGAGCATCCTGTCCTGTTGAACCGTGCGCCTACGCTGCACCGTCTCTCCATTCAGGCGTTCGAGCCCGTGCTGATCGAAGGCAGAGCGATTAAAATTTCGCCTCTTGTCTGCGGTCCCTTCAACGCGGACTTCGACGGCGACCAGATGGCTGTCCATCTTCCGCTTTCCGTAGAGGCGCAGGCGGAAGCAAGATTCTTAATGCTTTCCGCAAACAATATCTTAAAACTTGCGGACGGAAAATCGGTCATGAGTCCGACGCAGGATATGATTATCGGCGCGTATTATCTGACCATTATCCGCAGGGAAGAGGGCAAGAAATACAATGCGCTCGGCAAGCCCGATGAAAACGGCGAGGAATACGTTCCTTCCGTGTTCTCGTCGTTTGACGAAGCGCTGATGAGTTATCAACTGAAAGAAACGCACTGTCAGGACGAAATTTACGTCCGCCGCACGGTCGAACTTCCCGCCGGTCAGTTTGAAAATCTTGCGTTGCCTTACGAAAAAGATTTCGGTTGGTCGAAAGAGAAACCCAACAATTCGGTGTGCGGAAACGTCAGCGTCGCCAAAGACGAAACGACGGGCGCGCTGAAAGTGACGGGCATCATCAAGACCACGGTCGGCAGAATTATCTACAACGACGGCATGCCGCAGGATCTCGACTTTGTCAAACGCGTTGCTCCCGAAGATTATCTGAAACTGGAACTTGCATCCGAGTTTATCGAGTCGATCAAGGGTTCGCGCGCGATTGGGAAAAAGCATCTTTCTAAGATCGTCGAAGCATGTTTCAAGACCGGTTACGCTCCCAAGGCTTCTGCCGTACTCGACGCGATCAAAGAGCGCGGTTATCATTATTCCACGCTTGCGGCGCTTACGACGTCCGTATTCGATATGAAAATTCCCGGCGAGAAGGATAAGATCGTCGAAGATGCGGAAGAACAGGTCGCAAAAATTTCCAAAAAATACGCGAGAGGCCTCCTCAAAGAAGAAGAACGTTACCGTGCGGTCATCTCGGTTTGGGACGACGCGACGGACAAGGTCGCGGGCATTCTCAAAGCACAGGGCGCGGCGGATAAGTTCAATCCCATCTGGATGATGGCGGACTCTGGCGCGCGCGGTTCCATCGACCAGATCAAGCAACTTTCGGGTATGCGCGGACTCATGGTAAACCCGCAGGGTAAGAAAATCGAAGTCCCCGTAAAATCGTGCTTCCGTAACGGACTTTCGGTACTCGAATACTTTATTTCATCGCACGGCGGACGGAAAGGTCTTGCGGATACGGCGTTGAAAACGGCAGACTCGGGTTATCTGACCCGCCGCCTCGTAGACGTTTCGCAGGACGTAATTGTCCGCGAAGAAGACTGCTCGGCAGGCAAACGACCTCGCGGAACCTACGTTAAAGCGATCTGCGGGGCAAACGGCGAAATGATCGAAAGTCTCGAAGACCGTTTAACGGGCAGATTCGCCGCCGAAGATCTTACCGACGAACAGGGGAACGTCATCGTTGCCTGCAACGAGATGATCTCCGAATCCAACGCCAAAAAGATTGCCGCTATGGAAAAATACGGCGGCGAGAATGCGAAAGGTGTCAACATCCGCAGTATTTTCAACTGCAACACCCGTTTCGGCGTCTGCGCAAAGTGCTACGGAAAGAACATGGCGACCACGCTTCCCATCATGGTCGGCGAAGTGGTCGGCGTCATTGCCGCGCAGTCCATCGGCGAACCCGGTACCCAACTTACCATGCGTACCTTCCATACGGGCGGTATCGCGGCGACGGGCGACATTACGCAGGGTCTTCCCCGTGTCGAAGAACTTTTCGAGGCGAGAAAGCCCAAGGGCGTTGCAACGATCTGCGAATTCAACGGTATTGTCACCGTTGACGACAGCGACAATTTGAAACACGTGATCGTCACCGACGAATCGACGGGCGAGAAACTGAAAGATTACGAATTGCCTTTCAATGCGGAACTGCTTGTAAAGACGGGCGACCGGATTGCCCCCGGGGTTCAACTCAACGCGGGTTCGCTCAATCCGCAGGATATCGTCCGCGTCGAGGGCGTCAAGGGCGTTCAGGATTATATTCTCGAACAGGTTCAATCCGTTTACCGTTCGCAGGGCGTTGATATCAACGATAAACACGTTGAAATCATCGTACGTCAAATGCTTCGGAAAGTGCGGATCGAGGACGCGGGGAATACCGAACTGTTGCCCGGACAACTTGTGGATATGTTCACGTTCGAAGATCAGAACGAAAAGACCATTATGTCGGGCGGCGTGCCGTCTACGGCAAAACGCGTGCTCCTCGGAATTACCAAAGCCGCGCTCGCGACCGACAGTTTCCTTTCTGCGGCGTCCTTCCAAGAGACGTCCCGCGTCCTTACCGAAGCGGCGATCTGCACCAAACGCGATCCGCTCATCGGTCTGAAAGAGAACGTCATTATCGGAAAACTGATCCCCGCAGGAACGGGCATGAAAGATTACAAGGGCGTATCCATTCAATCGACGGGTGCGTATCGCGACGTGCTGGCTTCCGAAACTGCGATCGCAGAAGACTAATCAAACAAAAAAAGAACACGTTTTTGTGTTCTTTTTTTTATGCGAATTGTATAATTTCCTTGACTTGCGCGGGGGGATTTGTGATATGATTGAATGGTATCAAATTTCACACATATGTGAAATCATGCACACGGGCGGAATTTGAAAAGATTTCAGGAGAAATATATGCATGCAATCGAAATCGAACATCTGAAAAAATATTACGGGGAAGTAAAAGCGGTCGACGATATTTCGTTTACCGTTTCCCACGGAGAATTTTTTGCGTTTCTCGGCATAAACGGCGCGGGCAAGAGTACGACGATTTCCATCATCTGCGGATTGCTGAAACGCGACGGCGGAGAAGTAAAAATCGAAGATATGGATCTCGATCATCGCACGGATGAAGTAAAAACGCGACTCGGGGTCGTATTTCAAAGCAGCGCGCTCGATCAGTCTCTTTCCGTTGCCGACAATCTGAAATTCCGTGCCGCGCTATACGGGATCACGGGCGCCGCGTATAAAAAAAGGCTTGCGGAATTGACGGAACTGTTATCGCTCAAAGAAATCATGCGCCGTCCCGTCGGAAAACTTTCGGGCGGACAACGCAGAAAAGCCGATATTGCGCGTGCTTTGATCAACGAACCCGACATTCTGATTTTGGACGAACCGACGACGGGACTCGATCCTCAAACGCGGAAAACCGTTTGGGAAGTGATTCACAAACTCCGCGCCGAGCGGAATATGACCGTATTCCTCACCACGCATTATATGGAAGAAACGGCGGATGCCGATCGTGTCGTCATTCTGGACGGCGGAAAAATTCTTGCAAACGCAACGCCGCTGGAATTGAAAAACCGATTTACGGGCGATTACATCTCGATTTATCATGCGTCGGAAGAAGAAGTAAAAAAACTGGGCGTGCCTTATGAGCGCGCGGGGGAAGCCTTCCGTATCGAAGTGAAAAATACGGCGGAAGCGACTGCTTTGATTTTAAAATATCCCGCTGTTTTTCAGGATTTTGAAATCACAAAAGGCAAAATGGACGACGTATTTCTAAACGTTACAGGCAAAAAGATAGGAGATAACGTATGAAACTTTGGTATCTTATCAGACGCAACTGTAAAATTTATTTCAAAGACAAAGGGCTGTTCTTTACGTCGCTTATTGCGCCTCTGATTCTGTTTTTCCTGTTTGTTGCATTTCTCGGCGATACTTATCGTGACAGTTTGATTACCAATTTACCGGAAGGCGCGGAAGTCGGAAAGAAGATCGTCGAGGGATTTACTGGCGGATGGCTGATGTCGTCGCTGATCGCGGTCTGCGCGGTCACGATCGCCTTTACCGCGAACATGGTAATGGTGCAGGACAAAGTTCACGGACAGAGATCCGATTTAAAAGTTTCTCCCGTTTCCGGTACAACGCTGGCGCTGGGCTATTATCTTTCCACTGCGTTGGTCACGCTCATGGTCTGCGGTATCGCGCTCGTCATAGGATATATTTATCTGGCGATCGTCGGTTGGTATCTGAGCATTGCAGACTTTTTTCTGACGTTGCTCGATACCGTGATTTTGGTGTTATTCGGAACCGCGCTTTCGTCGATCGTATGCCGTTTTCTGAAATCGCAGGGCGGCATTACAGCAGTCGAAGTCATTGTTTCTGCGGCATACGGTTTTCTCTGCGGCGCATATATGCCCATCTCATCGCTTGCGGACGGCATATCCCATACCTTGCTGTGTTTACCGGGAACATACGGCACGGCGTTGATGCACGAACATTTTATGGGCGGGGCAATCGACGAACTCGGCGTCTTGTTCGGCGGAGATTACGCCGATCAGATCCGCCGCGGCTTCGACTGTACGCTTTCCTTTTTCGGCAGTACCGTTTCCGAATGGGTTTGTTTCCTCGTGATCTGTCTGACCGTTGCCGCCCTGATCGGGGCGTACGTGCTGCTTTGTACCGTAAAGCGAAAAAAGAAAAATTGAACGATCCGATGATTCCGCTTCCTGTTTTCGGGGGAGCGGGATTTTTTTGTAAAACAGAATTCGTCAAAGTTTGCAAAAAATTTTCGGGAAACCTCTTTCTTTTTTCTGAAAATATGTTATGATAACAGTTAAGCAATCTCATTGGGGGACTTCGTGACCGATCCGAAAGAATCTTTAAAACCGAATATTCATGCGGATAAACAGTGGTATTTATCTCTGCTTGACGAAGCGACTCAGTATGCTTACGAGCGGCAGCACATTGCAAACGTGCTTGCGGCTTTGAAGTCTTTCTATCTTTTGCGGTATCAAAAGAGGCTCGCGCAAATCAAAACGGAAATTGCGGAGATCAAGGCGGGTTCCTCTTACTCTGCCGAAGATTACCGCGCAGTGCTTTTAAAAAACGCCGAGGTGCGTTCGCTCTATCAAAAACTCGATTCCTATAAATGCTTTTTTATCGAACCTTACTTTGCGCGCATGGACGTAGAGGACGCGGACGAAGGGTATAACAGTTATTACATCGGGAAAAAGGGAGACGTCAATCTGGAAATCATCGATTGGCGTGCGCCGCTTGCCGTGCGTTATTACCAGAAGAGCCGCGTGGAATTTACCATCAACGAAACGACTTATAAAACCGTGCTGCGCCGTGCGCTCTCGATCAAAAACGGAAAACTGATCGACTTCAAAAACGAGTATCTTTCCGTCAAAGGGGAATTGAGCGAGGAGGAGATCGCAGGACGCGACGAAGAAATTCTGTTCGATCCTCATCTCAGGAGCATTATTCAGAGCCGGAAAGAGGATACGCACATCCGCGATATTATCAGAACCATTCAGGAAAAGCAGTTTGACGTGATCACCAAACCCGAGCATGAAAGTTTTGTTTTGCAAGGCTGCGCGGGCAGCGGAAAAACGATGATCTTACTGCACCGTCTTTCCTATCTGATGTACAATAACGAAAAACTCCGTCCGCGCGACGTGTTGGTGATTACGCCGTCCGATTCGTTTAACGCCTTTATCGATGATTTATCGGCTGTGCTCGAACTGGAACGGGTGCGCACCGTAACGCTCAATGCCTACTATTTCCGCGTACTGAAAAACGAAGGGATTGAGATCGAGAGCAAACTCACGGACGAACGGGAGCCGGAGGAATATCTTTCTTATCTGTATTCGCCGCAGTTCGTGAAAAACACGGAGAGCCGCGTTGCAAAAATTTACGACGCGTTGTACGGAATGTTTACGGGCGCGGAGTGCAGAGAAGTCGCCGAACAGATCCTTGCCGATTGCAGGCGGCGGCAGCAGTTGTTTACGCGTTTGAAAAACGCTTCCGTACGTATCCGCAAAGCCGTACTCGGCGAACTCAAAGAAGATGCGGAAGGCAGGTTTTATTTTACTAAGCCCCTTCGCAATCTCATGAGCGCGTTCGTCGAAGCGGAAGATTTTTTGAATTTTACGCTCAACGAACGGGAGCGTACGCCAGATTATTTTTTCCGTCAGTTCGCGCAGTTTTATGCGAGCGCGCGGCTCATTGCCTTTCAGGCGCATAAAATCCTGAAAGCGGCTTCGGAGGATCTGGCGGCGCTGACCGTTTCCGTCGAAAAAGAAATTGTCGATCTCATGCGATACAAGATCAAGCGCGGCGCGCAGGAAGTTTTAACTTACACGGATCGGATCGACGCGCGCAAAGAACTGCTTCGTGAAGCGGAGCGCGCGGTGCAAACGGTCGAAGATGCGGAAAACGGACTCGATTTATTTACGGAGTTTTTCGGCGTGATCCGAGCGACGGGAAAGAGCCGAGATCTGGGAAAATGTAAAAATGCGGCGGACGTTGCGCGCGTTCTGTACCGTGAGACGGTGAAAAAGGATAAAAAGAAATACGGAATGAACGGAATTTATGCTTCCGACGGCTATGCGCTGTGCGCCGTTCTCGCCGCCGCGGGGCGTTCGCTCACGCCGCGTTACGGTTTGGTGTTCATTGACGAGGGACAGGATATTTCCGAAGGAGAGTACCGTCTGCTGAAACACATTCACGCGGGCGCTTCGTTTAACGTGTTCGGCGATTTAAAACAGAATATCACGCCTTACCGCGGGATCAAGGATTGGAATACGCTGAATACAAATGTTTATACGCTGAACAGGAACTACCGAAATACCAACGAAATCGTGGAATACGTTTCGGGCATTCTCGACGCGGATATGTGTCCCGTCGGACTGAGCGGCGGGGAAGTGACGGAAATAAAACATCATAGGCTCAATTCGTATTTCCGCGGCAAACAGGGATTGAAAGCGGTGATCGCAAAAGAGGAATACCTCCCGCTATTTGAAAAGCGGGGATTTCAGCGTTTGAAATCAAAATTGTCCAAAACGGCGGTCAACGTAATGAGCGTATACGAGAGCAAAGGTCTGGAATTTTCCGCCGTCGCCGTATACGCGAAAGGAATGACGGAGAACGAAAAATATATTGCGTTTACGCGGGCTTTGCGCGATTTGGCGGTTGTTACGGATGCGGAAGCAAAACGGGAAACAAAGCGCGGAAAATGAATTTTGTTGAAATCATTTGCCAAAACCTGTAAAATCTGGTATAATTTTTGCGATATACTGTTATATTCTTTGAGGTATCTATGAAAGAACAGCATTACAACGCCGGTGATATTACCATCCTCGAAGGCTTAGACGCCGTGCGTCTGCGCCCCGGGATGTATATCGGTTCCACGGGACCTAAAGGGCTTCATCATATTTTATGGGAAATCGTCGACAACGCAATCGACGAAGCGGCGAACGGATTCGCCGACCAAATCGACGTGCGTATCTATAAGGACGGAAGCGTTTCCGTTGAGGACAACGGCAGGGGCATTCCCACCGATATTCATCCGAAAACCAAAGTTTCGGGCGTACAGGTCGTATTCACGCAACTGCATGCGGGCGGAAAGTTCGACGAGCACAATTATTCTTTTTCGGGCGGATTGCACGGCGTAGGCGCTTCGGTGACCAACGCGCTTTCCAAATGGCTCAACGTCCGCGTTTGGAAAGACGGCAAGACGTGGGAAATGGGATTTCATTCATATTACGACGAGGAAAAGGGGAAATACGAATCGGGCGTTCCCTGTTCGCCGCTTACCGATTTAAACGAACCGACCGAAAAACACGGCTCGCGCATCCACTTCATGCCCGATAATTCGGTGTTTTCAACGACTGAATTTCAACTTACGACCATTTCGCACCGTCTGAACGAACTTGCGTTTTTAAACCGCGGTCTCAAAATTACGCTTACGGACGAGCGTATTTTACAGAACGAATATCAGGACGATGACGACGAGAATATTCAACTCGATCTCGAAGGCGCGATGAAGCCTTACTCCGTGACTTATTGTTACGAGGGCGGTATTTCCGATTTTGCGAAGTCGCTGAACGAGGGGAAAGCCAAACTGTATCCCGAACCGCTCTATTACAGTACGCAGAAGGACGGGATCATCATCGAATTCGCGATCCAGCATACGGGCGAATATTCCGAAAATCTGTTTTCTTTTGTCAACAATATTCCCACTCCCGAGGGCGGCTATCACGAGATGGGTTTCCGCGGCGGATTGACGCGCGTCCTCAACGACTATGCGAGGGAAACGAAAGCCTTAAAAGACAAAGATCCCAATTTCCTCGGCGACGATTTCCGCGAAGGACTGACCGCCGTGCTTTCCATTAAAATGAAGAACGTGCAGTTTGAGGGTCAGACGAAGACCAAACTCGGCAACCCCGAAGCACGCACGCCCGTAGAGAGCGCGGTGGCGGAGGGACTCCGCACGCTTGCCGCCGATTCTGCGAAGAAGAAAACCTTCGACGACATTATCAAGAAGGCGCAGAATGCAGCGCGCGTACGGATTGCGGCGCGGCAGGCAAAAGAAACGGCGCGCGCCAAAAACAGTATCGATTCTCTTACGCTCGTGGGAAAACTTGCGGCGTGTTCGGGAAAAAAGCCCGAACAGAACGAACTCTTTATCGTAGAGGGCGACTCGGCGGGCGGTACGGCGAAACAGGCGCGGGTCAGACAGTTTCAGTCCATTCTCCCGCTTCGCGGAAAGCCGCTCAACGTCGAAAAGAAACGGCTCGATCAAGTGCTCGCAAACGAAGAGATCCGCACGATGATTTCCGCGCTCGGCGCAGGGATCGGAAACGATTTCAATCTCGATAAAATCAATTACAATAAAGTTATCATTTTGTCGGATGCCGATCAGGACGGGTTCCATATCCGCTGTATCCTGTTAACGTTCTTTTTCCGTTACATGCGTCCGCTTGTCAATGCGGGACATGTCTATATCGGAATGCCTCCGCTCTATAAAATTTACAAACAAAACGGCAGCGTAGAGGAGTATGCCTACGACGATCGCGAGTTGCAGGAAAAAATCGAACAAGTGGGGCGGGGTTATCTCATCCAGCGGTATAAAGGTTTGGGCGAGATGAGCGCGGAACAACTTTGGAAGACGACCATGGACCCTGCGCGCCGCAATCTTACGCAGGTCACGATCGAAGACGCCGTTGCGGCGGACAGCATGATCTCCACGCTCATGGGCGATAAGGTGGAAGGCAGAAAAGAATTTTTAAACCGCAACGCGAATTTCAATAAAACGGATACGTTTATCGGCAGGGTCAGACTGAAAAAGGAGAACGGCGATGAAGAAGAATGAGTTGGCGCAGGAAGAACCGCAGGGTACGCTTTACGTTTCTCCGCTGGAAGAAGTGCTTCCCTCGTCCATGCTTCCCTATGCGGAGTACGTCATTCTCGACCGCGCGCTGCCGCGCGTCGAAGACGGATTGAAGCCCGTTCAGCGCAGGATCCTTTACACCATGTATGAAATGGGGCTTACGCCCGATAAGCCGCATAAAAAATCGGCGCGTATCGTCGGCGACTGCATGGGTAAATATCATCCGCACGGCGATTCGTCGGTATACGACGCCATGGTGCGCATGGCGCAGGAGTTCAACATGGGCAAGACGCTCGTCAACGGACACGGGAATTTCGGTTCGGTAGACGGCGATCCCGCCGCGGCAATGCGTTACACCGAAGCACGGTTGGAACCCATCGCTTTGGAGATCCTGAGGGATCTGGACAAAAATACCGTACCCTTCCAACTCAATTTCGACGACTCGCTGAAAGAGCCGGAACTGCTTCCCGGAAGGTTTCCCAATCTTTTGGTAAACGGCGCGTCGGGAATTGCGGTTGGACTTGCGACCAATATCCCTCCGCACAATTTAGCCGAAACCATCGACGGCGTGATTGCCTATCTCGATAATCCCCATATCCGTTTGAACGATATGGTGAATTTCATCAAGGCGCCCGATTTTCCCACAGGCGGATATATCATTGCGAACGAGTTGAATCAGGCTTATCGCACGGGCAAGGGGAAAATTATTCTGCGCGCAAAGTTGCGTGTGGAAGAAACGGACGGCGATCGGAAAAATATCGTCATCACCGAACTTCCTTATCAGGTAAACAAGTCTTCGCTTCTGCGCAAAATCGCCGAACTGAAAGAGGAGAAAAAAGAGGAACTTGCGGGAATCACCAAGGTGAGCGACGAGAGCGACCGCGTCGGTATGCGTGCGGTAATCGAAGTGCGCGGCGAAGCGGACATCGATAAAATTCTGAAAATTCTTTATAAATATACCGATCTCGAAGTCACGTTCGGGATGAACCTCGTCGCCATTGCAAACGGAAAGCCCATGCAAATGGGACTGCTCGATATTCTCAAATATTACACGGCGTATCAAAAAGACGTCGTACTCCGCCGTACCAAATTCGATTTAAATCAGGCGAAAGACCGCTGTCATATTTTAGAGGGTTTGATCATCGCCGTCCGCAATATCGACGAAGTGATCAAAATCATCAAGGGCGCAGATTCGACTGCCGACGCGCGCGATAAACTCCGCGCCCGCTTTTCGCTTTCCGAACGTCAGGCGCAGGCGATCCTCGATTTGCGGCTCGCAAGACTTACCAAACTCGAAATTTACAAACTCGAAGAAGAACATAAAGAATTACAGGAAAAAATCAAGTACTTGACCGAAATCGTGAACAGCGCGAAACTGTTGACGCAAGTCGTTAAAAACGAATTGCTCGAAATCAAGAAAAAATACAAAACGCCGCGCAAGAGCGTGCTCGTATTTTCTGCCGACGAGGCGATGGCGGAACGCGCCGACGTTCGCGCTCCCGGAGTTTCGAGCGTCGTGGGCATCACGGCGGACGGCAGACTGAAATGTATGTCCGATAGCAACTTCGGTCATTCTAACAAAAAGATCAGCGATAAGTCCAAGCGCAATGCAGTAATGACGCAGACGTTGAAAATGCAGTCGGACGAGCCCATTCTTGTATTTTCCGATCAAGGCAACGGGTACCGTTTATATGCGGAGAATCTGATCTGTAAGTTCGGCGAAAGCGGATTTACGCTGTCCGAGTTCTTTGAAGAAGCAGGCAAGGACGAAAAACCGATTGCGCTGTTCCGCGGCGTGCCCGAATCGGGCGACGTGCTGTTTATTACGCGCAAAGGGATGCTGAAAAAGACGGCTTGGTCGGAATACGCACAGACCAAACCCTATTTTCAGGCGATTCGTCTGAACGAAGGGGACGCGGTGTTAACCGTTCAGACGGATATTGCGGACGAGGGCGAAACGGTATTCTTTGTAAGCAGAAGCGGAATGTGCCTCAATGCGCGGAAAGACGATATCCCTTCGCAGGGCAGGATCGCGGGCGGCGTAAAAGGGATGAATTTAAAAGAGGACGACGACGTAGTGTTTGCTTCGCAAATCGACGGCGAAGGGGAAATCGTGGTCGTTACGTCGGATAACAGATTCAAGCGTGTGATTGCGGCGCAGATCGATTCTCTGCCGCGTTACCGCAAGGGGGTGCAGATTGCTTCGTTGAAAGGGGAAAGCGTCATTTTTTCCGATTACGTCACCATGCCCTATATGCTTGCAGTCGTGACAGAAAACGGCATGACGGAAATCTCCACGGAGGATATTTCGATCGACGCCACGAATACGCGCGGTAGATCGCTGCGAGGCGTTAAATGGAAAGCCGCGGAAGTATATGCCATGAAGTACCGCGAACCCGAAAATTGATCGAACAATAAAAATACGGCAATCCGGCCGTATTTTTTATTTTCATTCCGCGCAGGGTTTTGGTGTGAAGCGCAGGGAATCTGCTCTGTCGGATAGTTCTCATCCAATCGGATCGCTTCGTAATACTCCTCCTCCAAACTATGACGTAATTGATCGTATTCCACGTCATAACTCGTCGGCACCAACCGCTGCATTGTTGGCGCTTCCGTGACCGTGAGCCGTGCGTACGCGACCGTTCCGTAGCATATCAAACGGTTAAATTTTAATGAGCAAGCGCCCGCGTAGAAATAGTGCTTTATCGTTTGTACACTGCCTGTCGGATTATCGAAATAAAAGATTCGCTGTTTAGAATTCGATACGCTTCCGTTGCTACTGCCTACCGACTTATGCGATCCCGCAAATTTAAATTGAGACGGATTGTTGCTCAAAGCATAATAAGTTCTCGGAACATTGTCCGGATTCGTTCCCATCGCATAGATATAACTTCCGATGTTAGAGAAATTGGCATCACCCGTTCGTGAAGAAGTTGCGGCAGTGATCGGCACGCTGTATCTCGTATAAGCGGGGACGTCTATGCTGAGCGAGAATAACGTACGGGCGGAGGCATTGTGTCTGACTCCGCCGTTGTTTTGTGATGCGGAAATTATTGCAGCGTTTTTTGCTTCGCCGACGTTCATCGTACTCGTGTTTGTCGGAGGTTGCAAATGTTGGTCGGTAATCTTTGTGCTTGTTGCGACAGAATCTCTTGTGATAATAGAATGCGACCAATAAACGTTAAATTTGATTTCGGGCATTACAGTGTCCGGAACTTCGTCCGAATTTTCGGTATCTGCGAGGGGGGACGCACTTCCTACGGAAACACTTCCGACGGGCGATCCGTCCCTTCCCGTGTTTTCCGCAGTGTTAAGCCCCCATTTGCCGACTTCCGTCGGCTTAATTATAAATTTGATTCGTAACAGATTTTCATACCGTGCAGAGCATTGGAACGAAACGCAGGGGATCTGCCTTGTCGGATAGTTCTCATCCAATCGGATCGCTTCGTAATACTCCTCCTCCAAACTATGACGTAATTGATCGTATTCCACGTCATAACTCGTCGGCACCAACCGCTGCATGGTGGGAGTTTCCGTTACTGTGAGTCGTGCGTAGCCAATCGTTCCGTAACACATCCAACGGTTGAATTTTATCGAGCATACGCCCGCATAAAAATAATAAGTTACCGTTTGTGTTTTTCCCGTCGAATTTTGAAAATAAAATGTATTTTGCTTGGAATCGGATACGCTTGATTTTCCTACCCAATTCGATATATGCGACCCTGCAATTTTGTACTTGGAAGGATTGTTGCCCACGGTATAGTAAGTCCCGGGAACATTGTCCGGATCCGTTCCCATCGAATACACATAACTTCCGATTTGGGATCCTGAAGGACCTTCATAACCGCGCGAATACGTTTCGACTTTTAACGGCACGCTGTATCTTGTATAAGCGGGAACTTCCATACTGAGCGAGAATAACGTTCGCGTGGCTGCGTTGGAAAAGCCTCCGCTACTGGAGCGAGATACAGACATTAACGCCGCATTCGTTGATTCGCCGACGATTAATGAATTCGTACTTATCGGAGGTTGCAGATGGTGATCTGTGAAAGTTGCGCTTGTTGAGACAGCAGTACTGGTCCAGTAAACATTAAGATTGACCGCAGATACGTCTCCGTTTTCCGTATCTGCGAGGGGGGACGCACTTCCGACGGGCGATCCGTCCCTTCCCGTGTTTTCCGCGGTGTTAAGCCCCCATTTGCCGACTTCCGTCGGCTTTCATTGATTTAAGGTCAACGAGAAATTTTTGCAAAGGTTCGGTATATGTTTGACTTTCTTTTTGTGCAGTGTTAAAATAGCGATAACATGAAAGACGGTTTGAAAACCAGCGATTTATTGGATTTTTCGCATACGCTTGCGGCAGAATATTTGAAACAGACGCATTATCCGTGGGAGGCGCTTTCGGGGATCGGAAATTTGATTTTATCCCTCGGAGCGGAGTTGGACGGCATGGAATACGAAGAGATTTCTCCTCGGGTCTGGATCCATAAAAGCGCGAAAATCGCGCCTACCGCGTTTATCGGCGCGCCTTGCATCATCGGGGAGCGTACCGAAGTCCGACATTGCGCATTTATCCGCGGGAGCGCTTTGATCGGTGCGGATTGTGTCGTCGGCAATTCCTGCGAACTGAAAAACGTAATTTTGTTCGATCGGGTCCAGGTGCCGCATTACAATTACGTGGGCGACAGCATTCTCGGCTATCGGGCACACATGGGCGCGGGCGCCGTTACATCGAACGTGAAATCGGACAAAACGCTCGTGGTTGTGAAGGGCGAACGGGAAATCGAAACGGGCTTGAAAAAATTCGGCTCAGTGCTTGGCGACGGCGTAGAGGTGGGTTGTAACAGCGTGCTCAATCCGGGAACGGTCATCGGAAGAAACACTAATATTTATCCGCTGTCTTCGGTGCGAGGTACGGTGCCGGAAAACAGTATTTATAAAGCATGCGGGAATATCGCAGCCAAACGTGAGACAAAATAAGAAACACATAGGATAGGAGCATTATGGGAAAATACTTCGGAACGGACGGATTCCGCGGCGAAGCCAATCAGACGCTGACCGCCGATCACGCCTATCAAGTCGGAAGATTTCTCGGCTGGTATTTCGGAGAATTAAAGAGAAGGTCGGGCGATCGGTCCGCTCCCAGAATCGTCATCGGGAAGGATACCAGAAGATCGAGTTATATGTTCGAGTACACCCTGATTGCAGGTCTTACTGCGTCGGGTGCAGACGCTTATATGCTGCACGTAACCACGACGCCATCGGTTGCGTATATCGCGCGCGTCGACGCGTTCGACTGCGGGATTATGATTTCCGCAAGTCATAATCCTTACTTCGATAACGGGATCAAATTGATCAATTCCCAAGGCGAAAAAATGGACGAGAGCGTGATCTCGCTCATCGAGGATTATCTCGACGGAAATCTTTGCGTATTCGGAAACCGTTATACCGAGTTGCCCTATGCATTGCGCGAAAACATCGGAAAAACGGTTGACTATGCTTCGGGGAGAAACCGTTATATCGGATATCTGATTTCGCTGGGCATGTATTCGTTCCGCGGCATGAAGGTGGGGCTTGACTGTGCGAACGGAAGCAGTTGGAATATCGCCAAGGCGGTATTCGAGGCGCTGGGCGCAACTGCTTACGTGATCAATGCCGAACCCGACGGATTGAATATCAACGAAAACGCGGGTTCGACGCATATCGAAGCATTGCAAAAATTTGTCAGGAAAAACCGTCTTGACGTCGGGTTTGCCTACGACGGCGACGCGGATCGCTGTCTATGCGTCGATGAAAACGGCGACGTCGTGACGGGCGATCATATTCTATACGTCTACGGCGCTTATATGAAAGAGCGCGGGAAACTGGTAAACAACACCGTTGTGACGACCGTCATGTCCAATTACGGGTTATATAAAGCATTCGACGCATTGGGCGTCGGGTATGCCAAGACGCCGGTCGGAGATAAGTACGTTTACGAATACATGACCGAGCACGGTTGCAGACTGGGCGGCGAACAATCGGGACATATCATATTTTCCAAATATGCGACGACGGGCGACGGGATTCTGACCAGTATGAAGATCATGGAAGTGATCATGGCGAAAAAAACGCCGCTTTCCAAACTGTGCGAACCGTTGAAAATCTATCCGCAGGTGCTTCTCAATATTGCGGTTACGGAAAAGGACAAAGCGCAGGACGACTGCGACGTTGTTGCCGCAGTGAAACGCGCCGAAGAGCAGTTGAACGGTTGCGGCAGGATCTTGGTCCGCGCATCGGGAACGGAGCCGCTGGTTCGGATCATGGTGGAAGCGGAGAGCAAAAAGATTTGCAAAGAATTGTCGGACAGCGTGGCTTCCGTATTGTATCGGAAAGGTTATGCTGTAAAGTAGAGAAAAAATATGTGCGGAATAGTAGGATATATCGGAAAAAAACAGGCTGCGCCGGTTCTTTTGGAAGGACTGACCAAACTCGAATACCGCGGATACGATTCGGCGGGCGTTGCCGTTTCCGATGCTTGCGGCAAGATCGAGATTGTAAAGGCGCAGGGGAAACTCAAAGAGTTAAAAAAGAAAACGAACGACGGAAAGTCTTTGGGCGGGAATTGCGGGATCGGTCACACCCGCTGGGCGACGCACGGCGTTCCGAACGAAACAAATGCACACCCGCACTGCAACGACGACGGAACGATCGTCGCCGTGCATAACGGCATCATCGAAAATTACGCCGAACTGAAAGCAAAACTGATCCGCAGAGGGTATGACTTTTATTCCCAGACGGATACCGAAGTTGCGACCAAATTGGTGGATTATTACTATAAAAAATATGCGGAACCCTTGAAAGCGGTTTCGGAATTTGCGCTGAAAGTGAGGGGGACGTACGCGCTCGCCGTGTTGTTTGCCGACCGTCCCGAAGAAATTTACGCCATTCGGAAAGACAGCCCTATGGTGATCGGAACGGCAGGCGGCGATTGTTTTCTTGCCTCCGACGTTCCCGCGCTGCTGTCGTATACGCGGGATGTCTATTACGTCGAAAATTTTCAGATCGCGCACCTGAAAGACGGGAAAGTTGATTTTTACAATCTCGATTCCGAACGCATCGACGTGCCGGTAACGAAAATTACTTGGGACGCGAAGGCGGCGGAAAAAAACGGCTACGAGCATTTTATGCTGAAAGAGATCTACGAGCAGCCCCGCGTGGTGGAAGATACGTTAAACTATTTGGTTCAAGGCGGGGAAATCGATTTTTCCGAATTGCAACTTCGCGGCGAAGCGTTAAAGTCAGTCCGCGGGATCGTGATCGTCGGGTGCGGGTCCGCTTATCACGTCGGCGTCGCGATGCAATACGTCATCGAAGATTTGGCGCGGATGCCCGTCAGGGTGGAACTTGCTTCCGAATTCCGTTACCGTAATTCCGTGTTGAGCGGCGAAGAACTTCTGATCGTGATCAGCCAGTCGGGCGAAACGGCAGACAGTATTGCCGCGTTGCGGGAGGCGAAGGAGAGAGGGCTTAAAACGCTTGCCGTCGTCAACGTCGTGGGGTCTACCATCGCGCGCGAAGCGGACTGGGTGTTGTACACCAAAGCAGGTCCCGAAATTTCGGTTGCGACGACCAAAGCATACAGCGCGCAACTGGTTGCGGGATACGCGATCGCAATCAAACTTGCCTCGGTTCGCGGTACGGTTTCCGCAGAGGAACGCCGTATGCTGGTTGCACAGTTGCGGCTTTTGCCCGAAAAGATTCGGGAAATTTTACAGGAGCCGACCGCAATACAACAGTTCGCAGCGGAAACCATGGACCGCAAAAACGCTTTCTTTATCGGCAGAGGTATCGATTACGCAGTCAGTATGGAAGGAAGTCTGAAACTGAAAGAGATCAGTTACATTCATTCCGAAGCCTATGCGGCGGGAGAGTTGAAGCACGGCGCGATCAGCCTGATCGAGGACGGAACGCTGGTGTTCGGCGTACTGACGCAAGAGGGACTGGCGGAGAAAACGATCAGTAATCTGGAAGAAACCAAAAGCCGCAATGCGCACGTTGCCGTTGTTGCAACAAAGGGCATCGAACCGCCCAAAACCTGCGATCGGATTTTTTATATTCCGCAGACCGATCCGCACTTTACGGCGAGCCTTTCGGTCATTCCCCTGCAACTGTACTCATATTATCTGAGCGTGGCAAAGGGCAATAATGTGGATCAACCGAGAAATCTTGCCAAGAGCGTAACGGTCGAATAAATTAAATAATCGGATACCCCAATGAAAAATTTCAATCACAGAATTATCGATATTATCATTTTGGCGCTGTTGGACTTTTCCGCCGTCATATTATCTATGGCGCTTTCGATGCTGATCGTGCATACGACGGTTCATTTCACGCTGAATTTATTGTATTGGTTTTTGATCAATCTTGCTGCCGTTTACCTGTTTTTTACCGTATTCAGGCTGTATATGATCGTATTTACTTCCGTGGGGATCCAGGATACCATCAGAACGCTTTGCGCGTCGCTTTGTATTTTCTGTGTAAACGTAGCGGCGTCGTTTGCGCTCGGCAAAGAAATCGGTTTCCGTTCGTGCGCAATTTTCTGTCTTTTTCTGTTTATTTTCGCACTGATGATCCGATTTTCCAAACGGATCTTAATTGCGATCAGGTTTTCGTACGGCAAACATTTTCAAAAGAATAAGGGAAAGATTAACGCGATGATCGTGGGCGGCGGGAATGCCGGCACCATGCTCATCCGCGAAATTCAGACGACCGATAAGATCGATTATCTGCCTGTCTGTGTGGTGGACGACGATAAGGATAAGGCGGGGAAGAACGTGCTCGGCGTTACCGTTGCGGGTACGACGCAGGATATTCCGCTTTTGGTGAAAAAATACCGTGTGGACGAGATCCTGATCGCCATGCCTTCCGCCCCCAAGGCGCAGGTGAAACGCATTTACGATATTTGCGGCGAGACCGACTGTAAGGTAAAAACATTGCCCGGGATCTATCAGATCGTGAGCGGCGAGGCGAGTGTTTCCGCTTTGCGCGAAGTGCAGATCTCCGACCTCTTGGGACGCGATCAGGTGCGGATCAATCTCGACGAAATCATGGGTTATATCGAAAACCGCGTCGTGCTTGTAACCGGCGGCGGAGGTTCGATCGGAAGCGAACTTTGCAGACAAATCGCAAGCCATGCTCCCAAACAACTGATCATTTTGGACATATACGAAAATAATGCCTACGAAATCGAACAGGAACTGAAACGGCATTATCCTTCGCTGAATTTGCTTGCACTGATCGCAAGTATCCGCGATCAAAGCAAAATGGAGGACGTTTTTCGCAAATACAGTCCCGACATCGTTTTCAACGCCGCGGCGCATAAACACGTTCCGTTGATGGAAACCAGCCCCAACGAAGCGGTCAAAAATAACGTGTTCGGTACCTTGAACGTAGCGATGTGCGCGGACAAGTTCGGCGCGAAAGTGTTCGTACAGATTTCTACCGATAAAGCCGTCAATCCGACCAACGTAATGGGGGCGACCAAACGAATTTGCGAAATGATGGTTCAAACCATCGGCAAGCACAGCAAACATACGAAATTCGTTGCGGTGCGGTTCGGGAACGTGCTGGGCTCCAACGGTTCCGTGATTCCTCTGTTTGAAAAACAAATCGCGGAAGGCGGTCCCGTTACGGTGACGCATAGAGATATTATCCGTTATTTTATGACGATTCCCGAAGCGGTATCGCTCGTCTTACAAGCGGGGGCATACGCGCAGGGCGGACAAATTTTTGTCCTCGACATGGGAGAGCCGGTCAGAATTTATGACCTGGCGTACAATCTCATTAAACTTTCGGGGTTAGAACCCAACGTCGATATCGAGATCAAGTGTACGGGATTAAGACCGGGGGAAAAACTTTACGAAGAGCGGCTGATGGACGAAGAAGGCATGCAGAAAACCCCGAACGGTCTCATCAACATTGCAAGTCCCATCGAGTTGGATGAAGATTTCTTGTGGAATACGCTCAAAAAACTCAGACAGGCGGCGGAAGAGGAGACTTCGGACATCAAGAGTTTGATTGCCGAATTGGTCACGACTTATCAACCGCAAAATTAAATAACGCGTTTGCGCGGCGAATTTCGCCGCGCTTTTTTTGTGTGAATTACTTGAAGTCCGATCGGAAAAAATTAACGCAATATGATTGCTTTTATAGTCTTCGTATTGTATAATGTAGAAGTAATAATGTATCATTATGCCATTTTACGTACCAGAGGAAACTCTATAGTATGAATATTAAATTTTCTCCGCCCGATATTTCGGAATCGGAAATCAACGAAGTCGTCGACGCGTTGAAATCGGGCTGGATCACAACGGGTCCCAAAACAAAAGAATTGGAAAAACAGGTTGCCGCGTTTTGCGGAGTGAACCGCGCGGTATGTTTGAATTCGCAGACCGCCTGTGCGGAAATGGCGCTTCGGATCCTCGGGATCGGAGAGGGCGACGAAGTGATTACAACGGCGTACACTTATACGGCGACCGCTTCTATCGTTTGTCATGTCGGCGCTAAGTTGGTATTAACGGATACGCAGCCCGATCGGCTGGAAATGGACTATGAACAGATGGAACGGCTGATCACTCCGCGTACCAAAGCGATCATTCCGGTCGATCTTGCGGGGATTCCCTGCGATTACGACAGGATCTTTGAGATCGTTGAACGAAAGAAAGATTCATTCCGTCCTTCGAATCACATACAAAAAGCAATGGGTAGGATCGCCGTATGCGCCGATACCGCGCATGCGTTCGGCGCGACGCGGCTGGGGAAAAAAGTCGGCGCCATTGCGGACTTTTCGGCGTTTTCATTCCATGCAGTGAAGAATTTAACGACGGCGGAGGGCGGTGCGCTAACTTGGAATCCGATCGACGGGATCGACGACGAGGAAATCTATCGCCGCCTGCAACTGTTATCGTTGCACGGTCAATCGAAGGACGCGCTTGCCAAGACGCGGTTAGGGGCATGGGAATACGATATCGTCGGGACGTGGTATAAGTGCAACATGACGGACGTGGCGGCGGCAATCGGGCTGGCGCAGATGAAACGCTATTCGGGTATGTTGACAAGAAGAAGGCAGATCATCGAACGATACGACGCCGCATTGAAACCGTTGGGCGTGCAGGTGCTCGATCATTATACGGATCGGTTTTGTTCGTCGGGACACTTATATCTGACCCGCGTGCCGGATATTTCGGTTGACGAGCGGAACGCCGTCATCATGCAAATGGCGGAGCGCGGCGTAGCGTGCAACGTGCATTATAAACCGTTGCCCATGCACACGGCTTATCGGCAGTTGGGATTCGATATCAAAGATTATCCGAATGCTTATGCAAATTATGCAAACGAAATTACGCTGCCGCTTCATACTTGTTTGACCGATGAAGAAGTAGATTACGTAATTGAAAATTATTGCGGAGTATTAAAAGGACGGGGCAATGTATAAGTATTTATTCAAACCGCTGTTCGATTTTATCCTTTCGCTGATAGCAATGCCGTTTTTGATTTTACTTTGTATCCCCGTGGCGATCGCGATCAAAATAGACGACGGCGGTCCCGTATTTTATTGCGGGAAACGGATCGGACGCAAAGGAAAACCGTTTAAAATGGTGAAGTTCCGTACCATGAAAGTGAATGCGCCCGATCTCCGTTTGAGCGACGGTTCTACTTATAATTCCGACGAGGACGAACGGGTGACCAGAGTAGGGCGGTTTTTACGCAAAACTTCGATCGACGAACTTCCGCAATTTTTTAATATCTTTATTTTTCAAATGAGTCTGGTCGGACCCAGACCCGATCCCGTTGATTGGTTGGACAAATATGAAGAGGATGAAAAAGACTTTTTGAAATTGCGCCCCGGCGTAACGGGATATAGTCAAGCATATTTTCGCAACAGTGCCGACGGAAAGCAAAAAATAGAAAACGATAATTTTTATTACAAGCACCTGTCGTTCTGGTTGGACGTGAAAATATTTTTCAGGACTTTTGTCTGCGTGATAAAAAAAGAAAATATAAACGTAGACGATCAAAGAATCGAGGAATCGGAAATCGGGAATAACGAAGAAGACGGCGGTGACAGTGATGCGTGAGTACGGGTCCGAATTCGATTATACCGTAAATCAACGGGTCGTTCAGAACAAATGGACGGCGTTTCGGAATTTTCACCTTTTGCGTTGCGGACGGGACGCCGTTTTTGCCGCGGCAACCGTTTTGAAAGAACGCGGCATCGAAAACGTTATGGTTCCCGCGCTTTCTTGCCATTCTATGTACGAAGGGTTTGTTCATTGCGGTCTTAACGTTACGTTCTATCCGTTGGACACGCAGTTCAATCCCAAATTGACGGACGGCAAGCAATCGGGAAAACATGCCATACTATTCATGCTCTATTACGGCGTTACCGATTTAGAATTCGTTCAGCGTTTGATCCGAGAACATAAAGAATGTATTTCGATCGTCGATATCACGCACTCGGTTTGGGATCAAACCGTGTATGCGCTTCAAGCGGACGTGTTAATCGGAAGTATGCGAAAAAGCGTAGGCGTTGTGAACGGCGGGATTTTTCTTTCGGACCGATTTGCGGTGCAAGCAAAACAAGGGACCAATGAATTTACCGAGTTCAGGACAAGAGGATTTCAAATTAAAAACAGTTACAACGAAACATCCGATCCCGAACAGAAGTTTGCTTACAGAACGTTATTTGCGGAAGCGGAACGGTCGTTGGATCGGCAGAACGGAGTTTACTGTGCCGATCCCGAGAGCGTCGAAACCATGATGTCGGTCAACGCGGAGGAATTACGCCATAAACGGTTCGCCAATTTTAAACATTTGGCTCGATTACTCGCGCAGGATGATTCCGTAAAACCGTTATGCGGACAACTCCCCGAAACTGCGGTTCCATTTTCGTTTCCGATTTTGGTTGAAGATCAATTAAAATTGCAAACCGAATTGGCGCGTTTAGGGGTCTATGCGCCCGTACTGTGGCCGATCGACGACCGAGCCAAAGCAGCGTGTGAATTTTCCAAGACCGTTTCCGAGAACATGTTATCGCTGCCGGTTGATCAAAGATATACCATCGAAGACATGAACGTAATTTATCAACGGTTAAAACAGGCACTTTATGGCGAATAAAAAATTATTGATCGTCGGTGCAAGTATTTTACAGGTCCCTGCGATCCGAAAAGCAAAAGAGATGGGGCTGACCGTCGGAGTGGCGGATTATGATCCCCATGCCGTCGGGATTCAATTTGCCGATCGATATTTCAATTGCAGTACGCTCGACAAAGAAGGGGTGTTGCAAGCGGCGCGGACATTCCGAGCCGACGGAATTATGACGATGGCGACCGATATGCCCATGCGGACGATTGCCTACGTTTGCGCGAACATGGATCTGAGAGGCATTTCGGAAGAATGTGCGTTGAATTGTACCGATAAGATTCAAATGATCCGCCGTTTCCGGCAGAACTGCGTTCCCTGTCCCAAGTTCGAAGAAGTATCCGGACAAACGGATTTGGAAGTTGCCGTCGGGCTGATCGGATTTCCATGCATCATGAAACCTGCCGATAATTCGGGTAGCCGCGGCGTTGTGCTGTGCAGAGGGCAAGAAGACTGTTTTTCTGAGTATGAATATTCGGCCGGCGCATCCCGTAACGGAAAGATCTTGATCGAGGAGTATATGACGGGACCTGAAGTTTCGGTAGAAGTATTTGCCGAAAACGGTAACGCACATATATTGCAGATCACCGATAAAATCACGACGGGCGCGCCGCATTTCGTGGAATTGGGACATTCTCAACCGACGCGTCTGACGGACGACGTTTGCGCGCAGATCAAAGCGGTTGCAGGATGCGCTTGCAAAGCGGTAGGATTGGAAAACGGTCCCGCGCATCTGGAAATGATCGTAACGGAAACGGGACCCAAAATGGTGGAAATGGGCGCGCGTATGGGCGGGGATTGCATTACTTCCCATTTGGTTCCTTTATCTACGGGCATCGATATGACGGAGCAAACGATCAGGTATGCCTTAGGGCTTCCTCTCGATCTGGAACCGAAGTTGAAAAAAGCAAGCGCGGTGAACTTTCTTACGGCGCGAACGGGTATCATTTCGGAAATCAAAAATGCAGACCTTGCTTACGGGATCGAAGGCGTAAAGGATATCGGATTTTTCAAACAGGCGGGCGACCGAAGCGGAGAAATAAAGTCTTCGTCCGATCGTATCGGATTTGTTGTCGCGCAGTGCGATACCGTAGAATCAGCGATTGCGGCATGCAGAACGGCCGCGGAGAAAATTAAAATAGAAGTGGATTAACTGGATGAAAAAAGTTTGGCTTGTTTCCCATTACGCGATGCCGCCGCATCTGGAAGTACGCATCAAAACGCTGCGCTATGCCGAAATATTGCAGGAGCGCGGTTATGAAGTGCTACTTATCACGGCAAGCACCGTTCATAATACCGACATCGATTTGATCGAAACCAAGGAAAAGTTCGTAAAACGCAGTTACGGCAACCTCGATTACGTACACATCAAATGTTCGAAGTATAACGGAAGCGGAATTAAACGGATCAAAAATTTATTACAGTTTCAGCGTCGATTTCAAAAGGTGATGAAAAAATTTGAAAAACCCGACGTCATCGTAGCGGACTGTAATTGCATCAATTACAAAGGAATCTTATCGTTTGCGGAAAAATACAAAATTCCGTTTGTGACGGAAGTGCGCGATTTATGGCCGCTCTCCATTGTGGAATATAAAAACATCTCCGAAAAGAACCCCGTCATTCAATATCTTTATGCGCAGGAAAAAAAGATGTATCGCCGTTCAGACGCGATCGTTTTTTCGATGGAAGGCGGAAAGAAGTATATTCAGGAAAAAAAGTGGGATCATGCAGTCGATTTAAATAAAGTATTTTCGATCAACAACGGACTGGACGTCGAGTTACAGGACGAGCAAAGAAGGGAATACCGCTTGGTCGACAGCGATTTAACAGACTCCTGTTTTAAAGTAATTTACGCAGGTTCTATCCGGACGGCAAATTCTTTGGATTTGTTGGTACAGGCTGCAGAACTTTTAAAAGAAAAAACGAACATCAAGTTCTTGATTTACGGCGACGGCGACAAACGCGAAGAACTCGAACGTTATTGTGACGAACGGGAAATCTCGTCTGTAAAGTTTAAAGGTTCAATCGATAAAAAATATATTCCTTATGTCTGCGCGATGGCAAATGTGAACGTGATCAGCGTCAAGCAGACGAGAATTTCACGGTACGGCGTGAGTTGGAATAAATTGTTCGACTACATGAATGCAGGGAAGCCCATACTTTCTACCGCAAAAGTGAATTATGATCTGATTGAAAAGTATGAATGCGGAATCAGTTTGGAAAATCAGTTTCCGCAAACGATTGCGGCGGCGGTGTTGCAAATTTATGAAATGCCGCCCGAAGATTATGCGCGGATGTGTGATCATGCGAAGCAGGCGGCAAAAGATTTCGATTATTCGTATTTAACGACGAAACTGGAAGAAGTTATGTCGTATGCCGTAGAACATTACGACAAGAGGTAAACAACATGCAATTTATCGACTTGCAAAAACAATACAGCGTTTTAAAAAAGAAAATCGATGAAAGGATCGGAAACGTATTATCCGTCGGTCATTACATCGGCGGCGAAGAAGTCGGAGAACTTTCGGATCGACTTGCCGCTTATTGCGGAGCAAAATATTGTTTGACCTGTGCAAACGGAACGGACGCGCTTACCCTTGCGTTGCGCTGTCTGAATGTAAAAAGTGGGGATGCGGTTTTCGTACCCGATTTTACGTTTTTTGCGAGCGCCGAAACGCCTGCGCTCGAAGGCGCGACCTGCATATTCGTGGACGTAGAAAAAAGAACGTTTAACCTCGACGCGGACAGACTGCAAGAGGCGATCGAAGAAGTGATCAAAGAAGGGAAACTGATCCCGAAAGCAATCGTTTCGGTCGACTTGTTCGGTTTGCCTGCCGACTATCCAAAAATCAGAAACATAGCAAACAAGTACGGACTGCCCATCATCGAAGACGGTGCGCAAGGGTTCGGCGGGTCGATCGGCGGAAAAAGAGCATGTTCTTTCGGCGATATATCAACGACTTCGTTTTTCCCCGCAAAGCCATTGGGATGTTACGGCGACGGCGGCGCGGTTTTTACCGACAATCGGGAGTACTACGAACTGATGTGTTCGCTTGCGGTGCACGGAAAAGGATCGTTCAAATACGATAACGTTCGCGTCGGATACAATTCAAGATTAGATACCATTCAAGCCGCTGTTTTGTTGGAAAAATTGGAAGCATTCGAAAAATACGAATACGATGACAGAAACAGGATTGCGGAAAGATACACTTCTAAGTTAGGAAGCAAATACGTTACGCCGTTGATTCCCGAGGGATTTTCAAGCAGTTGGGCGCAATATACCCTGATCTTGGACGACGAAACGGAGCGCGCGGAGATACAGGAAAAATTGAAGGGAATGCAGATTCCTACCATGGTCTATTATCCCAAACCCATGCATCGGCAATCGGCGTTCGCGGGATTACCGGACAGAAGCGCGCAATTAACAGTTTCGGAACAACTTTCCAATACGGTTTTAAGCATTCCGATGCATCCTTATCTGACGGAACAAGACGTGGATTTCGTGGCAAATGCGCTGTTGGAGTGTAAAAGCAGATGAAAGACGTATTTGTGCATGAGTCGAGTTACGTCGATAATCCGTGTGAAATCGGCGAAGGAACGAAGATATGGCATTTCAGCCATATTATGAGCGGTTGTAAAATCGGCGATCATTGTAATATCGGGCAAAACGTTGTAATTTCTCCCGACGTGGTTTTAGGCGATCGGGTAAAAATTCAGAATAACGTTTCGGTATATACTGGGGTTGTTTGCGAGGACGACGTATTTTTGGGACCCAGTTGCGTCTTTACGAACGTCATCAATCCGCGGAGCCATATCAACAGAAAAAACGAATACCGCAGGACGTTGTTGAAAAAAGGCAGCAGCATCGGCGCGAACAGCACTGTCGTCTGCGGACATACCATCGGAAAATACGCGCTGATCGGCGCGGGAAGCGTCGTAACGAAAGACGTACCCGATTACGGCTTAGTGATGGGAAATCCTGCGCGGCTGAGCGGTTATGTTTGCAGTTGCGGCTTAAAACTTGCGTTTTCGGAAGATCATGCGCAATGTCGGTGCGGAAAAAAATATCGTAAGACCGATTTATCGGTAGAGGAGATAAACCTATGAATATGAAAGAACTGTTATTAAAAAAGATTGCGGACAAGTCCATCGTGGTAGGCGTCTGCGGTTTGGGCTACGTCGGTTTGCCGCTTGCGGTGGAAAAAGCCAAAGCAGGATTTAAAACGATCGGTTTCGACGTGCAGGAAGCAAAAGTTAACATGGTAAACGAAGGTCATAACTACATCGGCGATGTCGTCGACGCCGAACTTTCCGACATCGTCAGAAGCGGCATGCTTTCGGCAACGACGGATTTTTCGTTCGTAAAAGACGTTGACTTTATTGCGATTTGCGTTCCGACGCCGTTGGATGCGCATCAGCAGCCCGATATCAGTTACGTGCGCGACAGCGCGATCGCTGTATCCAAATATTTAAAAAAGAATACGATGGTGGTATTGGAATCCACAACTTATCCGGGTACGACCGAGGAACTCTTAAAGCCGATTTTAGAAGAGGGAAGCGGTTTAAAATGCGGAGAAGATTTTTATCTGGGATTCAGCCCCGAACGAGTCGATCCGGGCAATTTGATCTATAAAACGAAGAATACGCCAAAAGTGGTCGGCGCGATCGGGAAAGATGCGACGGAAGTGATCGCGGCAATGTACCGCGCGGTGTTGCAGAGCGATATCCATGAAGTTTCCTCTCCAGCCGTTGCGGAGATGGAAAAAATTCTCGAAAACACATACCGCAATATCAATATCGGATTGGTAAACGAACTCGCTCAACTTTGCCACCGTATGGGGATCAGCATTTGGGAAGTCATTGACGCCGCCAAAACAAAACCTTACGGATTCCAGGCGTTCTATCCCGGTCCCGGTCTCGGCGGGCATTGTATACCTTTGGATCCGTATTATCTTTCTTGGAAAGCGCGCGAGTACGGTTTTCACACTTCCATGATCGAATCGTCCATGATGATTAACGATAAAATGCCCGAGTATACCGTGAAGCGTTTGAGCGATTTGTTGAACAAACACAAAAAGTCGCTCAACGGTGCGAAAATTCTGCAACTCGGCGTGGCTTATAAAAACGATATCGACGATTACCGCGAAAGCCCCGCGCTTGTCGTACGCGAATTGATGGATGCCGAAGGCTGTATCGTGGATTATTTCGATCCGTACGTGGGTTCTTATAAATATCACGGAAAACAATATTCCGGTCTTCCCGAAATTACTGCCGATACGGTGCGCAAGTACGATGCCGTCATCGTCACCGCAGGACATACCAAATTGGTGGACTATCAAATGGTAGCGGAACACGCAAAGGCAGTATTCGATACCAAGAACGTAATGAAACATATCGCGTGCAGAGAAAAGATCGAGGTGCTTTAACCAATGAAATATGCATTGATCGGGTGCGGCAGGATTTCAACGAATCACATTAAGGCGGCGGTTGCAAACCGTCTGGAAATCGTTGCGGTGTGCGACGTTGTTCCCGCGCGCATGGAAGAAGTTCTTGCAAAGCACGGGTTGGAACAAGATCGAACCATTGCGCGTTATACCGATTATCAGAAGATGATCGAAGAACATCCCGAATTGCAACTTGTGAGTATCGCAACCGAAAGCGGAAAACATGCGGAGATCGCGCTGTATTGTATCGAACACAAAATCAACGTCATTATCGAAAAGCCCATGGCAATGAGCCTTGCCGATGCGGATAAGATCATTGCTCTTTCCGATCGTTACGGCGTAAAGGTTTCGGCTTGTCATCAGAACAGGTTTAATATCGCGGTTCAGCAAACGCGAAGGGCGTTGGAAAACGGACGGTTCGGGAAACTGTCGCACGGCTCCGTACACGTTCGCTGGAATAGGAACAGAGATTATTACGAACAAGCCAAATGGCGCGGAACGTGGGCGCAGGACGGCGGCGCGCTGATGAATCAGTGCATTCATGGCATCGACCTGTTGCGCTGGATGATGGGCGATGAAATCGAAGAAGTCTACGGCGTTACCAAACAGCAGTTTCATCACTATCTCGAATGCGAAGATATCGGCATGGCGGTTGTGAAATTTAAAAACGGGGCAGTCGGAACGATCGAAGGAACGACGAACGTATATCCTAAAAATCTGGAGGAAACGTTGTATTTATTCGGCGAGAGGGGAACGGTAAAATTGGGCGGAAAATCCACCAATGCGATCGACGTCTGGGATTTTTCGGACGAAACCGAACAGGACGCCGAGAACAAAGGCTTATTTGAACAAACGTCGAATGTGTACGGAAACGGACACACCAGTTTGTTTGCCGACATGGTTTCGGCAATTTTACAGAACAGAAACCCTTACGTAGACGCCGTTGCGGGCAGAAACGCTTTGGAACTCGTCTTATCCGTTTATCGATCCGCATATGAGGCGAAACCCGTGAAATTGCCGTTAAAAGAATGTGCTTGCACTGATTTTAAGGGAAAGTTTGATTTGTCATGAAAATTTGTTTTATTTCCGCGGCGAAAAGTATTCATATCGTTCGCTGGGCGAACGCCATGGTAAAACGCGGTCACGAAGTGACCGTAATTACCTGTGCAAACGATACCGATGAAAATTTAAGTCTTTACGAACGGTCGGTGCGCATTTTTACGCTGAAATACCGTGCGCCGCTGGGATATTACCTGAACGCGCGGCAGTTGAAGAAAATCGCGAAACGGGAACGGTTTGACGTGATCAATATCCATTACGCGAGCGGTTACGGAACGCTGGGACGTCGTGCAAAACTGAAACATGCGCTTTTGAACATATGGGGGAGTGACGTGTATGATTTTCCCTATCAGAGTTCATTTAAAATGCAACTGATCCGGAAGAATTTACGGTATTACGATTTTGCCGCATCCACCAGTCATTGCATGGCAAGACAAGCGGAGAAGTTGTACGCAAGAGATTACGAAATTACGCCGTTCGGCGTCGATACGGAGTTGTTCCGTCCGCTTACAGATTGTAAACCGAAAGATAAAATCATTTTCGGGATCGTAAAAACGCTCTCTCCCAAATACGGCATTGCGGATACGATCGAAGCATTTGTGAAATTAAACAAGAGGTTGATTTCGGAAGAGAATTTACAACTATCCCAAAAATTATTTTTGGAAATTTACGGAAAAGGCGAGTTAAAAGACGAATTACAGACGTTGATCGACGGATACGGAATGCACGATAAAATCAAACTGTGCGGTTACGTTGACAATCACATGCTCCCTCGCATCTATAATCGTTTTACGTTCAATAACAGCAACAGTATCAGCGACAGCGAATCGTTCGGGGTTGCGGCGGTGGAAGCGATGGCTTGCGGGATTCCCGTGCAGGTGAGCGATGCCGAAGGCTTTGCCGAAGTGGTGGAAGACGGCGTTACGGGGCTGATTGCGCCGAAAGGCGACGTCGATAAGATCGCGGAAAATATGTATCGGTTATTGACGGACGAACCGTTGCGAAACCGGATGGGACAGAGTGCGGTCGAACGTGTCAGGCAGTTGTACGATTGGGAGAAAAACGTAGATACGATGGAAGAAATTTATCGCAGAATGGCAGAACGTCGCTTTGATTGACGGATCGTATTCGGGGAAACGGTTATGGTGAAGGTGTTAAACGTGGTTTCGGGATTGAATCATGCGGGTACGGAAGCGGTGATCATGAATTATTACCGCAATATCGACCGTACGAAAATTCAATTTGATTTTTTAGTTTTAAATCTCGGGACAGGTTATTACGAAGTGGAAATTAAGCGGATGGGCGGAAAAATTTATAAAATTCCGTCTTTCCGGCAGAATCCTCTGAAAAATTTATCAGCCAAGAAAAAATTTTTTAAAAAACATGCCAAAGAATACGATGCGGTCGAAGTGCATTCGCCTTCCGCATTACGTTATGCTTATTGCAAATTGGCAAAAAAATACGGCGCGAAAAAAGTAATTTTTCACATTCATAGCAGTTCCGATCAAAAGGGGATTTTGATCAAACATGCCAGAAGACAAATCAAAAAATACTGCGATGAAACGGTAACCTGTTCGCAGCGAGCGGCAGTCAGCGTTTTGGGAGAAAAAGCCGATCGGATTGTCTACAATGCGATTGACGGAAGCGAATATTGTTTTAACGCACAATTCAGAAACAAGATCCGCAATCATTACGGAATCGCCGACGGACAGAAAGTCATCGGACAGGTCGGCAGATATTCCATAGTAAAAAATCATTTGTTTTCGCTTAAAGCCTTTGCCGACGCGGCAAAAAGAGATTCGTCTCTTATCTTGCTGATGAAAGGATTCGGTGAACTGGAAACGGAAATCGCCGCAACCATAAAGGCACTCGGATTAACGGGAAAAGCGATCATGGCGGGAGACGAGTTCGAAGCGTCTCAATTATACAGCGCGTTCGATTTATTGATTTTGCCCTCGCTGTACGAAGGGTTGCCTATGGTATTGGTCGAAGCACAGGCGAACGGTTTGAAGGCGTTGGCTTCGGATCACGTTTCCAATGAAACGAATATCAGCGGATGCGTTTCATTTTTGGAACTCGATGCAAAAAAATGGTCGGATGCGTTTCTGAAGAAAGACAATTTTATAAGAATTCCCGTCGGGTTCGATTTTGCCCGAACGAATTATAATATCGCAAAAGAAGCGGAAATACGTGAGAGGGATTATTTAGAGGCTGCGTGTGAAGACGAAATACACTAAACTTTACGAGATCCAACAGATTTACGGCTTTTCTATTTTGAAGCCGCTTTCTTTGGTGTTAAGTTTATTCTCTGCAATTGTGCTTGCATGCAGAGAATGGGATTCGTCGCACTTCGCAATCGTAATGCTGCCCGCCGTATTTTTATTGACGGCGTTGTTATTCGATTACAATAAAAACGTAAAAGGGTTGGGCAGTTTTATCATTGTGATCGCATATTTATTGCGGTTTACGGTCTTTCCCGTGATCATTTCTCTCGGTTCTTACCGTACCGACGTGGAAGAATCGGTTTATCTTCCTTATTTCGATCAGGCATGCGTGATCATGATCATCGAATTGCTGGCGGTATTTTTGTTGCTTTCATGGCTCGGGACGAGAAGTTATCGCAAACATCGGGCGGAAGCGGAAAACGTGCGTCAAAACGCAAGTGAAAATCCGCGCAAATATAAATCGGTAAAAGCGATCATTTTCGTCTTATTGGCGTACGTTCTGTTTGTAGCATTTTGTTTTCCGCAATTATTTACAACCTATTGGCGCATTATTTTCTTTATGGGAGATTCGTTTGCGCGTCTGGAACGGTTGAATGCGCTGATCAGCCAAATACCCGGGATTATTTATTATCCCTTCAAGTACAGCGCGGAATTATTGCATTATCTCATTCCGATCTATTTGGTTGCACGTGTGAACCATTCCCGATTAACGGTGGCGCAGAAGTGGGCGGTTGCTTTGCTCATCGCAATCGCTGCTTTTTCCGTATTAACTTCCGAACAGATCAATTCCATCATTGTCGTGCTTTGTATCGTGATCTATATGCTGGTCAGTCATAAACAGAGCAGTAAAATTATTGTGCCGTTGGGCGTGGTCGGCGCGGCGTTTGTCAGTGTTTTTGTGCTGAAAAATATTGCAAATGTATTCGATGTGGGCAGCCTCGGCCGTATCCTCAACAATTATTTCGAAGGGCCGATCAACGTTGCCTTGTCCGTGCATATGAAAGTTCATTCCGATCTCGGTATCGGCGGATTTTTTGCGGATATCGTAAAAAATATTCCCGTATTAGAGCGGTTGGTTTCCCATCCCGATCTGAATATTATGTTCGGCGACGAGTACGGGATGCCCGGAGCGATCATTCCGATGAGCGGTTACGGTTTTTACTATTTCGGTTATATCGGTAGTTGTCTTCCCGCGTTGGCGGTCGTGCTTGCCGTAAATTGGTTTGATGAATTACAACGCAAATCTCGAAGCGGCATCGGGAAATTGATTATGTACGTTTGCACCGTGCATCTTTCGCTCAGCGTGTTCATGTATACGCTTTGCATCGTCTATGCGAATATCATTCCCTTCTTTTTACCGATGTTGATTGTGCGATATTTTGCAGAAAACAGGAGAATCGTCTGTAATGTTCCGAGCATGCAGTACGCGTCGTAAAACGGCGTAATTAAATTACATTCTAACAACGACGGTTGGAAATACGCGCATGGATAAAAAAAGAAGTTTACTGAACGTAAGCGTTTCGATCGGCTTTAAATTTGTTATTATTATTTTGGAAATCTTCGTAAGGCGGTTTTTGATCCGATATGTCGGAAACGAGATCAACGGATTAAACTCGCTTTATATATCCATACTCGATTTTCTGGCGATTGCGGAACTCGGCGTGGGCGGTGCGATCACTTATTGTATGTATCAGCCGATTGTGGACGGCGACCGTGAAAAAACCGCAGCGTTATATCACTTATTTCAAAAACTTTATTGGATCATCGGGGCTGTGATCGTGGTCGTCGGATGCGCGATCATGCCGCTTTTGCCTTATCTGGCGAAAGATTATGCCGAAGCGAACGTGAATTTATATCTCACGTTTGCGTTGATGCTTTCTTCCGTCGCGATTACGTATTTGTTCAGCGCGAAGACTTCGCTCATCAATGCCTATAAGGATAATTATATCGTCAATACTGTTTCTTCTCTCGGAAGAATCGTACAATGCGGGCTGCAAATGCTCGTGTTATTTTTGACCGGTTCGTTTATCTGGTATTTGGTTTGCCGCATCATCTCTTCTGTCCTGCAATGGGTCGCTACGGAAACGATCGCAAGATACAAACACGGAGATATTATCAAGATAAAATCTTCCGTGGATTCCGAAACCAAAAAAGAAGTCACAAAAAACGTGAAAGCCATGTTTATGCATAAAATCGGCGGAATTTTGGTCAACACTGCCGACAGCATCATTATTTCTTCGTTTATCGGCATTCTTATTTTAGGAAAATATTCCAATTATACTGCGATCGTCATTGCAATGACAAGCGTGCTGACGCTGTGCTTCACGCCGCTCACCTCTGTCGTGGGTCACATGTTTGTGGAAGAGGGAAGGGAAACGGCAAAAAAATACTGTGGCGTATTTCATACGTTGAATTTTGTTTTGGGGATGGTGTTTTTCCTCGGATATTATGCCGTGGCAGACAATTTGGTCGGCGTGCTGTTCGGTGCCGAATTGGAATTGGCGAAATCGGTTTCCTTTGTTATTACTTTAAATTATTTCATTCAATTTATGCGCCAGGGCTGTATGCTGTTCCGCGACGCTACCGGAACGTTTTATAACGACCGTTGGAAACCGTTGTTTGAAGGAATCATCAACATCGGACTGTCCGTGTTGTTTGTCTGCGTGTTTCCAGAGGACTATAAAGTGGTCGGCGTAATTGCTGCTACGATCATCACCAACTTGTTTATTTGTCATATCATCGAACCTTATGTCTTGTATAAACATGCGTTTCGTTCCGGTATGAAACAATATTACGTGCAGAACTATGCATATATCCTCATTTTCGGAGGAATTTTGGCGGCATTGAATTTCAGCATGGTAACGCTTGAAAATCAATGGCTGGAACTGCTTGCTAACGGCGGAATCGCGCTTGCGCTTTCGATCGTTCCCTGCATTGCAGCAATCGTTCTGAATCGGGATTTTTCGAACATCATGAAGAACATACTTCGGAAAATATTCCGTCGGCGAGTTCAATCCGAAACCGTGTCGGACGTTTGCAATGATCCGAAGTTTTCTGCGAACGATTCGGAAGCGAAAAGTGCAGACGGTGAAAACAACCAGGAAGAGGAGAGATTTTAAAATACAGTTTTATATGAATTAACCGGCATTTTAAATGTCGGTTAATTTTTTGCGAAGAATGTCATATTTTCGTATTTTTCCCTTACATTCGACATAGATATAAAATACAGTTTTGTCGAAAAAGGGGATTTTTTATGTGGAGGAATATCGAAGAGCGCGTGATCGCTTGCGCGGAATATATCGTTGAAACGGGTTGTACCGTTCGGGCATGCGCTAATTATGTCGGTTCCAGCAAATCGACCGTACATAAAGATGTAACGGAGCGTCTTGCGTCGATCGATGCGGCGCTTTGGGAAAAAGTGCAGTCGGTATTGGAAGTCAATCTGCAAGAACGGCATTTACGGGGCGGCGCGGCAACCAAACGGAAATATTTGGGAGAAAAAGAGGAAAGCGAAGGGAAGTAAAAATCTTCAGTTTCCAAATCAAGGTAAAATTTCCGAAAAAAAGCGTAAATTGCGTCTTGAAAATTATCATCGGATATGATATAATAAACCAAACGAAAAAAAGTACGAAAGAGATACCGTATGGCTAAATTATTGGGGATTGACGTCGGTTCCACCACGGTAAAAGTATGCGTGATCGATGAAGCGGGGAAGATACTCTATACTTCTTACGAGCGTCATTTTTCCCGCGTGAAAGAATGCGTTGCGGCGGAACTGGAAAAGGTCCGCCCTTTCGGCATGCAATACAAAGTTTGTATCACGGGTTCTGCGGGACTCGGACTTGCCCAGCGCGGAAATATTCCTTTCGTGCAGGAAGTTCAATCTGCTTACGGCGCGATCAAAGCGCTTTATCCCGAAGCGGACGCGGCGATCGAATTGGGCGGAGAGGACGCGAAAATCATATTTATCACGGGCGGGACCGAACAGCGCATGAACGGAAGTTGCGCGGGCGGTACGGGTGCGTTTATCGATCAGATGGCAACGTTGCTTGATCTCACGGTATCCGAAATGGACGATTTGGCGCTTAAAGCGGAAAAAATCTATCCCATTGCTTCCCGCTGCGGCGTATTTGCCAAGTCCGATATTCAGCCGCTTCTCAATCAGGGCGCGAGCAAATCGGACATTTCGGCTTCTATTTTTCAGGCGGTTGTAGATCAAACGGTCTCCGGTTTGGCGCAGGGGCGACGCATCAAGGGAAAAGTGCTGTTTCTCGGCGGTCCGTTATATTTTTTGAAATCTTTGCGCAAAGCCTTTCAAACGACGCTCGGATTGGACGGTGAACACGCAATCTTCCCCAAGGACGCGCCCTGCTTTATGGCGATCGGCGCGGCAATGTATGCGGCGAACTCCAAAGAAGAATCTCTCGGCGAAATTACGGCGCGGCTTGCATTCGTTTCCGATCATTCGGACATCACCGTCGGACAGCCGCTTTTTGCAGACAGGCGCGAATACGACGAATTTGTTTCCCGTCATAAGCGGAGCGATCTGGAATTTGAGGACATTCATACTTATCGCGGAGAGGCGTACCTCGGCATCGATTCTGGTTCGACGACGACCAAACTGATGCTCATTACGCCCGAGTCCAAAATTTTATATTCTCATTATCAGACGAATAACGGTCAGCCGCTCGATATTGTGGCGGCGAAAATCCGCGAAATTTACGGGTTAACGCAGAATAGGATTGCCATCCGCGGCGCGTGCGTAACGGGCTACGGAGAAGATATGATGAAGGCAGCGCTGAAAATCGATTTCGGGATCGTTGAAACGATGGCGCATTTCAAAGCGGCGTTGCATTTCAATTCCGAAGTGGATTTTATTATCGATATCGGCGGACAGGACATCAAATGCTTTAAAGTGAAAAACCATGCGATCGATTCGATCATGCTAAACGAAGCATGTTCTTCCGGCTGCGGTTCGTTCATTCAGACCTTTGCGAAAGCAATGGGAATGGAGATAGAGGAGTTTTCACGGCTGGGACTGTTTGCAAAGCATCCCGTGGAACTCGGTTCGCGCTGTACCGTATTCATGAACAGTTCGGTCAAGCAGGCGCAGAAAGAGGGCGCAAGCGTAGAAGATATTTCGGCAGGGCTGTCTTCTTCCATCGTAAAAAATGCGATCTATAAAGTGATCCGTGCGCGAACGCCCGAAGAATTGGGCGATCATATCGTCGTACAGGGCGGGACGTTCCTCAACGACGCGGTGTTGCGCTCCTTTGAAAAGGAAACGGGGAAAGAGGTTGTGCGTCCCGCGATCGCAGGGTTGATGGGCGCGTTCGGCGCGGCGCTTTACGCCATGGAAAATACTTCGGAAAACGTACTGATCAGTTCGCTGATCACAGCAGCGGAATTAGACCGATTTACCTATTCGTCGCAATCGGTCAACTGCCGCGGGTGTACTTCCAAATGTAACGTGAACATTCTTACTTTTTCCGACGGACGGAAATTCATATCCGGCAACAAGTGCGAACGCGGCGCGGGAATGAAAGTTCCCGAAAACCGTCCCGACATCTATGCCTATAAATACGAACGATTATTGAATCTGCCTTCTAAAAAGAAGGGCGTGCGCGGGAAAGTCGGGCTTCCGTTGCAACTTGTCATGTTCGAGCAACTTCCGCTCTGGACGGCATTTTTCGAAACCTGCGGATTCGAAGTCGTGCTTTCGGAAAAGAGTTCCCGCGAACTGTATTTTAAAGGTCAGCATACCGTAGCAAGCGATACCGCCTGTTATCCTGCAAAACTGATGCACGGGCATATCGAATCGCTGTTAGATCAGCAAGTCGATTTTATCTTTTATCCCTGTGAAAGTTACAATATCAAACAGGAAGGGTCGGTCAATTATTACAACTGTCCCGTGGTCGCGTATTATCCCGAATTGCTGAAAGCCAATAACGAGCGACTCGGTTCCGACAATTTTATCATGCCCTATCTCAATCCCAATCATGAAAAGAAGACGGTGCAGGCGCTTGCCCGTGCTTTGAAACGTTATCGTATTCCCGTAAGCCTCATTCGCCGCGGATACCGCGAAGGGATGAAGCGGTTGGCGGAATACCACGCGGACGTAGTTAACGAGGGGAAAAAGATTTCGGAACAGGCGAAGCGCGAGCATTTAAATGTGATCGTACTTGCAGGCAGGCCCTATCATGCAGATCCGGAAATCAACCACGGCATCAATAAACTGTTGTGTTCGCTGGGGTGCGCGGTGCTTTCCGAAGACGCCGTGTTCGAAGAGGGAAACTATGTAAAAGTGGACGTATTGGATCAATGGACGTACCATGCGAGGCTTTACCGCGCGGCGGAATACGTCTCCCGCCATAAAGATACCGATCTGGTGCAACTGGTTTCATTCGGCTGCGGGATCGACGCCATTACGACGGATGAAGTGCGCACCATTTTGGAGCGGAACGGGAAACTTTATACGCAAATCAAGATCGACGAAATCAACAATCTCGGCGTAGTGAAAATCAGACTGCGCTCTATGCTTGCCGCAATCGAGGAACAAAGCAGAAAATGATCAACGAAAGTAAAACGACAATCGACTATACCGAAGAGTATCCGCTCTTTACCTCGGAAATGAGGAAGGATTATACGATCCTGGTGCCTGACATGCTGCCTTGGCATTTCGAGATTTTTCTGCATATCATGCGCCGCGAGGGGTACAAGACCGAACTGCTGCACAATAGCGGCCGCGCCGTCATCGACGAGGGATTGAAGCATGTTCATAACGATACGTGTTTCCCTGCGCTTTGCGTGATCGGACAGTATCTCGACGCGCTGAAAAGCGGAAAGTACGACGTTGACCGTACGGCAGTACTCATTACACAGACGGGCGGCGGCTGCCGCGCGAGCAATTATCTTCCGCTCATCAGGCGTGCGCTGAAAGCGGAGTTTCCAAACGTACCCGTTCTGTCGCTCAATTTTGCAGGCTTGGAAAAAGGAAATTCGCTGCAACTCGGTTTAAAACTTCTTGCAAAATTCGGATACGCCATGTTTTACGGCGATCTGTTGATGTACTGTTTTAACCAGACCAAGCCCTATGAAAAAACCGCGGGAGAAACCGATTCCGTTCGCGAGCATTGTATCGGATTTATCAAGCAAATGTTCGACGAAGGGAAACAGAAAAAGTTGACCTATTGCGCGAAAACAATATTAAATGCGTTCACAGGCGTTTCCGTTTCAAAGGAAGAAAAAGTGAAAGTGGGGATCGTGGGCGAAATTTACGTCAAGTATTCTCCGCTCGGGAATTCTCATCTGGAAGAATTTCTCCTGTCCGAACAATGCGAACCCGTTGTACCCGCGCTTGCCGATTTTATCTTTTATTGTCTTACCAATTCGCTGAACGACGTGAAACGGTACGGGATCAATTCCAAGAGCCGTCTGTTGTTTTCGTTCGGCTACCGTTGGTTGTACAAAAAGCAGAAAAAGTTGATTGCGCTTATGAAAAAACAGGGAAGATTCGAACCCTTCCACGATTTCGAGCATTTAAAACAATGCGCCGACCGTGTGATCGATCAGGGCGTGAAGATGGGGGAGGGCTGGTTGATCCCTGCGGAGATGGTGGCGCTTGCTGAATCCGGCACGCAAAACATCGTGTGTGCGCAGCCGTTCGGGTGCCTTCCCAATCATATCGCAGGAAAGGGCGCGGCGCGCAACGTCAAGGAACTTTGTCCCGAAGCCAATATCGTGGCGGTTGATTACGATCCCTCCGCAACGCGCGTCAATCAGGAAAACCGCATCAAACTGATGCTTTCCACTGCAAGGGAAAAATTGAAGGGAAAGAAATAAAATATTTACGGATATCAAACAAGTCCTGCATGCTGAACCATGCGGGACTTGTCTGATTTTATTATAATCCTGAATTTTAAAACACGTTTTCCAAGGCGGGGCTGTAAGTGTCCGGCAGACACGAACAGAGATGGATCATCGTTTCCAGATTTGCAAGCGCGTAAGAATATTCTTTCTCGCCGATCAACCGTACGGTTTCCGACATGTAATCGTCAATTTTAGAAACGTCGTTGTGAGGGATCCAGACGTGCAGATGTTCTTTTCGGTTTTCCCAAGAAGTCTGCACGGCTTTCGCATCTTCGCCGTTTGCGGTTTCATTTTCGGTTTTCAGATAGAGCGCGTGCAACTCTTCGCCGAAATCGTGAAACTGTTTAGAAACGTAGAGAGATTCGAAAATCGCCACTCCCGCGAGCAGCGCGATGGAAGTTAAAATTGCAGTTAGTGATTTTACCATATTTTGCCCTCGGGATAATTCACGTGAAAGGTACGGAATTTTTGATTCTTTTCCTGTAAATAAATTTTTCCCGTGCCGTCCGCCGTCAGAACAAGCACCTTTTTTACGTTTTTAACGCTTTGTTGTTTCAGGATCCCGTCAAAATATTCCTGTCCCAATCCCGTAATGTCGAGATTCTTTTTGTCGTATTTTCCGTTGTCGATAATGACGAGCGGAAGGGACGTCTGCATTTGTTCGTAATCCTGTTTGGGCAATGCAGAAAACATGCCGTTGGATTCGTAAAGCGCGTAATCGATACAGTCAAGCGAGAAATAGCCCGCAGTCCGAAGCGATTCGATGAGGTCGGAAACGTCGAGATTGTTGCGTTTTAACTGATAATCGTCGATCCCGTTTTTGTTGATGACGACGCTCGGTTTTCCGCTGATAAACGATTTCAGCGGTTTTACTTTCAAATCGACGAGCGTCATGATTTCGTGCAGCACAAAAATTGACAGTACGGCGACAATGCCGTAGAGCAGCGGAATCGACGCGTCTGCCATGGGGATGCAGGCAAGATCGGCAATGACGAGCGTAATAATGAGTTCGAACGGTTGCATTTCGCCGATTTGCCGTTTGCCCATCAAACGCATAATAATCAGAAGCGCAACGAAGATGATCGCCGTGCGGATCATGACGAGTACCATAATAAAAGTATTTTGAATTTTTTAAAAAAGTATGTAATTCGCTTGCGTTTTTCGCGCGTTTCATTTATAATAACCGACGAAGAGTAGCCAAAGCGCGTTAAGTGTTGCGAAACGGGACGTTGTTCGCAAACGAAAGGGAATTCCCTGCGGTGCTGCGGCGCGTCCGCTCGATTTGCGCTTTTGCGCTTTTATTTGCGGACCTCTCAGATTACGGGAGGTTTTTTTATGTCTCATTTTACTCAAAATACTGCGGTGACGCCTTACTGGAAACGGGTTTTGTTTTCCGACGTATTGGTCAACAAATCGGTTGCGGGGCGCATCGCGTGCATGGGCGTCGTTGCGGCGCTTTGCATTGTCACCAACATGTTCGAAATTAAGTTTGCATCCGTGCAATTTTCGTTAACCGTGTTTTCGTCGGTGTTGGCGGGAATCATCATCGGACCGCTGTTCGGGTTCTGCGCCGTCTTCTTGGGCGACGCCGTGGGATACCTCTACAACAGTATGGGCTATCCTTACTATTGGTGGGTGGCGCTCTCGGTTGCGGCTTCGGCGTTCGTTTCGGGATTGATCATGGGTTTGCCCTTTCGTTTCAAAGGCGCGGTCTATGTGAAACTTGCGCTGATCAGTATCCTTACGTTGCTGGTCTGTTCGGTTGGGATCAATACGACGGGAATGTATTACATCGGGCTCAATATCTATTTCCCGAACAACGTCAAACAGGCGATTGCGGAAAAGTTCGGCGGCGAGTTTTCGTTCTGGATCTACTGCGCGATCCGCTACTTTATTCTCGGACAGATATACAACAATATCGTCAATTATGCGTTGCTGTTTGCGGTCGTGCCGCTGTTGAACGCGGTCAAGCCTTTCAAACTGCGCATTAAATAAATCTTGAAAATTTCATTCGGTCAACCGCTTGCGGTTGACTTTTATTTTTCGCTTGTGTATAATAAAGAAGTTAATTCGGGGAGGAACGCGATGGGCGTGCTTTTGCTGGCGAATAATCCGCAATGGGGTTTGGCGGCGGACGGAAAAGGTTTTTGTGTTTTCGGGTTTGAAATTTATTTTTACGCCGTTTTTATCGTCGTGGGCATGATCGCGGCGGCGGCGCTATCCGCGCTCCTGATGAAACGGCGGAATATGTCTCCCGATCTGATATTTCTCTTGTTTATCGTATGTATCCCTTCGGCAATCGTCGGCGCCAGACTGTTCTCCTGTATCACCGATCCTAACCTCGGTATCGCAAAATTTTTCGATTTCCGTGACGGAGGTCTTTCGATTATCGGCGGCGTATCTCTGGGCGTTGCGTCTGGACTTGCGGTTTGTATCATTAAAAAGGTAAATTTTCTGCGGGCGGCGGATTGCGTCGTGATCAATATTCTGTTTGCGCAGGCGCTCGGACGCTGGGGGAATTTTTTCAATGCCGAAGTATACGGCGGCGTCGTGAAAGATCCTTCGATGCATTGGTTTCCGTTCGCCGTTCCGATCGCGCCCGGATTGTCCGGAGTCGATTCGTTCGGCGCGGCAAACGCGACGTGGCACTATGCCTTCTTCTTTTATGAAATGATCGTAAATATGATTGGATGGGCGTTGCTCTTTTCGGCTGCATGGTACTGGAAGAAAAAACCCAACGGCGTATTTACCTGCGCATATTTCGTCTGGTACGGAACTATCCGCACCATTATGGAACCCTTGCGCGACGAACAGTTCATTCTCGGTCACGGCGTGCCTGCCTCGCTCGTCATGTCGATTTTGTTTATCATATTCGGCGTGATCGGGATCGGCTTGCTGCTGTTTTTCAATTACCGGAAAGAGCATGCGCTCCTCGGCAGCAAAGAGGGCGATCCTTGCGGAATCACTCAATATTTGTCTCCCAATAAAAACGAACAGCCTTATTATTCAAAAATCAATTTATTGGGTGCGAACTATCCGCCCAAACCGTCCAAAGAGGAATTGAAACGGTTAAAGAAAGCGGGAAAAGGGCAGAGCGTTTCGCAGCAAGCCGATGTTTCAGAGGAGCAATCAGTCAAGGGAGAAGAGCCCAAGACGGATCCTCGGAACGATTCTTCGGAACCGAACGAAGAACAGAAAGAAGAACAGCGTTCGCGGGAAGAGACGGAAGCGCCGAAGGAAAACGGCGAAGTTTCTCCAAAACGTCCTAAGACGAAAAAAACGACAAAGAAATGACGCATGCGAAACGTTTCGCGCGTATAGGCGGCGGGACAAGCCGCATATCTATAAAATAAATGATTTTTTAAAATGGGTCTTCCGAACGTGCGTAAAATCGCACGTGTTCGGGAAGGGAGTAAAGCGTGTTGGGATTATACACCAATAAGGACGTACAAAAGTTGGTTCGTCGTCTGCGCGATGAATATGATGCAGTGATCAAACGGCAAATGGAAGCGTTTGCCGATTTGAAAGAACAGAACCGTATTCTTCTGGCACGCGTTTCCAAATTGGAATCGGAGCGTGACAGTGTTTCCGACGCCATTGTTCATGCCGTGGCGGAAGGCGAGCGGATCAAACGTGAATGCGCGATGGAAGCGGAAAACGAACGGAAAGAACTCGCTCTCCTGGCCGAAAAATGCCGTATCCTCGGCGAAGATACTCCGGATGCAGGGGACGAGGCGGCGTATTCGGAATTTTTACATAAATTGCATGAGGCGCTCGATCGGGACGACGGCGAGTCGTTCAATATGGAAGAAGTATTATCTCCCAAGGAACCGCTGAATTTGCAGCAACTCTGCATGGATCTGGGATTGATGGAGGAAGAAAGCGAATGATGACGGCATTGTCGTGCGCGCTGATTTGTGCGCTGCTGCTTGCGATCGACCTCATTTCCAAAACGGTCGTCGCGGCTTACGATATTCATCAAATCGATTACTTTTTGAATTTGGTGCGGATCGACTTTCATAAGAATAACGGCATGATGCTGGGCATCGGCGATAAGAGCGCGGAATGGGTGATGATCCTTGTAACCGCGCTGACGGGCGTTATGATCGTGGGGATCGTCGTACTTTTCTTTACATTATTCAAAAAGAACCGTCCCGCACAGGTAGCGCTTGCCGTGATTGAAGCGGGCGCCGTCGGGAATTTTATCGACCGCGTATGTCTCGATTACGTGCGCGACTTTCTGAACGTGAAGAAGGTTTGGTTTTTTCCTTCGTATACCGCGAATTTTGCCGACGTTTGTATCATGGCAGGCGCGGTCGTTTTGATCTTCATTATCCTGTTTATCGGCAAGGGAGCAGTGTTCCCGATCACCAAAAAATGGAGAGACCAAGCGAAGGCGGAAGATGCGCGCAAGGCGCGAATGAAACAGGAAAAGAAACGGGACAAGCAATGAAACGCATGTCTTTCGCGGCGGATAGAGAGTGCCGCGTTGACGTTCTTTTAAGCGAAAGAACGGATCTGACGCGTTCCGCCGTTAAAAAACTTGCCGACGAAGGCAATGTGACGGTAAACGGAAAAACGGTGAAGGCGGGTCAGATCCTGCGCGTGGGAACGGAGGTCGAAATTTTAATTCCAGACCCCGAACCTATTTGCGCCGTTCCCGAAGATATCCCCGTGGAAATCGTATACGAAGACGCCGATATCGCCGTAGTGAACAAACCGCAGGGAATGACCGTTCACGCAGGCGCGGGAAATCATGAGGGAACGCTTGTAAACGCACTGTTGTTCCGTTTGCGGCATCTGAGCGGCATCAACGGAAAATTGCGCCCGGGCATCGTACACCGGATCGATAAAGATACTTCGGGACTTTTGGTCGTTGCCAAAAACGACGCGGCGCACCTCTCGCTTTCCGCACAGATCGCAGAGAAAACTTGTAAACGCGAATATCTTGCCCTTCTCGAAGGCGTAGTGAAAGAGGATAACGGCACCGTTTCGACCGAGATGGGGAGAGACCCCAAAGACCGTTTGAAAATGGCAGTACTACCGGAGGGGAAAGGGCGCGTCGCCGTTACCGATTTTTTTGTGGAAAAACGGTTTGCCTCCAATACGCTCGTGCGCTTTTCGTTGCATACGGGCCGGACGCATCAGATCCGCGTACATGCAAAACACATGGGACATCCCGTCGTAGGGGATCCGCTGTACGGTTATAAAAAGCAGAGGTTTGCGTTGGACGGACAGTTGTTGCACGCGTTCCGACTGACGCTGACGCATCCCGTTACGGGCGAACGGATGTGTTTCGAAGCGCCGCTGCCCGATTATTTCGAGCGCGTGCTGACTGTGTTGCAGCGGGAATCCTAAAATATTTTTTCAAAAAATTCCGCAATGTTTGTTGCAAAAATAAAATTGCAGTGATATAATAAATAAAAAAGAAAGGAAGGTATGATAGAATGGCAAAACGCAGAAGACAGCGCAGTGAAACGGCTGCAAAACACGATTTGATCAGATTGTGCGCTTTCGTCGGGATCTTGATTTCCGCAGTTCTGTTTGTAGTCGGCGCGATCCTGAACGCGTGCGGTTTGGGTAACGTAACGGGTGTTTTCAATTTTGTCGCACAACTTGCGCTTTTGGTTGCAGTCGCGTTCCCCGCATGGGATTTTATCAAATCCAAAGGTAAGGTTTGGAGAATCGTTTACTGGGTCGCGCTCGTGATTTATATTTTCGGCTGCGTATTCGGGCTTGTTACCGTTTATGTAGCGTTCTAAGCGCAGGAAACGGAAATTGTTGTGAAAAACGGCTTGCAAAGAGCCGTTTTTTTCTTTACAAAATTTCAGAAAAACTCTATAATACGATAAAAGGAGCGAGCATGAGCAACCCCGTAATTGCAATCGTCGGACGTCCGAATGTTGGGAAAAGCACTTTTTTCAATAAAGTTGCCGGCAGAAAAATATCCATCACCGAGAACAGACCCGGCGTCACGCGCGACCGTATTACGGCAGACGCAGAATGGCGGGGCAGACCTTTCACGCTCGTCGACACGGGCGGGATCGAATTAAAAAGCGACGACACCATGTGGAAACAGATCGCGGTTCAGGCGCAACTCGCCATCGACACCGCCGACGTCATTCTGTTTTTTACGGACAGCCGCGAAGGGCTGACGTCATCCGATTACGACGTTGCGGATATTCTTCGTAAATGCGGGAAACCCGTCGTGCTTGTCGTCAACAAAGTGGACGATTACTCCCCCGATAAATTATTTGAATTTTATTCGCTTGGGCTGGGCGAGCCATTTGCGGTTTCTTCCGAGCATTCGCGCGGCATCGGCGACGTGCTCGATCAAGCCTCGGAATTTTTCGAGCGGAAAGACATCGAGGAGGACGGATCTTTAAAAATTGCCGTCGTCGGAAAACCGAACGCGGGAAAAAGTTCGCTCGTGAACCGACTGCTGGGTCAGGAACGCACCATCGTAACGCCCATTGCCGGCACGACGCGCGACGCGGTGGATACCCGTTTCGAGCGGGAAGGGAAAAGTTATACGCTCATCGATACGGCGGGGATTCGCCGTAAACGTTCGGTGGACGACGACGTGGAATATTATTCGGTGCTTCGTTCTTTCGACGCCGTGCGCCGCGCGGACGTCGTTTTACTGGTGGTAGACGCAAACGAAGGGCTCACCGAGCAGGACGTCAAAATCGCGGGATTTGTTCACGAACAAGGAAAACCTTCGGTCGTCGTCATGAATAAGTGGGACACGGTTGAGAAGGATACGCATACGATCGAAAAGTTTGAAAAAGAACTTCGGGAAGATTTGAAGTTTATGGACTATTTCAAATCGGTTTATATTTCCGCCAAAACGGGACAGCGCACCGAGAAACTGTTGCGTCTTGCGGAAGAGGTCTACGAGAACGCGGGGCGGCGTATCCCGACGGGCGAAATCAACGATCTGCTCATTGACGCGATGCGCGTGTCCGAACCGCCTTCGTATTTGGGCAGAAGATTAAAGTTGTATTTTGCGTCTCAAGTCGCCGTCAGACCGCCGATCTTCGTGCTCATGGTAAACGACGAAAAACTGTTGCACTTTTCATACGAGCGGTATCTGGAAAACGTCATTCGCGGCGCGTACGATTTTTCAGGTACGCCCGTTAAAATTCAGGTGAGGAATCATAAAGAGTCATGAAAGAAATAGCATTTTCCGATTTCTGGTATTGGATGCTCGTCATGGCGATCGTCTGCTATTTGATCGGCTGCATCAATATTGCCGTCATCATCTCGAAAGCCAGACATAAAGACGTTCATAAGATCGGGAGCGGAAATCCCGGGGCAATGAATATCAGTCGGGAATTCGGATTGAAAATCGGATTTTTGAATTTCATGTTCGACGTATGTAAGGGCGGCGTGCCTGCGCTTGTAACTTACTTTATCTGCCGCGGATACGTCTTTGAGGGAACGGACATTTTGGTTTCCGATCTAACGCGGTATTTTTGCGGCATGTTCGTCATTTTGGGACATATCTGGCCTGTGACCATGCGGTTCAGGGGAGGAAAGGGCATCGCCTGTACGCTCGGTCTGTTTGCGTTCTGTCTTCCCTGCGAGCAGGCGTGGTTCATTCCCATTGCGATCGGCGGTTATCTTTTCGTATTGTTTTACATCGCGTTTACCGAGTGGGGGTCGATGGGCTCGCTGATCGGAGTGACCGCGTTCAGCCTTTGGCAGGGAATGATTTTCTTTTTGCGTTATCAGCAAGACCTGACGAGCGGTTGGGTGGTCTGGCTGTTTATGCTTCTTCTGATGATCAATTTCCTTACGTGGTTTGCACACCGTAAAAATCTCGTTCGGCTGTTTGCGGGCGAAGAACACCGCACTTCGGTGAAAAAACTGTATAAAGGAAAACGCGGAACCAAAAATATGTGAGATTTGATGAAGATGGCGTTGGGCGCATATGCGCCCAACGCCATCTTTTATGATAACTATAATATAAAATGTAAAGGACGGATTTAACCGTCCCTTTTCATTATTTTACGATCAGACTCTTTCCCGTCATTTCGGGGGGGACGGGCAATCCCATCACGTCTAAAAGCGTAGGCGCAAGGTCGGCAAGAACGCCGTCTTTCCGCAGTTCGGCGTTTTTGTACCGATCGGAGACCAACACGACGGGAACGGGATTGGTCGTGTGCGCGGTAAAGGGCGATCCGTCGGGTTCGAGCATTTTATCGGCATTGCCGTGGTCGGCGGTGAGGAGCGCGCTTCCGCCCATTGCAAGAATTCGGTCGGTTACTTTTTTTACGCATTCGTCTACCGTGTGCACGGCTTTTACCGCCGCAGGAATTACGCCTGTATGTCCTACCATATCGCAGTTGGCGAAGTTTAAGATTATTGCATCGTATTCGCCCGAGTTCAGTTCTTCCAAAACTTTTTCGGTCACTTCGTAAGCGGACATTTCGGGCTGTAAATCGTACGTTGCGACTTTGGGCGAGGCGACAAGCACGCGCACTTCGTTTTCGTTGGGTTCTTCCACGCCTCCGTTAAAGAAGAAAGTGACGTGCGCATATTTTTCCGTTTCCGCAATGCGCAGTTGTTTTTTTCCTAAGGATGCGAGATATTCGCCCAGCGTGTTGCGCATACTCTGTTTGGGGAAAGCAATTTCCACGTTTTCAAATGCCGCGTCGTAGACCGTGAAGCAGACGAATACGGGATTCAAATATCCCGTTTTGCGTTCAAACGCCGTGCCTTTGGGAACGGTGAATTCCCGCTGCGAGAATGCCCGCGTGATCTCGCGCGCTCTGTCGGGGCGGAAGTTAAAGAAGATGACGCTGTCGCCCTGTTCCACCAACGCGACGGGCTTGCCGTTTTCCACGACGCACGTCGGCAGAATAAATTCATCGGTAACGCTGTTCGCGTAAGATTCTTCCAGTGCTTTTACGGGGCATTCGCATTTTACACCGCTGCCGACGGTGAGCATATCGTATGCTTTTTCCACTCTGTCCCAGTTGTTGTCGCGGTCCATCGCGTAATATCTTCCCGAAAGCGAGGCAATTTTGCCGTAGCCGAGTTCGTTAATTTTCGTTTGAAGTTCTTTTACGAATTCCACGCCCGAGGTGGGGGAAACGTCGCGTCCGTCCATAAAGCAGTGAACATAGGTTTGCGGTACGCCGTAAGATTTTGCCATTTGAAGGAGCGCGTATAAATGCGTAATGTGGCTGTGTACGCCGCCGTCGGAAAGCAGTCCCCAAAGGTGCAGTTTTTTGCCGTTTTGTTTGGCGTTTTCCATTGCCTTTAACAGTGCGCCGTTTTCAAAAAAGTCGCCGTCATCGATCGCTTTCGTGATTTTGGTCAGATCCTGATAGACGATCCGCCCCGCGCCCATATTGAGGTGTCCGACTTCGGAATTGCCCATTTGCCCGTCGGGAAGTCCGACGGAAAGCCCGCTTGCGCCCAGCGTGGCGGAGGGATAATTTTTGCGCAATTCGTTTACATTCTTGCTTCCGTCCATCGAAATCGCGTTTCCGTCCGTTTGGGGATTCAGCCCGTAGCCGTCCATAATGATCAATGCGTAAGGTGTTTTCATAGGATACCTCTTAAATTCGTTTTTTTTATTATACAATGAATTTCGGTCTGTTTGCAAGCGCAGGAATTACATTTCTGTAATTTTATTGAAAAATCCGAAATTCAAGAACGTGGCGCGGAAAAACCGGCTCCGCGCAGGAAATGTGTAAATTGACTGAAAAAACAAACGGCGGATTGATTTCGGCATGGAACTGTGCTATAATCGGTTTAACGATTTTTCGTTTTACTTATATATCTAAAAAAATAGGAGGTGTCGGAATGGGGGCGCGGGCAAAACCTCAGTAGAACACTTAAATTGTGTTATTTGACCTAAAAATAAAGAAAAACCACTATATATAGTGGTGCGCCAAATCATACAAATATTCTTGTAGTAACAATTCTTGTTTTATTCTTTGGTTTATAGTATTTATTAGGTCTGCCGAGCGGTGGACGCCCTGTCTTTGATAGTCTATATGAAAAAGTAAACTCCATAAAGAAAGAACCCCGTTCGGAGAGTATCCGTTCGGGGTTTTCTGCCTTGTTCCTACGTCCGTTTTTAGGTGGTGTAGGGTTTATATTGTGAGTATATTCCAAGAGCAATTCTATTATGTCGTCTTTTATTGCAACACGTTTAACAAGCAAATCAATCCAAGTTTGAGGAGATTGTTCTATTGCAAACGTCAAATAGTTTTCGACCTGCTCTCGTGTGATACGCGGCACTTCTTTTGATTTTTCCGTTGCGATTGATAGTTTCAATTCTTTCTTGCGTTCTTCGAGTTCAATCAATCTTGTTTTCGATGTTTCCGAGAAAAACCCAGCCTCAACCGCAGCGATAAGATTTGATAGTGCTGTTTCGGTTTTTTGAAGTTCTTTTTCCGCAAATCGTAATGACGAATTATCTTTAATCTTATCGTTATGGGCTTTTAAGGCAACCGAAAAATTATTGCGTAAAAGGGCATAAGAAAAAAGCCAAACATTACTGTCTGACTTTCAACTCATATTCATATTTTAAGTTATAATTTTTCGCCGTTTACATTTACGAGAGCCGTGCTACAACCGAAGTCCGAAAGGCTTTATTTTGGAGGACACTTAACCCTATCTAAAAAAGTGTTCTACTGGGGTTTCGTCTGGGGGGGGTATAAGCATATGAAATTCAAAAGAATTTCCGCGTTGGTCATAACGTTTTTATTGTCGATGACTGCTTGCGCGCTGTTTGCGGCGTGCGGCGGCTCGGGCAACGAAGACGGCGGCTCGGGCAAGATCCAATACAAACGCATCGCCTGCATCGGCGACAGCCTTACTTACGGTCACGTTTGGCATGACGAGTCTTATCCCGTGTATTTACAGGAACTGCTCGGTAGCGAGGTGGAGGTAAAAAATTTCGGTGTGAACGGCAGCGCCGTCACCAACCGCAACGAACCCAATTACACGTTGAAATACGATACGTTAAAAGAGTATTCGGACAGTATTGCGTTTCAGCCCGATTTGGTCGTGATCATGATCGGCACGAATGACGGATATAACTGGAAGGGTTCGGCGCCCACGTTCGAGGAGGAGTATCGGAAACTCGTCGACTCGTATTTCGAGAACGGCGCAGAACAGGTGTTTCTGCTCACTTCGCCGCCCACGCTTCCGGGGAATGCGTTTCATCTGATCGACAGCGTGATCAATGCCGAAGTCTGTCCCAGACAGCGCGCGTTGGCGGAAGAGTACGGACTTCCGCTGATAGACGTTCGGGAAACGTTCGAGGCGCAGGAGGATCTGAGGCTGTTGTTTCGCTCCGAAAACAACGACGGCGTGCATTTTTCAGTTGCGGGCGCGAAGTTGGTTGCAAATCTGGTCGCCGAAGAAATCAAGAAATAATATAAAATCGATATAAAATAAAAGGCAGGGCTTGAAAAGTCCTGCCTTTTGACATAGATGAAATTGTTCACATATGTATTCGCGCGCAATTATAACAAATCTTTGTCTAATTTCAGTCCCTGCGCGTCGTAATGAACGATTGCCGAGAAGTCTGCCGATTTGAGCGATGCTCCTCCGATCAGTCCGCCGTCGATTTCTTCCATTGCCATCAGTTGTTTGCAGTTGCCTGCGTTCATCGAACCGCCGTACTGAATGCGCACTTTTTCGGCGCATTTAGGACAGAACGTTTGGGCAACTTTTTTGCGGATATAGCCGATGGTTTCGTTTGCCTGCTGTGCGGTCGCGGTCTTGCCCGTACCGATCGCCCAGACGGGTTCATATGCAATGACGATTTTGGAAATATCGTCGATGCCTTTCATGCCTTGCTCGATCTGCCTGTCAAGTACTTCTTCCGTCTTGCCCGTTTCGCGCTCTGCAAGCGTTTCGCCGATACATAAAATGGGAATCAGTCCTGCGTTCAGCGCGGCATGCGTGCGCAGATTTACCGTTTCGTCCGTTTCTCCAAAGTATTGTCTGCGTTCGCTGTGTCCGATGATCACGTATTTTACGCCGTAGTCTTTCAGCATCTCGGCAGAAATTTCACCCGTATACGCGCCTTTTTCGGCAAAGTGCACGTTCTGCGCGCCAAGCGCAATATTACTGCCTTTCAAGGCTTCCGCAACCGCGGGAATGTCAATCGCGGGTACGCAGACGACGACTTCGCAAGCCGCGTTCGAAACGAGGGGTTTTAACTCTTTTACAAGCGTCACGCCCTGCTGCGCCGTATTGTTCATTTTCCAGTTTCCTGCAATAATGGGTTTTCTCATAACCGTTCTCCTGTTAATAAATTTACCGTGTAATATATTATCACGAATCAATCAGAATTGCAACACTTTCGGAAATTCTTTTTGCGGTTAAGATTTGCGTACGTTACCGCTTACGATACCTTCGCCGTAAGCAACTAATCGAGCCTTTTGCTCATTGTTCATATTTCGGTACAGAGTTATAAGGGAATTTTCCTCTTTGGTAAGAATAGGCTTATTTAAAATTAGATCGTCAAGTTCGTCCGTTCTTCCTAATAAATAGTCCGTTGAAACACCAAAAAAATCTGCGAGTTTTATAACCATATCTGCTGGCGGATGTAGTTTTTCTTTTTCCCATTTTGCTAAATTGGATTGACTTCCGCCGATCACGGTTGCAACTTCTTTTTGCGATAGATTAACATCCCTCTTAATTCTTAAACGTATCATAATTTTTAATTGTTAGATTTAAATCGATTTTAATCGATACCGCAAAGTAAATAATCCGTAGTTGTGTTTAGCGCATCAGATAATTTAACGAGCGCTTCCAGACTTGGTTTGGCAGTACCGTTTTCATATTGTGCAATCGTGTTTTGTGCAATCCCGATCAGTTGCGCTAATGCTTTTTGCGTATAGCCGCATTCGATGCGGGAATCTTTGATTCTTTGCCCTAATTTTTCTAAATTATTATCTTTCATATAGATATTTTATCATTTTACTATCAAAAAGTCTTGACTTATCTGCATTACAGATATATAATAAAAATATCTATGATGCAGATAAGGAGAAATACAATGAAATCATTATTAGAAGAAATTTACGTTACCGATAGTGGACTGAGGGAAAACATAAAATATTCCGAGGAATACAGCCGTCTGGAACAGGAAGCAAACGGATATTACGATAAATTGTTCGGAATTTTGGGAAAAGAGCCTTCCAGGTGGTTGGATGAAATCTGGATGCTGGAAGGGGGAATGCGGTCGGAATACGGTCTGATGAATTTCCGCGAAGGGATCAGATTTGTATTGCGGTTGATCGCGGAGATGATGGAAACGGGGAAAGAATAAAAAACAGTCCCTTCCGCAAAAGGAAGAGACTGTCATAAATTGTTGTTTACTTTTCGTTGAGGCAGGCAATGCCGGGGAGCACTTTCCCCTCGAACAGTTCGAGTGAGGCGCCGCCGCCCGTGGAGATATGCGTAATTTTATCTGCAAAGCCGAGTTGCGTGCAAGCCGCCGCCGAATCGCCGCCGCCGACGATGGTCGTTGCGCCCTTTGCTTCCGCCAGTGCTTCCGCAACCGCAATAGTGCCTTTGGCAAGGGTGGGATTTTCAAACACGCCCATAGGTCCGTTCCAGATGACCGTCTTTGCGCTCTTGATTTTTTCGGCAAACAGTTTTCTCGTATTTTCGCCGATGTCGAGTCCCATGCAGTCGTCGGGGATCTCGCCTGCCGTCACCGTATGAACGTCGACAGGCGCGTCGATGGGGTCGGGGAAGTCTTTGCTCACCACGGTGTCTACGGGAAGAAGCAGTTCTTTGCCCTGTGCTTGGGCTTTTGCGATCATCTCTTTGCAGTAGTCGACTTTTTCGTCGTCCACAAGCGAAGTGCCGATCTTTCCGCCCTTCGCTTTCAGGAAGGTGTACGCCATGCCGCCGCCGATGATCAGCGTATCGCATTTTTCGAGCAGGTTGGAAATGACGTTCAATTTGTCCGCGACCTTTGCGCCGCCCAGAATCGCAACGAAGGGATGAACGGGGTGTTCGAGCGAATCCGCCATCACGGTGAGTTCTTTTTCGATGAGGAATCCGCAGGCGGCAGTCTTCACCAAACCGTATTCTACGATCGCCGCGGTGGAAGCATGCGAGCGGTGCGCGGTGCCGAACGCGTCGTTCACATAAACGTCGCAGTAGGAAGCAAGTTTTTTGCAGAAATCCAGATCTTTCTTTTCTTCTTCCCAATGGAACCGAAGGTTTTCAAGCAATACGCATTCGCCCTCTTTGCATGCGGCAACTTTTGCCTCCGCATCTTTACCCACAACGTCGGAAGCGAAGGTCACTTTTCCGCCGAGCAGTTCGTTCAGACGTTTTGCAACGGGCGCAAGAGTCAGTTTTTTGGGCTCGTCCTTTTTTGCTTTTTCAATGATTGCTTCGGCAGTCGTTTCGCCCGCGTCGACTTTCTTCTTGTCTTTCTTGTTCAATTTCACTTCGTCCGAGAAGATGGAGTGCGGTTTGCCCATGTGCGAGCAGAGCGTAATTTTTGCGCCCTGTTCCATTAAGTATTGAATGGTGGGCAGCGCGCCGATGATACGGTTTTCGTCGGTGATCGCGCCGTCTTTCATGGGGACGTTGAAGTCGCAGCGCACGAGCACGCGTTTTCCCTTTAAATCTTTTAAATCTTTTACGGTGAGTTTGTTCATAAAAGTACTCCTTATATGTTGGAAATTCTTCCCATATCATAAAACTTTTTTCAAAATTTGTCAATACTCGGGATGGAAAATTCTGTCCTTTTTTTATGAAAATATCGGGTAATTCGTTTGACAAAGCGCGGGCGGTTTGGTAAAATATCCTATGTCTGTAAAAGGGCACATTTTTTTGTGCGCCGAATTTTACGAAACGATTTGCTTCTTACAGTCGTTTTGCGGCTTTGAGAATATTCCCGAAATAAGAACAAGGAGGAGAAAAGATGCCCACGATCAACCAACTCATCAAGAAAGGCAGAGAAAAGGAAGCGTTCAAATCCAAGAGCCCGATTCTCGACAGATGCCCCCAAAAACGCGGCGTTTGCCTTTCGGTTACCACGACTTCCCCTAAGAAGCCCAACTCGGCGCTTCGGAAAATCGCGAGAGTCCGTTTGACCAACAAGCAGGAAGGTACGGTGTACATTCCCGGCGAAGGTCATAACTTGCAGGAACACAGTTCCGTGCTCATCCGCGGCGGAAGAGTGAAGGATCTGCCCGGCGTGCGTTACCACATTATCCGCGGTGCGCTCGATACGGCAGGCGTAGCAAAGCGGAAACAATCCCGCAGCAAGTACGGCGCTAAGCGCCCGAAATAATCTTTGCCCTGCAAAGAAACCCGCTCGTGAATTTTTAAAGGTTCACGCAGCAAGTCCCACCTACTTATTTCGGAATATTACCCGAAGAAGTAGGCAGTATCTCCCCAGCAGGAGAGAAGGTTTGCTACCTTATATATAAGGCAAGCAATAGCCTTACTGAAGGGTGGCTTTTTAAAAAGCCCTCGCGTGATTTAACGCAAAACTACTAAAAAAGGAGGATAACTCAAATGCCTAGAAGAGGTAAAATTCCCAAGAGAGACGTATTGCCCGATCCTATGTACGGCAGTAAAGTGGTAACCAAACTCATCAATCAGGTTATGCTCGACGGCGAAAAAGGCGTTGCGCAGAAAATCGTTTACGATGCGTTTGCTTATATGGGAGAAAAATTGAATATGGATCCGATGGAGATCTTTAAACAGGCGCTTTCCAATATTACGCCTATGGTCGAAGTCAAAGCGAGACGCGTCGGCGGCGCCAACTATCAGGTGCCCGTTGAAATCCGTCCCGAACGCCGTCAGACGCTTGCCATCCGCTGGCTCGTGATCAATACGAGAAAGCGCAGCGAGCGCGAGATGAGCAAAAAACTCGCCGCAGAACTCATGGACGCTTATAACAACACGGGCGGCTCGGTGAAGAAGAAGGAGGATACGCACAGAATGGCGGAAGCGAACAAGGCGTTCGCACATTTCCGTTTCTGAGCGCAATAATCTTATGGCAAGAGAATACGATTTAGCACATACCAGAAACTTCGGCATCATGGCGCACATCGACGCCGGTAAAACGACGACGACCGAGCGTATCTTATTCTATACGGGTAAGACGCATAAAATCGGCGAAACGCACGACGGTACCGCTACCATGGACTGGATGGTTCAGGAGCAGGAACGCGGGATCACCATTACCTCCGCAGCAACGACCTGCGCGTGGAAAAATCACCGTTTTAACATTATCGACACCCCGGGACACGTTGACTTTACGGTTGAAGTAGAGCGTTCCCTGCGCGTACTCGACGGTTCCGTTGCGACTTTCTGTGCGAAGGGCGGCGTAGAACCGCAGTCCGAAACCGTTTGGCGTCAGGCGGACACATACGGAGTTCCCCGTATCGCATATGTCAACAAAATGGACATTAACGGCGCGGATTTCTACCGTGTGGAGAAAATGATCCGCGAGCGTCTCGGCGCAAATCCCGTTCCCATCGAACTTCCCATCGGGAAAGAAGATACCTTCCGCGGAATCGTCGATCTGATTTCCATGGAAGCGGAAGTTTATTACGATGACTTGGGAAAAGATTTCCGCAAAGAGCCCATTCCTGCGGACATGCAGGATCTGGCGAACGAATACAGAGCCAAACTCGTCGAGGAAGCGGCATCCGCAAACGACGAACTGATGGAAAAATTCTTTGAGGATGCGGACCTTTCCAAGGAAGATATCATCAAAGGATTGAGAGAACGCTGCCTCAAAATGGAAGCGATTCCCATGCTCTGCGGTTCTTCCTACAAAAACAAGGGCGTGCAGTTCCTTTTGGACGCCGTCATTCATTTCCTTCCCAGCCCGCTCGACGTTGCGCACGTAAAGGGTACCAACCCCACTACGGGAGAAGAGGAAGAGAGGAAGACGTCCGATGACGAACCTTTCTCCGGTTTGGCGTTCAAAATTGCGACCGACCCGTTTGTCGGTTCGCTCGCTTATTTCCGTTGCTATTCGGGTAAACTCGAATCGGGTTCGTATGCGTACAACTCCACTAAGGAGAAAAAGGAACGCGTCGGCAGACTCGTACAGATGCACTCCAACGAACGGAAAGACATCAGCGAAATTTATTCGGGCGATATCTGCGCGATCGTGGGTTTGAAAAACACGACGACGGGCGATACGCTCTGCGACGAAAAACATCCTATCGTATTGGAAAAGATGGAATTCCCCGAACCCGTTATCCAACTTTCGTTGGAACCCAAAACCAAAGCGGGTCAGGAAAAGATGACGATGGCGCTCATCAAACTTGCGGAGGAAGACCCTACGTTCAAAACGTATACCGATCAGGAAACGGGTCAGACCATTATCGCAGGAATGGGCGAGTTGCACCTCGATATTATCGTAGACAGACTTCTGCGCGAATTCCACGTGGAAGCAAACGTCGGTGCGCCGCAGGTTGCTTACCGCGAGACCTTCCGCAAAGCGGTCGACGCAGAAGGTATGTATAAGCGTCAGTCGGGCGGTAAAGGTCAGTACGGTCACTGCAAACTGCATCTCATTCCTCTGGAACCCGGCACGGGTTATCAGTTTGAAGACCTCACCGTCGGCGGTTCCATTCCCAAAGAATATATCCCCGCGATCGACAAGGGCATTCAGGAAGCGTCCAAAAACGGATATCTTGCGGGATACGAAATGGTTGACTTCAAAGTTCAGGTTTACGACGGAAGTTACCACGAAGTCGACTCCTCGGAAATGGCGTTCAAGATCGCAGGCTCGCTCGGTTTCAAAGACGGCATGAGCCGTGCAAACGTCGTTTTGCTCGAACCGATCATGAAAGTGCAGATCATCACGCCCGAAGATTACTTCGGCGATCTGATGGGCAATGTTTCGGGACGCCGCGGTACCATTGTCGGCACCGACGACCGGAACGGTGCGAAGATCATCGACGCGGAAGTTCCTCTTTCGGAAATGTTCGGTTATGCTACCGATTTGCGTTCCCGTACGCAGGGCAGAGGTCAGTTCACGATGCAATTCGACCATTATGCCGAAGTACCCAAGAGCGTTTCGGAAAAAATCATCACGAATCGCGCGCACAAGAACGCGTAAGCGTTTAGAAGTTTGCGTACAACCGGAAAAATGGAAAAATTTGCAAAAAATGCGTTTCAAAGCCTTGCAAATTTTCCAAGGTTCGGTTATAATATGGACAGGCAAAGCGTAAGGCTTCGTATCAGCAACGTTTGATAAGATAGCGGCGCTTCCGATGAAAATCGGGAAAAGTTATCAAAAAATAAAAAATTTATCGGAGGATTACTCAAAAATGGCAAAGGCAAAATTCGACAGAACCAAGCCCCACGTTAACATCGGTACCATCGGTCACGTTGACCACGGTAAAACCACTTTGACCGCTGCTATCACCATGGTTATGGCATGCAAAGGTCAGGCTCAGAAGATGCGTTACGACGAAATCGATAAAGCACCCGAAGAGAAAGCACGCGGAATTACAATTAACACCGCGCACGTAGAATACGAAACGCCCGGCCGTCACTATGCACACGTTGACTGCCCGGGACACGCCGACTACGTTAAGAACATGATTACGGGCGCTGCTCAGATGGACGGCGCGATCCTCGTTGTTGCGGCAACCGACGGTCCTATGCCCCAGACCCGTGAGCACATCCTGCTCGCTCGTCAGGTAGGCGTTCCTTACATCGTTGTGTTCCTGAACAAATGCGATCAACTTGACGATCCCGAACTTTTGGAACTCGTTGAAATGGAAGTAAGAGATCTGCTTTCTTCTTACGAATTCCCCGGCGACGATATTCCGATCATCAAAGGTTCCGCACTCAAAGCGCTTGAAAAAGCAACGAGCGGCGCTGCCGATGCAGACGTGCTTGCGGCTCCCGAATGCCAGTGCATTCTCGAACTGATGGACACCATCGACAAGTACATTCCTACGCCTGAACGCGACGACAAGAAGCCGTTCCTTCTTCCCGTCGAAGACGTATTCACCATCTCCGGTCGCGGCACCGTTGCTACGGGCAGAGTTGAAAGAGGCGTTGCGCACGTCGGCGATCCTGCGGACATTGTAGGTCTTATCGATAAACCCAAGACCACCACGATCACCGGTCTTGAAATGTTCCACAAACAACTTGACGAAGCGATGGCAGGCGATAACGTAGGCGCGCTTCTCCGCGGTATCAACAGAACGGATATCGAAAAAGGTCAGGTTATCGCGAAACCCGGCACTGTTCCCACTGCTATGAAATTCGAGGCACAGGTTTACGTTTTGACCAAGGACGAAGGCGGCCGTCATACCGCATTCTTCAACCATTACCGCCCTCAGTTCTTCATCAGAACCACTGACGTTACGGGATCGATCGAACTTCCCGCAGGCGTAGAAATGGTTATGCCCGGCGACCACGTAACCCTTACCGTAGAGTTGATCAAACCCGTTGCAATCGAAGAAGGTCTTCGTTTCGCAATCCGCGAAGGCGGCAGAACGGTAGGTTCGGGCGTTGTTTCCAAGATTCTGTAATCTGAATTAAACAACTATAAAAAGCACTGCAATAGCGGTGCTTTTTTTGTTTTTCTAAAATCAGATAATGAAACATGCGGACGGTATTTTCAATTGATAAAAATATCCTAATGATTAGTTAAATTAAGGTAAAAGAGCCTATGAAAATATTGACTGTTTGCTGCTTAATTTGAGTAAAGCGCAGCATTTCGATCATTCTGATTTTGGAAGTGAAAGAATCGGATGACTTTTTTTGCATACCAACAAAGAGGTTCTGCGTTTATATTTGATTTGTATTAAACAACAAATCGTTAAAATCCACCGATCCCCTTGGTGGGTTTTTCGCATTATGAATATACAACTGCACATACTATGCGCAGTATGGAACGGGCGAAAAAGATCAGGGTACAAAAAGAAAACGTCTTTGTGCGGATTTGGAATCGGGGAAGGGCGGCTTACGGTGCACTGGCTCAGAATAAATATACGACGATTGCAGGCACGCTTGTCTTTTTTTTGATCATGTCGCTTGTGCCGCTGTTGTTTTGGGCGTCGTTGCTGTTCGGTAAAAGCGGCGCTTTGGTGGGCGAACTTTTGGAATTGGAGTTGTTCGATTGGGCGGCAGATTTTATCATTTTTTTACAGAACAATGCGCAGGGCGCGACGGCGGGAGCAGGGGTTTTATTTCTTGCCACAACTCTTTGGTCGAGCACCGGATTTTTTTATCATCTCCGCAAGAGCGGCGAAATCATTTATGCCGCGCACCGAAAACATCACGGCTGGAAATTACGGCTGTCCGCCGTGATCGTGACGTTTTTGGTTCTTGTTTTTTTTGTTGCCGGCGGCGCGGTCATTCTCGGCGCAAACTTATTGTTGCGCGGGTTTCCGCCTTACGTCTATTATCCCGTGGTTTATTCGCTCGTGTTTGTGTTCGGTTTTTTTGCGGCTTGGGTGTTAAACGGATACGTATGTCCATACCGCGTCAGCCCCAACGACACAGTACTCGGCAGCCTTTATACCGCGATCGCCTGGTTGATTGCATCCGCCGCATTTTCCGTTTATCTCAATTTTACCGATCAGGAACGGCTTTACGGCGCACTTTCGCTCGTCATCGTCTTTCTGCTTTGGCTGTATTGGATGATGATCTGTTTTACCGCAGGCGTTATTTACAACCGTTACCAATTGCCGTATGCCGTGTTGGAGCACAAAAAATTATAAAATAAACGATAAAATTTCGGTTTTCTCTTGACAGGAGGGGGGTATTCAATGATACAATACAGTCAAGGAGAGAACTATGGAAAAAATGATTCAGCACGAAAAGTATGGGCAAATCAAGTATACGGAAAGTTTTTGGACGGGAAGCGCAGGCGTTGAAATCAACGGTGTGGTCTTAAATAAAACAGGAAAGAAGACGTTTGAATATCAGGACGGCGAAACTCAAATACCCATACAGGCAAAAGGCAATCTTTTAACGGGCGTGAAGATGGAAATCGGTCAGGATACGATCGTGATTCGTGAGAGCGCCAAATGGTACGAGTACGCACTGTCCGCTTTCATATTTATCTTTATTCTTGTTTGGGGAAACGTCGTTGCTCTGTGCGAATTGCTTCCGCTCGTCGGCGGCGCCATCGGAGGCGCGATCAGCGCGTTTTTCGGAATGATGAATCTTTTTACTATGCGGCTTGTGAGTAAACCTTATTTTAAAATTCTGATTTTCCTTGCATACTTTGCAGCCACTGTTATAGTGTGCTGGGGAATCGGTCTTGCAATTATCAGCGCGGCAAAATAAACAATAGCCTCGGCTGCCGCCGAGGCTTTTTGCATAATTACAGTTTTATCCGATCATCCTGACGCGGATCACGCCTTGAATGTGTTTTAACAGTTCCAACGTCGCTTCCGTCGGAACTTCGTCCAAGTCCAGAATCAAGTAGGCATATTCTCCTTTGCTGCTGTCTTGGATGTGCGCTACGTTAATGCCCTGCGAAGCCACAACGCCGAGAATTTTCGACAGGATTTCTTTGATGTTTTTATGGTGCACGCAAACGCGTGCTTTACTGTTTCTCGGCATAGATACGGCGGGATAGTTTACGCTGTTGGTAATATTGCCGTTTTCCAGATAGTCGGTAAGTTGTTTTCCTGCCATATACGCGCAGTTGTCTTCCGCTTCGGGCGTGCTGGCGCCAAGGTGCGGTACGCAGATGATATTAGGGTTTCCAAGCAGGTCTTCATCCGGAAAGTCGGTAATATAACGGGCAATTTTGCCGCTTTCCGTGGCTTGAATCATATCTTTGCTCACAACGAGTTCGCCGCGCGCATTGTTGATGATCACGGCGCCGTCTTTACAGGTTGCAAGCGTTTTTTGGTTGATCATCCCTTTGGTGTCGGGCGTGAAGGGAACGTGCAGGGTAATATAATCGCAGGTTGTAAAGATGTCGGCAAGATTGGAAGTGAATTCTACGCGTGAATTTAACAGCCACGCGCTTCTGACGGAGATAAAGGGATCGTATCCGATCACGTTCATGCCGAGTTCGATTGCGGCGTTGGCGACGGCTGCGCCGATCGCGCCCAAGCCCACGACGCCCAGCCGTTTGCCGAGGATTTCTCCGCCTGCAAATTTACTCTTGCCTTTTTCTACAAGTTTTCCGATTTCCTGCTGACCTTTCAGCGTTTTTACCCAGTCGATCGCATCGGTGATTTTTCTGCCGCCGAGAAAAAGTTCGCAAAGCACCAGTTCTTTGACTGCGTTTGCATTTGCACCGGGAGTATTAAAAACGACGATGCCTTGTTGGGTGCATTTTTCCACGGGAATATTATTTACCCCGGCGCCCGCGCGCGCAACGGCAAGAAGATTTCCGCCGAGAGGATAATCGTGCATAGCAAAGGAGCGGAGCATGATCCCGTCGGGGTTTTGCACGTTCTCCGAATATTCGTAGCCCTTGAACGTTTCGTCTGCCACGGGGCTGATTGCGTTGAGTTTGAGAATTTTCATCATATTAAGCATTGTCCTTTTCGAATTTTTTCATGTATCCGATCAGCGATTTTACGCCTTCCACGGGCATTGCGTTGTAAATGGAAGCGCGCATACCTCCGACTAAGCGATGTCCTTTCAGCGAAACAAGCCCTTCTTTGGCTGCGCCTTTTAAAAATGCGTCGTCCAGTTCCGCGTTCGGCGTAACAAAGGGAACGTTCATGATTGATCGATATTTTTTTACGACGTTGTTCGTGTAAAATTTCGAGTTGTCGATAAAGTCGTATAGCAGCCCCGCCTTATATTCGTTGATTTCATTGATCGCGGCGATCCCGCCCATTTGTTTCAGTTTACGAAGTACCAGTACGGCAACGTAGATGGAAAAGCAGGGCGGCGTATTGTAAAGGCTTCCGTTTTCGTCTTGGACTTTCCATTGGAGCATAGTCGGACAGATGCCGAGCGGATTCTGAATCAGGGAACGTTTTGCGATGACGAGCGTGACGCCCGCAGGGGCGAGATTTTTTTGTGCGCCCGCATAGATCACTCCGAACCGACGAACGTCGATTTCGCGGGAAAGTATTTCCGAGGACATGTCGGCAACGAGCGGCGTTTCCGTTTGGGGGAAATCGATATAACGCGTGCCGAAAATGGTATTATTGGAGCATATGTGCACGTAATCGGTCCCTTTCCGGAAAGGGATTTGTGTCAGGTCCGGAATGTAGGTATATGTTTGATCGGCGGAAGAAGCAACGCAGGCAGCGTCCCCGTAAATTTTACCCTCTTCGAACGCTTTTTTTGCGAAGTTTCCCGTAACCACGTAGTCGGCTTTTCCGTTATGCATCAGATTGAGCGGGACTGCCGCAAACTGCGTGCTGGCGCCTCCCTGCACGAATAAAACGGCGTAATCATCGGGAATCTGCAGAAGTTCGCGCAAGAGTGATTCTCCTTCTTCAACGATCTGCGAGAAGGCTTTATTGCGGTGCGAGATCTCGGTCACCGACATGCCCGTATTTGCAAAGTCGAGCAAATCGCGCTGCGCTTCTTTTAAAACGTCGAGGGGAAGAGTGGAAGGACCTGCCGAAAAATTGTATGCTCTCATTAAATATACGCTCCCATATGAATAATTGTATATTTACATTATAGACGGACATAGTAAATTTTGCAAGCGTTTGGGAAAAATTTTCCTGTTTTTTTCCATTATGGAACAATTGGAGAAAAATTCTTATGACTATCAGTGAAAAAAAGACGCAAAAGTATTTACTTTTTTTTAATTTTGGTGTACAATAAACACGTATAGGACTATAATTTTGTGTACTGTGAGGTAACTATGGCAGAAACTTACGAAGAGCGTCAAACAGTGATGCTCGAAGGAATGTATAAGGGAGTTGCAAGCAAGATCGACGAGTTGAAGCAGTCGATCGATAAAGAATTGCAAATTGCCGGCGAACAGCACGTTTCCACGACGGAAGGAATTTCGGAAAATTTCCGTCAGGGCATCGAAAGTTTGCTTGCCGAACTTCGCTACGTTTCCCAGCAAAACAGCGCAATTTACGATTACAGTAAGAGCGAGCGCAGCGCGGCAAAGGAAGAGATGCTTGCCGTACTCAACGAACGTTGCGAAGATATCGTTTCCGCCGTTACCGATTATGTTGATAAAATGGGAAAAATGCTTTTCGACCAACTCGGTGCAAAAGTGGACGCAATCGGAAAGGAATTGATGCGCGCCGTGCAGCAGGTACCCGAAAAAGTTCCTTCCTTTGTCACGGTGGAACAGCACCGCATCGAAGAACCTGTAAAAGAACAGGTTCCCGTACAGGAAGTGCAAGTGCCCGTCATGTTCTCGGACGACAATTTCGACTACAACGTTCTTGCCGAGAAAATCGCAAGCATTCTCCCCGAAACCGATTACGATATGATCGCCGACAAGGTTGCCGCCGCGCTTCCGCAGACGGACGAAAACGTGTTTGTAGACAAAGTGGTTGCGGCAATTCCTCAGCCCGACGAAAACGCGCTTGCGGATAAACTTGCCGAAGCGATTCCTCTTACCGACTACGATCTGATCGCGGAAAAAGTCGCTTCCGTTTTAGACGACGAATTCGAAATCAAAGTCGGAGAAGAAGGTCTTTCCCGTATTACCGAGGCGGTTGTCAGCGAACTCGACTATGACAGTATTTCCCGTAAAGTGGTCGAACTTCTCAAAGCGGAAGGATTGGACGGAGAACAGATTTCACAACGGGTTGCGGAACTTGCAAAACCCGAAGAAATCGACTACGATCAGATTGCAGTGAGAGTGGCGGAGTTTGCCGCGCACGAAGAAATCGATTACGATCAACTTGCGGAAAAGGTTGCGGAACTTGCAAAGCCCGAAGAGATCGATTACGAAGAACTTGCGGCGAAGGTTGCCGAACTTGCAAAACCCGAGGAGATCGATTACGATCAATTGGCTGCGAAAGTCGCGGAACTGATTGCACATGAAGACATCGACTACGATCAACTTGCAGTAAGAGTCGCCGAACTTGCAAAGCCCGAGGAGATCGATTACGACCAACTTGCGGTGAAAGTCGCGGAATTTGCAAAGCCTGAAGAGATCGATTACGAAGAACTCGCGGCAAAGGTCGCCGAACTTGCAAAACCCGAAGATATCGACTACGAACAACTTGCTGTAAAAGTCGCCGAACTTGCAAAACCCGAAAATATCGATTACGACCAACTTGCGGAAAAGGTTGCGGAACTCGTCGCACATGAGGATATCGATTACGATCGCCTTGCGGAAAAAGTCGCAGATCTTGCAAAGCCCGAAGACATCGATTACGATCAACTCGCGGTGAAAGTTGCAGAACTTGCAAAGCCCGAAAATATCGACTACGAAGAACTCGCGGCAAAGGTCGCAGAACTTGCAAAGCCAGAAGATATCGACTACGACCAACTTGCGGCAAAGGTTGCAGAACTTGCAAAACCCGAAAATATCGACTACGAAGAACTCGCGGCAAAGGTCGCAGAACTTGCAAAGCCAGAAGATATCGACTACGACCAACTTGCGGCAAAGGTTGCAGAACTTGCAAAACCCGAAAATATCGACTACGAAGAACTTGCGGCAAAGGTCGCAGAACTTTCCAGACCCGAGAATATCGATTACGAACATCTCGCTGCGAAAGTTGCGGAACTTGCAAAGCCCGAAGACATCGATTACGATCAACTTGCGATCAAAGTAGCCGAACTTTCCAGACCCGAGAATATCGATTATGACCAACTTGCAGTAAAGGTTGCGGAAATCGCAAAACCGGAAGAACTGGATTACGATCATCTTGCGGCAAAAGTTGCAGAACTTGCAAAGCCCGAAGACATTGATTATGACCAACTTGCGGTGAAAGTAGCCGAACTTGCAAAGCCCGAAGAACTCGACTACGAGCACCTTGCGGCAAAAGTTGCAGAACTTTCCAAACCGGACGAACCCGATTACGAACAACTTGCGGTTCGCGTGGCGGAACTTGTGAAGTCGGACGACGAGGAAGAAGAGGATCTTCTTGCGGAACCCGAATCCGAACAGACGCCTGCGGAAATAGATTATGAAAGGATCGCAAGCCGCGTGGCGGAACTTGTGAAAACGGGTCAGCCCGATTACGAAGATCTCGCAGCACGGGTTTCCGAACTTTCCAAATCGACGCCCGACTACGAAGAATTTGCGGCACGTATCGCGGAATTGACCAAACTGGAAGATTCCGATATCGATAAATTTGCAGAGAAAGTGGAAGAAATTCTCAAAGACTACGCGCCCATCGCTGCTTCTCCCGCACAGGAAGAGGAGTCGGTCGAGGAACCCAAAGCCGCGGAAGAATATGCGATCACGACGGCTCCCGTAAAGGCGAAAGAGAAAGACAGACGCAAACCCGTTTTGAAAAAAGCGGTGATCCCTACGCCTGCGGAAGTAGAACTTACGACGCGGTTAAAACGCAGTTTTACGGCAAAACTGATTGAAAGCGAAGAAGACGTAAAAGATTTTTACAGCGAATTGAAAAATACGCTTTTGGGTTATTCCAGAACGCATTCGCAAATCAATTGGTCGAACGACCGTTTCACATTCAACCGCGAAACGATCGCTAAAATTACCATACGCGGTAAGACGCTTTGTTTATATCTTGCGCTAAATCCCGACGAATTTCCCGAAACCGTTTATCATCAAAAATTTGCAGGCGATAACAAGATGTATGAAAAGACGCCTATGCTCGTAAAGGTAAAGAGTACCGTAACGTTAAAACGCGCGCTTCGTCTTGTGGAATTGCTGATGGAGGTTCAGGGCGCCGTCAAGGAAGAGAAGAAAGAAAAAATCGATTACGCAAAGATGTATGCGTTCAGAAGGGAAAACGAACTGATTGCGGAGGGACTGATCAAAACGGCGGTCGTTCCGAAATCGGAAATGAACTTTTAATCAGAATTGAAAAGTCCCATCGCAAAAGCGAAGAAGAGAGCTGAATTTATCGGCTCTCTCGCTTTGTTGTTTTGCGTTGGGCGGAAAGGAGTATTTTTTGGATAAAGAAAACAATCGCGGACGTACAGAGGATAAAACGAGAGATGCAATCGAACTTGCGATTCTCAACGGTTTAGAGGCGTACCACCGCAAACAGAACGAACGGAACAGTCAAACCGGCGCGAATGCCGTTCAGAATGTTGGTATCGGCAGTGAAAGGACTGTCGGAGCGAAAAACAGGAACGGAGTCAAAGGTACGGGCGCAAACAAAAACGGCGCGGGATTCCGAACCAATCATGCCGTCCGTAATGACGAATCCCCCAAAAATCTTGGGGAGACGCGTTCTCACGAGGCGATGGAAGAAGCGGGTTTTAAACCGCACCGTAAAACCAAAGCGAAGGGAAGGGGAACAAAATTCGCAGTCCCCGGAAACGGGAATTTCGCAGAGGTCGGCGGCAAGGGATATCCGAATCCCAAAAGTAATGCCGCAGGAACAGGAAAAACGCACGAAAAACGCGTCCGACAGGAGACGCCTTCTGAAAAGGAGTCGGAGACGCAACCCAAAGAAAACCGCGAAAGGAATCGCGGCAAAAAGAAGAAACCCGTAAAAGTATTATTTTTCGGCGGCGTAGGCGAAATCGGTAAGAATATGACCGCCATCGAATTCGGGAACGATATCATTCTGATTGATGCGGGAATTATTTTCCCGACCGAAGAAATGCCCGGAATCGATTTGGTATTTCCCGATATTTCCTATCTCGTGCAAAACAAAAACAAAGTGCGCGGACTCTTTCTTACGCACGGACACGAGGATCATATCGGCGGCGTTCCGTATCTGCTCAAAGAGTTGAACGTGCCCGTCTACGGAACCAAACTGACGCTGGCGCTTGTCGATAATAAACTGCGCGAGCATCATTTGAATAACGTTACCGAACGCACGATAAAACTGAAAGATAAGATCAAAGCGGGTGCTTTTACGGTGAATTTCGTCAATGTCAATCACTCGATTGCCGGCGCGGTCGCTCTCGCGATCGAAACGCCTTACGGTCTTATTTTTCACAGCGGCGATTTCAAAATCGACTTAACGCCCGTCGCGGGCGCGCCCATAGACTTGGCGGAAATTGCAGAGTACGGCAAGAAAGGCGTACTGTTATATTTGGGTGAATCGACCAATATCGAGCGCCCCGGATATACGATGAGCGAAAAAGTCGTCGGGACTACTTTGGAACATCTGTTTGCCGAAAATGCAGAGCGCAGGCTGATCGTAGCGACGTTTGCATCGAACGTGCACCGTTTGCAGCAGATCATCGATATTGCGGTAAAATACCGCAGAAAAGTCGCGCTATCCGGAAGGAGCATGTTTAACGTAGTCGAAGCGGCGGCAAAGATCGGGGAGATCACCATTCCCGAAGGCGTGCTGGTCGACGTGGAAAAAGCGAAAAATTATTTCGACCGCGAGATCGTCATCGTTTCCACGGGATCGCAGGGCGAACCGATGAGCGCGCTGACGCGCATGGCGGCAGGCGAGTTCAATAAAGTGACCATCGGTCCGAACGATACGATCATCATTTCCGCCAGCCCCATTCCCGGGAACGAGCGTATGGTTTACCGCGTCATTAACAATCTCTATAAAAAGGGCGCGCACGTCGTTTACGAAAGTCTGGAAAAAATCCACGTTTCGGGGCATGCCTGCCAGGAAGAGCATAAAATCATGCATTCGCTGTTAAAGCCGAAATTCTTTATCCCCGTGCACGGAGAATACCGTCATCTGAAACGGCACGTTCTGCTTGCGCAGGAATTGGGAATGAAGCCCGCGCAGACGTTTATTCCCGATATCGGCGTGTGCGTCGAAGTGACGGACGACAGCCTGAAACAGGGTGAAAGTTTCCCTGCGGGCGCAAGACTGATCGACGGCGCGGGATTCGAGGATTACGGAACGAGCGAAGTTCTCAAAGACCGTCTGCATATGTCCGGCGAGGGCGTGTTTATCGTCAGTATCGCTCTTTCCAACGGCGTGATATTGAGCGAGCCTGTAATCGAGAGCCGCGGCTTCGTATTTTCGGAGGAGCGCGATTATATGCGCGATTTGCGGGAAGTCGTGGAAAAAGCATTGGAAACCACGCAGGGTTCGGCGGGAGAGATCAGAAACGCCGTTCGCCGCGCAATGAAAACGTATCTGTTCAAAAAGACCAAACAATCGCCCATGATCATCGTGATCGTACAGGAATTATAACGTTCAGAGCAGGCATTCGCCTGCTCTTTGCAAAAGGAGAATTATGGCGACAGAACGCAGTTTTATAGAGGAGTTTTTATCGGGTCTGGTGGACGTGCGCGTGCATCCCATGATGGGCGAGTACGTGCTTTATTGCCGCGAAAAATCGGTTGGTTGTATTTGCGATAACCGCGTGTATATTAAAATTACCCCGCAGTCCAAACGCTATCTCGACGGATGCGCGGAAGTTCCGCCCTATTTAGGCGCAAAGCCGCGTTATCTGGTAGAAAAAACCGACAAAGAATGGATGCAGGAAATGCTGTTTGCGGTAGCGGACGGTCTTCCCGCTCCCAAACCGAAGAAAAAATGAAACTCAGCGAATTGGACGAGCGTTTGCTTGTCCTTCGCGAAAGAGCGAAGGAAGTGCGGGATCCGACGGCGGCGGACGAAACGCTCGAACTTATCTTAGAACTTTTAGAGAAACATCGGCCGAACCGGATCCTTGAAATCGGCGCTGCGGAAGGATTAACTTCCTGCGCGATGCTCATGTGTTCGCATGCGCATCTGACCGCAATCGAACGAAACGCAGACCGGGCTTCGTGCGCCCGCAGTCATTTTCGTACATTCGGTTTGGAGTCCCGTACGGAACTTTACGAAGGCGATGCCGGCGAAATATTGCCCCTTCTGTCGGGCGAATACGATTTGATATTTTTAGACGGTCCCAAAGTACAGTACCGCAAATATTTATCCGACTGCAAGCGCCTTTTGCGGCGCGGCGGCATATTGCTTTCGGACGACGTGCTTTTGTTCGGTTGGGTCACAGGCGAACCGCCGAAAAAACGTAAAATGCTTGCAGAGCATCTCCGCGAATATCTGCGTCTGTTGGAAACGGATACGGAACTGACGACGGAAATTTTAAAAATCGGCGAAGGACTCGCCGTAAGTACGAAATTATGACAACGATGAAACCCGAACTTTTGGCTCCCGCAGGGAACATGAAAAAATTAAAGACCGCATTCTATTACGGTGCGGATGCGGTGTATCTGGGCGGAAAGAGTTTTTCGCTCCGAACGTTTGCAGACAATTTTACCGACGCCGAATTATCAGCAGCGGTAGAGTACGCGCATGCCCGCGGAAAAAAAGTTTACGTTTGCGCCAACATCTTTGCAAAGAATGCGGACGTTTCCGCTTTGGAATCACATTTCCGCTTTTTGGAAACGATCGGCGCCGATGCCGTTCTGATTTCCGATTTAGGCGTATTCCGTCTTTGCAGGCGCGTTGCGCCCCGTTTGCCCGTTCACGTGTCCACGCAGGCAAATACGCTCAATCGGGAGGCGGCGGCAATGTGGCGCGATTTGGGCGCCGAGCGGGTCGTGGTCGCGCGGGAACTCTCTGTGAAAGAGATCGCCGAAATTCATGCGCATATTCCCGATTTGGAATTGGAAGCCTTTATCCACGGTGCAATGTGCATTTCATACAGCGGAAGATGTTATCTTTCGGATTATCTCGACGGAAGACCGTCAAACCGCGGCGCTTGCGTTCAAGCATGCCGCTGGGATTACCGCGTGCAGAGCAGAGAGGGCGAACGCGGCGCATGGTATGATTTGGAGAGCGACGGGCGCGGCACTTACGTTATGAACAGTAAGGATTTGAATCTGAGCGCGCATTTAAACGAATTGTCGGAAGCGGGCGTCGTTTCGTTCAAAATCGAAGGGCGTATGAAAAGCGAGTATTACCTGGCGACGGTTGTGAACGCTTACCGCAGACTTCTGGACGGAGGCGATTTAAAAACGCTTGCGGGCGAATTGGAGGCGAGCGCACATCGCGATTATACGACGGCGTATGCGTTCGGCGAAAACAGCGATACGGTTTCGCGCGACAATTCTCAGACGCGCGGGACGCACGAATATATCGCCAACGTGATCGGTTGGGAAAAGGGAAGAGCGACAGTTGAAATGCGCAACCGTTTTTACGAAGGAGAGGTTTTTGAAATTTTATCGCCTTCGGACTCGTTCCAAAAAACGTTTTCGGTAAAAGACTTGCGCGATGCAGCGAATTCGCCTTGCAAAGATGCAAAATTGGTACAGGCAATCTATTCATTCGATTGTCCTTATCCGGTACGGGAAGGCGATATTTTAAGAAGAAAATGCAGTTGATTAAACAGATCGATCGTTTTATGGGATTGATATCGATGCCATTTCCGGAACCCTTTAATAGATAAACTTCCTACCCTCAAACGCGCGGACTGATAATACGGAGCATACAAAGCCGAAAGAAAGTATCTTTCGGCTTTGTCTATTTAAAAAACGATTGCCTGTTTCAACGACACACGTTTCATGTTTCAATTAGGAATTGAAATCCCATTGTATTTCATATAATATATTATGAATATTTTTCACGGTTCAAAGAAACACTTTATAGTTGTTCTTGCCGTCTTCACGGCAATCGTTTGCGCGTTTGTCGGCATCGTTTGGTGGTGCGGTCGCGCTTATGCTCGCGTTACGCTCACGCAAAAATATTGGTTTTTGGTGCGCGACTGCGAAGATTCCACGGCGACGGCGATTATCGGCAATACATATCTTTCGGGCGGCGCAGGTTATCTGATCGAAACGGGAGGAAGACAGAGCGTCGTGATCGCATGTTATTATTCCGAAGTTTCGGCCCGATCCGTACAAAGGACGATGGACGAGAAAGGAATCGAAACGCGCATCGAAACATACCGTCCGCGCGATTTCACGTTAAACGGAAACAGTTCGGAATGTAAGGATAAAATTATCGCCAACGCGGATACGGCGGACACCTGTGCGAAAATTTTGTACGATACGGCGAACGGGTTGGAACGTACGCAAATTTCGCAGGAGGAAGCGCGCGCGGCAGTGCGTGGCGTTGTCAGTTCGCTGAAAGGGTTATACGAGGGAAACGAAGAAGTTTGCTTTGCGCAATGGAATACCGCTCTGCTTCGTGCCGAACGGCGCGGCAAAGAAATCACAAGCGGCATTATATTCGCAAAAGATTTGCGCTATTTACAGGTGCAACTTTGCTTTTCCATATCTAATATCGGAGATTATTTCTGAGAAACCCTTGTTTTTCCGCTGAAAATAAGATATAATCATCTATATGGATTGTTTATTTCTCTACAACCCGAACAGCGGAAAAGGGAAGATCAGAAAAAAGATCTCTTATATCCGCCGTAAGTTGGAAGAAAAGTACGAACGCGTCGATATTGTAGAAACGGCAAGCGCAAAGGATCTGGAAACGCGCGTGCGCGAAGGCGCTGACTGTTACGACGTCATTCTTTTTTCGGGCGGCGACGGCACGTTTAATAACGTTCTCGAAGGGTTGCACGGGCGCGAAGTTCCGCTCGGCTATCTTCCCAGCGGGACGACCAACGATATTGCCCACTCTCTCGGGATTCCGTGCAATATCAAAGGCGCTCTGAAAGTCATTCTCGAAGGCAATACCGAAGGGGTCGATTGTATGCGCGTAAACGGGGCGCATTACGTTATGTATATTGCCGCCGCAGGCGCGTTCACGGCGGTCACGTATAATACGCCGCAAAAGTCAAAACGTGCGTTCGGCTGGTTCGCTTATGCCGTTCACGGACTCAAAAAGAATATGAAGTTAGACGTGTTTCCCTTGCGTTGTATTTGCGGGGGAAAAGAAATCGAGTCGCACGGCGTGCTTGTATTTGTCATGAACGGCAGAATGGTTGCGGGATTGCCTGTGAACAAAGAGGGCAGTATGAACGACGGCGCGTTGGAAGTCGCCGTCGTCAAACAAGTAAAATTACCTAATTTCTTTCAGCGGATCGGAAAGTATTTTTCCATCGCCGCCGTTATGCTGTTCGGTGCGCGCGTGAAAAAGAAAGACGTGGAATTTTTTTTGGGCGACAGCGTGCGGATCGAGACGGATGAAAACGTTGTTTGGGATTTCGACGGCGAAGAAGGGATCCGCGGGAACGTGCAAATCGAAGTTTTGAAAGGGCATGTAAAGATGTTTGTGCCGAAAAATAAAAAAATATGAAATAGCGCGTAAAAACGCTTGATTTTTACCGCCGATTTTTTTATAATAATAACGCTGTTTTATATCTGCTTCTGTGGCTCAGTCGGTAGAGCGATTGATTCGTAATCAATAGGTCGCCGGTTCAAGTCCGGCCAGAAGCTCCATAAAAGGACGGAGATTTTGATACAAAAATATCAACGTCTCCGTCCTTTTTTTATGCTTTTTTCTTAATTTTATATGTTTTTATCGTGTTGAAAGACGAAAAGATGCCCGCGGGAGTGGTTCCTGCGGGTTTTTCTTTTTATTGCTTAAATTGTAATCGTTAAAATTATGGGTAATCGTTAAAATTATGGGTAATCGTTAAAATTATGATTTTTTCTATTTCTTTTCGTTTTCATTCCACATAGCAATCAGTGCGCATAAGCCGAAGGGAATCTCGTCTTTATAATCTAAACCAAATGGTTCACCACGCCGGTGGTACTCTCCCAGCCTATCAGGTGGGATAACCGAACCATCTGCGGTAACGAAGTCACCTATAATTAAACCGCCGCCTTCCGGACAGAGTTCCTCGTGCATTTCCAGAGCTTTGATAGCATGCTGTTTTATTTCCGGGGTTAAGGGATAGAAGAGTAGATTTACATTGATTTTTTCTAAGGCATTTTTAGCGACAGTGAACACTGAGAAAAGGTCAATGATTTTGTCTTGACGTTTAAGTGCTTTTTGAACCTCGTTTCTAAAGGTGGAAGTTTCCTTTAACAGAGCATCGCGTGAGACATAAATGAACGCTGGTTTATCATAGCGCACATTGCACCCGTGAACGGCATAATCGATATGTTGATAATTCCGTAAAGCGTAGGTGATTTTATACTCATCATTGTTGTCAAATGCCTCGTGCGTTAACGCTTCAAATTTTTTATAATAGTCGGATGTTTGACCGTATTTTCGGGATATATAAACCTGCCAGTGGTCGAGACATTCGTTGAAAGAATAAAGGAAGTTTGCGGCGGCATTTCGAATGTCTCTTACGCACTCACGCATCCGTTTTTTATCGCAAGAAGATATGGTCGATTTTAGTATTTCATAGTTACGATTTACGCGGTCAAAGCGCTCGATATTATTTTCGTATTCCCGCAACTCTCCTGCAGTTTCATTATAAAAATTAAGTTCAGTTTCAGTCGCTTCGCGGATGAACTTGAGTCCGGAAGGGGCAAGGTTCAAATACCACATTTTTAAATCCTCCTGCTGATAAAAAAAGGAAGCCCATAGTGAGCTTCCTTAAATTTTACTCATCAATTTCAATATTGTCAAAGTTAAAAACCGGACTGTCAAAGAAATCTGTCATAGAAATACCCAATTCTCGGATAATTAACGCGATATTTTTAAAGTTGGAAGCCTTAGTTTTATTTCCGAGAATTGATGTCATGGTGCTGTGGTAAATTCCTGTTTGCTGTTCCAGCCGGTATTGAGTCATTTTCTTCTCTTTCAAGATTTCCCGCACCCGGATTGCAAATGCCTGATTTAGTGTCATCTTTTCGCATCTCCTGATTTGACTAATCTAAACTACGTATATTTTATCATACGGACGAAAATAAATATGTATTGTGGTTTGGTCAGAAACTTTCTTTTTTAATTTATTTGTGCTACAATAGGTATTGTGAATTGGTCGTACCGGGAGATGAGGTTCGTATGGCGGTAAAAGGAAACGAGCTTGAAGAAGCAAAAATTGAAATCGGAAAAATTATAAAAGACCTGAACTCTTCAACGGCTTGCTTTACCGGGCATCGCAGCCAGAAATTACCCTGGCGATTTAATGAGGAAGATGTTCGGTGTAAGGCAATGAAAGCTACGCTTTCAGCCGAGATAGAAAAAGCAATTCAAAACGGATATAGAACCTTCCTGAGCGGTATGGCGTTGGGGTTTGATATGATATGCGCCGAAACGGTTCTCGCGTTTAAGGAAAAGTATCCTGATATAAAAATCATCGGTGCTTTGCCTTGTAAAACGCAGGACATAAAGTGGCAGGCAAGAGACCGGGAAAGGTATAGAAATCTTCTGGGAAAACTTGACGGTGTTCGATGCCTTTATGACGAGTATATCGGCGCTGAATGTATGCTTGAAAGAAACCGCTACATGGTGAATAATTCCTCCTTGATGATTGCCTTATTTGATGGGCTTCCGGGTGGTACAAAAAGCACAATAGAATATGCTAAAAAGCAGGGTTTGGAGGTAGTGGTAATTAAGCCATAAACGATATGGGAAAGACGAAAAATAGGTTCATAATAATTCTTGCCACGGCGGTGTTGCTGCTTGGGTTTTTAATGCCTTTTACGGCGCTTAATGCCCACGCGGAAGATTACGATGCGATGATTCCGTCATTCGGTTTATACTGTAATGATGCGCAGGTAAATATGCGCGGTAGCGTGAGCATTGATATGGAGGACGATGAGCAGTTCAACGCGGGGCTTGCGCAAATGCAGTCGGAATACTACGCATCTGCAGATGGTCGGGAAGTGGAGTTTACTCTTCCTTTCATAGCCCGCGTAATGGATATGCAGGACATAAAGATTTATGTCGATGATAAGCTCGCGGAAACGCAAATTTTTTATGGTGGTGATTATCCGTTCTACTACGAAGATGTCAATGTTGAAGAAGCCATAAAGGATGCATATTCCACTGATTTTGATGAAAGCATAAAGAGTACCCTTTATGAAGTTATTCCTGATGCCGAAACTATCACCGTTGCTTTTACTCTTGTGGAAGGTCAAAGTTTGATTTATGAAACATCAAACCATCTGCAATCTTCGTACTCGGCGCGGCATATGGAAATTACGATGCACAATGCGTTAATAAAATCAAAGTATCAATTTTTTGTAATAGGTGAACCTTCGGGGGAAGTATTCACCGCAAGCTGCGAAGTGCAAAAGCGTGAAATGACCTGCAAAGCGTATATCGATGAGGTATATGCTGCGGTCAAAGAGTATTATGACAACTGCGGCAATCCTCCGGTTGATTTTTTGTATTCGCAGGTAAATTCAATAATAGCGAAAAAGCAGATGTGCAAATTCGAGAATTTATTTTTCGATTCAGTCAGCCGGTATCGGGTAAACATGTTAAAGTTCCGCGCCACTGTCACTGAAAATACCAAGATTGCTTTTTCTTCCATTTTGGATATTCAATACAATAGCAACTACCGCCCGCGCATATTCCGGATTAAGCAAATTCATTCCGGAAATTATCCGGTGGAATTTAAAGTAAAGCTGAACACAAGTAATCAATACATATTTTTGGGTAGCGAAGCCAAGCAGCCGAGCGGGGGCGAATATAGCATTGAATGCTCTGGTGAAGATTTTATATTAACATTCAGCTCGGAAGCAAACCCGGTCAACTGGTTGTAAGAGCAAAGAGAGCAAGAAGCAAAAAATGCCAGAAACCGGAAGATCATCATAATCGTTTGCAGTGTTGTAGGTGGCGTAGCATTTGTAGCGCTCGTTGGAATGTTGGCATGGTACTTCTATCCGCGGTTCCGTAAGCGCAGATAAATCAATAAATAAAAATTCGCCGGGAAGGGACGTAAGCAGTCCTCGTTTCGCGGCGAATTTGCGTTTATAAGGGAGTTTTAAATTTTAGTTCTTCCGATAATGAAATCCACTGTGCATCCAAATCCATCAGCCAAGAATACTATGCAGTCAAGTGTAGGTGTGCGGGTTCCATTCTTCCATTCGTAAAAGCGAGAACTTGAAATATGTGCAGTTTTGTAAAAGTTCCACCAGGGACACTTGAAGTGTTCTTTCAGGACCTTAAGCTGCTCCGAAAATGGTGGACAGGGGTGAAATGCGGTGGGGTGGTTTTCAAGTTCTCTTCCCAAGAGAAAATCTGTGGTACATTGAAAGTAATCAGCCAGATTTACGAGGTTTTCAACAGAGGGTGTCATTACGCAGTGAAGATAACGGCTTAAATATGCTTTATGAATGCCAACTTCATTAGCAAGCTGGGTGAGAGTTAAATCACACTCAAACATAAGCGAATCGAGGGTTTCAGAGAGTTTCGACAAATTATCCATAAAATAGACCTTTTTCTACAATTTATTCTCTCCCATTTGCGTAATTTTCGGTTGCGAGTTACGCCGATGGGAGAGTATAATAGAGGTACACTTGAAGCGCGCAAAAAGGTGATATTTTTTAAAGGAGTAAAATGCTTATGGAAGAAAAACCTAACATTCAAACCGAAGATGAAAATGGGCTGCTGGAAGCTGAACTGTGGAAGGTAAAAACCACCGGGCTTGATTTGGCAATGCAGATTTTTCCGTTGTTAGATGATTATTTTTGCGGCACATTTGCGAAGAATACCAAAGGCGTACTGATGAAGTTGGAAAACGGTCAGGTGTTCCAGCTTTCTGTTACCGAGGTTGCTTAATCACAGGATTACGCAGCAAAAAAGCCGCCAATGGAAGCTGACGGCGGAAGACGGTACTGATTGTAATAATTATATCAAAATATGGTAGTTTCGGAAAAGGGAAAGAATATCGAACCTTGACTGATTTTATCGAAAATGAGGTATCAAGCAATGGTAAAAGTAAAAAATGGAAGATTGGTAGCTTCGAACATCGCGTTTGCGCTACCGGAGGATTTTTCCCTCACCCTTCAACCCACTGGGTGTGGGGTACATTTATTAGAGTTTAAGTCGGATGGTCGGTTAGTTAAAGGCGCGATAATTTATATCGATATCGAGTTTGACGATGCCGAGATGACTGCACAAGAAGCTATGGAGGATTTTGCGGACGATTGCGATTTAGAAATTAAAGGGGAATTCAAACCCATTACCCGTGGTAAAGGCACAGCTTTATCAGCGCATTTTTTTGGGGGCGAATACAGCGAAATGTATGAAGAAAGGTATAATTTCAAGCGCAATAAACTCAAGCAAAACCAAGTAACAGTAAGCGTTCAAATGATGGCTAAGAAAAGAGGCGTATTCCCGAAAACAATCTATGAGGTTTTGGAATTACCGACTGTGAAAGCCTTTCTGGACAGCGTAGAATACTTTTAATTACGGAGGATTAAAAAATGAATGAATTATCTATAGAGGATATCAAGGCACGGCTTGATCAATTAAAGATTTTTGAATTAAGGCACACCGCGAGAGCGATTGGGGTTGAGCGCCCGACAGCGTATAAAAGAGATGCGCTTCTGGTGAAAATCTTAGCTATAACAAGCGGAACAGATACCCCCGTACCTTGTGAAAGTACGGTAGGAACGCTGTTCGCGGATGAGCAGATTGTCAAAGATATTCTCGCTTACAGGAAAAACAAAATCGGTGAATAATACCGAAAATGCCATACATAAAGATGAAGAAAGAGCCGGCAATTATGTCGGTTCTTTTGACTTTATAAGAAATTTTCGGAAAAATAAAAAAAGTTATTACCTACGGTAATAAAAAATAAAAAAATAAATTTGGTTAGAAAAAACCAAAAAATTTTATAAAAAACGCTTGACAGGTGTATATTCTTGGTATATAATAACTTCGTAATCTGGTTACGAAATACCAAAAGTAAAACTTGGAGGTACAAAAAAGGGTACTATGGAACAGATTTATAAACTTGAAAATGCGTTTGCATCAGATTTAAGGGGAAAGACAGATAAACCTTATCAGGCTTCAATATCGATTGCTTATCTTTTAGTAGAGCTTAAGAGTATAGCCGCAAAGAATGTTGATTTGATGTCTATCCCTCAAATGTGCGAGGCTATACAGGATGACGAAATAAGGTGGTATGTTCAGGAAAATCTTTCCGGCGTTGAACTGGATTTGATTTTACAGTATTATAAATACGATCTTGATTTGCTTAAGAGCTATGTTTTGTTTGCGGACGATAGGTCTTCAAACAAGGCAATGGAAATTTCCTCCCCTGATAGCATTAGTAGATTAGCAATTAGAATACTGAATATTCAGGAAGGGGAATCAGTGCTTGATAGCTGCGCGGGTGTGGGTTCTTTTTTAGTTAGGGCTTATCACAACCAGCCGGGGGCGAAGTATTCCGGAGTCGAAATGAATATCGGGGCTGCCTGCTTGCTGAAAATGCGTTCAAATCTTATCGATGGCGAAGTAAAGATAAAAGTCGGTGATGCGCTATCGGATATTATCAAAGGTGAGAAATTTGACAAACTGTTCTCTAATTATCCGTTCTGCGTAAACCTTCGCACCGTTAGCGATAATCTCTATGGTGTTAGGAAGTTTTTTGACTCGTATCCCGGCATAATTAAGGGCGGTTCTGCGGATTGGGTATTCAACTATAACTTAGTTGAGTCAATGAAAGAAAGCGGAAAAGCCGTTGCAATAATGCCTTTGGGTGGGCTTTTCAATACTTCTCATAAAAATATACGAGCGATGTTTTTGAAGCGCAGATTAATCAACTCAATTATCTTGCTTCCGTCAAAGCTCTTCGCATCGACCTCTATTCCCGTTGCTATGGTGGTTTTCAGCCATAATAACGAAGGCGTTAGAATGGTTGATGCTTCGGAAAACTATCTGCATGGAAGAAGACAAAACCTTTTTTCGGAAGAAGATATTTCAAACATTCTGGATGCGCTTGAAAATGACATACCGGAAAAATCACGGAAAGTAGGCATTGAGGAGTTGCTTGAGAATGAGTATGTTTTGGAACCCCAGCGTTACTTGGCAAAAAAAGAGCTGTTAAAAAACGGTGTTGAATTTGAATCCGTTATAAAGTCGGTAAGACGTGGCGCGTCATGTACGGCGGCTGACCTTGATGGAATGGTGTCGCAGGAACCCACTGATTTCCAATATATAATGCTTTCGAATATCAAAAATGGCGTTATTGATGAAGAGCTGCCGTATATAAAAGAGATACCGGAAAACTACAAAAAATACTGTGTTGAATCTGGGGACCTGCTCTTATCAAAAAATGGTTACCCGTTCAAAGTTGTAGTCGCAGAGGTTCCGGATGGGAAACAGTTACTGGCAAACGGCAACCTTTACATCATCAGGCTGGATACTAATAAGGTAAACCCGTACTATATCAAGGCTTTTTTAGAAAGCGAAAAAGGTATAGCGGCATTGAAAGAAATAGCTGTCGGCACAGCGGTTTTAAATATCGGCGTGGCGCAATTGAACACATTAAGCATACCGCTTATTCCGCTTGCAGAACAGGAAGAATTTGTAAAAGATTATGTTAAAAAACTGAATAGAATTGCAAAATTAAGACGGGAAATTGCAGATATTGAAGACGAGTTAAAAGCATCTTTCCCGGAGGGAAATTAAGGAGGAATTATGACAAGCATGTTTAATGAAGACAACACTATAGAACAGATGGCGCTTGCCGCTTTGCATGGTAAGGGTTGGAAGTATATTCCGGCTGAGGAACTTCCGCGTGCTTATTCGGATGTGCTGGTTGAGCCGATGGTGAAGGAAGCACTTATTCGTTTGAATCCGGCAATAGCAGAAGAACCGTCCCGCGCTGATGAGGTGATATATAAGCTCCGTACACTCATTCTTTCTGTTCAGGCGCACAACCTTGTAACACAGAATGAATTGTTTAAAAAGTTAATTTTTGAAGAAAACTCATATCCTTTCGGCAAGGACGGAAGAATGATACCTATTCGCTTCTTCGGCACAATGACAAAAGCGGACCTTGCCCTTAACGAATATGTCGTAACGAACCAATGGAAATATCCGCAGGAAGAAGGCGGCAAAAGACTGGATATAGTTTTGATTATTAACGGCTTCCCGGTTATTATCGGTGAATTAAAAACGCCGGTTCGCGGGTGCATTACCTGGTTAGATGCTGCGAGTGATATCAGTGATTACGAAAAAAGTATTCCGCAGATGTTTGTAACGAATATCTTTAATTTTGGTACAGAAGGAAAGTGCTACCGCTATGGTTCGGTGAATATGCCTATTAACCTTTGGGGACCGTGGCATACGCCCGAACATAAAGAAGAAGGTACCCTTGCGGATGTAAAAGCAAGCATAGAGGATATGATTACACCGTCCAACGTTATGGATATCTTTCAATTCTTCACGATGTTTGCCACCGATAAAAAATACAGAAAGTATAAAATCATCTGCCGTTATCAGCAGTTCGAAGGCGCAAACCTTATCGTGGAGCGCGTTAAGGCAGGCTATCCGAAGAAGGGACTGCTGTGGCATTTCCAGGGTTCCGGCAAATCACTGCTTATGGTGTTTGCTGCGCAGAAGTTGCGTATGATACCGGAGCTGAAAAACCCTACTGTTGTAATAGTTGATGACCGTATCGACCTTGAAACACAGATAACTGCAACATTCAATGCTTCCGATATTCCCAACCTGGATAGCGCGACATCGAAAGAGGAGTTGCTTGCGTTTTTCCGCGGGGATATGCGCAAGATACTGATTACCACGATATTTAAGTTCGGTGAAGTTGACTGCGAACTTAATCCGAGAGATAATATTATCGTTATGGTCGATGAAGCGCATAGAACCCAAGAAGGTGACCTTGGCGAGAAGATGCGGTTGGCGCTTCCGAACGCTTTCTTCTTCGGCTTAACCGGTACACCTATAAACCGTATTGATAAGAATACCTTTGCGACATTTGGTGCGGCAGAAGACCGTACCGGCTATATGAGCCGTTATTCGTTTTCGGACTCTATCAGGGACGGTGCAACTTTGCCGTTGCATTTCAAACCTGGTCCCGTTGATTTGAAAATCGATAAGGACAAATTGGACCGCGAATTCACCGAAATGACAGATGAAGCTGGGCTTACGAAGGATGAGAAAAACGAACTTTCTAAGCGTGTAAATATGAAGGCGATCATGTATGATCGGAAGAGAATTCGCAAGGTTTGTGAACACATCGTCAAGCACTTTAGAGAGCAGATAGAGCCTAACGGATATAAAGGGCAAGTGGTTGTATATGACCGTGAATGCTGCCTGATGTATAAAGAGGAAATTGACAAATTGCTTGGTGAAGAGGCTTCCACTATTGTTATGGATACAAATAACGATAAGGGTGACAGATACAAAAAATACCGTAGGGACCGCGATGCCGAGAGTAAAGTTTTGGATTCATTCAGGGACGCAGCAAATCCGCTTAAACTTGTCATCGTTACTTCAAAATTACTGACCGGTTTCGATGCGCCTATTCTTCAGGTTATGTACTTGGATAAGCCTATGAAAGACCACACGCTTTTGCAGGCAATATGCCGCACAAACCGCACATATGACCAGGGCAAAACCTTCGGATTGATAGTGGACTATATTGGAATTTTCGATGATGTTGCTACCGCATTGAAGTTCGATGAAACTACGATGCGCAAGATAATAACGAACATCGATGAAATCAAAAAGCAGCTTCCGATATTGCTCAAAAAATGCCTTGAACATTTCCCTGGCGTTGACCGTACAGTTGAAGGTTGGGAAGGGCTTATGGCTGCCCAGGATTGCTTGCCTACAAATAAGGAAAAGGATGCATTCGCCGCAGACTATCGTGTGTTGAACCGCGCTTGGGATGCGCTTTCACCGGATTTTTTCCTGAACGCATATAAAGCGGATTATCAGTGGCTTTCGCGTGTTTATGAGTCGGTAAAACCTATGGGTGGACGCGGTAGTTTGATTTGGGCTGCGCTCGGAAATAAAACCATAGAACTTATTCACCAGAATATAGAAGTTGGAAACGTGGATGAAGATGTCGACATCCTTGAAATGGATGCAGACTTGATTGATGATTTCCTTGAAAAGAATAAGGATAACAAATCCACTACCAAAAAAATAGAAATCAATCTGGTTGCAAAAATCCTTGCGCACGCAAATGATCCGAAGTTTATTGATTTGGGCGAAAAGTTGGAAGAACTGCGTGAGAAGCATGAGCAAGGGCTTGTTACCAGCATAGAGTTCTTAAAACTTCTGTTGGAGTTGGCGAAGGAAGCGGCTCAGGCTGAAAAGGAAATCGTTCCCGAAAAGGAAATCGATAAAGGCATAGCTGCGCTTACGGAACTTTTCAATGGGGTAAAAAACCGCGAAACGCCGGTTATCGTTGAACGCATAGTTGCAGATATAGACAACATCGTAAAAATCGTTCGCTTCCCTGGCTGGCAAAATACAAGTACCGGAAGACAAGAAGTAATGAAAGCACTGCGTAGCGTGGTTTGGATAAAATACAAAATCAAGGATAAAGAAGTCTTTGATAAGGCGTATAGCTACATAGAGCAGTATTATTAATTCGGAGGAAAACTTGAATGTTAGGAGCAATAATAGGTGATATTGTAGGTTCCCGTTTCGAGTGGCATAATTACAAGTCGAAGGACTTTGAATTTCTGAACTATCAGTGTTTTTTTACCGATGATTCAGTGATGTCCCTCGCTCTATGTAAAGCGCTTCTGCAGAGCGGAAATGGGTTCGCTGATTTGAGTGAGCAAGCGATAACATGTATGCGTGAATTCGGAAAGAATTACCCGCATGCTGGATATGGCGGTGGATTCTCAAGCTGGCTCTTATCAGTAAACCCGCAGCCGTATAATAGCTTTGGTAACGGTGCTGCAATGCGTGTCAGCGGATGCGGCTATGTTGCGAATTCTATCGAAGAAGCGAAGCGGCTTTCAAAAGCTGTAACAGAAGTAACACACAATCATCCGGAAGGACTGAAAGGTGCTGAAGCTGTGGCGGTTGCTGTTTTCCTTGCACGGTCTGGCTGGAACTTGCTTGAAATTAGGGACTATATCGTAAAAAATTATTATCGCATCGGATTCACGCTCGATTCAATTCGGGAAGAGTACGATTTTGATGTAACCTGTCAGGGTTCAGTGCCACAGGCACTGGAAGCTTTCTTCGAGTCGACTGATTTTGAAGACGCAATTCGGAATGCAATATCAATCGGCGGGGACAGTGATACAATCGCGGCTATAACCGGTGCTGTTGCGGAAGCGTACTACGGAATACCTACAGAAATCAGGAAACACGCTTTGACTTTTCTGGACGAGCGCCTTCTGGCAATACTCGTTGAATTTGAAAATAAGTATCCGAGCAAAATTGAAAAGATACAAGCTGCCGGTAGTGTAGGGTTCACACCCTCTACTGGTGCAAAAACGCAAGTGGGTGCAAGAGAAAAGATGATGAAGTCAGCAATGGATATCGCGGACAGTGAGTTGGATGCAACTACTGCCGATGCGGAAGAAACAACCAGCCAGAAGCTGTTCTCTCATTTATTTGAAGATTGTAATATTTTGCGCGGACCTATTAACCAGGACGAATATAAAAGCTATGTCACACCACTGCTTTTCTATAAGCGTTTATCGGATGTGTACGATGAGGAAACACAAGCGGCGCTTGAAGTATCGGGCGGGGATGAAGAATACGCAAGTTTCCCAGAAAATCACAGGTTCATAATTCCTGAAGGCTGCCATTGGAAAGATGTGCGTGAAGCAAGCGAGAATGTTGGTGTTGCAATAGTTAAGGCTATGAACGGAATTGAACGTGCGAACCCGGATAAATTGAGCGGTGTATTCAGCAGTTTTGATGATGCGAATTGGACCGATAAAACGAAATTGTCGGACGAACGTTTGAAAGACCTCATCGAGCATATGTCAAAGATTAAGGTGGGCAACAATAACTATTCAGCAGATGTCATGGGGGATAGCTACGAGTTCCTAATAAAGAAGTTTGCAGATATGTCGAAGAAGAATGCTGGTGAATTCTATACCCCGCGTTCTATCGTTAAACTTTTGATTATGCTTCTTGCGCCGAAAGCGGGCGAAACCGTCTACGATCCTGCGTGCGGAACCGGCGGTATGTTGATTGAAGCAATCCGTTATATGCATGGGGATAAAGCCACTTATGGGCGCATATATGGACAGGAAAAGAACCTGGCAACCTCAGCGATAGCAAGGATGAACCTTTTCTTGCATGGTGCTGGTGACTTTAAAATTGTACAGGGCGATACGCTTCGTTCACCGAACTTTCTTGATAGGGGTTCATTGAAAACCTTTGATTGCGTGGTTGCAAACCCGCCGTTCGCCTTAAAGAATTGGGGCGCTGAACAGTTCAGTTCGGATATTTATGGACGGAATATTTGGGGAACACCTTCGGATTCAAATGCCGATTACGCTTGGCTTCAACATATGATTAAATCAATGGACCAGAAGAAAGGCAGGTGTGCGGTAGTGTTGCCGCAGGGCGTTCTCTTCCGCACCGGCAAGGAAGGCGAAATTCGTGAGGAACTTGTCAAGTCGGATTTGATTGAATGTATAATTACTTTGACCAGCGGAGTGTTCTATTCGACAGGTGTTTCAGCTTGCATCTTATTCCTCAACAAAGAAAAAGAGCATACTCATAAAGGTCGCATCTGCATGATTGATGCTTCCAACATATATACGGCGCAACGCGCTCAAAACATTATGACGGAATCGGATATACAGAAAGTTTACTCTTTATATCAGGCTTATGAGGATAAGGTTGATTTTGTTAAGATAACCACGATTGCCGACATAAAGGATAAGGGATATACGCTGGCGGTAAATAACTACATTGAAAGGAAGGAACAGAAAACTGTTCCCCCGGAAGAAGTGCGCCGGCAGTATTTCGCAGCATATGCAGAAATGCTCGAAGCCGAAAAGAAATTAAAGGAATTATTGCTTAAAGGAGGGTATGTTCGTGAGTAAGAGAATCACGCTTGAAGAGCTGCAATCTTATCTTTGGAATTCAGCAGTTCTGCTCCGTTCAAATATTGATGCTGGCTCGTATAAACAGTACATATTCCCGCTCCTTTTCTTCAAACGCATCTGCGATGTTTACGATGAGGAAACTGAAAAAGCAGTAGCTGAATATGGTGAAGATGCCGCCGAGTTCGAAGAGCAGGAAATTCACGCTTTCGTTGTGCCGAAGGGATATCATTGGAACGATGTTCGAGCTGTATCCGAGAATGTTGGTGTTGCAATTGTACAGGCTTTTCGTAAAGTAGAAAACGCGAACATCGACAAGCTGCAAGGCATCTTTGGTGATGGCGCATGGACGAATAAAAACCGTTTGCCTGACAGATTGCTGAAAGACATAATAGAGCATTTCAGTTCCAAAACTCTGTCCATAGCAAACTGCCCTGAAGATGAATTGGGGCAGGGATATGAGTACCTTATCAAAAAATTTGCAGATGACAGCGGGCATACGGCGCAAGAGTTTTATACCAATAGAACAGTGGTTCACTTGATGACGGAAATGCTTACACCCGCTTCCGGTGAATCCATTTATGATCCTACTTGCGGTAGTGCGGGAATGCTTATCTCTGCAATCGCATACTTAAAGTCGCAAAATAAAGAATGGCGTAATGTAGCCGTTTACGGTCAAGAGATTAATGCGCTTACTTCAGCAATTGGTAAGATGAATTTATTCCTGCATGGGGTGAAGGATTTCCATATCGTAAACGGTGATACTCTTGCAGCGCCGGCATTCATTGAACACGGCAAGCTGCAACAATTTGACCTCATTCTTGCCAACCCGCCGTACTCTATAAGTCAGTGGAATCGTGCTGCTTTTGAGAACGATAAATACGGGCGTAATTTCCTCGGTGTGCCTCCGCAGGGCAGAGCCGACTATGCATTCCTCCAACACATTATTGCCAGCCTGAAGCCCGATACGGGGCGCTGTGCAATTCTTTTACCGCATGGTGTTTTATTCCGCAACGAAGAAAGCTCAATGCGCGAGAAATTGATACGCAGTGATGTAGTAGAATGCGTGATAGGACTTGGTCCGAACCTTTTCTATAATTCACCTATGGAAGCGTGCATCGTTATTTGCCGGATGAATAAAAAGGTCGAGCGCAGAGGGCAGGTGCTGTTCATTAATGCTATTAATGAGGTTGAACGCAAAAATGCTCAGAGTTATCTTGAAGAAAAGCATATCAAGAGAATAGCTGATGCTTACTTAAAATACACAGATGATGATGGATTTGCAAAGGTTGCAACTATTCAGGAGATTGATGATAACAATTTCTCTTTGAGTATTCCGCTTTATGTTAAGCAATCTGTCGATGAGGGAGCGGTTGATAACCGTAATATCCAAGAACACTACGAAAGCTGGAGGGCTTCTTCAGAAATGATGAAGTTGAGCTATAAAAAACTTAATGCCATGTTAGGAAAGGAGGAAGATAGCGATGAGTAAGGTGTGCTTGGGTGATGTTGCGTTCGAGCATAAAGAAACCTGCAAAGGCGATAAGGGAAGTTACCCGGTTGTAGGACTCGAACACTTAATCCCGGAAGACATAGAATTGTCATTGTGGGATGAGGGCAGCGATAATACGTTTACAAAAGTGTTCCGCAAAGGGAATGTTCTTTTCGGGCGCAGGCGTGCTTATTTGAAAAAGGCGGCAGTAGCACCTTTCGATGGTATCTGTTCTGGGGATATAACGGTTATTGAAGCAAAACCGGATAAAATTGCACCGGAACTGCTCCCGTTCATTATTCAAAATGACGCGCTTTTCGATTTTGCGGTTGAGAAATCGGCGGGTTCGCTTTCACCCCGCGTAAAGTGGGAGCACTTGCGTGAGTTTGAATTTGAGTTGCCGGAAATGGATAAGCAAAGGCAGCTTGCTGAGGTGCTTTGGTCGATGGATGCAACGAAGAAAGCATACAGAAACCTTGTAAAAAGCACCGATGAGCTGGTGAAATCTCAATTTATAG
>CAJUIR010000003.1 GCA_910586655.1 uncultured Christensenellaceae bacterium
TTTCATTTGCCAATCCAAATAACTCAATTGCTCCAAGATATACCATTCTTTTGTAAAGTGTTTCATCGTTTCTTCTCCTGTTTTATTATAGATGTTGTATGGCTTATCTGCAACTATTATCGAAGAAATATAGCATAAAATCCTCATAGGTTGTCGATGTTGTTTAATACAACTAAAACAAGTAGAGGAATTTATGCCTATTTCTAAAAAGTTTCAAGATAGAATTACCGATTTAGTGGAAGACTGCGAAGAGAATAAATCAACCTTGCCTAAGTTAATCGGTATCGATTATCGCTCGTTATCCAATGCTTTAAATTACGGAATTGTTCCGACACCCAGAATTTTAATTCGCATTGCCGATTATTTTAACGTTTCCATCAAATATTTACTTGGTACTTCTGCCGATGTTTATTTTATGAAAGCACCTACAAAAAGCAACTTTAAAACACGTTTCGAATTGTTGTGTAACGAAAATAAAGTTTCACATTATAAAGTCAGTAAAGATTTACATTTTGAAAACAGTTATATCACACATTGGATTCAAAATAATTACTTGCCGTCATTGGAATTTTTAGAACTGATCAGCGATTACTTTAAAGTTTCGATCGATTATTTGCTTGGCAGAACAGACGACAGAAAACTGTACGAATAAAATAGATGCCGCCTCTTGCGAGAACGGCACCGCAGAATATACCGTTCATCACTGAGTCGCCAAACCAATTACAATTCACCAAAGGGAGTTGTAAACAGCAACTTGGGTATAGTTCTACCTAAACTATGCCCATTGGCAAAAAAATTATGTAATTGATTTGGCATTTTTTATTTTAGCAAAATACGGAGTTTATGTCAATACGTTAAAAATAAATAATACGGGATTTACGGAATTTGAAGAAACAAAAAACAGAACAGACTTTATGTCTGTTCTGTTTTTTGTCGTTTATGATAGATCGTTAACGCATAAAACAATCGCAATAAAATTCGAAACGATCAAAGCAATCACGGCAGTTGCAATCGCAATTTATTTCGTAGTAAATTCTCGGACCGATGCCGTTCGGTGTCACTGCCTCAATTCGATCCTCGGGGTCCGTAGGATCGGAAATAACGTCAAACGAAAGAGGTTCGGTTTGTTCGGAGTAACGGATAGGACCTCTTGCGGGGTCGGTTACGGTATACTGCAACGTACCAAAGTGCGTGACGGGCGCCGTCGAAGGTTCTTCCGCTTTGACTTCATACTCGATCACGACCGTTTCGTCGGGGAGGAGATCGGGAAGGGTAAAGCCCTTAATCGGGTCGTAAGACGGTTGTGCGATCCCGTTTATTTTAACGCTGCCCGCAACATAACTTGCGCCTTTGGGGGGCGTAGGGTTTATGATATAAATCGAATCCAAAACGGTCGAGGATTGATTGGTAATCGTGATCGTGTTATGGACGGTTTCGCCTTCTTTGGCAAACGTTTTGTCGGACGTCATGACCTTCGTGATCATGTCGGACAGGACTTCCGTGTACGGTATTACTTGTAATACTGCCGCGAACGCCCGCTTTGTTGGGTTCTACGGCGTTATAGATTGCATTTGATTGATTGGGGATAAGCATGATGGTACTCCTGAAATAAAAATACTACATACCGATCCCCGCGGGGAGGACCGAATATGTAGCCTAAAAAAGTTGTGTCTTTATGGACTTCGATTGATATGTGCGTTACGATATAATTTATTTTACTTTATGATATGTTATTTTTCAAAGAATGTTTCCTATTAAGTATGATCGGTGTTACGTTATAAAAACAATAAAACGCCGTATTTTGTCGATCGACAAAATACGGCGTTTTTGGCGCAGAAGGCGGGATTTGAACCCGCGCCACCTTTAACAGTGCTACTCCCTTAGCAGGGGAGCCCCTTGAGCCACTTGGGTACTTCTGCATTGCGCTCGATTGCGTACTAAATATATCATAAAATATTCCGCTTGTCAAAGTATATTTCCAAAGAAACTCCAATTTTGCAAAAAATTTTTTCAAGTTCTTGCAGTTCCGTTCGATTTGTGTTAAAATAAAAGACAGGAGAAATTTATGAATATCTGGCACGACATAGACCCTGCAAGAATTACTCCCAGCGATTTTGAGGTACTCATCGAAATCCCGCGCGGCTGTAAAGCAAAATACGAACTCGATAAAGAAACCGGTCTTTTAAAACTCGACCGCGTGCTTTATACTTCCACCGTATATCCTGCGAATTACGGGTTTATTCCAAGAACGCTTGCCGACGACGGCGATCCGTTGGACGTGCTCGTTCTCTGTAACGAAATCATTTACCCCATGACGCTCATTCGCTGTTTCCCGATCGGGGTGATCAAAATGACCGACGGCGGCGAGTCGGACGAAAAAATTATCGCCATTCCCGTTAAAGATCCCAATTATAACGAATATTACGATATTCACGAATTGCCGCAGCACGTTTTCAGCGAAATGATGCACTTTTTCGAAGTGTATAAGTCGCTCGAACATAAGACGACGGCGGTGAAAGAGATCGCGCACCGCGATGAGGCGGTGGAAATCATCCGCAAGACCATCCGTGCCTATCGTCAAAAATTCGGGAAAGAAAAAACAGAATAAAAGGACGCGCCGTCTGCTCAGCAGACGGCGCGTTTTCATGTTGTTATGCCGCTTCGGTCAACTTTACGGCGAGCACGGTCATATCGTCCTCGGCTTTGCCGCCGTACCGTCCGAGCGCGCTGCCCAGTATTTCTTCCGCGAGCGATTGCGGGTTGAGCGGGTGCAGTTCGCTGATATAGGCGCATAAGTCTGCCGACGAGCCGAATGCCGAGGTCACGCCGTCGCTCATAAATATGAGGAAGTCGCCTTCCTTCATTCCCACGCGAAGCGTGGCGGGGTGCACTGCTTCCAACATGCCGATGGGAAGCGATTCCCCTTCGAGGATCTTCAATTCGTCGCCCGAAAGCAGGAATCCGACGGGGGAGCCGATCTTTACGATGTCCGCATTTCCCGTATCCAAATTGACGGCAGCCAGATCGAGGCAGGAAAACGTTTCTTCCGCAGAGTAGGCGATCAGACGGTTGACGGTGGAAAGCACCGTTTCGGACGGCATTTTGGCTTTATAGAAACTTTCGAGCAAAGAGAGGGTCTGGTCGGAAACATCGCGCGCCACTTCGCCGCTGCCCATGCCGTCGGAGAGGGCGACGAGAAAGCGTCTTTCGTCGATTTTTAAAATGGAGTGCGTGTCGCCGCTTGCCATTTGTCCCTCTTTGGAACGGGACGCAATGCCGAATGCGGCATCGAAGTTCGCCTTTCTTTTCAGTACGAAACAAGCGCGGTCTTTGGTGAGAGGGATCTTTTCGGCAAGCGAAAGGGGAACATGTAGCGCCGCGCCTGCAATGTCGCACAGTTTTTTGCCGTTGGTATTTTCCGCAAGCGTAATGCTCACGGTAAAGGAACTGCCTTCTCCGTAGAGGAAAATTTCCGAACTCAGCAGCCCGCCTGCCGAAAGCGCGGAAGATAGCATTTGTTCTTCGTCCGAAAAGACGTATTCTTCGCTCTGTTCGAGTGCAATCTCGCGCAGAATTTCGCTCACGCCGTGCGCCTGTTCGGCAAGCAATCTGCGTCCCTCTCTCGCCGATTCCAACTCCGCAAAATAGCGGCGGTATTCGGCAAGTTGTTTGTTGAGGGCAAACAGCATTCCTGCGGAATTTCCGCACAGCGAGGAGAGTTCCGCGGGCATATCGATGAGGTTGACGCGGCCTTTGGCTTTCCCGACGGCGATGAGTTTATCCAGACTCTCGCGCACGTGCGCGTCTTCGCACTTCCGACGATTGGGACAGGTCTTGCAAAGCGTATCTTCGAGTTTTTCCCGCAGTTGGCGGGAGGAATTGTCCGCCATCGGTTTTTCGCGGAACGAATTTTCGATTTCGCGGAACAGGGCGGAAACTTCATAAAGTTGTTCGCCGACTGCGCGGCGGTTGCGGTTGATGGCAATGCGGGGCAACGTCCGTTCGCGGTAAAATAAAAGCGTGTTCTTTGCTTTACGGAACAGTTTTTCGGGAATGCAGCATACGGCTACGGCGGGCGCGGCGCAGGCAAGCACCGTTAACACAATTTCCGCCGTGCCGCGCGTGTACAGTCCTTCCAGATACATGATCCCGAGATAGACCGAGGTAAAAGACAGCGAGGACGCCGCATTGCCGTAGGGCACGAACAGCAGCGCCGCGCCGCCCAATACGGCGTAGACGGCAAGCGGGATCGCGCTGACCTGTACCAACGCGAGCGGCAGCGAAAGCACGATGGAAAAGGGTACGGCGGATGCGTTTTTCAGCAGCACAACGGACAGGATCACGCAGGAAAGCGAGAGAAAATAGAAGGGGATCACGCCGAACGCATGGATTACGCCCGTTCCGGTGAACAGCCATAAGAGCGTCAGTTCGGAAAGTTCTCCTGCAGAAAGACGGCAGCGGAACGCTCGGAATAAAAGCGCGTGCACTGCGCCTTCGGCAAGCATGGAAAACAATAAAAAGAACGCGCCGACGATCACTTTCTGCCAAACCAGCGGAAAGGTAAAAATCGAATAGCCCGCGTGCGGATACAGAAAAATAAACGGAAGTTGGCACAACAGGGCGTAGGCTACGCGTTCGAAATTCATTTTGCGTCCGAAGCGTTTATAAAATACGCATACCAGCGTTAGAAAGCATGCCTGTACGATGCAGCACAGCGAGGCATAAATATCGACGGCAGCGGCAGAAGCGACAACGTACCCTGCAGTGCAGAGAAAGGGATTAAAACCGCAAACGACAGCGGCGTAAAAAAGGGGGAAAGCAAGCGGTTCGCGCTGCGGAAGCGCAAAATTCAAGAGCGCCATGCCTGCAAACAGAGCGCAATATCTCAGGACGGGTTTGATTGAAATTTTCGAGCGTTTCCATGAAAACAAAGGTCTTTTTGCGGAAGTTCTGCGGATTGGTTTTCGCACGGGTTCACCTCATGGTTTTTTTCACAATTATAATAGAAATCATGAGGCTATCCTGCGGAGATAAAGTCTTTCTTTGTCGAATAAAGTTTAGTCCGAAGTCCCGACCGACGGGTCCGATTGAAAAGGGGGAGGGGAGGAACAACGGAAAAATAGAAACTCCCGCGCAACCGCACGGGAGTGAATTGTCGTATTGAGTTGTGCGGGCAGAATTTCCCCTTTCTGCGCAGCATTCCGAATTGTTTTTGCTTGATTCAAATTACGGATTCCTGTATCGCTCCGTATTTCTTTCGGCTCTGCTTAACTTTCCGCCCTTATCATAAAGTGGTACATTGGTCTAACCCCCTGTTATTTGAGTTTGAAACCCTGAAAGAACTTACGCATATCGCTGTACCTCCCGATATGTTTTTGTAAAGACCTTGCCTTCCTCTCTCTCGGTCTTCCTGTGTCCGCGAACTTTTCCGTCCGTTTTGTCCAGTAGTGCCTAAATCAATTAGTGCATTGGAGTTTACCGCCTTTTTTGTAAACGATTAACATTTCATGAAAGTTTTTTTCGTTTTGTACCTTTATTATAACACGGTTTTTCGGTTTGTCAATACTTTTTCAAAAAATTTTTTTGGAAATTTTTAACTCAATTTATCTTCTCGATTTTCAGTTTGATTTCCAGATCGGCGACAGATAAAATCGTATCTTTCCATTCCGCGTACTTTTTAGGGGAAGTCCGATACAAATCGCGGTTCAACTGGAACAGATCGCAGCCCGACGATTTGCATATTTCCCAAAGACGGTTGCAGTATTGGGTCAGCCGCTCTTGTGCGCTTTCTTTCACTTTTTCGGAGATTTCTCCTTTGGACACGTCGTCGATGGGCGCGGGCACGCCGCGGTTATAAAGGCGCAGTTTTGTTTTGATGGAGAGTATCACTTTGGGTTTATTTTTCGTATTGAGAGATATTTTTCCCTCGTTGGAAAGAATCGAGAGCGTGACGGGCTGTCCGTCTTCTTCTGCGGTCATGGTGCCGGCAAACACCTTTCCCTGCAACAGACTGTAAGCAAATGTTTCTTCGGGTCCGAGCAGGGCGACCATTTTGCCCTCCGAAAAGAGCGCAGTTTCGTTTGCAAAATATATTTTCTTTTGTGTTTCGCCTTTATTGTCGCTTGCGCTCTGGCTTCCGCCGCCGCTGCCCGACGCGCTGGAGCCTTCGCCGCCGCCCGAATCGGCTCCGCAATCCTGTTCGAACGCGCGGACGAAGGGCATATAACTGCTTTTTGAGCGCCCGTAATATCCGATCGAGAAATCTTTTAACGTATTTTTTACGTTCGTGCCGGATTTTTGCGTCGCATCGGAAAATATTTTTTCGATGGATTGCGAAGATGTGTCGTCAAGCGCGCTGGTGCTGGTCAGCATGTCTTTTGCGGTGCCTTCGCACACGGCAACGGTACAACTGTCCTGCATGTATTCGTTGCGCAAAAAGAAATCCAGCCCGTCGAATACGTCTTCTTTGGCGGTTTCTTCCCCGATGAGAATCAGGTTGCAGAAAATGAGTTTGGGAACCCAACCCGTTTTGGAATAAATTTGGGTTACGCAGTCCGAAACGGTTTTTCCGTCGCCTTCGATGTTGATGCTCGCCGTTCCGCAGGAGTTGCGGTCGCTGCCTTTTGGTACGGCGATCTGTGCGGTCAGGTGAAAGCCTTCGTCCGTTCTGTCAATTCCGGCTGCAAGAATGATCGCCGTTTTCTGAATATCCACTAAACCGAAATCGTTGGAAAAGAATGTAAACACAAAGATCGCGGAAAAGATGATATAGAGTTTCATGGGGACGGTCTTTAAAAATTTTTCAAACTTTTTCACGCGGCTTCCTCCTGAGCAGTAGCGCAAACGCCGGAATCAGAACACAAAAGACGAGGAAGAGATAACACAGCGTTTCGTTTACGGTTTTGTTGACCGTAGCGAAATGATAGGTCATTAAAATCGTAAGAATAAAGATGATCAAGTTCGCGCCGACAGAGAACAGAGCGGGTCTGTATTTTCCGCCGCCGAACGCCTGTACGAGGCAAGTTACGCCTAAATGCAGGGGCATAGTGCAGTAGAAAGACAATCCGAGAGTCAGGGAGAAAATGAACAAATAATCGATTCTGCCGAGCACGGGTACGCCGGAATTGTATTTTCCGATCTTTGCAAACGAAAAGATCTGTCTGACCGCAATTCCTTCGTATATTCCGAAAAAGATGGCAAGGTATAATAAAATGACCGCTGCGCCCAAGAGATAAAACAGTGCGCTCTTCCATGCCATGCCTTTTTGGTATTCGAATCTCCCCATCAGCATCAGCAGCATTGCGGAATCGTAAAACCAACTTACGGTGTAAAGCGTACTTTGAAAAATGCTTTTTGCGCCGGTCACGCCGACGGGCGCAAGCGCGGCAAAGTCTGCGTTGGCAACGGAAAAAACAAGAATTCCCACGATCCCGAATATGGCGAGGGGCGCGAGAATGTCCCACGTTCTGCCCAGCACGCCTGCGGGCTTTGCGCAGATGTAAGCGCTGAATAAAAAGAAAGTGGAAAACGCGACGGTCGAAGGAAGGGTATCGTAAAAGACGCTTTGGATAAACAGTTTCTGTTCCAGAATGGGCAAAAACGAAACGAAGATCAAAAACAGCGAGAAGATACAGATTAAAATTTTTGCCGTGATTTTTCCGAACGTATTTACGAGCAAGTCGAAAAATGTACTGTTGCTGCGCGAAAGCAGCATGATCAGAAAGATGACGCCCGCCTGTAACAGGAAGTTGATGGCGGCGGGGAATAACAGATCGTTTGCGGAGTATTGCGCCAGTTGCGTAGGTAACAGCACGAGTTTCCCGAGCGGCGCGATACAGGCAAAAAAGAAATACAGTTGCCGCGGTGCGATTTTACTCATGTCGTTTCAATCTCCTTTTATTCTTACTTCCAAGCGTGCGCGGTCGCGTTTTCAGCGAACCGATGTTGTATTTTACGAACGTATCGCGCAAGTCCCGTTTCACAAGGGGCGCGAAGGGCGCAACGAGCGGCGCTCCGTAATTTTCGGTCGTAACGAGGTACAGAATGACGAATGCCGTCAGCAAAATAATGCCGTAGGTGCCTACGCTTCCCGCTACGAACAGCATGGCAAGCCTTAAAACGGACGTCTGTTCGATGAGGTTGGGAACGGCGTATAAGCCGATTCCGCTGAATGCGATAATGATAATGGCGGGGGTGGACACAAATCCCGCGCTGACTGCGGTTTCGCCGAGGACCAGCGCGCCGACGACCGACAGCGCCATCCCGACGTACTTGGGCATTCGGATACTTGCTTCGTTGAGCACTTCCAGTACGAGCAGCACCAGCAGCATTTCGAGTGACGGCGACAGGGGAATATCCTGTATGGCTCCCGAAATGGTGAGCAGAAGCCGGACGGGAAATAGTTGAAGTTTGAACAGTTGCGCGGAAATATAGAATGCAGGCAGATAGATGGCGACGATGAGCGCGAAGAGCCGCAAAATACGGGTAAACGACGCGCGGTACTCGGGGACGTAATAGTCTTCGCTCGCCTGAAAATCTTCCACCAAAAGATAAGGCACGGTCAGCGCAATGGGAGAGCCGTCCACCAGGAGACCGACTCTGCCCTCCGCGATTTTCGCGCAGAAAATATCGGGTTTTTCGGTCGCGCCCACTTGTTTCATCAGCGAGTAGGGGCGGCTGGAAAGGAAGTGTGTCAAATAAGAAGAATCCGGAATATAGTCGATGTCGATTTCTTTGAGTTTCTTTCTGACGTCTTTGATCGTCTGTTCCACCGTCGTGCCTTCCAGATAGCACATTGCAACAACGGTCTGCGATTGACGTCCGATTTTAATCATTTCGATTTTCAGATCGGGCGTTTTAAAGCGTCTGCGCACGAGGGAAGTATTGATTTTTACGTCTTCGATAAACCCTTCCCGCGGACCTTTGATCACCACGTCTGTCGGCGGTTCGGTCACGGAGCGGACGAAAACTTTTTTCGTGCCGACGATCAGTCCCTCGTCTGCGCCGTCCCAAAGCAGTACGGGATTGCCCGCAAGAATTTCATCCGCCAGTTTCTGTAAATTTTTTTCCGTTCGGACTTCGGGACTGATGACCGCTTTTTTTACTTCGTCGGTCGTGGGTTTCCCGCTGTAAGTTTGCAGCGGCCGCAAAACTTCGTCGGCAAGAAGTTCCTTGTCGGTTACGGCGTCCGCGAAAATACATTGGAAGGAAAGTCCCTCCCCGTTTTGAAAGTCGAACGTCAATATATCTTCGGCAGGGAGCAGGTTTTTCAGTTTCTCTGCGTCTTGTTTGAGAACTCCCGTAATACTTGTCATAAAAAAAGTATGAAACAACCGAAATTTTTTATGCGGAAGCAAATAGTTTGTTTCATAAAAAAACCCCTTCCGTTGGGAAGGGGAAAAGACGGCTACTCGGTTGTCGCGCTTAAAAAACCGGAAACGGTTTTTGCATAGAGAAACAGTTCGCCCTCTGTGACGCATTGCGTTTCTTCGGTTTGCGCCGCATAGTTCCGCAAAGTGTCCAGCACAAAACGCAGCAGTTCGTTGCCCGATTTGTTTTTACTGCCCTCGGTCAGTTCCTTAGCGGCTTTTTCCGTTTGAGATTCCGGAACAATTCCGCTGAGCAACGTTTTTACGGGATAAAGTTTTGTTTGCGGCGAGGGAGCGGAATTTGACGCAGTGCGCAGAAATTGTTCGTACACGACGTAATACAACGTCGCCACACAGCCGCAGGCAAAGCCGCCTTCCAACGTCTGCGTGATTTCGTTTGTGAACGGATCTATGCTCCTTGTCAGAACGGCGCGGTACGCCGCAAAGAATAAGAAACCAATCAGAAAGGGCAAAAATACGTATACTTTTTTCGGGCATTTTTTAAGAACCGTCTTTTTAAGCAAGGAGGTAAAAAGAGTTACCCCCAATGCGAGCAATAATGTGTCCGCGCCGTAAACGCAGAACGCATTCAGGTATTGTAATATCGTCATAGTTACCTCTCAATACCCGTCGCAATTTGATTATATTACATGGAACAGAGTCTGTGCGGCATTACTGCCGATTTTTATCGACGATTTCTTCTGATTTTGATAAACTTAGGAATCTGGCGGAAAAACCGGTTTTCCCGCTTGACTTTTTAAATCGGGTTTGATAAGATAGATATGTTAAAAACGCCGCTGTGGTGGAACTGGCAGACGCAAGGGACTTAAAATCCCTCGGTAGAAATACCGTACCGGTCCGAGTCCGGTCAGCGGCACCAATTCGTCGATCGACGAAATTCAGAAAGATCCGACAGTTTTCTGTCGGATCTTTGCTTTTATCATCGACGAAAAGAAAAAGATCGAATCCTTTGGCAAAGAAAATTCGACTTATCTTGAAACAAAACCGCGTATATTCCGATATAAGAACATAAGGGAAAAATTCAAAGTAGGAGATTGCGAATGATAAAGATCACGTTTATGATCGGCAACGGTTTCGACATTAATGCCGGATTTGATACGCGATACGCGGATTTTATCAGATATTATCTCGATACGGAATCGAAAACAAAAGTCATTGAAGAATTTAAAAAGACGATCGAGCAAAATCGGGAATGCTGGGCGGATGCAGAACTTGCTTTCGGAAAAATGACAGAGCGGTATTCGGACGTAAACGCTTTTCTTGCTTGTTATCAGGATTTTTGTTTACAACTTGTAACTTATTTGCAAGAACAAGAAACCCGCGCGGTTTATGCGAGAAAAGATATAAGGATGAAAATAAGTCAAGCATTATTATTCTTTTCCGATCAATTGACCGCATCTCAAAAATCAAGGATAAAACAGTTAGTTTATTCGGTAGGCGGAACTTATTATTTTCATTTCATAAATTTTAATTATACCCGAATTTTCGATCGCTGTCTCAACAGTTTTCGCATTCCGGATAAAATGGTTTTTAACTATCGGATAAACGACGACATATATTCTTTGAAAATGGAAGACGTAATTCATATTCACGGAGATTTATCGGAACCGTTGCTGCTGGGTGTCAACGACGAAGAACAAATCGCAAACGGCGAATTTCTCAAAAACCGAAAATTTGTGCGTCAGTTTATCAAACCTGTGACAAACGCGGCATTGCAAACGATGAGGGATGAAGAAATTCAGGGTATCATCAGCGACAGCAACGTGATCTGTATTTACGGAATGTCGATCGGAGCCACCGACAGAGTCTGGTGGAAGAAAATTGTTGCCTGGTTAAAGCAGAGCGATACTCGTTATCTGATTATCTTTACGCTTGCGCAAAACTATCACAGAAATTTGAGCGGATCTTTTTTAGATACGGAGGAAGATGTTCAGAACTGCCTGCTTTCGTACGTTCAGTTGACCGAACAGGAACAAAATAAACTGAGAAGCAGAATTTTTGTGGCGATCAACCGTCCGCTGTTCGATTTTGTTTTGACAGGTCAAACCGAAGAGGAAGCGGAAGAAAAACAGTCCGCGTAAAAGTTTTTTTATAAAAAAGAATCATTTATTTCGGCGTTTTTAAGCAGTTTGCTTAAAAACGTTTTTTATTTTGATGGATTTTTAATTAAACGTTGATTTATCAACAAAATGATTTGACAGCGGAATTGCTGAAGGATATAATTTGAATTGTTTCAATTACGGGAGGAGAAGTGATGGACAGCGTTTTTGAAAACTTTGTCATATCGGTATTGAAAATATACCGTATTGTACAAAAAATCAAAAATTACGAAATGCGCGAGTTCGGCTTGAAGAGCGTGCACGTCATGTGTATTTATTATTTGAGCGGCAGCGATAGGGGATTATCGTCGGGAGATTTGATGCGGTTGACGCTGGAAGATAAAGCGGCGGTGTCTCGCGCGGTTGCGCAGTTGCGCGAAAAAGGTTACGTCGAATACGACGGAACGTATCACTCTCCCGTACGTCTGACGGAGCAGGGGCGTGAAATCGCGCAGGCGGTGTTGGAAAAAGCCAACCGCGCAGTCAAAGCGGGGAGCGCGGATTTCAGCGCGGAAGAGCGCGAGAAGTTTCATTGTTCCCTCGTTGAAATATCGGAAAAACTCAAAATTTATTATCAGAATCTTTCGAAGGAGGTTTGATCGGACTTATGAAAAAAACGGTTTATATTTTAAACTTGATCTTGTTTGCAGTCATGATCGCGCTGGATGTACTCCTGATTTTAACGCCGAGTCTGGCGTTTAAAAGCGGCGCCAGCGCATGTTTTGTTGCGGCGGGAATCGTCAATCTCGTTTACGCCGTTCGTTCGAAATCGAAAATTACGTTTCCTGTTTTGATGCTGTTGGGATTCGTGTTTGCCATGGCGGGCGACATCGCCATTTACAACAAGCAGGAAGCATGGTTTATCTCGGGCGCGGCGTTGTTTGCCGCGGCGCACGTCTTTTATCTTGCGGCATATCTTTCACTGTATCGTTTCGGTTTTCTCGACGTGATCGTGTCTTGTGTCATCATTGTTCCTTCCGTACTGCTCATCGCGCTTGCTCCCTTTTTTGAATTCGGAAACACGGCGATGGAAGCGGTGTGCATCGGGTATGCGGTCATTTTGTCGTGCATGGTCGGGAAAGCGCTTTCCGATTTGAAGCGCGGCACGGCGCTGAGCGGTTTGATCGCGATCGGGAGTATTTTCTTCTTTTTATCCGATTTAATGCTTCTCATCGACTTATTCGGAACGGTTCATCGGGTCACAGGGATCGTCTGTCTTGCCGCGTATTATCCCGCTCAGTTTTTGCTTGCGTTTTCGCTTGTGCTCTATTCCGAACGGGGCATGAATCTTTTCCGCAGGGTTTACTGTCGCATCTTCCAGACCGTACTGAAAATCGCACTGCCGTTTTTGCCTTATAAAAATCCGAAAGTGATCGAAAAAATCACCGAGATTCCGTCGGCGCTGAAAGCAAACGGAAAAACGCATCCGCTGATCGTGACCGACGCGACCGTCCGCGGTTTGGGCATTCCCGAACCGTTGGAGCAGGCGTTGTGCTCGGCGGGGATCGGGTATTCCGTTTATGACGGCGTCGTTGCAAACCCCACGACGCAAAACGTACAGGACGCGTTGGACATGTATCGGCAAGACGGGTGCGACTGCCTCGTCGGGTTCGGCGGCGGATCTCCGATGGACTGTGCAAAATGCGTCGGCGCGTTGATAGCCCGTCCGCGTAAAACGCCCGAAAAGTTGCGCGGTATTTTAAAAGTGCGAAAAAAGATCCCCCTGTTGATCGCCGTTCCCACCACGGCGGGGACGGGCAGTGAAACAACGCTTGCCTCGGTGATCGTAGATTCCGCGACCCGCCACAAGTACGCGATCAACGACTTTCCGCTCATTCCTTCTTACGCGGTGCTTGACGAAGAAGTGACGAAGGATCTGCCCGAACATATCGTCGCCGCTACGGGTATGGACGCGCTCACGCATGCGATCGAGGCGTATCTCGGCAAAGGCGGAAACGGCGGAACGCGCACAGATGCGCTCGAAGCGGCGAAACTGATCTTTGAACATCTCGAAAATTCTTACTCGGGCGACAGGACCGCAGCAAAATACATGTTGCTTGCCGCGCATCAAGCAGGCAGAGCATTCTCGAAGGCATACGTCGGATACGTGCATGCGCTGGCGCACGCGTTAGGCGGAAAATATAATATTCCGCACGGATATGCCAACGCCGTCATCTTGCCGACGGTACTGAAAGAATACGGAAAAGCCGTACATAAAAAACTGTGGCGCGTTGCGGTGTTCTGCGGTTTCGTAACGGAAAACAGTTCTTACGCGCATGGCGCGGAAGCGGTGATCAAAAAAATCGAAACCCTCAACGAAAAATTCGGCATCGGAAAAACGTTTGCGGAGATCCGCCTCGGCGACGTGGAAGAGATGGCGGCGTATGCCGAAAAGGAAGCCAATCCGCTCTATCCCGTCCCCGTACTCTGGGATCGGGAAAAACTTCGGGAAATGTATTGCAAATTGCAAGGAGAAAATAAGGCCGAGTGCGGGATCCCCGAAATTTTATCCCGTCAGCGCGCATATTTTGCGCAGGGGGCAACGCTGGACGTAAAACACCGTCTGCGTAGATTAAAAGCCCTGTATCAAGCGTTAAAAACCAATCTGGACGCGTTGCATACGGGACTGAAAGCCGACCTCGGCAAGAGCGAAACCGAAAGTTACATGTGTGAAACGGGGCTTGTCATGAGCGAACTTTCGTACATGATCAAACACGTCAAATCGTATTCCAAACCCAAAAGAGTTCCTACGCCGCTTGCACAGACGCTTTCGAAAAGTTACCGTCTGCCTTCCCCTTACGGCACGGTGCTGATCATGAACCCCTGGAATTATCCCGTACTGCTGTCGCTCGATCCGTTGATCGACGCGGTTGCGGCAGGAAACACCGTCGTTTTAAAACTCAGCGCATATTCGCCCAACACGAACAAAGCGATCAAGAAAGTAATCGAAAGCGTATTCCCGCCCGAATACGTTACGGTACTCTTCGGCGGTTCGCAGGTGAACACCGAATTGATGCAGTCCCGTTTCGACTATATTTTCTTTACGGGCAGCAAGCGGGTGGGGCAACTCGTTTATGCGCATGCGGCGGAACACTTGACGCCCGTGACGCTGGAACTCGGCGGAAAGAGCCCGTGCATCGTGGACGAAACGGCGAACGTCAGACTTGCGGCAAAGCGCATCGTATGGGGCAAGTTCCTCAACCTCGGTCAGACCTGCGTCGCGCCCGATTATATTCTGTGTTCGGAGAAAATTCACGATCGATTGATCGACGAACTCAAAAAACAAATTGCGGTTCAGTTCGGCGAACGTCCGCTTGAAAATCCCGCTTACGGAAAAATGATCAACGAAAAACATTTCGAACGCGTTTGCGGTCTGATCGATGACGGCAAAATCGTACACGGCGGCGGACGGGATGAGGGCGCTTTAAAAATAGAACCGACCGTACTCGATCGCGTAACTTATGACGACGCGGTCATGCAGGAGGAAATTTTCGGACCAGTTCTTCCGGTATTGACGTATCGCACGATCGACGAAGCCGTGGCGCATATCCGCGAAAACGACGCGCCGCTCGCGTTCTACGTGTTTTCATCCAACCGGAAGCGCATCCGGAAACTCACATCCGAAATCGGGTTTGGCGGCGGATGCGTGAACGACGTCGTGATTCATCTCGCTACACCGTACATGCCCTTCGGGGGGTTCGGCGCAAGCGGACTGGGCGGTTATCACGGAAAAGCGGGCTTTGAAACGTTCAGCCATTTTAAAAGTATGGTCAATAAATCGACGGCGATCGATTTACCGATGCGTTACCAGCCTTACAAAAAATTATACGAACGGCTGATCAAACTGTTCCTTCACTGAATCAACGGACGCTTCAAAGAGCGTCCTTTTTTTGTTAAAAAACCGCGGGGCGGTTGTCGTTTTGCGTTGCTTATGTTATAATAACGGCAGCAAATTCTTACAAGGGGGAGAGGCATGAAGCGTACGCCCGATCTGCATCAGAAGGCAGTGATCGACGATTTTCAAAACAGCATTTTGCTGTATGCAAGCGCCGGAACGGGCAAGACGTTTACCGTTGCGAATAAAGTCGGAAAAATCATTCGGGACGGGTTGGCTTCCCCCGAAGAAATTCTTTGTCTTACGTTTACGATCAAGGCGTGCAAAGAGATGGCGGAAGCCGTCTCCCGCGTGACCGATCGTACGGGCGTAAATATCAAAACCATTCATGGATTTTGTTTACAGATCATCGAGGAAGAAGCAAAACGTTCGGGCGCATCGTATGTGAAACCGAACGTTATCGACGAAACCGACGAGGAGGAAATTCTGCAAAGTCTGATCCCCAAACGGCTGGCCGAACAAAAACTGTCGTTGTTTCTGCGGGAACAGAATCTTGCTGCGGGATTGGAAGAACTGTTTGCCTGCGACGTTGTGTTTGTCCGTCCGTTCGGATTTTTCTGGCGAGTTTTACGGAACGGGGAACCCGTATACGTCAACAGCGGTTGCGCGGTAAAAACCGAGCGGGAAATTTTCAAATTACAAAGCAGACAGCCGGAGGAATTTGTATGTCCTGAGTGCGGGGAAAGGCAGTTTTTCGGCGGGAATCGCTGTACGTTTTGCGATTACGATTTAAGAACGTATCTCAAACCCAAGCAGTTCCGCACAAAAAATTTCCGTGCTTTGGTAAGCGGTATCAAGCGCTATCGGGAGATCTTCGGATTTTATTCCCAAAATCCTGCGGAAGATTATCGGCGGACGTTTCATCAACTTCGAGCAGGTTCCGACGAAAAATTCCGATCGCTCGTTTCTTATCAAACAGCCAACGGCTATGAAACGGACGAAGAACTGATCGGGTATTTTTCACAGTGCGCGGGCGTTGTTGCGGAATACGATTCTCTGTTGTCGCAAAGCAATAAACTCGATTTCGACGATCTGATTTTGGGCGCGAAAAATCTTTTAAAAGACGCGTCCGTATTGCAAAGATGGCGCGGCAAGTTCCGGTATATCGTCATCGACGAAATGCAGGATACAAGCGTGTTGGAATATTCCGTTTTAAAACAACTCTTTGTGCAAAGCCGCGTCATGATGTGCGGAGACGTGTTTCAAACGATATACGAGTGGCGCGGTTCCGTCCCTTACGAGGTGTTGGAAGATTTCCGAAAATCGTTTTCTGTAAAAGTATATATGCTGTCCGAAAATTACCGCTCCAACCGCATGCTCGCAGGCGCAACGTTCGCGTATTTGCGCAGCGCATGTCCCGAACACGTCGGACGGTTCTGTCCCGAACAAATCGGGATCGGCAGCCAGACGGAGGGCGAACCGATCCGCTACATGCAATGTAACAGCGAAAGGGAGGAAGCGGAATTTATCTATCGTTACCTGCTCAAACATCCGCCCGCGAAATCCTCGGATGTATGCATCATGTCGCGGTCGAACGGTTATATCGCACGTCTGTATCAACGCCTGACGGCATACGGAAACTCCCTGCCGCAGGAGAGGCGGTTAAAATTTTTTACGGTGGATGAAGACGCGCGTTTCTACAAAAAATCGGTAGTGAAAGATATTATTGCGTTCTGGTCTGTTCTGATCTGCAAGTCCGACAGCATCGCAATGGAGCGCATCGCCGCGCGGTATCTTCCGCGCATCGGTCCGGCAACGTTATCGGTTTTGCGCGGCGCAAGCGGTGCGGGCGTGTCGGCGGCTTCGTTCTTATCGGAAGACAGTTACTTGTATCAGGATTGTTACGACCGTCTGATCCGCGGATTCGGTCAAGGCAACGTGATCGTATACGATACCGAAACCACGGGACTGGATCTCAACCACGACGAAATCATTCAGATTTCCGCCATCCGCATCGACGCCGACGGAACTCCTACGGAGCAATTTAACCGATATATTTTCCCGCAACGCGACATTTCCGAGGGCGCGGTCCGAACGCACGGAATATCCGCCGAAATGTTAAAAGAAAAAGGCGCCGTTACGGCAAGACAGGCGCTGATCGAATTTTCGGATTTCGTGAAAGGCGCGGTCATTGTCGGACACAACAGCGAACAGTTTGACAGAGTAGTACTCGACAGGCAACTTTCCGAGCAAGGGTTGCCGCCCCTAAACGTGTCGGGCGAATACGATACGCTCGGGTTATCCAAATTACTTTGCCGCGAATGCGCGGATCACCGTTTGGAAACGCTGTGTCGGTTGTTCGGGTTTTCCAATCTCCGCGCGCACGACGCGTTTTACGACGTACTTGCAACGGCGCAGGTGCTGGCGCGTTTGATCCAAGAGAGGCTGATACCTCAAACCCGGACGCGCAGGATGTTGATCGGGCGGTATCAAAAATTATTTCAGCCGTTTTATAAGCGTTATACCGTGATGAAAAATTTGCTTGCGGCAAACGATTTGCAAGGTTTAAACGCGTATATCGCCGATGAAATGGAAGTGTTTTCCAAATATCGGGAGTTGCGGGACAGAGCAGTCGTCGACGAGTTATTCGAACAGGTAACGGAGTACGCGAAGGGGTTTAAACAGGCACAGGACTGTTTGCACGATTTTATCGGCGCCGCGGCGTTATCGGGAAATCAAATGGATTTTTTTGCGGAACGTTTTCACAAAATCCCCGTCATCACCGTGCACCAATCCAAAGGATGCGAATTCGACACCGTGTTGCTTGCGGGCGTCGATTCGCGCAATTTCCCCAATTATGCCGCCGTCCAAAGCGGACACGAGCAGGAGGAGAGACGCGTCTTTTACGTAGCCGTTACGCGCGCAAAAGAAAATCTGATTTTGTCAAGTTACGAAAACGGAGTTTCAAAGAACGGCGATCCGTATTCGAGATCGCCGAGTCCGTATCTGGAATACATTCCGAAAGAGTGTATCCGAAATTACCGTTATCGCGATCGGGAGGGTTTATGAAATATCATTGTTTGATCATCGACGACGAAAAAGTGCTTGCGGACAGCACGGCGGAATACTTTAATCTTTTCGGCGTAAAAACGGTTTCCGTATACGGCGCGGACGATTGCCGCAAATTTTTCAAAGACAATACAGCCGAACTCATACTGCTCGATATAAACTTGGGCGACGGAAGCGGTTTTGATTTATGTAAGGAACTTCGGGAAAAGACGAATATTCCTATCCTGTTTATTTCCGCGCGGACAAGCGACGACGACAAGATAGTTGCGCTCAATATCGGCGGCGACGATTATATCCAGAAACCGTATTCGCTGGGCGTGTTGCTTGCCAAAGTAAAAGCCGTGTTAAAGCGGTACGGACGAGCCGCAACCTGCGAATATTCGGACGGATATTTGACAGTCAACTTTCTATCAAAACAAGTTAAAGTAAAAGATACATCAATCAAACTTACTACGCTTGAATTTAAGTTGCTTAATAAGAAGACAAATTTGAGTTTAAGGTAGCGCAATTTTGCGGCGTTGGTCACTCAGAAACGCGACACCATTTGTTGACCTCGATGCGTGACCGCGCTCCGCGGGCAAGTTCATTCGCTCCGATTGTTCGCGCTGCAAGCTCGCTCCGGTTCTTGACCCTGGAACACGGCTACGTTGCGCGATTACTGCACCATATCCCCGAAATCGGGGAGATTCTCAAATGCGGAAGGGGCTTTGCCCCTTACCCCATTTTATACGGGGGTGCGGAATCGGGCGCAATCACGGCTACGACCCCACCCCCGCACCCGTCCGCAGGCGTTAGGGTGCGGGGATGGGGCACTTCGCGCGCGCTCACGCAGGCAATGAAACGGCTCATGCCCGCGCACCACCTGCACGATCTCCGCCACACGTTCATTACACGGCGCAGGAATGCGGCGTATCTCGGGAAGTTGTTTCCGTGTGGGCAGGGCACGCCGAAGACGGAACGCAGACGTCCAACGTCTACACACATTTTTCCCGCGAGTTCATGCTACAAGAGGGACGAAAGGTTATTTATAACCTTTAAGCGGTGATTTAGTCCCCAAAAAGTCCCCAAAATGCAAAAAAAATGCCCTCATATCTTGTGAATTCCTCAAAAAAACACACAAGATATAGGGCTATTGGCTGAGTTCGGTTAACCTAAACCGAACTTTTTATATTACTGCAAAAATCTTGCACTAAATCTGATTACCAAATATTGCCTAAATAGCCTAAATTTGATATAATAAAGAAAATTAAAGCATAGGTAACACAAATGACTGATTTGGAACAGAAAAAGGCGGCGAAAGAATTTGCGGCATATTGGGCGGGGAAAGGCTACGAAAAAGGCGAAAGTCAGCCGTTTTGGCTTTCGCTTTTACGCGACGTTTTGGGCGTGGAACACCCCGAACAATATATTAAATTCGAGAATCAAGTTAAAATCGACCATACGAGTTTTATCGATGGCATGATTCCCGCCACGCATGTTTTGATTGAACAGAAGGGCATCAATAAAAGTTTGCTCGAACCGATTCCGCAATCGGACGGAACGCGGCTTACGCCCTTTCAACAGGCAAAACGTTATTCGGCGGAGTTAAGATATGACGACCGTCCGCGTTGGATTGTTACCTGTAACTTTCAAGAATTTCATATATACGACATGAATAAGACGACGGGCGAACCCGAAAGTATTTTACTGAAAGACTTGCCCAAAGAATATTACCGCTTGCAATTTCTTGTAGATACGGCAAACGAAAACGTACAGCGGGAAATGGAAATTTCCAAAAAAGCAGGCGTGCTGGTCGGCGTGCTTTACGACGAGATATTAAAACAATATCGCAACCCCGAAAGCCCCGAAACGTTGAAGAGCTTAAATATGCTTTGCGTTCGTCTTGTTTTCTGTTTGTATGCGGAGGACAGCGGACTGTTCGGCGGGCATACCAAATTTCACGATTATCTGAAAGCGATTGCCGACAAAGATATAAAAAACGTGCGCCGCGCTTTAATTGACCTTTTCAAAGTACTCGACACCCCCGAAGAAAAACGGTACGAAATCGACCCCTATATGGACGAAACGCTTGCTTCCTTTCCGTATGTGAACGGCGGACTGTTTGCAGACGAGGCAATCGAAATTCCGCCCTTTAACGAGAAGATAGTAAAACTGTTGTTAGACAATGCAAGCGCGGGATTCGATTGGAGTGAGATAAGCCCGACGATTTTCGGCGCGGTATTTGAAAGTACCTTAAACCCCGAAACACGGCGTTCGGGCGGTATGCACTACACGGAAATCGAGGATATCCATAAGGTTATCGACCCGCTGTTTCTGAATGAACTAAAAGAAGAGATAAACGAAATAAAAGAAATCAAGATAGAGAAAACGCGCAACGCAAAACTTGAAGCGTACCGCGAAAAACTTGCGTCGCTTACCTTCCTCGACCCTGCGTGCGGTAGCGGCAACTTTTTAACGGAAACTTATCTTTCTCTTCGCAGACTTGAAAACGAAGCTCTTGCATTTGCCCTGCACGGTCAAATGACTATGGAAACAGGCGGCGTGATAAAAGTATCTATCGGGCAATTTTACGGAATAGAGATAAACGACTTTGCCGTTACGGTTGCCAAAACCGCGCTATGGATCGCAGAAAGCCAAATGATGAAAGAAACGGAAGAAATCGTACACGCAAATCTCGATTTCCTGCCGTTAAAATCTTATGCGAATATCATTGAGGGAAACGCGCTTTCACTCGATTGGGAAAGCGTCGTTCTGAAAGAAAAGCTCGATTATATTATGGGGAATCCGCCGTTTGTGGGCGCAAGAATGATGGAACAAGGCGGCAGACAGAAACGGGAAGTTTTAGAGATTTTCGGACAGATTCCCGACGTGCAGGATTTGGACTACGTAACCTGTTGGTATAAGAAAGCGGCGTTATATATGCAAGGTACGAGAATCGAAAGCTGTTTCGTTTCTACCAACTCGATTTGCCAAGGTTCGCAAACACCCATTCTTTGGAACGTTATGCTAAACGAACTCGGCGCGCATATCAATTTTGCCTATCAAACGTTCAAATGGGGAAAGAACGGAAACGTAAAAGATAAAGCAGCCGTTAATTGCGTTATCGTTGGATTTGCGCTGTTTAATCGAGAGAAAAAACTGTTGTTTACCGCTTCCAACGAAAGCGTGTCGCACGGAAAAATCGTGGCAAACGTCAATCCCTATTTGTTGGAAGCGCCCGATTGTTTGGTGGTTGCGGAAAAAACGCCTTTGTGCAACGTGCCGAAAATGAATTTCGGAAATCAACCGCGCGACGGAGGATATTTCGTAATATCCTCCGAAGAGTACGAAGCGATACTTGCAAAAGAGCCCGAACTGAAAAAATGGCTGCGGTTATATATCGGTGCAGAAGAGTTTATCAAAGGGAAAAAGCGTTGGTGCTTATGGTTGAAGCACGCTTCTCCGCTCGATATTAAAAACAGCAAAATCTTATACGAAAAGGTAGAAGCCGTTCGCAAATTCCGTTTGAGTTCCAAAGCGAAAACGACGAACGGATACGCAAAAGTTCCGCACCTGTTTGCGCAAATCACGCAGCCCGATAACGAGCCCTATTTAATTGTTCCGTCGGTATCGTCGGAAAATAGGAAATACGTTCCCATTGGATTTTTAAGCGGTGAAGTCATTTCATCAAATGCCGTGCAAATCATTCCGAACGCTACGTTGTATCACTTCGGCGTATTAACTTCCAACGTACACATGGCGTGGATGCGTGCGGTTTGTGGAAGATTGAAAAGTGATTACCGCTATTCCAAAGAAATCGTATATAACACGTTCCCGTGGTGCAACTCGACGGACGCGCAGAAGGAGAAGATAGAACAAACGGCGCAAGCTATTTTAGACGCGCGTGCGCTCTATCCCGATTGTCCGTTTTCGGTTTTGTACGACGAAACGACTATGCCGCCCGAGCTTCGCAAAGCGCATCAACAGAACGATAGAGCAGTCATGACGGCATACGGTTTTTGGGGTAAACTCAACTCCGAAAGCGAGTGCGTTGCAGAACTTATGAAAATGTACAAGGAATTAACGAGATGAAAAATGAACAGAAAAGAATTCCAGCTGATATATTTTTTCCTCTAAGTAATAACGAAATTGAATTGTAAGGATACTTGAAACAACAAACTAACACATTACAGACGGACGATTCCTTGCGGCAGTTGCTTGAAGAAATGAAAAAGCAGAACGAATTGTACAAGCAGGTGCTGGCGGGTTTAAGTCCGATAGCGGAAAAGAGTAAAATTGAAAATCGTCGGGGTAAGCTGAAATTTACAAAAAAGGAGATTTCACAGATGCCGACACAATTCAAAAATATCTTTGCGGCAAACGATTTAATAGTGCATTACCGTTTAAGAAAGGACGGTGTGTACGAAGCAAGATTCCACAGACAGGGAATAGACATAGAGGTTTCGTCCAAAGATTTAACAAAACTCAAACAGAAATTTATCGATAAACTTAATCACAAAGACGAAAAGCCCGACAAAAAGGACAAGACCTTTGCGGAATACGCCGACGAGTGGCTGAACATTAAAAAGGTAACGACAAAACAATCGACTTGCAACGAATACATACGAATGTTAAATCACGACATTCTGCCTACATTCGGAGAAATTAAGGCGATAGAGATAGACAGATGCACGTTGCAGAACTTTCTTTTAACCTACGTTCAAAAAGGCGTTCTGCGTACGGCGCAAAAACTGTTTCTCTTACTGCGTTGTATCTTCGATATGATTGCGGAGGACTACAACATCCCCACGCCGATGAAAAAGGTTGTCGTGCCCAACTACCAAAGCAAGACCGGAACGGCGTTTACCTACGACGAAGAAAAGCAACTTGTTAAGCATTGCCTTGCAAATCTTAAAAAAGACACTTCCCACGCCCTTCTAGTACTTTTGTATGCAGGACTCAGGAGAAGCGAGCTTGCAAGTCTGAAAGTAATTGACGGCGTTTGGCTCGAATGCGAAACAAGCAAAGAGCGTATGGGTAAAAACGTTGTAAAACGCAAAATACCTATTACGCCGATGATGAAACAAGTATTGCCGTATATCGACTTTGAAAAGGCGAAGGGCGTAAACTTAAGTACGTTGCAAACGACAATAAAGCGTTTATTTCCCGATCACCACTCCCACGAGTTAAGGCATACGTTTATCAGTCGTTGCAAAGAGAGCGGCGTTTCGGGCGAAGTTGTAAGCATTTGGGCGGGACATTCGTTGAGTGGAACGATTACGACTACCGTTTACACGCATTATTCGGAAGAATTTCAGTTGCGCGAGGCGGAGAAAGTAAATTACTTAAAATGGGATTTCGGGGAAGAATGAGGGGGTTAGTCCCCAATTAGTCCCCGCAAACTCCCAAATTTACTCCCAAATCTGGGTTTCCAGCCATTTTTGCTAAAAAACAAAACACTATATATTGTGTTCAAAAATTAGAACTTACAATATATAGTGTCTGTGGCTGGGGTGAAGTGATTCGAACACCCGAATGACGGAGTCAGAGTCCGTTGCCTTACCGCTTGGCGACACCCCAATAATTTAAAATACTTAAATATTCTATCAAAACGGTACAAATTTATCAAGCATTTTTATGCTCATTATCAAAAATTTTTATCAAATGCGATTGTCCGATCTCAAAGATTTGTTTCATCGAATAAAATTTCCGATCGATTTTATTTTATAACTTGTATTTTTACACGAAATACGTTATAATATATTTGATTTTTACAAGGGAGAACGCGCATGAAGAAATTTTGCGCCGAAGAGAACGGCAACGGATCGGAACCGACAGAAAACCATGCGTCTGATGAAACGGGTATCGTGCAAGCCGAAAGTCCGAACGATTGCGGATCGGAACCGTCTGCCGAGAAACGGATCAAGCGGATCCCGCATTTGAATTTTCGACCGTTGCTGTTTTGCGCGCTGGGCATCGCGTTCGGAATTTTTCTCTATTTGAAAATCCGTTTCGGAGGACTTGCTGCCTCTGATTTTCTTTTTATCGGAGTTGTTCTGTTCTTTGCCGTCCGTCCTTACGGACGGAAACGGATCTTTGCCGTTTTGACATGCTTTATCATGTTTGCGGGGATCGGCGTACTTGCAATCCACTTATATACGCGGCAGTTTGACGACAGTTTGCCGTCGGGGGAATACGAAGTAGTCGGGACGGTAGAATCGTTTACGATGGACGCCCGTGATAAAAGTATTGTTCTGACCGATTTAAAACTGAACGGAAAAAGCAAAGGCGGTAAATTTTCCGCAAATGTTTCAGACGAACATATTCGCGCCGGCGACGTCGTTCGGTTTACGGCAAATATTACGCGGAGCGATATGCCCGATCGCGGCAACGATTATCGCGAGTATCTCTATGTGAACGGAATTCGATATACTGCAAACAATATCGAAACCGAAAAAATCGGGACGTCGTCCAACGTATTCTTGCTCCTGAATACAAAGATATACGATGTGTTACATCTTCATTTACCAAAGGACGAAGCAGACGTTGCCTATGCGCTCCTGACCGGAAATTCGAGCGGAATGGACGGCATGTTATTGCAAGCGATCCGAAACGGCGGCATCGCGCATATCTTTGCGGTATCGGGTCTGCACATCGGAATTCTGTTCGGCGCGGTTTCTCTCTTATTCAAACCGTTACTTAGAAGAAAAGCCTGTTTGCCCGCGCTTGTCGCGGCTGTTTTTTATTGCGCGCTTTGCGGATTTACCGTATCTTCCGTCCGCGCCGCCGTCATGTGCGGCGTACTGTCGTTCGGGCGTGCGTTCGGCCGCAAAACAGATTTCCTCAATTCTCTTTCCGTTGCCGCGGTGTTTGTACTGACGTTGTTTCCTGCGCAGTGGCTTTCGGCAGGGTTTCGCCTTTCGTTTGGGGCATGCGCGGGGCTTGCTCTTTTTTCAGGCAGCCTGCGCCGCGCGTTTCGGAAACTACCGTCTTTTCTCGGCGGTTATCTCGCTGCGAATCTCTCGGTTCAGATGGTAACTTTTCCCATTCTCATCGATTGTTTCGGCTATTTCTCCGTTTGGGGCACGCTTCTGAATTTCTTTCTGATCCCGCTTTTGCCCGTGCTGTTTTTGGGATTGTTTCTCTGTATGATCTTTGCTTTGATGATTCCGCCCGCGGCGGCATTTTTTCTATTCTTTCCGCAGGGAATGATTTCTCTGCTGATATACGTTTTTTCCGTCGCGGACTTTTCGATGGCGCTAACCGGTTTCGCATTTGGTGCGGCTTCTGCGGTCTGGCTGAGCGGCATGTTGCTGCTTTCACCGCGGTTACGTCTCAGACCGTTGGCGCGCGGCGTTGCGGCGGGAATTGTTTGTATCTTGTTCGGGATGACGATGATCTACGAAAACGCCGTATTTTACGGGTGCAAACTGACGGCATACGAGAGCGGGGATTCGGCTGCCGCACTGTTGAGGACGAAAGACGCCGCGGTGCTTGTGATCGACGGCGAGATTTCTTTGAAGCGCTGCAACGATTTTCTTGCGCGCAACTATGCCGGTAAGTTGGACGCAGTCGTAATTCTTGCCGCCGACGAATTGCGCGCCATCAACGTCGGCGCGTTTTTATCCGCTACCTGTTTGTATGCGCGCGAGGAAATCGAGACGGGACTGCAAAAGACCGAAATCATATTCACGCAAACGTTTACGATCGGCGGCATGGTGTTCCGTTATGAAAGCGCCGAAAAAATGACCGTGACGGCAGAGGGATCGGTTGTGGAATTGGATTTGAATCACGGGGAAGCGCTCGGCGCCGATTTATTCGTGGGAAAGGGCAGCGGAGGCTTGAAATTCTTTTTGAATCATGGTATAATCAAAGCAGTATGAAATTCGTACAACTCAGCAACAACTTAAAAGAACGAATTGATCCGGTTTATCTCATCGAAGGAGAGGACGCTTATTTCCGCGATCACGCTGTCAGCGCGATCCGCCAAGCATGCGGGATCACGCAGCCCGTGTTCAACGAGTCGCGTTTTGACGGCGAATCCCTCAAAGGCGATTTGGCAGGGTTTTTCGCGGGACTTTTTACGCTTCCGTTGCTGGATGGCAAACGTTTGGTATGCGTGTACGGTTTCTATCCGACCGAGCGCGAATGGGAAAAGTATTTGAAACCCTATGCGGAGCATCCCTGTTCGTCTACGGTGCTCGTCATTGTGAACCAAGGCAAAAAAGCGGGCGCCGTCGATTTAAAGAGAAAGAGCGCCGTCACATTTGTCGACTGCGGACGGGAAAGCGAAGAAACGCTCGGTAAGTGGCTGTTCGGCGTGATGCGGCGCAGCGCACTGAATGCGGACGTCGACGCGGTCACGCTGATGGTGCGTTACTGTGCGCAGGACGCGGCGCGGATGAAACGGGAAACGGAAAAACTCGCGCTCATTCTGGGCGAAGGCGGACGCGTCACGCGGAGGGAAGTGGAAGAGTACGTTGCAAAGGATACGGAATATAAAGTTTACGAACTGACGCAGGCGGCGTCGCGAAAAAATTATTCCGCGTTTTCGGAGATATTGGACGATCTCATGAAAAAGGGGTTCGACGAACATGCCGTGCTTTCGGCGCTCGTTTCGCATTACCGCACGCTCTGCGAAGTCCTCGAATTAAAGGGGAGCGACGCGGAGGCGGCGAGTGTTTTCGGCGTGAAACCTTATGCCGTGCAGCGCAACCGCGAAACGGCGAACCGTTTGGGGCGGCAGAAAGTCACGGAATTGTATTTGTATCTGTACGAACTTTCCTGCGGGGCCAAGGGCGGTCTTTATACGAAATCAGGCGCGTTGACGCAGGGGATTGCAAAAATATTTTTTTCTTAACACAAAATAACTTTGCAATTATACAAAAAAACGCTATAATGAATAACATAAAACGATTGGGAGGAAGGTATGCGTTCGCCGCAGGAAATCTGGGAAAACATAAAAGGCGTTGTTCTCGGGGTTCCCGAAAACTGGTTTATTTTTATCGAGGCAATTTTTTTGTTCTCGGTCATTTATTTCGTGCTGAAAACGCTGTACGATAACGGCGCCAAAAAGTTTATCGTCGTCTATCTGCTTTTATTGACGGTCATGGGTGCGATCTCGCTCTTTATGACGCATTTCTCGGCTTCCTTGTTCTATGTAGCGGCAATGCTGCTTTCGCTGTTTTTCCTTCTCTTGTTCCATACCGAAATCAAGCGCATGCTTTGGAAGACGGCGGTGCGCAATCCGGGCGCTCCGCACGAATCGGCGGCAAAGACGACGGCGGTCAGCGCGCGCGCGGAAGAATATATCTCGAATATCGTCAAAGCCGTGCAAAATCTCTCCAAGAACAATACGGGCGCGCTGATCGTGCTTTCCAACGGAAATCTGCCGCGCAACATTACCGACAGCGGCGTCACGCTGAACGCGAATATTTCCAGCCAACTCATCGAAGGGATCTTCATCAACAAAGCGCCTTTGCACGACGGCGCGATGGTCATTTTCGGCGATAAGATTCAAGCGGCAGGCTGTTTCCTTCCGTTGACGCAGAGAGAGTTTCCCAAAGATTACGGCACGCGCCACCGCGCGGGCATCGGCGTTACCGAAGTCGCGGACGTGTCTACGATCATCGTTTCGGAAGAAACGGGAATCGTATCGGTCGTGAAACTCGGAAAAATCACGCGTTATATCGATTCGGAGAATTTGAAACGGTTTTTACGCGAATACTATTGGAAAGAATTTAACACGGAGAGGAAACGGGTATGAAATTCAAAAAGTTTATGAAAGACGTATTTACCAAAAGAATCCCCATTAAACTGCTTGCGATCCTGTTTACCGCTCTCGTCGTGATCATCGTAAATTGTTGACTTTATGAAGAATTGTATCAGAATCCCCAGAATTTTGCTTCCCGAAAACGGGTTTGAAACCTGGTCTGTCATCGCCTGCGATCAGTTTACTTCCGACCGCGCGTATTGGGAGCGTGTAAAACATAGCGTAGGAGACAAACCTTCTACGCTGAATTTTATTCTGCCCGAAGTATATCTGGGTGAAGAAGACGAAATCCGCATCAAAGAAATTCACGAGAACATGTACCGCGCGTTGGAGGAAGAGCAACTCACCAAACTGAACCGCGGGTTCGTTCTTTGCGAGCGGGAAACCAAATCGGGAACGCGGCGCGGCATAGTTGCCGCAATCGATTTGGAGGCATATACTTGTAACAGGGGAGAAGTGTCGCCCGTCCGTTCGTCCGAAGAAGTGGTTGCATCCCGTTTGCCTGCTCGCGTCCTCGTGCGCCGCGGCGCGCCGCTTGAATTTCCGCACGCGATGATTTTTTATCAGGACAAGAAAAACCGCGTGATCCGCCGTCTGCTCGGCGAAGATCTGGAAAAATTATACGAATGCAAACTGATGGAAGGCGGAGGAAAAATCAGAGGTTTTTTCGTCCCCGAATATCTTGCGCAGGACGTCGTTGAAGATCTGTACGCGAAAAACGAACCTTACTTTGCGGTAGCGGACGGTAATCACTCCGTGGCGGCGGCAAAGGCATATTGGGAGGAGATCAAGGGCGGACTTACGGCGGACGAACTTGCCAATCATCCCGCGCGGTTTACGCTTGTAGAACTGGTAAATTTATATGACGACGCTGTGGAATTCCATCCTATTCACAGATTGGTAAAGGGAATCGAGCGCGAAGCATTTTGTGATTTCTTTTCCAAACGGATCAAATGTAAGCGGAAGGGGAACGTACTCTACCCCTCGTTGCCGCCCAGAGCACAGACGGTGGAAACGGTGGACGAAGCGATCGAAGAATTCGTCCGCGTAAACGGCGGTACGATTGACTATATCCACGGAGAAAAGGAACTTGTTTCCTTTGCTTCCGAAGAGGACGCTGCGGGCGTGGCGCTTTCACCTATTGAGAAAGACGGGTTTTTCGACAGGCTGAAAGACGGCGGGAATTTTCCCAAAAAAACGTTTTCCGTCGGCGAAGGAACGGAAAAGCGATACTATATGGAGGGCAGGGAGATCAGTTATGATTAAAGTATGTAAGTTCGGCGGAACGTCGATGGCGGACGGCACCAATATGCGCCGCGTAGCGGAGATCATCCGCTCCGATCCTGCGCGCCGCTACGTTGTGGTTTCCGCACCCGGGAAACGATACGGCGGAGACGTTAAAATTACCGATTTGCTCTATGAAACCGCGAAAAACGTGCGCGAAACGGGCAGTACGGGCGAAGCCTTTGAAAAAGTGAAAGACCGTTTCCGCGGGATCGTTGCGGAACTTGCGCTTGATTTCGACGCGGAAACTATGTTGCTCGGAACGGAGGCGGAAATTCTGCGCGAAAACAGCGAAGATTTTACTGCTTCGCGCGGAGAATATCTGTCCGCGCGCGTGATGGCGGAACTGCTCGGCATGCCGTTTATCGACGCGCGCAGCGTTGTGAAGTTCGACGCAGAGGGCAAACTGGACGGAGAAAGAACGTTCGGTCTGCTTCGGGAAGCATTAAAGGGAAAACCGCGCGCGGTGGTCTCCGGTTTTTACGGAGAAGACGTCAACGGGAAAGTAAAAACGTTCTCGCGCGGCGGAAGCGATATTTCGGGCGCGATCGTGGCGCGCGCCGCGGGCGCGGATCTGTATGAAAACTGGACGGACGTTTCGGGGTTCCTTGCCTGCGATCCGCGTATCGTAAAGAATCCCAGCCGCATCGGCGAACTTTCGTATAAAGAACTCCGTGAACTTTCGTATATGGGCGCCAATGTGTTACATAGCGAATCCATCTTTCCCGTCCGCGAAGCGGACATTCCCATCCGTATCAAAAACACCTTCCGTCCCGAAGACGACGGCACGGATATCCTCCCCACGTCCAAATACCGCTTTACGGGGAAAACGGTTACGGGCATTGCGGGCAAGAAAAATTTTACGGTTATTTTTATCGAAAAATCGCTTATGAACGCCGAAATCGGCTTTACGCATAAAGTGCTTTCGGTACTCTTAAAGCATCACATTTCGTTTGAACATATGCCGTCCGGAATCGATACGATGTCTTTCGTGATCGACAGCGAAGAACTCAAAAACGGCGTGCTCGAAGAAATCTGCGAAGATATCCGTCAAGCGGTATCGCCCAACAATTTGCGCGTACACGACGATATTGCTCTCATCGCGGTGGTAGGACACGGGATGAGCCGCAACGTCGGTACGAGCGCGCGGCTGTTCAACGCGATCGCACGCGCGGGGATCAACGTCAGAATGATCGATCAGGGATCTTCCGAGTTGAATATTATAGTCGGCGTCGATAACGAAAATTATGAAAATACCCTGAAAGCGGTATACGAGGAATTTTTTAACGAAACGTAATCAAAAAATACGGTAAATTTTTTAGCGAAAAAGTGCGGATTTTTCCGCATTTTTTTATTTTTTTAAAAATAAATCCTTGCACAATCTCATAAGGTGTGGTATACTGTCATAGGTTAGTATGACAAACTAATACATGGGAAGAGAGAATATGAAAATTGCAATTACGGGCGCAACGGGGAACATGGGACAAGCCGTGATCAAAGCGCTTACTTCCGAGAATTACATCGAGGAAATCAGATTGCTCAGCCACAGTCCCAAACGCACCAAAAAACTGTTGAACAAAGTAAAAAAATTAAAAAAGAAAACAGTGATCATCGAAGGCAGCATTGCAGACGGATATGCTTGCAGAAAGTTGGTGGAAGACGTAGATCTCGTTCTGAATATGAGCGCGGTCATTCCGCCAAAATCCGATCAGAGTCCGCAAAGAGCCGTTGAATGCAACGAAGTCGGCGCGGACGTTTTGGTGACGGTAATCGAGCATTTAGACCGCCAGCCGACGCTGCTGCACATTTCTACCGTTGCTCTATACGGCAACCGCTCCGAGCCGCACCGTTTCGGCAGAGTGGGAGATCCGCTGCTCGTCAGCCCGTTCGATATTTATTCCGCAACCAAACTGCGCGGGGAATTCCGCGTGTTAGAGAGCGGGATCAAGAGATGGGCTGTGTTCCGTCAGACGGCGATGCTCCATCCCAATATGCTGACCGACAATCTGAGCGACGGATTGATGTTTCATACTTGTTTCGACGCGCCTTTGGAATGGGTCACTGCGCACGACAGCGGAATTCTGATCCGCAATTTCCTGCGCAGAGTTCATGCGGCAGATCTGCCGCAAACGTTCTGGAAGCGTTGCTATAACATCGGCGGCGGCGCGGAAAACCGTCTTTACGGTTATCAAACGTATAACGACGGGTTTGCGATCATCGGCGGCAGCACCACCTGCTTTTTTTCGCCGGGATATAACGCGACGCGTAACTTCCACGGCGTATGGTATTCCGATTCCGATGAACTGAATGAACTGTTTGATTTTCAGCAGCAGACCTCTACCGATTATTGGCGCGAAATTTTGAAGGCGCATCCGATTTTCAAAGCAGGGAAACTGGTGCCGAAAAAAATGATCCGTCGCTTTGCGATCAAACGTCTGTTGAAGAATTATAATTCGCCCGCTTATTGGGCGAAACATAAAGACATTGCGCGCCTGAAAGCATATTTCGGCGGAGAGGAAGCCTACGAATCGCTCCAAAAAAAGAGTTGGAAAGAGGCGTTTCTGCCTGAAAAATACGACCCCGCGAGCGGAATTTGCGATAACGAAACGCCGGTATTTTACGGGTATGACATTTCAAAACAGGACAGCGAAATTACCATCGGAGACTTGGAGAGCGTTGCTTCCGCGCACGGCGGGCGGCTGATTTCGGAACAGTTTGAAACGGGCGACATGTATGCGAAGATCGAATGGGAAACGCAGGACGGCGAACGTTTTGTTGCAACGCCCTATACCGTATTGAGGGCGGGACACTGGTACAACAGCATCTATCACGAAAACGTTTGGGATTTCGACCGTCTTTCCAAAAAAGACGCGGTATTTGCTTCCGTTTGGTACGATTCGCATGACGAGAACGAAAATATGCGCTATTCTTTTGATAAAAATTTCACAGCGCACGCAGTAAAATTCTATGAAAATTCTGATCATTTACTTCTCGGGAACGGGGAACACAGAGAAAGTCGCAAAGCAGTATAAAGCCGCCTTCGAGCAGCAGAGCGCGCAGGTCGATTTGGTATCTCTCCCGCTCGGAGAGGAGAAAATAGATTTTAACGGTTACGATTTGATCGGATTCGGGTACCCGATCCATGCGTTTAATCCACCGTCGAACGTGTTGCGTTTTGCAAAATCGATTAAAAAGTGTCAAGAGAAAAAGCGGGCGTTTATTTTCAAGACGTCGGGCGAACCTGTGCGCATGAGCGACGTTTCTTCGCTGAAACTGATTCGTTTGTTGAAAAAACGGAATATCCGCGTATTCAACGAATATCAGTACGTCATGCCGTACAATATTATTTTCCGTCATACGGACGAAATGGCGTACCGCATGTGGAACACGGCGCAACAGGTGATCCCGATCGATTGCAAAGAGATCTTGTCCGGTACGCCCAGAAAGGCGAAGAAGATGTTTCTCGGCGGCTTTCTTGCCTGGGTTCTGCGCATCGAACATTGGGGCGGAAGACTGATCGGCAGACATTACCGTGTGACTGATGCCTGTATTGAGTGCCGCAAATGCGAAAAAAACTGTCCGACGCAAAATATCCGCATTTCGGACAGCGGTAAGTTCAAATTCGGCAAAGAGTGCTTGATTTGCATGCGGTGTTCGTTTTTCTGTCCCACAAACGCCATTCAAATCAGTTTACTGGAAAAATGGAAGGTGAACGGAACATACTCGTTTGCGCCGCCGTCTGCGGACGCGTCTCCCGTAAAAGACAGGCACGCCAATTATTGCGCCAAAGCATATAAACGTTATTTTGCGGCAGCGGAACAAAAAATCAGAGATCATAATAATTCGGTTTAAAAACAGCCCCGACGAGATAATCGTCGGGGCTGTTTTTAAACTGTTTCTTTTTTCGGGATCAGATCGGCAAGCGTATATCCCGACAGGAAATTCGTCACCGTTTCGTCGAGCGCGCGCCAAATGGGGAGCGTCGGGCAACTTTCCGCATGGGGGCAGCGCGATTCCGTACCCGAACAGCCCGATACTTTCATATGGGTTTCCGCTTCGCTTAAAATTTCCGCAACGGTATAGGATTCGGGGTTGCGCGTCAGACGGTATCCGCCGTTCTTGCCGCGCGAGCCTTCTACAAATCCGGCTTTTACAAGCGCGCTCATAATCGATTCGGCATATTTATGAGGAATCCCGTGAGCGACCGATACGCTTTTTAACGATCGGCATTCGGAACTTTTGGCGAGTTCCGCCATAATGTGCAGGGCGTAACGCCCTTTGGTTGAAACGATCATTCTTCCTCGCAGTGCGCGCAAGCCTGTTCGAGCGAAGGATCGAAAGGAAGACCGTTGCGCTTGTAATAATCGAGAATGGCGTTTTTGATTGCTTCTTCCGCCAAAACGGAGCAGTGCAGTTTGTGCGCGGGAAGTCCGTCGAGCGCTTCGGCAACCGCTTTGTTGGTCAGTTCCAATGCCTGCGATAACGGTTTGCCCTTAATCATCTCCGTCGCCATGGAACTGGAAGCGATCGCGCTGCCGCAGCCGAAAGTTTCGAATTTGACGTCGGCAATCGTATCGTTTTCGATTTTTAAATAAATTTTCATAATGTCGCCGCATTTCGCGTTACCGACTTCACCAACGCCGTCCGCGTCTTCGATGACGCCGACGTTGCGCGGATTGCGGAAATGATCCATTACTTTTTCACTGTAAAGTGCCATATTTTTTTCTCCTGAAAGTTCGGTCTTTTTATAAAATAAAACTGCGTTTTCCGTTTTGTAAATCGCGCCACACGGGGGAAAAACTGCGAATTTTTTCCACTGCTTCGGGGACGACTTTTAACAGATAGTCGATCTCTTCTTCGGTGTTTTCTTCGTTGAGCGTCAAACGAAGCGAACCGTGCGCGACGTCGTGAACGCGTCCGATCGCAAGCAGGACGTGCGAAGGATCCAATGACCCCGATGTGCATGCCGATCCGGAGGAAGCGGATACGCCCATGTCGCTTAAATACAGCAATAAGCCCTCTCCTTCGATTCCCTCGAAGCAAAAACTTGCATTGCCCGCAAGCCGTTTTATACGGTCGCCGTTCAGCGCGGAATGAGGGATTTTCAAAAGACCTTCGATCAGTTTCTCGCGCAGAGCAGTCACTTTTGCGGTCGCTTGATCGAGATGGAGAAGCGATTCTTTGAGGGCAGTTGCCATTGCGGCGACAGCGGGTAAATTTTCGGTTCCCGCCCGTTTGCCGCGCTCCTGTGCGCCGCCTTCCACAAGGGGGAACAAGGGCGCGCCCTTTTTGACATACAGTGCGCCGACGCCGCGAGGACCGCCGAATTTGTGCGCCGAAAGCGCAAGATAGTCTGCATTCAGCGCGGTTACATCAACGGAGATATGCCCTACGGCTTGCACCGCGTCGGTATGGAACAGTACGCCTTTGGATTTACAGATTGCGCCGATTTCTCTGACGGGCTGAATGGTCCCGATTTCGTTGTTTGCGAGCATGACCGAAACAAGACAGGTGTTTTCGTCGATTGCCTGTTCTAAAGCAGACATGTTCACAATGCCGTTCGGATCGACGGGCGCAAGCACGATCTCGAAACCTTCCGATTTCAGCCGATCGAGCGCATGAAGTACGGCATGATGTTCAATCGCGGTGGATACGATTTTTTTCTTTCCTTTTTTCGCGCCGAACATCGCCGCGCTGAATATGGCTTGATTGTCTGCTTCGCTTCCGCCCGAAGTGAATATGATTTCGCGTGCTTCCGCGCCGATCATGTTCGCAATGCGCGCGCGGCTTTCTTCCAGAACTTCCTTGGCGGCTTGTCCCGCTTCGTGCAAACTGGAAGGATTGCCGTAATACTCTTTCGCCGTAGAAATATAAGTTTGAAGCGCGGCAGGACGCATTTTCGCCGTCGCCGCATTGTCGGCATAAACTTGCATGATTTCTCCGTAATTCCTATTTATTCGATAGGAATTATAGCGCGCCTCAACCGTTCTGTCAAGCATTTGCGAACAACTCACTCGAAAAAACGAAAGAATACGGCGTTCATTCCCGATTCGATTTGAAAAAGCACATTAAAATGAAAGCAGAAATATAAAAAAGGTTTGGGAACTAAAAAACACTCCCGATGGGGGAGTGTCTTGAAATCGGTAAGATCAGTCTGCTTTGAAAGGGATCAAAGCCGCAACTCTCGCGCGTTTGATCGCAACGGCAACTTCTCTCTGGTGCTTTGCGCAAGTACCCGTCATTCTGCGGGGAAGAATTTTTCCGCCTTCGCTGATGAACTTTTTGAGTTTTGCAACGTCTTTGTAATCGATCGTCGATTTTTCCTGGCAGAAAAGGCAAACTTTCTTATAGTTCTGCTTTTTGTAATTCTTTTTCGCAGGTCTGCCTTCGCGGGGTTCTTTCACTTCCTTATTTTCTTCCCGAGTTTCGGCTGCCGCAGGAGCAGCGGTTTCCGCCTCGGGCTGCATGATTTCTTCTTCCATGATGTCTCCTTGAATAATGATGTGTGTCCGGATCAGAACGGAATATCGCCGTCGTCATCGAACGATTCGAGCGTCGGTTTCTTTTTGGCAGGCGCAGCGCTCCGTTCGGAAGGAGCGGGGGAATCGTAAAAATCGTCTCCCGAGTTTGCGTTTTTCTGCGTTAAGAATTCCACGTCCTGCGCGATAATGTCTACCGCGTTGCGTTTTACGCCTTGGTTGTCTTCGTAATTGCGGATCTGTACGCTGCCCGAAACGGCAACTTTGCTGCCTTTCTTGGTATAACGCGCAATATTTTCCGCTAATCCGCGCCATGCGGTCACGTTGAAAAAGTCGGTCTGTCTTTCACCGTCTGCCGAAGTGTAGGAGCGGTTCACCGCGATTGCGAAGTGGCAAACGTTCACGCCGCCCGAAGTTTCGGTCAGTTCGGGATCGCGCGTTAAATTGCCGATCAAAAACACTTTGTTCATTTTAGTTCTCCTTCACTTTCGTGATCATGCGCCGCATCAAGTCGCCCGAAATTCCGGCTACGCGGTCAAGTTCTTTGACTACGTCTCCGTTTCCGTTGAACGTCATGAGCGCATAAAACGCTTCTTGCTTGAATGCGATGGGATAAGCCGTTTTCTTTGCGCCCCATTTATCGGTGCTCTCGACGGTTCCGCCCAAAGAAGTTACGATATCGGCGTACTTTTTGAGTTCAGCCTCTCTCGCTTCTTCTTCCATGTCGCTTTTCAGCAGAATCAGCATTTCATACTTCTGCATACTTTTCACCTCCCGGTCTTTACGGCATACCTGACGGTATGCAAGGTATTTTGATTTTTTTATTTTACAATATTTTTTTGGGTAAGTCAACCGTTTTCTGCGTGTTTCGGAGATTTACGGAATTTTCGGCAGTTATGCTCCGATGAGCACGTTTTGTACGTATAAGATGAGATCGGTTACCGTGAGTTCGTTGAGGTTGTGCATTTCGCCGAACGAGATTTTTAATTCCGCGTAAGGGTTTTGCGAGATCAATCCGTGCAGGTAGTGGCTCCAAAGGGGCGTACTGTTGACGGCGTACGTCGCACCCGAGATCTTATCGTTGATCGTAAGGATCGACGTATCCGTGTCGTCTCTGATGCCGATCAGTTCGCCGGCATCGTTTCTTTCTTCTCTGCCGAACAGCAAATACCACGAACCGTCCAGACAACGGTCAAGTTCCGTCTGTTTGACTCCGTTTTCAAAGAGATAGTAATGCGCGGTCAAACCGTTTTGATCGATTTCCGCCGTCGGATCGGCGGGAGAGTAATAGCGGGTTTCCGCTTCCGCCTGAAGTTCGACGTAATACGTTGTTTCTTCTTTGAAGACGCGGAAGACCTGATCCCCGATCACGATGTCGCCCGAACTGTTTACCGTCGCGTCGGGATATTCTTCGTATCCCGTAAGCATTTTTTCCAGATCGACGCGCCGATTTTCGCCGTTGATATAATAGTAACTGAAATCGTCTTGTAAGATCGATTCGGGCGGCTCGGGAAGCGGCGTTACCGTGTTTGCCAAATCGTCGACTTCGCCCCAGGTATAGACGGGCGTTAACGTCTTGCGGATCGGAACGTAATAATATGCGACCGTAGTATTTCCCGATTTTTTCGTACCCGTTTGCACGTCTTCTTCCCTGACGTTTTCGCCGCTTTCTTTGAGGAAGTAGCCCAAGGAGACGGGCGTATTCCCGTAATAATATTCGCACCGGATCTCTTCGTCCGCTTGCAATGTGACGGACGCCGTTTTAGGCGTCAGTTCCGAAAGTTTTTCGCTGATCGATTTGTTGGTTTCGTATGCTTTCACCACTTCGAGATATCTGCCCGTCGTAATGGGGGAGGCGCCCGTCTTGTCGCTTTCGGGAATATCGTTGTAAGCCTGCACCATTTTTTCCATGGAGTAGTAGGTATACATTCCGTCGTCGAACACGTCTGCTACCGTAATGTGTTCGATGTCGTTGGCAAGCGAAAGCAACGTGCTGTTTTTCAGATTTTTAAGGAGTTTGTTGTTAGCAAGTTCTTCCGCGTCCAACATTTTGCTGAGCGGCAGCGTATCGAGCGTCGCACTGAATTCCCCGAGGCGGGTGTCTTGCAGGGAACGCAATATCTGCGCGGAGTTCTCGTCGATTTCGAGTACGTCGCAGAGCCGAAGAGTGTTGACCTTGTTCTGGTCGGAGAGATCGCTGATTCTCCAATCGGAAAGGGCGTTCATCAGTGCGGAGCCGCCCGTGTTGCCGATGATCTGACCGATTTTCAGACGCTCGATCTTGTTCTGGTTGGACAGATCGGTGACCGTCCAATTCTTTACGGCGAGCAGGAAAGAGGAGGGATTGTCTCCGAGGCTCACGATGTCGCCGATGGTTGCGCCGCCGAATAAGTCCGCGTCCTGTTGGGTCAGATCGCCGATCGTCCGTTTGCTGTAACCGTTCAGCATGGTAACAACGCCGTCTTCGTCCACGGTATAGCGGTCAGACGAGCCGTATGCAAGATATCTGAGCGCGGAATCGGAGTTTCCGTCCGTTTTTAACAGCGCTTCGATTTCTACTCCCTTCATAAGGGTGTTGCTTTTATCCGTGAATTCTTTGACGGTAATTTTGTGTAAGCCCGCTTCGGTTTCTTCAAAGCAAAGCGCGCGCATCAAAGCGTCGGTCGTATCTTCCGAAACGTTCATCATATCGGCAATCGCCATTGCCTGTATGACGTTTTCATTTAAGTAAGAACCTAAGTTGCTGAAAGGAACGCCTTTCAACGCCTCTTTATCTACGGTCATGCCCATTTGGGAAAATTGTTCGCAGAGCGGATCGAGCAGTTGATCGGCAAGCGAGGTGTATTTTCCGACGTTGCCCAACGTATTCAGTTTTCCCGCTTTATATTCGTTGGCTATTTCCACAATGAGATCCAATGCGGAAAGATCCGCGGCGTAATCCGTAAAAATCGAATTATAATCGAATCCCGCGATTTGCGAGAGATCCTTGAGTTTGGTTTGAGATCCCCCGATCGCGATCGCGCCGATCAGCGTGCCGAACGCGGCGAAAAATCCGATCACAAACGCGACGCAGACGGAAACGATGCGCGCAAAATTATTGCGCGGAACGTAGCGGTAACGGGGCGCGATCTTGCCCTCTTTTACCAAAAGTTCTTCGTATTCGCGCTGTTGTTTTGCAAGCGCTTTGCGTTCCTTTTTCGTCAGTTTTTGCTTGCGCTGATTTTTATCTTTGCCGTCGTTGTTCTCCTCGTGCGGGGAGCGGGGAGCGGGAACAAGATCCGTCGAACGCTCGTATCGTCCGTATTTTTCTTCGGAATCGTAATTCTTATGTATCGAATCGTTTTGTTCATCGTAATGTTTCACCGAATTTACCTCCTGAGCCGAAGAAGTGTTTTTGCAATCAGAATTATATTATAAAAGACAGAAAAAAGCAAGTGATTTCATCGAGAGGACAAGAGGGAGATCACTCTTCTCCGTCGCCGAGAGCAGGGGAGGATGCGTCGCCGAGGCGGAATCCGTTCAGTTTCCGTCCGATGCTGTTGGTGCGTTTTTCCGCACTCTCCACGCTGTCCTGTGCTTCCTGCAATTTGCGGCGCGTTTTTTCGAGCAGTTCCGAAAATTTTGCAAAGTCCGACCGGAAGGAATCCAGCATGGCTTTCAGTTCTCCCGAACGCCGTTCGATCGCCGCCGTACGGAAGCCCGTTTGCAGGGTGGAGAGCAACGCGCCGAGGTTGGTAGGACCGCATACGATGACGCGTCTCGCGCGCAGAAAATCGGAAAGTCCGCTTATGCGCGTCACTTCCGCGTATAGTCCTTCGGAAGGCAGAAACATTAACGCGAAATCGGTAGTTGCAGGCGGAAGAATATATTTTTTGGCAATGGACTCTGCTTGCAGTTTTACGGCGCGTTCCAAATTCTTTCTCGCGCGTTCCTCGTTTTCTTTGTCGCCGCGCTCCGAGGCTTCGACCAACCGTTCAAATTCTTCCACAGGGAATTTGCTGTCGATGGGAAGATACACCCGCTCTCCGTCGCGCGCGGGGAGAAGTACGGCAAAATCCACGAGCGAGTTATCGAGCGGATTGACTTTCACGCTGCTTTGGTACTGTTCGGGCGCGAGCATCTGTTCGAGCAGCGTATTTAATTGTGCCTCGCCCCAGGTGCCGCGCAGTTTTACGTTGGTAAACACGCGCTTGATGTCGGCGACGTTTCCGGAGAGAGATTTCATTTCGCCCACGCTTTCGTACATGCGTTCCAGCCGTTCGGAAATGCGGGTAAAACTGTCGGAAAGTTTTCCGTCGATCGAATGGGTGAGTTTTTCGTCCACCGTGCGGCGGATGCGTTCTAAGTTCTGCGCGTTCGCGTCCACAATATATTTCATGTCGTCGGTCAAACGGTTCTGGATATTGACGAGCCGCTGTTCCGTCGCCCGCGCGGAATTTTCGGCGGAACGGGTGAAATAGTCGGTAAGGCTGCCCAGCGTATCCGTTTTTTCTTCCAGCCGCCGCAGGGTTTCCATTACGTTCCGATCGGTTTCCCCGCCGTGTTCGCGGTTTTTTTTGAACAAAAGAAAGATCAGAAGCGCGATGCCGACGAGATCGAGTACGAGAGAGACGATAATCAGAGTTTCAGACATGAGATAACGCGTCCTTGTAAATATTTTTCAAATGCGTCAAAAGCGTTTGGGGCTGATTCCTGCGCCCGTCCGCCGAGGAATATAGCAGCAGTTCGTGAAGCGCCGTGCCGATTTGTTCTGGAGCAAGTCCGAGTTCGAGAAGATCTGCGCCGTTGAGCGCCAGTTCTTTCACGGTAAAGGGCGCGCCTTCTTTGCTCATGCGGTTTTCGATCTCCCGCCATTTTTTTACGGAAGGGGCTGTGGCGAGATCGTCTTTGCAGGCGGAATAATCAGCCTGTCTGAGCGCGAGCAGTTTTTCAAGCAACGGATGAAAGGTTACAATCTCCGCCCGCACCTTGTTTTCTTTCATGCACAGGTCGTAATCCCGCATGTGAAGGCGGACGAGTTCAGAAGTTTCTTCCTGTAATTTTTTGGGTGCTTTCAGACGGGACAGGATCTCTCTTGCGATGCGGGCGCCTTCTTCGGCATGCAGGTGGTATTTCCCGTCTCGCAGCATGCAAAAGGGTTTTCCCACGTCGTGCAGCAGCGCGGCAAAGCGGATCTGAGGTTGCGCGTATTTCACGCACCGCAGGGAATGTTCGAGTACGTCGTGATCGTGAAAGTCGCTGCGCTGTTTCATCCCGTCGCCGAGGGCAAGTTCGGGCAGGATTTCTCCGAGTACGCCCGTTTTCCGCAGAATGCCGAGCCCGCGGTAGGGCGCGTCTGCGTCCCGATGTTTTTGGTCGGCGTGCAGAATCAGCGTCAGTTCTTTAAAAATGCGTTCGGGCGCGATGTCGCGGATGAGCGCGCGGTGCTCCGAAGCCCCCGCAAGCGCTTCTTCGTCGGGAGAAAATCCGAGTTCCGCGGAGAGCCTTGCAAGCCGCATGAGCCGCAGTCCGTCCTCGCCGAAGACTTTTTTTGCAGGCATCACCGTGCGCAACGTTTTCCGTTCGATGTCGCGCATTCCGCCGAGCGGGTCGCAGAACGTTCGGGCTTTTACGTCGTAATAAACCGCGTTCGCGCAAAAATCCCGTCGGCGTGCGTCGGTTTCGATGCAATCGGTAAAGGTGATCTCCGCAGGCGTGTGGACTCCGCGCACGTATTGATCGGAGCGGAAGCGCGTGAATTCGTATTCTTCGCCTGCGGCTTTCAGTTTCACCGTACCCGTGTTTCGATAAACGGATTTAACGGTAAAGCCGCACGTTTGGGCGGCGGAAATCAATTCGTCTTCTGTTCCCGCCGCGGCAATGTCCCAGTCCGGTTTGGACAGAGGAAAACCGCAGAGAAAGTCTCTTACGCTTCCGCCCACCGCATAAAGCGGAAACGGGCATGCGTCTGCGAGCAGTTTTAAATTTTCTGGTACGGGTAATTTCATCATCGTAATTAAAAATTAAGTGAAAACATTATAACAGATTTCGAAAAAAATTGCAATTCCGGAAAAGTTCATGTATAATGAGAGCGATGTCAAGATTTTACAGGAGCGTGCTCGACCACGTCCCCACGGCGGCGATCGTTGTGGATAAAAATTTCAAAGTTCGTTACACCAACCGCGCGTTCCGCGCGTACTTTCGCGCGCAGAAAGAAAAAGGGGAATTTCGCGACGTCATCTCCTGCGGCGAACATACCGTGAAAAAATGCGGAGACGGCGTGAAATGCGGGTTCTGTCCTATGCGCTCGGTGTTTCTCGACGCGGCGGAAAACGGAGGCAATGCTTTCCGGAAACTGGTGCTGCGCGGAGATAAGGACGACTGCGCGTTCCGCATCAAAGTTCAACCCATGGGAAAATATTATCTGGGCATCATGGATAACGCATACGAAACGGAAATCGCAAGAGAAATGTACTCCGCGCAGGATATCCAGCAGCGGCTTTTGCCGCCTGCCAACAATCGCGGCGGAACTCCTTATTCTTTTATGTACATTCCCTGCCGCGAGATCGGCGGCGATCTGCCCGACGTGTACGAAGTCAACGGCGAAACGATGGGGCTCATCGCCGACGTTTCGGGAAAAGGAATTTCCGCGGGAATGCTGTCGGCATTCGTCAAAGCGGGATGGGATAGGAGCGAACCTTCGCCTGCGCGCGCTGTGATCGGACTGAATTCCAAATTTCAGGAACTCAATCTCGACGAGCGTTCTTACGTGACCGCTGCGGCGGTGAGGATCGACAAAAGCCGCCGTGAAATCTGTTACAGCGTTGCGGGACACAACGCGCCCTTATTGTTGAAGGGCGAGGAGGGTATCGACGAGATCGTGATGAATTCTCCGCCCGTGTCGACTTGGATCCCCGATTTCCGTTACGAAGACCGCGTGATCCCGTACGGCAAGGGAAATATTCTCGTCATGCTGACGGACGGCGTCACCGAGAGTAAAAATGCGAAAGGAGAGCAGTTTTCGCTTGAACGCGTGGAAGGGATTCTCGAGAAATCGGACAACGCCGAACATTTTATCGAACGGCTGAAAGCGGTATTGAAAGAATTTTGCGGAACGTTTACCGACGATATTACCGCCGTTGCGTTCGATCTGCAATAAAATATTACGGTTTCCATTGCGGACAACCGCGAACAATATAATTGAAAGAATGAAAAAAACCGCCGAACGGCGGTTTTTTTCATGTCTGATGGTTGCATCAGGTCAAAATCAATTTCTTCTGAAGCAGGCAAGAGAACAAGTCGATCCAGCCGAGCAAAATACCGGTAGGAAGGATCGCAAAGATAAGTACAATAATCTGCAAGAATGCTTTTCCGTGAAGCGCAGCCGAACCGCGAACAAGAACTTCGGTGAACCAGTTTACGCCGGGAATCAAGAGCAGAATGATTTGTACCAATCTGGGCAAGGATTTGAAACTGCTGTTAATAGACATAGCCTAATCTCCTTTTTTTATTCTATTTATATTCTACAACCTTCGCGCAGAATTGTCAATAGTTTCATAAAAAATTTTCAAATATATTCCGTGCGGAAGACGTCGCCCGTTTCCGCGTTTTTCCATGTCAGCGTACCCTCTTCCAGAACGAGATAGGAGTGCGGCGAATTTTCTTTCGGAATGGAAACAGAACCGCAGTTGACGTAGAGGTAACCTTCGCGTTTTTCGAATGCGGGAACGTGAAAATGTCCGTTGATCAGAATATCGCCGTCATTCAAACGTGCGGGCGATTTGTGTCCGTGCGCAAGCACCGCCGTTCCGTGCGGAAGAGCGATCATCCCGAAGTCCGCTTGCAGCGGAAAGTCCAGTACCATTTGGTCCACTTCGCTGTCGCAGTTGCCGCGCACACAGATAATATATGCTTTCAGTTCGTTTAAAATGCCCGCTGTTTGTAACGTATCGTATTCCGGCGGCAGGGGATTGCGTGCGCCGTGATAGAGTAAGTCTCCCAACAAAATCAGTTTTTCTGCCTTTTCTTCTTGGAAACGCTGTTTTAAAAGGCGGCAATATTTTGCAGATCCGTGAATGTCGGACGCGATCACGTATTTCATAATGAGAACTCCTTAATGATTTCTTTTATTTTCCAAACGACGCCGCCCTGCGTGTTCGCGGGTACGGTGTTCTTAAAAATTTGTTTCAGCGCAGGATACGCGTTTTCGGTGATGTAAGCGGTGCCGCATTCGCTCAGCATTTCCAAGTCGTTCATATGATCGCCGAACGCGATACATTCGTCTTTGTTCAGTCCGAACGTTTTCTGAACGTGTCGGACGGCGTTTCCCTTGTCGGAATCGGGCGAAGAGATATCGCACCAGTGCCGTCCCGAAAGAATGGTGCGCAGCGCAGGCAGGCGCTCGGGTAGAAAGCGGATGCAATGTTCCGCCGCGCCGAGGTCGTCGAACACGGAAATTTTGCAAATTTCCTCTTTTCCGATGACGTCTTCCAGCCGTTCGACCAACGCGCAGTTTGTATATGCTTCGGTTGCCAGACGGTAAAAAGGTTGGGCGGTGTTTTCTATGTACGCAGACTGCGCGCCGCACAGCATGGGATAGAGGTGCGGTACGGCGCGGATTTCGTCAAGCGCACGTTTCAGTTTGTTTTCGGGAACAGAACGGATGAGAAGCGTTTTCTCCCGATATTTGACGAGCGATCCGTTTTCGCAGATAAACACCGTTTTATCCTTTACCGGCGCAAATAATTTTACGAGGTTCGCGTACTGCCTGCCGCTGGCGGGGGCAAACAGAATTCCCATCTCGTCGAGTTTTTCCACGACGGAGAAAATTTCATCCGGAAGTTTTCGGTCGTTGTCCAGAAGCGTTCCGTCCAAATCGGTTGCGATCAATTTTATCATCATATTTCCCCGCGCCGCAAAATTCAGATCAACGGCGCAAACAGACGGAGCAGCGCGCTCAGTCCGTGCTCGAAGGGCGACGCGTTCTTTACAGGCGTGCCTGCTTCCCATGCCGAAAGAAAATCCCGTTTCAGGCTTTCCGCCAAATTTTCATCTTCCGCGTACAATCCGCATTCGGCTTGCAGATATAGGCTTCGGAAATCGAGATTGTATGTGGAAACGAAGCAGTGTTTTCCATCGGCAACAACGCTTTTTGCGTGCAGAAATCCCGCGGTGTACTCCCGAATCTGCACTCCCGAATCGATCAGTTCCCGCGCGTACGATCTGGTGATTTCAAACGTCATCTTTTTATCGGGTATGTGGGGGATCATGATCCGTACGTCTTTCCCCGCGATTGCAGCGGACGACAGGGCGGCGATCAGTCCCGCGTCGGGCGCAAGATAGGGCGTGTTGAGATAGACGTAATCTTCCGCCGCGGAAACGAGCGAACACAGTGCGCTGAGTCCTGCGCGGTGCATGCTGTCGGCGGCGCGGTCGGCGATCACGGCGCAGGGAATTTCGCCTTCATTCTCTGTGATTTCGGGAACCTTGCAGTCTTTCATTTCTTCGGCGATCAGTTTTGCAAATTCCGCGGCGGGCGCGCCCGTCACGCGCACAGCAGTATCTTTCCAGTGTCCGAAACGGATGGTTTCGCCGATATATTCGTCCGCAAGATTGATCCCGCCCGTGTAGGCGATTTCGCCGTCTATCACGGCGATCTTACGGTGGTTGCGCCGGTTGGCCGCGCGAGACGGAAATCGGATCCGACGCAGGGCGTATGCTTTCACGCCCAGTTTTGCCTGTTCCCGTTCAAAGTGTTTGGGAAGCGTAAACGCGCACCCGAAATCGTCGTACAGGATTCTCACGTCCAGTCCTTCTTTTGCCTTTCGTTCGAGCAAAGGCGAAAGGGCATGAAAAAACGCGCCGTGCGCGACGATGTAGTATTCGAGCCAAATCATTTTTTTTGCATTCGAGATGTCGGGGAGCATCCGTTCGTACATCTCGCGTCCCACGGGAAAATACTCCACGGTCCGTGCGAGGCACGGCTTCAAATCGCAAAGATGCTCGGAAATCGATTGCATCCGTCCGCGTATGCCGACGTCTGTTTCCGCATGCGCCGAAAACTTGGTTTTCAAAGGCGACTTTCTGCGCCAGCAAAGCGCAAGGATCGCGCCCGTCCAAGGCAAAAATACGATGAGCACCACTTTGGGAAGTTTAAATTCGGGCTGTTCCCGCGAACAAACGATGATCAAAGCGGCGACAAGAGAAAAAATGCGCTCTGCAAGCGCAACGGGAGCGAGCGCGCGGGGAAGCCAGAGTGCAATAGCGCAGATGCCGAGTACGCTGAGAACAAACAAGAGCGCACAGGGAAATAGTCTCCCGCCAAAAAAATATCGAAGTTTACGCATCATGTATCAAAGCGGGAGTTGTTATGAATTTACAGCATTTTTATATAGATATAGTCTTTTTCTTCCTCTTCCGCATAAGTAACATAGGAGGAATAAAATTCGGTCAGAGTATCGGGTTCCACGGGTTTCGCTTTCACCTGTTGCATATTTACGGCTTTGTTCGCCGTCAGGTTGATCGCCATTTCCAGATTGTCTACGTATTCCGAAAGGCAGTGAACGGTCAGTTGTTTGCGGATCGCTTCCCCGACGTCGAGATTGATCCCGCGGGAAGAAAATCCGCCGATGACGACGTTTGCTTCCCGTGCGCATACCTGAAAGGCAACGGAGGGTTCCACGTCTTTTGCGTCCGTTACGAACACGGCGCCGTCCGCAAGCCTGCCGCCCGTCAGTACGCCGACGTTTTCGAGGAAATTCCCCTCGGTGTTCTGCGTATAATAAATTCCCGATGCGTTTGCGAAATTCAAACGGTTTTGATTTGCGTCGATCAGAATGGGCGCCGCCTGCTGATAGATGAGCAGTTGGCAGATGATGATGCCCAATCCGCTTGCGCCGACAACGGCAATGTGCTGTCCCTTTTTTACTTCGAGGCTGTCTACTACCGCTTTTGCGAGCGCAACGTGGTGAAGAAGAAGCGCGTCTTCGTCGGAAACCGAATCGGGAAGGGGCGTCATTTCGTCGGGCGAGAGAAGAACGAGATCTCTCAGAAATCCGTCGCGCGTCTGTCCGCATACGTCGAAGTCGCTTTCGGAAAAATCCTTTTTCGCCGAACCGCTGTCTTCCGCCGGAAGATAGGTGTGAAGCAAAACACGCGTTCCTTTGGGATAGTCGTCGGAATAATCTTCCGCTACGATCCCCACGGCGAAACGCCCGGGAACGACGGGATATTTGATTTTGAACTGTCCGCGGAAGAGCGCGCCGTCCTGACTGCAAAGCAGGACTTTGGTGACGCGTACTTTGATTTTTTCTTCCGAAGCCGCGGGAACCGGTTCTTCGAATCGTTCGATTTTATTTGCGGCGGTGAGTTTCCAAACGTTCATACGTCCTCCTCGTATTTTTCCGCATTTGCAGGGGTATTATACAGCATGGCAACCGTTTTGGCAAGCATTTGTGCGGAAAATCGGAATTTTTGCGCTTTCGGAAAAACAGGGCGGATACGGGGAAGTTTTTTTGTTTCGCTTTGAAAATCAGTTGACGAAAGGGGAAATTGCGGATATAATAGAGATGCAATTTGAATTACCGAGCGAGGTGAACGAACAATGAAAGCGGATATTCATCCCAAATACCACGAAGTGACGGTCGTATGCGCCTGCGGCGAAACCTTTAAACTGGGTTCGACGAAGGACACCGAAATCATGAAAGTGGATATTTGCAGCAAGTGCCATCCTTTCTTTACGGGTCGGCAGAAACTGGTCGATACCGGCGGACGTGTAGATAAGTTCAAGAAAAGATACGGTATCTAAAAACATTCAGCCTCCGAAAGAGGCTGTTTTGTTATTTCATTCGGCAAGGTTGGAATATGAAAAAGACCAATCGTACTTATATCGGCGGGCAAGCGGTGATCCAAGGCGTCATGATGCGCGGAAAGAGCGGCATGGCGACGGTTGTCCGCGACGATAACGGAGAACTTCATATGGAAGCGAAGCGCATCAAATCGCCTGAAAAGCGGAAAAAGTGGATGCGCATTCCTTTCGTGCGCGGCGTGATCAGTTTCGCGCTCTCGCTTGTCGAGGGAATGAGAGCGCTGATGCGCAGTTCCGAAGTCGCGATCAGCGACGACGAAGAACCTTCCAAACTTTCGAAGTGGATGGCGGAGAAGTGGAAGGTCAGCCTCGGCGACGTGATAACGGGGATAGTGACATTCCTCGGCGCGGTGCTTGCCGTCGTACTCTTTATTTATCTGCCCCATTTGTTTACGAGTCTGATTTCCGATGCCGCGCCCGTGATCGGCAAACAGGAAAGTATCTATTATAATTTGATCGAGGGCGGATTCCGTCTCGTCGTATTCATCGTCTATATCGCGCTGACGCTGCTATTACCGTCGATGCGCGAAACGTACCGCTATCACGGCGCGGAACATAAAACGATCAACTGTTACGAATACGGCAAAGACCTTACCGTTGAAAACGTAAAAAAATGTTCCCGTCTGCACGATCGCTGCGGAACGACGTTTATCTTCGTCGTCCTCATTATTTCCATTCTTGTGTTCGCGCTTGTCGGTTGGCTGATCATGGGCGTTGCCGGAATGAGTACGGGCAGCGCGACGGCGGACAAAGCAATCTTGTTTTTGATCAAACTTTGTACGTTACCCGTGATCGCAGGGCTTTCGTATGAAATTTTAAAAATACTCGCGCGGTTCCAGTCCCCCGTTTTATTGCCGTTTAAGGCGCCGGGGTATCTGCTGCAAAAACTGACCACGCGCGAACCCAGCAACGAAATGATCGAATGCGCGATCATGGCGTTTGAAAAGACGCTCGACATGGACGAAAATCCCGATTCTCCCGAAAAGATCTTTGCGACGGAGACCAAACTTTCCAAACTTCTGGAAATGATGACCAAGACGTTTGCGGAAAAAGAGATCGACGAATCGGACGCGGAATGGATTTTAAGTCTTACGCTCGGCATTCCCAGAAGTTCGCTTGCGGAGGAGCGGGTGGTTTCCCGTGCCGAATGCGCGAAGATCCTCGAAATCTATGAAGAACGTTTAACGGGCAGACCGCTCTGGTACATTATCGGAGACACCTCGTTTTACGGTTATACATTCAAAGTGGACGAACGGGTACTCATTCCCCGTCCCGAAACGGAAGTGCTGGTACGGCAGGCGGTTTCTTCGCTGCATACGGGCGACGCGATGCTCGATTTATGCACGGGCAGCGGCGCGGTAGCGGTTTCCGTTGCCTGCTCGGTGGCAAAAGATAAACGCGTAAGCATCACGGCGGCGGATATTTCCGAAGATGCGCTTGCGGTCGCGCAGGAAAATGCTTGGAAAAATTCGGCGAACGTGAATTTCGTTAAATCCGATCTGTTTGAAAATATTCACGGCAGATTCAATCTCATTACCGCCAACCCGCCCTACGTTAAGAGCAGCGAAATCGCAACGCTGCCGCAGGACGTACGCGAGTTCGAGCCGCATATCGCGCTCGACGGCGGCGTAGACGGTTTGGATTTTTACCGTCGGATTGCAGAAAAAATCAACCGTTATCTCGTCCGCGGCGGAATGTGTATTCTCGAAGTGGGCGAAGATCAGGCGCAGGAAGTCATCAAGATATTCCAATCGCTTTCCCGCTGCGATTTCGCGATGGTCGTAAAAGATTTTTCGGGCGTGGAACGCGTCGTGAAGATCGGGTTCTGATATGCTGAGCAAATTGCAGACGATCGCCGCGAGATACGACGAACTGACCGAATTGCTCTCCCGCCCCGAAACGCTGTCCGATATGGAGGCGTGGACTAAATATAACAAAGAACGCGCCGATTTGGAAGAGATCACGCAGGCGTATCAAGATTATTGTAAAACGCAAGCGGAAATGCAGGCTGCGTTTTCGGAAGCCGAGCGCGAACAGGGAGAAATGCGCGAACTGCTGTTAGAAGAAGGGTATTCCTTAAAAGAGCAGTTGACCGAAAAAGAGAACGCGCTTAAAATTCTGCTGCTTCCCAAAGACAAGAACGACGAACGGAATTGCACGCTTGAGATCCGCGCGGGCGCGGGCGGAGAAGAAGCCGCGCTGTTTGCATATCAGTTGTACCGCATGTACATGGGATACTGCGAAAAGCACCGTTTGCGGTGGGAGATCATCGATCTCAACGAAACGGAACTGGGCGGCATGAAGGAAGCCATCGTTTCCGTCGAGGGAAAGGGCGCGTACAAGAGGCTCAAATACGAGAGCGGCGTACACCGTGTTCAACGCGTTCCGGAAACGGAATCGCAGGGGAGGATTCATACTTCTACCGCAACCGTTGCGGTGCTTCCCGAAGCAGAGGACGTGGAAGTGGAGATCAAGGACGATGAGATCCGCGTCGATCTGTTCCGTTCTTCCGGCGCAGGCGGGCAGAAAGTCAATAAAACCGAGACGGCGATCCGCATTACGCATTTCCCGACAGGCATCGTCGTGACTTGTCAGGACGAGCGGAGCCAGTTGAAAAACAAAGAAAAAGCATTCCGTGTTTTGAGGACGCGGCTGTACGATTTTTATAACGGGAAAGCCAATTCCGAAGAAGCGCAGAACCGCAAAAGCATGGTGGGGACGGGCGACCGCAGCGAGAGGATCAGAACGTACAATTTTCCGCAGAGCCGCATTACCGACCACCGCATCGGACTGAGCATCCATTCGATGGAATCGTTTTTATCGGGCGATCTCGACGAAATGATCGACGCACTTGCCCGTGCGGATAACGAAGCGCGTCTTACGGCGCAGTCGGAATAAATCAAGCCACATAAGAGGTTGTTTATGAACGAAAGACTTGCAAAAAGGATGGGTACGATCTCTCCGTCGCTCACGCTTGCCATCAGCGCAAAAGCCAAAGCGCTGAAAGCCGAAGGGGAAGACGTGATTTCGTTCGGCGTCGGCGAACCCGATTTCAATACGCCGGTTCATATCGTAGAGGCGGCGATCGACGCCCTCGAAAAGGGACATACCAAATACACGGCATCTTCGGGATTGCCAGAACTCCGCCGCGCTGTTTGCGAAAAGTTCCGCCGCGACAACGGTTTGGAATACGAACCTTCGCAGATCATCGTTTCGAGCGGCGCGAAGCATTCCATTTTCAACGTCTGTTTTGCACTCCTGAACGAGGGGGACGAAGTAATCATCCCCGCGCCCTACTGGCTGACCTATCCCGAGGTCGTAAAAGTCTGCGGCGGCGTACCCGTTTTCGTACGTGCCAGAAAAAGCGCAGGGTTTAAAATTACCGCGCAGCAACTCAAAGAGGCGATCACGCCCAAAACCAAAATGCTGATTTTCAACTCGCCCTGTAATCCGACGGGGGCGGTGTATTCGGAAGAAGAGATCCGAGATCTTGCAAAAGTATGCGAGGAGGCGGGGATCTTCGTTCTTTCCGACGAGATTTACGAAAAACTTGTTTACGGGAACGTGCAGCCTTTTTCCTTTGCGGCATGTTCGCCTAAAATGAAAGATCTGACGATCACCGTCAACGGCGTTTCCAAAACATACGCAATGACGGGCTGGCGTATCGGCTATCTCGCCGCACCCAAAGACGTTGCGGCGGCGATCGATTCGTTTCAGAGCCATGCTACGAGCAATGCAAATTCCATTGCGCAGTATGCGACCGTCAAGGCGCTCAACTCGCCCGAGGCGGCGGTGGAAGAGATGGTCGCACGGTTTGCAAAGCGCCGCCTTGCCATGATCGAACGGATCTCCGATATGCAGGGAGTATACTGTATTATTCCCGACGGCGCGTTCTACGCGATGCTCGTCGTGAGCGGATGTTACGGTAAAAAGTTCGGAAAAAAACTTATCACCGATTCGGTCAGTTTCGCAGACTGTCTGCTGGAAGCGGCAAAAGTTGCCGTCGTTCCCGGGGTTTCGTTCGGCGCGGACGATTGCGTCCGTCTTTCCTATTCGCTGTCGATGGAAGATATGTTGCAGGGATTGGATCGGATCGATGCGTTTATCCAGAGTTTGCAATAATCAGATACTTTTTTTAAAAAAACCCTTGAAAAGTGACGGAAAACTTGATAGAATAATAATATAAAATACCAAAAGTTTTGGAGGACGTTATGATCAAAATCATTTGCGGCGCGAAAGGCAGCGGGAAGACCAAAAAAATCATCGAAGCGGCAAACGAGGCAGTAGTCGGTGCGAAAGGTCACCTTATTTTTATTACCGATACGAAAAGATATATGTACGATTTGAAACGTGAAGTTCGTTTTATCGACGTGACCGACTATAACGTGGCGGGCGAAGAAGCACTTTGCGGTTTTGTAACGGGCGCCATTGCGGGCGGATACGATAACGAATACGTATATTTAGACGGGATTGCCCGGATCGCGGGCAAGGAACTGAAAGATATGGCGCAGATTTTTTACCTCATCGAAAAAGTATCGGAACTGCGCGGTCTTCAAGTGATCATTACATGCAGTTGTTCGGAAGAGGAATTGCCCGAATTTGCAAAAAAATATCTTTGATATTACGTCTGCGTTCAAAGTTTCAGACGCAAAAATTTATGAAAATTACCGCGATTGACCGCCTTCCCCGCGAGGGGAAGGTGTCTGCGTATTAAAACGCGGGAGGAAGAACATGTATTTTATCAGCACAAGAGGCGGCGGCCGCGTGACGGGCGCGCAGGCAATCGTTCAGGGGATCGCCGACGACGGGGGGTTGTTTGTTCCCGAGCATTTTCCCGCGGTATCGCGCGGGGAACTCGAATCGATGCTTGAAATGGATTATGCCGAGCGCACAGCGTTCGTGCTTTCCAAATATCTCGACGATTACAATGCGGACGAGTTATTGGAAGCGATCCGCGCCGCGTATTCCCGTTTCGAAGACGACGACGCCGCGCCGCTTGTACGGATCGACGACGGCGTATTTATCTTAGAACTGTTTCACGGACCTACCTGCGCGTTTAAAGACATGGCGCTGACCGTACTGCCTTATTTGCTGAAAAAAGGCTGTGAAATCGTCGGGATCAAAGAAAACGTACTGGTGCTTGTCGCTACCAGCGGCGATACGGGAAAAGCCGCCCTCGAAGGGTTTAAAAATGCCGAAGGCGTGAAAATCATGACTTTCTATCCGGAAGAAGGCGTTTCCAAAATGCAGAAACAGCAGATGTGCACGACCGAGGGGAACAACGTAAACGTTGTTGCCGTAAGCGGCAATTTCGACGATTGCCAGACGGGCGTAAAAAATATCTTTAATTCCGCGGAATGCAAGGCGGAACTGCATCGGAAAGGGTATCTTCTTTCGTCGGCAAACTCCATCAATTTCGGTCGGCTTGCTCCGCAGATCGCCTATTATTTTTCCGCATACTGCGACTTGGCGTCATCGGGGCAGATCCGGATGGGCGATTTGGTCGATTTCACCGTTCCCACGGGCAATTTCGGGAATATTCTTGCGGCATATTACGCAAAGAAAATGGGATTGCCGATCGGGAAACTCGTTTGCGCGTCCAACCGCAATAACGTACTCACGTCCTTTTTCGACAGCGGCGTTTACGATTGTAAGCGTCCGTTCTTCAAAACCATGTCGCCCTCGATGGACATTCTTGTTTCGTCGAACCTCGAACGTCTGATCTTTGAATTTTCAGGCAGGAACGCCGCGCTCACGGCGGAACGCATGACCGCGCTCTCCGCAAAAGGAAAATATGCGGTGTGTCCCGAGGAATTGGAAGCAATGCGCGAAAATTTTTATGCAGGCTTTGCTTCGGAAGACGATACGGTCGAATGTATTTACGAATTCTTTATGGAATACGGATACCCCATGGATACGCACACGGGCGTTGCAATGCACGTCGCGCAGAAGTATGCGGAACAGCAGGACGAATCTGCCGAAAAATCCCCCATGGTCGTCGTATCCACGGCAAGTCCCTATAAATTTCCGCAGGACGTGCTGTATGCGCTTACGGGCAACGACGTGAAAGACAGTTATAAGGGAGTCAAGCGCATCAATTTACTTACGGCAATGAAAGTTCCCGAAAGTCTGAAAGCCATCCGTTATTTGCCGATCCGTTTTAAGAAGACAACGACGCCCGCGAAAATGTTCAAAGAGGTGCTCGATTTCGTCTGATCCGGTCTTTTGAACGCATTCGACAAAATTCTACAAACAAAGACAAATTGTAACAAAATAAGTTCGACAAAAAACGCCAAAAAAACTTGCTTGTCGACGCTCTTGCTGGTATACTTTTATTACACGGCAAATACATGCAGTGAATGATTCACAGGAGAAGAACGAAATGGCGGAGCAAGGGAAAGAAGGAAACGGCGAAACGGATGAGAAGAATGTTTTACTGCTTGTGAAATATTCGCTGCGTAATACTGCGGCAGAAATTCAAATTCTATCGGGCAATTCGTTACTGCTAACGTTTGAAAACGGCAAGAAGTACGAATTGGCAGTTCATCAAAAGGCTTAATGAAAGGGAGTCCCCGCATCGGTCAGATGCGGGGACTCCTTTTCTTGTGTATTTTAGTAGTACTTTATCCCGAGCGACTGTGTTGCGTTATCATCTGAATTCCGGCGGCGGAAACCAAAGGGTTGCAGCGGTTTTTTTTAACGGCAGACTTCTATCATAGATGAAAACGATTCCGACGGTTTTCCTTCGGGATCGTTTCTTTTTGTGTAAACGGAATGAAAAAGCCCCGAATGCACTTCCATATCTTGCATTTTACAAAAAAGTATGCTATACTGAACTTTGAATATGGAACGTAAAATCATGTACTCGGCGGTTCAGCCGAGCGGAAATCTCACAATCGGTAATTTTACGGGCGCGATCCGTAATTGGGTGCGGATGCAAAATGACTTCGATTGCTTTTATGCGATCGCGGATATGCACGCCATCACCGTGCGGCAAGACCCCGCGCTTTTGCGCCGCCGAACCATAGAACTTGCCGCGCTCTATCTTGCCTGCGGGTTGGATCCCGAAAAGTGTACGCTTTACGTTCAGTCGCAAGTGTCCGCGCATGCCGAATTGGGTTGGATCCTCAACACCATCGCCTACGTCGGCGAAATGGAACGCATGACGCAGTTTAAGGATAAATCGCAAAAGCATGCCGATAATATCAACATGGGGCTCATGGACTATCCCGTTTTGATGGCGGCGGATATTCTGCTGTATCAGGCGGACTACGTGCCCGTCGGGATCGACCAGAAACAGCATGTCGAAATCACGCGCGATCTCGCAATTCGATTCAATCATCGCTACGGCGACACATTTCGCGTGCCCGAGCCGTATATCTTAAAAGAGGGGGCAAAAATCATGTCCCTGCAAGACCCCATGAAAAAGATGAGCAAATCGGATGAAAACCTCAATGCTTCCGTCTTTCTTGCAGACGATAGAGATACCGTGATCCGCAAGTTTAAACGCGCGGTCACCGACAGCGACAGCGAGATCCGTATTTCGGACGAAAAACCGGGGATCACCAACCTTCTCAATATTTACGCGGCATTCAAAGGCTGTACGTTGCAGGACGCCGAACGCGAGTTTCAAGGCAGCGGCTACGGGGACTTCAAACTTGCCGTGGGCGAAACGGTGGCGGACGCGCTGGCTCCCGTTCAGGAAAAACAAAAACGGTTGCTTGCGGATAAAGCCTATCTGAACGACGTTTTGAAATCGGGTGCGGAAAACGCGTTCCGCGCCGCACGCAGAACGCTCTCCAAAGTGTGCCGTAAAATCGGTTTTTACAGAGGAGAATAACCGTGTTCGGATACGTTCGGTACGATTTGCCAAATCTCTATCTGAAAGATCTCATGTTGTATAAAGCGCTCTATTGCGGTTTGTGCAAGAGTATCGGCGCGAGTTGCGGACAGATGGCGCGGGTAGGACTGACTTACGACGTGACTTTTTTATCCGCTCTGCTGCACAACATGACGGGTACGAATATCACGGTGGAAAAACAAAACTGTTTCGAACACCGTCTGAAAAAACGTCCCATCGCGAAAGTAGACGAACTGACCAAAGAATTGGGCGCGCTCAATACTGTGCTCGTGTACTACAAACTGACGGACGACATTTCGGACGGCGGGAAAGGCCGCGGGAGAAGGATCTGGTTTAAAAAGGGATTTCGGCGCGCAAAAAAAACATATCCCGCGTTAGTGGAGATCGTAGAGCGGTATATGAAAGAGCAATCGCTTACGGAGAAAGAAAAGACGGCTTCGCCCGATGCGGCGGCAGAACCTTCCGCAAGCATGATGCGCGATATTTCCGACCATTTTCTGAAAGACAGAGCCAGCGAAGCCACGCGAGAACTGTTTTACGGTCTGGGGAAATGGGTATATCTGATCGATGCGCTTGACGATTACGGAAAAGATTTCAAGAAGAAAAATTACAATCCGTTCGTGCTTACTTACAACAGTCCGAACAAAGCGGAACTGATGGAAATGCACGGCGGAGAGATCGGCTTTCTATTCGATACGCTCTTTTATTCGATGCGTGAAAGCCTTGCAAAAATTCCGTTTTCATTCAACCGAGATCTGACCGACAACGTGATTTTGCGCGGGCTGCCGTTGGAAACGGCGCGCGTCATGAAAGGGGAACTTCCCAAAAAAATGCAGGTAAAAATTTAAAAAATTTCCGTTAAAAAAGGAATCGGAACGTTATGAATCTTGAAAATTATGAACTTTTACAAGTGAGCGAATCGGCGACGGACGAGGAGATCAAAGAAGCCTACGAACGCCTGAAAGCCAAATACAACGAGGAAAAATGGCAGGACGGCGAAGCGGGCAACAATGCCGCGCGCATGCTCGGAAAAATCGAAGTCGCTTATAACGAAATCATGCAGGAGCGCAAAGAAACGCAGCAACAGACGAGCGGGAGCAATGCGTTCGACGAAGTTTCGGCTTGTATCCGCAGCGGCGACATTCCGCGCGCGCAGCAACTGCTCGACGGGTTCAACGAGCGGAATGCGGAATGGCATTATTTGCAGTCCGTCGTTTTCTATAAAAAGAACTGGATGAACGAGAGCAAAAAGCAACTTGAAATCGCTATGCAAATGGACGGGAGCAACCCGAAATACCGCGAGGCTTACGACAAACTCAGTTCGCGCGCGCAGTATACGCAACAGACGGGCGGCGCGCAGAACATCAATCCCAACCCCGTTTCCGACGAGGAACAGATGGGCGGGAACTGGTGTGCCAACTGTGCGAACATGTGCTATACGTTCCTTTGCGTCAACTGTCTGTTTAACCTTTGCTGTAACTGTCATTAAATATGAAACGCCCCTCCAAATCGTTTGAGATCGCATTGTCCGCAATCGCCTGTGCGTTTGCGGCGATGGCGCTTACGATGGGAACTTACGTCGACGTATTGCTTGCGGCGGGGTATCTTCTCGCTGTGTTTGCGCTCATGGTGCCGCTATCCAAAGAGTTTGTCTGGGGTGCGGCGCTTGCCTTTCTCGGTGCGTCGCTGCTTGCGTTTCTGTTCAATATCGGCGGAATCCTGAAACTGGTTCCGTTCATGATCTTTTTCGGATTACATCCGACCGTCAATTTTCTGCAAAAGAAATACGTTCGCAAACTCCCTTTGCATCTGCTGTTCTTTGTGATCAAAGCGCTTTGGTTTGACGGCGTTCTCCTGTTTCTGTGGTTTATGTTGGGGCCGCTTTTCGGATTGGAAGAATTGACGTTTTATCCCTTCCTGCAAAGAAATCTCTATTATATTGTTTTCTTCGGCGGCACGGTTTTGTTTGCGCTTTACGATTATATGATGTTTCTCTGCCAGCGTTCGGTTAACGCCGTAGTGCGGAGGATCGGGAGGTAACTTTTGGAAAAGAATCAGACTTTCGTCGCTGTCGCGGACGCCCTTGGTACCAACGGAGAAGGGATCGTGCGCGTCGGCGACGTTACTGTTTTCGTGCCGGATCTGATCCCCGGGGAAAAAGCGGAAATCAAAATCCTGAAACGGAAGGGCAATATCGCTTACGGCAAAACGGAAGAGATACTTGTGCCTGCCGAGGACCGCGTCCGTCCGCAATGTCCGGTGTTTCTCCGTTGTGGCGGCTGTCAGATCCAGCATCTCAGTTATCGCACTCAACTGAAATTCAAAACAAAGTCCGTACACGACGCGCTGCAAAAAATCGGCGGGATCGACGTTCCGGTCGCGCCGTGCGTGAAAAGCGAAACATCTTACGGATATCGCAATAAACTGCAACTTCCCATCGGCAAAGTCAACGGGAAAAACGCCGTCGGATTTTATGCCGCGCGCTCGCATCGCATCGTGCCGACGAATGAATGTCCCATTCACCCCGAATGGTCGGAAAAACTGATTTCCGCCGTCGTGAATTTTATGGAGAAATGCGGATTGGACGGTTACGACGAGGAACGGGGCGAAGGACAACTCCGTCATATCGTCGTAAGAGAATTGCGCGGCAGATTTATCGTAACGCTGGTTGTCACCGTACCGGAGATCAAAGGGATCGATTATTTTCTGTATTTGCTGGACGGCGTCTTTCCGGAATACAGTTTTTATCTCAATTTCAATGCGAAAAAGACCAACGTTATTTTCGGAGAAAAATTCCAACTTTTAAAAGGCAAAGGCGTATACGAGTGTACTGAACACGGAATCGTATACGAAGCGGGTGCGCAGACGTTCGTTCAGGTAAACGGTTCGGTGCGCGGGAAATTATACGACCGCGTTGTTTCTTTGGTCGATCCGCATGAAACGGTGATCGACTGTTATGCGGGCGGCGGTTTGCTTACCGCAATGCTGGCAAAGAAGTGCGTAAAGGCTTACGGGGTCGAAGTCGTCCCCGAAGCAAGCAGATGCGCCGATGCGGTGCGTTTGAAAAACGGACTTGCAGATAAAATGGAAAACGTCTGCGGGAAAGTGGAGGACGTTCTAGAAAATATTTTAAAATCGGAACCGAATGCGACTTTGGTGCTCGATCCTCCCCGCGCCGGCGTCGACAGGAGCGTATTAAAAGCCGTCATGTCGCAGGGCGTAAGAAAAATCGTCATGATTTCCTGCGATCCCGCAACGCTTGCGCGCGACGTCGGAATTTTGACGGGCGGGCTTTGGGAAACGGAAACGGGCGAACTGGTAAAAGCGAACGCAGACAACGGAATGTACTTGCTCGAATCGGTCGAACCGTTCGATATGTTTCCGCAGACCAAGCACGTCGAGACGCTCGTTTGCCTTCGGAAAAAAACTTGACAATTCGTGGTGAAAGATTAAAATATATCTTATAGAGTGATCCATAATAAGAATGAAACGGATGACGGGAGAACTTATGACGAAACTGAAAAAGACAATTATCACCGCCTGCGCGGCGGTTTCCGTTTTTGCGGCGGGCGCCGCGTGCGTTCTTTTGCCGGAAGGGCGCGGCGCCGACGCGGCGACTACGGATACGGTTTCCGCTTCTGCCGAGGCGAGTTACTGGAAACAAGTCCCTCATATCAGCGGTTGGACGTGGGGGAATTTCAGCGCGTCGGAAAATCTGTTTACGGCGGTTCCCGCCGATTATTACATCGGGTATGACATCGAATTTGTATTTCGTAGCGAAGGCGGTTCTTCCAATCTGTTAACCGTCTATGCCAAAGCGGACGCTGCGGGTAACTTGGCGTATCATACGAAGGATCCCGAATACGGTACGCCCATTCCGCTTACGGGCGCAAATCTTGAAAAATATCTGAACGATACGCTCGGGAAATGGGACGTCGGGAATTACACGATGACGGTATCCGTCGATGCGATCGACAGTTATCCCGCTTTTCAGTCAAGCGTTTCTTTTGCGGTGCAAAAGGCGAAAAACTACTGGACGGAAACGCCTCATATCGAAAGTTGGTATGTGGGCGAATGGCTGAGCGCGTCGGACTTTCCGCCCCCCGCGGGCAAAGCCGCTTACGGCAAAGTCGAGTTTAAAGTTTACGGCAGTAAGGCGGACGCGGACGACAGCGACGAAATCGATTACGATTCCGTTTATTATACGGGTACGTCCGATCCCGACGAGATCCCCGACAACCGTTTGAATCAAGCCCAGGCGGGACGTTACTTTTTGGTCGCCTCGGTTTCGGACAGCGAGAATTACGAAGCATTGAGCGCGGTTGTTCCCTTCCGCGTGTTTACTTCGGAAGCGACGCTTGCGGAATTGGAGGAGAAGAAGGCGGCTGCGCTTGACGAGGCGGAGAAATTCGCGGCGGAGTACAGCGTGAATACCTCACTCGGAGAAATCAAAGCCGCGATGAACAGAATCACCAACGCGACCTCCGTTTCGGGCGTTCGCGTCGGGCTGAACGCAACCAAGGTCGCGATTTACAGGGTGCACGCGAAAAACAGGATCACAGAGTATGCGGAAGAGTTGAACGCGGATATTTCCATCGACGACCCTTCGCTCTCGGTGGAAATAGAGTCGATCAACAACGCGCCGGATCTTGCGACGATCGACGTGAACCTCGATTCCGCGCTTGAAAAAATTTACGGAAAAGGCGTGGAGAACGCAAGAAAGGCGGCAACCGAAGAACTGCTTGCTTATGCGGCACAATTCGGCGTCGAGGCACACGATTCGTTTGCGGATGCGTCCACGTTCGAAGAAGTCGCCGAACGGCTTGCAAAGTGGAAACGGGAAATTTCCGAAAACGCATTCCAGAACAATGCGGGAGCCGATCTTAAAGCATACAAAGCCGCCGCGCGGGAATCGATCATAAAGTATGCCGAATACGTCGGTATCGAAGTGGATCTGGGGGCGAGCGACACGCAGATCAATCTGAAACTGACGGAAATCGAACTTGCCGCAACGCGCGAGGAAGTAGACGTGATTTACGCGGATGCGATGAAATACATTTCCGCCGAACTCACTGCGGTAAAAGCCAATTTACTCATCTCTCTGAGAGAGATCTCGGAATATTACTGCGACAAATACCCTCTCGGACGCGACGCGGTTTCTCAGATTTTGTCGCCCGAATTGCAAGGTCCCGCAAGAGATGAGATTTACGACGCGCCCACGATGGTTTCGGCGCGAACGGCATTTGACGCAAACGAAGAAAAAATCAAAATCGCGGTCCTTCCTTTTGCGAAAGAAAAAGCGAAAGAAGATTTAAAACGCGCGGCGGAAGAAGCGGCGATCCCCGGGTTCAGCGCCGAAGTGCAGGAATATCAGCAACGGATCGACGGAGCGAACTCCGTAGACGAGGTGGAAGAAATTCTCGACGCGGCTTTGTTCGGAATCGGAAATACGCTCTTTTCGGCGCGTATGCGCATGATGCGCGAGTTCGAAGCCTTTGCGAAAGAATATTTTGCGGAATACAACTGGAATGCGTTGATGGAAGCGCTCGAAGACGGGAAAGAACAGATCTACAACGCCACCGCCATAGCGGACATTTACAAGGCGGGCGACACGGCGAAAGTTTCTTTTGTCCGCGCGTACACCGTTTCCCGTCTCGATTACTACGGCGAAATTTATAAAATGTATAATATTGCAGATCTCATCCGCGCGCGGAAAGCGGAGTGCCAAGGCGTTACGACGATCTCCCGTTTGAACGGAATTCTTGCCAATGCCGAAGAGACCATTTGCTATACCGCAAAACGCGTCATTCCCGATTTATTCGAAACGGAGTCGGGGCACTATTCCAAGTTCGATACGTCGGCGGCGGAAGCGGCGGTTTCCAAAGCGGAGACCATTGAAGAAGTGCACGCCGCGTTTATCGCGGAAATTGCGCGGTTGAACGTATTGAAAGATGCCGTAGGCGTTGCAAGAAGCATGCTCGAACTGTATGCGGAAAGTTACGGACTGAGTATCAATTCGGAACCCGTTTTAAAAGCAATCGATATTTTATATGGCGCTGCGTCGCCCGACGATTTAACCGAATTACTGATTACGGCAAAGGCGGAAATAGACGCAGTCGCAGGCGCGGAGCAAAACCGTGTAAATTCCGTGAATGCGGCGCTCATCGCATGCACGGCGGTCTTTGCCGTTTCGGCGGCGGGACTTGCAGTGTTGCTCGTCATCATGAAAAAGAAAAAGACCGCAAGAAATGACGCCGTTCAAACAGATGCCGAAGTGACCGCGACGGAAACGCCCGATCCGCAGGTTGCGGAAAAGGAAGAAGATAAAACGGAAACGGAAACAAAATAACGACCGTAAACGAACGGAAGCCGCGTAAACAGACGCGGCTTTTGTTTTTTCCGAAAGAGCGTTTGAAAAAGGGGAAAAAGTGTGATATAATAGGAACAGGAGTATATCATGGACAAACCTACGAAAATTTTATCCGTAATTCCCATGCGCGCCCAAGTGGTGTTTCCGGATACCGCCGTTGCTTTTGACGCGGGTCGCGGGATGTCGCTCGCCGCAATCGAAGCGGCGGACGCCAACGGAAAACTCGTCTTTATCACCAAACAGACGGACGCTTCGCAGGAGACGCCCCGCGGCGGCGATCTGTTTGCCGTGGGAACGGTTGCGCAGATCCGTCAGACGACCCGTCTCCCGGGCGATCGCTTCCGTGTGTACGTGCAGGGATTATACCGAGCCGTTGCGCGGGATTTCAAAACGGAAAAAGGATATATCAAAGCGGCCGTGGAAGAACTTATATCCGTTCACGGCGATTTCAATCTCGAAGAGGCGGCGTTCCGTACCGCCAAGGATTTGGTGAGCGACATCGTGCAGGCGGACGGTAAAATCGCCAAAGAACTGGAAAACGCTTTGACGGGTATCACCGATTACGACGCATATATTAACGTGTGTTCTCACTTCCTGCGATTGAAAGACGACGTAAAACAGAAATTGCTGGAAGAAAACCGCGTTTCTGCCAGACTCAAACTGTTCGAACAATGTTTGAACGACGAACTGGAAATTACGCGTTTGGAGCGAAAAATCGCGCAGAGCGTGCGAAAGAATATCGACAAATCGCAGAAGGAATATTTCTTGCGCGAACAACTCAAAGCCATTCATGCCGAATTGGGCGACGACGTGGAGGAAAGCGTCAAACTGCGCGAGAAACTGCTTTCCAAAGGATTGCCCCAAGCGGTGCAGGAGAAAGCGGAGCAGGAACTTGTGCGGATGGACAAGACCCAGACCACATCTCCCGAATATACCGTCATTCGGAATTATCTCGATTGGATCGTGGATCTGCCCTGGCGCGACCGAACCGAGGATACCGAAAAACTTTCCGACGTGGAGGCGGTGCTCAACGCCGACCATTACGGTCTGGAAAAAATCAAAGAGCGCGTGGTGGAATATCTTGCCGTGCTCAAACTGACGGGAACGCTGAAAGCGCCCATTTTGTGTTTGGTCGGACCTCCCGGGGTGGGAAAAACCAGCGTTGCAAAGTCCATTGCGCGCGCACTGGGCAGAAAATTCGTCCGCATGAGTTTGGGAGGGGTAAAAGACGAAGCGGAAATCCGCGGACACCGCCGCACTTATATCGGCGCGATGCCCGGCCGCATCGTCTACGAAATGAAGAATGCGGGCGCGATAAATCCAGTATTCCTGTTGGACGAAGTGGATAAAATTTCTTCGGATCTGCGCGGAGATCCCTCGAGCGCGCTTTTGGAAGTGTTGGACCCCGAACAGAATTCTACGTTCCGCGACAGATATCTCGAAGTGGAGTACGACCTTTCGAAGGTCATGTTTATTGCAACCGCAAACTCTCTCGATACCATTCCCACGCCGCTACGCGACAGAATGGAGATCATCGAACTTTCGGGTTATACGCCGCAGGAGAAAGAGGAAATCGCAAAGCGGTATCTCGTGCCCAAAAAGCGCACGGAGAACGGGTTAACGGAAGAAAACCTGAAAATAACCGACGGCGCGCTCGGCGCGCTGATCGACGGCTATACCATGGAAGCGGGAGTGCGTACTCTGGAACGCACGATCGGAACCGTGTGCAGAAAAGCCGCCGTCCGTATTGCAAAGGGCGAAGAAACTTCCATCGTCGTTAAGAAAAACGAACTGGAAAGTTTTCTCGGTGCGAAACGGTTTTTACGCGAGAACGAACTGCTCGAAGGCGACGAAGTGGGCGCGGCGACGGGGCTTGCCTGGACGGCAGTCGGCGGAACGACGCTCACCATTGAAGTTTCGGCAATGCAAGGCAAAGGCGAAATTCTGCTTACGGGCAAACTCGGCGACGTGATGAAGGAATCGGCGCACGCCGCGATCAGTTACCTGCGCGCGCATGCCGATAAATACGGCATCGACGAAAAGGCGTTTAAGGAGAAAGATATTCATATCCACGTCCCCGAGGGGGCAACGCCCAAAGACGGACCCAGCGCGGGCATCACGATGGCGACCGCCATCCTTTCCGCATTCACGGGTCAGCCCGTCCGCAAAGACGTCGCCATGACGGGAGAGATCACTCTCCGCGGCAAAGTCCTTCCCATCGGCGGGCTGAAAGAAAAAGCGCTTGCCGCTAACCGCATCGGGATCCGCGACGTGATCATTCCCGAGGAGAACAAAAAAGACGTAGAGGACATTCCAGAAACGGTACGGAAGGAACTCAATTTCATTTGCGTCAACAATGTTGACGAGGTATTCCGTTCGGCAGGTTTGGGAGAAGCGCATGGAAATTAAGAGCGCAAAATTCATTACCTCCGCGGCAAGCGAGGCGCAGTTTCTCCGTCCCGAAAAACCCATGATCGCCGTTTGCGGAAAATCCAACGCGGGCAAAAGTACGCTCATCAATTTGCTGGCAAACCGCAAGGGACTTGCGAAGACGAGCGCGGAACCCGGAAGGACAAGGCTCGTAAATTATTTCGATTTCGGCTCGTTCTGGCTTGCCGATCTTCCCGGTTACGGCTATGCCGCCGTTTCCAAAACAGAAAAGGAAAAATGGGGGAAGACCCTCGATTCGTTTTTTCAGCGGAAAGAAGAGATCGCGCACGTCTTCGTGCTGAGCGATATCCGCCGCGATCCTTCGGAAGACGATATGCAGATGATCACGTTTTTGAATTATCACATTCTGCCCTTTACGGTCATCGCCACAAAGAGCGATAAACTTTCGAAAATGAAGCGCAAAGAGCGCGTGCGGAAGATCGCGCAGGGGTTCGGGCTCGGCGAAGGAAACGTGATTGCCGTATCCGGGATTTCCGGCGAAGGGAAAGAGGATTTGCTGAGTAAAATTTCGGAAGTGATCGATCGATAAATCGAGTGTCCGTTCCGGAAAATAAAAACGGAACGGTTTTAGACCGATGCGTCGGTTTGTTTCTAAAAAATTTTCATATAAGCAAAAAAATCGCTTGTCATATCGGGCGATTTTTGTTATAATCGTAAGGCTGTAAATACGCACCCTCGGCGTGCCGCCTTCCGTGTCCGTAAATTTTTCATGCGGAGATTAGGCGGGATACCCGCAAAGAGGGGAGGAAAACGGAGGAATTATGGCAGTTATTTCTATGAAGCAACTTCTCGAAGCAGGCGTTCACTTCGGACATCAGACCAGAAAGTGGAACCCCAAAATGAAGAAGTACATCTTCGCGGCTCGGCACGACATCCACATCATCGATTTGGAAATGACCGCGAAACTGATCGAAGAAGCATACACGTTCGTATGCGAATCGGTAAAACAGGGCAAGACCGTTCTCTTCGTCGGAACGAAGAAACAGGCGCAGGACGCGATCAAAGAGGAAGCGGAACGCTGCGGTCAATATTACGTGAACTCCCGTTGGCTGGGCGGTATGCTCACCAACTTCAAAACCATCCGTTCCCGTATCGACTATCTTGAAAAGTTAGAGAGAATGGAACAGAGCGGTGAATTCGAACTTCTTCCCAAAAAGGAAGTTTTGGGTTTGAAGAAAGAAATGGACAAATTGCAGGAAAACCTCGGCGGCATCAAGAATATGCGCGGCATGCCCGGTATTCTGTTTATCGTCGATCCCAGTAACGAAGATATTGCGGTTGCGGAAGCAAGAAAGTTGAATATTCCCATCGTTGCGATCACCGATACCAACTGCGATCCAGACGTGATCGATTACGTCATTCCCGGAAACGACGACGCGATTCGCGCGATCAAACTGATTTCGTCGGTCATTGCAAACGCAGTCATCGAGGCAAATCAAGGCGAAACTCCCGTGTTCGCCGAAGAAACGGCACAGGAAGGACAGCCGCAGGATATCGAAGAAGTTGTCGCAAACGCGGAAAGCGTGCAGGCAGCGGAATAAGATTGTAGGAGGAAACGAATATGGCAGAATTTACGGCAAAAGACGTAATGGCGCTCCGCGAACAGACGGGCGCGGGAATGATGGATTGCAAACGCGCCTTGGTAGACGCTGACGGAGATATGGAGAAGGCGGCGGATCTTCTGCGCGAGCGCGGAATCGCAAAGGCTGCAAAACGCGCTTCTAAAATTGCAGCGGAAGGTATTGTATACGCGCTGGTGGAAGGCAAAACGGGCGTGCTGCTCGAAGTAAACTGCGAAAGCGATTTCGTAGCGAAAGGCGAAAAATTCCACGCGCTTGTCGAAGCAATCGCAAAACAAATCGTTGCGGTAAAACCTTCGACCGTGGAAGAATTGCTTGCTTCCGATATGGGCGGCAAGACGGTAGACACCTTCGTACAGGAACAGACGGCAATTATCGGAGAAAAGATATCCGTTCGCCGTTTCACGGTATACGAATCGGACGGCTTTGTGGAAACTTATATCCACATGGGCGGCACGATGGGCGTTTTGCTCGATTTCGACGGCGCGGAAAACGAAGCGACCAAAGAACTTGCGCACAACGTAGCGCTTCATACGGCGTTTGCAAAACCCGCATACAAGACGGCGGCGGAAGTTTCGGCAGATACGATCGAAAAAGAAAAAGCGATCATGAAGCAGGAAGTGCTCAACGAAGGTAAACCCGAAGCGATCGCGGAAAAGATCGTGCTCGGCAAAATCAAGAAATATTACGAAGAAAACTGTCTGCTCGATCAGAAATTCGTCAAAGACGACAAAGTGACCATTGCGCAGTTGATTGCGGAAACGGCGAAAAAATCGCCTGTGGAACTCAAATCTTTCTGCTTCTATGTGATGGGTCAGGGTCTTGAAAAGAAGAGCGAAGATTTAAGCGAAGAAGTTGCGAAACAAGTAGAAGCAATGAAGAAATAATTTCTTTTCCACAGAAGATGACGGAGAGCGTTTTGCTCTCCGTTTTTCATCACCAAAGACCAGTTTTGTTTTGGAAATTATTGCATTTTTTGTTCGGGTATGGTATACTGATAAAAATAAAAATCAGGGGGAACGGGATGCAGCCCAAATATAAGCGGATTCTGCTCAAACTGTCGGGCGAAGCGCTCGCGGGAGACCAGAAACACGGGATCAACGAAAGCGTCGTCGCGGGTGTCGTCGATCAATTGGTAAAGGTACACGAAATGGGCGTGGAAGTCGCGCTTGTCATCGGCGGCGGAAACTTTTGGCGCGGAAGACAGGGAACCAACATGGACCGCGCAACCGCAGATCATATGGGGATGCTTGCAACGGTGATGAACTCTTTGGCGATGATGGACGCGATTGAAAAGAGAGGCATTCCGACCCGCGTTCAGACTGCGCTGAATATGATCTCGGTTGCGGAACCTTACGTACTCCGCAAAGCGTTGCACCATTTCGAAAAGGGCAGGATCGTCATCATGGCGTGCGGCACGGGCAATCCCTATTGTTCGACCGATACCGCCGCTGCGCAGCGCGCCTGCGAGATCGACGCGGACGTATTGCTCATGGCAAAGAACGTAGACGGCATTTACGACAGCGACCCGAGCGTCAATCCCCGCGCCAAGAAGTACGACAGTCTCCGTTTCGGGGATATTGTAAATCAGGGGCTGAAAGCAATGGACGCAACCGCGGCTACGATGTGCATGGAAAACAATATTCCGGTGCTTGCGTTCGGATTGGGCGAGGAAAATTCCATTCTGCGCGCCGTTTGCGGAGAGCATATCGGAACGCTCATTTCCAACAAATAAAGTTCATCCTTAAAAGGATTTCACGAGGGTAATTGCGGAGAGAAACCGCGGTGAATTAAAAACAAAATGAAGGAGAAAACAGATGATCGACAATGAAAAAGTAGAGGAAGTGTTCCTCGTTCTCGAAGATAAACTGGAAAAGACGGTTAATGTTTTGAAGGAAGAATATGCGGGGATCCGCGCAGGACGCGCCAATCCGCACATTCTTGACAAAGTTCAGGCAGAGGCATACGGCGGCATGAGCCCTTTGAACCAACTCGGCAACATCTCCGCTGCGGACGCAAGATGTCTTGTCATCAGCCCTTGGGATAAATCGTTATTAAAGTCGATCGAAAAAGCCATTCTCGCTTCCAACCTCGGCATCAATCCCACCAACGACGGCAACGTGATCCGTTTGGTGTTTCCGGAATTGACTGAGGAACGCAGAAAAGAACTGGTAAAACAAATGAAAAAACTCGGCGAAGACGCCAAAGTCGCGGTTCGCAACAATCGCCGCGACGCGATGGAATCGCTCAAAAAAATGAAAACGGCGAAAGAAATTTCCGAAGACGAATCTCACAATCTCGAACAGGATGTGGAAAAGAACGTTTCCAAAGCAATGGACGAAATCGACAAAGCGGTGGCGGCAAAAGAAAAGGAGTTGCTTACCGTCTGATGAAAGAGCAGACTGCGGGAGTTCCGCATCATATCGCGATCATTATGGACGGCAACGGACGATGGGCGAAAAAGAGACTTCTTCCGCGCGGCGCAGGTCACCGTGCCGGTTTGAAACGAATGATTTCTCTCTCCGAAGCGATTTTCGAACGCGGCGTAAAAATATGTACGCTGTTCGCGCTTTCTACCGAAAACCTTTCCCGTCCACAAGAGGAATTGCAAGGTCTTTTTACGCTTTTTCGGGAGTATTTCGAGAAAAACGTCGCGCGGCTTGCGGAAAAAGAGATCGAATTAAAAATCATCGGGAATTTAACGCTTTTGCCCGAGGATATCGGAGAAATCATCCGAAAGGGTGAAGAACAGACGCGGGGCGGTCAAACGGGTACGTTGGTGCTTGCCATCGGCTACGGCGGGAGGCAGGACATATTAGCCGCTGTGAACGAGGCGGTACGGCGGGGAAAAGAAGTGAACGAGAAGGAATTTTCCTCGTTGCTATCCACCAAAGATTTTCCCGAACCCGATCTTTTGATCCGCACGGGCAAAGAATTACGCATTTCCAATTTTTTATTGTGGCAGTCGGCTTATACCGAGTTTTACTTTACCGATACGCTGTTTCCCGATTTTTCGGATCGGGAATTGGATGCGGCGCTTGCTTCGTATGCGGCACGCGAGCGGCGGTATGGCAAATTATAAAGGAAATTTATGGGCAGAACTAACTTAAAACTACGAATCATTACGGGTACGTTATATTTTGCGGTTTTGGTCGGTTTCTTCTTTTTGAAGATCTTGGTCAACAAACTGTTTTTCGACGCGCTCATCGTGGCGTTCGGGATCGTAGGCACCTACGAAATGCTGCGTGCGTTCGGCGATAAAATTCACGTTTCGCAAAAACTCGTCGTACTGGTGTTTTCGGTACTCGTCCTTGTCGTTTACGCGATCAGCGACTATATTTACACCGACTATTATCATATCCGTCTTCCCGAAGACAGTCCTCTGGACGCCGTGGGCAGAAACTATGCGCCGCATTTCATGCTGGTGATGTTCGTTGCGGGACTTTCCATTCTGTTCGGTCTGCTTGTTTTTTCGCATCGGCACGTTACGCTCGAATCGACGGGGTATGCGTTGCTCTCCTATATGTATCCCACGGTGTTCCTTGTCGTGCTCATCGTCTGTAATCACCTCGAAATGTATTCGGACGTTGCAATCGCATTCGTGTTCGGGATCAGCCCCTGCGCCGATATGTTTGCATATTTTTTCGGAAGATCGTTCGGGAAAAAACTCCCCGCAAAAATGGCGCCGAATATCAGTCCCAATAAAACGGTGATCGGCGGGTTCGGCGGTCTTCTGGGCGGCGCGATCGGCGCGATCCTTGTGTTCTTCGTGTATTACGGTTTCTGCAAAGCCATCACGTTGGAGGCGGGCAGTTTTGCAAACGTCACGTTCCACTTTTCCGACGTGAAGTTTGAATGGGTCGAAATGATTTTCTTTATCGGGATCGGTGTGCTTACGTCTGCGTTTTCCCAGTTCGGGGATCTGGTGGAAAGCGCAATCAAGCGCAAACTCGATATTAAGGATATGGGAAATATTTTGCCGGGACACGGCGGAATTCTCGACAGGATCGATTCGTCGTTGTATGCGAGTCTGATTATTTCGCTTGTTTTTGTCGTTCGACTCATGTTATTCCAGTGACGAGCATAAATTAAAAAGTAACCGTCCGCTTATCGGCGGGCGGTTTTTGGTGAAGACGCATGATAAAGATTTCGCTGATCGGCTGTACGGGAAGTATCGGCAAACAAACCGCCGAAATCGTACGCAAACACAAAGAGGAATTTTGTTTTACCGCGCTTGCCTGCGGGCGGAATGCGGAGGGGCTTACCGCGCTTTGCAGCGAGTTCCGTCCTTCTGTCGCTGATTGCAAAACAGAGGATGTTTCGCTGCCTTCGGGAGTAAAAAAAGCGCAATCGACGGAAGAATTGTTTACGGATTGCGACGTTGCGCTCATCGCGGCAGGCGGATTCGAAGGGCTTTCTTATACGTTATCCGCCATCCGCGCGGGGAAAAAAGTCGCGCTTGCAAACAAAGAATCCCTCGTATGCGGCGGCGAAATCGTACTTGCCGAAGCAAAAAAATACGGCGTCGAACTCGTCCCCGTAGACAGCGAACATTCCGCTATTTTTCAAGCGCTGTCCTTTCGCAGAGATACGGCTTTTTCTAAGTTGGTGCTTACGGCAAGCGGCGGTCCGTTTTTGCACTGTTCCAAAGAACAGATCGCGCGCGTGACCGCGAAAGACGCGCTCAAACATCCCACGTGGAGCATGGGCGCGAAAATCACGATCGACAGCGCGACACTGCTCAACAAAGGGTACGAAATCATCGAGGCAAAGTGGCTTTACGGCGCAGAATATTCGCAGATCGAGGCGGTCGTCCATCCCGAGAGCATCGTTCATTCGCTCGTTTATTTTGCGGACGGCGCGGCAGTTGCGCAACTGGGATACCCCGATATGCGCGTTCCCATTCAACTTGCGCTCACCTATCCGCAAAGGCTTGCCTGCTGCGAGTTTCTCGATCTGGAAAAAATCGGCGTGTTGCATTTTGAGCGGCTTCCCAAAGAAAAATTTCCCTGTTTCGCGCTTGCGCTCGGCGCGGGGGAAGCGGGCGGAACGTGTCCGACCGTTCTGAACGGCGCGGCGGAAATCGCCGTCCGCGCATTCTTAGAGGGGCGTATATCCTTTCCGCAAATCGCGGAAACTATTGAGGACGCATTAAACCGTATTCCCAAAGAGGCGGCAGATTCTTACGGATCGCTCGCCGACGCAGACCGTCTGGCGCGGGATACGGCGCGTAAATTCATTTATGGCTAATCAGATTTTAAGCGTTTGGGGCACGATCGGCTCCGTCGTACTTGCGATTTTTATTCTTCTCGTCATGATCACCGTTCACGAGTTCGGTCATTATCTGGCGGGAAAAATTTTGCGTTTCAAAATCGATGAGTTTTCCATCGGGTTCGGTCCTGCGTTGTTCAAACACAAGAGCAAAAAGTCAGGGGAAGTTTTTGCACTTCGCCTGATCCCGCTCGGCGGTTTTTGCGCGTTTGCAGGAGAGGACGGACTGGACGAGGGAAAAGAGGAAGGGAGAAACTTGCCCGAACCGTTCGGCGAGGAGTTTGCCGCTCCTTGCGAATCCGATCCGGAAAAGATGCAAGAGCATACTTTGGAAAAATCGAAAGCCGAAGAACTGCCCACGGAAAATAAAACCGACGCAGACGGAAAGCGTAAGCGAAAGCCGAAAAAAGAAAAGGGATATTTTACCGAAAAGAAACCTTGGCAGCGGATCATCGTGCTGGTTGCCGGCGCGTTGATGAATTATGTGCTTGCGGTATTTTTGATCATCGTCTGCTTTTTTGCCTACGGACAGACCATGACGGCGGTCTACACGGCGGAAAAAACGGATGAAATCCCCGCAGAATTTTGTCTGCAAGACAAGGATATCCTTCTCAAAGCCGACGGAAAAAGTATCTATCTGACGACGGATATTGCCCGCGCCGTTAACGGCAAGAAAGCGGGGGACAAAGTAAAATTTCTGATCTCGCGCGTGATCGAAACCGTCACGGAAGTAGATCCCGAGACGGGAGAAGAAAAATTTGTCAAGAATATCCGCGAAGAAATGACCGTGGAGGTCATGCTGCGCTGCGACGTAAAAGTAAAAAACAGCGCCGATCTGGACGCCGTATGGAAAGCGATCGGCGTAGAGTATTCGGAGGAACACGGCGGTTTTATGCTCGCGAGTTCTTCGTACCGTTTCGGATTTTTCGAAACGCTCGGACGTTCGTTTCTGTATTCGTTCAAAATTGCCGGTTCGATTTTCAAGATCATCGGCGAACTTCTGACGGGCAACCTCGGCATTACCGCGTTGGGCGGTCCCGTGACGACCATTGCCATGACGTCGCAAGTCGCGTCTGCAAGTTTCCGCGGATTCCTCGAAATCGCGGGTTTTATCGGCGTAAACCTCGCCGTATTCAACCTGCTGCCCATTCCCGCGCTGGATGGCAGTAAAGTCGTGTTTACGGTGATCGAATGGATCAGGAAAAAGCCGCTCAGCAGGAAGGTGGAAGCAGTGATTCATGCCGTCGGTTTCGTGTTGCTTCTCGGCTTTGCCGTAATGGTCGATATCCTGCAATTTGTGTTATAAACTATCGGAATGTTAAAAAAACGCCGCAAAGCGGCGTTTTTTTATTCCTGTTGATTCGTGGTATCGTTCGGTTCCCGCGTCCGATCGGAAGGCTCAGTCGTTTCCGTTTCCGCCGTCGGGCAGATATTTTCTTTAGCGGCGGACTTTTTTTCTCTCGGCTTGATTAACGCAGTCAGTTTTTCCAACACTTTGGTTTTCGCAAGAACGTACATGACGATTGTTGCGATCGCGCAATCGGCAGGGACATATACGCTTTGATAGATGAACGAGTAGACGAACGCGTTTGAAAGCGCCCAATCGGGCAGATCGACCCAAACGGCGTCCTGCATAAAATAAATCACGCCCGAAATCAAATGAAACATAAACCGAAGGATAAAAACGAATATCGTGCCGAGCACAACGTTAAACGTTGTTTTTTTCGTAAATTTTTTGGCGATGCCCATGATTCCGATGGAAGCAAAAGCGAGCAGATAATCCAGAATAAACGTAAAAGGCGTTAAGATATAGGGTCCGGAAATAAAGTTCAGAAGCCCGAACATCAATCCCATGATCAATCCGTCGACGACGCCGTACACGTAGGCGTAAATGAGGACGGGCACGAAACTTGCAAGCGTGATCGAACCGCCGAGCGGCAAAGGTGAAATTTTAACGTAAGAGAGCGCGAACGAAAGTCCGAGTGTCAGTCCCGCCGCCGCGATATGTTTGGCGTCGTATCGTTTTTTCTTACCTTTGAAGCAGATGAGCGCGATGATCCCGAGCAGCAGAAATACCGCGCCGAGGGAAACCCATTTTACGATTTCCGTTGTGTGTTCGCTTACGTCCAGAAGAGAACCGAGTAACATAAAAACCTCCTGAAATGTTTGAGTTACCCGTTTTTGAAGCGTAAAAAAACGCCCGCGGCAAAATATGTTGCGCGGGCGGAAAAACTCCTGTCAATCCTGTACTTTCGTTCAAGTATTACCTTGTCCGATTCAAATGGTATCATCTCAGCCTTTTACGGCACCCACGACGGATAATTCAATTATATATAATTATATTCTGATTTTTCGGATAAGTCAATTGTTTTTTGACGGAAAATGTTGTATAATCTATTTGAATTTTATTCTCAAATAATTAAACATCAATGCGCGGGAAATCGGAATGAAAACCTGCGGAAGGAGCCGATATGGAAAAATTTTATGCTTATATGGACCGAATGAAGTTTATCAAACGCTGGCAACTGATGCGTTCCACGCGCGAAGAAAATATTATGGAACATTCGCAGTCGGTAGCCGTTTTGACGCATGCGCTTGCGGTCATCGAAAACAGCGTATACGGCGGTCGGATCGACGCCGAAAAAGCGGTGCTGTATGCGTTATACCACGAAGTGAGCGAAGTGATGACGGGGGATCTACCCACACCGGTCAAATATTACAATCAACAGATCCACGGAGAGTATGAAAAACTGGAAACGCTTGCCGTGGAAAAGATTGCAAACACTCTGCCCGATGAGATGAAAAAAGAACTGTTACCCTATTTGTCTGCGAAGAAAGATTCGGAAGAATATAAAATCGTGAAAGCGGCGGATAAACTTTCTGCTTACATAAAATGTTTGGAAGAGTTGCGTTCGGGGAATAACGAATTTATACAGGCGAAGCATACGATCGGAAAGTCGCTTGCGGAGATGAAACTTTCTTGCGTCGATTATTTCTTCGAACATTTTATTTCCGCATTTTCGTTAACGCTTGACGAGTTAGAGGGATTATAATATAGGGATGTTAAAAAGTTACCGCCATACCAAAGCGGCTTGTTATACCGGATACGTCACGCAGGCAATCGTCAATAATCTTGCGCCGTTGTTATTTTTAATCTTCCGCAATTTGCTGGGGATCTCGCTTGCCGAAGTCACGGTTCTCGTGACCGTAAATTTTTCCGCGCAATTGATTGTCGATTGCGCGTTTGCAAAACTTGCCGATAAAATCGGTTACAGAACATGTTTGGTAGGGGCGCATTTTTTTGCCGCAGCAGGACTGTTGGGCATGGCGTTTCTGCCTAAGATCATGCCCGATAAATTTGCCGCGCTGCTCGTTTCCATCATCATAAGCGCAATCGGAAGCGGTCTCATCGAAGTGCTGATCAGCCCGACCGTCGAAGCATGTCCCGCTAAAAACAAGACGGCGCAAATGAGTTTGCTTCACTCCTATTATTGCTGGGGTGCGGCGGCAGTCATTTCGCTCACCACACTGTTTTTGTTTGCATGCGGCGAGCAATTATGGTGGGTGATTCCCATCGTTTGGGCGGCGCTTCCGCTTGTTAACGCCGTCTATTTTCTGTTCGTACCGATTCCGACATTGGCAGAAGAAGGGCGCGGAATGCCCATGAAACGGCTTTTTGCGACGAAGAGGTTCTGGATCCTGTTCGCGCTGATGATGCTGGGCGGCGCGGCGGAACTTGCCATGAGTCAATGGGCGTCGCTCTTTGCCGAAAACGGTCTCGGCGTGTCCAAAGCCGTGGGCGATTTGACGGGACCTTGTCTGTTCGCGCTGTTGATGGGACTGGCAAGACTGTTGTTTTCGCGCATCGGAAAACATTTGAGGCTCTTTTTGGCACTGTCCGGCGCGCTGTGCGCGGGGTGTTATCTCATCGTCTGGTTGGTACCCGTGCAGGCGGTTGCGCTCGCAGGGTGCGCGCTGTGCGGCTTTTCGACGGGCATTTTCTGGCCCGGGGTGTTCAGCCTCGCTACGCAGCAAATTCCAAAGGGCGGGACGTCGATGTTTGCCATGCTTTCCATGGCGGGGGATATCGGCTGTACGGCGGGTCCGAGTATTGTGGGCGCGTGCGCCGACGCATTCGGCGGAGACGTCAGAACGGGGCTTGCGTTCGGTTTGATGTTTCCCGTGCTGTTTTTGCTGATGCTGCTTTGTACGTTGAAAACCAAAAAACCTGCTCTTATGCAAGAAGCGCCGCAGGAACCTTGTCAGGAATCAATGCCCGATCAAGAAGAAAAATCCGTCTGAAAAGACGGATTTTTTTGCTCGGTATGATTTTTAACTTTGAACGGTTTGATTCCGAAATACAAATCGCGGTTATTTTTTTAAACTTAAATAAATCATCAAAACGGCGACGTCGGCGGGGTTCACGCCCGAAATGCGTTCGGCTTGTCCTAAGTTTAAGGGGCGCACGCGCTGTAATTTTTCGCGCGCCTCCAAACGCAGGCCTTCGATTTTTTCGTAATCGATGTCAGCGGGAAGCGGCTTTTCTTCCATTTTCTTTGCCCGCTCGATCTGTTCGGCACTCTGTTTTAAATAGCCCGCATATCGGATCTCCGTTTCGCAACTTAACGCGGCGTCGCGGGGGAGATCGCGCAAAATGCCGAAGGTTTCAATGAGGCTTGAAAGGGGAATGCCGCGGCGCAACAAGTCTGCGTAAGTGACGCCTGCTTTCAGCGGTTCGCCGCCTGCCGCCTGTACGAGCGCGTCCGCCATTTTTTGCTCGGCACGCGAGTTTAACAGCGTCAGCGTTTTTTCGCGTAATTTTTTGCTGGAAAGATATTTTTGATACCGTTCTTCCGAAACAAGTCCGCAATCGTACCCGATCTGCGTAAGCCGTATCTCGGCGTTATCCTGTCGGAGCGAAAGACGGAATTCCGCGCGCGAAGTCATCATGCGGTAGGGTTCGTCGGTGCCTTTTGTCACCAGATCGTCGATCAAAACGCCGATATAGGCTTGATCGCGCCGTAAGACCAACGGAGATTTTCCGCGCAGTTTGAGCGAGGCGTTTAACCCTGCGATCAGCCCCTGCGCCGCCGCCTCTTCGTAGCCGCTGGTGCCGTTGATCTGTCCCGCCGTGTAAAGCCCGTCTACTTTTTTAAATTCCAGTGTGGGCAGTACGTCCAGCGTATCGATGCAGTCGTATTCGATGGCGTAGGCGTAGCGGACGATCTCGCAGTGTTCCAGACCTTCCACCGTGCGGTACATTTGTTTTTGCAAATCGTGCGGGAGAGAGGTCGAAAGTCCCTGAACGTAAATTTCCGTCGTATCTGCGCCTTCGGGTTCCAGAAAGAGTTGATGGCGTTCCTTTTCTCGGAAGCGCACGACTTTGGTTTCGATCGAAGGACAGTATCTCGGTCCTGTCGAAGAAATTTGTCCGTTATAAAGGGGCGCGCGTTCGAGATTATCAAGAATCAACCGATGCGTTTCCCGGTTGGTATAGGCAAGGTAGCAAGGCGTTTGTTCTTTTATACTCGGAACGCGGTCGTTTAAAAACGAAAAAGGGAATACCTCTTCTCCTTCCTGTACGGGCAGGCGCGCAAAATCTACCGTTCTGCCGTCCAGACGGGCAGGCGTGCCCGTTTTAAAGCGTCTGATACGGTAGCCGAGTTCGGCTAAGTTACGGGTGAGAAGAGTTGCGTTGGAAAATCCGTTGGGACCGCTGTCTGTTTCCGTTTCGCCCGTGATCGTTTTGGAGTTGAGATATACGCCTGTTGCGACGATCGCCGCGCGGCAGGTGAAAATTCCGCCGTATGCGGTTTTAACGCCCATGACCTGTCCGTTTTCCGTCAGGATTTCCGCCGCCTCGCCTTGCACGATGCGCAGATTTTCGGTATGTTCGAGCACGCATTTCATCTCACGGTGATAGGCGTTTTTATCCGTTTGCGCACGGAGTGACTGTACCGCCGCTCCCTTGCCCTCGTTGAGCATTCGGTATTGGAGCGCGCATCGGTCGGCATTCAATCCCATTTCGCCGCCCAGTGCGTCGATTTCGCGTACTAAATGCCCCTTCGCCGTTCCGCCGACGGAGGGGTTGCAGGGCATAAAGCCGATACTGTCTAAATTTAGGGTGAGCATCACCGTTTTCAGACCCGTCCGTGCAAGCGCTAACGCGGCTTCGCAGCCCGCGTGACCTGCTCCGACGACGACGGCGTCACAAACCCCTTCTGTAAAAGTTTGCATTATTGTTTGAGAACGACGCTTTTAATGTCGTTTACTTCTTTTAAAATGGTATCGTTCACGCGCATCAGATCCGCGACTTTATCGCGCGCATAGATGATGGTGGAGTGATCTCTGCCGCCCATTTCTTTGCCTACGGTCACGAGCGGAAGCGAGAGCATATCGCACAAAAGATAGACGCAGATCTGCCGCGCGCGCACGATTTCATGCCGTTTGTTTTTGCCGATCAATTCCTCTTTGGTGATGGAAAAATGAGCGCACGTTGCATGGATAATGGTTTCCGCCGAAATCTGTTCGGGTTCTTCCGCGTTGATGGATTCTTGCAGCGCGGTGGCGGCAAGCGAAAGAGAAATGGGTTCTTCGTGCAGTTTACTTGCGAAGATGACAGTGTTCAACCGACCTTCGAGCGTGCGCACGTTGTTATCGGTATTTTTGACGAGGAACGCCAGAACGTCGTCGGGTACGACCATCTTTTTTTCCAATGCTTTGCGCTTTAAAATCGCGATTTTCGTTTCAATGTCGGGCGGCTGAATGTCTGCGATCAGACCGCCTTCGAAGCGTGTGCGTAGCCGCTCTTCCAGCGTTTTCAGTTCCTTGGCGGGACAGTCCGAAGAAACAACGATTTGTTTGTGTTGGGTAAAAAGTTCGTTAAACGTATGGAAAAACGCTTCCTGTACGCCCGCGCCTTTCCAGAACTGAATGTCGTCGATGATGAGTACGTCTACGTTGCGGTAGCGGTTGCGGAACCGTGCCTCGGTATCCCTGCCGCCGTGTTTGGAAAACATGCTGTCGACGTATTCGTTCAAAAAAGTTTCGCTTGTCGTATAAAGCACTTTCAAAGAAGGCTTTTTTTCGGCGATTTCGTTTGCGATCGCCTGCAATAAGTGCGTTTTTCCCAGCCCCGAACCGCCGTAGATATAGAGGGGGTTGAAGTTCTCGCCGGGGGCTTGAGCAACCGATTTTGCCGCCGCAAGCACAAATTTATTGGAAGTACCTTCTACGAACGAATCGAACGTATAACGTTTATCGAGGATGACGTGCTGCTCTTCCACTGCGTCGGGCAGTTCGTTGAGCGTGTACGTTTTGCTTCCTTCCACGATGATTGCAACATCGGAAAGACCCACGTCGGCGGAAGCGACCGCTTCGCGCAGTTTATCGAGGTGGTGCGTGACGACCACGTTCGCGCCCTGTTCGGTCACGGCTTGCAACACGATTTTACGGTTGACGACGTCTACGGGCGTGAGCGATTCCACGAAAGTGGAATAGGAAATGGGATTGATCAGTTTTTCCGCGCGCTCTTTGATTTTCGTCCATAGGACTTCGAGTTGAGTAATTTCCGCCATTTTATCCTCGCAAACGCTTTCTCTTTTTTTTCGGATTTGGTATAATCAAATAAAAGCGTTCGTATGTTTGTTCCTTTTCATTATAGTACAAAACGACCGAAAAGAAAAGTGTTTTTGCGGAAATTTCCCTATGGTAATCAAAAAATTGACACTCGACAATTTCAGAAATTACGAACATGAAGACTTCGTTTTTGACGGCGGTCTGAATATTCTTACGGGGAAAAACGCGCAAGGGAAAACCAACTGCGCCGAAGCAGTGTTTTACCTCTGTACCGGCGCTTCACTCCGAATCCGTCACGACAAACAACTCATCCGCAAAGGCGCGGAATTTGCGCGGATCTGTGCGGTTACGGAGAGCCGTTTCGGCACGGTTTCTCTGGAAGCGGTCATATACGAAAACAAGCGGGATCTGTATCTGAACGGCAACAAGATCCGTCCCGTCGACTTTTTGGGCAATATGAACAGCGTATTTTTTTCTCCCGGCGAGTTGCGTCTGATTCAGGACGGCCCCGACGAAAGACGGCGGTTTTTGAATCTCTCGATCTCGCAGACTTCCCGCGATTACCGCGTTGCGCTTTCGCGCTATCAGCGCGTGCTGGAACAGCGCAACAATCTGTTAAAGTCGCACGGTTACGCGCCCGATTACGACGCGCTCGACGTTTGGGACGAACAACTTGCCGGTTATGCGGCGCGCATCGTCAAACGGCGCAGGGAATTTCTTGCGCAACTTTCGCCTTTTGCCGCGGCGCTTCACCGTTCTTTAACGGACGGCGCGGAACAACTTTCGCTCTCGATGGATGGGAACTATGCGGGCGAAGAGGAACAGGTGAAAGAAAAACTGCTGCGCGAACTTGCCGTATCGCGTGAGCGCGATCTTCGACTCGGGTTTACGACGGTAGGACCGCACCGCGACGATCTCCGTGTGACGCTCAACGGGCAGGACGCGCGCGGTTATGCCTCTCAGGGTCAGGCGCGTACGGCGGCGCTTGCAATGAAACTTGCCGAAACGCAGATTTTCCGCAGCGTTGCGGGAGAGGCGCCCATTCTCATTTTGGACGATGTGATGAGCGAACTCGACCTGCCGCGCCGCAAACGGCTGCTTGCGGAAGTCAAGGATTTGCAGTGCATACTCACCTGCACGCACGCCGAGCGCGTTTTGTACGGAAAAGAAAGTCTCCGCATTCGGATCCATGCGGGGAAAATTGTGGAATAGCCGTTTCCGTATAAACGCGTGTCCCTCTCCGCATACTGTCATAAAGGGAGTGCGGAGGACGCGTATTTGAAGTCTTTCGGGTTCGGCTAATGGGAAATTTCGCTAAAACAATTTCACTCCTCCTTGCGGGGAGTTTTTTAATTTCGGCGTCCTTCTTTCGGATTCCGGATTCCGGACGGGCAACTTTTACGGACTGCGCCGAAGATTTTTCGGATCGTGCAATGCAAGAAGATTGCGTAAACTGCGCGCAGTTTCTGAGACGGCGGGAAACTTATCGGGAAGAAACGGCGTTGTTTATGCTCCGCTCGAAGACGGGTAAAAAAGAATATGACGTCACGGTCCGCTACGAAAAGGAAAAAAACGGAGAAGAGCGGGAAGTCGGCCGAAGTTGGGTAGACCTGGAAACCGATCTCCTCGATTTCTGTAAAAACAATGCGAAAGATGCAGTCGACGCACGGCTTTTTTTCGACGGAAAAAAATTTACTTACACGCCCGAACAAAACGGCGTTTATTGCGATTACGCACGTTCGCTCGATCTCGCGCTTGCGGCATTGCGGGAAGGGAAGAACGGATCGGAAGTCGTGCAGGCGGAATTTACACCCCGCATTACGGTGAAAATGCTGCGGGAACGGACGCAACGGCTGGGGGCGTTTACCACTTATTTTGACGGCGGAAATCTGCCCCGCGCGCACAACATCGCGCTTGCCGCCACGCGCATCGCAGGCGTCGAACTTGCGCCGAAGTCCGAATTTTCCTTTAATACCGTCGTGGGAAAACGGACGGAAGCAAACGGGTTTGAAGTTGCCAACGTCATTTTCGAGGGCGAATTTGTCCCGGGCGTGGGCGGCGGTGTCTGTCAGGCAAGTACGACGCTGATGAACGCGGCGCTGGTATCGGGACTGAAAATTACCGAAAGCAGACCGCATTCCCTTCCCGTCGGTTACGTCAAGCCCTCGCTTGACGCCATGGTGTCCGAATACAGCGATTTAAAATTTATCAATCCGTATGATTTTCCCGTCTACCTTGCGGCGGAAACGGGCGGAAATTTCGTGAGATTTATTGTTTACGGAAAGCCGGACGGACGACGCTACGTGACGGAAAGCAACGTGCGGTACCGCATTGCGCCTCCCGCTGCCGAAATCGTGGAAGGGGAAGAAGACAAGGTGTTGCGCGCCGAAAAAGAGGGCGTTGCAAGCGAAAGTTTTTTGCTTGTGTACGATCGCGCGGGCAATCTGCTTTCGCGCAAGTTGTTCCGCCGCGACACTTACGGCGCGTCGCAGGGCAAAATCATGGTAAAAAAAGCCGAACAAGATGACGCGCCCGAACAGAACGGGAACGCAGAACCGCCGCAAGAACCTGCGCAGTGAGTCGGAATTTTCGGGTTGCAAAGAAAAATATTTTAAAAACGGGTAAAAATAAGTTGCATTTCGCTTTCATTTCCTCTATAATAAATAACTGACTTCGGGCATTCCTCTGTCGCACAGCGGGTATGAATGTCGCGTAAAATCGGAGGTAAAGTCATGGGGCTCATTGAGCAAATCGAAGCCGAGAACATGAAGCAGGAAGTTCCCAAGTTCAACGTCGGCGATACCGTGAAAGTCGGTTATCGTATCATCGAAGGCGGAAAGGAAAGAATCCAGAACTTCGAAGGCGTTGTGCTCGCCAAGAAAAACGGCGGCATCCGCGAAACGTTCACCGTGCGCCGTTTATCGTTCGGCGTCGGCGTGGAACGTTGCTTCCCTCTCCATTCCCCCAAGGTAGCATACGTTACCGTGGTACGCCAAGGCAAAGTTAGAAGAGCAAAACTCTATTATCTGCGCGGGCTTACGGGGAAAGCGGCGAAAATCAAAGAAAAGAAATAAGAACACAAACCGTCAAAATGCGGCAGTCAAAAGTCAATGGCTGCCGTTTTTTGTTTGCATTTCGGGGTTAAAATTTATAAAAAACAGTTTACAATTTTTTCCGAATGGGTTAGAATAGTAACTATCATATAATAGGGAATAATCATCTTATGAAAAACATGCGGAAATTATCCAAATATTTTATTGCGTTTCTTGCGATCGCATTCGTATTTCTTGCCATCGGTTTGGGGACGCTCGGCTCTGTCGCCACGACGGGGAAGTCCTATTGCTTAATGACTCCCACCAATGAAAACGAAGATCCCAACGTCATTTTCAGATTGACCAATCCCAAAGACGAGGAAGAAAAAACCGTTTATTGCTCTTTGACGCATGTCTATCTGAACGTGGGGACTCTGTATGCCGAAGCCGGAAAAGACGTGCAGATCCGCATCAACCGCGGCGCTTCGTCCGGTTCGTTCAGTCCGTCTTCTTCCTACCGCTACACCGCAACGCTCGAAAACTTTCTTCCCGATCAAGACCGCAGCGAAAAGACGACGGCGATCAAAGACAGCCATTATAATTGGATCGATCCGTTCTACGGCAATCTCGTGACGAATACCGTACACGGTTACAAGATTTCGAGTTGGGCGTATTATAAACTGACTGCGCCGACGCATAACCTCGTTGTAAACGAAATTTTATTTGTGGGCGAAGTGCTCCGCGTCAAAAATTCAGACGGGACGTTCGGCAATATTTCGAGCGCGGGAGAACCTTCGGGCGAACTTCGCATTCTGCCTGCGCAAATCGTTTCGGCAACGCCGTACAACGGTCAGAGCGCGGACGATGCCAAAAAGGACGCGGAAGCGCTCATCGATTCGCAGCGCATGCCCAACTTGGCACAGTCGACGTTCAACCGTTTTACCAAAGAAGAAGTGTATTCGCTGATGACCGCGCACGAAATGAAACAGGGCGGCACGTATTTGGAGGGAAGCGTTTTCCCCGGCGATACCGTGTATAATTCCCTCGGAACAAGTCTTGTCACGTTCGGTACGGTCATATTCGGAATGAGTCCGTTCGGACTTCGGTTTTTCCCCATGCTTGCCTCGTTCGGCGTGCTTGTTTTGGGATATTTTCTCGCGCGCGATTTCTTTAAAAGCGAAAAAGCGGGACTTGCGTTTGCAATTTTGTACGCGCTCTGCAATCTGTCGATCGGGATCGGGCATCTCGGAACTCCGCTCATGCTCGGCGTGTTCTTCTTAATCGGATCCGTTTACGGCTGTTATCTCTTCTTCCGAAAAGGAATGAAAAAAGCGAATTTCAAATGCGTGCTGCCCTTGGTCTTTTCGGGGATTTGCGGCGCGGCGGCGATTTGCGTCAACGGCGCGTTCCTGATTCCTATGCTGGGCGTTTGCGCTTTGTTCGGACTGGGTTATCTGCGTCAGCAACGCGCGCGCAGACACTATCTCGATCTTGCCATCGAAACATTGGAAGCAGAGGGGGAAACGGAGATCAATCAGACGGCTCCGACAAATAATCAGGCGCAGCCCGAAGAAAAGAAACAAACCGAAGCGCAGAAAAAAGTGGTTACGGTGGCGTCGGAATATCGCCGCAAAAACACGCTTGCGCCCGTAGCCTTCTTTTCAAGTCTTGTGATCGGGGCAATTTTCCTCTCGCTGATATTCCTCATTCCCACCTATTATCTGGCGGTGAAACTGTTTGACGATCCCGCTGCGCCTTCTCTCAATCTGTTCGTATTGGGCGCGAAACTCTTTGCGGGCGGCTTTGTCGGTGCGAACGTCGGCGGAAATGTCTGGTTCCCCGCTTATACGACGTTTATCGGTTCGGGCAACACGTTTGCGATCACGTCCGCAACCGTCAATATTTTTGCCGCGGTCGCGGGATTGCTCGGAATCGTTTATGCGGTCTGGCGTCTTATCAAAATCTGCGGCGAAGGATCGGATTTTTATAACAAAACGGAATTCTGGAACGCGGTAATCCCGCTTGCAGGCATCGTGATCTGTATTCTGACCGCGTCGTTTGCAAAGGGCGCGCTTGCTTTCCTTTTCATAGCGTATCTGTTTGCCTTCTTACTTGCGGCGGACGCAGTCAGATACTTTACCGAACAGCAGGGAAAAACGGGCGCGGTTGCCAAAGCCGTCTGCATTACGGGAATCATCTTGCTCGCCGTTTGGTTCTGTCTATGCGCCGTATTCACCTTCTCGATTCCGCTTCCCGCTTCATTCATGAAGGTATTTTTGTAAACGCGGGGCGGTAATATGGTATCCAAAGTAATCTGCTATGCAATCAGAGGTCTTGACGGCGTGCCTGTCGAAGTGGAAACGGACGTCAATAAAGGGATCCCCCAATACGAAATGGTGGGGTTGCCCGACACTGCGGTAAAAGAGAGCAAAGAACGCGTGCGCTCCGCACTGAAAAACAGCGGACTGCTCTTTCCCGTCAATAAGATCACCATCAATTTTGCGCCTGCCGATATCAAGAAGGAGGGTGCATCGTTCGATCTTGCCGTTGCGATCAGTCTGTTGAAGGCGAGCGAACAACTTGTGGAACGCGATCTGAGCGGAATCGTTTTTTTGGGCGAACTTGCCTTGGGAGGACAGTTGCGTCCCGTATCGGGATTGCTTCCCATCCTCATCTCCGCAAAGGGACACGGATACCGTAAATTTATCATCCCTGCGGCAAACGCGAAAGAAGCGGCGTTTTTGGGGGACGCGGAAATCTATCCTGCAAATACGCTGAAAGAAGTCGTACAGCATTTATTGGGCGAAGTTACGATCGCGCCCTTGCAGACGGAAGAATTTATTGCTTCCTGCACTGCCGGCGCAAAGAAGACCGCCGCAGATCTGAAATATGTAAAAGGACAGCCCATCGCGCGCCGTGCTCTGGAAATCGCAGTCGCGGGCGGTCATAACGTTTTGATGGTAGGTCCTCCCGGTACGGGAAAGACGATGCTCGCACGGTGTCTTCCCACGATCATGCCCGATCTGTCCTTTGAGGAAGCGCTTGAAATCACGAAGATCCATTCGGTGGCGGGCATGCTGGGCGAAGACGGAATCGTTTCCGTCCGTCCGTTTCGCACGCCGCATCATACCGCGACGACCGTTTCGATGTGCGGCGGAGGGAACAAAGCCGTTCATCCGGGTGAAATTTCTCTTGCCCACGGCGGCGTGCTTTTTTTAGACGAACTTCCCGAATATAACCGTTCTACTTTGGAAGCGCTGCGCCAGCCGTTGGAGGACGGAAAAATATCCGTTTCCCGCGCAGGCGGTACTTATACATACCCCGCGCGGTTTATGCTGTGCGCCAGTATGAATCCTTGTCCCTGCGGCAATTACGGATCCGCGGAACGCGACTGTACCTGCACCGCTTCCGAGATTCGCCGATACCGCAAAAAAGTATCGGGTCCGCTGCTCGACAGGATCGATTTGCAGGTCGAAGTGGATAACATTTCCTACGACGAACTGACTTCGTCCGCGGAAGGCGAGAGTTCGGAATCCGTGAAAGAACGCGTTAATGCTGCGCGGAACGTTCAGCGCAGCCGTTTTGAAGACTGCGGGATCAATACCAACGCAGAGATGAGCGAACGGGAACTCAGTACGTTTTGTCCGCTTTCTTCCGAGTGCGACGTCATTTTGCGCGTTGCGTTCGAGAGTATGAACCTGTCGGCGCGCGCTCGTTCCCGCATTGTGAAAGTCGCGCGGACCATTGCCGATTTGGACGGGTGTGACGAGATTTTGCCTAAACACGTTTACGAAGCGGTTTCGTACCGGATATACGATAAAATGGATTAAACATGACAGAAAAAGAAAGGGCAATTTTATGGCTTGCGGCGTGTACCCGAACCAACGGCGAGGAGCGCAAACAACTTCTTGAGGCGGCAGGCAGTCCCGAATTACTTTTTGACGAATTTGAAAAATTTTCAAAAAAGGTACTAAAACAGGGGAAAAACGGGTTATATATTAGCGACAAAGCCTCGCGCGAAAGAGAAGTGAATGCACTTCTGGATCGGTTGGATCGGAAAGGACGCTTTGCCGTTACTTGCGAAAGCCGCGATTATCCCGCATTGCTGACGCAGTTGTCCGATCCGCCGCCCGTACTTTACGGCGAAGGAAACAGGGAACTTCTGAACCGCAGAAAGTTCTGCATCGTCGGTTCGCGCCTCACGCCGCCTTGGGCGGAAAAGACGGGGAAAATGATCGCGGAAGAAATTTCTCGGCATTTTGTGGTCGTTACGGGTCTTGCCGAAGGAGGCGACAGCGCCGCGGTTCACGGCGCGATCGGGAGCGGCAATCTGATCTGCGTGCTTCCGAACGGACTGGACGAGTGCTATCCCGCTTCGCAGTTGTCGCTCAAACGTGCGGTCCGCGAAAAAGGGTTGCTGCTTTCGGAATTTCCTTTCGGAGAGAAAGTACATAAAGGTTCGTTCCATTTGCGCAACAGGATCCTTGCGGGGCTGAGCGAAGGCGTGCTCGTCATTTCCGCGGGCGTTCACAGCGGAACGCTGATCACCGTTTCTCATGCGCTGGACTGCGGCAGGGAAATCTTCGCGTTTCCTTACAGCATCGGCGTAAAACAGGGTGAGGGGTGCAACGCGATGCTCAAAAGCGGAGCCAACTTTGTAACCGAAGCGGAGGATATCCTCTCCATGTACGGTTTCTGCGCCGACAAAAAGCGGGAAGTTTCGCTTTCGGACGAAGAAAGACGGATTCTTGACGTGCTTTCAAAGAGCGGTGAACTGCATGCGGCGGTCATTGCCGAACGGGCGGGTGTGCCCGTATACGAAGCCGCGTCAACGCTGTCCGCGCTCGAAGTGAAGGGCTTGATCGCGAAAGCGGGCGGCAACCGTTACAGCGCACTTTAAATAAGTTTAAATATGATTTCCGTGAGGAAAAGAGATTTTGTGGAAGGAGCAGTATGGATTTAATTATCGTGGAGTCGCCTTCGAAGGCGAAAACAATTTCCAAATACTTGAAAGGGAAGTATCGGGTAGACGCTTCGGGCGGACACATTCGCGACCTGCCCCAAAAGACGCTCGGCGTTTCGATCGATAAAAATTTTGAACCCAAATACGTCACGTCGCCCGGGAAAGAGGAGACGATCAGCCGTTTGACGGATGCGGCGAAACGCGCAGGAAAAGTTTATCTTGCAACCGACCCCGACCGCGAAGGCGAGGCGATTTCCTGGCATCTGCAAAACGTTTTGGGACTTTCCGCGGAAGGGGAAAACCGGATCGAATTCAACGAAATTTCTCCGAAAGCAGTCGAGCATGCGCTTCAAAATCCGCGTAAGATCAATTATAATTTGGTCGACGCGCAGCAGGCGCGCCGCGTGATGGACCGTCTTGTCGGTTATAAACTCTCTCCGCTGCTCAACAATAAAATCCAGAACGGTCTCTCGGCGGGGCGCGTCCAGTCGGTTGCGCTTCGGCTGGTCGTCGATCGGGAACGGGAAATTCAGTCGTTTGTTCCCGAAGAATACTGGAACGTGACCGCGGAGTTACAGGACGGAGAAAAGAAGTTTTCTCCTTTCAAGGCTTCGCTCGAAAAAAAGAACGGAAAAAAATTCAAGATCGGAAATAAAGAAACGGCGGACGGCGTGCTTTCGGCGTTGCAAAGCGGAGCCTATTCCGTCGCTTCGGTCAAGAAATCGATCACGAAATCGCATGCGCCTGCGCCCTTTACGACGAGTACCCTGCAACAGGACGCGTCGAATAAACTGGGCATGACCGCGCCCGAAACCATGCTGATGGCGCAGCATCTTTATGAAGGGCTGGACGTTGCGGACGGCGAACACGTTGCGTTTGTAACTTATATCAGAACGGATTCCACGCGCGTTTCTTCCGAGGCGCAGGCGATGGCGAAAGAGTATATCGAATCGCGGTTCGGAAAAGAATATTATCCGGAAAAGCCCAACTTTTACGCGTCCAAAAAGGGTGCGCAGGACGCGCACGAGGCGATCCGTCCCATCGACCTTTCCCGCACGCCCGAATCGGTCAAGAAAATGCTGGACAGAAAACACTACAACGTTTATAAACTCATTTACGAACGCTTTATCGCGTCACAGATGAGCGAAGCACAGTACGATTCGATGCAGATCGAAGTCGTCAACGGAGAATACGGATTCAAAGCGAGCGGGAAATCGCTTCGTTTCAAAGGGTTCACCGCCGTCTATCAGGAAACGAAAAAAGAGGACGAAGAAGAGAGCAAGGGTTTGCTCCCGCCTCTTTCCGAAGGAGACGGTCTCTCCTGCCTTGCATTGAAGCCCGAACAGAAATTTACCAAACCGCCCGTGCGCTATACCGATGCTTCGCTTGTCAAAGCCATGGAAGATAAGGGCATCGGCAGACCGTCTACCTATGCTTCCATCATTTCGGTGCTGAATAAGCGGAAATACGTGGAAAAAGAAAATAAATATATGAAGCCCACCGAGGTGGCGTTCCGCATTACCGATCTGCTCATGCATTACTTTACCGACATCATGGACGTCGGGTTTACGGCGAGCATGGAAGAGAAACTCGACCAAATCGAAGAAGGCGGCAAAGATTGGCACAGTATCATCGGCGATTTTTATCCGCCGTTCGAAGAAAAACTTCGCTTTGCCAATACCGACGGCGACGAAATGACGGAAATCCTCTGCCAGAAGTGCGGACACCCCATGGTGCGAAAAACGGGCAAATACGGGAAGTATCTCGCTTGTTCCAACTATCCCAAGTGTTCGAATATCGTAAGCGAGGCGGAAGCGGAAGTTTCCGATACGCCGTGTCCCAAGTGCGGCGCGATGATGACGGTAAAGAGCGGGCGTTACGGCAAGTTCCTTGCCTGCCCCAACTATCCCAAATGTAAATCGACGCTGCCCTACGGAGAAAAGAAAGAAGAAGTTTACGAAGGCGTCTGCCCGGAGTGCGGGAAGCCCGCCAAGCAACTCCGTTCCAAAAAAGGCAAAATTTATTACGGGTGCAGCGGTTATCCCGATTGCAAGTTTATGAGTTGGGATATTCCTACGGGCGCCAAATGTCCCGACTGTCAGAGTCCCATCGTCAAGACGGCGAAGGGTGTAATAAAGTGTTCCAATAAAGAATGCAAACATACGCCCGAACAACCGCCCAAAGAGGCGGCGTCCGAAGAACAGCATGATTAAAGTCATCGGCGCGGGGCTTGCCGGTTCGGAAGCGGCTTACTATCTTGCAAGTCGGGGCGCGGAAGTCGAACTGATCGATATGAAGCCGAAAAAGCGTTCGCCCGCGCACAGCCGTGCGGGGTTTGCCGAATTGGTATGCTCCAATTCATTGAAGAGCAGCGACGTATTCGGCAATGCCTGCGGACTTCTGAAAGAGGAGATGCGAAGAATAGGATCTCTTACGATGGAGGCGGCGGAAAAAACGCGCGTTCCCGCGGGCGGCGCGCTCGCGGTTGACAGGGAACTTTTTTCCGAATATATTACCGAAAAACTCCGCGCGCATGAGAAAATCCATATCGTCTGCAAAGAAGCGGAAGATCTGCCCGATCGCGGAATTGTCGCAACAGGGCCTCTCACGGCAGACGGATTATATGCGTCGATCGAGCGCGAGTTGGGCGCGACGCTTCATTTTTACGATGCTTCGGCTCCCGTCGTATCGGCGGACAGCATCGATATGGATCAGACGTTTTCCATGAGCCGTTACGGAAAAGGCGACGGCGATTATCTCAACTGCCCGCTCACCAAAGAGGAATACGAGAGATTCATAACCGAACTGTTGGGCGCCGAACGCGCGGAACTGCACGCATTTGAAAAGCGGGAAATTTTCGAGGGCTGTATGCCCGTGGAAGTGATGGCTGCACGCGGAAAAGATACGCTCCGTTTCGGAATGCTCAAACCCGTGGGACTGGAAGTGGACGGTGTGCGTCCGTATGCCGTATTGCAGTTGCGCAAAGAGAACGAAGCAGGCACTGCTTACGGTTTGGTAGGGTTTCAGACCAATCTCAAATTCAAGGAACAAAAACGCGTATTTTCGCTGATCCCTGCGCTCGCGCATGCGGAATTCGAACGGTACGGCGTAATGCACCGCAACACCTATCTGCAATCGCCCGAACTGTTAAACGCCGATTATTCGGTCAAGGGCAGACCCGAGTTATTCTTTGCGGGGCAGATCACGGGAGTCGAGGGTTACGTGGAAAGCGCGATGAGCGGATTGCTCGCAGGCATACATGCTTACAGAAGACTGTGCGGAAAGCAGACGGTCGTTCCAGAAGACACTTGCATGTGCGGCGCGCTTTCGCGGTATATTGCCCAAGCAAACAGACGATTTGATCCGATGAATGCAAATTATGGGATCCTGCGCGCGGGATTTGAAAACGTGCGCGATAAAAAAGAAAAAAAGAAACTGCTCGGCGTAAGGGCGCTCGAAGAGATCGAGCGGTTCTGCGCGGAAATTGCAGAGCGGTAAGGAGGATATAAAATGGAATTTCGCGGAACTACCATTTGCGCGGTCAAAAAAGACGGCGTAACGGCGATCGCGGGCGACGGACAGGTCACGATGGGAGAGTCTGTCGTATTTAAAAACACGGCAATCAAGGTGCGCCGTATTTACGGCGGAAAAGTTATTTTGGGGTTTGCGGGATCGGTGACGGATGCGTTTTCTCTTTCCGAACGGTTTGAGGGGATGCTCAACAAATTTGCGGGGAATCTGATGCGTTCGGCAGTCGAACTCGCCGATTTGTGGCGGTCTGACAAAGTGGGCAGAAAACTCGACGCGATGATGATCACGGCGGATAAAGATACGCTGCTGATTCTTTCCGGCACGGGCGAGGTCATCGAACCCGACGAAGGAATTTGCGCCATCGGCAGTGGCGGAAATTATGCGTTGGCGGCGGCGCGTGCTTTGGCGCAGAATACGAATTATTCGGCGGAAGAGATCGCGACGAAATCGCTGAAAATCGCAAGCGAGATTTGCGTATACACAAACGACCATATTATTTGCGAATGCGTGTAAAAGTGATCGATTTTTTCTTATGGGAAACATTTGCGCGCGGGGATCGGATCGGCATGCTATCAAGGAGACAAAATGAATTTATCACCCAAACAAATCGTAAACGAACTCAATAAGCACATTATCGGGCAGGACGAGGCGAAAAAGGCGGTTGCCATTGCACTCAGAAACCGATACAGAAGGGCGCAACTTTCGCCGGAATTGCGCGAGGAGATCACGCCCAAAAATATTATCATGAAAGGTCCTACGGGCGTCGGCAAAACGGAGATCGCGCGCCGCCTTGCCAAACTCGTAAAAGCGCCTTTTATTAAGGTAGAGGCAACCAAATATACCGAAGTCGGTTACGTCGGCAAGGACGTAGAGGGCATGGTGCGCGATCTGGTGGAATGCGCGTTCCGTTTGGTGAAGGACGAAAAGACGGCGGAAGTTTCCGTAAAGGCTACGGACGCTGCGGAAAAGAAGATGGTTAAAATTCTCGCCGAAGCCAAAAAAGCGGACAGAGGCGAAACGCCGCGCGAGATTTTCGAAGCCAACTTGCTGGAATCGCTGCAAAAAGGCGCGTACGATAATCTCGTTGTGGAAGCGGATGTTGCCGACGAGCCCAAGAGCATGGAACTCATCCCGGGCGGCGCAGCAATCAATCTCGGATCTATTTTCGGGGAAATGTTGCCCGCAAGGAAGAAAAAGCGCAAGATCACCGTCAAAGAGGCAATGAAACTGTTCGTCGCGGAAGAGGCGGAAAAACTCATCGACGACGACGCGGTGAAAGAAGAAGCGCTGCGCCGTGCCGAAAACGACGGAATCATCTTCATTGACGAAATCGATAAGATCGCAGGCAAGGGCAATACGTCGGGCGCGGACGTTTCCCGCGAAGGGGTACAGCGCGATATTCTCCCCATCGTGGAAGGCAGTACGGTTATGACTAAGTACGGCGCCGTGAAAACCGATTATATTCTGTTCATTGCGGCAGGCGCGTTCCATGTGGCGAAAGTGGAAGATCTGATTCCCGAATTGCAGGGGCGGTTTCCCGTTTCGGTGGAACTTTCTTCGCTCACCAAAGAAGATTTCGTAAATATTCTGACCAATACCGAACATTCCTTAACGCAGCAGTACGCGGTGTTGCTTGCGGTGGACAATATCGATTTGAAATTTACGCCCGACGCGATCGACGCGATTGCGGAGATTTCCGAAGAAATCAATCTCACAAGCGAAGATATCGGCGCGAGAAGACTGCATACCGTCATGGAATACCTTTTGGAAGACATTTCTTTCAACGCGGGCGGAGAGGAATATCCCTTGATTCCCGTGGAAGTCAATCGGGCGTACGTCGAGGAACATCTCAAAAAAATTACGAAAGACAGAGATTTGAAGAAATACGTATTGTAATCAGTATGTAAAAACAATCAGTACGCGGAAAGAAATGAACGAACGGTTCGCAAAAGAGCGGTTTGGCGGACAGGCTTAAAAAGTATAAGAATTGAACGCAGAATCATGGAATAAGGATTCACCGGAGAAATTATGATCAACATCCCTAAGGGAATGAAAGACGTATTGCCGAGCGAAGTATATCTTTGGCACCACATCGAAGAAACGGCGAGAAAGACTGCGGAGCGGTTTTCTTTCAAGGAGATCCGCACGCCCGTCGTGGAATATACCGAACTGTTTTCGCGCGGCGTAGGAGATACGACCGATATCGTCAATAAGGAAATGTATACCTTTCTCGATAAGGGAAACCGCTCGGTCACGCTTCGCCCCGAGGGGACGGCAGGGGTTGCGCGCGCGTTTCTCGGCAACGGACTGGCGGGCGGAGCAATGCCGTTTAAAGCATACTATCTGATTTCGGCGTTCCGTTACGAACGTCCGCAGGCAGGACGGTTACGGGAATTTCACCAATTCGGCGCGGAGTTGTACGGCGCAGAGGGCGCGTATGCCGATGCGGAAACGATTTCGTTCGCGGACGCGTTTCTGAAAAATCTGGGACTGAAAAACGTAGCGCTTCGAATCAATTCCATCGGATGCAAAAGTTGCCGCGCCCGTTATCAGACGGCGCTGAGAGAATATTTTGCGCCGCATCTTTCCGAAATGTGCCTCGATTGCAAAACGCGGTTCGAAAAGAATCCGATGCGTATGCTGGACTGCAAGGAAGAAACATGTAAAAAATTTACGGCGCATGCGCCCGAAATGTTGAATTATCTGTGTGACGCGTGTGAGAAGCATTTCAAAGAAGTAAAGAGTTTGTTGGACGCGGCGGGTATTGTTTATCATGTGGATCCGTCGATCGTACGCGGACTCGACTATTACAGCCGCACGGTATTTGAATTTATCTCGTCGGCGGCAGGCGCGCAGGGAACGGTACTCGGCGGAGGAAGATACGACGGATTGTTGGAGCAGATGGGCGAAAAAGCCGTTCCGGCGGTGGGTTTCGCGGCGGGAATGGAACGTTTATTGATGGTGATGGCAGCGGAAGAAGCGCCCGTACCGCAGGATAAAAACGTTTGTTGCTATCTTGCAGGGTTGGACGCGAACGCACGTGCAAAGACGTATTGCTTGGCGCAAACGCTCCGCAACGAAGGAATTTCTTGCGAAATAGATTTGCAGGATCGTTCTTTAAAAGCGCAGTTCAAATATGCCGATAAGATCGGTGCAAGGTTTGTCGCCGTGCTCGGTGAAAACGAGATGCTGGAAGGGGCGGCGGAAGTAAAGGATATGAAAATTTCCCGTTCCGAACGGGTTAAATTTGAAGAACTTGCAGCATACTTAAATAAGAAAATTTCAGCGGAAGTTTCCGCCTCGGAGGTAATATTATGAAAGAAGTAAACGATGAACAACTGTTTGCATTGATCGCGGAGGGGAAAAAGGTCGTATGCGATTTCTGGGCGGACTGGTGCGGACCTTGCCGTATGTTGGCGCCCGTCATGGAAACGCTTTCGAAAGACTTTGAGAAAATTGCCGAATTTGTAAAGATCAATATCGACAAATGTCCCGAAGCGGCAATGAAGTATAACGTGATGTCCATTCCCACCGTTATTATTTTTGAAAAAGGCGAAGTCAAAAACAAGAACGTCGGTTTTATGCCCGAAGAAGTGATGCGCGAATATCTGCACGCCAATCTTTAAAATTTATTTTGAATCAGCCGTCCGAGAAAATCGGACGGCTGATAAATTGATTTCTTTTTCTTGCAATTTTCGTTGCGGAATGATATAATCAAAAAAAACACAAAGGAGCAAACGATGATCGATCTCACTTGTATCCAAAAAGCCGACCCAGAAATATACGAATCCATGGTAAAGGAACTCTCCCGCCAGAGAGGAAATTTAGAGTTGATTGCAAGCGAGAACATCGTTTCTCCTGCCGTCATGGCGGCAATGGGCAGCCATTTCACCAATAAATATGCAGAGGGCTACCCGGGAAAACGTTATTACGGCGGCTGCGAATTCGTAGACGTTGCCGAAGATCTGGCGCGGAACCGTTTAAAAGAACTGTTCGGCTGCGAGTACTGCAACGTTCAGCCTCACAGCGGCGCGCAGGCAAATTTTGCCGTATATTTTGCGATGTTAAAGCACGGGGATACCATCATGGGAATGAACCTTTCCCACGGCGGACATCTCACGCACGGCTCTCCCGTGAACATTTCGGGACTTTATTTTAACATCGTACCTTACGGCGTATCGGAACAAACCGAAACCATCGACTACGAAGAAATGGAAAAAATCGCGCTCGAATGCAAACCCAAACTGATCGTATCGGGCGCAAGCGCCTATCCGCGCGTCATCGATTTCAAACGCATCCGCGAAATCTGCGATAAAGCGGGCGCGCTGATGATGGTCGATATCGCGCATATTGCGGGTCTGGTGGCGGCAGGCTTGCATCCCTCTCCCGTACCTTATGCCGACTTTGTAACGACGACTACGCATAAGACGTTGCGCGGTCCGCGCGGCGGCGCCATTATGTGCAAAGAGCAGTACGGCAAAGCAATCGATAAAGCCATTTTCCCCGGGACGCAGGGCGGTCCTTTGATGCACGTCATTGCCGCAAAAGCAGTTGCGTTCAAAGAAGCGCTTTCTCCCGAATTCAAGCAGTATCAGTCGCAGGTCGTCAAGAACGCGCAGGAAATGGCAAAACGGTTTACGGACAACGGCGTCCGTCTTGTTTCGGGCGGGACCGATAATCACCTCATGCTCGTCGATCTTCGGAACGAAAACATGACGGGAAAGGAACTGGAATTTCTGCTCGATCAAGCGCATATCACCGTCAATAAAAATACTATTCCCTTTGAAACGACTTCGCCCTTTATCACAAGCGGCGTGCGCATCGGGACGCCTGCGATCACGTCGCGCGGCATGAAAGAGGACGAGACGAAGGAAGTTGCCGACTTAGTGACCGAAGTGATCCGCAAAAGAGAAAGCGCGCTTGAAAGCGTTTCCCAAAAAGTTGCGGCTCTGTGTTCGAAATTTCCCATTTATCAAAACGATATTTTATAAAAATGAAAACCGCAGATCTGCGGTTTTTCTTGAAATAAAATATGTGAAAAACGCTTGACAGAATTTTGATTGCGTCATATAATTTTGGTAATCGAATATTCTTTGGGGCGGAGTGCAATTCTCCACCGGCAGTATAGTCTGCGAAGAACGTTAGTTCCCGAACGGGTGAAATTCCCGTACCGACGGTATAGTCCGGATGATAAAAGAATGAAAAAGCGGATTTTTCGCGCCCCGTATTTTACGGGGCGTTTCGTTTTGCAAAGAATATCCGAAATACATTTTTTAAGAGGTATTCTTATGGAAGAGGAAACAAGATCTCAAGAAGCGCCGTCGGACGATTTGCCCGAAAGCGTTTGCAGCGCAGAGGCTAACGCCGAGGAAGAACTTGCAGTCGCAGACGCTGCTGCCGTCGCGGTTCCCGAAAAGAAAGAGAGCCGCGCAAAAGCCGTACTTCGCTCGCATTTTACCGCGCCGCGCATTGCGTATATGGCGTTGTTTACGGCGCTTGCGTACGTTGTAACGTTTTTGGAATTTCCCATTTTTCCCGCGGCGCCCTTTTTGAAGTTCGACTTTGCAAACGTCTTTTTTATGTTCGAGGGATTTATCTTCGGACCGGTTGAAGCCATCGTTTCCATCGGCATCAAAGAACTGCTCTGTTTTGCCGATTCGCAGACGGGCGGCGTCGGGGAGATCGCAAACTTTTTGATGTCGATCGCTTACATCATCGCACCCGCGATCGGTTACCGCTTTTTGAAAGGCAGAAAATGGGTCACGGTTTTTTTGGTGATTGCTTGTGCGATCCAGATCGGGATCAGCATTCTGGTAAACCGCTATATCAATTTCCCTTTCTTCGGAATGGGCGATAAATTCGGCGATTATTGGTACTGGGTGCTTGCATTCAACGCCATCAAGAGCGTAGGAATCAGCATCGTGGTATTCCTGCTGTATAAACCGCTTTCGAGATTTATTAAAATGACGTCGGATAAATTCGACAAAAAAATGGCGGCGGCGCGCGAACGCAGAAAAAACAAGAAGCAAGCCTCCTGAAAAATTATTGCTCCGACTCGGAAACAGGGGAGTGTTTTTAGGAAAAATTTATTGCAAAAAACAGCCGTATGCGGTATAATAACCGCGTATGGCTGTTTTTCATTCTTACGATCGGGAAGAAACGTTTTGCTGGGCGGAACGGTATGCGAAATCGCTGCAGAGCGGCGATACCGTCCTTTTGCTCGGAGAAATGGGCGCGGGCAAAACGCTGATCGCAAAGGGAATTGCCAAAGGGCTCGGCATTACGGAAGAAGTGACCAGTCCTACCTATGCTTACGTGAACGCCTACGACGATCGACTGTTCCATTTCGACTGTTACCGTATCACGAGCGAAGAACAGGCGTTCCGTCTCGGACTTGCCGACTATTTCGAGGCAGGCGGGATCTGTCTTGTCGAATGGAGCGAAAATATTTCGGGGTTGCTTCCGCAAACCGTAAAACGGATCGAAATCGTAAAATGCGGCGAAGCGGAAAGGGAGATACGTTTTTGAAATTTCTTGCGATCGATACCAGCGGCACGCGTTTAACGCTCGTTGCCGTAAACGGGGATACCGTCGTTAAAGAGCGCGGCGAAGCATGCGCGCAGATGCATTCCGTGAAATTGATGGGCGAAATCGAGCGGGTGCTTGCGCTGGCGCACTTAACGGCGCAGGAGTGCGATTTTTTTGCCTGCACGGTGGGTCCCGGTTCGTTTACGGGAATTCGCATCGGCATCGCAACCGTAAAGGGGCTGTGTCTTGCCTGCGAAAAAAAGGCGGTTGCGGTAACCTCTCTGGATGCGATTGCATACGCTGAAACGGGTAACCGCGTTGCGCTCATCGATGCGCTTCACGGCAACTACTATGCCTGCGCCTACGGAGCAGAAACCGAACCTCCCGAATTTATGACGGGCGAGCAGGTAAACGCCTATCTTGCGCGTGGCTTTGCGCCGCTGTCCGCAGCGGAGTTGGAAATACCGAGCAAATGCACGGATACGGCGGAGGGGCTTTACCGCGCGGTGCTTGCAAAGCAGAACGAGCGCGCGGACGCGCGGGATTTGACCGCGCTGTATTTGCGTAAGAGTTCGGCGGAGGAGCAGAGATGACCGTAAGGGAATGGACGACGAACGATTTAGATGCGATCGCGGAGTTGGAGCGGGAATGTTTTCCCGTGGAGCCTTGGAGCAGAAGAATGCTTGCCGATTCCTTTCTTTCGGGAAATTTTTACGGAGCGCTGCTGGAAGAGGACGGAGCGGTCACGGCGTACGGCGGCATGAGCATCGTTTTGGACGAGGCGGAAATCCAACTGGTTGCCACGGCGGAGATGTACCGACGCTGCGGCAGGGGCGCAAAGGTACTGCAAGCCCTGACGGAAGAAGCGGCGCGGCGCGGCGTCAAACGCATTTTTTTGGAAGTCCGCGTTTCCAATGCCGATGCGCAGAAACTATATTTAAAACACGGGTTTGTAGGCGCATATTGCCGCTCCCGTTATTATCCCGACGGCGAAGACGCGTTGGTAATGAAAAAGGAGATCGATTGAAACTTTCTTATCTTCAAAAGGGCTGCGGAAAGGATTTGTTAATGCTCCACGGCTATCTTGCTACCAAAGAAAGTTTTTACCCGCAAATCGAATATTTTTCGCGCTTTTACCGCGTGACTGCGCTTGACTTTTTGGGCTTCGGGAACAGCGGCGAACTGACAGAGCCGTATTCGGTTTCCGATTACGCCGACTGGCTGTGTGCGGCGTTAACGAAGTTACAGATCCAATCGCCTTACGTCATCGCACATTCGTTCGGGGGAAGGGTGGCGGTCAAGTGTCTTTCGCGCGGAAATCTGTTCGAACGCGCCGTACTTACGGGCTGCGCGGGTATCGTTCCGAAGCGTACGCTTCGCTATAAACTGCGCGTAAAGACCTATCGGCTCGTAAAAAAATTCGCGCCGCGCTATGCCGAAAAAAAATTCGGAAGCAGCGAATACAGAAGTCTTTCGCCCGTTATGCGCGAAAGTTATAAAAAAATCGTGAACGAAGATTTGCGCGAAGACGCAAAAAAAATTCAGGTGCCCGTGCTGTTTCTCTACGGCGACAGGGATACCGAAACGCCGCTCTCGTCGGCACGCGTCTATCACGCCTGCGTCAAAGACAGCCGCCTGCGCGTGCTGGAAAACTGCGGTCACTTCGCTCATTTAGATAACGCGCTTGCATTCAATCTCGCGGCAGAGGAGTTTTTCAAATGATTTTTTCGGAATCGCTCATCATCGGAATTGTGTTCGGAAGTCTGCTTTCGGGCTGGCTTTTATCGCTCGTCTGTATCCGTATGCTGGGCATCTTACAGCAGGAAGGTTACGCCGCCAAACCCTTTTTGAAATGGTGTTTCAAAAAAGGAAATCTGGAGGAGCGGCGGCTGGTTCTGCTTTCCATTTCGCTCGGGCTTTTGGTGGCGCTGTTTAACCTGTGTTTTTGTTTCTGGGAATATAAGATCGCCAATCTTATCTCGGTCGTACCGTTTGCGGGTTGGATCGTATTCTATTACGTCTCCGAACGGAAACGGGCGTTAAAGGTCAAGACAAACCCCACGAAGCGTTTTATCCGCCTTGCCGTGTGCAACTTCCTGTTTCTATCGCTCATCTCCTGCGGACTCGGGTTTGCGTGTGCCGCGGCTGCAATGGCGATCGACGAAAAATGGTACTATCTGTTCCGTTTCGTATATTTCGCATTGCTTCCTCTTGCTCTGCCGCTTGTCATTGCGCTTTCGGGTTCGGTGATGAAACTGTACGAGATCCCGCACGGAAAAAAATATCTGCGTAAGTCCAAAAAACTGCTCGCGCAAAGCAGTTGTAAAATGGTAGGCATTACGGGAAGTTACGGCAAAACGAGCGTGAAAAATTTCGCGTATGCCATTTTATCGACCAAATACCGCGTCATCGCCACGCCCGCTTCTTATAATACGCCGCTGGGGATCGCACGCGCGGTGAGCGAGAACGGACTGGACTGCGATATCTTCCTCGCCGAAATGGGCGCGAGAAAGACGGGCGACATCCGGGAACTGTGCGACATGGTGAACCCCGAATACGGCGTGGTAACGGGGGTGTGCTGCCAGCATCTCGAATCGTTCGGGTCGCTCAAAAATATTCAGAAAGAAAAGGGCGTGCTCGCAATGCGCGCGCAGAAAGTCGTGCTCGGAAGTTCCGTGGAAACCGAAAAAGAGGGCGCGCTGAAAGAAGGGGTCGATTTCGCCGCCGAGGACGTCGCGCTTTCGACGGACGGCGTCGGGTTTACGCTCAGAATCAAAGAGGACCGCATTCCCGTGCAGACGCCTTTGCTCGGCAGGTACGCGGCGGAAGACATCGCGCTCGCGTCTGCTCTTTGCTACCTGCTCGGGATGAGTTCCGAGGAAATCGCGGCAGGTATCAAAAACATTCAGCCGGTGCCGCACCGGTTGCAAAAGTCGGAAGCGAACGGCGTGACCATTTTAGACGATTCTTACAACTCCAACGTAGAGGGCGCGAAAGTCGCCGTGGAAACACTCAAACTGTTCGGGGGCAAAAAGTACGTCGTGACCCCGGGGCTTGTGGAACTGGGCTTGATCGAAGAAAAGAAGAACGAAGAACTCGGCGCGCTGTTTTTGGGGCTTGACGGCGTGATTTTAGTGGGCGAAACGCGCGTGCTGCCGCTCCGTAACGGATTTTTGAAGGCGGGCGGCGAGGAAGAAAAAGTCGTGCTCGTGCCCTCGCTTCATAAAGCGCAGTTGTGGCTTGGCGAACATCTTGCGGCAGGAGATACCGTCTTGTTCCTGAACGATTTGCCCGATAAATATTAAATCAGATCAAAATCGAAACGCTTGAAAACCACCGAAGATAACCTTCGGCGGTTTTTATTTTAAGGAGGCAATTATGAAAACGGTAGCGGTGTTTTTCGGCGGAAAATCCAACGAACACGAAATTTCAGTCATTACGGGTCTGCTTGCGGTCAATCTCCTGCGGGAGAAGTATCGCGTCGTTCCCGTGTATTTATCGCAGTCGGGCGAATGGTACTCGTCCGAAAAGATGCGCAGCGTAGACGATTTGAAAAGCGTTTCATCCGACTATCCGCGCGTCGTATTGGAGGGAAGAACCCTCGTATTACATAAAAAACGGAAAAAGAAAGCGGCGGTCATCGACGTTGCGCTCAACTGCTGCCACGGCGGCGAAGGGGAAGACGGAACGCTTTCTGCACTGTTGGATTTTCACGGCGTGCCGTTTGCTTCTCCTTCTCTTTCCGTGTCATCCGTGTTCATGAATAAAGAATTGGGCAAGGTTGCGGCGAAGGGATTGGGCATTCCCGTCGTCGAAAGCATATCGGTGTCCGAATCCGATTGGGCGGAACGCGAACAAGAAATCATGGAAAAAGTCCAAACATTCGGCTTTCCCGTCATTGTAAAGCCCGTTCATCTCGGTTCGAGTATCGGAATCAAAGTCGCGCAGAACGCCGCGGAATTTACCGCCGCGCTCCGTCTGGCGTTCCGTTTGGACAGCAGCGCGGTGGTCGAACGGTATCTCGCGGGCAAGCGCGATATCAACTGCGCCGCTTACCGCAAAGACGGTAAAATTGTGCTTTCGCCTTGCGAAGAAGTGTTTTCCGAGCAAGAAATTCTTTCCTTTTCGGAAAAGTACGAGGGGACGGGTTCGCGCAATTCCGCATTTCCTGCCGAGTTGCCCGAAGGTCTTGCAGAAGAAATTCAGTCGCACGTCAGAACCCTTTACGAAACGTTCGGCGTCTGCGGCGTGGTTCGCGCGGACTTTTTGGTGCAGGACGACAACGTGTATTTCAACGAACTCAACACCGTTCCCGGCTCGCTCGCGTGCTATCTGTTCGGGGAATCTCTTTCCGAAAACCGCGACTTTCTCGTATCCCTCATCGAAGAAGTAAAGCCCCGTCACGAAAAAGAACGCGTGACGACGGGAATTTTGCACAGCACCGTATTTTCGGGCGCAAAGGGTTGCAAACGCAGATAAATTTTGGTATGATGTTTGATGAAAAAGTTAAGGTTCTTGCCTTACGACCACATAACGGTCAACGATATCTCCGCTGCCGTTCAGTTTCAGTTTGCTTTGAACGTATTTGTTGAGTTCTTGGAACAGGCAAAGGAATTGACCGTCGTTTAACGGAATACATTTTATCAGTTCCAAGTAATCCCTAACAAAAACACATAACGCGTCTTGCTTTGTTTAAATCAATTTTTTGGTATAGTAACACCTCATATGTTTTGTTAATACTGTTTTAGCAAGTTTAAAAAAGGAAAACAGCAGTTACGCCCATTGGGCGTTATGATATTCGGAAGTTGAGAAAAATAACAAAAGTTGTATTCTAAAAACCCCGTATAAGGAAATTACCATGGAAAAAATCAAAATGCAAACGCCGCTTGTCGAAATGGACGGCGACGAAATGACGCGCATTCTCTGGGCGAAGATTAAAGAAATTTTAATTCTGCCCTACGTTGACTTGAAGACGGAATATTACGATCTGGGGCTTGTAAACCGCGATCGGACGGACGACGGCGTGACTGTGGAAAGCGCGCTTGCGGCAAAGAAATACGGTGTAGCGGTCAAGTGCGCCACCATAACGCCCAACGTTCAGCGTATGAGCGAATACCGTCTCAAACAGATGTGGAAAAGTCCCAACGGAACCATCCGCCGTATTTTAGACGGAACGGTCTTTCGCGCGCCCATCCTTTGCAAGGGCATCCGTTCTTACGTTCCGGGCTGGACGAAGCCGATCGCGCTTGCGCGCCATGCCTACGGCGACGTGTATTCAGCGGTCGAATGTCTTGCAGACAAGGGCGAAAAAGTTTACCTCGTCACAGAGAAAGACGGCAAAGAGGTAAGCCGCACGCTCGTACACGATTTTAAGGACGGCGCGGGCGTGGTGCAGGGCATGCACAATCTCGACGATTCTATCCGTTCGTTTGCGCATTCCTGTTTCCGCTACGCGCTCGACAGCCGCATGCCGATGATGTTTGCGACGAAAGACACCATCTCCAAAGTATACGACGGGCGGTTCAAACAGATTTTTGCCGAAGTGTTTGCGGAATATGAACGCGCGTTTGACGAGAAGGGGATCGATTATCAGTACACGCTCATCGACGATGCGGTTGCGCGCGTGATGCGTTCGCAGGGCGGAATGCTTTGGGCATGCAAAAATTACGACGGCGACGTTATGAGCGACATGGTGGCGACGGCGTACGGTTCGCTCGGCATGATGACGTCCGTTCTCGTTTCGCCGGACGGCAAATACGAATTCGAGGCGGCGCACGGCACGGTCACGCGGCACTATTATAAATATCTGAAAGGTGAGGAAACTTCCACCAACTCGGTGGCAACGATTTTCGCCTGGACGGGCGCATTGAAAAAGCGCGGCGAACTGGACGGCATTGCGGAACTTGTTACCTTTGCCGAAAGATTGGAGCACGCGGCGATCCGAACAATCGAAGAAGGGGAAATGACGGGAGATCTTTTATCTTTATTCGAGCGCGAAGGCGTAATGCCCCGAAAACTGAATTCCGAGGAATTTTTACGGGCGATCGCAAAAAGGTTATAAAAAGAGCCGCCGCAGAAAACGCGGCGGCTTGACTTGTTGCAAATCACGGAAATGATTCTCGTTTGAAAACAGCAACGGCAGGCGGATTCGTCTGCCGTTGGTTTATTTTATTTATCTCTCCTGACCATTGAAAGAATGATAAACAGGAAACGCAGGAAGTAGATGAGGGAAAGCAGAAGGGACGCGACGTAAGTGAGCGCGGCGGCAGTGAGCACTTTACTTGCGCCGGGAAGTTCCTCTTTGGTGAGGATCCCTTCCTCCAAAAGCATTTTTTTGGCACGCCTCGATGCATTGAATTCGACGGGCAGCGTGATCAGCATGAATAGCGTCGAAAGTCCGTACAAACCGATGCCGACGTAAACCATCCATTCGCCTACGGGATGCGGCGCAGAAAGCCAGAAAATATCGAGGAGCAGCCCCACGATGATCACGGGGAGCGCGAGCCGCGACCCGATGTTGGTCAGCGGGACGAGCACGTTTCTGATTTTATAGGGAACGTAACCCGTCTTTTTTTGCATGACGTGTCCGACTTCGTGCGCGGCGACCGCCACGCTTGCAACCGACGCCGAGCCGTACGTACTCATCGAAAGATTGACGAGTTTTTTGGTCGGGTTATAGTGATCGGTCAGTTTACCGTTCACGCGCTCCACCGCAATGTCGTTTACGCCGTGCCGCTTCAACAGGCGCATCGCGGTGTCGTACCCCGTCATCCGCGCGGTGTTGGGAACTTTGTCGTACTTCGAATAAGCGGTGTTGACTTTGGCGCTCGCCCATGCCGCAAATCCCATGAACGGAATGAGGATCAAAAGAAACAACAGATAATAATACATAAATTACCTCATTATTATTTTACCACAAAAGGTTGTTTCTGTAACGCTTTTGCAAAAATTTTCACACGATACACAAACTCATTGCGTTTTTTTGCGTCGTTTGATATAATCGGGTCATGGATACCAAAGTATTTACCGACAAAGTGAAAATCACCGTAAAGGCGGGCGATGGCGGCGACGGCATGAATTCCTTCAAAGCCTATAAGGGGAAACCTGCCTGCGGTCCGGACGGCGGCGACGGCGGGAACGGCGGAAACGTCTATTTTATCGGCGATAAAGATATGAACGATTTGCTGTCGTTCCGATTTACTTCCAAGTACGTTGCAGAGAACGGCGAGCGCGGCGGCACCAACCAATGCTCGGGCAAGAGCGGGAAAGACGTCGTCATCAAAGTGCCTTGCGGAACGCTCGTGCGCGATTACGAAAGCGGTAAAATTATTTGCGACGTATACGAAGACGGCGAAAAAGTGCGGATTCTGGAAGGCGGAAGAGGGGGCAAGGGCAACGTCCGCTTTACGACCGCGCGGCGCCATGCGCCCAATTTTGCGCAAAAGGGCGTGAAAACGCTCGCGCATACCCTTGTGCTTGAAATGAAAGTGATCGCCGACGTAGGGCTTGTCGGCTTTCCCAACGTGGGCAAAAGCACGCTGCTTTCGAAAATTTCCGCAGCAAAGCCGAAGATTGCCGATTACCATTTCACTACGCTTTCGCCTAATTTAGGCGTCGTGCGTCGGTACGACAAATCTTTTATCGTCGCCGATATCCCGGGGCTCATCGAAGGTGCGGCGCAGGGCGCGGGTTTGGGACACGACTTTCTCCGTCATATCGAGCGCACGCGGGCGATCTGTCACGTGGTGGACGTTTCGGGCGTAGAGGGGCGCGATCCGTTGGAGGATTTCGAAAAAATCAATCTCGAATTGAAATCTTATTCCGAAACGCTTGCGGCGCTGCCGCAGATCGTCGCTCTCAACAAGTGCGACTTCTTCGGCGCAGAGGAAAACGTAGCGCGGTTCAAAAAGAAATACGGCAAAAAATACGAAGTGTTTCCGATTGCGGCGTTAAAAGGCGAGGGGCTGAACGAACTGTTGGAACGGTTAACGGCGTTGCTTGAAACGCTGCCGCCTGCCGAGCGCATCCCTGCCGACGAATTTGAGTTTGCGCAAGCAGACAATACGCAATTTGAAATTTTTCAGGACGAAACGGGCGCCTTCGTGGTTGTGGGCGGTTTGGTAGACATGCTTTGCAGAAACGTAGTGCTTACCAATCCCGATTCCATGGCATATTTTCAGCGCGTACTGAAACTGCGCGGCGTATTCAAAGCATTGGAAAAATCGGGCTGCAAGCAAGGCGATACGGTCATCGTCGGCGAAGTGGAATTTGAGTATGTGTAAATTGTTCACGGAGATTTCTTTCGCTGTGCGAAATAAATCTCCGTGAGATAATCGGCTTAAGAACTTTGACAGAGTCATCCACGAAGTGCATTAACAGACAACAAGCCGCAGGGATGCGGCAAATTGAGTGCGCTGCCGCAAAAACGCGGTTTTGCTGCGCGCTTGATTTGAATGAGATAAAAAATAAACGGGTGTACGAAATACAGGTTCACGAAATTTCTTTCGCTGTGCGAAAAAATCTCTGTGAAATAACGTGAAATAATAGGAGGGAATCATATGACGAGTAAACAGAGAAGCAACTTAAAATCGAAGGCGGCAATGATGAAGCCGATCGCGCAAATCGGCAAAGAGGGCGTCGGCGAAAATTTAATTAAAAGTTTGTCCGAAGCATTGGAAGCGAGGGAACTCATCAAAGTGAATCTTCTGCCTGCATCGGGCGAGGACGGGGAAAAACTGGCGGCGGACGTTGCACAGTTGCTCCGCGCCGAAGTGGTGGCGGTCATCGGCAGAAAGGCGATTTTCTACCGCCGTTCTTCGCGGAAAGATTTTCAGCACATCGAATTTTAAAACCGAAAGCCCGACTGATTTCAGTCGGGCTTTTACTTTGATTATATTTTTCTGCCGATCAATTCATCAATAGAAATTTTGTAATAGTCTGCCAAAGCAATACAAACATAAATACTCGGTTCTACTTCGTCTGCTTCCCATCTGCTGATATTTTGTTGGGAAGTTTTTATTTGTTTTGCGAGTTCTGCTTGACTCAAAGAGGCGTGTTCACGATGAAATTTTAATTCGTTCCCAATTTTCATATAAATACCATTATTTTTATTATTATTTTAACACGAATGTGTGTAAAACTGTTGCAAAACACATAAATGTGTGATACAATCAAAAAACACAAATATGTGTAAATGGGAACAAAATGGAAAACAAAAAAGACATTCTGATTTCAGTCGGTTTTTTTTATAAACTTAAAAAATATTAAGATTTTAATATTTGAACAAAAGAAATAAATATAACGTTATAATTTGATTATTGCAAAATAAAAAAGCGAGGAGAACAAAATGGAAAACAAAAAAAGACAGTGTTATATGTGCAGGGGATTGGAGCGGTATTATGTAAAAGAAACAAAGCGTCTGCGCCGCGCCGATTTCGGATGGTGCTGTTACAAACGGGAAAACGTAGAAATTCACGGCTGCTGCGATCGGTTTGCTACCAGAACGTATTACAGGAAGTCTGACAGGGTACTTAAAATTTATTTAAACGATTTACTGACGGAAATTAACGAACTGAGATGTATTATCGAGGAAGAACAAAATGAGAAAAAAGAATCCTCTGTGTAAAACCTGCGGAAACTGTAAGCGGTTTTACGTTGTGTACGGCTTTAAACCGGCACGCACGCATATCGTTTATTGTACGGTAAAAGGAGAACCGACGGAGCCGGCTTCCTCCTGCGAACGGTGGTGCAAAAAAGAAGTTTTGTATGACGTATCTTCAGAGCGGTTTGACGAGGCGGCGGAAAATATCAAATTTCTGATGCGCCTTTTTCAGAACAAATAACGGACAGTTTTTTGCGGCGCGCATTCTAAAATTCTTTTCCGAAAATTTCGGACAAGTTCTTGTGTTTTTTGGGAGAATATGTTAAAATACAAACGGAAATTTAATTGGAGGAAATATCATGCAATATTCTCGTGAAGTAGAAGAAATGTGTTGCGTTGCAAAGGGTCCCAAACACGACCCTGCGCCCATTCCCGAAGAAGGAAAGTGGGTCTGCGCAAAACAAATCACCGACATCAGCGGATTCACGCACGGCGTGGGTTGGTGCGCTCCCCAACAGGGCGCGTGCAAACTTTCGCTCAACGTAAAGGGCGGCGTCATTCAGGAAGCGCTCGTCGAAACCATCGGCTGTTCGGGTATGACGCATTCGGCGGCGATGGCGGCGGAGATCCTGCCTCATAAAACCATTTTGGAAGCGCTGAATACCGACCTCGTATGCGACGCGATCAACACCGCAATGCGCGAACTGTTCCTGCAAATCGTTTACGGAAGAACGCAGTCCGCTTTCTCGGACGACGGTTTGACCATCGGCGCAGGTCTGGAAGATTTGGGCAAAGGGCTTCGTTCGCAGGTAGGCACCATGTACGGCACGGCGAAAAAGGGCGTCAGATATCTTGAAATGGCGGAAGGGTATGTTACCCGCCTTGCGCTCGATAAAGACAGTCAGGTCATCGGCTATGAGTTCGTTTCTCTGGGTAAAATGACCGACTTCATCAAAAAAGGCATGGAACCCAACGAAGCATGGACGAAAGCGATGGGTCACTACGGCAGATTCGAGAAAGAACAGGGTGCGGTGAAGTACATCGACCCTCGTAAGGAATAAGGAGGCGCGGAATGGCTTTGTTTGAAAGTTATGAAAGAAGAGTAGATAAAATTACGGGCGTTCTGAAAGAGTACGGCATCAAATCAATCGAAGAATGCAAAGAGATCTGCCTTTCCAAGGGCGTAGATTGCGATAAAATCGTGCGCGGCACGCAGCCCATCTGTTTTGAAAACGCAGTATGGGCGTATACGGTCGGCGCGGCGATCGCAATCAAAAAAGGCTGCACAAAGGCGGCGGACGCTGCGGCGGCGATCGGCGTGGGTCTTCAATCGTTCTGCATTCCCGGTTCGGTTGCAGAAAACAGAAAGGTAGGGCTGGGACACGGAAACCTCGGCAAAATGCTCCTCTCCGAAGAAACCGATTGTTTCTGTTTCCTTGCGGGACACGAATCGTTCGCGGCGGCGGAAGGCGCGATCTCCATTGCGATGAACGCGAACAAGGTAAGAAAACACCCCCTGCGCGTGATTCTGAACGGACTCGGCAAAGACGCGGCGTTCATTATTTCCCGTATTAACGGTTTCACCTATTGCGAAACGACGTTCGATCCCTACACCGAAACGGTTACAGTGACCAACGAAATTGCTTATTCCGACGGCCCGCGCGCAAAAGTAAAATGCTACGGCGCGGATAACGTACCCGAAGGCGTTGCGATCATGAAACTCGAAAAGGTCGGCGTTTCCATTACGGGCAATTCCACGAACCCCACGCGTTTCCAGCACCCCGTTGCGGGCACTTACAAAAAGTGGTGCAACGAAAACGGCGTTCAATATTTCTCGGTTGCCTCGGGCGGCGGTACGGGCAGAACCCTCCACCCCGACAACATGGCGGCAGGTCCTTCTTCCTACGGCATGACCGATACGATGGGAAGAATGCACTCCGACGCGCAGTTCGCAGGTTCTTCCTCCGTTCCCGCGCACGTCGAAATGATGGGCTTGATCGGCATGGGCAACAACCCGATGGTCGGCGCGACGGTTGCAGTAGCCGTTGCCGTTCAGGAAGGCATGAACAAGTAAGATCGGGTTAAACAACGGGAAAAAGACGTCTACTTTTAATAGACGTCTTTTTTAGCCTTCGAACGTTTGTATTTTCCGCAAACAAACGCGGGGGTTGCAGGTAGATGAATTGAAAGGCGTTTGTATTTTGTTTTCACGTTTCCGCAAACAAACGTGAGCAATTATAAGTATATGAAATGAAAGCAGGTTCCATTTATGGCTTTGTTTGAGCATAGAATAATATAGGACCGGACTTTATAAAAACAGGGAGGTTATAATAGAGCAATGAAAAGATTATTAAAAGCGTTATTGTTACTGTTCTCGGTATGCCTGATCGGCGTGGCGTTCGTCGGCTGCGGCGGAAACAATGACGCAGATACGGGAAACGGCGATACGGAACCGACCCCCCCTGTAAAAGAGTACCGCGTACAGTACACGGCGGGGGAAGGCGGTTCGATATACGGAATTCTCGATCAGACCGTCGAAGAAGGAAAGGACGCGTATGCGGTGAAGGCGATTCCCGATCACGGATACGATTTCATCGAATGGTCGGACGGATATGCGGAGGAAAAGAGACGGGATCTGGCGGTGACGGGCGACATTTCGCTGACTGCGAAGTTTGCGCTGATGACAAGAACGTATCAACTGAACTACATGTTCAACAAGATAGACAAACCGCAAAGCGAAGTGACGCTGACATACAGTGAATTGGAAAATACGGCAATGCCCATTCCCGCAACGGACGATTGCGCCTTCGGGGGCTGGTACAGCGGCGAAGTGCAAATCACCGACGCGCAGGGACGGTTTCTTTCGGAGGAAGACGTTTTCACTCTGGAAGACCGCGAACTCTATGCGAAATGGACGCCGTACGACCCTTATACCTATAAAATTCTGTTGGTGTACGTGACGGAGATCCATGCAACGCTGGAACACAAAAACGTTCCCGATACGGTGACGGTCGATCACGTCATGTCCGATTTGGAACGGCAGGCATGCGCAGCGGTGACCGTGCAGACGAAGCGCTATCTCGACGATATGATGGACGGCTTCGTCACGTTCGAGATCGACGAATATTACACGACGGTGCCTGTTCTGACGGAAAATTTCCAAACATCTCCTGGGGACAATACCCTGTTGCCAAACAGGATTCCGGAAGTAAGCGAACTGCTTGACGAGTACGACAGCGTGGTTTCGCTGTTCAATTTAGAAGATACGCGCAGTACGGTACGGATGTGTGCCGGTATGGCGAATCCAAAGTATGCTCAAGTTTATTTAGATTCTTTTTTTTATTTGTTTAATAACTATACGTACACGGACGATCTCGATTTCGACTATATTGCCTGGGAGAGAGGGTGCAATACGATCATACACGAGTTGGCGCACACGATCGAGTGGCGGGTAAGTCTTTATGCAGACGTGAACGACGGGATGGAGTTTCATGACGTATGTTTTGCATTGAAAGATAAATACAATATCGATGCGTATAGTATCCCGAACTATCGGTATTACTATACCAATCAAGCCGTAATAGACGGCAAGCGGGTGGGCATTCCGCACGATTTTTGGGCGGGAAATATTATCGCCGTTCATTATCGGGCAACGGAAGGCGGATATGTAAGTATGCGGGACCGCGAAGTGGTTTACGGTCAAAATTTACCGTCGACATATGCACAGCCGTATTGGCAAGGGACTCATGTTGAAGGTGAGTTTTTAGGATGGTCGGACGGAGTGACAACGCGCCTTCGCCAGGATATGAATATCACGGAAGAGTTTACCGTAACCGCAATCTTTCAGCCGCGCACGTGGGAGATCCGTTACGAAGCAACCGAGGGGGGCAGGATTATCGGAGAGACGGTGCAGACCAGAACATTTCAGAAAAGTTTTTCCCGGGTTGAAGCGGTTGCGGACGAAGGGTACGTTTTCGTTAAATGGTCAGACAGGATCTTAGCGCACGGACGAACAGATCATACCTGCGGTTTCTTAACAGGGGGGAATGAATTGTTCGGAGATAAATTTACTGCTACGGTCACGGCGATCTTTGAAAAAATAGAATGAACGAAAAGGAGTTTGAAAGAGTTCAAACTCCTTTTTTCATTTATTTAAAATAAATAAAAATTTTTACCTAACCATAAATTTGAAAAAAATTTGAACAAATCGGATAAGAAAACGTTCGGGGATTGTATCAAAGATTTTTATTAGAATCAATTCTTTACGGAAATTTGTGAAGTATTCCGTCATAAATGGATGGATTTTTGTGTAAACAGTACTTGCGTTTTATCGAAAAACGTGTTATAATTTGATTGAGGTGATGAGTAATGACTCTTTTAAAAAGGAAGATCGATGAGTTTTTACTGAAATGGAAAGATAATCCCCACAAAATGCCGTTGATCGTGAAAGGAGCAAGACAGATCGGAAAAACGGAATCTATCCGAAACTTTGCACGAAACAATTATAAGTATCTTGTAGAAATCAATTTTGTTCTGCAAAAGCAATTTAAAGATATATTTGACGATGGATTTGAAGTGGATACCATTATTAAGAATATTTCTTTAAAAAGACCGGATTCAGAATTCGTAGCGGGGGAAACGCTGATCTTTTTTGATGAATTGCAAGAATGCATGAACTGCGCGACTTCTTTGAAATCGTTTCGGCTCGACGGACGGTATGACGTCATTTGCTCCGGTTCCCTCATGGGAATTAACTATCAGGAAATAGAGTCTAACAGTGTAGGCAACAAAGAAGACTACGAAATGTACTCTATGGATTTTGAAGAGTTCCTCTGGGCAAAAGGATATAAGCAGGAACAAATAGAGGATCTGTTTTCGCACATGAAAACGCTTAGACCGTTTTCCCAATTGGAACTCGAAGTGATGTTTGATAATTTCAGAGAATATATGGTTTTGGGCGGAATGCCGATGATCGTAAACTCGTTTGTCACCAATAAAAATTATAGCGGAACGTTAAAGATGCAACGGCAGATTTTATTGGATTATGAAGAGGATATTACGAAATATGCCGGAGGATTGGACAAGGGAAAGATCTTGAATGTATACAGAAAAATCCCTGTCTTTCTCGGAAAAGACAATAAAAAATTTCAAATATCCAAGGTTGCAAAAGATGCCAGAAACAGAGAATATGCGGGAACTGTCGACTGGCTGAGCGATGCGGGTATCGTTAATATTTGTTATTGTATGGCGTTGCCTGAACTTCCGCTAAAAGGAAATTATAATCCGGAGAATTTCAAAATCTATTTCGGCGATACGGGACTATTGATCGGCTCATTGGACGAAGAGGCGCAAGAAGATTTGCGCAATAATAAAAATTTCAATGCGTACAAAGGCGCAATTTATGAAAATGTTGTCGGAGAGATGCTTTTAAAGCAGGGATTTCCGCTATACTTTTATCGAAATGAAAAGAGTACGGTCGAGATGGATTTTTTTGTTCGGGATAAAGATTCTTTGATTCCGATCGAAGTAAAGGCGACGGACGGTGCAACAGCATCTTTGAATAATCTGATTGATAAAGAAAAGTATAGCGATATAAAATACGGAATCAAATTGGGATACAAAAACATTGGCTTTAACGGTAAATTTTATACTTTTCCGTATTTCCTTGCGATCTTTATAAAAAGGTTTTTGAGAGAAAAAATTTAAGGGAAATATTTTGAATCGGATATGTTTGATGTTGAGAAACAAACGTGAGCAATTATAAGTATATAAAATGAAAGCAGGTTCCATTTATGGCTTTGTTTGAGCATAGAATAATATAGGACCGGACTTTATAAAAACAGGGAGGTTATAATAGAGCAATGAAAAGATTATTAAAAGCGTTATTGTTACTGTTCTCGGTATGCCTGATCGGCGTGGCGTTCGTCGGCTGCGGCGGAAACAATGACGCAGATACGGGAAACGGCGATACGGAACCGACCCCCCCTGTAAAAGAGTACCGCGTACAGTACACGGCGGGGGAAGGCGGTTCGATATACGGAATTCTCGATCAGACCGTCGAAGAAGGAAAGGACGCGTATGCGGTGAAGGCGATTCCCGATCACGGATACGATTTCATCGAATGGTCGGACGGATATGCGGAGGAAAAGAGACGGGATCTGGCGGTGACGGGCGACATTTCGCTGACTGCGAAGTTTGCGCTGATGACAAGAACGTATCAACTGAACTACATGTTCAACAAGATAGACAAACCGCAAAGCGAAGTGACGCTGACATACAGTGAATTGGAAAATACGGCAATGCCCATTCCCGCAACGGACGATTGCGCCTTCGGGGGCTGGTACAGCGGCGAAGTGCAAATCACCGACGCGCAGGGACGGTTTCTTTCGGAGGAAGACGTTTTCACTCTGGAAGACCGCGAACTCTATGCGAAATGGACGCCGTACGACCCTTATACCTATAAAATTCTGTTGGTGTACGTGACGGAGATCCATGCAACGCTGGAACACAAAAACGTTCCCGATACGGTGACGGTCGATCACGTCATGTCCGATTTGGAACGGCAGGCATGCGCAGCGGTGACCGTGCAGACGAAGCGCTATCTCGACGATATGATGGACGGCTTCGTCACGTTCGAGATCGACGAATATTACACGACGGTGCCTGTTCTGACGGAAAATTTCCAAACATCTCCTGGGGACAATACCCTGTTGCCAAACAGGATTCCGGAAGTAAGCGAACTGCTTGACGAGTACGACAGCGTGGTTTCGCTGTTCAATTTAGAAGATACGCGCAGTACGGTACGGATGTGTGCCGGTATGGCGAATCCAAAGTATGCTCAAGTTTATTTAGATTCTTTTTTTTATTTGTTTAATAACTATACGTACACGGACGATCTCGATTTCGACTATATTGCCTGGGAGAGAGGGTGCAATACGATCATACACGAGTTGGCGCACACGATCGAGTGGCGGGTAAGTCTTTATGCAGACGTGAACGACGGGATGGAGTTTCATGACGTATGTTTTGCATTGAAAGATAAATACAATATCGATGCGTATAGTATCCCGAACTATCGGTATTACTATACCAATCAAGCCGTAATAGACGGCAAGCGGGTGGGCATTCCGCACGATTTTTGGGCGGGAAATATTATCGCCGTTCATTATCGGGCAACGGAAGGCGGATATGTAAGTATGCGGGACCGCGAAGTGGTTTACGGTCAAAATTTACCGTCGACATATGCACAGCCGTATTGGCAAGGGACTCATGTTGAAGGTGAGTTTTTAGGATGGTCGGACGGAGTGACAACGCGCCTTCGCCAGGATATGAATATCACGGAAGAGTTTACCGTAACCGCAATCTTTCAGCCGCGCACGTGGGAGATCCGTTACGAAGCAACCGAGGGGGGCAGGATTATCGGAGAGACGGTGCAGACCAGAACATTTCAGAAAAGTTTTTCCCGGGTTGAAGCGGTTGCGGACGAAGGGTACGTTTTCGTTAAATGGTCAGACAGGATCTTAGCGCACGGACGAACAGATCATACCTGCGGTTTCTTAACAGGGGGGAATGAATTGTTCGGAGATAAATTTACTGCTACGGTCACGGCGATCTTTGAAAAAATAGAATGAACGAAAAGGAGTTTGAAAGAGTTCAAACTCCTTTTTTCATTGAAAATATTTTTTCGTTTTATTGCGTTTTTATAAACTTGTCAGTTACTTTTACAGTATATACAGTATCAAACCTACAAAGGAGAAAAAACAATGAAACGATCCAAACCCAAAATCACGTTGCTTTGCTTGCTGCTGCTTGCCGTATTGCTTGCCGGCGTAATGTTATTGATGCCGCGGTCCGCGCCCCGAACGGCAAGCGCGGCGGGCGTGGAACCCTATGAAAATCTGAACTTCACGCAAGTGACCGACGGCGAGGGAAACAAGTCTTATTCCGTGGGGATCAAAGCGGCGTTCCGTCCCACTGCCGAAATCGTCATCATTCCGGAAACCTATCAGGATCTTCCCGTCACGGCAATTTCAAATAACGGCTTTATGTCCTGCAAGAAACTGGAACGGGTGCTGCTTCCCCAAAGCATCAGACAAATCGGGAACAATGCGTTTATGAGTTGCCCGCTGTTAAAAAGAATCAGCATTCCGAACGTAGAAACCATCGGGGCGAATGCGTTCGCCAACAGTACGGGCTTGAAAGATCTGTTTATTCCCAAATCGGTCACTTACGTGGGCGCCTATGCGCTTAGGAACTACGCGAATACCGTTTACATTCAGAAAAACGAGGAGGATATTTCCCGTCAGTGGGATTCCTCCTGGAGCACCTACTGCGTAGGAAAAATCGTCATCGACGAATCTCAGGATTACTGTATTTCGTATCGGGAAATTCTCAATTCCGAAAATGAGGTGATCGGCTACGAGGTGGAACCCTATCAGGAGATTTACAGTTACGCCGACGTCGTCATTTATAACGCCTACCGGAAAGACGACGCTTCTCCCTACCTGCCCGTTTACAATATCTGTTCGCAGGCGTTTGCCTACTCGTGCCTCAATTCGTTTACGTTAAAAGACGTGCGCGAACAAGACGAAACGGCAGGCGTGTTCGGGCATAAGGTCAATCTCAGAAGCGAAGTATTTTACTTATGCGACGTCCTCGGCGAAGTCCGCTTTGAAACGGGGATCACCATGAATCACCCTGCCGATCTGAATACCGAGAACGAACTGATGGAAGATATTTACGACGGGCACCCGATCAAGGGCGACGAACAGGGAAGATCGGTGAATATTTTCGCCGAATGCAGTCTTGCTTCGGTGACCTTGCCGAATGATTTAGAGGTCATTACGCAAGGCATGTTTTACGAGGCAACGGCGTTGAGCGAGATCAGAATTTTCGGGGACAACGAAGGCGTCAACGTTCTTCCGCGCGTAAGCACGGTGTGCGCGTATGCGTTCAGTTCCTGTTCCAGTTTGTCTGCGTTCACCGTTCCCGACTCCGTTGTCAGCGTCGAAGCATACGCCTTTGAAAACTGGGGCATCAATCCCAACTTGCCTCAGGAGATCAACGTCAGTTTTTACGAAATCGATTTTCCCGAAGGATGGGACGCGGCATGGGCGGGCGATCCCGTCAGCGAAGATCTGAAAATCAACTATAAACCCAAAACAAAAATTGCAATCGACTTGCAGGACGAAACGGGTAAAATCGTATTCATCGAAGTCATTCCCGACAGGTGGATGCCGGACGATCTGGACATGCCGCAAAAAACGGGCTATGTGTTTCAGGGTATTTTTTCGGCACCGGAAGGGCAGGGCAACCGTTACTATTCCGAGGCATTGGTCTGCGAACGTCAATGGGCGCAAGGCGAACCCGAAACGCTGTTCGTCTATTGGAAGGCGCATCAAACGGTAGTCACGCTCGATAACGGTCTTTACGGAACAAAAGAAATCGTGGCGACGTACGGGTCTAAATTAGAAAAATTAGATACCGATTTAAAGGGATACGATTTTTACAAGTATTATTATATAGAGGAAAACGGGGATCAAGCGATTTATTACGATCAAACTGGGGCAGTCAAAACGTGGGACCGTTTGGAAGAGACCATCACGTTGCTGACTGACATGAAATTAAAACCGTACACCATTACTTATGAATATGACAGGAGCGGAATCGTGCCGAATCCCGATAATCCCACAGAGTTTACTCTCGAGGACGTATGGACGGAAGAGATTCCTTTAAAAGTAATCAGGTTAGATACGACCATGGTGAAGTGGGACATCGAATACATTTCCAAAAACAATCTTTGTAATTTAACGGTGCACGGCACTTGGGGTCCTTTAATGTATTTTATTACATATAATAATTGCACGAACGTTCACTGCAATCCCGGTGAATTACAGTACGATCATTCGCTGGATCTGAAATCTCCGGTTTTAACGGAAAAATATTTTGCAGGTTGGTATTTAGACGGGAAAAGGGTGACGCGTCTTGAAAACCTGAAAAAAGACATCACGTTAGAGGCGAGGTGGGAACAGCCGAGTTTTGTTTTCTGGCATGCGCTCACAACGACGTTGACGGTTGATCAGGAGTACGCGAGTATTCAAATTAACAAATGTGTAAATACCTATCACTATAAAATTATTGCCACCTGTAACGTGAGGCATTTGTATATTTCGTCTATGTATAGGATCAATCTGTCGCTGTGTATCGAAATCCAAAGTACGTTTGCCGATTTTAATCTGATTATCGACAATCTGAATATTAAGGCGCCTCAGTATCATAACGCCGTCACCGTAAAATCGAACGCGAATCTGCATCTGTATCTGTATCATTCAACCATTACGGGCGGCGACGGGATCGAAGTGAACGGCGTTAAATATCCAAGCGGCGCTTCGGCGATCTATTGCAATACGCTGTACATTCATACAGGCGCAAGGCTTTACGGCGGAAACGGAATTGCGGGAGCGAAAGCGCAAGGCGGCGTTGCGGTAAGAGTCGCGGGGAAATATCATATCCATATCGACGACTGCGTGAAGGATTCGGTCACCATGATGGGCGGAAACGGCAGTCTGCTGTCGGGCGGCAGTTCGCAGGTGGTGGGGGCGTACGGTACGCCTGTCGTCGGCGGCGGCGGGTTATCCCTCGGCGTTTACGACATTCAAACGAATCCGAATTTCATTCCTTACATTGAAATCGTAAACGGAAGCGGAATCAAACCGACGCAAACGCCGATCACGGGATATTAACTTTTCGGGAATACAAGCAAAAAACAAGGAAAAGCCTGTCTTAGAAGACGGGCTTTTCTCTTTTCCTTGACGAACGGGGGCAAAACGGATATAATAAAACCATCCATGGAACATCAGTTTTCAAGAACGGAATTTTTGCTCGGCGGGCAGGCGATGGAAAAACTGTACCGTGCGCGCGTGGCGGTATTCGGCTTGGGCGGCGTGGGCGGTTACACCGTAGAGGCGCTTGCGCGGTCGGGCGTGGGCGCGCTCGATCTGATCGACGGCGACAGAGTTTCACTGACCAATCTGAACCGTCAGATCCTTGCAACGCATCAAACGCTGGGAATGATGAAAACGGAAGCGGCGAAAAGGCGCGTTGCCGAAATCAATCCCGATTGCGACGTTCATACTTACGGTTTTTATTATATGCCCGATACGGCGGACGCGTTGGATTTTACCCGATACGATTACGTCGTAGACGCAATCGACACTGTAACGGGAAAACTCTGCATCATCGAACGCGCGGTCGAATGCGGCGTTCCCGTAATCAGTTGTATGGGCGCGGGAAATAAACTGGATCCGACGCGGTTCGAGGTTGCCGATATTTTTAAGACGTCGGTCTGTCCGCTTGCCAAAGTGATGCGGCGCGAGTTGAAACGGCGGGGGATCGGGCGGCTGAAAGCGGTTTATTCCAAAGAGGAACCCAAACCGCCCTATGACGGACAGGCTCAATGCGGGAAGCGCGTCCCGGGAAGCACGGCGTTTGTGCCTGCGGCGGCGGGGCTGATCCTTGCAGGAGAAGTGATCAAAGATTTAACGGGAATATAACAAAGTGGAAAGAGAAACGGGCGAACTGCAAATTCGGGCAGAGGAAAGTCTGCGTAAAAAATTTCATAAAAAACTGTTTTCGGCGTTTGCCAAAGCAATCGTCGCTTACGATATGATCCGCGAGGGCGATTGCATCGCGGTTTGTATTTCGGGCGGGAAAGATTCGGTGCTTATGGCAAAACTCTTTCAGGAATTGCAGCGGCACCGTAAGTTTGCGTTCGATTTGAAGTTTTTGGTGATGGATCCCGGGTACAGCGGAAAAAACCGCAAACTCATCGAAGAAAACACGCGCCTGCTCGGGATTCCCGTTACCGTTTACGAAACGGATATTTTCGAGAACGTGACGCATATCGAAAAATCGCCCTGCTATATCTGCGCGCGGATGCGGCGCGGGCATTTGTACTCCAAAGCAAAAGAAATGGGTTGCAACAAAATCGCGCTCGGGCATCATTACGACGACGTGATCGAAACCATTCTGATGGGAATGCTCTACGGCGCGCAAATGCAGACGATGATGCCAAAACTCAGAAGTACGAATTTCGAGGGCATGGAACTCATCCGACCTATGTATTTTATCAGGGAAGCGGATATTATCGCCTGGCGCGATTACAACGAGTTAAAATTTTTACAGTGCGCCTGCAAGTTTACCGAATCTAACGCGTACGCCGATCCCGATTCCGACTCCAAACGGCAAAAGGTGAAAGCGCTCATCCGTAAACTGAAATCGGACGATCCCGAAATCGAACAGAATATTTTCAAGAGCGTCGAAAACGTGAGTTTGTCCACGGTCGTCGCTTATAAAGACAAACAGGGCAACCGCCACCACTTTTTAGACGAGTATTAAACCCAACGTCCTCATTTTCAATTACTACTTTTTTTGTGATTACTGTCATTGTCGTTACCATCCTTTGCATAATGTCGCCACCGTTTAATAAAAAAATGGAGCAGAAGTTGCTTTCGCTATCTTCTATCCCATTATAAAACTATACGATATAAAAATTTTTTTCAAAAATGCCGTTTAAATCGTTGACAGGGATTTGCGGAAATGGTATATTTATTAGGCTTGCGCTAAGAGCAGGCATTTTATGCTGTGCAATCGACGTATTGGGTTGAGGCGGGAAGTTACTGAAAAATCGAGGCGAGAAAGCCCCTCGGCAGATAATTTCCGCTGACAAATGTAGAGGCGCGACCTCTGCGACTAACCGAGGCTTTTGCGAGAAAACACCGCAAAACGACGCGTGTTTTTTTGATAGATCTGCCTCGATACGCACGGTTGAGTTGACGCAAAGCAAACAGTTAGTATAAGAAGGAGAACAAACATGGCAGCACAAAAAATCAGAATCAAACTTTCGGCTTACGAACACGAACTTGTCGACGAAGCGGCAAAGAGAATCGTAGAGACGATGCAGAAGGGCGGAGCGAAGATTTCGGGTCCCATTCCGCTTCCCACGGAGCGCGAGATCGTAACCATTCTCCGCAGCCCCCACAAGTATAAAGACAGCCGCGAGCAATTCGAACTTCGCACTTATAAGAGAATTATCGATATCTATTCTCCCAACGCGAAACTGCTCGACAGCATCCACCTCCCCGCGGGCGTGGACATCAAAGTAAAACTGTAATCCGAGAATACTTTATTAAAGGTATTGTGGATATATAAAAAAGGAAAAGGAGTGAACTTTACAATGAGTAGTAAAGCAATCATCGGCCGCAAAGTGGGCATGACCCAACTGTTTGCGGAAGACGGGAAAGTGATCCCCGTAACGGTTGTGGAAGCAGGTCCCTGCCCCGTAGTGCAGGTCAAAACGGTAGAATCGGACGGTTACGTTGCGTTGAAACTCGGGTTTCTTCCCGAAAAAGAACACAACCTCAACAAGCCCGAACTCGGTCAGTTCAAAAAAGCGGGCGTTGCGCCCTGCAAGGTTTTGAAAGAAGTCCGTATCGACAGCGTAGAAGGTTACAACGTCGGAGACGCGGTGAAAGCGGACGTCTTCGCCGCGGGCGATAAAGTAGACGCAAGCGGCGTTACGAAAGGTCACGGTTACACGGGCGTCATCAAGAGATGGAACCAGCACCGTCTGAAAGAAACCCACGGCGTCGGCCCCGTTCACAGAGAGCCCGGTTCCATGGGCGCGAACAGCACGCCTTCCCGCGTGTTCAAGCACAAACACCTCGCAGGTCAGTACGGCGTCGAAAACGTAACCATTCAGAATCTGGAAGTCGTTCGCGTCGACGCAGAGAGAAACGCGATCCTCGTGAAGGGCGCGATCCCGGGACCTAAGGGCAGCGTCGTCATGCTGAAAACGAGCGTGAAGAGCAAATAAGGAGAAAGACCATGGCAAAGGTGAAAGTTTATAATATGAAAGGCGAAGAGGTTGGCAACATCAACCTTTCCGATAAAGTGTTCGGTGCGGAATACAACGAACCGCTCATTCATCAGGCAGTCGTAACCTATCTTTGCAATCAAAGACAGGGCACGAAATCGACCCTTACCCGTACGGAAGTACGCGGCGGCGGCGCAAAACCTTGGCGTCAGAAGGGTACGGGCAGAGCGCGTCAGGGCTCCATCCGTGCTCCCCAGTGGATCAAGGGCGGCGTAGTGTTCGCGCCCAAGCCCCGCGACTTCTCCAAAAAGATGAACGCGAGCGCAAAGAGAGGCGCATTGCTCTCCGCGCTTTCCAAAAAAGTAGCCGACGGCGAACTGCTTATCGTAGACGAAGTGAAAGTGACCGCGCCCAAGACCAAAGAGATGGAATCGTTCCGCAAAGCATTGAAACTTGACAAACGTACCGTCGTAGTGATGGACGAGCCCGATCAGAACGTGATCCTCGCGGCGCGCAATCTCGAAACGCTTTCCACGATTTCCGTAGCGGAAATCAACACTTACGAAATCGTAGCGAACTCCGTAGTTGTGCTGACGAAGGGCTCGGTGAAAAAGTTAGAGGAGGTATACGCGTAAATGTTACCCCAGGATATTATTTTGAAACCCGTACTTACCGAAAAAGGATATGACGGGATCGCGGAAAAACGCTATACGTTCAAAGTTGCGAAGTCCGCGAATAAGACGCAGATCAAGATCGCGGCAGAGCAGATGTTCGGCGTTAAAGTAAAGAGCGTAAATACCGTGACCTGCCCCGGCAAATTAAAGAGAATGGGCAGAAACGAAGGGTACACCCCTACGACGAAAAAGGCAATCATCACCTTGCGGGAAGACAGCAAACCGATCGAAGCCTTCAACTCGTTGTCGTAAGAAACGGAGGAATGAAAAATGGCAGTCAAGAGATATAAACCGACCTCTCCTGCACGCCGTCTGATGACGGTTCCCGTTTACGGAGAGATTTCCAAAAACAAACCCGAGCGTTCCCTGCTCGAAGATCAGCGTAAATCGGGCGGCAGAAACAATGCCGGCAGAATTACCGTTCGTCACATCGGCGGCGGCAACAAGCGCAAATACCGTATTATTGACTTTAAACGCAATAAAGACGGCATTCCCGCAACGGTGAAAAACATTCAGTACGATCCCAACCGCAGTGCGAACATCGCGCTCCTCGTTTATGCGGACGGCGAAAAGAGATATATCCTCGCTCCCGTCGGATTGAACGCGGGCGATAAGGTGATGAGCGGCGTAAATGCAGACATCAAGGTCGGCAATGCGCTTCCGCTCTCTGCAATTCCCGTCGGTACCATGGTTCACAACATCGAAATGAAACCCGGCCGCGGCGGTCAGATCGCAAGAAGCGCGGGCATTTCCGCTCAGATCATGGCAAAAGAGGGCGCGTATGCGACCATCAAAATGCCCTCGGGCGAAATGCGTCTGATCCCCGTTTCCTGCAAGGCGACCATCGGTCAGGTCGGCAACGTCGAGCATGAAATCATCAGAATCGGCAAAGCGGGCAAGACGCGCCACCTCGGCGTACGTCCCACCGTCCGCGGTTCGGTCATGAACCCCAACGACCACCCTCACGGCGGCGGCGAAGGAAAATCTCCCGTCGGTCATGCGGGACCCGAAACGCCTTGGGGCAAGCCGGCGCTTGGATACAAGACGAGAAAGAAGAAGAATCCTACGAGCAGATTCATCTTAAAGAGAATCAATTAAGGAGGGATAAAAAATGTCGAGAAGCGTTAAAAAAGGACCTTACGTCGAAGCGAAACTGTTACAGCGCATCGAAGCAATGAACGAGGTCAACGAAAAGAAGGTACTCAAAACTTGGTCGAGAGCATCGACGATTTTCCCTCAAATGGTCGGACACACCATCGCAGTTTACGACGGCCGCAAGCACGTTCCCGTATATGTCACGGAAGATATGGTCGGCTGCAAACTCGGCGAGTTCGCTCCCACGAGAACGTTCAAGGGTCATACGGCAAAAACGACCTCACCCAAGAGATAAGGAGTATACGAGATGGCATCTAATATGAAAAAGAAAGCCGAAAGGGTTGCGGAAAAGAAAGAAAAACGCCCCTTCGCAACGGCGAAATATATCAGAGTTTCTCCCTATAAAGTCAGAACGGTGTTAGACCTCATCCGCGGCAAGAGCGTGCGCGAGGCGCAGGCGATTTTGCAGCACATGACGAACGCCGGCGCACAGCCTACTTCCAAAGTGCTCATGAGCGCGGTTGCAAACGCAGAGCACAATCAGGGAATGGACAGAGGCGACTTGTACGTTGCGGAGTGCTATGCAAACGGCGGCGCTATGCTCAAAAGAATGCAGCCCGTCAGCAAAGGCAGAGGACACGCGATTTTGAAAAGAACGAGCCACATCACGGTAATTCTTGACGTGAGAAAAGCGGAGGGAGAGATATAATATGGGACAGAAAGTAAATCCCCACGGATTGAGAGTCGGCGTAATTAAGAACTGGGATACCCAATGGTATGCCGATAAAAAAGAATTCGCGGCTTATTTGAAAGAAGACCATACCATTCGTACCTTCATCAAAAAGAAGTACTATGCGGCGGCAATTTCCAAGATCCTCATCGAGAGAGCGGCAGGCAAGATCGTCGTAACCGTTTATACGGGACGTCCCGGCGTGCTTATCGGTAAGGCGGGTTCCGAAATCGAAGTCATTAAAAAAGACCTTGCGAAAATTTCGGGCGGCAAAGCCGTTATGATCAACGTAAACGAAGTCAGAAAACCCGATGCCGACGCGCAACTTGTTGCGGAAGGCGTTGCGGCGCAACTGGAAAAACGTATCTCTTTCCGCCGTGCGATGAAACAGGCGATCGGTAAAACGATGCGCGCAGGCGTTAAGGGCGTAAAAATGCAAGTGAGCGGCCGTCTCGACGGACGCGAAATCGCGGGTACGGAGCATTATCACGAGGGCAGCATTCCTCTGCAAACGCTCCGCGCGGATATCGATTACGGCTTTGCGGAAGCGCATACGACGTTCGGCATGATCGGCGTCAAGTGCTGGATCTACAAGGGCGAAGTCCTCAAAGGCGCCAAGAAGCCCGAAGGAGGCAGATAATGTTAATCCCCAAGAGAGTAAAAAGAAGAAAACAGCACCGCGGCACGCTGAAAGGCTCCGCGCAGAAGGGCAATCAGATCGCTTACGGCGAATACGGCTTGGTTTCGGAAGAAGCGGGATGGATCAAATCCAACCAAATCGAAGCGGCGCGTATCGCAATGACCCGTTTTATCAAGCGCGGCGGCAAGGTGTGGATCGATATCTTCCCCCACAAGCCCATTACGCGTCACCCTGCGGAAGCCCGTATGGGTTCCGGTAAAGGCGGCGTAGAATTCTGGGTTGCGGTTGTAAAACCGGGCAGAGTCATGTTTGAAATGGCGGGCGTTCCCGAAGAGATCGCAAGAGAGGCAATGCGCCTTGCGGCAAACAAATTGCCCGTAAAGTGCAAATTTATCAAGAAAGAACAGGCGGTTAGCGCCGAAAATACGACAGAAGGCGGTGAAGGTTAATGAAAGGAAAAGAATTTCACAGCATGACCGACGTCGAATTGAATCAGAAGTTGCAGGATTTAAAGAGCGAACTTTTCAATCTTCGCTTCCGCCATGCTTCGGGACAACTTGAAAATCCTCTGTCTATCAGAACATGCAAGCGTGATATTGCGAAAGTAAACACGGAAATCCGCGCCCGTCAGGCAAAGGCGTAAGGAGGGGAACATGGAAAGAAATCTGAGAAAAGAGAGAGTCGGAATCGTTGTTTCCGATAAGATGGATAAGACGGTCGTCGTTGCGGTATCGGATAAGCGTAAACACCCCGTATACAAAAAGACGATTACTTATACAAAGAGATTCAAAGCGCACGACGAAGCGAACGAATGCGGCGTAGGCGACAAAGTTCGTATCGTCGAAACAAGGAAACTCAGCAAAGATAAAAACTGGCGGGTTGCCGAGATCGTCGAGAAGGCGAAGTAATCGGAAGGAGAATGAGATATGATACAACCTCAGACTAGATTAAAAGCGGCTGACAACTCGGGTGCGAAAGAACTCATGTGCATCCGCGTGCTCGGCGGTTCCTTCCGCAGGAGCGGTAATATCGGCGACGTCATCGTGGCTTCTGTAAAGACGGCTACTCCCGGCGGCGCAGTGAAAAAGGGCGACGTCGTAAAAGCGGTCATCGTAAGAAGCGCGAAGGGCATCCGCCGTCCGGACGGAACTTATATCCGTTTCGACGATAACGCGGCAGTCATCATCGACAGCCAGAAGCAGCCCAAGGGCACCCGTATTTTTGGACCGATCGCAAGAGAGTTAAGAGAGAAAGATTATATGAGAATCATCTCCCTTGCTCCCGAGGTACTGTAAGGAGGCGCGAGGTGAACGTTAAAGTAAACGACAACGTGCTCGTTATTACGGGCAAATATAAAGGTAAAAAAGGAAAAGTTCTTGCTGCGAATCCCAAAGCGGATACGGTGATCGTGGAGGGCGTTAATATCGTCCATAAGCACGAGAAGGCAAGAAAAGCAAACGAAACGAGCAGGATCGTAACCGAGGAATCTCCCATCAATGCAAGCAACGTGGAGGTGATCTGCGATAAATGCGGAAAAGCGACGAGAGTGGGACATTCGGTTGCGGACGGAAAAAAGATCCGCGTGTGCAAGAAGTGCGGCGCGAGTCTCGATAAAGCGTTTGTGAAGAAACAGAAGGCAAAGGCGGCGGAAGAAGTCGAGGCTCCCAAGAAGAGAACGAGAAAGCGCAGCCAAAAATCGGAAGCGGCAGAGACGCCCGCCGAAGAAAACAAGGAATAAGCGGACGGAGGAAAAGTTATGGCAGTGAAAAAGACTGCGGCAAAGACCGCAGAAAAACCCGTAGCGTCTGATAAAAGCAGAATGAAAGTCATGTACGATCAGGAAGTAGTTCCTTATCTCATGAAGAAATTCGGCTATAAATCCGTTATGCAGGTTCCCAGAATTGAAAAAATCGTGATCAACACGGGCTTGGGCGATATCAAAGACAATCAGAAGTCGATGCAGATCACCGAGAACGAGTTAAAATTGATCACGGGACAGAAACCCATCTACCGCAAGGCGACTAAGTCGGTTGCAAACTTTAAGGTAAGAGAGGGAATGACGATTGGTCTCAAAGTGACGCTTCGCGGTAAGAGAATGTACGATTTTTACGATAAACTCGTATCCATTGCGCTTCCGCGCGTGCGCGACTTCCGCGGCGTGCCCGATAAGGCGTTCGACGGCAGGGGTAATTATTCCCTCGGCTTGAAGGAACAACTTATCTTCCCCGAAATTACGTACGATCAGGTAGAGAAGATCAGAGGCATGGACGTATGCATCGTAACTACGGCGCAGACGGACGAAGAAGCGAGAGAACTTTTGAAGGCGCTCGGAATGCCTTTCAAGCGGTAAGGAGAGACAAGATGGCAAAGAAGTCAATGATCAACAAACAGCAAAAGACGCCCAAGTTTTCTACGCGGGCATACACCCGTTGCTCGATTTGCGGAAGACCTCATGCGGTTTTGAGAAAGTACGGCATCTGCCGTATCTGTTTCCGTAATCTCGCTTACAAGGGTCAGATCCCCGGCGTGAAAAAGTCGAGTTGGTAAGGAGGCAAATAATGACAGATCCGATAGCAGATATGCTCACAAGAATCAGAAACGCGCTCATGGTTAAAAAAGAAACGGTGGAAATTCCCGCTTCAAACACGAAGAGAGAGATCGCCCGTATTCTTTTTGAAGAGGGTTATGTGAAAGAGGTTAAGGAAGTCGAAGACGGTTATAACGGTAAACTGGTTCTCACCCTCAAATATACCGAACGCAACCAATCGGTAATCAGCGGACTCGAAAGGGTAAGTAAGCCCGGTCTCCGTTCTTACAGCGGTGCGAAAACGATGCCCAAAGTCCTCGGCGGCTTCGGAATCGCAATCGTTTCCACCAATAAAGGTATCATGACGGATAAGCAGGCAAAAGCCAACAACGTTGGCGGCGAAGTGCTCTGCTACGTCTATTAAGGAGGGGGAACTATGTCGAGAATCGGTAAACAGAGTATCGCAATCCCCGCAGGCGTTACCGTAGAATTTTCAAATTCCGTGGTAACCGTTAAAGGCGGAAAAGGCACGCTGACCCGCGAAGTGAAAGGCAACATCGACGTTAAAAACGAAGGCGGAGTATTGCACGTCGTCGCGCTTGACGAATCGCAGGCAACGAACGCGCTTCACGGTTTATACCGCGCTTTGATCGCGGCAATGGTAAAAGGCGTTTCGGAAGGTTTTACAAAGAGCCTCGAAGTGAAGGGCGTAGGTTGGAAAGCACAGATGCAGGGGACCAAACTTGTCCTCAACGTCGGTTTTTCCCATCCCGTCGAATTCATTCAGCCCGAAGGCATTAAAATCGAATGTCCTTCCCCCACGGAAATCACCGTATCGGGAATCGATAAAGTTCTCGTCGGTCAGGTTGCGGCGGACCTTCGTGCAATCCGTGTTCCCGAACCTTATCACGGATATGGTATCCGTTATAAGGGCGAACACATCGAGCACAAGGAAGGCAAGACTTCCGGTAAGGGTAAGAAGTAAAGGAGCGTAAATTATGATAACGAAACAGGATAAAAATTCGCTCAGACTGCGCCGTCACGCGCGTGTCCGGAAGCACATTTCCGGCACGGCGGAAACTCCGCGTTTGAATGTATACAGAAGTTTGAATCACATCTACGTTCAGATTATCGACGACGTAAAAGGCGTTACGATTGCTTCCGCTTCTACGATGGAGAAATCCGTAAAAGAACAAGTTGCAGGCAAGAACAAGACGGAAGCGGCGAAAGTCGTTGGCGTTACGGCGGGCGAACGCGCTAAGAGCAAAGGAGTCGAGACGGTCGTATTTGACCGCGGCGGCTATCTTTACACGGGACGCGTAAAAGCAGTTGCGGACGGCGCACGCGAAGCCGGACTGAAATTCTGATAGGAGAGAAGAGATGGCTAGAGAAAACAGACCTCAGAGAAGACAGGAAGAGAATGACGGACTGATCAAAAAGTTAATCGGTATCAACCGCGTCAGCAAGACGGTAAAAGGCGGTAAAAACATGCGTTTTGCCGCACTCGTCGTCGTAGGTGACGGAAACGGGAAAGTCGGTTACGGTCAGGGCAAGTCGAAAGAAGTTCCCGAAGCAATCGAGAAGGCAACGCAAGCCGCGAAAAAGAACATGATCAACGTTCCTATCGTCGATACGACCATCCCCCACGAAGTGCTCGGAAAATTCGGAAAGGGTGCAGTGCTTATGCTCCCTGCCGAAGCAGGTACCGGCGTAATTGCGGGCGGTCCCGTCCGTGCGGTTATGGAAGCGGCAGGCGTGAAAAATATCAGAACCAAGTCGCACGGCACGCAGAATGCAGCCAACTGCATCAAAGCAACGATCGCCGGACTTTCCGAATTGAAAACGGCGGAAGAGATCGCTGTACTTCGCGGAAAATCCGTGGAAGAGATCGTGGGCTGAGGAGGACGAAATGGCAAAGAAAGAAAAACAAGCGGGTAAAGTAAAAGTAACCCTTGTAAAGAGCACGATCGGCGAAATCGAATCGGTAAAGGCGACGGTTGCTGCGCTCGGATTGAAAAAAATCCGTTGCGAAAAGACGTTTGAGGACAGCCCTTGCTTGCAAGGTCAACTCAAAAAAGTAGCGCACCTCGTCAAAGTCGAGAACGTTTAAGGAGTAAGACATGAGAGTAGATACGTTATCTCCCGCAGAGGGAGCAAGAACTCAGGCAAAACGTCTTGGACGCGGCATTGGTTCGGGCTTAGGAAAAACGAGCGGGAAAGGACATAAAGGTCAGTGGGCGCGTTCGGGCGGCGGGGTAAGACCCGGTTTCGAGGGCGGTCAGATGCCTCTTGCGCGCAGAATTCCCAAGCGCGGTTTCCATAACAAATTCGGAAAAGATTACGTGATCGTCAATCTTTCCAATCTCGCAAACCTTCCCCAAGGAACCGTAGTAGATTACGGCTTCGTTCTTTCGAACGGACTTGCGAAAGAAGTAAAAAACAATGCAGGGCTCAAAGTGCTCGGCAACGGCGAATTAAAAGTTGCGATCACCGTAAAAGCGGCGAAATATTCTGCTTCCGCGAAGGAAGCGATCGAAAAAGCCGGCGGTACGGCGGAAGTCATCGAATAATCGCTGTGTAGCCCCTGCTGTGCAGGAAAGGAGTCATCTATGATAGAAACGCTGAAAAACGCCTTTCGCAATAAAGACATCAGAAAGAAGATTCTCTTAACGCTTCTGTTTCTCTTTGTGTTCCGTCTCGGTTGTTATATTCCCATTCCGGGACTCACGAGAAGCGCATTTGCGGAAGCGGTTACGGGAAACGACTTTTTCGCGCTGATGAGCGGCATTACGGGTAATGCGCTTGCAAACGGAACGCTCTTCGCGCTCGGTATCGGACCGTACATCAACGCGTCCATTATCATTCAACTTCTTACAGTGGGCATTCCTCCCTTGGAACGCCTTTCGAAACAGGGTGAAGAAGGCAGAAAAAAGATCACTAACATCACGCGTATCGTGACCATCGTACTTGCGATCATTCAGTCCGTCGGGATCATCGTTTTGTTCGGTAACAGTAAAGACGCCATCAGAACGGATCTTTTCTTTGATTCCCTTGCATTTGCCGGAATCTATATGACGATCGTCTACACGGCGGGTTCCTGCCTTGTAATGTGGATCGGCGAACGGATTACCGAATACGGAATCGGAAACGGTATTTCGATGATTATCTTTATCGGAATTCTTTCCACCGCGGGTACGACCATCATCGAAAAATTCAAAGGGATCTCCGGCGACGTCGGCGGAACGCTTTTGGAACTCGGTCTGTTTGTCCTTATCACCGTCATTTTATTCTTCTGCATTGTATTCGTCGACTTGGCGGAACGAAAGATTCCCGTCCAGTATGCGAAACAGGTGCGCGGAACGAAAATGTATGGCGGTCAGTCTTCCGTGATCCCCATGAAAATAACGGGAAGCGGCGTTATGCCTTTGATTTTCGCTTTTGCGATCATCTCGTTCCCTTCCATGATCATCGGTTTGTTCTGGCCCGAAAGTACGGCGGCTGCGGGAATTCAAATCTGGTTCTCGGGATCTTCCCCCGAATGGTACGGACAGGTCATCTATACGCTTGCGCTCTGTTTGCTGATATTCGCATTCTCGTTCTTCTATGCACAGATCCAGTTCAATCCGGAAGATGTCAGTAAGAGCATTCAGCAAAACGGCGGTTTCATTCAGGGCATCCGTCCCGGTAAACCGACTGCGCAGTATTTACGTAAGATCAATAAACGGATCACGTTGTTCGGAGCGATTTTCTTAACGCTTGTCGCGTTTATTCCGTCGATGGCGTTCAGTTGGGCAAGTTACGACCTCGTCGGCGTGTTCTCCACAACGGGTATCCTCATCGTCGTTTCGGTTGCGCTTGAATTCGATAAACAGTTGCAATCGCAGATCATGATGAAGAATTATAAGGGTTTCCTTAAATAATAACGGGAGTAACTATGAATCTGATTTTACTCGGCGCACCCGGCGCAGGCAAAGGGACGCAGGCAACTAAAATTTCCGAACGTTACGGACTGGTTCATATTTCCACGGGCGATATCTTCCGTGCAAATATCAAAAACGGAACCAAAATCGGGCTTCTTGCCAAATCGTATATTGACAAAGGCGAACTCGTGCCCGACGAAGTCACCTGTGAAATCGTGCGGGACCGTCTCACTTGGGACGACTGCAAAAACGGTTACCTCCTTGACGGTTTCCCCCGCAATCTCTTTCAGGCGGAAGAACTGGGCAAATTCGCGCACATCGACGGCGTTGTAAACATCAATATCGATTTCAAACTTTTGATGGACCGTCTCTGCGGAAGAAGAGTTTGCAAAGAATGCGGAGAGAGTTATCACGTTTCCATGCTCGGCGGCGCGACGACCTGTGCGCGTTGCGGCGGAGAACTGTATCAACGCAAAGACGATAATCCCGAAACGGTCGAAAGCCGTTTGAATGTTTACAACGAACAGACAGCGCCTTTGATCGACTACTATACGAAGAAAGGCATCATCTTAAACTTTACCGGTTCCGAAGCGCCTGCGGAAGTTCTGTTTGAAGAGATCAAGACGGTGCTTGACGCTAAATTGAAATAATATGTTTCGCGGAAAGACGGAGGAAGAAATCGACCTCATGCGCGAACCCAACCGGATCGTACGCGACTGCCTGAACTATGTCGGCGAACAGATCCATGCGGGAATGACGACCAAAGATGTCGATTCGCTTGTTTACGATTTTATCAGAACGAGCGGCGCGGAACCCAGTTGTCTCGGTTACTGCGGCTATCCGGCGTCGGCGTGCGTTTCCGTCAATGAAACGGTAGTGCACGGTATACCGGACGGCAGAGTGCTTGAAGATGGCGATATCGTCAGCGTGGATCTTTGCGCTTACAAAAACGGATTTCACGGAGACGGCGCGCGTACGTTCTGTATCGGCGACGTTTCCGAGGAGAAGAGAAAACTCGTCCGCGTAACGGAAGAATGTTTCTGGAAAGGGATCGAGGGGTTGAAAGCGGGAACGCCGCTTTACGACATCGGTTATCGGGTTCAGCAGCATGCGGAATCAAACGGATTCTCGGTCATCCGCGCCTATACGGGTCACGGGATCGGTCGGGAAATGCACGAAGATCCGCCCGTTCCGAATTACGGAAGAAAGGGTACGGGTCCGAGACTTGCCAAAAACACCGTCATCTGCGTTGAACCGATGATTGCCGCAGGCGGCTTTAAAGTAAAAGTTTTACGCGACGGATGGACGGCGGTAACGCTTGATAAAAAGAGCGCGGCGCATTACGAAAACACCCTGGTTGTCCGCGAGGACGGCGTAGAGATACTTACCCTGTAAGGGATTATATCGGGAGGAGATATGTCTAAAAACGACGTTATCGAAGCAGAAGGTAAAGTGATCGAAGCCCTTCCCAATGCAACGTTTAAAGTACGGCTTTCCAACGGACACGAAATCATCGCATATATTTCGGGTAAGTTGAGAATGAATTATATCCGCATCATCGAGGGCGATACGGTAAAACTCGAAATGAGTCCCTACGATCTGACGAAGGGTCGGATCACTTGGCGGAGCAAGTCTTAACATCGAAGATCGGTGTCTGTAATTAGTTACAATCACCGAGAAAGTATTTCAAAGAAAAAAGTTACACGTTTACGGAAATTTTCGGCAACAAAGATTTCGTAAAAAAAGGAGTTTATTATGAAAGTACGTCCTTCCGTAAAGCCTATGTGCGATAAGTGCAAGGTCATTAAAAGAAACGGGAAAGTTATGGTAATTTGTTCCAAAGACAAGAGCCATAAGCAAAGACAGGGTTAAAAAATCGTTGACAAACCGCAAATATCGTGATATAATTATCTTTGCCGTTTTAAAAAAAGCGGTAAAATAGCACAAAAAGGCTGAATTTCCGTACAAATCGTGCGGAAAGTCGGCTTAATTTGCGCGTTTTAGGACATTTTGTTTGGAAAATTACACGTTTTTCGTAAGGGAATATTTTCCACTGTTCCCGCGGATTACGGAATCATATAAAGAAAAATAAAAATTACCGAATGACACGGAGGTTAAAGGTTCATGGCACGTATTGCCGGTGTAGATTTACCGAGAGAAAAACGGGTTGAGATCGGTCTCACCTATATCTACGGAATCGGTCTTACTACGTCGAAAAAAATTCTTGCCGCAACGGGGATCAATCCCGACACGCGCGTTAAGGATCTGGACGAGAACGACGTTTCCAAATTGAGAGAATATATCGACCATCACTATACAGTGGAGGGCGAACTTCGCGGGGCGGTCAGCCTCAATATCAAGCGCTTGATGGAAATCGGGTGCTATCGCGGCGTACGCCACAGAAAGGGTCTTCCCGTTCGCGGACAGAGCACGAAGCGCAACGCAAGAACGAGAAAAGGGCCCCGCCGTACGGTGGCGAACAAGAAGAAGTAAGGAGAGCGGAACATGGCAGAAAAGAAAAAAACATCTACCTCGCGTAAGCGCAGGGAACTGAAAAAAGTAGATAGAGGACAAGTTCACATTCAGTCCACTTTCAATAATACTCTTGTTACGATCACCGACATGGGCGGGAATGCGATTTCATGGTCGAGCGCAGGTTCTCTCGGATTCAAGGGTTCGAGAAAGGGTACGCCGTTCGCGGCGCAGATGGCTGCGGAAACGGCTGCCAAGGCTGCAAAAGAACACGGACTTCGTTTTGTAGAAGTATACGTGAAGGGTCCCGGCGCAGGCAGAGAGTCCGCGATCCGCGCTCTTGCAAATTGCGATTTGGAGGTTACGCTCATTTCCGACGTTTCCCCCGTTCCTCACAACGGATGCCGTCCGCCGAAACGCAGAAGAGTATAATTAGGAGAAGAAGAACATGGCAGTATATAGAGACGCAAAATGTAAACTTTGCAGAAGAGAGGGCGCAAAACTCTTTTTGAAAGGCGAAAAGTGCTATATGGAAAAATGCCCTTTCAATAAGCGTCCGCTTCCTCCCGGACAGCACGGCGCAGGCAGAAAGAAGGTATCCGAATACGGTCTGCAACTTCGTGAGAAACAGAAGACAAAGCGTATTTACGGCGTACAGGAAGGTCAATTCCGCAAATATTACGAAATGGCGGACAGAATGAGAGGCATTACGGGCGAGAACATGTTGTCGCTTTTGGAACGCCGTCTCGATAACGTCATTTTCCGTATGGGGGTAGGCGCTTCACGTACTCAGGCAAGACAACTTGTCAATCACGCGCATTTTACGGTAAACGGCAGAACGGTCAACGTTCCCTCCTATATCGTGAAAGCGGGCGACGTAATTGCGGTAAAAGAAAACAGAAAAAACAACAAGTTCTTTGAGCAGATCAAAACCATGAAAGTTGCGAATATGCCCAAATGGCTTGAATTCGATCCCGAAAAACTGGAAGGCAAAGTATTGGCGCTTCCGACCCGTGAGGATGTTGACAGTCAGATCGCAGAACACATGATTGTCGAATTGTACTCCAAGTAATTTGAATCTTAAGGAGGTATTTTATGATCGAAATGGATATGCCCAGAATCGAGGTATCGGAAAACGAAGCCAAAGATTATGCAAAAATCGTGGTGGAACCGCTCGAAAAGGGATTCGGTCTTACAATCGGCAACTGTCTGAGAAGAATACTGCTTTCTGCGCTCCCCGGTGCGGCGGTACAGGGCATTAAATTTACGGACGGCAGCGTAAAACACGAGTTTTCCGCAATTCCCGGCGTAAAGGAAGACGTAACCGAAATTATTCTGAACCTCAAACTTCTCGCGATCAAAACGAAAGTTACGGATAAGGATTATACGAAAACTCTGCATCTTGTAAAGGAAGGTCCCGCAGTAATTACCGCGGCGGATATTTCGCAGGATGCCGAAGTAGAAATTATCAATTCCGACCAGTACATTTGCACGGTCGACGCGGGCAGCAGGATCGATGCCGAAATCACGATCGGACGCGGCAGAGGATACAAAGCCGCCAAAGACAATAAACAGCCTGTTATCGATTACATTCCCATCGATTCGATTTATACGCCCGTTCAGAAAGTAAATTACAACGTAGAGCCTGCGCGCGTCGGTCAGAACATCGATTACGACAGACTCACCATCGAAGTATGGACGGACGGAACGTTTTCGGGCAAAGAAATCGTATCTCTTGCCGCGAAGATCATGCAGGATCACATCAGTTTGTTCGTAAATCTTTCGGATACCATTAAAGATATGGATATTCTCGTAAAGACGGACGACGATAAACAACAACAAATTCTCTCTATGAAGATTGAGGATATGGACTTCTCCGTCCGTTCCTACAACTGTTTGAAGAGAGCCAACATTCACACGGTGGAAGATTTGTGCCGCAAGACGGAAGACGAAATGCTGAAAGTGAGAAACCTCGGCAAAAAATCTTTGGACGAAGTTTTGCAGAAACTCGAAGCATACGGTCTTACACTCGAAAAAAAGGAGGATTAAAAGATGCCGGGTAAATTGGGCAGAACCACAAAACAGAGAACGGCGATTCTTCGGAATCAGGCTTCCCAACTTCTTTGGTACGGCAGAATCGAAACAACGGCTGCTCGCGCAAAAGAATTAAGATCTTACGTTGAAAAACTGATCACGAAAGCGGTGAATACTTACGACGACGTAGTGGAAACAGAAGTGATCGTAAAAGACAAAAAGGGTAAAGACGTAAAGACGACCGTTTATAAGGACGGGGTTAAGAAACTTGCCGCACGTCGTGCAATCATGGCAAAAACTTACGACTTGCAGGAAATCAAAGCCTTCGACGAAAAGAAAAGTGAATATAAGGCGCGTACGTCCATTCAGCATCCCCTTGTGGAGAAACTGTTTAACGAAATCGCACCTAAATATGCACAGCGCAAGGAAGAGTTGGGTCAGGGCGGCGGATATACGAGAATTTATCTTCTCGGTCAGCGTCGCGGCGATGCAGCGGAAACTGCGATCATCGAATTGGTTTAATTCAATCAAATAAAAACACGGCTCATGCCGTGTTTTTTTGTGCAAAAAAACAGAAATCAACACATGAGATCACATGTGATTGCATCAAAGTTATTTCGGTGAAAATAAAAGGCTTTTGTGCGGAATTGTCGTGTGCGTTTGAAAAAATTGGATCGTGTCATCAAAACGGCAAAGAGGGTTGACAATTTTTGGGAATCGGGCTACAATATAAGAAAAAATTTGCGGAGTATGATATGGCAGATTGTACGCACAATTGTTCTACTTGCGGCAGTAATTGCAGTTCGAGAAACAAAAATTCCTTTATAAAACCTTTGCATAAAAAAGCAAAGGTTAAAAAAGTGATCGCCGTGGCAAGCGGAAAGGGGGGAGTGGGGAAATCGCTCGTCACTTCCTTGCTCGCAGTGCGCGCGCAGGCGCGCGGATTCCGCGCAGCGGTATTGGATGCGGATATTACGGGACCGTCTATTCCCAAGATGTTCGGTGTGCGCGGGCGTGCTACGGGCAAAGAGGGCGAAATCCAGCCCGTGCGTTCAAAAAGCGGCATTCAGATGATGTCGATGAACGCACTGCTCGAACACGAGGAAGACCCTGTGATCTGGCGCGGAACGCTCATTGCGGGTGCGGCGGTCCAATTCTGGACGGACGTCGTATGGGACGACGTGGACATTATGTTCATCGATATGCCTCCCGGTACGGGCGACGTACCTCTCTCCGTCTATCAGAGCATTCCGATCAGCGGGATCGTCATCGTAACCACGCCGCAGGAACTTGTGGAAATGATTGTGAAAAAGGCGGTAAACATGGCGGAAATGATGCACATTCCCGTACTGGGACTTGCAGAAAATATGAGTTATTTCCTCTGCCCCGATTGCGGAAAAAAACATATGCTGTTCGGTGCAAGTAAAGCGGAAACGATGGCAGATACCTTTCATATTCCCGCCTATGCACATATTCCCGTCGATCCCCGCATTGCGACGCTTGCGGACGGAGGTCGGATCGAGGAGGCGGATACCGACCCCCTTACGGAAATCTTTGCTCAGATCGAGAAAGCAGATCAAATCAGATTTGAAAAATAAGGAGAGAACTGATGCTCGGAAACTTTAAATATTACAACCCCACCAAACTGTATTTCGGGAAAGACGCGATGGACGGTTTGGGGATCGAACTGTCCCGTTACGGGAAAAACGTGCTTTTGGTATACGGCGGCGGTTCCATCAAAGAAAACGGCATATACGATCGGGTCGTGACCGCTTTAAAGCAGCATGGAAAAAATATTTTCGAGGACGGCGGCGTCATGCCGAACCCGACCATTGAAAAGTTGCGCGAAGGCTGCGAGCGCGCAAGAAAAGCGCAAGCCGATTTCATTCTGGCCGTCGGCGGCGGTTCGGTATGCGATTATGCAAAAGCCCTCTCCGTTTCGGTGCATTGCGGCGAAGACGCATGGCAGAAGTATTTTATCGATTTCGACGAGCCGACCTGCGAGATCGTGCCTGTCGGCTGCGTGCTGACGATGGTGGGTACGGGCAGCGAAATGAACGGTGGTTCGGTCATCACAAATCATCAGCAAAAACTGAAAATCGGGCATGTGTTCGGCGATAACGTATTCCCCAAATTCTCGATTTTGAATCCCGAATTTACATACAGCGTGCCGCGTTATCAGATGATTTCGGGAATTTACGATATTATGTCGCATATCCTCGAACAGTATTTCTCGGGAAGGGATGACAATACTTCCGATTATCTGATGGAAGGTCTGTTGCGTTCGCTCATACACAGTGCGGAAATTGCCGTCAAGGATCCGAGAGATTATGAAGCAAGAAGCAACATCATGTGGACCGCGACGTGGGCGCTGAATACGCTTGTCGCTAAGGGAAAGACGACCGATTGGATGGTGCATATGCTCGGGCAGGCGGTTGCCGCCCATACCGACGCAACGCACGGAATGACGCTCGCCGCCGTATCGATGGCTTATTACCGTTACGTTTTACACTACGGTTTGCCGAAATTTGCACGCTACGCCGTAAACGTCTGGGGCGTATCTCCCGAAGGTAAAACGGAGGAAGAAACGGCGCTGGAAGGGCTTGACGCCATGGAGCGCTGGATGAAACGTATCGGGCTGGTGATGAATCTGAGCGAATTGGGCGCCAACCGCGAAATGCTCGACGGCATTGTTCAAAGTACCGTGATCATGACGGGCGGTTATAAGATATTGGACGCGCAGGAAATTTATCGCATTTTGGAAGCAAGTTTATAAATAAAATTGAAAGAAAAAAAAGCGGAGCCGCGGCTCCGCTTTTTTTTCGTATCTCGATTATAAATCTTTTTCCGCTTCCACGATTTCGGCGATTTTTGCAAAATGCTTGGTCGATTCAATCGCATTCTCGCAGCGCGTCCGCGTTTTGTAATCCGCGCCGAGCGCCATCAGGCGTCCGCTTGCGTTGAGCAGTTTGAAGATATAATCTCCTGTTTTGGTTTGAATGATGTCGAATTTCCCGTTTTCGATGTTCTTTTTATACGTTTCGATGCCGCTCTTTGCGCTAGCGAGGGAAGCATAAATGCCGCTCGTCAGCATCAGTTCTCCGTTGGATGCGTATAACTTAAACAAAAATTTACTCTTTTCGGGATTTTCGATGACCCATTTGCCGCTGTAAGGAGAGTTGGAATTGCTCTTTTTCGGCGCGGGTTTCGCCGTTGCAGGCTTGGGTTCCGCTTTTTTGACGGGCGTTTTCTTTGCCGCTTCCGCCGTTTTTACCGGCTTTGCCGCGGTTGTTTTTGGTTCTGCTTTTTTCGCGGGATCCTTTTTGATCGCAGGTTCTTTCTTTTCTGCCGCAACCTTTTTGGGTTGCGTTTCTTTTTTTGCCGTCGGTTTCGAGGCGGGTTTCTGTTCGGGTTTCTTTTCTTCTACCTTTGCGGGCGCACCTGCATCTTGCGGCTTTGTCTGCGCCGGTTCGGGCTTTTTCTCCGCAGTTTTTGCCGCGGGTTTCTTTTTGGGCAGCGGTTTCTTTTTCGGCGCTTCCTCGGGCTCTTCGTCGGTTACCTCAAAGATCGTACCGGCAAAGTCGGGTTGGGCGGCAGCCGTAGTTTCTTCTTGTATAGGCGCATTCTCCGTTTCCTCTTCAATGGGCGGGATTTCCGCTTCCGCCGCAGGCAGAGAATAAACGGGGGAGGGTTCCGAGACGGTGTGTTCGTCGGGTCCGACGTATGTACTGTCTTCTTCGTCCAAAGATACTACTTCGCTGTTTTTCGTCGAAAAAGGCTCGTCCTCTTCGATTTCCCAAAGTTCGGGACCGTTCGAAGTGACTTGAACGTAGGTTTCCGAATTTTTATGTTTTTTGTGCTTGACCGCAAGCACGATCATTGTAATGACAAGAGCGATAATCAGGAGAATCACAACGCCGAGAATGATCGTGAGTACGAGGTTGTCTTTCAGATAAGTCAGAAAATCCGATTCCAGTAAATTCAGCATAACTTCTCCCGTGATTGCATGCATAGCAATTATAAATCCTATTTATCGAATCTATTATAACACGCAAGGGGTACGCTGTCAATTCATTGACAAAAATTTTCACTTGGAGTATGATAGAAAATATGAAAAAAATTGCAATTATCGGCGGCGGCGCAGCGGGAATGATCTGCGCGGTGCAACTTGCATCTTACGGAAAAAACGTCGTCGTTTTCGAACGCGGCGCGCGGTTGGGGCGCAAACTTTCCGCAACGGGAAACGGTCAGGGGAACGTCACTAACCTGAACGTCGACGCGGCGCGTTACTTTACGGACGATCGGGAAAAACTTTCGCGGCTGCTTTCCCGTTACGGCGCGGAGTCGTTCATTCGTTTTTTAGAAGGGATGGGCGGAATCTTTTTGCCCGACGCGCGCGGTCGCGTCTACCCCGCAAGCAGACAGGCTTCGGCGGTGACCGATCTGTTGCGGCGCGAACTCGTAAGACTTGGCGTAGAAGTGCGTTGTGACGCACACGTTACGAAAATGAGTGCGCAAGGCAGCGGATTGATTTTATTCGGCGAAGGGTTTCAAATGCACGCGGATGCAGTTGTATTTGCGGCAGGCGGCAAGGCGGCGGAAAATTTCGGAACGGACGGAAGCGCGTTTGCGCTTGCCGAAGCATTCGGACACACGGTGACTCAACTGAAACCGGCTTTGGTCCCTCTGCGCTGCCGTCAGGAAGAAGTGCGCGGGCTGAAAGGGATCCGCGTCGACGCGATTTTACGCGTCATGCGCGAAAAGAAAGAAATTTATCAAAGCCGCGGCGACGTTCTCTTTACGGACAACGGCGTGTCGGGCGACGCGGTGTTTCGCGCATCCTCCTATGCGCAGGAAGGCGACTTGCTCTTGGTGGATTTTCTTCCCGACGTGTCCGACGGGCGTTTAGAACGCTCGTTATCCTCTTCGGACGGCGAAGACAGCCTTTTGTGTGTCGTGAACAACGGACTGGGACGTATGCTTTGGAAACGAGCACACGGAGAGAAAAACAAAGTTGTAACTTTGATCAAGTCGTTTCCCCTTACCGTTACGGGAACGTTGGGATTTGGGCGCGCGCAGGTGACGCGCGGAGGAATCCCGCTGAAAGAAACGGACGGACGGCTGATGAGTACAAAACGGTCGGGATTATATTTTGCGGGAGAGGCGCTCAACGTGGACGGCGAGTGCGGAGGTTACAACTTGCAATGGGCGTTTACTTCGGCAAGTTGCGTTGCAGAGGGGATTTATGGTACTCACGCTGAATAATCTCATCTTGCGCCCTTATCAGAAGGAGAACGCGCTTGTAAAACTGTGCGAAAAAAAATTGCACGCGCCCTGCAAATATTTCAAAATTCTGAAAAAATCGTTGGACGCGCGGGACAAGTCGGATATCCGCTGGGTTTATTCGGTGGAGTGTTCCGACCGCGCTTATCAAAGACCTGCGCCTGTTTACGAGAAAATCAAAAAGCCCGCGCCCAAAGTCATGATCGCGGGGTCGGGACCTGCGGGATTATTTTGCGCAATTCGTCTTATAAAGCACGGAATCAAGCCCGTTCTGATCGAGCGCGGAAAGCCCGTAGAGGAGCGAATGAAGGACGTTGCCGCATTTTCCTCGGGCGGAAAATTAAACGGCGAAAGCAACATTCAGTTCGGCGAGGGCGGCGCGGGAACTTTTTCGGACGGAAAACTCAACACGCAGACCAACAGCCCTTTCAACCGTGAAGTGCTCGATACGTTTGTGCGTTTCGGCGCGCCCGAAGAAATCGCCTATCTCGGCAAGCCGCATATCGGGAGCGACAATCTCAAATCAATCGTTGCGAATATGCGCAAGTATCTTATTGAACAGGGCGGCGAGGTGCGTTTTTGCTCCAAACTCGACGGGATCGAAACCGCAAACGGAAAGATCCGCGCCGTAAAAATCAACGGTGTTCGGGAGGAGACGGACGAACTGGTGCTTGCCGTGGGACACAGTGCGCGCGATACGTTTGAATTGTTGTTGGAAACAGGGTTGCCTGTGGAACAAAAAGAATTTGCCGTGGGGGTAAGGATCGAACATCTTCAATCATCTGTCGGCAAAGCGCAGTACGGCTCGGGATATGCCGCGCTCCCGCCCGCCGATTATAAACTGGTATCCCATGCGAGCGAACGCGCAGCGTTTACGTTTTGTATGTGTCCCGGCGGCACGGTCGTTCCCTCTGCCAGCGAGGAGGGCGGCGTCGTAGTAAACGGGATGAGTAATTTCGCCCGCGACGGCAGGAACGCAAATTCCGCGCTCGTCGTGCAGGTCAAAAAGGAAGATTTTGAAAGCGCGCATCCTTTGGCAGGCGTGTATTATCAGCGGAATCTGGAACGTAGAGCGTTTCAGGCGGCGGGCGGAAATTACAGTGCTCCCGTGCAACTGGTAGGGGACTTTCTTGCGGAAAAGGAGAGTTATTATTTCGGAGAAGTGAAACCTACTTATGCGCCGCAGACGGCGTTCGTTCCCATGCGCGCGATTTTGCCATCGCCGATCGTGTCTGCTTTAAAGGCAGCCATTCCCGACATGAACGGGAAATTGGCGGGTTTCGGCGCATACGAAGCGGTGCTCACGGGCGTGGAATCCCGAACGTCGTCGCCTGTGCGGATCTTGCGCGGCGACGATTTTCAAACCGCAATCGAAGGCGTCTATCCCTGCGGAGAGGGCTGCGGGTATGCGGGCGGCATAACTTCCGCGGCGGCGGACGGGCTGAAAGTCGCTGCGGCGATCGCAAAAAAATATTTTTGAATTTTATCCTGTTTTAATCGGATTTTCACACGCCGTACACTTTGGTATTGTAAGATAGCGGTATCAAAACAAATATCCGCTCACAATTTTTTCATATTCTCTTAAACGGAACTCCAAGCATTTTTGTGCTTGGAGTTCTGTTATTATTACAAATTTCTAATAAACTTAAACGAACAGCGTGTCGAATTCGCCGGTGTATTCGCCCGATAAAGCATTGTACATGTCGTTCGCATATATGTCCGTTTCAAAACAGTCGCGGGCGTCTTTTTTCAATAGGTTGTAGTCGCTTTTGCGTACGACGGAAGGGAATTCGCCTTTGGAAAGTTCGCCGAGCAGATTTTCCGCATCCGTTTTTTTTACGGCGAGGACTTTATAATACAACTGCGATTGAACGTAAGACCGCACGTCCTTTAAATACACGCCTAAGAAATTTTGCGTCAAAATGCGTTTTAATCTCGATAGCGTATAGCGTTTGGAAACGATTTTTGCAAGTGCGGCGTCATACTCGGGATTGTAACGAGCCATGCTCTTTAACCGGTTTTCCAGTCCTTCCGAACAGTCGGGACAATCGGCAACGTCTTCCGCCTCGGCGGCGGCAAGCGCGCAGAAGCAGGCTTGTTCAAAGGGGAGGTCTTTTGCGTTTTTTAAATCATCGAGGACGTGTTCGGGAACGTTGCGTTTTAATGCTTTTCTCGCTTTTCGCGTGTCTTCTTTCAGACAGGCGCGGAGCGCGGTCGCCGAAGAAAAATTTTTAAACAGCGAAGTGTCGGAATATCCGCCGCCGATCCTTGTGATCGGCAGAGGCTCGATCTTGACTTTTTCCGCGAGGATCGCACGGCAGTACTCCGTGCCGAGTACGTTATTGGGCGCGGAGAGCAGACTTTCGTCGATCTCGTCGTGAAACGCGAGTACCGCCGCATTCCGCGCGCGGATATAACTTGTGCCGCCTTTCATGTTCTCTTTCAGCGCGGCTTTGAACTCTTTGCTTTCGTTCAGCGTTGCCTGCGCCGCTGCCAAAAAACTCTCTTTGTCGCCGCTTTCGCAACCGAACGCGAGCATAGTCACCGAAGGAATGGAGCCTAAGATATGCACGGCGCCTTTTGCAAACAGTTCGGCGGAGGAAACGGAAAAGGCTGCGGGAAGTTCCAGAACAAGATCCGCGCCGCATTCCACAGCATGGCGCGCGCGTTGGTATTTTCCCAGGATCGCCGCTTCGCCGCGCTGAGTAAAATTTCCGCTCATCAAACAAAGAATTTTATCGCAGCCGCTTCGGACTCTGATTTCATTCAGTTGATAACGGTGACCGTTATGAAAAGGATTGTATTCGCAAATAACCGCACAAAATTTCACTTTTTTTCCTCTTGTTCTTTACAATTTTAACGCGAAGGTGTATAATATTTCGGTAAATATTTCCTCTAAGATTATTATACACGATACGGAGGAAAAAATAAAGGTTTTCGGGAGAAATTATATGGCAGGATTTATCAACAAAGTGAAACAACTCGGCAGAAAACTTACGGAATGCGGGACGGTCGTCAGCGCGATTAAAGAACGGGCGAAAGCCAGACAGCGCACCATCGTGCTTTGCGAAGGAGAGGATCGGCGCGTTGTCGAAGCGGCGGAGGAGTGCGCGCAGGAAGGACTTGCGAAGATCGTACTTCTCGGCGATCCGCACCAGATCCATGCTTCCAATCCCGATATCGATTTTACGGGGATCGAACTCATCGATCCGAAGACTTCCCCCAAACTCGAAAGTTACGCCGCGCTTTTGTACGAATTGAGAAAAGCGAAAGGCATGACGGAGGAGCAGGCAAAGGAACAGGCGAAAGACGCAACCTTTTTCGGCGCGCTCATGCTGAAAGCGGGCGATGCGGACGGATTGGTTTCTGGCGCGTGCCATTCGACGGCGAACACGCTCCGCCCCGGGCTTCAAATCGTGAAAACCGCTCCCGGCGCGAGCGCGGTTTCCAGTTTTAACCTGATGGTTGCTCCGTTGACGGGGAACCAATATGTTTCGGACGGATTGCTGGTGTTTGCCGATTGCGGACTGAATCCGACTTATACGGCGGAAGGACTTGCCGACTGTGCCATTGCAACGGCAAGAAGCGCGAAAGAGATTGCGGGAATCGCGCCCAGAGTCGCAATGCTTTCGTTTTCCTCCAAAGGCAGCGCAAAGCACGATTACGTTTCGCTCGTACAGGAAGCGACGCGCATTGCAAAAGAAAAGGCGCCCGATCTTGCGATCGACGGCGAATTGCAGTTTGACGCGGCGCTTGTGCCCGAAGTCGCAAAAATGAAGGCGCCCGATTCACCGGTGGCGGGAAAGGCGAACGTACTCATTTTTCCCGATCTGCAGTCGGGCAATATCGGGTATAAAATTGCGGAACGGCTCGGCGGCTTTCAGGCGATCGGTCCGATCTGTCAGGGGTTTGCAAAGCCTCTGAACGATCTGTCGCGCGGCTGTAAGGCGGCGGACATCGTCTGTGCGGTTGCAATCACCGCGTTGCAAGTGCAGGATTGAGTTTAGAACGGTCTTATCGAAAGAGAAGTTTGATTGATGATAGAAACCTTGCTTTTCGGGTAAGGACGTAAGAATATCGTTAGGAGAAACCAATATGAAAATATTAGTCATCAATGCCGGAAGTTCTTCGCTGAAATATCAACTCATCGATATGGCGAACGAACAGGTAATTGCAAAGGGTACGTGCGAACGCATCGGAATTTCGGGCGGGAAACTGACCCATAAAGCGAACGGAAAAGAATTCGTGGTGGAGCGCGAACTTCCCAATCATACCGAGGCGATCTCACTGGTTCTGGGCGAATTGGTCGACAAAGAAGCGGGCGTCATTGCTTCGATGGATGAAATCGATGCGGTAGGACATCGCGTCGTCGCTTCGGGCGAGGCGTTCACGCAGACGACGCTTGTGACCGACGAAACAATGCGTCTGATGGAAGAGATCAAAGAACTTGCGCCGTTACATAACCCTGCCGCGATTTTGGGTGTCAACGCCTGCCGTGCGGTCATGCCCGACAAGAAAATGGCGCTCGTATTCGACACGTCGTTTCATCAGACCATGCCCGACTACGCGAAATTGTACGCCGTGGATTACGAGGACTATCAGAAATACAAGGTGCGCAGATACGGCGCGCATGGCACCTCGCATAAATTCGTAGCGGGCGCGGCGGCGGAATACCTGAAAAAGAAGCCCGAAGAATTGAAGATCATCACCTGTCATCTGGGGAACGGTTCTTCCATTTCTGCCGTGGACGGCGGGAAATGTATCGATACGTCCATGGGATTCACGCCGCTTGCAGGGGTTCCCATGGGAACGCGCAGCGGCGATATCGACGTGGCGGCGATTGAATTTTTGTGCCGCAAAAAAGGCATGAGCATGGAGGAAGGGCTTGCGTATCTGAATAAAAAGAGTGGAATGCTCGGAATTTCGGGCGTGTCTTCCGATTTCCGCGATCTTTGCAAAGCGAGCGACGAGGGAAATTACCGCGCTGATTTGGCGCTCAAAATGTTTGCGTACAGTTGTAAAAAATACGTCGGAGCATACATGGCGGCGCTCGGCGGACTGGACGTGATCGTATTTACCGCGGGCGTGGGCGAAAATACGCCGACCGTTCGCGCAGACGTGGTGAGCGGTCTGGAACAGTTCGGAATCGTACTCGATCCCGAAAAAAACAGGTTGAAAAACGACGGCAGCATCCACGATATTTCGGCTGAGAATTCCAAGGTCAAGATCCTGATCATTCCCACCAACGAAGAACTCGTGATCGCGCGGGAAACGGCGGCGCTTCTTTAATTTTCAAAAATCTTTTTTGCAGACGCGAAAAAAGATTGACAAACGCGCCGAAATATCCTATACTTTTGCAAGGTAATGATTCCGAGAATAGACGTTCGCGGTTTGGCGGCGAAAAAACAAGTTACGGGAGAACTTCTTTTCGAGTTCGAAGCGGTCGATTTGCTCGACATTCCGTTTATGGAATTTTCTTCGCCCGTGCAGGCGGCGGCGGATTACGAGATATTCGCGGATAATAAGGTAGAAGTGCGTTTGCGCTTGACGTTTACGTTACAGGGTTCCTGTTCGCGGTGTTTGGCCGAAACGGAACAAACTTTTACGGAAACTGCGTTCGGGTTATTCGAACAGGGCGAGGGCGACGGCGAAAGTTACGGATATCTGCATTTTGCAGACCTTACCGAATTCGTACGAGATTCGCTTGCATTTGCGCTTCCCGCCAAGGTTCTCTGTAACGGGTGCCGGAACTCAGACGGAGAAAATGAATAAAAGCAAAAAGAGGTGTTAAACAATGGCTGTACCTAAGGGAAAACAATCGAAGAGCAGAACGAATAAACGCTTTGCAAATTACAAGGCAACTGCGGCAACGCTGGTGGAATGCCCTCATTGTCATGAACTGAAAGAATCGCACAGAGTGTGCGGAAACTGCGGCTACTACGACGGCAAAGAAGTCGTAGCACAAAAAGAAGAAAAGAACTGATTTGATTCGACTTGAAAAGCGGACGGGTATCGTCCGCTTTTTTCTGTGCAAAAAAACTTGACAATTCATGGCTCGGATGATACAATCAAGATACCCCCATGGGGTATATAAAAAGGGAGTTATAAAAATGGCGGATTGTTGCAATCATAAAAAGAAGATGCGATCAAGCGAGGAAAAGAAGGAAATCACATCTCGGCTCAACCGCATTGCGGGGCAGGTGCAGGGCATCAAAAAAATGATCGAGGAAGACCGTTATTGCGACGAAGTGTTGACGCAACTCGCTTCGGTCGATAAAGCGGTAAAATCACTTTCGGCGTTGGTGCTGGAAGCACATATGCACACTTGCGTTGTAGAGCATATTCTGGCGGGCGAGACGCAGATCGTAGACGAAGTGGTGCAATTATTTAAGAGGTATCAATGAAACGTAAATTTTCAGTCAGCGGAATGACGTGCGCGGCTTGCTCGTCGGGCATCGAGCGCACGGTTAAAAAACTGGACGGCGTAAATGCCTGCACGGTTTCGTTGTTGGACGAAAGCATGGAAACGGATTATGACGAAACCGTACTTTCCGAAACGGAGATCGTTTCGGCGGTAAAGTCGCTCGGTTACGGGATCGGCGAATACGGCAAACAGGCGCAGGTCAAACAAAGGGGACTTTCCCTGTGGGTGCGCTTTCTTATTTCCGCCGCTTTGCTGTTGCCAGAAATGTATCTTGCCATGGGGCACATGATCTCGGAAAGCATCGTACCGCACGGTTGGTGGAACTACGCTTTTCAGATCGCGCTTACGTTTGCAATCCTTGCCGTCAACTATCAATTTTTTATCAGCGGCGTGCGGTCGGCTCTGAAACTCGTTCCCAATATGGATACGCTCATCGTGCTGGGTGCGGGCGTTTCGTTTGTTTACAGTCTGGTCACCGTATCGCTCGACGCGACTTCTCAAAGTCTGTTTTTTGAGTCCGCGGCAATGATCGTGACACTTGTGTGTCTTGGGAAATGGCTCGAAGAACGCAGTAAAAAACGCACGGGAAAGGAAGTGGAAAAATTGCTTTCCCTCGCGCCCGATACGGTTACGGTCGAGCGCGGCGGAAGGGCGGTTAGCGTTCCGCTTTCGGAAGTAGGGCAAGGCGACATCGTCATAGTCCGTCAGGGGGAAGCAGTCGCGGTAGACGGCGAGGTCGTCGAGGGACACGCGTTTGTAGACCAATCCGCGGTCACGGGCGAAAGTCTGCCTGTCGAATTTACAGCCGCAAGCCGCGCGGTCAGCGCCTGTATTGTGAAAAGCGGCTATCTGAAAATCAAAGCCGAAAAAGTGGGCGAAGATACCGTGCTTTCGGGCATTATCCGAATGGTAAAGAACGCCGGCGCCAGTAAAGCGCCCATTCAGAAGTTTGCCGACAAAATTGCGGCGGTGTTCGTGCCGATCGTGCTTGCCATCGCATTAGGAATCTTTCTGATCTGGATCCTGACCACGCGCGATACGGCGCAGTCGTTCAATTACGCCGTCAGCGTGATCGTGATTTCCTGTCCCTGCGCGTTGGGACTTGCGACGCCCGTCGCGGTCATGGCGGCAATGGGACGCGGCGCGTCGATGGGCGTATTGTTCAAAAGCGCAGAATCGTTACAGCGCGCAGCGAACGTGGGGATTGCAATGCTCGATAAAACGGCGACGATCACGCAGGGAAAACCGCAAGTGGTATATTTTGAAAGCGAAATCGACGAAACGGAAGCCAAAAAGATCGCTTATGCTTTGGAGAGCAAACTCAATCATCCGCTCGCACAGTGTATCGCGTCTTATTGCGGCGCGGGCGACGCGGTAGCCGAACAAGTCGAATACCTGATCGGGCAGGGCGCGCGCGGAGAAATCGGCGGAAAGAGTTATTATCTGGGCAACGCCAATCTGATGCAGCGGTCGGGCGTAAAATTCGAGGAAAAATTATCGCTCTATGAAACGCTCTCACAGCAGGGAAAAACCGTGTTGTTTCTGTCGGACGGAACAAAAATCCTTGCACTGCTTGCCTTGGCGGATACGCTGAAAGAGGGCAGCAGAGAAGCGGTATCGGAACTTTGCAGTCTGAATATCCTTCCCGTCATGCTTACGGGAGACAATCGGGACGTGGCGAATTATATCGCTGCCGAGGCGGGGATCCCGCATGAAGGTTTGGTATTTGCCGAAATGCTGCCCGAAGACAAACTGGAAGCGGTCAAGCGGCAACGGGAACAATTTGCCGCGCAGGCGGGGCGTACTGCCCGCGGCGTCGCCATGGTGGGCGACGGGATCAACGATTCTCCCGCGCTGAAAGAAGCGGACGTGGGAATCGCAATGGGGAACGGGACGGACGTTGCCATCGAAAGCGCGGACGTCGTGCTTGTCAGCGGCGATTTGCGCGCGCTGCCGCGCGCATTCCGTCTTGCGAAGAAAACCATGCGCATTATGAAATTGAACTTATTCTGGGCGTTCTTTTATAATTGCGCGGGGATCCCTTTGGCGGCGGGCGCATTCGCATGGGCGGGCGTTTCGCTCAATCCCATGATCGCGGCGGCTTGTATGTGCCTTTCGTCGCTGTTCGTAGTGGGGAACGCGTTGCGTATCACGTTCTTTCTAAGAGAGAAAAAACAAAAAAAGGAGGCTATCGCCATGAAAAAAATATTAAAAGTGAAGGGAATGATGTGCGGACACTGCGTGAAACACGTTACCGACGCGCTTTCCGCAGTCGAAGGGGTGACGTCAGTGGAAGTCAATCTGAAAAAAGGCCGCGCCGTGGTCGCGTTGGGTGCGGAAGTCCCGAACGAAGTTTTAATCGCCGCCGTGAAAGAAGCGGGATACGATGCGATCGAATCGGAGTGATCGGACAAAATAAAAAAAACCGCTCATTACAACGAGCGGTTTTTTTTATATTATTTCTTAGTCTTGTGCTGTTTGATCTGCTCGATGATGCCGGACAATTCATTGAAAATCATATTGATATGCTTGCCGTATAATTCATATGTCGGGTAAACCTTGCGGTATTCGTTGACGAGAATCATCCCTTTCATATAGAGTTGTTGCAGTTCGTCGTCGCAGTTGTTCACGTCTTCCATGTTGAAGTCCAATCCTTCGGTAATATCCATTTTGTTTCTCCTCCGTAAAAATTTAAAATAAATGCGTCTCCGTCGGAGACGCATCCATCAGCCGTACTCCATTGTTGCAACACAATCTTTTCGTATGAGAATACTTTAAAGGAGAGTTCGGCCAAATGGCAGATTGATCCTTCAAAGTATTTTCCGTTTTACGAAATTATATAATTGTGTTGCGGAAAAAATTATAGCATAAACCGAAATTTTAGTCAATGCTTTCTCCCAGAAAAACAATAATGCGACACGCTTTTTCAATATGCGCAACTGTGCAAGCGTTATACTTTCATAAAAAGACCTGTGAGACGATTAACCGACCCGATCGGGCGCAGGCAAGGAGGATCGAATGACGGAGACGTTGCTGCTTGACAAACGCACACAGGGCATGGTGGAGGGGTATGTGCCCAAAGGAGAACTGCTCGGTTCGCTCGTGCGGTTTTTCTCGATTTTTTCCGATCATACGAGGCTGCGGATCTTAGCCGCGCTCGCGATTTCGGAAATGTGCGTGACAGATATTTCACGCGTGCTGGACGTGAACCAGACCACCGTTTCGCATCAACTCAGATTTCTGAAAGACGCGGGGATCGTTCGGACGGAACGGCACGGAAAAATTATTTTTTATTCTCTGTATAACGAGGTGGTAAACGACGTTCTGTTGAAGGGCGTGGAATTTTTGGGTTACTGAGATGCGGAAGCGCCGAAAAATAAGGTGTTTTTCTTGAAAAAACGGCGCGGTTCGTGTATAATAAAGATATGGGAAATAGCGTAATTGCCGAAAAACTGAAACTTCTGCCTTCGTCTCCCGGGGTGTATATCATGCTGGACGCCGAAGGCACGGTAATTTACGTGGGAAAGGCGCGCGTGCTGAAAAACCGCGTGCGTCAGTATTTTCAGCATACTCAAAAACCCGTGAAAGTGCAAGCGATGGTCGATTGTATTTCGGACTTTCAGTACGTTGTGACGCCCACCGAGGTCGACGCGCTTGCGCTTGAAAACACTTACATCAAAAAATATAAACCCAAATACAATATCCTTTTAAAAGACGATAAAACGTATCCCTACATCAAAGTTCATACGCGCGAAGAGTTTCCGCGCATCTCCGTTACAAGACGGCTGAAAAAGGACGGCAGATATTTCGGCCCATTCATGGGCGGCGTGAACTGTAAAGAGATCGTGGACGTAGCGGCAAAAGTCTACCATATCCGCACTTGCGGCGTTGCGGTAACGGCGAAGCCCAAAAAACCGTGTCTAAATTATCACCTCGGAAGATGTCTTGCTCCGTGTGCGCATATGATCACGAAAGAGGAGTACGCAAAAAACGTCGAGCGCGTCGTTTCCTTTCTTTCGGGCAATTACGAAGAAGCGGAGCGGATTTTAAAAGAAAAAATGGCGCGGTTTGCGGAGGAGGAACAGTTCGAACTTGCGCTCGATTACCGAAACAAGATCGAGATGCTCTCCAAATTAAAATTGCGCAGGATCACTTCCATGCCCAAAGACGTCGACGCGGATATCTGGGCGGTGGCGTCCAACGGACTTTATACCGCCGTCAGCATGCTGGTAACGAGAAACGGCATTATGCGGGGCAGCCGTATCTTTGCATTGGAAAACGGCGCGGGCGACGCGGACGAAGGATTTTTAAGTTTTCTCACGCAGTATTATCAGAGCGCGGAAATTCCGCATGAAATTATTTTAAACGAAGAACTCGACGACGAACTTTTCCGCGTGTACGCGTTTCGTAAGACGGGGCGGAGCCTGATCCTCACAAGACCCAAATTCGGAGTCAAACGCGAACTGCTCGATATGGCGGCGGGCAATGCGACCGAATATCTTGAAAAGTCGATTTCGGCGATCCAGCACAAAAACGATATGACGGCGGGCGCATGTGCGCGACTTCAAAAATTGTTGGGACTCACAAGATATCCCCGTCGCATGGAGTGCTACGATATTTCCAATATTTCGGGCGTGGATAAAGTGGGTTCGATGGTGGTGTTTACCGACGGAGAGGCGGATAAAACGCAATACCGTCGGTTCCGCATCAAAACGGTGGAAGGCGCGAACGACTTCGCTTCGTTACAGGAAGTCCTCACGCGCCGTCTGTCCAAACTCGGCACTGCGGACGAAGGGAAATTCGAAAAACCGCAACTGATTGTCATTGACGGCGGGAAAGGGCAACTTACGGCGGTAAAAGCCATTTTCGACGGAATGAACGTCGAAGGGATCGATCTGATCGCGCTTGCCAAACAAGAGGAAGAAATTTATACGCTCTCGGGAGAAGATCCGATCAAAATCGACCGCCGCGATTTTGCGTTGAAAATGCTGCAACGCATCCGCGACGAAGCGCACCGTTTCGCGATCACCTATTTCAGAAGTCTGCACGGGAAACGCAATCTTGCTTCGGTGCTGGAAGAGATCGACGGGATCGGCGCCAAAAAACGCGCCGCGCTGATGAAAAAATTCGGTTCGATCGACGCGGTGATGCGCGCGGATACCGATGACCTTGCCAAAGCAGAGGGCATCGGAAAAGAACTTGCGGAAAAAATCAAAAAACATTTCGAGGAATTATAACGGCACAAAAGCATGAAGACGGAACTGCTTGCTCCCGCAGGGGGCGTACAATCGGCGCGCGCTGCGCTGCTTTCGGGCGCAGACGCGATCTATCTGGGACTCAACGCCTTTTCCGCACGCGAGGGGGCGGAGAATTTCTCGTTTGAGGAACTGCGCGAAACGGCTTTTTTCGCCCATCTTATCGGCGCAAAGGTATACGTTTGCTTGAACACCTTGATCAAATCAAGCGAAACGGCGCAGTTTTTTGCGCATGCGGTTGCGGCTTGGAACGCGGGCGCGGACGCCGTTTTGGTTCAGGACCCCTTTCTCGGAAAAGCGCTCAAAGAGCGGTATCCGCAAATGGAGTTGCATCTTTCGACGCAGGCGGGGTGCAATAATGTTTACGGGGCTGCTCTTGCCAAAGAGTTCGGATTTTCGCGCGTGGTGCTTGCGCGGGAAACGCCGCTATCGGAAATTTCACGGATCTCGGATGTCATCGAAACGGAAGTATTTATTCAGGGCGCGCTCTGTTCCTGTTTTTCGGGACAGTGTTATTTTTCGTCCTACGTCGGAAATAACAGCGGAAACCGCGGCAGATGCAAACAGCCCTGCCGGAAAAAATACCGAATCGACAGAGAGGGATTCGACAAAGAAGCCTATGCGCTCTCTACGTCCGATCTGTGCGTAGGAGAACGCGTGAAAGAACTGTTGGCGGCGGGGGTAACGTCGCTGAAAATCGAGGGGAGAATGCGCCGTCCCGAATACGTCGCGGCGGCGGTGCGGTATTATCGTGCGCTGCTTGGCGGCACGTCTGCCGACGAGGCGTTTTCTTTGTTGAAACGCGCTTATAACCGCGGTGACTATACGCAGGGGTTGGCGTTCGGACAACAGGCGGGGTTTCTTTCCCGCAATGTGCAAGGACACATCGGCGAACACGTCGGCGAAATTTCGATCGTGAAAGGGAAGTATTTCTGCCGATCGGAATACGACGCGCAAAAGGGCGACGGATTTAAGATCTTGCGCGGCGGAGAAGAAGCAGGCGGCGCGTCGTTTACAGAGCGCGGCGAAGGCGGATTTTATCTGACTTCGGGCGTAAAATTGTTTCCCCGAGACGAAGTGCGCGTGACGACCGACAGCGCCGCAAACGAAACGATTGTTCCGAAAATCGGACGGAAGTTAAAGATCGAGGTGGAAATGTACGCAGAAAAATTACCCCTTGCGCGCTGCGGCACTTTTTCGTTTAAGGGGGACATTTCTGCGCAGACCGCCGCCAACGCGCCTTTGACGGAAGCAGAGATCTGCGCGTGTTTTCAAAAAACGGACGCGTTTCCCTTTGTGCCCGAAATCAGGGTTAAAACCGAAAACGCATTTCTTCCGAAATCGGCGCTCAACGCCTTCCGCCGCGCGTTTTATACGAATTTGGCGCATTATCTTGTTCCCGATCGCGCACCGCTTTCAACGTCGGAATTCAGCGAAACCGTTCCGACGCGGCGCGGTAATCAGTGCGCTGTGATCGTCCGCGGCGATTCTTCGGCGGAACACAGAGATCAGATCGTGATCTATAAGCCCGACGATTACGCGCAGATCACGCCGCCCGAATACGGGAAAGAGAAATTTTTATATCTGCCGCCGTTGTTTACGCAACAGGACGAAGAATCGATCGGATCGGCGCTGAAACACTTCGACGGAATTTATTGCGAAGGAAGTTACGGGATCCTGCTTGCAAAAAAATACGGAAAAACGCTGTTTGCGGGGGCGGGATGCAACCTCACCAATGAATTTGCGGTAAACGGGATCAAAGCCTGCGGCGCAAAATATTTCGTCTTATCGCACGAACTTTCGGCGCGGGAGCAGTCTATGCTTGCGGCGGAAGGCGCGTTTGCGCTGACGCAAGGCGGCGTGAAAGTGATGGATCTTTGTTACTGCCCGTTCGGACGCACATGCCGCGATTGCGACCGGCGCGCATTCTATACGCTCACCGACGAAAGCGGCAGAACGTTTCCGTTGCGCAGGTATCGAACGGCGGAGGACTGCCGCTTCGAAGTATATAATTGCGCGCCGCTTGCAAACGAACGGGGCGCGGCGTCTTTGCTTGTCGATTGCACGGCTGCGCATGCGCTCAAAGGTGCAAGTCCCACACGCGGACACGCCAACAGGAGTATGTTATGAAAAACAGTCGTCTGGAACTGGATAAAATTCTTTCGGCGGTATCTTCCTACGCCGTCCTCGAAGCAGGAAAGCGACGCGTGCTTGAAACCGTGCCGACCGAATCGCTTCCAGAGGCGCGCCGTCTGCTCGATATGACGGAGGAAGCCGTGAGATTGTTGTTCGATTTGGGCGCGGGGCGGATCGAGCCGTTTCCGCCGCTCGGCGATGCGTTGGAACGCGCGCAGAAGGGAGCAACGCTTACGCATACGGAATTGCTTTCCTGCGCGAAACTGTTGCGGTCCGCGCGGATTTTATATACTTCGGTGAATTCGTATTCCGACGAGAATTTGACGCTGTTCCGTATACTGGGAAACCGCTTGCAGTTCAACGAGCGGCTGGAAAACGAGATTGACGAAAAAATCATCAGCGATACGGAGATCGCCGATCATGCGAGCGAAAAACTTTTTAACCTTCGGCGCGAAATCCGTGCGCTCGGGGAAAAGATCCGTGTCCGTCTGACTTCGTATCTCACGGGCAGCGAGAAAAAATATTTGCAGGAAGGAATCGTGACCGTGCGCGGCGACCGATTCGTCATTCCCGTGAAAGCCGAATACAAGCGCAGCATTAAAGGATTTGTGCACGACCGTTCGGCTACGGGCGCAACGGTGTTTATCGAGCCAGAAGAAGTGCTCGAAATGAACAACGAACTCATTTCGCTTTCGTTAGACGAAAAAGAAGAAATCGAGCGGATTCTTTCCGAGTTATCGCACGGGGTCGGCGCAATGCGCGCCTCGCTTGAACAGGACGCGGAACTGCTTGCCGAGGCAGACAGTTTTTATGCGCGCGCAGAATATGCTTATAAACTGAGGTGCGTGAAACCCGAACTGAACGGCAAGGGAATCGTCGAAATCGTAAAGGGACGCCATCCTCTGCTCGACGGGAAGACCGCGGTACCCGTTTCGGTCAAAGTCGGGGGAGAGTACGGATTTCTGGTCATCAGCGGCGCGAATACGGGCGGCAAAACGGTAACGCTGAAAATGTGCGGTCTGTTTTCGTTGATGGGCGCATGCGGGCTGTACGTTCCCGCGGCAAGCGGCACTTCGCTCGCTGTCTTCCGCGAAGTGTTCTGCGATATCGGCGACAGCCAGTCAATCGAAGAAAATCTCTCTACCTTTTCCTCGCATATCGTGAATCTGCGCAATATCGTAACCCAAGCATGCGAACGCGATTTTGTCCTGATCGACGAACCGGGCGGCGGCACAGATCCCGAGGAGGGACAGGCGCTTGCGCGGGCGATTTTATCGGCGCTGCTGAAAAAGAAATGCCGCGGGATCATTACGACGCATTATTCTTCGTTAAAAGAATTTGCTTATCAAACGGAAGGCGTGGAGAATGGCTGTATGGAATTCGATTCGGGCGATTTCCGACCGTTGTACCGTTTAAAAATCGGCGCTCCAGGGTCGTCCAACGCGCTTGCCGTCAGCAGAAAACTGGGGCTTCCCGAAGAGATCGTCGAGGAAGCGAGAGGATATTTATCGGATGGCGCGCGCAGTTACGAACGTACGGTGCGGGCGGCGGAGGAGAGCCGCATTCGCGCGGAAAAACTTTCGCTTGCAGCCGAAGAGTTAAAAGAAGAATGGGAAGAAAAACTTGCCGCGCTTTCCAAAGAAGAAGAAAAGTTTGCGCGCGAACGGGAAAAATTTTTAACCGCTTCCAAAGCCGAGGCACGGCGGATCGTAAACGAGCGGACGGCGCGCGCCGAAGAACTGCTCGGTGAAATTGAAGAAATTTTCAGGAAAGAAAGTTTGACGGAATCGGATCTGATCCGCGCGCGGACGTTAAAAAACAAAATGAACGAGGGAGCGGATCGGGAGGAAGAGCGCGTGCGCGCCGTTCCTGTCGTACCTGAAAGTTTAAAAGAGGGCGACCGCGTACTCGTCGGCAGTATGGGCGCGGAGGGCATCGTCGTATCGTTCCGCTCGGGGAAAAAGCAAGCCGAAGTGCAAATCGGCGCGCTTCGCGTAAAAGCCGCTCTCGGTGATTTGTACGTTGCCCGAAGCAGAAAACCGCAGGAGAAGAAGGTAACGGTTTTCAAGCATCTTGCGGAAAAAGCGGAACTTCCGCGCGAGTGCAACGTGATCGGACTGACGGTTTCCGAGGCCATTCCCGAAATCGAGCAGTTTCTCGATGCGGCGCTCGTTTCCAATCTCAGTCAGGTACGCATCGTACACGGAATGGGAACGGGGAAACTACGTTCGGCAGTCCACCGCCTTTTGCAAGGACACCGGCGCGTGGAATCATTCCGCCTCGGTAAATACGGCGAAGGCGAAAGCGGAGTAACCGTAGTTACGTTGAAATAGAATATTATGTTCAGAAGTTTCGTTTGCTCTGAATTCGAAACATGCAGCGGGCCTGAAAAAGTTGGGACGAAACGCAGGGGATCTGCCTCTGTCGGATAGTTCTCATCCAATCGGATCGCTTCGTAATACTCCTCCTCCAAACTATGACGTAATTGATCGTATTCCACGTCATAACTCGTCGGCACCAACCGCTGCATGCCCGAACTGTAGAGTGTGACGTAGTTCGTAACGGTACAATAATTTTTGTAAATGCTACCCGCGTTGATCGCGCCGCCCATATGAAAGAAATAACGCAGAGTTTTTGTTTCACTGCTGGCGTTATCGAATTCCAACGTTTTTGTAGTTTGGGTATACCATACTACGCTTGTGCCTTTTCCGCCATATTGTTCTGCCGCCCAATTACCTTGCCACGAACTCAAACTGGAGCCGTAAAATGCGTCTATTTCCGAAACTCCGTATGAATTGATGGCAGTATAAATCGGTGCGTTTGCGCCGGAATGTTCTCTTCTGCCGTTATTTTGAACAATAAAATTAACTTGTGCCGTATAGCGTGTAAAGGCGGGGACGACTACCGAAATCGCAGCCAACGTCACGCGTGCGCCTGCATTTTTGTTGTAAGCGGTGCTTCCCGCTCCGTATAAAGTTTGCCGCGTGCCTTCCACCAAAGGATTTGTGATGGGATTATTATGGTTGAGTTCCGTTTCAGAAAATGCGACGGAGTAATTATTTTCAGGCGCATTTTTAACAGCCCAGACTTCGGTTTGGAAGTTCGGCTGAGTTGCCGAATTTTCGGTATCTGCGAGGGGGGACGCACTTCCTACGGAAACACTTCCGACGGGCGATCCGTCCCTTCCCGTGTTTTCCGCGGTGTCAAGCCCCCATTTGCCGACTTCCGTCGGCTTTTTTCCCGATCGGGACATACAGTCATATTCAAACAGAAAATTTAATAAAATGTTGTTGATAAATCTTTTTGTTTGAGGTAAACTGTTGAAGAAGTTATCATCGCGTGCGGTCGCCGCCGTTACGAACGCTGTGCTTGCGATCGTGCTGATCGTCGTTGGGACGGTTTGTTTTTTTCCGTCGGCGCAGAGCGTTTCAAGCGTAGAGGAGAAGGCGATCTACAAAGGGCAGTCCGAGGACGGCGTTTCCCTGATGTTCAACGTATATTGGGGAACGGAAGAAGTCTGCGGAATTTTAGACGTATTAGAAGAATACGGTGCAAAAGCCACGTTTTTTATCGGCGGAAGTTGGGCGGACGATAACGTATCCGTTCTGAAAACCATCCGTGATAAGGGACATGAGATCGGTACGCACGGTTATTTTCATCGAGACCATTCGACGCTCAATCGCGAACAGAATATAGATGAGATCCGCCGCAGTGTCGAATTCATTGCGCTTGCGGCAGACGTGACCGTAACATTGTTTGCGCCGCCTTCGGGGGCATTTAACGATACGGTACTCGACGCGGCGGAATCGATGGGGTTGAAGACGATTCTTTGGAGTAAAGATACCATCGATTGGCGCGATAAAAATAAATCGGATTGCTACACGCGGGCGACGAAAGACGTAAAGGGCGGCGATTTGATACTGATGCACCCGATGGAACATACGCTCGCCGCGCTTCCCGAAATTCTTTCGTACTATAAGCAGCAGGGATTGAGAGCCATTACGGTAAGCGAAAATATCGGTTAAGAACCAAACGGGTTTTTTACATAAAGGAGTAAAGTATGACGGAAACAAAGACGTTGAAAAACGGCGTAAGAGTGATTATCAAACGGATGGAAGGACTGCTTTCGGTAACGATGGGGGTACTTGTCGGCGCGGGAGCGGCGTTCGAAACGGATAGAGAGGACGGAATTTCCCACTTCCTCGAACATATGCAGTTTAAGGGAACGCCTTCGCGCACCGCATTCGGAATTTCCGATGCGTTCGACGCGTTGGGCGCACAGGTCAACGCCTTTACGGGCAAAGATATGACCTGTTACTACGCCAAAGCAACCAGCGATCATGCGGCGGAAGCATTTGCGCTGCTTGCGGATTTGTTTTTGAACAGCAGTTTCCCCCAAGAGGAACTGGAACGGGAAAGGGGCGTTGTCCTCGAAGAAATCAATATGGACGAAGATACGCCCGAGGATCTGTGTCTCGATCTTCTGTCGCGCACGGCGTTCGGGAATCGGGGATACGGCAGAAATATTTTAGGCCCATCCGAAAATATCAAACGGTTCACGCGCGAAGATCTGATTTCGTACCGCAACGAATGCTACCGTCCCGAAAACTGCGTGATTTCGTTTGCAGGCAATATTTCTTCGGAAGAAGCGTTTTCTCTTGCCGAACGTTATTTCGATGACTTTTCCGCTTCGCCCTTTCAAAAACGCATCAAATCCGTCGATTGGCAAACAGGACATGCCTTTAAGAAAAAGCCCATCGAACAGGCTCATCTTGCCATCGGATTTCCCACCGTATGCCGCGGAAGCGAAATGTGCCCTGCGGTTCAGGTAATGAACACCATTTTAGGCGGAGGGATGAGTTCGCGTCTTTTCAAGCGCGTGCGGGAAGAACTGGGGCTTGCTTACGCCGTTTATTCCTATCCTTCGCACTATGAAGAAACGGGCATGTTCACCGTTTACGCGGGGGTCAATCCCCAAAAAGCAGCGGACGCGAAAGACGCAATCGTTTCGGTGATCGAGGATTTCAAACGCGGCGGCGTAACCCAAGAGGAATTCTTACGGGGCAGAGAACAGGCGAAATCGGGCAGTATTTTCTCGCAGGAAAATACGTCTTCCCAGATGCTGATTTACGGCAAGCAAATGCTTTATAAAAACGAAGTCTACGATTTTGAAAAGCGAATGGCTGAAATTTCCGCGCTCACTTTGGACGACATTACCCGCGCCGTTGCGGAGAGTTTCGACTTTTCGCGCGCGGTCGTCGTTTCGGTCGGGAATCTGGAAAAAGGAATTACGCTGTAATGGAACACGGTTTCGCGCCCGTATACGGGAAAGGGTGCCGCGTACTCATTCTCGGCAGTTTTCCGTCGGTCAGGAGCCGCGCCGTGGGGTTCTATTACGGACATCCGCAGAACCGCTTCTGGAAAACGGTTTGCGGATATTTCGGGGAAAGCGTTCCGGAAACGATTTCCGGAAAAACCGATTTTTTAATGCGCCGCGGTATTGCGCTGTGGGACGTGGTGGAGGCTTGCGAGATCGAGGGGTCTTCGGATGCGTCCATCCGCGAGGAAAGCGTGGGCGATTTGAAATCGCTTTTTGATTCCTGCGGCGCGGAAAAAATATTGTGCAACGGCAGTAAGTCGTTTCAAATGTTGGAAAAACATTATCCGGAACTGTTGCCCTATACCAAAAAATTATCTTCCACGTCGCCCGCCAACCCAAGGTTTTCCGAAAGAGAGTGGTTTGCGGCGCTGCAAGAGGCAGGATTACACTGATATGCTACCTTACGATCAAACGCTTGCGTGGTTATATGCGCATGCGGACGAAACATACCGCGAATTTCATAAAAAATTATTAAAAGATCCTACCATCCAAGTCATCGGCGTAAAAGTTCCCGTGCTGCGGGCATTTGCAAAGAAATGGAAAGAGGACTGGCGAACGCTATTGACGTTTCCGGACGTATACTACGAAATCACGTTTTTAAAATGTACTGCGGTCGGCATGCTTCCGTTTCGGGAATTTTGCGGCGCGGTGGACGGCGTCGTCGCGCTTCTTGATAATTGGGCGACCTGCGATTGTTTCCGCGCGCCTTGCATTCAGAAACACCGCGAAGATTTTATGCCATATCTTGAAAAATATCTAAATAGCGAACGGGAGTTTACGCGCCGTTTCGGGCTGGTGACGCTGTTGCATTCTTATATGAGCGAAGCATATCTGCCGCTCATCTTCAAAAGTATCAGAGAGGCGTGCGGCAGGGAGTATTACGTTACGATGGCTGCCGCCTGGTTGCTCGCGGAAGTGCTTGTAAAATTTTATGATGCGGGAATCGCGTTTTTGCGCGAAACCGATCTTTCCAAAGACGTTCGGCTCAAAGCCGTTCAAAAGGCGCGCGAAAGTTACCGTTTGACTTCGGAGCAGAAATCCGAATTATTACAGTATAAAAATCAGTTGGGAAAAATTGTTGACAAGCATCCGAAAATAGGTTAGAATAAGAAAAAATTCGGCTTCGTAGAGGATGCGGAGCGGACGGAGGAACTGATTATGTACGAGAAATTAAGTAAATTGCTCACGGAACAACTCGGTATTGCCCCCGAGAAAATTACGCCCGAAGCGGAGATCATAAAAGATCTGGGCGCGGATTCTTTGGACGTGGTAGAACTGATGATGTCGCTTGAAGACGAGTACGGCATCACGCTTCCCGAATCCGACGTCGAGAAAGTGAAGACGGTTCAGGACGTCGTTAATATGCTCGAAAAAATTCAGAAATAATTTTATTCCGATTGGCGCTGCCGCAAATTTTGCGGGCGGCGCTTTTCTTATTTTCCGATTAAAAAACGTAAGCCGACGGAAGTCGGCAAATGGGGGCTTAACACTGCGGAAAACACGGGAAGGGACGGATCGACCTTAGGAAGTGCGTCCCCCCTCGCAGATACGGAAAACGGAGACGTATCTGCGGTCAATCTTAATGTTTACTGGACCAGTACTGCTGTCTCAACAAGCGCAACTTTCACAGATCACCATCTGCAACCTCCGATAAGTACGAATTCATTAATCGTCGGCGAATCAACGAATGCGGCGTTAATGTCTGTATCTCGCTCCAGTAGCGGAGGCTTTTCCAACGCAGCCACGCGAACGTTATTCTCGCTCAGTATGGAAGTTCCCGCTTATACAAGATACAGCGTGCCGTTAAAAGTCGAAACGTATTCGCGCGGTTATGATGGTCCTTCAGGATCCCAAATCGGAAGTTATGTGTATTCGATGGGAACAGATCCGAACAATGTTCCCGGAACTTACTATACCGTGGGGAACAGTCCATCACAGTATACGATGGTAGGATCGCACATATCGAATTGGGTAGGAAAATCAAGCGTATCCGGTTCCAAGCAAAATACTTTTTATTTTCAAAATCTGACGGGAAAAACACAGACGGTAACTTCTTATTTCTATGCGGGCGTATGCTCGATAAAATTCAACCGTTGGATGTGTTACGGAACGATTGGCTACGCACGACTCACAGTAACGGAAACTCCCACCATGCAGCGGTTGGTGCCGACGAGTTATGACGTGGAATACGATCAATTACGTCATAGTTTGGAGGAGGAGTATTACGAAGCGATCCGATTGGATGAGAACTATCCGACAGAGGGAGTGAGAGTGACGAGCGGGTATACGGGAGGCTGGAACGGCATGGCCAACTGTATTGACTATGCAGACCCTTGGAATCGCTTTTAAGACGGGAGAACGTTGCGTTTTCAGTTTTTTTTCAAAATCTCTTTACACGTCGGTTGATTTGGTATATAATGTTCAGGATATAATATCGGTATAATGTTTCGGCGCGGGAGAGAATATGCGCATCGTATTTGGAAGTTTAAAATATCTGTTTAAAAATATCTGGTATATTTTGCCTTACGCAATTTTGCCGGCTGTTTTTTTCACGCTTCTGCTCGATTATTCCGCGATTTCCGATCTCGTCGGCGCGTTTTTTTCCGGTACGCCCAATTCCGATTTCTTATTGAACTTCCGCGCAATGAGTTTGTTGCGTATCGATCTTCTGGGCGGCATTTATACCGTTTGCGCGTTTGTTTGCTTTGTCGTTTTCGAAACGCTCATGCTTTCGGTCGTGGAAAAGCACATGCGGCTCGGAAAACGTACGATGAGCGGCGCGTTTACGCAGTTCGGCAATTTGCTTCTTTCCGTAATCGGATTTACGCTCGTTTATTTTATTTTATACGAAGCGTGGGTGGTTGCGCTTTCGGCGGTGTTTTTCGCGCTGTCGTCCATCGGGAACATGGTAGTTGTCTGTATTCTCAACGTGCTTGTTTTCGCGGTTTTTTCGCTGGCGCTGATTTATCTTATCACCATCTCTTATCTTTGGCTGCCCTGTAAACAGATGACGGGCTTCGGTAACTATGACGCGTTCCTTTATTCTTATCGTTTGGTTTCGTCCATCCGCGGAAAGTTGATCGTATCGTTTATGATCTTTTTTGCAACGATTGCGGCAGCGATCACGGGGATGTCGTATTTATCGGAACTCGCATTCCGCGGCGTGATGTTCGTTTTGTTCGTTTTTGCTTTTCTGAATTTCGGGATCCGCATGGAAACCGTTTATTTTACTGCGGATAAATTGGACAGAGAAGATCTGATTCGCAGTTACAGGGAGTTATAACATGAGATTTCGCAATGCGTTTCATATTACCATCGATAATTTTCAAAACGTATTCAAACTTCTGTTATATTATTTTGTTACGGGACTGCTCTTCGGCAGTCTGATTTACGTTATTTTAAAACTCTCGCTTTCCTCCATTCTCGAAAGCGCCGAAATGACTACGGTAAAGGAACTGATCGGCGAGTTTTTCCGTGCGCTCACCTCGGGCGATACCGAGCGGTTGCATACCTTTAAAGAAGAATTCGAAGTCGCGGTCAAAGAACTGGTGCTGCTCTTCGGAAGCAACAGCGGAAAAATTGCAGGTGCGATCGTCGGCGTCTGCGTTATGTACATTTTGATGCGCTTTTTAAACGGGCTTGCGCTGTTTGCCGTCGGTAATACGGTGAACGACCGTATGAGCACATATTCGCGCACTTCGTTTTCTTCCGCATATTTTAAGAATATCGGGCAGGCGTCGCTTTATCAACTTATCTACGTTCCGCTCTGCTTTTTATTCGACGCGCTCATGATCCTCGCTTGCTGGTTCCTTTTCTTTTACGTGCCGTCGCTGCTACCCGGGCAGGGATTTTTGACGGTGTTGTTTGCGCTCGCGCTGACCGTGACTGCGATCGCTTGTTTCGACGCGTTGAAAATGACTTTGATTTCTTCCTGGATGCCCGCTATGATTTCAGACCGCAAATCGGTCGGCGCGGGCATGAAGTACAGTTTTACCTGTAAAAAAGATTTCGGCAGAAGGTTTGCAGCGTTCCTCGTTTCCGTCTATCTCATCATGGTGGTCAATCTCGTCTTCGGGCTGTTTACGTTCGGGAGCGCGCTTCTGATCACCGTGCCGATGAGTTTTATTTTCCTGTTGAGCATGCAACTCGTGAATTACTACAATCTCAATTCGCGTAAATTCTTTATCACGTATCAAAAAATCGTGGGCGGAGAGAACGAATCCGATTATTTGACGAAATAATATAAAAGAGGGGAAACTATGAATTATCGGGAAAATTATCGATCTTGGCTGGACGATCGGCGTCTGACGCAGGAAGAGCGCGCGGAACTTACGCAGATCGCTTCCGACGAAAAAGAGCAGGAATACCGCTTCGGCGGCGAATTGGAATTCGGTACGGCGGGAATGCGCGGCATCATCGGTTGCGGTATGAATATGATGAATGTGCGTACCGTAATGCGTGCAACGCAGGGACTTGCCGAATATATCAAGACGCTGGGCAAAGATGCGATGGCGCGCGGCGTCGCCGTATCTTACGATACGAGAAGAAATTCCCGTCTGTTTGCGGAAAAAGCGGCGGGCGTTCTGGCAAAGAACGGCATTAAAGCATACATATTCGACCGCGTGCATCCCGTCCCCATGCTTTCATTTGCGGTGCGCTATCTCGGCACGGTTGCGGGGATTATGATCACGGCTTCTCATAATCCGAAAGAATATAACGGCTATAAGGTTTACGGCGAAGACGGAGCGCAGATGTCGCCCGAGGCGACGCAGATGGTCGTGAAATTTATCGAAAAGATCGACGATTATCTTTCCGTTGAAGCAGACGACACGAGCGCGCTCATTCTTCCCGTGCCTTGCGAAGTGGACGATACATATATCGAAGGACTGACCCGTCTTACGCTTTCCGACGAGGCGGTCAGACAGTGCGGAAAAGATTTAAAACTCGTCTACACGCCCGTACACGGTTCGGGTTACGTCCCCGTCACGCAAATCCTGAAAAAACTCGGGATCAACGTCACGACGGTGGAGGAACAGACGAAGGAAGATCCGGAATTTTCCACCGTAAAAGTACCCAATCCCGAATACAAGGAAACGCTTTCGATGGGCATTGCGTTGGCAAATCGGATCCATGCAGACGTGGTGTTCGGTACCGATCCCGATTCCGACCGTCTGGGCGTTGCTGTAAAGGATGACGAGGGCGAATTTGTTGCGCTTTCGGGAAATCAAGTGGGGATCCTGCTTCTTGATTACATTTTAACGCGGTTGAAGGAGGACGGGAAACTGCCCCGCAACGCGGCTGTTGTAAAATCGTTCGTGACGACGGGCATGGCGAAAGCGATCTGCGATGATTTCGGCGTTACGTTGTTCGAAGTTCCCGTCGGATTTAAATTTATCGGCGAAAAAATCAAGCAGTGGGAGAAGAGCGGCGAATACGAATATGTATTCGGATTCGAAGAGTCGTGCGGATATCTGCGCGGTACGCACGCGCGCGATAAAGATGCGGTAGTCGCTTCCATGCTCTGCGCCGAAATGGTATGCTATTATACTTATATCGGCAAGACGGTTTACCGCCGTTTGCAGGAGATCTATCAAAAATACGGATACGTGCTCGATTTAAACGTTTCGATCCAATATTCCGGTTTAAATGCCATGAAAGAGATGAACGCAGTCGTCGACGCGCTGAAAACCGAACGGGTTGCAAAGTTGGGCGAGTTTGAAGCGGAAGCCGTGCGCGATTATTCGGCGTCGGTAAGACGGCTCGTAAACGGCGCAACCGAGCCGCTCGATATTCCCAAATGCAACTGTGTGTACTATGAACTTTCGGGAGGTTCATTCGTCTGCGTGCGTCCGTCGGGAACTGAACCCAAACTGAAAATTTATTATTCGGTGAAGGCGGAGTCGCAGAAAAAAGCACTTGCCGCACTCGAACACATTCAAAGCGACGTGGCGGCGCTTTTGGAACGGGTCAAAAATTAAAATTCACAGCAAAAGAGATCTCGCCTCAGGGCGAGTTTTCTTTTAGGGAGGATCAAAAATGATTGCGGGAATTTCGACTGCATCGCTGTTTATGAGGTTGGAAACCAAAGACGCGCTTCCCTTGTTCGACGAATGGAACGTTCCTCAGACAGAGGTGTTTCTCACTTCTTTTTGCGAATACGAACCGCGTTTTGCAAAAGCCGTCGCTCCGAAAAAAGGTAACGTCGCCGTACATTCGGTACATACGCTGACCACTCAATTCGAACCGCAACTGTACAGCGCGCACCCTCGCGTCCGGCAAGACGCGTTCCGTATTCTTGACAAAGCGCTCAAATCGGCGAATGCGTTCGGCGCGCGGTATTATACGTTTCACGGAGTCGCCAGAATCAAGCGGACGTCCGTTGAGGATCTGGAACGTTGGGGGCTGCTGACGGCGCAGATCGCCGAATACTGTGCGGAACGTGGCGTCACGCTCTGTTTGGAAAACGTGGAATGGGCAATGTATAATCGCCCCGGAGTATTTCGGGCGTTGAAGCGGTATTGTCCCGCCTTAAAAGGCGTGCTCGACGTCAAACAGGCGCGCGTCTCGGGGAATTCTTATGAGAAATATCTGGAAGAAATGGGCGAAGATATCACGCATGTGCATGTGTGCGATCATACCGAAACGGGGAAGAACTGTCTTCCCGGGCAGGGAACGTTCGATTTCGACGGACTGTTTTCCGAATTAAAACAGATCGGTTTCCGCGGTCCCGTACTGATCGAAAATTACGGGCGGGATTATGCGGATCTGGGAATGCTGAAACGCGCCTTCGAATATCTTGCGGAAAAGGCGTATAAGTTCAGTTGAGAATCGGAAAAAAACAGAAAAACCGCCTCAAATGCGTTGACATTTTTTCTTCGGTTTAGTATAATAATGCGGAAATAAGTGCTTCGGCGGAGGAGGGTTGAGAATATGTCTACGATTCGTGTAGGAGAGAATGAAAATCTTGAAAGCGCGCTGCGCCGTTTTAAGAGAAAATGCTCGCGCGACGGCATTATCGGCGACCTTCGCAAGAAGGAGTTTTACGAAAAGCCTTCCGTAAAAAAGAGAAAGAAAGCGGAAGCGGCGAGAAAGAGAAGCAGAAACTAAAGAAGATCCGTAACGAAAGTTACGGATTTTTTGTGCAAATTTTGTCGAAAAAAGTGGAGGCGACCATGGAACGAACGCTAAAAATGCTTGCAAAAGAGGCAAAAATGCGCATGAAAAAGGGCTTCTGGGAGCAGTGCGAAGAAGAATTATCTTCCAGTCGTTCGCACGCGAAAGAGCAGGGTATCAACGAAAGTAAAATGGAACGCTATTTTCAGGAAAAAGTGACCACGCAGATCAAAGGAGAAACACCCGACGAATTTTATCTGAAAGTACGCGATTTGCTTCTCTCCGAAGGCGAAGTGAGCAACGCCATCGGACGGTTGACGGATAAAGCCTATTACGACACGCTTTCCTATGCCGAAAAGCAGCGCTACACGCTCGAACTTTCCGAGCGGTATCTGCATGCGCTCGAACGCTTCAAACACGAATACGAATTCGAATTGAAAGGACGCTCTTGATTAGCATCGATGCAAACGAAAATCTTTCCTTGACGGAAAGATTTTTTCTTGTTTATAACGGCAGCCCAAAAGAATAAAATGCAGCGGAAATGGCTGATCGAAACGGTTGAAAAAAGTCGTTGAACGTGATATAATTTTTTTATGGATTTCAAGGGTGAACTGAACGAAGAACAGATCAAGCCCGTCTTCGATACCGAGGGCGCGGTGTTGGTGCTTGCGGGCGCAGGGAGCGGAAAAACACGCGTTCTCACCGCCCGTATTTTGCATTTGGTTTCGGATATGGGCGTATCGCCCGAGAGTGTGCTTGCCATTACGTTTACGAATAAAGCGGCAAGGGAAATGAAAGAGCGGCTTTCCGGTCTTACCGACGTTTCGCGGATGTGGGTATGCACCATCCACGCAATGTGTGTTCGGATTCTCAGAATGTACGCGCAAAATTGCGGATTAAACGAAAACTTTTCCATTTACGCCGAACAGGAGCGTTCCGCCGTCATTAAGCAGGCGTTTAAAGAATGCGGTTTCGAGGACAGCGACGGATTGTTAAAGAGCGTAAAATATCATATCTCCGAAGCAAAGATGTTGGGGTATAACGCGAACGAATACAGCGCCCGTTATTCCCGCGAGCGCAACGTAGAAACGGCAATGGCGGTGTACCGCAAGTATTCCGAACACTTAAAAAAGAACAATGCGCTTGATTTCGACGACTTATTGACCGAAACAAAAAAACTACTCGCAAACGAGAAAGAAGCACGCGAGTTTCTTGCGGGCAGATTCCGTTACATCCATGTCGACGAATTTCAGGATACCAACGCCGTGCAGTTCGAAATCATCAAATTGCTTGCTTCCGAGCACGGAAATCTGTTTGTCGTAGGCGACGACGACCAGTCGATTTACGGATGGCGCGGCGCGAAGATCGAAAATATCCTGCATTTTGAACGCGTCTATCCGAATGCCAAAATCTATAAATTGCAGCGGAATTACCGTTCCACCAAAGCCATCTTATCGCTTGCCAATGCTTCCATCGCGCACAATGCGTTCCGCAAGGGAAAAGAACTCTGGACGGCGAACGGCGACGGGGAAAAGCCCGTGTATCACGAAGCGGAAGAGGAGACGGGGGAAGCGCTCTATTGTGCGCGGCTGATTGCCCAACTGCGCGACGAAGGGTACCGTCCGTCTGATTTTGCGGTGCTCATGCGCATCAATGCGCTCACGCGGTCATACGAGCAGGAGTTTACAAAGTACGGAATTCCGTACAAAGTTTTCGGCGGATTCAAATTCTTCGAGCGCAAAGAAATCAAAGACATTCTCGCTTATTTGCGGCTTGCCGCCAACCCGAACGACGACGAAGCGGTCATGCGCGTGATGAACGTTCCGCGCCGCGGCATCGGCGAAAAGACGTTGCAGTCGCTCCTCAACTATGCGGAACAGGAAGACATATCGCTTTATTACGCCATTCTGGACGTCGATCTTCTTCCCTTCGGCGCGGGAATCAAAGAAAAACTCCGCGCGTTCGGCAGATACATCAAAGATTTGGTTTTGCGCGCGCAGGAGGATGCGGTCGATCAATTGACGCGGCATATCATCGAAACTTCGGGTATGTACGAACAGTACGACGATTTTTCCGACGAGAGTGTGACGCGCCGTGCGAATATCGACGAATTTCAAAACTCTGTAGACGAGTTCGTCCGTATGAATGCGGGAGCGACGCTCTCCGATTATCTGCAAACGATCACGCTTTATTCGGATACCGATGAAATGGACGAAGGGGAATACGTAACCATCGCGACCATTCATGCCGTAAAGGGGTTGGAATTCCGCGGCGTGTTTCTCATTGGGTTAGAAGAAAATGTGTTGCCCACTTCCCGCGCGATCGACAATCCGCAGAGCATGGAAGAAGAACGGCGGCTCATGTACGTTGCGATCACGCGTGCGCGCGAATTGCTGTGGCTGACGCGTTCCAAAAGCAGATATTTGTACGGACGGCGCGAGCCGACCATGCGTTCGGAGTTTGTCGAGGAGTTGCGCGGCGAACTCGATCTTCCCGAAACGCATGTTTATAAACGTTATGCAGGCGACTACGGCGGCGGCTACGGTTACGGCGGCGGGTATTCGGGCAGTTACGGCTACGGGAATTCCGCGCCGAGGAGAGTCGTTTCTTCTGCGGTCAGAGAACCGCGCGACGAAGGATACCGCACGTTCGGCACGGGAAAACCCGCTATGCAGAGCAAGGCGTTCCAACCGCCCAAACAGGAGATGAAGGACGTATCCGAATATCGGATAGGGGTCAAAGTGGAACATACGCGCTTCGGGCGCGGAGAGATCGTTGCCGTACGCGGACAGGGAAATAACCTCATCATTACCGTGCGGTTCGAAACGGCGGGGAATAAAGATTTGGCGGCGGCTTTGGCGCCGCTGACGGTTGTGGAGTAACGGAAATGGACAGAATGCGCGAACTGTGTGAAATTCTCAATAAGTGGGCGTACGAATATTATGTGCTCGACGATCCAAGCGTGCCCGACAGAGAATACGACAGGCTTTACGACGAACTCAAAGAATTGGAGCGGGAGAGCGGGACGGTGCTTCCCGAATCGCCCACGCGGCGCGTGGGCGGCGAACCCGTAAAGGGGTTTCAGCGGCACACCCATATCGCAAGGCTGTACAGCCTCGACAAAGCGGTGACGGCGGACGAACTTGCCGCATTTTTTACGCGTGTTCAAAAAGCGGACGAACACGCGGAATACACGGTGGAATATAAATTCGACGGATTGACGATGTGCCTCACTTACGAGAACGGTGCCTTTGTCCGCGCGACGACGCGCGGAAACGGCGTAGAGGGAGAGGACGTGACCGCGCAGGCGCTTACGGTCAAAAGTTTTCCGCTTAAAATCGGATACAAAGGAGTTTTGGAAGTGCGCGGCGAAGCGGTGATACGGCTTTCCGTTTTGGAAAAGTACAATGAAGCGCATCCCGAAGAACCTCTGAAAAACGCGCGGAACGCGGCGGCGGGCGCGATCCGCAATCTCGACCCCAAAGTAACTGCGACACGCAATCCCGAAATTTTGTTTTACGATATCAATTATATGAGCGAGCGGCCTGTCGCGTCGCAGACGGAAGCCGTCGCGTTTTTGAAACGAGAGGGATTCAAGACGTATCCCTATTTCAAAGTCTGCAAAAACGGCGACGAGGTGCAGGCGGCGATCGACGAGATCGAAATCGAGCGCAAAAAGATCGATGTTCTGACCGACGGCGCGGTTGTTAAAGTGAATTCCGAACGTACTCGCGCCGAAATGGGGCACACCGATAAATTTCCGCGTTGGGCGACGGCATATAAATTTGAAGCGGAAGAAGCCGAATCGACGGTGAAAAACGTATTTTGGCAGGTGGGCAGAACGGGAAAACTGACACCCTTGGCAGAGATCGAACCCGTCGACCTTGCGGGTGCGACGGTCAAACGCGCTACGCTCAATAACTTCGGCGATCTCACGCGCAAAGACGTCAAAGTGGGATCGCGCGTATTAGTGCGCCGTTCCAACGAAGTGATTCCCGAAATTCTGGGCGCGGTTTCGCATACCGAGGGAAGCGTTCCCGTCGAAAAACCGACCGTTTGCCCTGCGTGCGGCAGTGCGGTGCGCGAAGTGGGCGCAAATTTATTCTGTTCCAACGAAGAATGCCCGCCGCGCATTGTGCAAAAACTCGTGCATTACTGTTCCAAAAATGCAGCGGACGTGGAAGGGATGTCCGACCAGACCATTGCGCTTTTGTACGAAAAATGCGGCGTGCGTCGGTTTTCCGACTTATACACGCTGACGAAAGAAAGTTTTTCGGACGAGCCTGCTTTTGACGGGAAGGGAAAGCCCCGATATCTGGAAGGGTTTCAGGAAAAGAAAATCAACAACTTATTAACCGCCGTCGAAAAAAGCAAACGTATTCCGTTGGAGCGATTCCTCTACGCGATCGGTATCGGCGGGATCGGCAGGGTCGCCGCGCGCGATCTGGCGGCGTTCGGAAGCGTCGACGCGGTCGCCGCGCTTGACGAGGAAAGTTTGGTCGCGCTTGAAAACATCGGCGAAATCACCGCAAAAGCCATCGTCGGATATTTCGCCTGCGAAGAAAACGCAAACGAACTTGCGCGTCTTTCCGAGTTGGGCGTCGTTCCTTATGCAAAGGAAAAAAAGACGACGGGCGCGTTTGCGGGCGAATACGTCGTTCTGACCGGCAGTTTATCTTCGCTGTCAAGACCTCAGGCGCAGAAACTGATCGAAGAACAGGGAGGCACGGCGCAGAGTTCGGTGACGCAAAAAACGACGCTGGTCGTTGCAGGCGAAAGCGCGGGCAGTAAACTGGAAAAGGCGAAAAAGATGAATCTTCCCGTCATCGGCGAAGAAGAACTGCTTGCGCGCCTTGCAAGAAAGTAATTAAATTTACTTGAAAAAAACTTTAGGTTATGATATAATATCTCTACACGGAAAAAAGAGGAAACGATATGTACAGCATGACCGGTTACGGCAAGGGACAATACCGCGAAGACGGATTGGAACTGACGGTAGAAGTAAAATCGGTGAATAACCGCTATCTTGACTGCGCCGTAAAAAGTCCCCGCGTATTTCTTGCGCAGGAAGAACTGATCCGCAGTATGGTGCGCGGCAGGATTTCGAGAGGTCACGTCGACGTATTCGTAAGCCTTCGGGATACCCGTCAAAAAGAAAAATCGCTCTATCTCGATTTGAATCTTGCAAACGCTTATATCAAAGCGGCGGCGGAGTTAAAGGGAAGTTTTCCCTCGATAGAAAACGATTTAACGGTAAACAGCGTACTGCGGCTGCCCGACGTACTGAAACAGGAGGAGGGCGCGGGCGCGGACGAAACGCTGACGCTTGCATTAAAATCCGCGTTGTCCTCGGCGCTCGAAGCGCATACGGAAATGCGCCGTGCCGAAGGCGAACGCTTGAAGCGCGACCTGCTTTCGCGCATGGAAACGATCTCTGCGCTGCGGAACGAAATAGCGCAACGCGCGCCGTCGGTTGCGGAGGAATACCGCACGAAACTTACCGAACGCATCGGGGAATATTTAAACGGAAAAATAGACGAAACGCGGATTCTGACGGAGGCGGCTCTGTTTGCCGATAAGAGCAATATCGACGAAGAACTTACCCGTCTGAGTTCGCACATCGAAGAATTTTACCGCATTTGCGAAAGCGACGCCGTGGGCAGAAAACTGGACTTTTTAGTGCAGGAGTTCAACCGCGAATGCAATACCATTTGCAGTAAATCGAACGACGGGAAGATCACGGCGTGCGCACTGGAAATGAAAAACGAGATCGAAAAGGTGCGCGAGCAAATTCAGAATCTGGAGTAAATATGAAACGCAGTCTCTTTGTGATTTCCGGTCCCTCGGGCGTAGGGAAAGGCACGCTCGTAAACCGCCTTCTGCAAGAAGACGATTCGCTGGCGCTTTCGGTCTCCTGTACGACGCGCGCTCCCCGCGAAGGAGAAAAAGACGGCAGAGAATATTTCTTTTTAACCAAAGAAGAATTTTCGAAACGGATCGGCGAAGACGGATTTTTGGAATGGGACGAACATTTCGGAAACTGTTACGGAACGCCCAAAGAATTCGTTTTACGGCAACTCGAAAGCAAATCGGTCATTCTCGAAATCGACGTGAAAGGCGCGTTGCAGGTAAAAAACAGCGGATTTGAACATACCGTATTGATCATGATCGTTCCGCCCGATCCCGAAACGCTTATGAACCGACTTTCGCAGAGAGGCTCGGAGACGGAAGCGGAACTTGAAAAACGGCTTGAACGGGTGCGGTTTGAATTATCCCAAAACCATCTTTACGACTACACCGTCGTCAATGATGATTTGGAGGAAGCAACCCGTGCGCTTCAAAATATAATTTTGAAAGAAACATTCAGAGGTGATAAACATGATTAACGATCCTTCGGTCGATTCGCTCGTAAGAAAACTCGGCACTCCCGAAGAACCCGTTTCGCGCTACGAACTGTGCGTCGTCGTCGCAAAACGCACGCGCCAGATCATCGAGCAGATGCAGGCGACGGGAACGCTGGAACTTCCCGGGAAGCAGAAAGAAATCGTACTCGCTTGCCAAGAGATCATGAACGGCAAGGTAACAAGCGCGAGAGATTGAAAAACGCCCCCCAGCGGGGCTGTTTTCTTTCCCGCGGGGTAATTGCGGTCAAACGCTTTTTGCAGTATTTCGGATTGGATTATGATTTGTGAAGTCATCGTAGACATTGCGCATAGCGACGTAGATAAAATTTTCGACTACGTCTGCGATTATCCCGTCGAAGCGGGGACGCGCGTCGTCGTGCCGTTCGGTGCAGGCAAGACGACGGGGTTTGTCGTGCGCGGAAAGGATACGACCGATTGCCCGCCCGAAAAACTGAAACGGATCATCCGCGCGGACGATTATCCCGCGATCAACAACGAATGTCTGATGCTTGCGCGCAAAATCGCGGCGCGTTACCGCTGTCCGCTTGCGCTTTGTTTCAGATTGTTTTTACCTTCTGAAATGCGGACGGGCAAAGTTTCGGAAACGTACCGTACCTATGCGCATCTGACGGGCGCGGAGGTAGAAATTTCTCCGCGGGCAAAAGCGCAACTTGCGCTCATTTCCTATTTACGGGAGCATCCCGAAGAGGACGCGGCGAGGCTGAGGGAATCGTTCGGGGGCGCGGTGAACGCGCTTGCGGCAAAGGGCGCGATCGTACTCGAAAAACGGCGCGTGCTGCGCGATCCCTATCAAAGCGTTCCGCAGACTGCGCAGGAACATATTTTAACGCCTGCGCAGGCGCAGGCGGTCAAGACCGTGGAGGACGCGAAACAGACGGTAACGCTTATTCACGGCGTGACGGGCAGCGGAAAGACGGAAATTTATCTGACGCTCATTGCGCGGGCGCTCGGCATGGGAAAAACCGCAATTTTTCTCGTACCCGAAATATCGCTTACTCCGCAGATGCTTTCTCAACTCCGTGCGCGGTTCGGCGCGCAGGCTGCGATCCTGCACAGCGGGCTTTCGGCGGGAGAGCGGTTCGACGAATGGCAGCGGCTGCGCAGCGGCGAAGCGCGCATTGCGATCGGCGCGCGTTCTGCGGTATTCGCGCCGCTTGAAAATATCGGGATCATCGTTATCGACGAAGAACACGACGGCAGTTATTCTTCCGAAAGTTCGCCTCGGTACAACACCTTCGATATCGCGCTGCTCCGCGCGCAGTATAACGGCGGAAAACTGGTACTCGGCAGCGCCACGCCCTCGGTGGAAACGTACCGCCGCGCCAAAGAGGGTGAATTCGCGTTGATCACGCTCAAAGACCGCATCAACGCGCGGCCGATGCCGCAAGTGCATATTGCGGATATGCGGCGCGAAGTAAAGCGAGGCAACGCGTCCTTTTTATCGGCAAGACTGCGGGAACGGTTGGAAGCATGTCTGGACCGCGGGAATCAGGCAATCCTGTTTCTTAACCGCAGAGGGTATTCTCAAACGGTCATCTGCCGCGACTGCGGTTATGTGGCCAAATGCAAAAACTGCGACGTCGCGCTCACCTATCACAGCGAAGAAAACTGTCTGAAATGTCACTATTGCGGCATGCGCTATAAAAAACTTTCAATCTGTCCCGATTGCGGAGGCGTGCATCTCGGATATATGGGGACAGGGACCCAAAGAGTAGTCAGCGAACTTCAAAGTCAGTATCCCTCGGCGCGCATCCTTCGCATGGACGTGGATACCACGCGCGGCAAAGAGGGGCATTATAAGATCCTCAGCCGGTTTGCAAAACGCGAGGCGGATATTTTGGTGGGGACGCAAATGGTAGCCAAAGGACACGACTTTCCCTATGTGACGCTCGTGGGCATCCTCGATGCGGACATGAGTCTGCATTTTCCTGATTACAGGAGCAACGAGCGGACGTTTCAACTGATTTCACAGGTCGCAGGAAGAAGCGGCCGCGCCGAAGAAACGGGCGAAGTGGTTCTGCAAACGTACGACCCCGATAATTTTATCCTGCGGTTTGCGAAAAATTACGATTACGACGGATTTTACGAACATGAAATCAACGTGCGCGCGATCACGATGTTTCCGCCCTTTGCAAAGATCGTCCGCGTAATGGTTACGGGCGAAGATGAGCGCGAAACGCTCGAAGCCTTGAAAGAAGTATATACGCGCTTGCAGACGGTGTATTCGGCGCATACGGAAGATTTCCTGTTTTTCAACCGCATGCACGCGCCCGTAAAACGGATCCAGAATAAACATCGGTATCAGGTGCTCATGAGGCTCGTGAAACCCGAACTGCTCAAAGAAGTGTACGACGCCGCCACGGCGGTAAAATTTAAAAACGTACTTGTTTACGTGGAAGAAAATCCCGTCAATTTGAGTTAAAAAATTGCGAATGGAAAAGGAGACAGAGAATGATTCGTGAAATCGTTCAGGTAGGCGACGAAGTGCTTCGTCAAAAATGCGAGCCGGTCACGCGGTTCGATCAGGAACTTGCGTCTCTTCTCGACGACATGAAGGAAACGCTGAAAAAGGCGCAGGGCGCAGGTCTTGCCGCGCCGCAAGTGGGCGTGCCGCTCCGCGCCGTCATTGTAGACGTGCCCGAAGGCTTTTTTGAGTTTATCAATCCCGTTTTCGTATGGCAGAAAGGCGAACAGACGGGAACGGAGGGCTGTCTTTCCGTAACGGGCAAATGCGGGAAAGTCCGCCGTCCCAATAAAGTGAAAATAATTTATTACGATCGCAAAGGAGACCGTTATTCGGTGGTTGCGCACGGTTGGTTCGCGCGGGCAATCTGTCACGAACTCGACCATTTGGACGGGATCCTTTATATCGACAAGGCGGAAAATCTCCGCAACGAGGACGATTGATGAAACTTGTGTTTGCAGGAACGCCCGAATTTGCCGTACCCTCGCTCCGTGCGCTGGTTGCGGCGGGACACGAAATTACGGTGCTCACCCAACCCGATAAACCGCAGGGCAGGAAAGGCGTGCTCACGCCCTCTCCCGTTAAGGCGGAGGCAGAGCGGTTGGGGTTGTCCGTTTTGCAGCCGTCGCGCTTGAAAGAGGACTTTTCCGCGCTTGCTTCCGTGAAAGCGGAACTGATGGTGACTTGCGCATACGGGCAGATTTTGACGGAAGAAATCCTGAATCTGTTTCCCGCAGGCGTTTGGAACGTGCATGCGAGTCTGCTTCCCAAATACCGCGGGGCGGCGCCCATTGCGCAGGCGATCATTTCGGGCGAGCGGGAGACGGGCGTGACGATCATGAAGACGGACGTCGGACTGGATACGGGGGACATGTTTCTCTCCGCGAAAACCGAAATTTCACCGGCGGATACCTGCGACGCGCTCACGGGCAGACTTTCGCTGATGGGTGCAAAACTCATTGCCGAGGCGGTGGAGCGGATCTCGCGCGGCGAAGTGCGTTTAACAAAACAGGGCGAAGGCTTTGTTTGTAAAAAAGTATCTCACACGCAAATCGATTTTTCGCGTTCGGCGAAGGAGGTGAGCGCGCTCGTCCGCGGGCTATCTTCCGCGCCGCTCGCATATGCGAAAATGGGAGATTCGACGTTTAATATATACTTTGCGCAAACTGCGACTTGCAACGAGAACGCGGAGGCGGGCGTCGTGCTGTCCGCTTCGCCCAAAACGGGACTGATCGTAAAGTGCGGCGAGGGCGCGATCGAAATTACCGACTTGCAAGCCGCAGGCGGAAAAAGAATGTCTGCACGGGATTTTTTAAACGGCAGAAAAATACAGGAAGGAATGCGTTTTGACCAACCCGTTTTATGACCCTTACAAAGTACTCGGCAAAGTGTACGCAGAAGGCGCGCATTTAAAGATCGCGCTTTCGGATTCGGGAATCGAAGAATTGAACCGTGCGCGGACGGTGAAGACCGTATACGGCGTGCTTGAAAACGACGGCTATCTGTCGGAGTGTATCCGTGCGTTTGCGCCCAAGACGCCCAAACAAAGCGCGCGCGTGTTAATTAAGATTTCTCTGTACTGGCTGTTGTTTCTGCACAAGCCGCGCTACATGGTCACCGATACGGCAGTGGATCTCTGCAAGAAACTGGGAAAGAGCGGAATGGCGGGATTTATCAATGCATTTTTACGCAAATTCGAAGCGGAAAAAGTCCGCCTTCCCGAAGGCGACAGAGGACTGTCGTTGCGCTACAATTTTCCACTGTTTGCAGTCGGGAAACTCAAAGAGCAATACGGCGCGCGCGCGGAAGCCGTTATGGGCGCAAAGAGCCATGGCGTTACCGTGCGTTTTGTGCGCGGAGAGGACAAATATTTATCCCGACCGCACGAAACAACGCCGTTCGAACACGTATATATCTTTCCGAATTTTACGCGGGACGAAGGGTTTTACGCAGGAGATTATACTTTTCAGTCGGTGGGAAGTATTGCGATCTGTTCCGTCATCGATCCATGCCGCCGCTTGCTTGACGCATGCGCCGCACCCGGCGGAAAGTCCGTCTTGCTCGCGCCGCGCTGCGATAAAATCGTTGCCTCCGAACTGCACGCGCACCGCGTTTCGCTGATCGAAGCATACTGCTCGCGTATGGGAGCGGAAAACGTTACGCCCATACAGGCTGATTCGAGAATCTTCCGCGAGGAATGGGAGGGTGCGTTTGACGGGGTGTTGTGCGACGTGCCCTGTTCGGGATTGGGTACCGTTGCCGAAAATCCCGATTTGCCGCTTCGGAAAACCGAGGAGGATTTTCGGGAACTGCAAACGACGCAACTTGCGATTCTGAATAACTGTTCGCGCTATGTAACCGGCGGAGGTACGCTGTACTACTCTACTTGTTCGATCTTGAAAGAGGAAAACGATTGCATTATACAGGCATTTTTGAATACGAATCAGTCGTTCGAACCGGTTCGGTGTGAGTGCGCATTGCCGCATGAAACCACAAAATACGGCATGCAATTTTTGCCCGATACCGCATTCGGCGCAGGGTTTTACGTTTGTAAACTGAGAAAAAACGTATAAAGGAACAGAAACCGTTAAAAGATGGAACTCATATCTTTTGAAAAATGCGATGAGATGATTTTTTCTCATTGACGGAATGGAGAACATGAAGAAGATTTTGCAGGATCTGAGTTATGAAGAGATCGAAGCGCTAATACTCTCTTTGGGCGAGCGGAAATTCCGCGCCGGGCAGGTTTATCTCGGGCTGATGCAGGGGAAAAAGATTTCGGAACTTCCCGTATCGTCTTTGCTCCGCGAGCGACTGATAGAACAGTTCGAGGACGAACCCGTAAAAATTTACAAAACGTATACGGCGGAAGACGGAACGAAAAAATATTTGTTTTTGCTTGCGGACGGAAACCTGATCGAAGGCGTACTCATGAAGTATAAATACGGGAACACACAATGCGTTTCTACGCAAGTCGGCTGTCGGATGGGTTGTAAATTTTGTGCGTCCACGCTCGGCGGTCTGATCCGTAACCTGACGGCGGGCGAGATCCTTTCGCAAATCCTTGCCGTGAACCGCGCGGCGGGCGGCACGCTGAAAGACAGGGCAGTCACCAACGTCGTGCTCATGGGAAGCGGCGAACCGTTCGACAATTACGAAAACGTCGTAACATTTTTGCGCAACTTAACTTCCGAACACGGAATCAACATCAGCGCACGGAATGTGAGCCTTTCCACCTGCGGACTCGTTCCGCAGATGAAAGCGTTTTCGGGCGAAGGGATTCCGTTGAATCTGACGGTTTCTTTGCACGCGGTGACCGATGCCGAACGAAAGCGAACGATGCCGGTTGCAAACCGCTACCGCATCTGTGAAATTTTGGACGCGTGCGCCGAGTATTTCAAAAAGACGGGGCGGCGGTACATCTTCGAATACAGTCTGATCGCGGGCGAAAATGCCGACGAAGCACACGCCGAGGCGCTTGTAAAACTGTTGAAAGGCAAACCTTGCCACGTCAATCTGATTCGGTTGAACGAAGTCAAGGAAAGAAAATTGAATTCGGTAAGCGAAAAGGAGGCATACCGCTTTTTGGGAGTTCTCGAAAAAAACGGTATTTCCGCAACGCTACGCCGAAGCATGGGCTCGGATATCGGCGGCGCTTGCGGACAACTTCGGGCAAACCATTTAAAAGAAAGCGCGGATCATGCGCAGCATTGCAAAGGAGATACGGATGAACATTAAAATTGCGCCGTCCATTCTGGCGGCAGACTTCGCCAATATGGGCGAAACGGTTAAAAAGTTGGAGCAATGCGGCGCGGATCTGATCCATTGCGACGTCATGGACGGAAATTTTGTACCGCCGATCACCTTCGGCGCGCAGATGGTAAAGCAGATCCGTCCCTTTACCTTGCTTCCGCTCGATTGCCATCTGATGACGCTGCATCCCCAAACGCACGTCGAAGATTTCGTGAAAGCGGGGGCGGACGTCATTTCGGTTCACGTGGAGGCATGCGGCAAAAATACGGTTCCTTTACTGCGCGAAATAAAGCAATACAACGTCAAGGCTTCCGCCGTCATCAATCCCGAAACGGACGCGGAACAAATTTTCGACTGTGTGGAAGAAGCCGATATGTTGCTTGTCATGAGCGTGCATCCCGGTTGGGGCGGTCAGAAATTTATTCCCGAAACGCTTGCAAAGTTGGAAAAGTTACGTTCTTTTTGTGTGAAAAACGGCAGAGGGGATTTGGACATCGAAGTGGACGGGGGAGTTACCGAGGAGAATGCGGGAGAAATCGTGGCGGCGGGCGCCAACGTGCTTGTTGCCGGAAGTACCGTATTCCGTGCAGCCGATATGCGCGCGACCATTTCCCGTTTGCGCGGCGAGTGAGAATCAGACTGGAAAGGGATCGATCGCAAACAGGAAATTGTGAAGCCTAAGAGTCAGACGCAAACGCAGACAAAACGGCATATAATAGATTGCGGCGGTGCATTGCGGTGCGCGGCCGTCAAAAAATCGGGAGGAGTGAGTATGTTTTTCTGTTTCAGACCGCCATATGCCCTTCGTTGTTTGCTTCGCGTCATTTTCAGAAACAAATGAGATATTGCGATTTACATTGCGACGCTTTGACTAAAGAGCGTGATTTTCAAGTTACCAAAGAAAATTTAACGGCGGGCGGGTGCTATTTGCAATGCTTTGCCGCTTTTATTTCCGTGCGGAAAGACAGGTACGATTCTGCGCTGACGCTTTGCGACCGATTCGATGCGCTCTGCAAAGAAGAAGGGTACCATCCAGTACGGCGCTCTGCCGATTTGAAAGAGAATGCGGTCAACGCCCTTCTTACGGTGGAGGAGGGCGGCGCGATCGAGGGCGATTTGCAGAAGTTGGACGTTCTGTATGAACGCGGCGTTCGGATGATGACGCTCACCTGGAACTATCCCAACGAAATCGGATTCCCCAATTTTCCCGATTTTGAGTCTCTCAAAGAGGGGAAATTACCCTTTACGGCGCGCGAAACTTCGCGCGGACTTACGGAGTTCGGGCGCGAGACCGTAGAGCGCATGAATTTGCTCGGCATGCTGGCGGACGTTTCGCACGGAAGCGACAAACTGTTTTACGACGTTGCGGAAATTTGCGGCAGGGCGAGTATTCCGTTTGTCGCCAGTCATTCGGGCGCGGATTCCGTTTACGCCTGCGCCCGCAATCTGACCGACAAGCAGTTGCGTGTCCTCGGCGATCTCGGCGGAGTCGTCGGGTTGGATTTCTGCGCCGACTTTTTATCGGGCGATCTTTCGGTTAAGGGGCAGAAAGACGCGATCCTTGCGCATGCGCGCGCAATCGTGAACGCAGGCGGAGAGGACGTGCTGGCGCTGGGCAGCGATTTCGACGGGATCCCCGAAAATCCTTATCTGAAAAATCCTGCTTACATGCCCGATTTACTGGACGTATTCAGTCGGGAATTCGGAAGCCGGATTACAGAAAAAATCGCGCGGAACAATTTCCTGCGCGTATTTCAAAAAGTATGTCACTGATTTTAATATGCAAAAACGCCGCGTCGGATCACGCGGCGTTTTTGCATTGTTTTATCGTATCAGATCACCGTCGGAGCAATGCACGGTATAATGTTCTGGAAACGCGCTGCGTCGGCTTCCTTTGCAGACCGATTCCCAATTTTCCCGTGTTTTTATGTAACGGAGATGTGCGGGCGCGGCGCAGGCGGAAAACGCTTCCCAGCCGATCGAGAGAACGCCGCCGCCGATCGTAATGCGTTCCAGACGGTTGCACCGAAAAAAAGCGCGGTAGCCTATTTTTTCGACGCTGTTGGGGATTGCGATCCCCGTCAGACTTTCGCAACCGTAAAATGCGGCGCCTTCGATTGCCGTTACGTTGTTGCCAATCGTGACCACCGCAAGGCGCCGGCAATTCCGGAACGCCGAATCACCGACGGTCAACACGCTGTCGGGGACGGTGATCCCGATCAGTCTTTCGCATTCGGCAAACGCGTAGTTCCCGATTTTTTGTACGCCGTCGGGAATTATAATGCGTTCCAGACGGTTGCAGGCATAAAATGCGCTCCCCGCAATTTGCGTTACGCCGTCGGGGATGATGCTGTTGTCGCAACCCGAATACAAGATTTTTCCGTCTTTGGAAAGCAGACAGTTTCCGACGCTTTTGTAGTTGGGGTTATCCTGATCCACAACGATCCGTTTCACTTCGCTGCAAGCAGTAAACGCATTGTTTCCGATCTCGGTGATATTTGCGGGAAGACAAATTTCCGCAAGAGCACGGCATCCGAAAAAGGCTTCGTTGCCGATTTTTTTGATTTCGGAAGAAAGGGATAATCGTTTCAATCCGACGCAGCCCCAGAAAGCGTGGTCGCCGATTTCGGATAACGTATCCGGAAAAGAGAAATCCGTCAAGGACGCGCAGGCGTAGAACGCAGCGCGGCCGACGGTTTTGATCAGGTTGCCTGTTTTGACGGAAGTCAGCGAAGTACAGCCGTAAAAAGCATAGTTTCCGATCTCCTTCACACTATCTGGCAGGATAACGGAGAGGAGATGACTGCACCCTTCGAATGCGGAGTCGGATACCGCAACAACGGGTTTGCCGTTATACTCGGCGGCAACGGTGATTTTTTGGTCGGTACAGACGCCTTTCATCACCGAGTAAGCCGTAATTTTGCCCTTTTCTTTGATTGCGGAATAATAAAGCCCTTTGCTCGGCGGGAAAACGGGTTGCGTTACGACGCGGTCTGCTCCGGAAGGGAATGCGTATCCGCATTCGGTACAGAATTTTACGCTGTTTTCCTGAATCGCGCCGCAGTTCGGGCAGGATTTTTCTTCCTGCCGTTTTGTTCCGCATTCCGGACAATACTTTCCCTCGTGCCGTGTGCCGCAGTTGGGGCATCCGTACATTGTGTTACCTCTGTAAAATAAAAAAGTGTGTTTCCGAAACGGAAACACACGCACGGTATCTCCGATTTCGTTACCACACGAACTTATACATAAAAGACTATAAGATAATAGAGATACACAATGCCCTAGTATTGTGTACCTTATAGCCGAAATTATGCAGTTCGTGTGGTACTTGAAGTATAACACAAGGCGGCTCAATATGCAAGCGAAATCCAAAAAAAAGCATTTGAATGAGTATGAAAAAAGAGCCGCTGAATTCAGCGGCTCTTTTCAAAGTTCAAAAAAATTAAACGCGTTCGATTTTATCGCTTTTCAGGCATCTTGCGCACACATAGTCGTTTACGACTTTTCCTTCCTGCAAATAAGAAACTTTTTGTACGTTTGCCTTAAATGCTCTCTTTGTTTTGCGGTGGGAGTGGCTTACGTTGTTTCCCGACATTTGACCTTTTCCGCAAATACTGCATACTCTCGACATATCTTCACCTCCGATGGGTATTTCATTTAAAATTCATGATGCGTAAATATACTGCAATCCATAAGCAATCATACCAAAAGGGAAAGAAAAAATCAATTATTTTCACCGTGTTTTTCCGAAAAATTTTCTTGTATTTATAAAATTTTTTACAATATGTTGTTCTACAATGGACTTGTCAGATTAAGACAAGCCCATTTTTTTATCG
>CAJUIR010000004.1 GCA_910586655.1 uncultured Christensenellaceae bacterium
TTCTTTAGGTTTCAACCTTGCGGCCGTAGTCCCCAGGCGGAATACTTAATGCGTTAGCGGCGGCACAGAGGGAGTCGATACCCCCTACACCTAGTATTCATCGTTTACGGCGTGGACTACCAGGGTATCTAATCCTGTTTGCTCCCCACGCTTTCGTGCCTCAGTGTCAGTTACAGTCCAGTAAATCGCCTTCGCCGCTGGTGTTCTTCCTAATATCTACGCATTCCACCGCTACACTAGGAATTCCATTCACCCCTCCTGCACTCAAGTCCAACAGTTTTGGTAGTAGCGCCGAGGTTGAGCCCCGGAATTACGCTACCAACTTGCCAAACCACCTACGCACCCTTTACGCCCAGTCATTCCGGATAACGCTTGCCTCCTACGTATTACCGCGGCTGCTGGCACGTAGTTAGCCGAGGCTTATTCTGTGGGTACAGTCACTTTCTTCGTCCCCACTTAAAGAACTTTACAATCCGAAGACCTTCATCGTTCACGCGGCGTTGCTGGGTCAGAGTTGCCTCCATTGCCCAATATTCCCCACTGCTGCCTCCCGTAGGAGTTTGGACCGTGTCTCAGTTCCAATGTGGCCGATCACCCTCTAAGGTCGGCTACCCATCGTCGGTTTGGTGGGCCGTTACCCCGCCAACTGCCTAATGGGACGCGAGCTCATCCATATCCGATAAAATCTTTTACCTCAGGAAGATGCCTTCCCGTGGTCATATGCGGTATTAGCAGTCATTTCTAACTGTTATTCCCCAGATATGGGCAGATTGCTCACGCGTTACTCACCCGTCCGCCACTAACGTATTGCTACGTTCGTTCGACTTGCATGTGTTAAGCACGCCGCCAGCGTTCATCCTGAGCCAGAATCAAACTCTTAAGTTTAATTGTTTAAAGCCGATACGCGCTAAACGTACCGACGGCTCTAACTTGAATAAATTCTCGTTATCTTTTTGCTGACTTTGTTTTGAGTACTATTGTTTGCTCAAAAAAATTGACAGAAACTTGTTTTTGTGTTACAAAAAATCGTTTCTTTCTTATTCTATTTTTAATCTGCGTTACCGAACAACAGTTCGGGCTCTCCTTTTACAAAGGGAACTTTGCTATTTTAACAAATAGCCGTTCGCTTCGTCAAGCGATTTTTGCAACTTTTTTCGATTTTTTTCGGATTTTTGATCCGTTTCACCGATATTTTGTTGCCTCTCTTGCAGACAGCCTACTAATAATATCATAATACAAAGGGCGTGTCAACTGTTTTTTGCAAAATTTTTTTAATTTTTTTACATTTTTTTATCTTTTATGTTCCGCCACAATTTGTTGTTATTTTATCCTGATTATGCTACAATATATATGGTTTTATTCTCATCGATAGGAAATGTTATGAAAATTCTTCAAATACTTTTTTGTATTTTATCGTGTCTTTGTGTTGCCGCAGCCGTATTCGTGGGCGTTTTTTGCGGTTGGGAATGGTTCGCCTTAGTCGCTGCGTTTGCAATCGTATTCGCCGGAGCAATGTTTCTCATCAAGCGGAAACGTACTCCGCCGCGCCGCACGACCGATTTTATGAATTCCCCCGAAGAAAACGAAAGGATCAGCCGCGAAAATAACGACGAATAATTTTATTATATAATAATGTATAAAGGACCGTCCGCAATCTACGGACGGTCCTTTTTTTAATTCACGATCATTCCATTCTATCGATGATATCGAGCAATTCGCTGATCCGATCCAGATCGTCGCGCGTATAATAATCGATATAAATTCTACCCTTTTTATCCGTACCGATGAGCGAAACTTTGGTTTTCAAAGTGGAACGAAGTCGTTCGACCAGATGTTTGAGTTCGGCGCTCATGACTGCGTTTTTTTGTTCTTTTTCCTTTGCAAGCACTTCGGGCGGATTGAGAAGTTGCTTGACCGCACGCTCGGCATCCCGCACGGACCAACCGTTTTTGACGCATTCGCCCGCCACTTCCGCCTGTCTTTCAGCCGGCACGGGAACCAACGCCCGCGCATGCCCCGAAGAGAGTTTCCCTTCGCGTACCAACGCGATTACTTCCTCCGAAAGAGTCAGAAGCCGAAGTGTATTTGCGATCGCCGGGCGCGATTTTCCGAGCCGCTCCGCAAGCACTTCCTGCGTCAGGTGAAATTCTTCCATCAACCGCTTCATTCCGTAAGCCGCTTCGATGGGATTCAGATCTTCGCGCTGTAAGTTTTCGATCAGCGAAATTTCCTGAATTTCGCGTTCGCCTAACTCCTTGATAATTACGGGCACCGTTTCCAATCCAGCCATTTTTGCGGCGCGGTATCTGCGTTCGCCTGCAATGATCATATAACCGTTTTCTGCACGGTTTACGACAAGCGGCATGATCACGCCGTGCTCCCTGATGGAATTCGATAAATCGTTCAGCGCGTTTTCGTCAAATGCTTTCCGCGGCTGATCGGGATTGGGAAACACTTCCGAAAGTTTGACTTCCGTCGCTCCGCTTCTTTCTGCGCCGCTCTCCGCCTGCGCGTTTTCGTATGCTTCCTCCGTATCGCTGAACAGTGCGGACAGCCCTCTTCCAAGTCCTTTCGTCGCCATGCTTTATTCTCCTTTTCCTTCTGTTTTGAGTAAAAATTCTTCCGTCAACGCTTCATACGCGCGCGCGCCCATACATTTGGGATCGTGCAATAATATGGGTTTTCCGTGGCTGGGCGCTTCCGAAAGACGGATGTTACGCGGAATGACGATCTCGTACAATTTTTTCGTAAAGAATTTTTTGATCTCTGCCGCGATCTGTTTGCTGATCAGCGAACGCCCGTCGTACATCGTAAGCACGACGCCTTCCACTTTTAAATTTTTGTTAAGGTGTTGACGAACAAGCGATATGGTATTCATCAGTTGAGAAAGCCCCTCCAAGGCGTAATATTCGCTTTGAATGGGAATGATCACGCTGTCGGCAGCCGCCAATGCATTGATGGTGATCAAGCCGAGCGAAGGGGGGCAGTCGATTAAGATGTAATCGAACGAAGATTTGATTTTGTCAAGCGCGCCCTTTAAAACCTTTTCGCGGTTCTTTTTATAGACGAGTTCCACCTCGGCTCCCGCCAAATCGATGTTCGCAGGCAACAGAAACAAATTTTTCATTTCCGTTTGCAGGATATTGTCGTTCGCCTCGTCTCCGTCGATCAAAACGTTGTAAACGGACTTTTTGAGCGAACTCTTGGAAAATCCTAAGCCGGTCGTTGCGTTTCCCTGAGGGTCGAGATCCACCAAAAGAACTTTTTTTCCCGCGTCCGCGACGTAAGCCGCCATATTCACACACGTCGTTGTTTTGCCGACGCCGCCTTTTTGATTGGAAAAGGAAATTATTTTCCCCATGTTGATCACTCCTTGTCGGATTTGTCTTCTGATTTGTCTGCGGTATCTTCCGCTTTCGTTTGGTTGTCTTTCGTTTCTGTTTCCGTCACAGGATCGACAGGCTGATTTTCGGAAGAGTCCTTTTCCTTCTCTTTCCCGCCAGCCGATTCCGTTTTGCCTTCCGTCTGCGGCGCCGCCGCGCCGAACGGCTCGTCGGGCATTCCCTTGTCGTGCTCTTCCATATATTCCAGCACTTCCGCATAACTTGCACCCTTCATTAAAAGGTTGACCTCTGCGGTATAGATGGTTTCCCGCTCCACAAGAACCCTTGCCATATTGTCAAGTACTGAACGATTTTCCGAAAGAAGTTTTTTGGCGCGTTCGTACTGTGTACTGATGATGCGTTTAATTTCTTCGTCGATCATCGCTGCCGTTTCTTCCGAATATACCGTTCTTTCCTCGTAGTCTCTTCCCAAGAAGACAGGTCCGCTGCTGCCGTATGCAATGGGACCGAGTTTTTCACTCATACCCCATTCGGTCACCATCTTGCGGGCGCGGCTCGTAATATCTTGAATGTCGCCCGAAGCCCCCGCCGAAAAATCATGGATGACAAGTTCTTCCGCAACACGTCCGCCGAGAGCCATACAAATGTCGTCGTTCAGTTTATTGATGGTATCCGACCGATCGTCCGTTTCGGGACGGGAAAGCGTATATCCTGCCGCCATCCCGCGGGGAATGATCGATACTTCCTGGACCTCGTCGCAATGCGGGCAAAGTTTTGCGAGAATTGCGTGACCCGCTTCGTGATAAGCGGTATTTTTCTTATCTGCCTCCGTCACTACGCGGCTCTTCTTCTGAGGCCCCATAATGACTTTATTGATCCCTTCGTAAAGGTCGTGATTGGTGATCGTGGTTCTTCCCGCACGGGCAGCCAAAATCGCAGCCTCGTTCAGAAGATTTGCAAGATCCGCTCCGGAGAATCCGCTGGTGATCCGCGCGATCACTTTAAAGTTAACGTCTGCGGCAAGCGGTTTATTCCGTGAATGCACTTTCAAAATCTGCTCTCTGCCTCTGACGTCGGGAAGATTGACATAGATCTGTCTGTCGAAACGACCGGGACGAAGAAGGGCACTGTCAAGAATATCCGCACGGTTGGTCGCCGCCATAACAATAATTCCTTCGTTGGTATCGAACCCGTCCATCTGAACGAGGATCTGGTTCAACGTCTGTTCGCGTTCGTCATGTCCTCCGCCAAGCCCCGCACCGCGTTGGCGCCCCACCGCATCGATTTCATCGATAAAAATGATACAAGGTTGATTGCGTTTCGCAAGGTCGAATAAGTCGCGCACGCGCGACGCTCCCACGCCGACGTACATTTCCACAAAGTCCGAACCGCTCACCGAGAAGAAGGGAACACCCGCTTCTCCCGCAACGGCTTTGGCAAACAGCGTTTTTCCTGTTCCGGGAGGGCCGACCAACAGGACGCCCTTGGGAATCTTCGCTCCCAAATCGGAAAACTTCTTCGGGTTACGCAGGAATTCAACGACTTCTTTGAGTTCTTCCTTTTCTTCTTCCGCCCCCGCAACATCGGAGAACCGCACTTTCAGATTGGTGGACACCTTTGCCTTCGTCTTTCCGAAGTTCATGACTTTGCCGCCTCCGCCGCTCGTTACGCGCAAGATGATAAAGAACGCAACGACGCCGACGACCAAAATCGCAATATAAACAAAGTTCGTCCAGCCTGAGCCTGCATTCGGATTGGAAGAGGAAGAGTCGAGAATCAAGCCCTCTTCAATCCACGCATCTCTCTTTTCTAAAAACCAGTTATTGTTTTGCGCGGCAGGGAAGGTTGCCCAATAAGTATAGTTCTTTGCATCTACGCTGGTGTAGCCGTAAACCACAAAGCCGTCTACATGAATCTTAACGATCTGTTCGTTATCCCAATACTCGCCGATCTTGTCTGTTTCGTTTTTATCGGGATTTTTGCCGCCGTCGCCGCGAGCATCCTCGACAAGTTTAACAAACTCATAATCGCTGACTTCTTTATTGTTCCGAATCGCAGTCGTTATCCAATAGTAAATGCCGATTCCAAGCACGGCAATTACCACCACGGCAATGATTGTTTTTACTGTTTTACTCAAATCAAATCTCCTTTTATAATATATGAACGGTTCACCCGTTAGTATGCGGCTTTTACGCTTAATTATTTTAACATAGGTTTTATTATTTTTCAAGTAATTATTGGAAATTCTTGCCGATTTAACAAAAATATCACAAAAGCCCCTTGAATTGAAAATAAAGCCTGAAAATCGGCTGTTTTTACCATGCGCACCCCGAAAAACAGCAAAAAATGTTTCATGTGAAACGTTCCTGAATTTTTTCTTCCATTTTTCAGTGTTTCACGTGAAACATTTGGTGCTAAATGAAATCGATTTTAAAAACGGTTTCGATTCAATTCAAGCCGGTTTTATTTCCCAAACCCGAGGAATGAAAACGTTGTCGCTTCGATAAACCAATCCCAACGGAATATGGCTCCCACAATGGTACTGGATGAAATAAAGTGTTCCATGGGCTCATAGCCCGTCCATTCGATCAGATATTTGCAAAAGGTAAGCACTAAAAATAACGCAACGGCAGATTTCAAAAGACCGAGCAGTCCGCCGAGCAGTTGGTTGATGACGTTAAATGCCGAAACCTTCTGGACGACCGCCGTACCGAGCCTGCCGACGACGTAGGCACAGAAACGCACGACGATCAGAAGAATCACAAAACTAATAGCAACCGCGATCCAATACGCAGCCGTTTCGTTTCCGATTGATTTCGCAAGCGCACTCGTCATTCCGAACCAATCTTCTAAATTCACTTGAACCGCATTGCAGAAAGAGATCGCCACAAAAATCGAAAATACCGTGCCGGCAACTTTACAGATGCCCGCAATAAATCCGCGATGAACACCCAGCAAAATCCCGCCGATCAAAGTGATGATAAATACTACGTCCAAAATCCAGTACACGGCTTTCCTCCTTTTTTTATTATAACATGATTTTTAAGTTTTGTCGAACGATTCTGCCTTTCGGGTTATAAAATCAGGAAAGGGGGGACATAATCGAACAGTTAACGGAGGAATTATGGACTACGCGTTTCATTTTTATAATTCAATGGCTGAAACAGGCATTATGATGGCGTTAGAGCGTTGTTTGGGGGAAACGCAGGCTCCCCCTGTGGTACTTTGTATCGGAAGCGATTTGGCGGTAGGCGATTCCTTGGGTCCGATCGCAGGAACCATGTTAAAACGGAATCCCGAGTTCCGCGGATTTGTTTACGGCACGCTCAATGCTCCCGTTACAGCAAAAGAAGTTAAGTATATTAACAATTTTTTACGAAAGACACATCCGTTCAGTAAAATTATCGCAGTCGACGCCGCTGTCGGCGAAGATTCCGACGTCGGATTGATTAAGGTTTCCGACTGCGCGCTGCGGCCCGGTTCGGGCGCAAATAAACGTCTTGGAAAAGTAGGCGACGTCTCGGTGCTCGGAATCGTCGCAAGAAAATCGTCTTTTTCTTATTCGGTACTCAATCTCACGCGCTTAAACGTGGTCTATACCATGGCGCAGGCGATTTCCGATGCCGTCTCCACGCTATCGCTCCGCACTTGTGACTCGCACAAAGTTGTGAATAAATAACATTTATCTGCGCACCAAAGCGTAGCATTGTTATAAAATAACATTTTTTTCATTTTTGGAAATAATTTCCGTGAATTATTGACGAAAATAAGATGCGGGCGTAAAATGAAGGCATATTTTATAAAGGAGACGGAACCATGATCAAGGCAACGAAAACGAAGACTTACGACACCGAAAAGGCTACGGTTGTGAAGAAAGTAACGCACGGTTATTACGGCGATCCCGCAGGATATGAAGAAACGATGTATCAGACTCCCGAAGGAGATTACTTCCTCTATACTTACGGCGGCGAAGCATCTGCTTACGCAAAGGAAAAGATCACGACTTTTACCAAAGCCAACGCACAGAAATGGCTTGCTGAAAATTGATTTTTCCATGTAAAACGAAATTTTCCCAAAAAAGAACGCTATTTCGGCGTTCTTTTTTGCTCTGTCGTTAATTCTCAGCGAAAAATTTTTAAAAAACTTGATTTTCGGGGACAAAATTACCCGCTGTTTCTCTAAAAACGCTTGAGAGAGCGTTTTTTTCGGCTAAAATAGGTGTCATTTTAATCAATTTTACAAAAATACGATAGAAATCCCCCGCTGCAAACTTAGCAGCGGGGGAGGGGTATGTTGTTATTCTTTATTCTTCCGAGTTGTCGGGCACAGTCGCCTCTTCATCATCTTTTCCGAGATAGGTTCCGAAAAATCCGTTATAACCGCCTTTCTTGTAACTCGTCCCCGAAGTCTGCGGCGTTTCTTCCGTGGGAAGTTCGCGTTTCGGGTAAGGTTTTCTCTCCCCGAATTTTCCGTTGCTGCGTCCGTCTCTCCCGTTCCGATTCCTTTTATTGTCGTTCCTGCCGTTTCCGTCTCTGTGTTTCATGTTTTTGGGAACAATGATCACAAAACGTTCGGGTTCTTTTCCCTCGCTCTTGGTCGTCACTTCCTCGCTGTCCGCAAGCGCGGCATGAATGATTCTTCTTTCATAAGGATTCATCGGTTCTAACCGCACGCGTCTTCCGGTGCGGACGGCTTTTGCTGCGAGTTTCGCCGCAACGCGTTTCAACGTTTCTTCGCGTTCTTCGCGGTAATTTCCGCAGTCCACAACGACGCGTTTATAGTCGCGGCGGCCGGTATTCGCAACCGCTCCCGTCAGTACCTGAATGGCATCGATCATTTCTCCGCGGCGGCCGATGATCTCTTTCGCCGATTCCACCGAAATAACGACTGCGATCTTTTCATCCTCTTCCTGAAGAACGGGTTCGCCGTTGACTCCGAGCAGGGTCAACAGTCCCCCTAAAAATTTCACGGCGCGTTCTCCGTCCGTCTTTTTCTGTTTGGGTTTCAGTGCAACGCATGCCGGAACGGAACCGAACAATTTCTTTTTCCCTTCTTCCAGAACGGTCACTTCAACATCTTCCGCCGTGAGTCCCAGCGCTTTCAGTCCTGCTTCCACCGCCTCTTCTACGGTCTTTCCGGTAAACTGATGATCCATAATAATTCCTCTTTTCGGTATAATTTACGACTATTTCTTACGATTGCCCTTCGGGCGGTCTTTGTCTTTTTTCCCGTTTTTATATTCGTTTTGCTGTTTCATCCAGGCAGGGATGCGCGAGTTTTTCTCTTGTATCTGCGCAACTTCTTTTTTTCTGAAAATGTGTCCGATGATCAGATTGGAAATCAGCGTAACGCAAATGGAAATGAAACTGCTCATGACCATGTAGATCGAGAACGCGGCGCTGTACATAAATGCAAAAATACCGTAAATGATGGGCATGACGACGAGCATGATCTTTTGCGTCCGCGCTCCCGAGCCGTCCACCGTCTGATATTTACTGCTCTCTTTCTGACTTCTCATGGAAATCAACTGCGATCCGACCATCAGCCCGACCGACAAAAGGATCAGGATAAAATATCCATTGGGCTTTTTGGTGTAATCGCTCATTTCCATGGTCAGATAAGAATATTTCTTATCGTCCAACACGTTAGCAAGTTTATCTTTTCTTCCGTCTTCTTTAAATTTGACCGTATTGCTGTCGAATTGCTTGGAAAACGATTTATAACTCTGAATGGGGTGGTCGTAAGAAACGTCCGGATACCATACGTTTTTCACCCATAAAAAACTTGCGTCGTGACCGTCTTCATACCATGCTTTTGCCGCTGCCGCACCGGGTCTGGCATAATATAACCGACACGCTTCGTCTTCGGAAACGGGGGAAGTTTCATTTTGTACCATCGCGTCGATCTGCGCCTTTGCCTCGGCGTTTAGAAACAGTTTGTCCTTATCGATCTTATATTCTCTGTTTCCTTTCGTCCCGTTCAATAAGGGGTACTGGTAAAAAATACATTTATTATCGTTCTCATCGGCAGACTGAACGGTTAAATATTTGGTTTCGGAAATGGTTTTCATCGTATAGGAAACGCCGTTTTCAGCAAACGATGCGTCCGTTTCCCAGTCGGCTACGATGCGTATATCTTCTCCTACCATTTCGTATAGTTTATTTTCTTCGTTTAAATAAAAATCTTTTCCTTCCACGGTATATTCCGCGATCGCCTGATTGTAAGCATGCGACATCTTTTCGTACATCGCAAGATTGGCGGAAGTGGAATAGGAGCGGAATCCGGAAAAGGCGATGATCAGAATGACGAGAGAAACGATCATGGGCAGACATGCGCTGAACATACTGTATCCGTTTTTCTTATACAGTTCCATCATTTTCTGGTTATACATACCCTTGTCGTTCGCGTACTGTTTTTGCAGTTTTTCGAGTTCGGGCTGCATTTCACGCATGAGGAGCGTCTGCTTGCGCATTTTCACGCGCTGATAAATATCGAAGGGCAGCGTAATCGCTTTCAGGACGAGCGCAAACACGATAATGCCGACGCCGATAATGCCGACGCCTTCGATAATGATTTTCGCAAAATTTCCGAGCGCGCCGGGGTCGATATAATAACCCTCGTTTAATATGGGCGCGTCGGTCACTCCGCTTAAAATTGAATTGATTAAATTGCCCATAAATCTCCCTCGATCATACAAGCCATTTCTTTTTATAAAACGGCTCAGGCGCAGGGTCGTATCCTCCCTTCGAAAGAGGATTACACCTCAGAATGCGCCAACTTCCCAACAAAATTCCGAATATGACGCCGAAATTGCGGATACAGCGTTTGGTATATTCCGAACACGTCGGAGAATACAAACAGGTGTGCCGCGAAAGTTTATTTTGATAAAAACAGATAAGCCGTATAAAGATTCCCTTCAAGTACGGCTTAAATATCTTCCGGCGTCGCAGATATTTCACGTTCTGCGCCAGCAGTTCCCGAATGTAGATTTTCAATCAGTCGTTCCTTTTTGAGAAGTTTTCCGAGATCTTTTGCAAAAGCGAAATAGGAATATTCCTCTTTCACGCGCGGAATACAAAGGAACGCGCACGGTTTCACGTTCTGTTGCAAACGGAATGCTTCCCGAATCAACCGTTTGATTCGGTTTCTTTGAACGCTTTTTCCGAATTTTTTTCCCACGCAAACCGCCATCGACGTTTGTTTTGCGGGAAGAAAAACGATCGTAAGCGTTTCGGAATGCGCGCGCTTTCCCGTTTTCAGAATTTTCGTGATATCATTTTTCCGCTTGATCCGCAGATATTTCATGTGCGTTATGCGGAAATATGTTTTCTTCCCTTATTTCTTCTTCTTTGTAAGGTCTTGCGTCCGCCCTGCGTCTTCATTCTTTTACGGAAGCCGTGAACTTTGCTTCTCTGTCTTTTTTTGGGCTGATAAGTTCTTTTCATTTTTTTCGCTCCTGCGATATATTTTTTTCTTGATTATAAGGTTTTTCATCTTGTCCGTCAAGCAATTATTGTGCGTTTCTAACAGGCAATATCAAATATAAACTATCTTTCTTCGCATTATTTTGCAGAATAAAGGGAGATACGGCGCCGTTCAGCGAAATCACGATTTCTTCTTCCCCGAGCGCCCGCAGCGCATCGAGTAAATATTTCGCGTTCATCGAAATGACCAATTCCACGCCTTTTACGTCTGCCGTAACGCTTTCCGATACGTTTCCGATTTCGGAAACAGAAGACACTTTTACGCTGTCCGCCCCGATTTCCAACGAAATCAGATTATTTTTATCGCCGCGGATCAGGATCGCCGCGCGCTCCACGCTCGAAATCAATTCGTTTTTCCGGAACGTCACGGTCGTGGAAAAAGAGGAAGGGATCACGTTTTCTTTCTTGATAAAGTCGCCCTGATATAAACGGGAAACGATGATCGTACCCTCAGATTTCACAAGGAGCATTCCCCCTTGCGAATAGAGCGTAATTTCTTCTTCATCCGATGCAAGCATTCTGGAAATTTCGACAAGCGTTCTTGCGGGACAGATCAGTCTGCTTTCTCCGCTTTTAGAGAGAATTTCCGCTTCCGAAAATGCCAGTCTGTATCCGTCCAACGCGGTCACGATCAACTTTTCGCCGAATTCCATCAAACAGCCTTTTAAAACGGGACGGGTGTCGTCCTGCGCACAACAGAAAACGGTCTCCGCAATCACTTTTTTCAATGCTCCCTGATTCATCACAAAAGAATTTTCGCCGATTTCCAAATTGATATCGGGAAATTCTTCCGCACGAAGTGTCTGCATCGAAGTTCCGCTGTCGCGGTAATTGATTTCCATTCCCTTATCCGTCGTAGAAATACAAATTTCTTCGTCGGTCAGTTTGGTCAAAAAATCGGCAAACAACTTTCCGGGAACGCAGGTATCTCCGCTCTCCAAAATTTCGGCTTTTACCGATTTCTGAATGGAAAGTTCTCCGTCTGTTGCAAGTAACGTCACTTCGTCCTGCTGTGTGGAAATTTTAATACATTCCATCACAGGCGCCGTCGTACGTACCGCACATGCTTTACTCACTTTTTGAACCGCTTCCGAAAGAGAAAGCCCGTCGCATATGAATTTCATGGTTCGTCCCCCTTTTGTATGATGAGATATATATAATAATAAATATATATATATAGTATTAGTGCCTGTGGATATGTGGACAAGTTTTATTTTTGTAATGAATAACCATATTATAACGAAAAAAGCGCAAAATTTCAAGCGATTTCATACTTTTTCGGAAAATAAGAGGAGAATTTCGTTGGGGAAAACAATGTGGACAAACTGTGGAAAAAGACAGGTTTTCCACGGTCGTTAATAAATTCGAAACGTCGGAAAAGCAACTGACATTTCAACAATATGAAATAATTTTATTTTTCCACAAAATTGTCCACACTGTGGAAAAAATCAATGCAAATGTTCCACAATCCGTTGATAAAAGAAACGGGGTATGATATAATCCGATTATGATAAATTCAGTCGTTGATTTTGAAAAAATCAAGCAATTATATACAAAAAATGCGGAAAAATTCAGAATATTTAGAGAGTTAATTTTAACGTATCATGAAAAATACAATCTGACAGCGATCCTTGACGAAAGGGAAATGTTGATAAAACATTTTTACGATTCAATGGCAGGAGAGTCTTTTTTTCCTTACGGCGCGGAAGTGATCGAGATCGGCTCGGGCGCGGGATTTCCCTCCGTCCCGTTAAAACTGATTCGGGAAGATCTGCGGTTCACGTTGGTCGAGAGTACCGGAAAAAAATGTGAATTTTTAAAAACAGCAGTAAGCAAACTGGATCTTTGCGGAGTTAACGTATGCAATTTGCGCGCCGAAGATATGGGCAAAGACGGGAAATACAGAGAAAAATTCGACGTTTGCTGCGCGCGCGCGGTGGCGCGGCTCAATACGCTTGCCGAATATTGTATGCCGTTCGTGAAAACGGGAGGAAGTATGATCGCCTACAAAGGACGCGCAGAAGAAGAAGTGAAAGAAGCGGACAATGCGCTGAAACTGCTTGGCGGGGACAGAGCGCAAACCGTATCATACGAATTGCCGGAAGATCAGGGAATGCGAACGCTAGTCATCGTCAAAAAAATCAAACAAACGCCGGCGAAATATCCGCGCGGAAACGGAAAGGAGCGGAAAAATCCGATCATATGAGAAAATCATGCGCGCTGACGGGACACCGATCGCTTCCTGAAACTTTCGACGCAAACGCCGTGTACGATCGACTTGAAGAATTGATCAAGGACGGGTGCGACACATTTTTTTGCGGAATGGCGCAGGGATTCGATTTGCTTGCGCTGGAATGTCTTGCGGATTTAAAAAAGAAATATCCCGTCTTTATCGAGGCGTGTATCCCGTTTGAGGGACAGGAACGGAACTATTCCGAGGAAGAAAAACAAAAATATAACAGGTTGCTCGATTGGTGCGACCGAAAAACGGTATTGTACGAAACGTATTGCAGGGGTTGTTTTTTGGCGCGGGACCGTTATATGGCAGACTGTGCCGACGTCGTACTTGCCTATTGCGTCAAAGAAACGGGCGGTACGGCATATACTGTCCGTTACGCCGAAAAAAAACAAATCCCCGTCATCAGATTATAACCGAAGCCGCATACAGACGTCATGCGGCTTTGTGATTGTAACGAATATTTTCCCGACAAACACAAAATAAACAAAAATCCGTCAAAATCCGCCGTGAAATATCTATTATAATAACGCCGATAGAAACGATAAGGAGTTTCATGATTATGGCATACGAAAAACGTGTTTGCGTGTTAAAACAGATCAAAAAGGGATTTTCCGCAGACGGAAGCGCGCTGACGGGCGCAGTTTATGCGGAACGGCTGGGCGGCGGATTGACGATCAGCGCAAAAATACCCGCCGCACCGTTAAAAGAGGGGAAATACTGTCTTGCGGTCTGGGCGGACGGACAGACGTTTTGTTTCGAGTATCAAAGCAATCTCACGCTGGAAAACGCGCCTTCCCTTTCGAGAGGGTTTTCCGCGTTATTGTGTTTTATCAAAGGCGAAGCGGAGCCGGTCGCGTACGGCGGATGCGGCGAAGCCCCGCGCGATTTTTCGCAGTTACTGGACGCGATCAACCGCATGGAAAAGCCCGCGCACGAGAAAAAGCGAAAAGCGGTTTCGGAAGAGCATTCCAAAAAAGATTGTGCCGAGGAGGATGAGAGCGCGGTCTGCTTTCGCGGAAAATACGACGACGAGGCGATCGCCGCATCCGATTACTTTGCCCTATCCCAAAGCGATGAAAATGACGATGCTGACGCTGAATGCGAGAAATCGGCAAAAACAGCGAAAACGGGGAATGATGCTGCAAAAAATGAAGGCGGCTTATCGTACGTGCCGCCGCGCGGAACGCTTACCTATTACAACGAAGTCCGGGAAAAATTAGAGGAAGTCTTTAAAAAATATCCCCGAGACGAGCAACTGAAAGCGGTTTTCCCCATGTCGGAATGGGTGAACTCCGAAGGGGCGCTGCTCGGTATTATCTACGAAGAAGGCGTGCCGCGGTATCTTTGCGTTGCGGTGGAAGCATCGGCGGAACCGCCGCAGGAAGTCAAAGATCGCGGCGTGTTTGTCCCCAAGACGCAGTTTTCCGACGAAGAGGGTTTTTACGTCGTCTTTCAGGACGCGGATACGGGAGAATACGTGCGCGTATACGACGCGTAACGCCGTCAGAAATGTCCGTCATTTTGTTTACATTCCCAAAATTTGGTGGTATAATAAGATATGGAATCGTTGCATTCCATATCTTTTGTTAATCAATTAGGAGGAGTAAATACATGAAAGCATTGACCCAAAATAAAAAGGTGCTCGACTTTGTAAACGAAAGCGCAGACCTTGCCCGTCCTTCCCGGATCGTGTGGATCGACGGCAGCGAAAAGCAACTTGCCGCGCTCCGCGAAGAAGCGGTGAAGACGGGAGAAATGATTCGTTTAAATCAGGAAAAATTGCCCGGTTGTTACTATCACCGCACGGCGGAAAACGACGTTGCGCGTGTGGAAGCGCGTACGTTTATCTGCTGTAAGAATCAAGACGACGCGGGGCCCATCAATTATTGGATGGATCCGGTCGAAGCCTACGCGTTGTGCCGCGAGATCGCGCGCGGAAAGATGGAAGGACGCACCATGTATGTCATTCCCTACTCCATGGGCGTTGTCGGCTCCCCGTTTTCCAAAATCGGAATCGAAGTGACCGACTCCATTTACGTTGTGCTCAATATGGCGATCATGACGCGCGTAGGAACCGATTGTCTGGAAGCGCTCGGAAAAGACGGCGACTTTATCAAAGGGTTCCACTGCAAATGCGACGTGGATCCCGAAAAGCGTTACATCATGCACTTCCCCGAAGATAACACCATTATTTCCGTAAACTCCGCGTACGGCGGAAACGTGCTTCTCGGTAAGAAATGTTTCGCGCTGCGCATCGCGTCCTATCTCGGAAAGAACGAGGGTTGGATGGCGGAACACATGCTCATTTTGGGCGTGACCTATCCCGACGGCAGAAAGAAATATCTTGCGGCGGCGTTCCCTTCCGCTTGCGGGAAAACCAACCTTGCAATGCTTATCCCGCCCAAACATTATCTGGAACAGGGTTACAAAGTTGAATGCGTCGGCGACGACATCGCGTGGATCCGCGTCGGAAAAGACGGCAGACTTTGGGCGGTCAATCCCGAAAACGGGTTCTTCGGCGTCGCGCCCGGGACCAATGAAAAGAGCAATCCCAACGCGTTGGCGGCGACTCGGAAAGACACGATTTTCACAAACGTTGCTATCAATCCCGAAGACAACACCGTTTGGTGGGAAGGACTTTCCAAACCCGCGCCCGCGCATCTCATCGATTGGCTGGGCAACGAATGGACGCCCGAAAGCGGCGTGAAAGCGGCGCATCCCAATTCGCGGTTCACTGCGCCTGCGGTAAACTGCCCGTGCCTTTCGGAAATGTTCCACTCCAAAGAGGGCGTGCCGCTCGATGCGATCGTATTCGGCGGAAGAAGAGCGACGACGACGCCTCTCGTATATCAGTCCCGCGACTGGAACCACGGCGTGTTCGTGGGTTCGATCATGTCGAGCGAAACGACGGCGGCGGCGACGGGTGCGGTCGGCGTGCTTCGTCATGACCCGATGGCAATGAAGCCGTTTGCCGGTTATCACATGGGCGATTATTTTGCACACTGGATCGAAATGGGAAAGAAGGTGAAAAATCCTCCCAAAATTTTCAACGTCAACTGGTTCCGTCAGGACGCAAACGGAGAATTTTTATGGCCCGGATTCGGCGACAATATGCGTGTTCTCGACTGGATCCTGAAACGCTGCGAAGGCGCTGTGGACGCCAAAGAAACGGAGATCGGATATGTTCCTTATGCGAAAGACATCGATCTCGAAGGGCTGGATTATTCCAGGGAAACGCTGGAAAGCATTCTGGAAATCGATCAAAAGCGTTGGAGCGCGGAAGCGGACGAAATCGCAGAATATTATAAACAGTTCGGCGACCGCCTTCCCGAAGAACTCAAACAAAGTCTTGCAACGCTCAAAGCAAACTGCGAAAAATAAAAGAACGAAAAAAACGCGCCGTGCGGGAAACCGTGCGGCGCGTTTATATTTGGAATAAATTGGCAAAAAATATTTCAATCGCTCTTGAAATGCCGTTTGCGTTTTGCTATAATAATGACACTTAAAATAGGGGAGGAGAATATGAATCTCAACCTTTTGACGATCATCGTCATGTTCGCGGTGGTGCTGGGGCTCGGTTACGCCGCACTCAACTTTGCGCTCACCAAAAAACTGAAAGAGGGAAACGACCGTATGCAGGAAATCGCCGCGGCGATCCGAGAGGGGGCCAACGCCTTTTTGCGGTACGAATACAAAATCGTTTCCGTCATCGGCGCGGCGATCGCGCTGGTTCTCGGGCTGTTTATTGCTTGGGAAACGGGCGTGGCGTTCGTACTCGGCGCGTTGCTTTCCGCGGCAGCCGGATTTGTGGGTATGAAAATTGCGACGTATGCAAACGTGCGCGTAACCAACACGGCGAATGAAACGCGTCACATCGGAAAGACGCTCAAAGTGGCATTCCGCGGCGGTTCGGTCATGGGACTGTGCGTTTCGGGATTCGCGCTGTTCGGCGTACTCGTCGTTTATCTCTGTTTCGGCTGGGCGGCGGGCATGCTCGACTTTTCAGGCGCCGTTGCGGAACACGTCAATCCGATCACAGGACAGAGTTACAATCTTTCTATCATTCTTTCGGGCTACGCGCTCGGGTGCAGCATCATCGCCATGTTCAACCGTGTGGGCGGAGGCATCTATACCAAAGCGGCGGATATGGGCGCCGATCTCGTCGGAAAGACGGAAGCGCACATTCCCGAAGACGATCCGCGCAACCCCGCTACCATTGCCGATAACGTAGGCGACAACGTGGGAGACGTTGCGGGACTGGGCGCAGACTTGTTGGAAAGTTACGTCAGCGCGATCATGGCAACGGTCATTCTCGCCATCGAATTGTTTGCGCATACGCTTGCCCTGCAAAGCCCTGCCGCTTCCTCTCTCTATCAGAAGATGATGCTCTTTCCCATTCTGTTCGCAGGCATCGGGCTGATTGGCTGCGTGCTGGGCATTACCTTTCCGCTCATCAAACGCAAGGCGTCTAAGAACCCGCACACCGATCTCAATCTTGCAACCTGGATCTCCGCGGGCGTTACGCTCATCGGCGGATGTATTTTAAGCATATTCCTGTTTCAGGGCGAGGGCGAACTGCTGTCGGTCGCAAAATTGCGCGCGGGCGCGGTGACGCCTTGGATCGCGGCGGCGGTCGGGATCGTAGCGGGAATCCTGATCGGAATGATTTCCGAATATTATACCAGTTACGATTTCAAACCGACCAAAAATATTGCCAAAGCAAGTAAAGAGGGCACGGCGCTCACCGTAACGCAAGGCATGGCGACGGGTATGATTTCGTGCATGCTGCCCGTTGTCTGTCTGGGCGTCGCGATCTTCGCGTGTTACGCGCTCGGCGGCATGTACGGCGTCGGTTGCGGCGCAATGGGAATGCTCTCGTTTGTCGCGGCTACCGTTTCCGTCGACACGTACGGCCCCATCAGCGACAACGCGGGCGGAATCGCGGAAATGAGCGGGCTGGATTCCGAAGTCCGCGAAATTACCGATAAACTCGACAGCGTGGGAAATACGACGGCGGCGATCGGAAAAGGGTTTGCGATCGGTTCCGCTGCACTGGCGACCATGTCGATGATGTCGAGTTATCTGTACGCCGCAGCCGAAAAGGATCTGGATTCGCTTCTCCTCAATATCATCAGCGGCGACACGCTCGTAGGCGCATTGCTCGGCGCCGCGCTCCCGTTCCTGTTCAGCGGTCTTTTGATCAACGCGGTTGCCAAAGCCGCGCGGAAAATGGTAGACGAAGTGCGCGGACAGTTCCGCGATCGCCCCGGGATCCTCTCGGGCGAAGAACGACCCGACTATAAGCGGTGCATCACCATTTCGTCGCAGGGCGCATTGAAGCAGATGATCCTTCCCGCGGTACTTGCCATCGCGTTCCCCATTGTGTGCGGATTTCTGTTCGGCGCACAGTTTGTCGGCGGAATTCTGATCGGCGCGACGCTGGCGGCGATCATGCTTGCGATCTACACCGGCAACGCCGGCGGCGCATGGGACAATGCGAAGAAGTATATCGAATCGGGCGGCGTGGAAGGCGCGGGGAAAGGCTCTCCCGAACACGACGCGGCAGTCGTGGGCGATACCGTGGGCGATCCCTTAAAAGATACGGTGGGACCCTCGCTGGATATTCTTATCAAAATCATGAGTACGGTTTCGCTCGTCTGCGTCGTGGTGTTCAAAAATTACAACCTGCTGCAAATTCCTGCTCTGCAAGGGCTCTTCGGCGGCTAAAAAACGAACAAGCAAAAACGCCTTCCGTTTACCGTAATTCCCATAGGGAATATAATAAAACGCAAATAAAAAGATTTAGGCATAGCGTTAATCTGTGCCTTTTCTTTACTTTTTTTCGTGGACGAACTAGGCTACTCGTAGCCTAGTGAGATATAGATATGTTTTATATTTCCCGCAAAATTCAATCGGTTGCGTTCTTTCATTTTTCGTGATATAATAATTGTACGATAAACAGTAATTTAACGGATAATAATATGCGAAGAAAAGACAGGGAAATAACTGATATACAAGCAATCATTAATATTATTGAAAACTGCCAATGTTGCAGAATAGGCTTTCAAGATGAAGGTGAAGTTTATATTGTGCCGCTTCATTTCGGTTTTGAATATAAAAGTGACCGCTTTGTTTTGTATTTTCACGGAGCAGACGAAGGACGCAAAATCGACTTGATTGACAAAAATCCGTGCGTTGGGTTTGAAATGGATACAAACCACGAGATTTATGCAAATAACCATAACGGAACTGCCTGTGCTTACACTGCTCGTTTTCAAAGTGTGATAGGGACGGGCAAAATAAGTATGGTTTATGATAACGACGAAAAGAAGCACGGAATGGGATTGCTTATGGAGCATACGGTTCAAAAACGTGAATGGTCTTTTGACGAAAAAATGTTAACTGCTGTTGCCGTATTCAAATTGGAAGTTGATAAATTTAGATGTAAAGAACACGATTAAATTTCAATTTATCTTTCTAAAAGGTTTGTAGTAAAAATCTCTCGAACATATCGTTCGAGAGATTTTGTCCTTGTTTGAAAGTATAACTCTTAATAATTTAGTTTTTTAATCCCTATGGGAATTGCGCTTTTGGGAAGGCGTTTTGTTTTTCATTAAAATTACATGACTACGATATTTTTTTGTTCGAACAGTTGTTTCATATCGGAAGGTAAATTTCCGTCGGTGATCAGAACGTCGATTTCTTCCATTCTCGTAAACGTGTAAGGCTGAACCTTGCCGATCTTCGAACTGTCGAGCATCATGTAAAGCGATTTTGCTTTTTCCCGCACCATTTTCAACAGATCGGCTTCGATCTGCGAAGTACATGAAAAACCGTTTTCGGGCGTGAATGCCGAAGCGGAAATGATGGCGAGTTCAAAGTTAGTGTTGTTGAAATAATCTTTCGCCAAAGGGGAGGCGGTAGAAAGGTTTTCTCTCATCACCTGTCCGCCGACCATCGTCACGTTAATGTTTTTCTTTTTGGCAAGTTCCATGGCAACGGCAAGTCCGTTGGTAAAAACGTGCACGTTCATATCGGGGAAGTTTTTGGCGAGGTACATCGCCGTCGTTCCGCCGTCGATAAAAAGCGAACAGCCTTCGTCGATCAGACTGGCGGCTTTTTCCGCAATAATAATTTTTTCATCCGTGTGAATAGTCGCTTTCTTGACATACGGCTCGCCCGAAATTTTCTGGACTTCCTTTACAGACATCGCGCCGCCGCGGACGCGGATGATCCGACCTTGCTGTTCTAAGAGCAGTAAGTCTCTGCGCAACGTCATTTGAGAAACATCGGGAAAAAACTCATCGAGTTGTTCCAGCGAAAGTTTGCCGCGTTTGTCTAAAAGTTCTGCAATTTCTTCGATACGATCCCGTTTCATGAGATTCCTCCTTCCTTATTATTTCTGTTGGTGTGAAAAATATTATCATAGAAAATTCAAAAAATCAAGCGATTCACAAAAATATTTCATGATAAAGTGTGATTTTCGGAAATAAATTTCATTTTTTCGCGCTTTTTCCGCGAATTGTGAAAAACGATCAAAATTTATTTTTTGGATTTGAACAAAAAAAAGCCGTTTTCTGTGCGTCGGAGAGTGCGGACGCCTCTTTGATCAGTTCCTCGTGCGTTTGTTCGTTCAAGGAACAAAAAACATTTATAACAAAAACGAATAAAAAGCGAGCGGCGGAACGCTTGCTTTTTTTTTACGGAAATGGTAAAATTCATGGCAAATAAAGGGATTTCCCATATAGATCATTATAGATCATTGACATTTCCCATATAGGAACGGTTATAATGATTTTTGCGGAAAGATTGCCGCGTCGACGTTCGGGGAACGGCTTTTCGTTTGGTATGCTATAATAATAACGGTGTGTTGTAAGGGGCGCATCAAAGGGGGCGATATGTTTTTTTCAAAACTTCGCAAAGACATCGCTGCCGCAAAACGCAACGATCCCGCGGCGCGGAACAAATTTGAAATCTGGCTGACCTATTCGGGCGTCCGTGCTCTGATCTGGCACCGCCGCGCACACGTGCTTTATAAGATGCATTTAAAACTTTTGGCGCGTATGGTTTCGCAGTGGGCGAAGTTCCGTACGGGGATCGAAATCCATCCCGCCGCCAAAATTGCACCGGGGGTGTTTATCGATCACGGCGCGGGCGTCGTCATCGGCGAAACAGCGGAAGTCAAAGAGGGAGTCGTTATCTATCAGGGCGTCACGCTCGGCGGAACAGGCAAGGAGAAGGGCAAGCGGCATCCCACCATCGAAAGGAACGTGACCGTATCCTGCGGCGCAAAAGTGCTGGGCGGATTCACTGTCGGCGAAGGCGCGCGGATCGGTGCGGGCGCGGTCGTCATCAAACCCGTACCGCCCTATGCGACCGTCGTCGGCGTCCCGGGCAGAGTCGTTCGGATCAACGGAGAAAAGGCGCAGGATCTGATTCCCGAAAAAGACGATCCGATCGTAAAAGAACTTTGCGCGCTTCGCGAGCGCGTGTTTGAACTGGAAGAGCGGATCGCGAGAATCGATTTCCCAAAGGAGGACGACCGTGAAGATCTATAACTCTCTCACCCGTAGAAAAGAAACCTTTCAGCCTTTGGAACAAGGCAAAGTAAAGATGTACGCGTGCGGCATTACCGTATCGGGCGAGGCGCACATCGGACACGCGTTTCAGGCGCTCATTTACGACGTGTTCCGAAAATTTTTTGAAAAGCAGGGTTACAAAGTTTTGTATGCGCGAAATTATACCGACGTGGACGACAAGATCATTGCGCGCTCCAAAGAGACGGGGATCCCCGCGGACAAGTACGCGCAGAAGATGATCGAGAACATCGACCGCGTGATGGCGCGCGCCGAAATCGACGAGCCGACGCTTTGGCTCAAAGCCACCGAAAATATCGGCAACATCATTTCCTTTATTCTTGAACTCATAGAAAAGGGGCATGCCTACGAGGCGAACGGCAACGTATTTTTCGACGTGGATTCGTTTCCTGCATACGGCGCGCTTTCGGGCAGGAGCAAAGAAGACATGCTCGACGGCGTGCGCGTGGAAAACGACGGAAGCAAAAAGAACCCTTACGATTTTGCGCTTTGGAAGGCGGCAAAAGAAGGCGAGATCCAATGGGATTCGCCTTGGGGGAAAGGCCGCCCCGGCTGGCATATCGAATGTTCGGCAATGAACCGCGCAGCATTCGGCGATCAAATCGATCTTCACGGCGGCGGCAGAGATCTGGTTTTCCCTCATCACGAGAACGAGATCGCGCAGAGCGAAGCGCTTACGGGGAAGCAGTTTGCAAAATACTGGACGCACAACGGTTTGATCAAAGTGAACGGGCAGAAGATGAGCAAGTCGCTCGGCAACAGTTTGCTGCTCGGAGATTTACTCGACAGATACTCTCCCGACGCCATCAAATTCGCGCTGCTTTCCTCCAACTACCGCGGAGATCTGAATATCACGGATACGCTGTTTTCGGAAGCGGAAGAACACCTTGCAAGGTTTTACGCCGTCATTCGGAAAGCGGAGCAAACGTTCCCCGCGGAGCAGGGTAAGGCGGCGGAAATCGACGAACGGTTTGATGCGGATATGAGCGACGATTTTAACACCGCGCTCGCGCTTTCCGATCTGTTCGGATATTTTAAAGAGATCGCAAAACTTATCGATTCGGGGGATCCTCTGGCGCGACGGATGACCAATCAAGTCAAAGAAACTTATTCGCTGTTGGGCTTATTCAAGAAATCGCCCGAAGAATACCTTGCGCGATACGCCGATCGGGAAGAAGCGCCCGAAGAAGTAAAGTTGCTTGCGGATGAACGCCGTAAAGCGCGGGCGGAAAAGAACTGGGCAAAATCCGACGAACTGCGCGATCGGATCAAGGCGCTCGGATATTCGGTAAAAGACACAAAGGACGGGTACGAACTCGCCAAACTGTGAGGAGAAACTTATGCAGATCACTTCCAAAGAATTGAGGCAAAAATGGATTTCCTTTTACGAAGGGAAAGGGCACGTCGATATCGGCGCGGTGTCGCTGATCGGCGACGGCTCCACCGGCGTCATGTTCAACGTGGCGGGCATGCAGCCGCTGATGCCCTATCTACTGGGCAAGCCGCATCCCAGCGGAAAGAAACGCCTGTGTAACGTACAGGGCTGTATGCGCACGGTCGATATCGATTCCGTGGGCGATGCCTCGCATTTTACGTTTTTCGAGATGATGGGAAACTGGTCGCTCGGCGATTACTTCAAAAAGGAAAAAACCGCATGGACGTTTGAACTTTTGACCCAAGTTTTCGGGCTGGACAAGAATCGGCTCTGCGTCACCGTATTCGAGGGAAACGACTCCGTTCCGCGCGACAGCGAAACCGCCGAATATCTGAAAACGCTCGGAATTGCCGAGGAGCATATTTTCTATCTCCCCAAAGAGGACAACTGGTGGGAACTGGAAGGCACCGTCGGCACCCCTTGCGGACCCGACAACGAATGGTTTTATCCGCTTGACGGCGCAAAGGAAAATCCCGTCTTCCCCGATGATTACGTCGAAATCGGAAACGACGTTTACATGCAATATAAAAAGACGGCGGCGGGATACGAACCGTTGCAGAACAAAAACGTCGATACGGGGTTCGGGTTCGACCGCATGCTGTTGTTTTTGAACGGACTTTCCGACGGCTACAAGACCGATTTGTTTCTGCCCGTCATTCAAAAATTAGAAGTCCTGTCGGGCAAACGATACGACGAGGGGGGCGCCGCGCAGCGGGCGATGCGCATCATTGCAGACCACACGAGAACGACCGTGCTGCTCATCGGCGACGAGCAGGGCATTCTTCCTTCCAATACGGGTTCGGGTTATATTCTCCGCCGCATCATGCGACGCGCCATCCGGTATTGTAAATCGCTGGGCATTTCTTCCGACGCAATGCTTTCGGTTGCAAAAATCTTTATCGAAAACGTTTACGACGAAGCCTTTCCCAATCTCAAACAGAAAGAAACTTATATCCTCGAAGAAATCGCGAAGGAAGCAGAACGGTTCGAGTCTACGCTGGCGCAGGGAATGAAAGAATTTGAAAAATGCGTCAACGGACTGGAACGCAAAAACGCGTTCATGGCGAGCGATCCGAACTATCGGAGAGAAACGGTCATCGGCGGCAAGCAGGCGTTCCGTTTGTACGATACTTACGGGTTCCCGTTGGAACTTACGCAGGAACTTGCGGAAGAGAAGGGTCTTACGGTAGACGTCGCTGGATTCAACGAGGCGTTCAAAGAACATCAGGAAAAGAGCCGCGTACTTCCCACGGGACAGTTTAAGGGCGGGTTGGAGAGCCATTCCGAACGCGCGACCGCGTATCATACGGCGACGCATCTTCTGAATGCGGCGTTAAAACAGGTACTTTCGCCCGAATGCAATCAAAAGGGCAGCAATATCACCGATGAACGGATGCGGTTCGATTTTAATTTCCCGCGTCCGATGACGCCGGAAGAAATCGCGGCGGTCGAAAAACTCGTCAACGAAAAAATCGCGGAAGATCTTCCCGTCGTTTACCGTGAGATGAGTCTGGAAGAGGCTCGCGCAGAGCGGTTTGTCGGCGTGTTCGACAACAAGTACGGCGACGTCGTGAAAACGTATTCCATCGGAGAATTTTCCAAAGAAATGTGCGGCGGACCTCATGCGGAGCGCACGGGCGCGCTGGGAAAGTTCCGCATCGTAAAAGAACAATCCTCGTCTTCGGGGATCCGCAGAATCAAGGCGGTGCTGGAATAAGAGGGCGGGAAACGGAATATTAAAAAACGTCGGGCGGATTTTTCCGCCCGAAAAATTTTTATCAATTTCCGAAAAAAACTTCAAAACGCAATGCAAAACCGCTTGACGGAATATTTTAGAGACCCTATAATAAGTGAGTAAACCGCAAGACCCAAGCGTCTTTCGGTCAAGCAAACGGAAATATTCCCGGTATATTTAAGGAGTAGTACGGCATATGAAAACCTATATGGCAAACGCCCAAACGGTTGAAAGAAAATGGTACGTCGTCGATGCGGCAGGCGTTCCTCTCGGCAGGCTTGCTTCCAAGGTTGCGGCGATTCTTCGCGGCAAAAACAAGCCCGATTATACCCCCAACGTCGATACGGGCGATTTTGTAATTGTCATCAACAGCGATAAGGCGGTTCTCACGGGCAAGAAACTCGAAGACAAGTATTACCGTTATCACACCGGTTACATCGGCGGGCTGAAAGAAATTTCTTACGGAAAATTGATGAGCGAACGCAGCGACCTTGCTGTTTACGAAGCAATCAAAGGCATGTTGCCCAAGAATTCGCTCGGACGCCAGATGATCAAAAAACTGCGCGTGTACAAAAACGCAGAACACAACCATGCGGCACAAAAGCCCGAAGCACTGAAATTATTTTGAGAAGGTAAAATATGGCAAAGGTGAATTTGAAGAAAAAATTACAATTCTGGGGTACGGGCCGCAGAAAGAAAGCAATTGCCCGCGTTCGTCTGATTCCAGGCGGTGCAGGAGCAATCGTGATCAACGACCGTGCTCTCGAAGATTATTTCCCGATGGGTACGCTTCAATACATTGTAAAACAGCCTCTCAACGAAGTGGCGGCGGACGGTAAGTACGACGTATTCGTAAACGTGATCGGCGGCGGTTATACCGGTCAGGCGGGCGCGATCCGTCTCGGAATCGCGAGAGCGCTTTTGCAGGCGGAACCCGAAACCCGTCCCGCACTCAAAAAAGCGGGCTTCCTTACCCGCGATCCCCGCGTGAAGGAAAGAAAGAAGTACGGCTTGAAAAAAGCGCGCCGTGCTCCCCAGTTCTCCAAGAGATAATCAAAAGCCGACTGCGGTTGCGGTCGGCTTTTCGCTTTTTAATCTGATTGCGCCAAAACGGTTTTGCAAAGTATGTTTCGGAAAAACTTTTAACTGTTTTTGTCGATTTTTTTGGAAATGGAATCATGTCGCTCCAAAAAAGAGTTGAACGCGTTCCGTTCCGCAGAAGCCTGCGCGGCGGCTTGGAAATTTTCTTTGGCGGGATTGGGCGGCGGCGCAAAAGCCCCGTCGGTCTGTTTGGGGGTTATTTTTTCGGCTTCCGCAATATTTTCCTCCGTTGCGGACGGTTGTTTTTGATCTTTCGTTTGCGGTTTTGTCGCCATAATTGCGGAGATCGTATCTAATAATTCAAAAATTCCGAATTTTTCCACAAAAATAATCCCTCCAATGAAAATTTCTCAAAGAAAATAGCATAAGTTTTACTGTTTTTGATTGTCAAAAACCTTATTTTAATATATAATAAACAACGTATCGTTAGAACAAATTTTTTCGATAAGGATAAGTCCTATGCGTCAATTTAAGAAAAAAGCATTTTGCATCCTCACTGCGGCGGTCATGTCGGTCGGAGCGCTTTCGCTTACGGCGTGCGGAAACGGATTCCAACCCGTTGCCGCAGACAATTCGGGAAACGTACAATCCAACGGCGGATTTGCGGTTTCCACGAACGATTATTACTACTTCATTAACGGAGTAGAAGAATATTCCGCGGAAAATACTTACGGCGACGTGGTTAAAGGCGCGCTCATGCGTGTTAAGAAAGACGAAGTCAAACAAAACAAATACGAAACGGTCATTCCTTCGCTGCTTGCGGCGGGAGATTATGAGTCGGGCGTGTACATTTACGGCGACCGTATTTATTACGCAACGCCCAATAACGTAAAAAACACTTCGGGCGTGGTCGAAAATGATTATCTCGATTTCAAGAGTGCAAAAACCGACGGATCCGACGTGCGCGACATCTTCCGCGCCGAGAAAAATGCCGTTCAATACCGTTTTGTAGAGGCAGGCGAGGGCGCTGAAAAATCCGTTTATCTCCTGTATGTCAACGAGAAAGATTTACACTCTTACAACGTTTCGACGAATACGGATACTGTGCTGGTCAAAGGCGGAACGTACGTGTTCAACGATACGGATAAATCCGATCCCTACGTTTATTACACGATGAGCGTTACGGACAAGATGGACAGCGATTTTTCCGTATCTTACAAATACAATCAGATTTATCGCGTCCGCGCGGATGCGACGAAAGCGCCCTATGATTACACTTGGGATCAGAAATGGCTTGACGAGAACAACAACGGCGAAGTTCCGTACGTCAATTTCGGGGAACTCGTGCTTGACGGCATCGGTAAAACCGACCTCGGCATGCAGGACGACGCGGGCCAAAAAGTCGTCGCAACGCAATTCAATAAAGACGCTGCGGAAGATTTATCCAACTGCCCTGCGATCGGTTATATCTACACGTTGCAGAGTTATACCAATCAAGGAATCTACTTCAAGCGCACGCTTGTTTATACGCCCGGGTCCACTGTGGGCAGCGAAGGCGAACTCTATTACCTCCCCGCTTCCGACGTCACTGCGGAATGGAATACCGTGGAAGGCAACAACGGACTGGACGTCGTGGCGAATTCGACCAATCTGTCCAAAGCCTCTGCCGCCGCGTTGTTCTATCTTGACGGAGAGGAACATCACTACGTTTACGTAACCGGCACCAATATCTATCGTGTGGACGTAAACAAGCAGGACGGCAGCAATTCCAAGGAAGTGCAGATCGCTTACGACGCAAGCGGAGCGACGCTTATTTCGTTAGACGCTGTTTCCGACGAAACCTATCATTACGTTTATTATTCCCGATCCAACAACGGCGGTCTTTCCGTGGAGCGCGCGGTCTATAACGGCGACGAAAAAGATTATTCCAATCTGATTTTCGGAGATAAAGACAACAAGCCTTACGAGCCCGTCAAACTGTTGAACGTTCAGCATGCGAGCGGTTGGTACGAGTACGAAATGATCGACAACATTTTGTTTTACGCCAATTCGGAATCGTTCGGGACTTCTCTGAATTATATCTATGCCGCCGACTTGAAAAATGCGGACGGAAGTCTGATGAACAACGAAGAGTTGGACGCGCTCAATCAAAAGTATAATTCGATTTTCGCAACCGACAAAAAGGAAGGCTATCTGCAAAAAGTCAATCAGGAAATCGGCAGCGATTATTCCAACGCGCTGAAATATTATTTCTACACGAACGAAACGGCGTTGTTCTGGGAGAATATTCAGGAAGCGCGCGACGCGGGAAAGAGCGAAAGTTATATCACGAAAAATCTGTATTCTTTGGAACAGCAAAAATTGTTTGCTGCGTTCACGGGCGGAGAGGACAAGTTCGAAGGGCTTGAAAAATCCGAAGATTTGCAGAAATTCTATGACGAAAACGAAACATTCTATTTCAATCTCAACTATTTCACCAACATGCTCGGGGGTATGAAAGAAGCGGACGAAGATGCTTACGAACAGTATTGGAAATCGAGCGTTCTCAAAGTATTCGTTCCCGAGGCAGAAGAGAAAGAAGAACTTGCCTGGTGGGCATGGATGCTGATCGCGCTTGCGCTCGCTGCGGCGGTCGCGGGAGTTGCCGTATTCGTCCTGCGCTATAAGAAGCGCCATGCGGACGGCGAACCGAAACCCGAAAAGATGCGCGTAGATACCACGGACGACAAGGACGTAGACGTTTACGGCGTGAACGATGCGAATACCGCTGAGAGCGGCGAGGAGACCGTTTCCGAGGAAGAAACGCAGGAACCCGAGGCAGAACCCGTACAAGAAGAAACGGCGGAAGAAGCGGAACCTGCGGAGCAGACGGAAGATCAAACGGAGAATGCCGAGGACAATGAACCGAAAGGTGCGGAAGACGCTCCTGCCGAAGAAAAAGATCCTTACGAAAATTAAACTTGATTCCCCTGCATCGCAGGGGAATTTTTTTATACGATCCGGATATCCGCACTTCGCAAAAAAAGCGCGGGGCGGATCGGTCTTTTTCAATTGACGGTAAAAATCGAAGTTGGTCTCTCCCGACATTCAAAAAATTTTTTCACAATTTTAATTTTTTTATAAAACGCATAAAAAAACAGTTTACAAAAAAAATAAATACTAATATAATTTATTAGCCCCAAAGTCGGGGGCGAAGCCGACTGTCAGGAGGAAAAACCGAAATGGTACGTTATATGAAATGTCCACGCTGTGAACTGAATTATATCGACGCTGAAAAACAAACTTATTGCGACGTCTGTCAAAAGGAATTAAAGGGGATTTCTTTGGACACGGACGAACTGGACGATACGGAGGATCTGGCGAGCGAACTGTGCCCCGTCTGCAATGAAAACATGATGCGAGCAGGGGATAAAATGTGCGAGGAATGCCGTAAAAAAGCGGAGTTCGACGAGGAAGAAATTTCCGATCCCGAAGAGGACGACGAGTGGCGCGAATATCTCGACGATACCGATTCCGATCTGGACGACGAATTGGGCGAATCGCTGAAAGAAGAATTCAGCGACGCCGATTTGGAGGAGGAAGAAGAGGAAGAGGACGAAATTTACGAATCCGAAGAGGAAGATCTTGAATACGTTACCGGCGACGAAATTTATATGATCGCTGATGACGAGGACGACGAGGACGAAGACGGCGAGGACGACGATTTTTAACTGAATCAGAAAATAACATCAAAACTGCGGCAGGCGCTGAAAAGCGCCTGCCGTTTCTTTATTTCAGGAATAATGGGTTATGTTCGTCCATACATTATAACACGGTACAAATTCGACACAAAAGGTTTCGTTACAGGAGATAAAAGACAAAAACAGTGACCTTTCGGCAAAATCTGCCCTAATATTCGTCAAAAAATATTTTATCATATAGGTGTTGCAATGCGGTTTATTACCATTCGACTGAAATACGCAGTTATGGCGTTTGCGCTCATCGCGCTCATCACGGTAGGCGCGTTTACGGCGAGCGCGGCGGGCGCGGCGGACGTTTATTGGACCGGTAAACGGTCGCTCCCCATTTATAACGTTGACAGGGACGACAACAAAATCGCGATCTCGTTCGACTGTGCCTGGGGTGTGGACTATACCGACGAAATACTTTCTCATCTTGCGGAAGCGCACGTTCGTGCAACTTTTTTCACTGTTCAGTTTTGGACGGAAAAATATCCCGAATATATCAGTAAAATAAATAATGCGGGACATGAAATCGGAACGCACAGCGCGACGCATTCTTATATGTCGCGTCAAAGCGAAACGGAAATCAGGTCGGAACTGAAAACTTCGTCCGAAGCAATCACCTCGATCACGGGCAAGCCCGTCGAACTGTTCCGCCCGCCATACGGCGATTATGATAATCTTCTGATCGAAACTTCGAACGCGGTCGGCGTGTATCCCATTCAGTGGGACGTCGATTCCCTCGATTGGAAAGATTTGTCGGCGGCGGATATCGTGTCAAGGATCGTGGAGCGGGTCAAGAGCGGTTCGATCATTCTTTGTCATAACAACGGGTTGCATACGGCGGAAGCGTTGCCCATCGTGATCGATACTCTTCGCGCGAAAGGATTTGAATTTGTACCGATCGGCGAACTGATCTACCGTGAGAACTATACGATCGACTCTACTGGCAAACAAACGCCCAACGGCGCAGCCTGATATTTACTCGGCAAAAGGAAAAACTTGGAGGTATATATGGATTACAACTCGGAAAAAAACAACAAAGTATACTTTATGGGAGAAATTGTATCAGACGCAAAATTTTCGCACGAGGTTTACGGCGAAGGATTTTATGAATTCTTTGTCAAAGTAATGCGCCTTTCGGGGCAGGCCGACGTTCTTCCCGTTACCATTTCGGAACGGTTGATCCAAGGCAACAACTTCAAAATCGGCAGCATGATCAGCGCGCTCGGACAGTTCCGCAGTTACAATAAACTGGAAGGCGGAAAATCCAGACTGATGCTTACCGTATTCGTGCGAGAGATCGTGGAGCCTTCTCCGTCGAACAATCCGAACAGTATCGTGCTTTCGGGTTATATTTGCAAACCGCCCATCTACCGTACAACGCCGTTCAACCGCGAAATTGCCGATCTTTTAATCGCGGTCAACCGTGCATATAATAAATCCGATTATATTCCCTGTATTGCTTGGGGGCGCAACGCGCGTTTTGTGCAAAATCTGAAAGTGGGCGACAGGGTGGCGCTTTCGGGCAGGATCCAGAGCCGCGAATATCAAAAGCGTCTTTCGGAAACGGAGGCTGTCACTATGACGGCTTACGAAGTTTCCGTTTCCAAACTTGCCGCATTCGACGACAGTGAAACCTTCGACTTGGAGGGGGAATTCGACCTTTACGCCATGCCTTCCGATAACGCAGGCTGAGTTCATTGTTCTTAAAATCATACGCCGACCGAAAGGTCGGCGTATTTCTGTATTCGGACGGAGAATTCCCATGATTTGAAAACCGCGGAAAACCGCTTGATTTTCTGGGATAATATGGTATAATGTTACTATGAATTTACCCAAAGACAGCGCGATCCTGCTCGGATTTCTGAACCTGAAACTGCGCGACGAATATTCTTCGCTCCGTGCGCTTTGCGAGGACTTGGATGCGGATCGGGAGGGAATCGAAGCGCAAATGCTTGCGTTCGGCTATGTCTATTCGGAACAAGCGAATGCGTTTGTCTGTGTATAAATCGGTTATCCACATTTCCACATTCGGCTGTGGATAACTTTGAAGGGAAGTTATGTCGCAATACGATTTAATGAAACTGTTTTCCGCTTATGACGGGGAAATCTGCGAAAGCGATTTTACGCCCGAAGAAATGCTCGAATATCTTGCTTACGCCGAGGGAGAAAAACGGCCGCTCTCTCCTTCGGAATGGAAAGCAAAATATTTTGAATTTTACGACGACGTAAAAGACAAATCGCTGAAAAAGCAAGACTGGTAAAAAAATCCGCTTGCCGAATGCAAGCGGAAAAGCAATCAGAGATCGGGTCGGTCGTCCGTCGAAGCGGGGATCGGTTTTTTATCGAGAAATGCAGAAATACCTTTTTGTCTCAGCCGTAAGATGCCTAAACAGAGGGGTGTGGCCGGCGCGTAGATACATACGCTTTCGATCACGATCATGGATGCGAAAAATGACCAATACGCCTCGTTTGCCCCGAAACGCCTTCTGCATCCGTATTATATGACGGCGCGGCAATTCCGTTAAGATATTTGTTGTTACGATAAAAATTTTGTCGGACGGAACGCGACGAGCCAAAACAGCAGCCACAGGGCGGAAACGCCTGCAAGCGACAGTGCGGCGCGGTATGCGACGGGGTTGTTCGCCGAAAGGAACAACAGCAGATTCCATCCGGTCAGCGCGAAAACAGTCGCGCACAAGCCGAAAAATATCAATAAAGAGCAGCAGATCAGAGTCGTGATTTTCATAAAAAAAGTTTGTGCAAAATAATTTAAAATATAGACGGGGGATGCGCCTCCCCGAAAAAATCCAAACAGCGGCGCACCGAAAAGCGCGGTAATATATGCGCAAAACGAAAGGAGAAACATTATGCTTCAAATTATTACCGATTCTTCTGCGGAGTTTACCGAAGAAGAAGCAAAAGAACTGGGGATTCAAATCGTACCGCTTGCCGTTGTGTTCGGCGATACTGCCTACCGCGAAGGCATCGACATGCAAAAGGATGAATTTTATAAGAGGTTACCGACGGAGTTTCCGCATACGTCCATGCCTTCTACCGACGACTTCACGCGGGCTTATGTCCAAACGGGCGGGGAGGAAACGCTGGTCATTTTAATTTCATCCGCGCTTTCGGGAACGATCAATACGGCGCGTCTTGCCGCGCGCGACGGCGGGTTTTCCAAAGTGCATGTTTATGATTCGCTCGGGGTCACGGCGATATTACGGATCATGGTGGAAACCGCATGCAAGCACCGCGATAAATCGGCAGAGGAGGTGATCGCGATCCTCGACGAACTCCGCCCGAGGATCCGTCTCGATGCCTGTCTCGACACGCTGGAATATCTTTACAAGGGTGGTCGCATTAAAAAGGGTGTCGCGTTCATCGGCAATCTTTTGGGGATCAAACCCCTCATCGAGATTTGCAAGGACGGAACGGTCGGGATGAGCGGCAAGGCGCACGGACAGAAGCGTGCGTTAAAATCGTTGGTGGAGAAACTGAAATCGGCGGAAGTCGACCCCGATTATCCCGTCTACTTTTTGCAGACGGACGTGGAAGAACCGTCGCGTAACGTGATGGAACAGGTGGGAATGCAGGACGCGAGGATCTTCCGCATCTGCTGTGCGGTCGGATCGCACATCGGTCCCAACGCCGCGGGGCTTGTGTACGTCGTGAAAAAGTAAATCAGACATATAAAACACCGCCGCCCGAACATTCGGGCGGCGGTGTTTTTTAACAAAATTTTTTGTGTCAGAATGCCGTCTTCTCGGTCAGGAACGCAATTACGCCGTTTAAATCAAGACGGATCTGTTCCATACTGTCGCGTTCGCGTACGGTCACGGTGCCGTTTTCCAGCGTATCGAAATCGACGGTAATGCAGTAAGGCGTTCCGATTTCATCCTGACGGCGGTAACGTTTGCCGATGGAACCCGCCTCATCGTAGATCACGGAGAAATACTTTTTGAGTTTTTCCCACAACTCTTTCGCCTGCGGAGCAAGGTTTTTCTGCAAGGGCAGAACGGCTGCTTTATAGGCGGCAATCGCGGGATGGAAGCGCATCACGTTCCGTACCTCGCCGTTTTCCAAGGTCTCTTCATCGTAGGCTTCGGAGAGTGTTGCAAGCATCAGACGATCGGCGCCGATGGAGTATTCGATGACGTAGGGGATATATCTTTCGTTTGTGACGGGGTCGATATAGGTCATGGATTTGCCCGAATATTCCTGGTGGCGCGTGAGGTCGTAATCGGTGCGGTTGTGGATCCCGTTGAGTTCCGACCAGCCCATGGGGAATTCGTATTGAATATCGCAAGCGGCTTTTGCGTAATGTGCCAATTTATCGTGATCCTTAAAGCGGAGATGTTTTTCGTCGAAGCCCAAATCGAGCAGGAAACGCCATGCTTTTTGTTTGAACGAATCATAGTATTCTGCATCCGTTCCGTCTTTGCAGAACCATTGGTGTTCCATCTGTTCGAATTCGATGGTGCGGAAGATGAAGTTTCCGGGCGTAATTTCGTTGCGGAACGCTTTGCCGACCTGCGCGATTCCGAAGGGGACTTTTGCGCGTGTCGTGCGTTGCACGTTGAGGAAGTTCACGAATTCGCCCTGCGCCGTTTCGGGACGCAGATAAATTTTATTTTGGCTCTCGTCCGTCACACCGCGCGAAGTTTCGAACATTAAGTTGAACGTACGGATATTGGTCCAGTTGAATTTTCCGCAAATGGGGCAATGTACCTGATGCTCCTGAATGTATGCCTCCATTTCGGCGTTGCTCATGGTATCGGGGTTGATTTTACCCTTGGAATGTGATTCAATCAAAGTATCCGCGCGGTGGCGGCTCTTGCACTCTTTGCAGTCCATTTTGGGGTCGGAAAACGAAGTCGTGTGTCCGCTCGCGTCCCATACGCGTGCATTCATCAGAATCGCCGCGTCAACGCCGTAGGAGTTTTCGCTCTCCTGCACAAACCGCTTCCACCACGCACGTTTGAGGTTGTTTTTGATTTCCACGCCAACGGGACCGTAATCCCAGGTATTTCCCATGCCGCCGTAAATTTCGCTGCCGGGGAAAATGATACCGCGCGCCTTGCACAGCGCGACCAGTTTTTCCATCGTTACCGCTTTATTTGCCATAGTTTGCTCCTTTCGCATTATATTATATTTTCATAAAATAATTTGTCAAGTATTAGTCCGTCAAGCCCAACAAGAAATCCGTCGTAACGCCGAAGTATTTCGCAAGCACGATCACGACCGCCGCGTTCGGAATCCGCGTACAAGCCTCCCAATGCGCTAAGCCTGCTTGACTTACTCCCGTATTTTTGGCGAGTTGCGTTTGCGTTAACCCGTTTTCGATGCGAAGTTCTTTTAACCGCTCTGCAAATTTTATCATGAGTCAAGTTTATCACAAATGGAATAATTTGTTCAATATATTCCAATCGTAATTGTTTTAAAATCAATTCGCTAAGAGTTACAATTTTCGGAAATCGTGTGTAAAAGGTATCATTTTTCAATAAAACGTGCTATAATTATGTGGCGCAAACTGCGCGGCATTTCCCTTACGGAGGAAAAAACATGGCAGAGCCGAGTAATTTTATCGAACAAATCGTGGAGTCCGACCTCGCCGAACAAAAAATCGGTTCGGTCAAAACGCGGTTTCCGCCCGAACCCAACGGGTATCTGCATATCGGACACGCCAAAAGCATGTTCGTAAACTTCGGTACGGCGCAGAAGTTCGGCGGGACGTGCAATTTGTTTTTCGACGACACCAATCCGTCCAAAGAAAAGACGGAATTTGTCGACGCCATCCGGAAAGATATTCTCTGGCTCGGATATCAATGGGAAAAAGAGGTATATGCTTCGGATTTTTTCGACATCATTTATGAGTACGCATTAAAACTGATTCGGGAGGGAAAGGCATACGTCTGCGATTTGTCGCCCGAAGAGATCAAGAATACAAGGGGGACACTGACCGAGGCGGGAACGGAAAGCCCTTACAGGAATCGTTCTCCGGAGGAAAACGAGCGGTTGTTTGGGGAAATGCGCGAAGGGAAATATGCGGACGGCGAAAAATGTCTGCGCGCCAAAATCGATATGGCGTCGCCCAACATGAATTTGCGCGATCCCGTCATTTACAGGATCTTGCGCGCGACCCATCACCGCACGGGCGACAAGTGGTGCGTCTACCCGATGTACGATTATGCGCACCCTATCTGCGATTATTTGCAGGGGGTAACGCATTCTCTCTGTACGCTCGAATTCGAGGATCACCGCCCTTTGTACGATTGGGTGGGGTATTCGCTGGGGTTTGTGCAAAAACCCAGCCAGATCGAATTTGCGCGGCTCAATCTGACCAATCTCGTCATGAGCAAGCGGTATCTGAAAAAACTGGTGGAGGAACATTCCGTACACGGTTGGGACGATCCGCGTATGCCCACGCTTGCGGGACTCCGCAACCGCGGCATCCCTGCCGAAGCGATTCGGGATTTCTGTGCGCGCATCGGCGTTGCAAAGGCAAACTCGGAGTGCGAAATTTCCTATTTCGAAGCGGTTGTGCGCGAATATCTCAATGCGCACGCGCCCCGCGCCATGGCGGTGGTCGAACCGCTCAAACTGACGCTCACGAACTACGAAGGGAGCGAAGAGATCGATTTTGAAATCAATCAACTCGACCCGACCGCCGGCACACGCAAAGTGCGTTTCGGCAAAACGTTATATATCGAACGGAGCGACTTTTCTCTCGATCCGCCGCCCAAATACCACCGTCTGAAAATCGGCGCGTGCGCGCGGCTGAAAAACGCATATATCGTGCGGTGCGACGAAGCCGTGACCGATGCCGACGGCAACGTGACGGAAATCAAGTGCACTTATTTTCCCGAATCGCGCAGCGGCGCCGATACGAGCGGCATCAAGGCAAAGGGCGTCTTGCATTGGGTGAACGCGGAAACGTGCGTCGACGCGGCGCTTGTTCAATACGATCATCTGCTGCGCGATGCGGAGTTTTCCGGTCAGGATTTTTCCGAGCGCATCAATCTTGACAGCGAACACATCTTTGCGGCGAAAGCCGAACCCTACCTGAAAGAGGCGTGCGAAGGGACGGCGTTTCAACTGATGCGGACAGGATATTACAAAACATGTACCCGAAACGACAAACTTTGCCTTTCGGAAATCGTATCTTTGAAAGATAACTTTAATAAATAAAAACATAGGGAAACGGAACAGCGTTTTTCTTGGGGAGGGAAAATATGGTCGCAAACTTGCTTGCCGGTATCAGTACGCCGGTGTGGATCGCCATCGGCGTGGTCGGAGCGTTTGCGGTCGCGTCCGTCGTCTACGGCGTATTCCGTAACTTTATGCGCATGGCGTGGACGAGTTGGCAGATTCTTGCGATTTTCGCGCTGACGCTGTTATTGAAAGTCATTCCCGTACCCGACGGCTGGCAGGGGTTTGCGGTATCGGCGGCGCTTTTATTCGGCGCAACGGTGCTGGTACTCATTGCAGGCGGAGCCATCCGCCGCGCCATGCTGCGCTCGAAACTCAACGCAAGGAAGGGCTACCGCGTATTCAACCGTATCCTCGGCGCAATCACGTCGCTGCTCAACGTTATCATGCTTCTGGTCGTGCTCGGCGGTTTTGCGCTCGGCGTCATTTATTACATCGTTCCGGTTGAAGGATTGGAAGAGGTGTTCGCGCATCCGGTGTGGACGGAATTCGGTAACGTATATGTACAGGATCTCGCGCTGATTTCCGTATGTCTGTTCTTCGTGCGAGGCGGATACAGAATCGGCGTTGCGCGTTCGTTCCAGACGACGATCACGCTCGCGCTTACGCTCGGCTCGCTTGTGCTTGCCATGTATCTGACCCTGATCGTTCCTTTTATGCGCGGCTGGGTTTCATCGATCGGTACCGCCATTGCAGGTTGGGGGCTGAACGTTGTGATTGCGACCATGGTTTCTTACTTTATCATTGTTGCAATCTGTTTCCTGATTTTCTTTGCAGTTGTCATGCTGCTCGGATTTTTCCTGAATAAACTGACGCGCAAGTACCGCTCGGTGCGCGTGCTCGGCGTGATTGACGGCGTCATTCTGTCCGTTGTATTCTTTGCGTTCTTCCTTGTTCTTGTGATCGGATTCTATTTCGGCGTCGACGTGCTTGTCAACGGCAATCTCGAAAGTTTGGGGCAAGCGGGCGCCATTGCGGAGGGCGCAAGAGATACGATGCGGAAAGTCGAACAACTTATTACTTCCGCTCCTCTTGCCGATTTATTGTATCATCATAACCTGATCCGAATTTTATTCTGCTGAATGACGGGCGTTTGAATTGCTCATACTGTTTCCGAACAGTATGTTGGACGAGAGAACAAGCCGGCTTCTGTCCGCCATCAACGAAAGTTGCGCGAGCGGAAGTTACAAGTTAATGGAAGAAAGCGAACTTCTTTGCTGTTTCCCCAAAACCATGCGCGTTGACGGAGACAGTTTAAAAGCAATGCTCGCATACCTGGAAGAACACAAGTATATTGAAGTCGGTTACGCGGAAGAAGGGGAGTACTGTCTGCGCCCGTTGCCCGAGGGACGGCTCTATTTCGAGCAGTCGAAAAGCGACAGGCGTCAACGTATTTACCGCAGGATCGAAGCGTTTTTACTGGCGCTTCTCGGCGGGTTTACGGGCGGGTTTCTCGGCGCGCTTTCGGCAATGCTGTTGCCGTAGGTGAAACGTGATCAACGATAAACTCAACAAACGGGAAAACGAAGTGATGCGTGCGGTCTTTTCGCTGTCGCTGGGGAAGGAACGGTTTCTTGCCGCACCGTGCGAAATTCTTGCCGCGCTGCCGTCAAAGGTCCGTATCGATGAAGAATCGCTCGAACGAACGCTCCGTTCGCTGGAACTCGACGGCTATTTCCAACTGATCTCATCCGAGCGCAAGGGAGAAAAAATTTACGTCGTACTCATGCGAGAAGCAGGTCTTTGTTACCGTCGTTCGGATATCCAGCGCAGACGTTCGGTTGCGTTCAAATGGGGCGTGGGGGCGATCGGCGCGTGCATTACGTTTTTCATCGGCGTAATTCTCCGCCTTATCTTTAAATAAAGCGTTTTAATTCATTGACAAAAAAAATAAAACGCGATACAATAGATACAAACGTTTGTTTGTATCTTTTTTGCGCATTTACCCTTTACCTTACATTCAAGCCGTCATCGGAAAGTTCCGTTTGCGGCAATCAAATACGTTATGATAGAACATTTCGAGTATCAACTGAAATCTCCGTTCGAGCCGACGGGCGATCAGCCCGAGGCGATCCGCCGTCTGACGGAAGGCGTTTTGGACGGAATCCGCACGCAGGTGCTTGTAGGCGTGACGGGCAGCGGAAAAACGTTTACGATGGCGAACGTCATCAAAAACGTGGGGCGGCCCGCGCTTGTGATTGCGCACAATAAAACGCTTGCGGCGCAACTTTGCAACGAATTCCGTGAGTTTTTTCCCAACAACCGCGTGGAATATTTTGTTTCGTATTACGACTATTATCAGCCCGAAAGTTATATCCCTTCCACCGACACCTATATCGAAAAAGATCTTTCGATGAACGATGAAATCGATAAACTCCGCAACGCCGCTACCTGTTCTTTGGGCGAGCGCGACGACGTCATCGTGGTGTCTTCGGTATCGTGCATTTACGGCTTGGGTGCGCCCGAGGAATTTTTCCGTCTCGGCATATCTCTGCGCCCGGGGCAGGAACTTGCGCGCGACGAACTGTTGCGCCGTTTGGTGGAAATCCACTATTCCCGCAACGATACCGACTTCAAACGTTCCACCTTCCGTGTTCGCGGCGACGTGGTGGAAATATTCCCCGCGTCCAATTCCGAAGTCGCGATCCGCGTGGAATTTTTCGGCGACGAGATCGATGCGATCGGGGAGGAGGACGTCGTTACGGGAAAGATCGTGTCTTCGTTAAAGCATACGGTTATCTTTCCCGCAAGCCACTATGCCGTGGGGAGCGACCGTCTTTCCGCTGCGCTTTCGTTTATCGAGGAAGACTTAAACAGCGAAGTGAAGGCATTTGAAGACGAAGGGAAATTGCTTGAAGCACAGCGGCTTCGTCAGCGCACCGAACACGATCTGGAAATGCTGCGCGAAATCGGCTACTGTTCGGGCGTGGAAAATTATTCGCGCTATTTTGACGGGCGCGTCCCCGGCGAGCCTTCTTTTACGCTGCTCGACTATTTTCCGAAAAATTTTCTGGTATTTATCGACGAAAGTCACATGACGTTGCCGCAGATCCGCGCTATGTACAACGGCGATCTGGCGCGCAAGACCAATCTCGTACAATACGGATTCCGCATGAAGTCGGCTTACGACAACCGCCCGTTGACGTTCGAGGAATTTGATGCGCGCGTACCGCAACTGATCTGCGTTTCGGCAACGCCCGCGCCGTACGAACTTTCTCAGGCAGGGCAGGTGGTGGAGCAACTTATCCGTCCCACGGGACTTTTGGATCCGTCGGTGGAGATCCGCCCGACGCGCGGACAAATCGACGATTTGCTCGGAGAAATCAACAGGGTCGTCAATTCCAAAGGCCGCGTGCTCGTCACGACGCTGACGAAGCGGATGGCGGAAAGTCTGACCGATTATTTGAAAGAAAACGGCGTAAAGGTACGCTATATGCATTCGGACATCGATACGTTAGAGCGGATCGAGATTGTGAACGGGCTTCGGTTGGGAGAATTCGACGTGCTTTGCGGCATCAATCTCTTGCGCGAAGGATTGGACATGCCCGAAGTCAAACTGGTCGCTATACTCGACGCCGATAAAGAGGGGTTTTTAAGAAGCGAAACCTCGCTGGTGCAGACCATCGGCCGCGCCGCGCGAAACGCCGAAGGGCGTGTCATCATGTACGCGGACGAAAGGACGGGGAGCATGTCTCGCGCGATCGACGAAACAAACCGCCGCCGCGCCGTGCAGGAAAAATACAACGAAGAACACGGGATCGTTCCCAAAACGATCGTAAAGGAAGTCAAGTCGTCTTTGCAGATCACGGCGAAGGCAAAACGCACGGCAGACGTCAAAGGCAAAGATATTCCCGAAGAAATCGAGAAACTCAAAGCATTGATGAAAGTGGCTTCTGCGCAACTCGACTTTGAGCGCGCCATCGAAATTCGGGAAAATATCGCGGAACTGAGAAAACGCATGAGGGGGAACGCATGAAAATAGCAGTCGATATCGACGACACGTTAAATATCGTGGAACGCGCGGAACTTGCGGGCGCGTATATCGCCCGTAAAAATCTGCCGTTCCGAATCGCGGACAAGTACTCCAACATGTTTGTAAACGTGTACGACTGGGACCTTTCCGACGTGCTTGCATTTATGCGAGACGGGGGCGTGTCCGCGTTTACCGAGGCAAAAGCGCGCACGGGTGCGCGGGAGGCGCTTTCGAGGTGGAAAGAAGCGGGGCATGAAATCATCATTCTCACCGCCCGCCAGAAAGATTGGTTCGGCAATCCCGTCACGGTCAGCCGCGACTGGTTGGAAAAACGGAAAATTCCTTACGACGCGATCGTCGCAGAACGGTGGGATAAAGGGCTGTATTGCAAAGAACACGGGATCTCAATATTGATAGACGATAATCCCGATATCCTGCGCGAAGCGGAGACGCTGGGCGTTACGGGTGTACTTGCGGTGGGAAGACATAACATCGCGCGCTTGAGCGAATTTAAATACTACGGAGAAAACTGGCGGCAGATCGAGGCGGCGGTGATGCGCATTGTTGCCGCAAAGGAAACGTTACATCGGGAAACGGAGCAGTCATGAAAGAAGAAATATACGTCAAGGGCGCGAAAGCAAACAACTTGAAAAATATCGACGTACACATTCCGCGGAATTCGCTTACCGTACTTACGGGGCTATCCGGTTCGGGGAAAAGTACGCTTGCATTCGATACGATTTTTGCCGAGGGGCAGCGGCGTTATATGGAAAGCCTTTCTTCCTATGCGAGGCAGTTTCTGGGGATGATGGAAAAACCCGACGTGGAGAGCATCGAAGGGCTTTCTCCCGCCATTTCCATCGATCAGAAAACCACGTCGCATAATCCGCGTTCCACAGTCGGCACGGTCACCGAAATTTACGATTATCTCCGTCTGCTTTTTGCGCGCGCGGGGACGCCTCATTGTCCCAAATGCGGCAGGGAGATCCGACGCCAGACGGTAGACGAGATCGCCGACCGCGTGACGGCGTACCCAGAAGGCAGTAAAATTTTAGTCAACGCCCCCGTTGTCCGCGGCAGAAAAGGCGAGTTTGTCAAAGAATTGCAGGGATACCGAAAGAGCGGCTACGCGCGTGTTAAGATCGACGGGATCGTATACGATTTACAGGAAGAGATCAAACTCGATAAAAACGTGAAGCACAACGTCAGCGTCGTCATCGACAGATTGGTAGTGAAAGAGGGTATCTTGAAGCGGTTGACGGAAAGTCTGGAAACGGCGCTGAAACTTGCCGACGGATTGGTTCTGATCGATTGCGACGGAGAGGAAGTGATCTATTCATCGCGCTATTCCTGTCCCGATTGCAATATTTCCATAGAAGAAATCGAGCCGCGTCTTTTTTCGTTCAATACGCCGTGGGGCGCCTGCCCCGAATGTACGGGGCTCGGTTTCCGCCAAATGGTCGATCCCGATCTGATTTGTCCCGATAAAACGAAAACGCTGCGCGAAGGCGCGATCCGAATCAGCGGTTGGAATCTCGATTCCTCGTCCGTCACGCAAATGTATTTGGGCGCGCTCTCGCGCCGTTACGGGTTCTCTCTCGACGTCCCCGTGCAGAATTTGCCCGACGGGGTGTTCGATTTGCTCATGTACGGAAACGGGGACGAAAAAATCGATCTCGAATATCAGACCAAAACCTTTCACTCCACTTATAAAAGCGCGTGGGAAGGGTTCGCGAATAATTTACAGCGGCGCTATAATCAAACGGCTTCGGCGGGGGTGAAGTGGGATATCGAGCGATATATGCGCACGTCCGATTGCCCCGCCTGCCGCGGGAAACGGCTCAAAAAAGAGGCGCTTGCGGTTACGGTGGGAGAGAAAAATATCGCCGAAGTTTGCGCCATGCCCGTAAAAGATCTGAAAACGTTTTTGGGAGAATTGCAACTCACCGCAACGCAGCACGCCATCGCGGACGTGATCCTGAAAGAGATTTCCAGTCGCATCGACTTTTTGATCGGCGTGGGATTGGACTATTTGACGCTGTCGCGCAGCGCGGCAACGCTCTCGGGCGGCGAAAGCCAACGGATCCGTCTTGCCACTCAGATCGGCAGCGCGTTGACCGGCGTCCTGTATATTCTCGACGAGCCGAGCATCGGGCTTCATCAACGCGACAACGAAAGACTGCTTGCTTCGCTCAAAGGATTGCGCGACTTGGGCAATACGCTTCTTGTGGTCGAACACGACGAAGACACCATGCGCGCGGCGGACTATATCGTAGACGTAGGTCCCGGAGCGGGCGTACACGGCGGCGAGATCGTCGCCTGCGGAACCGTGGACGAAATCATGAAAGAGCCGCGGTCGATCACGGGCGATTTCCTTGCGGGGCGGAGAAAAATAGAGATTCCCGAAATTCGGAAACAACCCGACGGACGGTATTTTCGCGTGGAGGACTGCCGTCAGAACAACTTAAAAGGCATCACTGCGGAAATTCCCGTAGGGCTTATTACGGCGGTCACGGGAGTGAGCGGATCGGGCAAATCTTCGCTTGTCAACGAAATCATTCTGCCGCTTCTGTCCAACCGTTTGGGCGGCGAGCGTCTGCCGCTCGGCGCAAGCGGCGCTTGTTCAGGAATCGAATACTTCGATAAAGTGATCGCCATCGATCAATCCCCCATCGGCAGAACGCCGCGTTCCAATCCCGCGACGTACACCGGCGTCTTCACCGCCATCCGCGAGTTATTCGCCGCCACGCCCGACGCGAAAACCATGGGTTACAAGTCGGGGAGATTTTCCTTTAACGTTGCCGGCGGCAGATGCGAAAACTGTCAGGGCGACGGAATCATGAAAATTGAAATGCATTTCCTTCCCGACGTGTACGTTCCGTGCGAGGTGTGCGGCGGGAAACGGTATAACCGCGAGACTCTGGAAGTACGGTATAAGGGCAAGAGTATTTCCGACGTCCTTGAAATGACCGTCGAAGAAGCCTGTGGATTTTTCAAGCCCGTTCCGTCCATTTATAATAAAATCAGAACGCTGTACGAAGTCGGACTGGGATATATCAAACTCGGGCAAAGTTCCACTACGCTTTCGGGCGGAGAGGCGCAGCGCGTCAAACTTGCCACCGAACTTGCGCGTCGTTCCACCGGAAAAACGTTTTATATTCTGGATGAGCCGACGACGGGTCTGCACAGTTACGACGTGGAAAAACTTGTATCCATTCTGCAACGGCTGAAAGAGGGCGGGAATACCGTGCTTGTGATCGAACACAACTTAGACGTTATCAAAATTGCCGATCATATCATCGATCTGGGACCCGAAGGGGGCGAAGGCGGCGGACGCATTTTATGTACGGGAACGCCCGAACAAGTCGCCGAAGCGGAGAACAGCGAAACCGGACGGTTTTTGAAAAACATCTTATGACGGGATGGAAGTGTTTCGAATTTAAAACGCCCAACGTACAAAAACTGCTGCGATTCGGCTTTGTCCCGACAGACGGCGGATTTGGCTATGCTACGCAAATTCTCGACGGACAGTTTATTTTTAGCATGACCGTTGCGAGAGACGGCGAGTTGCGGACCGATGTGTACGACGAAGCGACGGGCGAACCGTATATGCTGTATCAGATTCCTGATGCGCAGGGCGCGTTTGTGGGAAGCGTGCGCGCGGCGGTAGCGGAGATTTTACAAACCGTTGCACAGCAGTGTTTCGAAACGGAAATTTTTAAAACCGACGGCGCGAAAAATGCAATTTCTTACGTCCGAGAGATATACGGTTGCGAACCCGAATATTTATGGGAGAAGTTTCCCGCAAACGCCGTCTGGCGGAGACGGGACAACCGAAAATGGTTCGGCGCGATCCTCACCGTGTCGGGACGAAAACTCGGTTTGGATACGGACGAAATATTGGAAGTGCTTGATCTGAGAATGCCACCGAAAAAGGTCCGAGAAGCGATCGACGGGAAGAAGTTTTTTCCCGCTTACCATATGAACAAACAACACTGGGTGACCGTTTTGTTAAGCGACGCAAAAGAGTTCGGAACGGTTGCCGATATGATCGACGAAAGTTATACTTTAGCGAAAAAATGAGGAGAATGCCATGCTGAATCAAACCATGCGGAAACTCGGCGAAGAACGGTCCGTCATTCGGGAAATCTTCGAATACGGAAATTTGCGGAAAGCGCAGATCGGCGCGGAGAACGTATTCGATTTTTCGCTCGGCAATCCCAGCGTACCTGCGCCCGAATGTGTCCAAGATGAAGCCGAGCGCTTGCTGCGCGAAATGCCGCCGCAATTGCTTCACGGTTATACTTCCGCGGCAGGCGCGCCCGAAGTCAGGGAAAAAGTTGCCGAGTATATCCGCGCGGCGTTCGGGGTCCCCATGTCCGGATCGCTCGTATACATGACGTGCGGCGCGGCGGCTTCCCTCACGATCACGTTGAATGCGCTTTGCGAATCGGGCGACGAATTTGCGGTGATCACACCCTGTTTCCCCGAGTACAAAGTGTTTATCGAACGCGCGGGCGGGGCGGTCGTGTATGTGAAAACAGACGCGCGGTTTCATTTGGACGAGGCGGAACTTCGCCGCGCCGTCGGGAATAAAACCAAAGCCGTCATTCTCAATTCGCCGAACAATCCCACGGGCGCGGTTTACGGCGCGGAGGAGATCCGCATGCTTGCCGCGCTGTTGACGCAAAAGAGCAATGAGAAAGGCGAACCGATTTATTTGATCGTCGACGAGCCTTACCGCGAATTGGTGTACGGCGAAGACGTGCCTTACGTTATGAAGTACTACGATCACACCGTCGTTTGTTATTCCTTTTCCAAATCGCTTAGTTTAGCAGGCGAACGGATCGGCTATATCGCCGTGAACCCTGCCTGCAAGGGCGCGGAAGAATTGTTTTCCGCCGTGTGCGGCGCGGGCAGAAGTTTGGGGTACGTCTGTGCGCCTTCGCTCTTTCAGCGCGTCTGCGCAGCCTGCCTCGGAAAGTCGTCGGATTTAAACATGTACTCCGAAAACCGCCGTCTCTTGTACGAATCGCTCTCGGACATGGGATATGAATGCGTGCTGCCCGAGGGCGCGTTTTACCTGTTTATGAAATCGCCTGAAACAGACGCGAAGGCGTTTTGCGAACGCGCGAAAAAATACGAATTGCTTTTGGTGCCGTCCGATTCATTCGGAACGGAGGGCTACGTCCGTATCTCGTATTGCGTCGAAACGCGCATGATCGAACGCGCTCTGCCTGCGTTTCAAAAGTTGATCAAAGAATATCGGAATTGAAACGTTTATAAAATATTCGATGTCATTACAAATGAATGGATAAAAAAGAATAGAAATCGAAAAGCCTCCGCATAATGAATATATACGGAGGATTTTTTTATGAAAGCAACGGGAATCGTGAGAAGGATCGACGAACTCGGCAGAGTGGTAATTCCCAAAGAAATCAGGCGCACGCTTCGCATCCGCGAAGGCGACCCCCTGGAACTGTTTACGGACCGCGACGAATTGATGCTGAAAAAGTATTCGCCCATCGCTTCGGTGGAACGGTTTGCGGAGGGGACGGCGAAATCGCTCAACGAACAGAGCGGATGTCTTGCCGTAATCTGCGATACCGATTCGGTATTGAGCGCAGCGGGAACGGGCAAAAAATTGCTGATGGGCAAAACGGTATCGGAAAAACTTGCAGAGGTGATGGATTCGCGCAGAAGTTATCTGGCAAACAAAGCGGAAGGCGGCGAGGTGCTTCCGGTCGTCACCGAACAGGATGCGGAATATACCGCACAGATGATCGTTCCCATTGTCGCCAACGGCGACTGTCTCGGCGCGGTCATGCTGCTGTCGACGGACGAAGGCGCGGTATTGGAATCGGCTTCGGTGAAACTTGCGCGTCTTACCGCTGATATTATCGCCAATCAGTTTGAGTAAGAAATTACGGCATTTTGTTTTCTCGGAAATCAAAGTGCCGCGGTTACATAATGAAGCACGGTAATTTTTTAAAAAACGTGGCGGTAATTTCTCTCGGCGGTCTGATTGCAAAGGGCATCGGCGTACTTTACCGCATTCCGCTCATCGGGATATTAGGCGGCTACGGCATGGGGCTTTATCAAATGGCGTATCCGCTTTTTTGCGTGGTACTCACGTTTTCTTCCGCGGGGATCCCTTCGGCATTTTCCCGTCTGATCGCGAAGGAGACCGCGCAAGGAAGACCTTGTTCCGATACGGTGAAAACCGCGCTCAAACTGTTCGCTTTGCTGGGGTTGTGCGGCACACTTTTAATGTGTTTGTCCGCACCTTACATGAGCAGACTGCAAAACGAACAGAATCTTTTTCCGTGCTATCTGGCTTTGGCGCCTTCCGTATTCTTCGTTGCCATGATCGCGGTGTTCCGCGGCTACTTTCAGGGAAAAAACAACATGGTGCCTACCGCGCTTTCGGAAATTGTGGAACAGGTGTTCAAAGCGGGTTCGGGACTCTATTTTGCATATCGCTATTCCGACGATCCCGTGCGCGCCGTCATGTTTTCTTTGCTGGCGGTTACCGTTTCGGAAATCGCGGCGTTTCTGTATCTTCTCTTCCGTTACCGCGGCGAACGCAAAGTCAAATCGCTTAGGGTCATGAAAACTTCGGGCGGAGAAATTTTTTCAAACGCATTTCCCGTCATGGCTTCCGCCGCACTGTTGCCGCTTTCGCAGACGGTCGACAGTATTCTCATTATCCGTCTGCTTTCGGGTCACACGACGCGGGCGGTCACGTTGTACGGATTATTTTCGGGCGGCGCGATCGGGCTCATCAACATCCCCGCCGCATTGTGCTACGGACTTGCCGCGGCAAGCGTGCCGGCGGTGTCTGCCTGCTTCGCAAAGGGAAAGGAAGAAGAGGGACGGCTTCGCGCCATGTATTCTTTGGGGTTCACATTGCTTTTTGCCGTTCCCTGTGCAATTGCACTCTTTTTCCTCGCGGGACCCATTGTCGATCTGGTTTATTCTTCGCTGTCCGCCGAGGACGCCGCGTTGCTCGTAAGGCTCGTGCGCCTTTCCTCGGTATCGGCGGTGACGCTTGCGGGGGTCGATACGCTCGCCGCCTGTCTTACGGGCATGGGGCGGGCAAAACGCGCCGCGCTGTCCATGCTCGTCGCAGTTATCGTCAAATTTGCGCTGCAATGGGCATTGGTCGGAAATCCCGCGCTCTCCATCGGCGGCGCGGCGATCGCGTCGAACGTTTGCTATCTGGTTGCATTTTCTCTCGATTTGTTTTATACTGTGAAGCGAACGAAAAACAAGAAGGGAAGAATGAATTATGATCGCGATCGTAAGTTTGGGAACGGAAAGAGGGGATTTGAGTATGCGCGGAGCGGAAGCAATCCGTCGGGCGGACAAAGTCTTGCTGCGAACGGGCTTGCTCCCGTCTGCCGAAAGCGTGCGCGAAACGGGCGCGGAGTTTGAAACGCTGGACGCATTATATGAAAAGAGCCGAACATACGAAACGTTTACGCAGAACGCATTGAAAGAGATCCGCCGCGCGGCGAAGGGCGCGGAACTTTGTTACTGCGTAGACGGCGGCGTTTCGGAAGACAGGATCGCGAACGCGCTGATCGCGGGCGGCGGTGAAATCGAAATCATCGAAGGCGCAACCAAAAGCGCGAAAGCCGCGGCGGCGGCGGGGCTTGCGGTTTGTTATCAGGCGGTTTCGGCTTATGAAATTTCAGAGGCGAAACTTACCCTTCCGCTCGTGGTTTACGATATCGCGAGCCGAGAACTTGCGGGCGACGTCAAATTGAAACTCGCCCAAAAATTCGGCGACGATGCGCCCGCCTGTTTTCTTTGCGACAGCACGGTCAAAAAAATTCCGATCTTTGAAGCGGACCGTCAAACTACATATCACGAAGGGACATCGCTGGTTGTGTACGATCGGCCGCTGCTCGAACGCAAGCGGTTTGACGCGGAAGATTTAATGGAAATTCTCCGCCGTCTGCGCGCGCCCGACGGCTGTCCATGGGACAAAGTGCAAACGCATCAAAGCATCCGGATCAATGCCATCGAAGAGGCATACGAATTGGTCGACGCCGTGGATTGCGACGATCCCGACAAACTGTGCGAAGAAGCGGGCGACGTCATAATGCAGGCGGCGTTTCATACCCTGATCGAAGAGGAGCGGGGCAACTTCGATCTGACCGACGTTCTGAGCGGCGTGTGCGAAAAACTGATCACGCGTCACACGCACTTGTTCGGTAAAGATAAAGACAAAGCGGCGAATGCGGACGGCGCGCTTTCGGTTTGGGATCGGAACAAAATGACCGAGAAGCATCAGGCAACGTATTCCGATGCGGTAAACGACGTGCCGAAGTGTTTCCCCGCCTTGCTCCGCGCACAGAAAATCGCAAAGCGCGTTCGCAAGGGCGGATGGGATTTTCCCCGCGCAGACGAAGAAAACGAAGCGATTGAACGGTTTGAAAACGCAAGAGCACGCGGCGATAAAACGGCGGCGGCATCGGCGTTCGGAGAGATGTTGATGAACCTTGCGTTTACCGCGTACTCGGCGGGCATCGACGCGGAACAGGCGTTGCTGGACGCGGTGAAACGGGTCGCGTCAATTTACAACGAATGGGAAAAGTCGGTGATTGCCGACGGAAAAGACGTGGATATGCTCACGCGGGACGAGCGCGAATATTATTACCGAAAGGCGAAGACCGATGCTGGAAAAAATTAACGTTGCGGGGATGGAATGCGCGAACAACGTATTCCTTGCGCCGCTTGCAGGGTATACCAATTATCCTTTCCGCGACATGTGCAGGCGGCTCGGCGCGGGGCTTACCTTTACCGAAATGGTGAGTTGCAAAGGGCTGCTTTACGGGAACGAAGAAACCAAAAAGTTGCTCTATTGCGGGAGCGAATCACCCAAGGCGGTGCAGATTTTCGGCTGCGATCCCGCGATTATGCGCACGGCTTGCGAAGGCGAAGAACTGGCGCCTTTCGATCTCGTCGACATCAATATGGGCTGTCCCATGCCGAAGGTGATCCGAAACGGCGAGGGGAGCGCTCTTATGGAAAATTTTCCGCTTGCGGAAAAAGTGATTAACGAATGCGTCAAGAGCGGGAAACGGATTTCGGTGAAGTTCCGCACGGGAATTGACGAAGGACACAAAGTTACCGAAGAATTTTCAAAACTCTGCGAAGGCGCGGGCGCGTGTATGATCACCGTACACGGCAGGTCGAGAGAAAAAATTTATGCGGGCGCGCCCGACTATGCGGAAATCGCCAAAGCAAAAAACGCGGTTGCAATTCCGGTGATTGCAAACGGCGGCGTGTGGTCGAAGAGCGATGCCGAAAAGATGCTTTCGCGCACGGGCGCGGACGGGGTTATGATCGCGCGCGCCGCGCTGTACCGTCCGGAAATATTCGCGGACATTACGGGAGTGGAAGCGCCGCCCGTAAAAGAATTGTTTTTACGCCAACTGTCCGAAACATTGGCGTTATACGGCGAACGCTTCGCATGTGTGTTCATGCGGAAGATGGCGGCGTTTTATTTGAAAGGCAAGACGGGCGCCGCCGAAATGAAGCGCAGACTGTTTGCGGCGCAGTCCACGCAGGAAGTCGCCGCGCTTGCGGAAACAGCCTTTTCTTTCTGAAATGCGACGTGTTAAATAATCGTCTGGGTGTATAGGGATACTATAAACGGTATTGTATGGCGTGTAAGTCAAATTACACGCCTTTTTTTGCGTCTTCCGCTTAAAATGTCCGAAAAAATACTATACATTTTGCAGGCGGTATGATATAATTAGGAAAAGAATCGATTGATATTGTCAAAAGGAGCGGTTTATGGCGAAAAAGGTTATGGGCGCATACGGTGCGGAACAGATTCAGGTGCTTGACGGGTTGGAACATATCCGGAAACGCCCTGGAATGTATATCAGTTCCACCGACGAACGCGGGCTTCATCACCTCGTGAGCGAGGTGGTCGATAACTCCATCGACGAAGCGTTGGCGGGGTACTGTACGCGTGTTGACGTCATTATCAATAAAGACGGTTCGTGTACCGTAGAGGATAACGGCCGCGGCATTCCTACGGGAACGCACCCCAAAGAAAAAATTTCCACGGTAGAAGTCGTGTTTACCAAAGTCAATGCCGGAGGCAAGTTCGGCGGCGATTCGGGCTATAAAGTTTCGAGCGGCCTGCACGGCGTCGGCGTCAAGGCGGTCAACGCGCTTTCCGAATGGCTGGAAGTGGAAGTATACCAAAACGGTCATATCCACAAACAGGTGTATAACCGCGGCGTGCCGCAGCGTTCCTTGAAAGTAGTCGGCAAGACCGAACGTACGGGCACCAAAGTCACGTTTTTCCCCGATAAAGAAATTTTCGAAACCATTACGTTTAAATACGAAACGCTCAAAGTCCGTTTGAAAGAACTTGCGTTCCTGAATAAAGGGCTCACCATTTCTCTTTTGGATCTGCGTCCCGAAACACCGCGTACCGACCATTTCTGTTACAGCGGCGGGATCCTCGAACTGGTGCAGGAAATCAACAACGGACACGACGCGCTCTTTTCCCAGCCGCTTTATTTCGAAGCGCAGGAGGGGACCACGGTCTGCGAAATCGCGCTGCAATACAACGAGAGTTACAACGAAGTGATTTATTCCTATGCGAATAACGTCAACACCATCGACGGCGGCACGCACGTAGACGGACTGAAAGCCGCGTTGACCAAGGTCATCAACGACGCGGGAAAGAAACTCAACATTTTAAAAGACAACGATAAACTGACGGGCGAAGACGTGCGCGAAGGCATAACGGCGGTCGTATCCGTAAAACTCGAAAACGCGCAATTCGAATCGCAGACAAAAGACAAACTCAACAACAGTTTCATTCGTCCTTTCGTCAGCAAATGTATCGCGGAAAGTTTCGGTACTTACATCGAAGAGCACCCTGCCGAAGCACGCGAATTGGTACTCCGCTGTATCACGGCGCAGAAGGCGCGCGACGCGGCGAGAAGCGCACGCGAACTGACGAGAAGAAAAGGCGTGCTCGAAAGCACGACCCTTCCCGGAAAACTTGCCGATTGTTCGGACAAGCGTTCGGAACTGTGCGAGATCTATATCGTCGAGGGCGACTCGGCAGGCGGTACGGCAAAGCAGGGCAGAGACAGACGGTTCCAAGCCATCCTTCCGCTCCGCGGCAAAATACTGAACGTGGAAAAGGTGCGGCTCAACCGCGTACTTGAAAACAACGAAATCAAAGCCATGATCACGGCGTTCGGCTGCGGCATCTTAGATGACTTCGACGAAAGCAAACTCCGCTACGACAGAATCATTTCGATGACGGATGCCGACGTCGACGGCGCGCATATCCGTATCCTGCTCTTAACGTTCCTGTTCCGTTACATGCGTCCGCTCATCGAACACGGTCACGTCTTTTCTGCAATGCCGCCGCTCTATAAGGCGAGCGTGAAAGGAAAAGAAGACGTTTATCTGTATTCGGAAGAAGAAAAAACGGCATACGACGCGCTCTATCCCAACGGGAAAGTAGAATACCAGCGCTATAAAGGCCTGGGAGAAATGAGTACCGAACAACTTTGGGATACGACGATGAACCCCGCTACGCGAACGCTCATTAAAGTGAGCATGAACGACGCGATGGAAGCGGACAAGATGTTTACCATTCTCATGGGCGAAAGCCCCGCGCTGCGCCGTCAGTTCATCGAAGAAAACGCAACGCTTGTAAAAGATCTCGATATTTAAAGATTTTTAATTATCAATTCAAGAAAAAATTATTAGGATAACATTATGGCGAAAAGAGAAACGAGTCCCGAACTTACCGAAGAATTTAAGAAAACGCTTGCCATGACGAAAATACTTGATGTGGAAGTCAACGATGAACTTAAAAAATCGTTCATCGCCTATGCCATGGCAGTCAACAAATCGCGCGCCATTCCCGATGTGCGCGACGGCTTAAAACCGGTGCACAGAAGAATTTTATTTTCTATGCACGAAATGGGGCTGTACAACGAAAAGGGCTATCGGAAGTGCGCCCGTATCGTCGGCGACGTCTTGGGTAAATTCCACCCCCACGGCGACAGTTCGGTATATGACGCGCTCGTACGTTTGGCGCAGGACTTTTCCATCAACTTCCCCTTGGTAGACGGACACGGTAACTTCGGTTCGGTCGACGGAGATCCTCCCGCGGCAATGCGTTATACCGAAGCAAGGCTTGCAAAACTCGCAGCGGAAATGCTGCGCGATCTGGATAAAGAAACGGTCGATTTCATTCCCAACTTCGACGGGAACGAAACCGAGCCTACCGTGCTTACGGCGCGCTTTCCCAATCTGCTTGTCAACGGCTCCGACGGCATCGCCGTCGGTATGGCGACCAATATCCCGCCGCACAATCTCGCGGAGGTGATCGACGGCACCATCGCAATGATCGACAATCCCGAGATCACTGTGGACGAACTGATGAATTATATCCCTGCTCCCGACTTCCCGACGGGCGGAATCATCATGGGCAGAGCGGGAATCCGTAAGGCGTACCGTACGGGACAGGGCAATCTCGTCATTCGTTCCAAATGTGAAATCGAGGAACACGGTACGGGCGGAAATCTCCGTTCGCGCATCGTAGTCACCGAAATTCCCTATCAGGTCAATAAAGCGCAACTCATCGAAACGATCGCAAACATGGTGCGCGACAAACGGTTGGAGGGCATCTCGGATATCCGCGAAGAATCGGGCAGAGACGGCATGCGTATCGTCATCGAATGCAAGAAAGACGCCAATGCGCAAGTCGTGCTGAACTCACTGTACAAGCACACCAATCTGCAAATTTCAGACGGAATCATTTTGCTTGCGCTTGTGGAAAACGGCACCGAACCCAAGGTGCTCAACCTGCGCGATATTCTGACACATTATCTGGCGCATCAGAAAGAAGTCATTACGCGCCGTACGCGTTTCGAACTCCAAAAGACCGAGGAGCGCGCGCACATCATCGAAGGATTGGTGCTTGCGCTCGCCAATATCGACGAAGTGATCCGCATCATCAAAACTTCGAAAGATAAAAACGAAGCGACGTTAAAACTGACGTCCGCATTTGTTCTCTCCGAACGTCAGGCGAACGCGATTTTGGAAATGCGGTTGCAGCGGCTCACTTCGCTCGAAGTGGAAAAACTCAAAGACGAGTTGGAAGCGCTCCATGCAACGATTGCCGACCTCAAAGACATTTTGGCGCACGAGTCGCGCGTTTATGAAATCATCAAAAACGACCTGCTTACGATCAAAGCGAAATATCCCTCCGAACGCAAGACGGAAATTTCCATCGATTACGGCGAAATCGATGACGAAGATTTGATCGACGAAGAAGACGTCGTCATTTCCATGACGCACGGCGGATATATCAAACGTTACCCCGTGGCAGAGTACCATGCGCAGAATCGCGGCGGCGTCGGCATTACCGCGCACAGACCCAAGGAAGACGATTTCGTGGAAGCAATGTTCGTCTGCTCTACGCATCAGTCCATTCTGTTGTTCTCGAATTTCGGCAAAGTGTACTCTATCAAGGGATACGAAATCCCCGAAGCCAACCGTACCGCGCGCGGCAGAGCCATGGTCAATATCGTGCAGTTGAACGCCGGAGAAAAAATCGCGACCATACTTCCCGTAGACGATACGAAAAAGGGCTATCTCATCATGGCGACCAAAAACGGTTTGGTCAAAAAGACCAGAATGAGAGAATACGTCCGGATCATGCGGAGCGGAAAAATCGCGATCAAGATCAACGAGGGAGACGAACTGATTTCCGTACAGTACGCTACGCACGGGGAAGAAATTATCATCGCAAGCCGTTCGGGCAAGTGCATTCGTTTTAAAGAAGGCGACGTGCGTCCGATGGGGCGCGATACCGCGGGCGTGCGCGGCATTCATCTTACGGGAAAAGACGAAGTTGTGGACATGCTGGTACTCAAAGACGGATTCGACATTCTCACCGTATCCGAAAAAGGTTACGGCAAGCGCAGCAGTCCCGATGATTACAGATTGCAATCGCGCGCTGGCAAGGGCATTAAAGCGGGTGTGTTTAACGAAAAGACGGGCAAACTCGTCAACATGAAACTTGTCAACGACGAGTTGGATATCATGTTGGTCACTTCGACGGGTATTATCATCCGTATGCACGGCGAAAGCATTTCGCAAATCGGAAGAAACACCCGCGGCGTAAGACTTATGAAAGTGCGCGGCGGCAAGGTTGCCACGGTCGCCGTGACTGAAAAAGACGAGGAAGCGGAAGTTTCCGTGCCCGAGGAGACGGCGGCGGATCTGTCGCCCGAAGAACTTGCACAGGCGGCGGAACCGGAGGAAACGGAAGCAACCGAGACCGTCGAAACGCAATCTGAAGAAAGCGAAGAACAATCGCCCGAAGAGGAATAAACCATATGAAAACAGCGGCGCCCGCATGATGCGAGCGCCGCTGTTTTTTAAAGCATGAGTTAGGTTAAAAACAAAAATTTTATCTTCGGCGCTGTCGCCCGTAGGGGACGCGCATCCGTTGTTCATTTATTCTTTGATGTCTTGTACAATTTTGAGTACGGCTTTGATTTGCACCAATGCTCGATCCATCTGTTCTTCGGTATGCGTTGCCATGTAACTGGTACGGATCAGGCTTTGACCCACGGGCGTTGCGGGAGAAACGACCGAATTGACGTATACGCCTCGGTCAAACAGCAGTTTGCAGGCCGTAAACGTTTTCAGATCGGTGTAGGTATAGATGGGGATGATCGGCGTTGTGCTGTCGATGATGTCGATTCCTTCGCGCTTTAAATTGGAACGCATGTAACCGCTGATTTCGGCAAGCCGTTCGACGCGCTGCGGTTCGCGCTCCAATATTTCAAGCGATTTCAATGCGCACGCCGCGTTGGCGGGCGTCAGGCTGGCGCTGAAAATAAACGGTCTGGAATTGTGCCGTACGTAATCGCAGACGTAACTTTTTGCCGCCATATAACCGCCGATGCTTGCAAGCGATTTGGAAAAAGTTCCCATGTAAATATCTACTTCGTTTTCCAGACCGAAGTGTTCCGCTGTGCCTCTTCCGTGCTTTCCGAGTACACCTAACCCGTGCGCGTCGTCGACCATTACGCGCGCTCCGTACTTTCGGGCAAGCGCTACGATTTCGGGCAACTTCGCAATATCGCCGCCCATACTGAACACGCCGTCGGTTACGATCAGAATTCCCGAAACGCTCCGATCGATCGTTTTCAGTTTTTCTTCCAGATCTTGCATATCGGAGTGGCGGTAACGGAGCATTCTTGCAAAACTCAGACGGCACGCGTCGTAGATGCTGGCGTGGTTCTCCCTGTCGCAGAGAATGTAATCGTTCCTGCCCGTAATTCCCGCGATGATGCCGAGGTTGGACTGGAACCCCGTAGAAAAGGTAACCGCGTCTTCTTTCTGTAAAAACGCTGCAAGTTTCTTTTCCAATTCGATATGTAAATCAAGCGTGCCGTTCAAGAAACGGCTTCCCGAACAACCCGAACCGTACTTCTCTAACGCCTTGATTCCGGCTTCGATCACTTCGGGGTGCGAGGTCAGTCCCAAGTAGTTGTTGGAACCGATCATGATCATGTCTTTTCCTTCCATACGTACCTCGGGCGCTTGTTTGGACGTAAGCATATGGAAGTAAGGATAGATGTCGTTTTGCTTTAACAGTTCCAACCGTTCGCGGTTTTCACACTTTTCAAATAAATCCATATTTCACCTCTTTTGTCATATTTTATCATTACAATATGAGTTTGTCAAACGATTGACACAAAAAAATCCTTCTATTATAATGAATCCGAAAAAGGAGAAAACATGCGAAAAGTTGTAGTGATCACAGGCGCGTCGAGCGGGATCGGTTTATCTGCGGCGCGGCTCTTTTTAAGAAAGGGCTGTCGGGTTTACGGCGTTGCGCGCAAGCCTTTTGAGGGCGAGTTCGAATGCTTTTCCGCAGACGTCACGGATACTGCCGCTATGGATAATATTTTTCGGGAAATCTATGCGCGCGAAGGACGGATCGACGTACTCATCAACAATGCGGGCTTCGGAATTGCAGGAGCAATGGAAGAGGCGACGCCCGAGGCGGTTGCCCGAATCGTGGAAGTGAATCTCACGTCGCTGTGCGTGCTATGCGGAAAAATCGTGCCGTATATGAAAGCGTTGGGCGGGAGGATCGTCAATATTTCGTCGGTAGGCGGGATCATGCCTTTGCCGTATCAGGCGATGTATTCGGCAACCAAAGCGGGGGTGGAGGTGTTTTCCCGTGCGCTTGCGAACGAACTGAAACCTTATAAAATTTTTGTGACCGCCGTGTTGCCGGGAGATACCAAAACGGAATTTACGGCGGCGCGCGTGTGCGAAGGAAACGACCTTCGGGCAAAGCGTTCGGTTGAGAAAATGGCGCGCGACGAACAGCGCGGGAAAAGCCCCGAAAGCGTTGCAAAAGTGATTTACAGATCGGCAAACAAAAGGCGTCCGCCGCTCCGCGTTGCGGTCGGGTTTGTTTCCAAATTGGAATTGTTTTTGGCGCGGATTGTTCCCGTTCGGTTCGTAAATTTCATTATCCGCAAAATGTATTGTTAAAAGCAGGCGCTCTACTCAAAGTAGAGCGCCTGCTTTTCAAAGTAGAATTACAGATTTCGGCGGTGGAACTTGTTCAAAAATTCGTAGGGAGAAAAAAGACGGAAGTAGGTTTCCTTTCGGCGATAAGTTGGATATACTGGAAATACGTCGGTGCTATAGGAGGAAATCATGCAGATGACCGTTCAGGCGCAAAATGTGCAAATCAAACAACGCCGCAAAGGATTTACGTCCTTTTACAGCAAAGGAGAAGAAATCTTCAATGCCGTTTCGCATATCGTCGGCGGCGCGTTGGGATTGGCGGCGCTCATTACCCTGATTTATTTTTCGTATCCGAACTCCGCGCAGACGGCGGCGGTCGCCGTGTTTTCGTTATCCGTCATCGTTTTGTATACAATGAGCGCGCTCTATCATTTTCTGCCTTCCGGCAGAGCAAAGGGCGTATTTCGGATATTCGATCACTGTACGATTTTTTTGCTGATCGCAGGCACTTATACGCCCTATTGCGTGATCGCGCTCGGCGGTATGACGTTGGGAACGGTGATCCTCGCCGTCGAATGGACGTGCGCCGCTCTGGGAATCGTTTTGAATGCGGTTGCGATGAACCGAAAATTCGTAAAAATTTTATCGATGGTATTTTATATCGTCATGGGCTGGCTTCTCGGGTTCGGGCTCGGGATCTTGCCGCAGTATATTTCGGGTCCGAGCATCTGGCTTTTGATTTCGGGAGGGATCGCATATACCGCGGGAATCGGTTTTTTTGCATTCGGGAAAAAAGTTCCCTATTTCCACGGCGTCTGGCATTTGTTTGTGTTAGCGGGAACGGCGCTGCAATTCGCAAGTATCCTGATGATGATTTTGTAAAAGATCCGCTGCAATGCTTGACATGAGCGCGCATTCCGTCTATGCTGAAACAAAGGGAAAAACAATCGATCAAAAGGGAGGTGCGGGATGGCTGGTTATACGTCAATGATACAGACAATCGGAAATACGCCGCTTTTGGAACTCAGACGGTATCAAGAACAACACAAATTAAAAGCGTCGATCTTTGCCAAACTCGAAGGCTTTAATCCCGCAGGTTCCGTAAAGGATCGGGTTGCCTTAGCGATGATCGAAGACGCAGAGCAAAAAGGAAAACTCCGCTCGGATTCCGTCATCATCGAACCTACTTCGGGAAATACAGGAATCGGACTTGCCGCGGTTGCGTGCGCCAAGGGCTACCGTGTCGTGCTTACCATGCCCGATACAATGAGCGCGGAACGCAGAAATCTGTTAAAGGCTTACGGCGCAGAACTCGTTCTGACGGACGGCGAAAGGGGCATGGAAGGCGCGATCGAAAGGGCGCGGGAACTTGCCCGTACGATAAAAGGCGCCTTCCTTGCGGGGCAATTCGAAAATCCGATCAATCCGCAAATTCATTATCAAACCACGGGACCCGAAATCTGGAAAGATTTAAACGGAAACGTGGATGTGTTCGTAGCGTGCGTCGGCACGGGCGGAACGCTTACGGGCGTAGGGAAATTTTTAAAAGAGCAAAATCCCGCGATTAAAATCGTAGCGGTGGAGCCTGAAAATTCCCCCGTGCTTTCGGGCGGGAAAGCAGGCGCGCACAAGATCCAGGGCATCGGCGCGGGATTTCTTCCGCAAACGCTGGACGTTTCGGTATTCGACGAGGTGATCGCCGTATCCGATGAAACGGCGATCGGAACGGGGAAAGAGATCGCCCCCTCCACGGGCATACTCGCGGGGATTTCTTCGGGCGCTGCCCTTGCCGCCGCGACGGCGCTTGCCCTGCGCAAAGAAAACGAAGGTAAAAATATCGTCGTATTGTTCCCCGATTCGGGCGACAGGTATCTTTCCACGGAATTGTTTGCGTAAGCCTTGCACGATCGCTTTGAATTGCTTGCAAGCGAACGGCGCATTTGTTATAATACGGATATCACGAAAGAGCGGTTACATAAACGATGAAACATATTCTTATGATCGCGACGGGCGGAACCATCGCGTCCAAAAACAACGGCGCAGGGCTGACGCCTGCGCTTACTTCCGAGGAACTTTTGTCTTGCGTTCCCGAAATCGCCGGATTCTGTGACGTTACGACGGTGCAGCCGTTTAATCTCGACAGTACCAATATCGGTCCTGCTCACTGGCTGGAAATCGCGCGTCTGATCGAAGAGCATTACGGGTCGTATGACGGATTCGTCGTGACTCACGGGACGGATACCATGGCGTACACTGCGGCGGCGCTTTCCTATCTCGTGCAGAATTCTCCCAAGCCCGTCGTGCTCACGGGGTCCCAGAAATCTGCGTATCTGCGCGATACCGATGCGCGCCGCAATCTTGCCGACGCCTTTGCGTTTTGTGCGGACGACGGCGCTTCGGGCGTGCATATCGTCTTCGACGGAAATGTGATTTTGGGTACGCGCGCCAGAAAAACGCGCACCCACAGTTATAACGCGTTTTCCAGCGTCGATTATCCCGATACCGCCGTGATGCGGGAGGGGAAACCGTTTTACTATCTGAAACACGAAAAGGGCGAACCGCGCTTTTTCCGCAATCTCAACGGCAGCGTGTTCGTGTTGAAAATGATCCCCGGGTTAAAAGCGGATATATTCGATTATCTCGAAACCAACTGCGAGGGATTGATCATCGAATCGTTCGGGGCGGGAGGGCTGCCCGATTACGGGAACGGCGAATTTTACACCCGATTGAAACGGTTTCTTTCGCTGGGGAAAACGGTCGTATTCACGACGCAGGTCGAACGCGAAGGAAGTTCGCTTGCGACGTACGAAGTCGGACGCAAAATTTTGGAGTGCGGCAGGGTGCTGGAAGCCCGCTGTATGACGCTCGAAGCGGCGGTTGCCAAACTGATGTGGATCTTATCGTTTGCCGAAGGCGAAGAAATCGAACGGCTGTTTTATGCTCCCGTTTCCGCAGATATTTACTGAATTTTCAAAACTCCGATCAATCAAAAACACCGCACGTTTCGTGCGGTGTTTTTTCAATCTTTTTTACGCGGGTTTCTTTTTCGGAATCAATACTTTATAAACGATTGCGAGGATCAAAGAAAGCGCTGCAAATACAAACTCCACAATCACGTAGGCATAGTTGAAGCCTTCTTCCATGCGCAATTTATCCGCGCTTACGGACAGGGCCAAAACTGCAAAAATCAAGAATAACACAGAAGCAAACATCAGCAAAACGGAAAGAGCGATTCCGCTGTTCGGTTTTTGCGAGGAGAGATTGTTAAGACGCGAGCCGATTGCCGCTACGGCGAGCGTAACCGCGGACATTTGAAAAATCATTGCAACAATCGAAAATGCGTAGGGCGTGCCGATATTATCGACATAACCTTCCGCGTCTGCCAACACGATTCCCCATGCCAGGAAACTTACTTTTCCTTCCTCAAAATTTACCATTGGCAACGTTGCAAAGATCAAGGTAATACAGATCAATGCAAGCGCGGCTATCGAAAAACAAAGTTGCATCACCGATTGTTTTGTGGCAAGTTCCTTTCCTTTGACTGCTATTTTCAAAGCAACACAGATCACTAAAAGCGTGACTCCGCATACAATGCCGGCGATCCCTGCGGCGTTCGGAACTGTTTTGATTCCGTCCGCGCGTGCCGCGTTGAGGCTAACAAGCAGCGCTGCGCCGCAAATGAATGACAGGACTGCTGCAACCGCAAACGGCAAGCAGCCTTTCTCTGTCTTTCCGGACATTTTCATACCGAAGCGCACTGCCGTAAGGATCGAACACACAAGTGTTGCGACCATCGTCCCGATGGCGATGAGAAGTCCGAATACGGCTTCCATACTGTAAATCGAATAAGTCATAAATTCGGCGTCCGTCATCGAACTGATTCCGCCGCCCGTTTCTCTGAGTTCTTTCAACTCTTTCCAGACGTCGCCGAAGTAATACCATATTGTCTGTTCCATATTTCCGAAGGCGTCTTCATATCCCGAGCCTGAAAATTCAGCGCGGATCCCCAACAAAAAAGTACAAACAAGCACGGCGAACACAGCGAGCATTGCGCAGATTCCGCCTGCGATTTCCAGACCTTTTTTCCAGTTCATCGGCGCGGTTTGCGCAACGGCGGCGTTTGTGCCGCCCGAAACGACAACTTGTTCGGATTTTTGTTCGACAATTTGTTGCGTATTTCCTGCGACACGATTTCCGCAGTTGTAACAGAAAATTGAATCTTCGCTGTTTTCAGTTTTGCACGAAGGACAGATGATTTTTCCGTCCATCCGTTTTCCGCACTGTTTGCAAAAGTTTGCTTTTTCGGGATTTTCCGTCCCGCAATTTTTACATATCATTTGATTTCCTCTTCCGCTGTTTAAAAATTATTTGAAAAAATTTGCCCCGAAACCCTCTGGTTTCGGGGCTCGAATCATCAGTTGGATTCTTTTACTTTCGGCTGTTTCTTTTCTTTCGTTAAAACTTTGTAGACGATCGCAAGCGTATAGGCAAGTACCGCAAAGACCAATTCCACGATCACGTTGGCGTAACCGAAACTTACCATATCGTCCAGTTTGTTTTCGCTCGTTTTCATTGCTACGATGGCAAAGATCAGGAACAATGCGGAAAGCACGGTGAAGAAGTCGTTCGATTTAAAACCGCTGTTGGGGCGATCGGAAACGAGGTTCATCATGCGCGAGCCGATGGCGTAAATTCCTGCGATGACTGCGCCGATCTGAATGAACATCGCAAGCATCGAGAACGCGAACGGCATTGTGTAATCTTCCATACCGCTGAACATGCCGAGCGAAGTTGCCCAAGCAAGCAGGCTCACGTTTCCGCTTCCGTTCGCGCCGTCCATAATGCAAGCGGGTTTCGTTGCAAACGCAACCGCTATGGAAAGAAGTACGAGCGCGCCTGCGGTAAACGCAAGTTGCATGACGGAATTTTTGGTGAGGAGATCTTTTCCCTTTACGGCGATTCTGCTTCCGAGGCATGCGCTGATGAAGATCACGCCGCATACGATACCCGCAACGCCCGCCGCGTTGGGAACAAGCGACGCGCCTTCGCTTTCCATTGCGTTCATTGCAACGAGCAGCGCCGTGCCGCAAATGAACGAAAGGACTGCGCCGAGCGCGCATTTCAGATAATCTTTCTCCGACTTTTTCGCCGTTTTCATTCCGAAACGGACTGCCGCAAGGATCGAGAACACAAGCGTTGTGACAATGGTTGCGATCGAAATCAGAAGTCCTAAAATCGCTTCCGTATAAAGTGCCGCTTTTAACGTCACGTCGGGATCGCCGAGTTCTTCAAGTTGTTTCCAGGCGTCTCCGAAGTAATGCCAGATGTTTTGTTCCTGTGCAACCATACCTCCGGAGATCGACACGCGTATTCCCAGTAGGAACGTACACAAAAGGACAACGAACACGCCGACCATCGCGCAGATGCCGCCTGCGAGTTCTACCCATTTCTTCCATTCGACAGGCGTTTTTTCGGTTTTTGCACCGCTTTGCTGTTCCATGGGTTTTCCGCACGAAACGCAGATTTTCGCGTCCGAGTCGTTTTCGTTTCCGCAGGAAGGGCAGATGTGTTTTCCGTCCAGACGCGTTCCGCAGTTTTTGCAATAAACAGCGCCTTCGGAATTTTCCGTTTCACAATTTTTACAAATCATTATTATATTGCCTCCGAAGCACATTCTATCATATTAGGTTTTCCATTTTCAATACCTTTTGAAAAATAAACGCGAACGGTGTCGTTTCATCGTCGGTTCCGTTCTGTTCGGTCGGTTGATGAAAACATTCATATTTATGCGGAATAATTGCATTTATACATTAAAACTCGCATTTATATCGTATAATCAACAAAATAGTTTCAAAAAATTTATGTTTTCAAGAGAAAAACCTTGCAAATTCCATATAAATATAGTATGATATTAGATGTGTCATTTTCGGCAAAAACCGAAAAATCACACCCGAAAAAGATGGAAAGAGGTCTTTACATGAAAAAAATGATCAGAAAAACAATGATGCGAGGTTGCTCGTTTGCCATGGCGGCAATGCTGGCAACGGGTCTTGCGTTTTTAGACCCCAAAACGGCGCTCGCAAGCGTTACCGCAGGGAAAGTCGGCGGGACGGCGACGCTTACCGACGTTTCGGATCGTTTCAGCACCGAAGCGCTCCGCTCTCAATACATGAATTCGGATGCGGTCAAGGAAAACGTGTCCGTCAGAAACGAAGAGCGTTGGGTCATTGTTGATTTCGGAGAAACCTGTCTGTTCGACGACTTCGAAGAAACTTCCTACGTTGAAACGTTTTCCGAATATATGAATACGACGGCGGCGCAGAATCTGAAAGCGCAAATCGAACGTTCTCACAGCGCGTTTTTAAACCGTCTTTCCGCAAGCGGGGTTTCTTACGAATATAAATATTCTTATACCGCACTCAACAACGGTGTGGCGATCAAAGTAAAAAACCGCGACGTTGCAACCGTAAGGTCCATGGGCGAAGTCAAAGAAGTCTATTCTTCCGAGGCGTACGGCGTTCCCACCGTTGCGGTTTCCAACAATGCGAACGTCTATACGACGGGAATTTACAATACGAAAGATATCGAACAGAAGGGCGAAGGGATGGTTGCCGCGATTCTGGATACGGGGCTCGATTACACGCACCCCGCGTTTGCGACGCAGCCCGATTCTCCTTCCATGACCAAAGACAGCGTTGCAGAAAAAATTACCGGTCTCGAATCGTATAAGCGCGGCGGCGTCCAAAGCGTAAACGACGTCTATCTCAGTGCAAAAGTGCCCTATGCTTACGACTATGCGGACGACGATACCGAAGTATATCCTTCGTATTCCACGCACGGCACGCATGTTGCGGGGATCGTTGCGGGGCAGGATGATTCCAAAGTCGTCAACGAGGAGACGGGAGAAACGTTTATCGGCGTTGCTCCGCAGGCGCAACTCGTCATCTGTAAAGTGTTCACGGACGATCTTGAATCCAAAGCCGTCGGCGGCGCGAATACCATCGACGTTCTTGAGTCCCTTGCCGATTGCGTTACGCTCGGCGTAGACAGCATCAACATGAGTTTGGGTCAAAGTTCGGGATTCTCCCAAGAAGGTTACGCGCAGGCAGGCGTTTTGCAGGACGTATATGACAGAGTGGAAAAAGCGGGCGTCAGCCTTGTGGTGGCGGCGGGCAACGAGTACAGTTCGGGCTTCGGCGGAACGTTCGGAACCAACCTCACGTCCAATCCCGACAGCGGTACGGTCGGTTCTCCTTCCACTTATGACGGCGCGCTTTCGGTCGCCGCGATCAGCGGACAGCCTTCGCACTATTTCTCTGTCAATCAGGACGAGAACAAAGTCGCGTTCATGACCGAATCTTCGGATGCAAACGGGAAGGCTTACGATTTCCTCGATTTGCTGTACGAGAAGATGGGCGCGGATAAAAACGAAGAACTTACGCTCGACTACATCGTCATCGGCGGCGTAGGGCGTGCGTCCAATTATAACACGACTTCGGTCAAGAACGCGCTCCGCGGCGGCAGAACGGTTGCGGTCGTCAAGCGCGGCGATATCTCTTTCGCGGAAAAAGTGCAGTATGCGAAGTCGGCGGGAGCGGCGGCTTGTATCATTTACAATAACGTATCGGGCAATATCCGAATGACGCTCGGCGAGGTCAACGAGCCAATTCCCACCGTTTCGATCAATATGGACGCGGGAAAAATGCTGGTAGACAGCGCGACGGCCAACAAAGGCAAAATCACCTTTTCGCACAACTGGTCCGCCGGTCCTTTTATGACCGACTTTTCCAGTTGGGGACCCAATCCCGATTTAAAACTGAAACCCGAAATTACCGCGCACGGCGGGGAGATCACAAGCAGCGTCCCCGGGGGATACGAAGTGCAAAGCGGTACGAGCATGGCGGCGCCCAACATGACGGGTGCAACGACGCTGCTTCGCCAGTACGTGAAGTCTGAATACGGGCTTGAAGGAAAAGAACTCAACAACCGCGTCAACCAACTTCTCATGAGCACGGCAACCATGGCGCGCAACGAAGAAGGCAACCCTTATTCGCCTCGGAAACAGGGCGCGGGACTTGCAAACATCAGCGACGCGATCAAAACCGAAGCCTATCTCACGGCGGAAAATAATTATTTCGGCGACAACAGCACGCGGGATCCCAAACCCAAAATCGAACTCGGCGACGATCCCGAAAAGAAGGGCGTATACGAATTCAGTTTCAAGGTCAACAGTATTTCCGACAAACCTTTGACTTACCGTCCCGAAACGTACGTTATGACGGAATCGCTTTCCACCGACGAAAAGACGGTTGCCGAAAAAGCGTATATGTTGAACGACAGCAGTACGATCGTCTATCGCGTCAACGGACAGGAAGTCGATACCGTAACAGTCCCCGCACACGGCGAACTGGAAATCAGCGTTACGGTCACGCTGGAAAAAGCCGCGCGCGACTATCTCGATAAGACGTTTGAAAACGGCATGTACCTCGAAGGGTTTGTCCGTCTTACGACGAGCGACAGCGAAAGCGTAGAACTCGGGATTCCCTATCTTGCGTTCTACGGAGACTGGCTGAAAGCGCCGCTCTTCGACTATTCGATTTATGAAGTCGAAGCAAGCAAAGCGGACAAAACGGTTGAAGAGGAAGATAAAATCAAGGCAAGCGGCGCTGCGTCGCGTCCTTACGGCTTGTATAACGATGAAAAATACGTGATCACGCTGGGCAGTTATCTGTATGAAATGCCGAGTAATTATACCGACATTCTTCCCACCGAGGATCATGCGGCGCTTTCCTGTTACAATATGGAAGGCAAGAGATCGATCTATCAATTGTACTCGCTCAATGCGGGACTTCTGCGTTCGGCAAAGAAAATGGAAGTTACCATTTCCGACGCCGTGACGGGCGAAGTCGTTTACAATTACGTTGAAGAAAACGTACGGAAATCTTATTCCGCGGGCGGTTCCAACAACGGATCCCATATTATGCTCAAAATCGATCCTATGACGTGGGACATGAGCAATAACCGAACTTACGTCGCAACCTTTAAGGGAATTCTCGATTACGGCGACGGAAGCCGTGAGATCACAACCGAACGCAATTCTTATTCGTTCCGGTTTACGGTCGATACCGAATCGCCCAGAGTTCTCGAAACACGCATCCGTTTCGAACCTTACGAAGAAAACCGCGTTACCAAGTATCGCATTTATCTTGATGCCGACGTGTACGACAACCATTACGCCATGTCGTTGCTTCCCTGTTACATGAACGAGAATTTGCTGGACGAAGACGGGAATCCCATGTTGACGCTGATTTCCGAGTTGCCGATTCCCATCTATTCGCAGAAGGGCGGAGTGACAACAGTCACCTATGAAATTACCGACTGTTACGAAGAATATCTGTTAAAAGACAACTTTTATCTGAACGTCAACGATTATGCGTTCAACGAATCCATATTCCAACTGCATTATAACGAAGTAACGGAGTATCCGGAATATCTCACGCTCAAAACCGACGATAAGTTAAAGACCGAATACGATCAGGGTTCTTATCCCGTGTACAGTCTTACACTCGAACAATACGAGAACTATACGGTGGAAGCGCTGAGCGGACTTCCCGAAAATACGGCGATCACCGCGCTTAACTTCGACGTTTCCGGCGACGTTGTGTGCAAGGACAATCAACTGTTTACGGCGCAGGCTAGCGGAAGCGGTACGGTATTTATCCGTGTCGGAAAACAAACGCTTGCGCAGATCAACGTCAATATTGTGCAGGGTACCCGCGCGAAACCGATCATCGAACGCGTAAAACTTTCTCCCATGCTGAACGGCGGTCATGCTCTCGTACCGTTGTCCGGCGGAGAGATCGAACTCAAACCCAACATGACGCGTCAGATTCAGGCGAACGTCGAACCTTGGTACACCGAATCGATTTACAAGCCCGTCTATGAATATTCGAGTTCGGACGTGAAATCGGTCGTCGTGAACGAAAACGGCGAAATTACCACGCTTGCAAAAGGTTACTCTTATATTACGATCAGCGTAAAGGGGAACAATGCGCCTCCCGTCCGCGTGAAGATCACGGTCGAAGACGAGTTGGATATTACCAACAACACGCTCTACAATTATTACGGCGGCGCGTACTGTGAAATTCCCGATTCCAAAAACATTATGGCGATCGACGAAGAAGCGTTTAAAGACAATAAATTGGTCGAAACAGTCATCCTTCCGATCTCGCTTACTTCCCTTCCCGAAAATTGTTTCTCGGGATGCGACAATCTGAAACGGGTCGTCATTTCCGCCGAGTGTAAAATCATCAACGAGAACGCATTCCGCGGACTGAAAAATCTCGAAGTGATCGAATTGCGCGAAGCGGAAGATAAGATAACGGGCGAAAATTATCCCGGTACGCTTACGATCGGCAGGCATGCGTTCGACGGCTGTACGAGTCTGAAAACCATTACTAATCCCACGCGGATTACCACGGCGTACGATTATGCGTTTGCGGGCTGTACCGCACTGGAAGAAATCGATTTGTCGGGACTCCGCACCGCGGGCAAGCACGTTTTCGACGGCTGTACGAATCTGGAAACCGTTACGGTGAGCCAGACAACGCGCTTCGGAAGTTATATGTTCAACAACTGCGAGAAACTGACGCAAGCGGAATATTACGGCGATTCCATTCCGGATTATCTGTTTAACGGCTGCACGCAACTTGCTTCCTTTACGTTCCGCAGCGACGCAGTGTCCTATCTCGGCGCGTATGCGTTTGCGGATACGGCGTTGACGCAGGTCACGCTTCCCAACGGCACGTACAAACTCGGCGATCATGCGTTTGCAAATTGCGCGAACCTGAATACGGTAACGCTTTCCGCAAAGACGGACGTATCCTTCGGAACTTCGGTATTTAAAGATTGCGGCGCGTTTGCGTTCAGCGGCGCTTCGGATACGCTTTCGGTTGTGGACGGCGCCTTGGTGCGCGGTTCTACGCTCGTGCTCGTTCCGTTTGCGTCGGGAGAATACACCATTGCGGGCGGCATTACGGCGATCGGCTCCGGCGCGTTTGCAGGAACTGCGGTCACATCTGTTGATTTAAGCGGGATCTCGGAAATCGGAGAATACGCGTTCGCCGAAAGCGCGATTCAAACGGTCGATCTTTCGGGACTGAACGTTGTTTCCGACGGCGCATTCTATGCTTGTGCTTCGTTAAACGACGTTACGTTCTCCAATGCGACGACGCGGATCGGAGACTATGCGTTCGCGCAATGCGGCAAACTGGCGAAGAAGATCGTCTTGCCCGCAGTCACGGAAATCGGCAATCATGCGTTTGACAGTACGCCGATCATCGGAATCACGGGCGATCAGATTCAAAGCGTCGGCAATTATGCCTTTTACGGACACAACTTCATTACCGATGCAAGCAATACGGTTGCGCTTCCCGCACTGGAATCGGTAGGCGATTTTGCCTTTGCGCGCAACCTCAATTACAAAGGCAGCGCGAGCAACTACGGCAAGGGCTTTACTGCGATGTCGCTCGGCCCCGTAAAACAGATGGGACAATATGTCTTTGCGGATTGTTTATTAACGTCCGTTACCTTTGCGGACGGCACGAGCGAGATCGGCGACTTTGCGTTCGTTTCGTCCAAAATTACGATGGACACCATTTTGAATGAAGGCGTATCTACCGCGAATATCAAAATTGCAAACGTAACCATCCCTGCGTCCGTAGAAAAAATCGGAGATTTCGCGTTCCTGTATGCCAGCAATCTTGTTTCGGATAAGATCGATCTTTCGGGCGTGAAGAGTATCGGCGCGGGTGCGTTCTGGCTCTGCGGAAAGATCACCGATTTGGATTTGTCTAACGCAGAACGAATCGGCGATTACGCCTTCGAACAAAGCGGATTGACCGAGGCACGGCTTTTGAACGCCGTACAGGTGGGTGCTTACTCGTTTGCAAGTGCGCCCATCAAGGTGCTTGAAATTCCCGTAATGGAAATCATCGGACCGTTCGCGTTTGCAGGCACCAGTATTACGACGGTTGAAATACCCAAAACGCTGGGGCTCACCTATGAAGATTTCTACGACAGAGTAGACGACTTCGGCGTCATATTCGAACGTCGCGGCAGATACTTTTACGCGTTCGGCGAGGGCGCGTTTGCCTCGATCAAAACGTTTAAAACCGTCACCGTCGAAAAGGGCAACGAGCATTTCTTTACCGATGAAAAAGGCGTCCTGTACGGAATCATTTCTGGAACCAGAGAAAACGGAACTTACATGGTGCTCCAGTATCCTGCGGCAAATTCGCAGAATGCGGACAACAGTTATTCCATTCTTGAAAATACCGTCAGAATCGGCGACGGCGCTTTCTACTCGGCAAGCGGGCTTGACGAAATTCACATTCCCTATACGGTGAAGCAAATCGGCAGTTTTGCGTTCTTCCTCTGTACGGCGAAGACCTATGTTTTCGAAAGCGTGGAGGCGCCGGTGCTGGAAGCAACTTACAGTCTTCCTGTCGGCGCGGGCGACGACTTTGTTGCCGCGACGCAGTATTTCGGAATGTACTATTCCAACTTCTACAATTACGTTGTGCTTACGGTTCTGGGCAATGCGGATTTCAAACTTACGATCGTCCGTCCCGAAAACGGATCGGGCTATTCGAGCGTCATCTGGAACGGGTTCTTCTCCGCAACCGAACTGAGCGAATATGCCGCGGAAGAGTATACGCTTAAAGTCGAACAAACGATCGCGGCGCTGCCCGCGCTTGACGACGTGAAGGCGCACGTTTCGACTCTTGCGAGCGGCGCGGAAAAACTTGCCTATCTGACGGCGCTCAGCAAAGATCAGATCAGCGTAGCAAGAAAACAGTATAACGATATTACTTCCGACCGTCAGCGCGCGATGATCGCGTCTTCGTTCGATAAGTTGGTTGCGCTGGAAGGTTACGTTCGCGAAACGCGCGTTTCGCTCGGCGACAGTATCACGCTTGAAGAAAAACTGATTGCGGTCACGCCTCCCAACCGGAATTATTATGTGGGTCAGAAATTCGATCCCTCCGGTATGGTGTTAAAGGCAATCTATTCGGATTCCTCCGAAGTACTGCTTACGATCGACGATCTGACGCTTGTCAGCGGAAAAGTAAATAAAGCGTTTACGCTTGAAGACGAAGACTCCGAAATCGTTTATCGGTTCGGGAACGACAAGAGCGGCTATGCGACTTATACCGTGTACATTTCGGTTTCCGAAAAGCCTGCGGGCAGCGAAGGTAACGGATTGAGCGCGGGTGCGATCGCAGGGATTTGTATCGGCGTTGCGGCGGTGATCGCAGGTGCGGCGGCAGCGGCGTTCGTTCTGTTGAATCAACGCAAAAAACAACAGCCCAAGCAAAAGGCGCAATCCGAACGGGAAGAAACGGAAGAAGCAGCGGCGGCAGACGCGAACGAGAGTTCCGCAGACGATAAGAATCCCCCGTCCGAGCCGTAAAATTATTGACAAAAAACGGATCGGGAGTTATAATAATACAAATTACGAAAATCGGAGAAGCGGCAGTGAAACACGCAAAGTTAAAATCGGTACTCATCGCGTCGGCGGCGGTAACCTTCGGGTTGGCGCTCGTCGGCTGCGGCGTCGGAAATCCTTCTTACGATTATAAAGTGACGTTCGATTACAACGTCGGGTCGCTCAGCGACCACGAGATCACGAGCCAGTATCTTGCCGTACAGGAGAACTCGCTGATCGTGAAATACCCCAAAGAAGACGATTCCGACTTCCGTCTGAAAACGATTGAAGGGTATGATTTCGACGGCTGGTATTTCCCCGTCCTTGACGGCGAGGGAAAACCCGTTATCGGAGAGGACGGTCGGGTGCAGTTAAAAGAACGAATCGACTTTGCCACTTACCGCGTGACAAGCGACGTTACGCTGTATGCGAATTTTGCCGTGAAGTATAAACTTACCGTGCTGGGAAAGACCGAAGACGGCGAAGATCTGACGCTGAAAAACGAAACGGTTTACCGCGGCGCGATGGGTACGCAGCAGAGCGAGCCGTTCGGAACGGAGGCGGCGCGCGCAGACGGTTATACGCTCGTGGAATATTACGAAGACGAAGCCTTGACGCAGAAATTCTCGTTCCCGTACACTTACGGAGAAGAAGACAAAACGATTTATGCGAAATTCCTGCAAGGCGACTGGAATCTTGTCGAAACACCCGATCAGTTTAATTCGGCTTTGAGAGACGAAAAGAACATATACCTGCGATCCGATCTCGATTATACCGACGTCAAGTGGACTGCTCGCGCTTACTCGGGCAAGATCCGCGGCAACGGACATACGGTTTCCAATATCGCCTGCGAATGGACGGGACGCAGAGGAGATTACGACTTCTATTTGTTCCGTTTCCTCGGCGCAGGTTTCGAAGTGCACGATCTTACGTTTGAAAACGTCATGCTTCGGTTTACCGCAAGCGTGAATCCCATGAACGAAACGGGATATCAGGTTTCCGCATTTGCCGGCATCATTCAAAACGGCGCGGTGTTCGACGGCTTTGCCTATTCGTGCGTGCTTGAAATCGAACGGTTGGCGGGCGCTGCGAACGCGGACGTCTACGCGTATGAAATCTGTAAAGATCCGCCCGAAGATCTCAACCGTCAGTTCTTTGACGTCACGATCAACGGCGACTACAAACAGTAAAAATCAATCAGTTCTTAAATATAAGGAGATCAGTTTATGAGTAAAATTAAGTATGCGGTTCGCGTTGGGTTAGGCGCGCTTCTTGCAACCTCCGTCGCGCTTACCGCAGTCGGCTGCGGCGGGGACAACGGTCCTTCCCAATACGATCCCGAAACGCGTCCGTTGGTGCTTTCCACCAGCAAGCCCGATGAAGTTTTCAACCCTTTCTTCTCGACGTCGGCGGTAGATACTTCACTCATCGCGATGACGCAGGTAAGCCTTCTTTCCACCGATAAGAACGGCGGAATCGTCTGCGGCGAAAATGAGAATTCCGTTGCGCTCGATTATTCTGTCCGCGAAGCGACGGAAGGCGGGAAACAATTTACTTATTATCAGTTCATTATCAAAAAGGGCATTCAGTTTTCAGACGGCGTGCCTCTTACCATCAACGACGTACTGTTCAATTTCTACGTCTATCTCGATCCTGCCTATACGGGATCCGCTACGATCTATTCTACCGACATCGTAGGGCTTGCGGCATACCGTACGCAAAACCCCGATGCGAACAAAGATTCTGCCGAGGCGTTTGAAGAAGATTTCCGGATGCAGGGACAGCAGCGGATCGACAATCAGATCCAATACGTTAAGCAGAACAGCGATTTTACGCTTCCGAACGACAAACCCGGCGATCCCGCGGGCTATGACAAAGAGACGGCGGAAAAGGATTTCCAAACGGTATCCAAAACTTTCCGCGAAGAACTGAGTTCCGATTATAACGCCATTTCTTCCTCGATCGATTCTTACAAAGAAACGTACGGCTTTACGGATATCTGGCAGGTCTTTTTGACCAACGACGGCGGTTACGATTTCTATAAGAAAAAACCGAACGGCGAATATGAAAAAGACGAAAACAACAACTTTATCTTCGATCCTGCTTCCGACGAAGCGGAAGCCTGCATGAGCGAGTTGAACGAATATCTGAGCGAGCAGGGCATCTCCTCGGGCGACGCAGGATATGCCGAAGCAGTTAAAAACTGGGCGGTAGATACCGTGTTTATGAACTATATCGGCGAAACGATTGCCCGCACCGACAGCACGCAGTACGAAATCGTACTCAGATACATGGCTACCGCTTCCACCGTGCTTGCCGCGTTTACAGCCGAGGCAAAGGAAAATTATTTCGCGCAATACGAAAGCGATCTTCCCGTCCCTACGATCACGGGCATTACGGCGCTTAAAGGCAATGAATTCAAAAAGTCTGACGTAAGCACCGGTTCCTCTTATACTTCCGATTACGACATGCTCCAAATCAAGATCAACGGGATCGACCCTAAAGCGGTTTTCAACTTTGCGGTTACGGTCGCTCCCATGCACTATTACGGTTCGGAGAATTACGTCAGCAAGCGTACGGGTCAGGTCGTAAATTACAAAGAGTTCAACGCTGCGGCAGGCAATTTCGGCGTTGCTTATAACGAAACGGATTTCATGAACGACGTCGTAAGAAATACCGACAAACTCGGCGTTCCCGTCGGCGCGGGCGTCTACAAGGCGAGCAACGCGAACGGCGACGATGCGAATATTACGAGTTCGGGATTCATGTCGAACGGTATTATTTACTACAAACGCAACGATTATTTCGAGACCGTCGGTTCGGGTCTCAACAATGCAAAAATCAAATTGCTGCGCTATCAGGTCATCGAATCCGACCAGATCATTTCTTCGTTGAATAACGGATCGATCGATTTCGGCGAACCGAGCGCAACCGATACCAACCAGAAGGCGCTTGCCAAGAATATTACTGGCAAAGCGGTCTGGACGAACGGTTACGGTTACGTGGGCGTCAACGCGCGCTTTGTTCCCAACATCAACGTGCGCCGCGCCATCATGAAAGCAATGGATACTTCCATCATTACCGACGACTATTACAAGGGCGGCTTTGCGGAAGTGATTTACCGCTCCATGTCTACGCAGAGTTGGGCGTTCCCCGATAACGGCAGAACGGTCTACACTTCTAAAAACGGCACGTCCTATAAGTTCGACAGGTCGGGCGAAGATATTCAGAAACTGTTGGACAAAGTATTAAAAGAAAACGGCGGAACTTACGACGTAGGATCAAACGGACTTTATACCAACGGCAAAGATACGCTCGATTATACGTTCACCATTGCAGGCGGTTCGAAAGATCACCCCGCGTATAAAATGTTCTTGAAGGCGGCGGATATTCTCAACAATTCCTGCCACGGCATCCGCGTAAAAGTAGAAACTTCGCAGACTGCGCTTACCGATCTGACTTCGGGAAAATTGCAGGTTTGGGCAGCGGCTTGGATCTCCGCGATCGACCCTGATATGTATCAGTTATATCATAAAGACTCTAATGCTTCGAGCATCAAGAACTGGGGTTACGACTATATCATGGCGGACAAGAAGTTGTACGAAACCGAATGGAGCATTGTCGACGAGTTGAGTACGGTCATCGAAGAAGCGCGTGAAACCAACGCGAAGGACGAACGGAAATCCCGTTATTCGACGGCGCTTGATCTGGTAATGGAACTTGCGGTGGACCTGCCTACCTATCAGAGAAAAGACCTGTTCGCTTACAATTCCAACGTCATCGATAAGGATACGTTGCAGCCCGAGAAAGATCTCAACGCATACAACGGACCTCTTGCGCGGATCTGGGAAGTGAACTTCAACTAACTTACAAAATAGCATTGAAAGAGGAAAGGCGGGCTTGCTCGTCTTTCCCCCGTAAAAGGCGGTGTGCATGGATTTATTGAGATACATAGTAAAGCGTGTGCTTTTGGCGATACTGATTTTATTCGGCGTGTCGATCATCATCTACGGACTTTCCCGTATGATGCCCGTCGATTATGTGGACAATCAGTATGCTTCTTCCGTGAGCCAAGGCAAAATGAAGCAGGAGGACGTGGATCGTATCAAAGAAATTTACGGTCTTTATGTGCCGGACGCATATCTTTCCGTGCAACTTGACAAAAGCCACGTTTACGGCGAAAAGAAATTTACCAAAACAACGAAAAAAGATACGTTTGAACGCGTGGAAGATGGGGTCGTTCGTTTGGAGGCATGGTATTCGGGTTCTTACGATTATAAAGATTACCGGATCTACCTCAACACCGAACCGGATTACATCGACGGAGTGAAGACGGAGATCCCCACTACTTACGAACTTTACGAAGTTCACGTACTCGGGTTCAACTGGGGCGAGGGCGAAGAAGACGGTTCGGAAGGCGAAGGATCCGACGACGAGGAACAGGACACGATCATCACTGCCGACGAGGAGAAAATTCTGATCGAGTCGGGCGAATGGTCGGTCGACGAGAACGGCAACGTTGTGATCACCGTAGGAGCAAACACGTTCGGCATGGCGGTAAAATACCGTGCGGCGACGTTCGGCGAAAAACTCGGCAGCATTCTCGGAAGTTATTTTAATTGGCTCGGAAACCTCATGAAAGGGGATTTGGGCGTATCATTCAAATATAAGAAACCCGTCGGACAAGTGATCGTGGACAACATGGGTATTTCCTTCGGGATCGCCTTTGTTGCCACTATTTTGCAATTTGTAATCGCCATTCCGCTCGGCATCAAAGCGGCGACTCATCAATACGGCGTGGTCGACTATACCGTAACCATTCTTACCATGATCGGCATCAGTTTGCCCACGTTCTTCTTGGCGGCGATCATGATACGCGTCTTTTCGGTCGGGTTGGGGATATTCCCCGTTAACGGATTGCTAAGTCCGCACCTCGTGGGCGCGTCATGGTTCCAGACGTTCGGCGACATGTTGTGGCATCTTATCCTGCCCATGTTCGTCCTCGTCATTCTCTCCGTCGGCTCTCTCATGCGCTATACGCGAACCAACACGCTCGAAGTGCTGAATGCCGACTACATCCGTACAGCGCGCGCAAAGGGATTGAGCGAAAAATCGGTCATTTATAAACATGCATTCCGCAACACCATGATCCCTCTCGTTACGCTGATGGCGGGCATGCTTCCATCTTTGTTCAGCGGCGCAATGATCACGGAAACGGTATTTGCAATTCCGGGAATCGGCTTAAAGGCGTACGATGCGCTTCTCGTTGCGGACGTACCGTTTATTATGGGATATAACATGTTCCTTGCCATTCTGACCGTTATCGGTACGTTGCTCAGCGATATTATGTACGCGGTCGTCGATCCGCGCGTGAAACTGAAATAAGGAGGCGGAGTATGGGTAGAAATAAAAAAACCGATTCGGAAACGCAAGCCGAACCGCAGGAAAACCCGCTGCTCGAACAGGAACCGCAGCCGGTCGTCCCCGAAGCGGGAACCGAACTGTCTGCGCCCGTCACTTCGGAAAGAGAGCCGAACGCGCCTTCGGCGGTTGCGGAAGGGGATGCGGAAGACGACGATTTAACGGAACTGGAAGCGGCAACCATGCGTACGCTCAGTCCCGCCCGTCTTGTTTTAAAACGGTTCTTCCGTTCCAAACTTTCCATCACGGGGCTTGTGATCCTCATCTTTTTATTTGTATTTTCTTTTTTCGGTCCGCTGTTCGGGTTTCTTCCTTTTATCTGGGGCGAACAGCAAATGGACGAAGACAATAAGCAAATGCAGGAATATCTGTCCGAGCCTTATACGGTCGTAGGCGAAGACGGGAAGGAATATACCGTTTACGTCATTACTTATTCCGAACCGGGCAGTTATTTAAGCCCGTCCTCGCGTCACTGGCTGGGAACCGACGATCTGGGATTCGACGTATTTTCACGTTTGATGTACGGCGGCAGGATCTCGCTTACCGTGGGATTTGTTGTTATTTTATTGGAAACGCTGGTCGGCATCATACTCGGCGGACTGGCGGGCTATTTCGGGAAATGGGTCGATCAGTTGATCATGCGTATCGTCGATATCTTCAACTGTGTTCCCACCCTGCCGATGCTCATGATCACGGGCGTCGCGCTCGATTCGAGCGGTATGGCAGGGCCGTCGAAACTATACGTGCTGATGGCAATGCTGACGCTATTCGGCTGGGCGGGTACCGCGCGGCTGGTGCGGGGGCAGATTCTGTCGCTGCGGGAACAGGACTTCATGGTTTCCGCCGAGGCGAGCGGTCTGCCCGTATGGCGAAAAATTTTCAAACATCTGATCCCCAACGTTATGCCGCAACTGATCGTAACCATGACGCTGGGATTGGGAAGCGTCATTCTGATGGAGGCGACGCTGGGGTATCTCGGGATCGGGTTGCCCACGCAGTACGCCACTTGGGGCAATATGATCAACGCGGCGGCGAACAACACCGTGCTTACGCTGTATCCCAACTTGTGGATCGCGCCCGGTATCTGTATCGTGCTTGCCGTATTGGGCTTTAACTTCGTAGGAGACGGACTGAGGGACGCGTTTGACCCGAAATCGAGGAGATAACGGTGGATAAAGAGAACAAAGACGAACAGACGCCGAAAAAAGAAAAAAAGAATTATATCTCTGCAAAAGAATCCAAGCGAATCGCAAAGGAAAACAGAGAACGCATCCGCGAACTGCAAAAGCAGCGCGCGGGATTTAAACGCGAAGATTATATCACGCAGATGCGCGACGAAAGAAATATCGTGGAATTTGAAGATCTCCATACCTATTTCTTTACGGACAACGGCACGGCAAAAGCGGTAAACGGCGTTACGTTTGATATCCCGCAAGGTTCGACCGTAGGCGTCGTGGGAGAATCGGGCTGCGGAAAATCGGTTACAAGTCTTTCTCTTATGCAGTTGGTGCAAGGACCCAGCGGACAGATCGTCAGCGGAAGTATCCGTTTCCGTTCGCTTGTCCGCACGCATAAAACAGCGCCTGTTACCAAACCCAAACTGAATGAGGACGGGACGCCCGTCCTGGACGAGAACGGCGAACCTGTGACGGAACCCGTTCTTGACAAAAAGGGGAATCCCAAAACCAAAAAATTGTACGAACCCATTCTTCGTCAGAAGAAGATGGAAGACGAAGTTGTTTTGGCCGAAAACGGCGAACCCGTGATGGAACCCGTTTTAAAATGGAACGGAAAACCCAAAACCGTTAAAATCGTAGAACCGTTGTCGGTGCAAAAGACGGACGAAGCGGGAAATCCCGTTTTAGACGAAAACGGCGAACCCGTAACGGAGCCTGTGCTCGACGAGGAGGGGAATCCCAAAACGGTCGTGCGTTACGAGCCGTTGCTCCGCAAAAAAGTAAAAGAGGGAAAACCGTTGTTCGACGAAAACGGCGAACCCGTAATGGAACCCGTGCTCGGCAAATTCGGAAAGCCGCTCATGAAAAAGGTTTACGAAGAACACGAAGAAGTCGTCGATATTGCAAAAATGCCCGTATCGGACATGACGTCGATCCGCGGCAGGGAAATCGCCATGATTTTCCAGGAACCCATGACTTCGCTCAATCCCGTCTTCACCATCGGCTATCAACTCGACGAAGTATCTCTGTTGCACATCAACGGCGCCACTAAGGAAACGGCGAAAGCGAGAAGTATCGAAATGCTGGAACTTGTCGGGATCGCAATGCCGGAACACGTTTATCAATCGTATCCGCACCAACTTTCGGGCGGTATGCGCCAACGCGTTATGATTGCTATGGCGCTGTGCTGCAATCCGAGACTGATCATCGCGGACGAACCGACGACCGCGCTCGACGTTACCATTCAGGCGCAGATCCTGGATCTGCTCCGCGAAGTAAAAAAGAAAATCAGCGGCAGTATCATGCTCATCACGCACGACTTGGGCGTGATCGCAGAGATGGTCGATTACGTTGTAGTCATGTATGCGGGACGTATCGTGGAAATGGGTACGACACAGGAAATTTTTAAAAATCCGTTGCATCCCTATACCGTCGGGTTGCAAAAGAGCAAGCCGGTGGTACGGCGCAGCGTTGAAAGGCTTTACAGTATTCCAGGCAACGTACCCAATCCCATCAATATGCCCGACGGATGCTATTTCCGCAGCCGTTGCGACAAGCGTTGCGACCGGTGCCGGACGGAGTATCCCGAGATGGTTCAGGTATCGCCTACGCACCGCGTAGCATGTCATTTCGCAACCGTACAGCAACAACCTACCGAAGGGGAGGAACCAGTATGCCAGAACAAGAAATCGGGCAGGAAGTAACGCAGAAAGCCGTATCCGCAGAGGGCGGCGTTCCGCTTTTGCAGGTAAAAAACCTGAGGAAGTACTTCCCCATCAAAAAATCCATCAAAAAAGAAAATAGCGTCTATCTTAAAGCGGTGGATGGCGTTTCTTTTCAGGTAAACCGCGGGCAGACTGTGGGCATCGTGGGCGAGTCGGGTTGCGGAAAAACCACGATGGGACGCACCGTGCTCCGTCTTTACGACGTGACCGACGGAGAAATTCTGTTTGAAGGAAAAGATATTGCGCACCTGAAAGGGGAAGCGCTCCGCAAAATACGTCCTAACTTTCAGATGATTTTCCAGGATCCCTATGCTTCGTTATCGCCCCGTTTGACGGTGGGCGAACTCATCGGCGAAGCGGTGCGCGTACATAAAATCGTACCCAAGTCGGAGTACAAGGGTTATATTTTGGACGTAATGAAAAAGTGCGGCTTGCAAACGCATTATTTCGAACGCTATCCCCACGAGTTTTCGGGCGGTCAGCGTCAGCGGATCTGTATCGCAAAGGCGCTTGCGTTAAAACCCAAACTGGTCATATGCGACGAGCCCGTTTCCGCGCTGGACGTTTCCATTCAGGCGCAGGTCATAAATCTGTTCAAAGATTTGCAGCAGCAAGATAATCTTGCATATATCTTTATTTCTCACGATCTGTCGGTCGTCGAACACATTTCCGACGAAGTGGGCGTCATGTACCTCGGGAACATGGTCGAATACGGCAAAAAGGGCGATCTGTTCTCCAATCCCATGCATCCCTACACGCAGGCGCTGTTCTCTGCCGTTCCTGTGCCTGACCCCGATTTTAAGATGAAACGGATCATTTTGGAGGGGGATATTCCCTCTCCCGCCAATCCCCCCAAGGGATGCAAATTCCACACGCGTTGCAGCAAATGTATGGACGTTTGCAGAGAAGTGGAACCCATTTTCAAGGATTACGGCAACGGACATTCGGTTGCCTGCCACCTTTATCCGCAGGACTGATATGCGCAAGAAAAAAGAAAAGTGGGTCGACGACGGACATACGATCGTCCCCATGACGGGGGAAGAGATCCCTCACGCGAGCCGTGGATTTTTTCAGGGGCGCGAACGAAAACGAAACGTCAGGAACAGGGGCAAGAGCGATATTACCCGCAAAGAAAGACGCGCCATGACGCGCGCGCTGTTTGCGGTGATGCTTCCGCGCTTGCTCATTATTATCTCTTGTTTCGGGTTGGTCTTTGCACTCATGTATTTGTGGCTTTCGTAAACAGACAGGGAATTATTCCCAAGGGTTGCGCGGTCTTGCTTTGTTGACTGCGGACGAACGCGTGTGTTATAATAAATAACCCAAAATTGTTGATTTTGATTTTGATAAGGAGGGAAATATGACGGAAACGAAATGCAACCGCATCAATTTTTGGTACGGAATTTTTTTAAGCGTGTTTACGGTTGCCGTCGGGATTTTGTTCCTTGCCGAGGTCGCGGATATTTATTACAGTGAAGGGAAGTTTACGAGCGAACTCATCGGCATGCGTTTCCGCACGCACGTGCTTGCGCCGTTTGTGATCTGGATCGCCGCCGTGATCGTAGCGTTTGTTCTTTCGGTCGTATATCCCGTTTCAAGAAGCGGAAAGCATAAACCGGACGCGCTGAAATCTCTTTCGCGGCTGCGCAAAAAACTTCCCGAACATACGGAAGATCTTTCGGAAGAATTGAAAAACGATGCTCTTTGCGTAAGGAAATTCCGCCTGATACGCACCGTGTTATGGAGCATCACCGCGGCGGTATGTCTTGCGAGCGCGATTGCGACCTGCGTGTATGTATTCGATAAAACGCATTTTACTTCGAGCGAGTACAATACGCATATGCTCGATATGGCAAAATTCGTTTTGCCTTTTGTGGCGGTTTCGTTTGCATGCTGTATCGGGACTGCGATCTACGAAGCGGTCAGTGCGAAATACGAACTCCCGCTTGTAAAAAAATTGGTTGCGGCAAACGCCGCTGCAGCAAAGCAGAAGGAAGCGCCTCCCTCGGTTGAAGAAAAGAGCGGGCGGTGCGCATTTTTAAAGAGAACGGGACTTATGATCCGCAAAAACGAAAAGTGGATCTTGCTTGGAATCAGGCTCGCGGTTTTCATTGTAGCGATCGTATTTATCGGCGTGGGGATCGCAAACGGCGGCATGAACGACGTGTTTATCAAAGCGGCTAAAATTTGTACGGAATGTATCGGACTGGGTTAATATGAAAAAGTTTTTTTCAAAAATTAAAAACTGGTTCAAACGGCACGGACCGTCTAAGCGCAGACTGATTCAGGTCTACGCGGCTTTGCTGTACAATGCAAATATCAAGGGATTTATCAAGGGAAGCATTTATACGGGACCGGTGAAAAACGTCTGCGTCCCGGGGCTGAATTGTTATTCCTGTCCGGGCGCTGCTGCCGCCTGTCCGCTCGGCGCGTTGCAAAACGCACTTGCCGCTTCGGGAACGCGCGCGCCGTTTTACGTCATCGGCATTATTTTGCTCATCGGTTTGATTTTGGGACGCACCGTCTGCGGATTTCTCTGTCCCGTCGGGTTAGGGCAGGAACTGCTCTATAAGATCAAATCGCCCAAACTCAAAAAAAGCCGTTACACGCGCATACTGTCATATTTTAAATACGTCATTTTACTGGTTTTGGTCGTTGCTATTCCGTTTGCGTTCGGGTTGAACGGGAAAGCAGTTCCCGCTTTTTGTAAGTACATCTGTCCCGCCGGTACGTTCGGCGGCGCGATCGGATTGCTGATCCATCCGAATAACGCAAGCCTTTTCGATCAACTCGGTTCGCTCTTTACATGGAAGTTCGGTCTCATGATCGCGATCATGGTGGCAAGCATCTTTATCTTCCGTTTCTTCTGCCGTTTCTTCTGTCCCTTGGGTGCGCTGTACGGATTCTTTAACCGTTTTGCGCTTTTGGGCGTCAAACTCGATAAAAACAAATGTACTGACTGCGGTCTGTGCGTCAACGCCTGTAAAATGGATATTAAACGCGTGGGAGACCACGAGTGCATCAACTGCGGCGAATGTATCGACGTATGCCCGACCAAAGCGATCCGCTGGAAAGGTTCCAAACTGTTTGTTCATCAGAATGCGGTGGACGCCGTGCCGGCTCCTACCGAGGAGAAACCGCTCGGCGCATTACTGAACAAAAACGGCGTTTCGGAACCCGAAGCAGTCGAGCAGAACAGCGTCATCAGCGAAGGCGTCGTCAATACCCAAGGTGCCCGTGCGGAAGCGGTTGCATTGCAAGAGCAGGCAGAGGGAACCGTTTCCGTGTCGAATCCGTCGGGACGGGACGCGCGCGCCAAAGAGAAAAGACGTAACTTCTGGTTGCAAATCGCGGCTTGGGCGGCGGCGCTCGCCTTGCTTGTCGGTGCGCTCGTGTATTATAATTTGATCGACCAACCGCCGAGCGGTGCGGAAACAGGCAAACCCTGTCCCGATTTCACGGCGGATCTGTACGGAGAGGACGGCGGGAAATTTACGTTTTCGGAACATGAAGGCAAAGTCGTCGTCATTTATTTCTGGTCGATGCAAAGTGAAGCAAGCATCACCGAAATTCCTTATCTGGAACAATTGAAAGTTGCTTATTCCGATGTGGAGATCGTAGCGATCCATGAAGGCGCGACGGAAGGCGTTGAGGCTTACCTCGGGCAAAACGGCTGGGATAATTATCAGATATCGTTCGCACAGGATCTTATGACGGGCGACGTCGGCGAAATATATTCCAAGATCGCGGTGGGGAATCAGGTTCCGACCACGGTGGTCGTCAACCGTGAGGGGAAGATCAAATACAATTCCCCCGAAGAATTGACTTATCAGTTGCTTACGTCGTTGATCGCGGGAAAAAATATCGGCGATTATTGCCCCGATTTCACCGTAGAACTATACGGCGCGGACGGCGGGTCGTTCACGCTTTCCGAGCAAAAGGGGAAAGTGACCGTCATCAACTTCTGGGCGACGTGGTGCGGACCTTGCGTTGCCGAACTGCCCTACTTCGAGCAGTTGAAAGTCAACTATCCCGAAATCGAAGTGATCGCGATCCACGAAAGCGTTTCGGAAGACGTAAACGCTTATCTCGTAAAACACGGCTGGGATCAATGGAATGTCAAGTTTGCGCAGGACGTCATGAAGGGCGCAAACGGTGAAGTTTATACTTCGCTCGTCAACGGCGATGCGGTTCCCGTAACGGTGATCGTCGATCAACAAGGGAAAATCGTTTACAATTCCGTCAAGAGCATGGAATACGATTCGTTGGCGGAAATCGTTGCGCCCTTGCTTTCTGAAAACGTTTCAAATTCATTTGAAAAATAAAAAACTGCATAAAATAAAAAGGAGACTATTATGAAAAAGTTTTGGAAGAGATTTGCCGTCATTGTAAGCATTCTTTGTCTGGCAGTAACTGCCTGTGCGCTGTTTGCCGCTTGCGGAGGAAACGAAGATACGGATAACGGTATTTACACCATTACCGTTGTAACGCCCGAGGGCACAGGCGTGCAGGGCGTGAAAATGAAACTCTGCACGGTCGATGAACAAGGAAACGAATTGACGTGCAAGTTGTTTACCACCGATGCAAACGGAAAAGTCGTAGCCGAAATGACGCCCGACAATTATCACGTTTCCCTCATCAGCGGTATTCCCGAAGACTATTCTGCGACGGAGTATATGGACGGCGTTTCGAAGTTATACACCAAAGACTTTACCAAAAACGCCTTTACCATCACGCTGAAACAGGCTTAAACAAAAGAAAATTTTAAAATAAAGAACGGGTGAATTTATGCAAAGAATCTGGAAACAATTTACGGTGCTCGTTGCCGTTTTTTGCTTGACGCTTGCGTGCGCGATCTTCTGTGCTTGCGGCAGTAACAAAAAAACCTACACCGTAAAAGTTGTCATGCCCGATGCGGAGGAAACTCCCGTAGAGGGCGTGGAACTAACATTTTACGATGCCGAAGACGAAAGCAAGGTTTGCGGTACCATTGTTACCGGAGCGGACGGAAAGGCTTCGGGCATGTTCGAAGAAAAGAATTACCGCGTTGCCGTAACGGACGGACTTCCCGAGGGCTACGGCGTGACGCTTGCCGACAGCGCGCTCTATACGGCGGATTGGGGCGGGAATTCGTATCTCATGACGCTGATTCAAACCATTGCGACCTATACGGTTTCGGTGACGCTGCCCAGCGGCAGCGGACAAAGCGGCGTAGGCGTAATTTTTACGCCCGATTCGCAAACAGAGCAGACGATCCGCGAAACGACGGACGCAAACGGTACGGTATCCGTTCGTCTTTCGACGCAGATCCGTTATCTTGTGACGTTAGACGAATCCACCTTACCCGATAACTTTAAGTTGAGCGATGCAGACGCAAACGGGATCTCCACGGCGACCGGTACGTCGATCAAGTTCCGTTTGGTCGTCCCCGTAACATATAATTTTGTGGTCTCCGGACCGGAAGGAGCGCCGCTTGGCAATATTTCGGTATCCTATGCCGCCACGCCTACGGGAGTGCGCAAGCCGCTCGGAAAGACGAATGAAAGCGGAAAACTTTCGGTCAAAATCGCGCCGACGGAAGGATATGCGTTTATAACGGCGCCGAAAGGATACGCTTACAACGAAGACTATTCGGGAAATATGTACCGTTTGGACAGCAAGATCGTCACGACGTTCAGGTTATATGTTCTTGAGGTTCTTTCATTGGAAGATCCTATGTCGAAGACTCAATGCGAGGAGTTCGCACAGGAATCGCAAAATTCTTATTTCGGGACGTTGATGGACGAGGGATTGAGCAGTGCGTATCTGGTTTCCAAAACGTTTGAACGCGCGAACGAAATACAGTTGCTTTCGTACACGGCGCAAGAGTCGGGCGAATACACGCTCTTTGTCAATTATACGAACGGAAACTACGACTTCTCCGCATACAATAGTTTGAATTTTAAACAGTTAATCAATACGCTGAAACCGAATGATCCGTTTAAACATTTTTCGATCTTGTGCGAAAAAGGTAAAACGTATTATTTTTCGTTGAAACCCAGCACAGACAGGCAAGAAGCCGAATTTGTAATCGTATCGCCCAAAGAAAAGAACGAAGTTTCGGTAAAGGGCGAAGGGACTTACGAATTGTCCGTCCGCGAAAATCTGCCGGCAGACATTATTTTTGCTCCTACGCTGGCGGGTGAGTACACGTTTACCGTGACGGGCGCAAGTCACATTCAGATCAATGTGTACAGCAGCAATAAATTCCCTCTTGAAAGTTCCGATACGGGCGTTCTCAACATGGAACTTTGGAAATCCACATTATATTTTGATGACGGAACGCCGACGAACGTTTGGTTCCTTATCAGATTTACATCTACCGATGAAAATGCGGTCTATCCCGTTTCTTTCGACGTGCGCGTTACCAGAACGGATATCGATGAAAAAGAATATAAAAAGGTCATCAATCATGTTGAGGTAACGGAGACGCTGACGCAGTATGCCGATCAAGCGGGAACGCTTACCCAAATCGGGGTAAACGGTACCAATGCAAAGATCGTAAAGGGCGCAGACGGTTTGTATCATTACGGCAGCGAATCGGGCGCAGTGGTCGTTATCAAATTGAAAGGACCGATCGACGTATTCTATCCTGCAGAGGACGGCGGAAATTTTGAATTGTTAGACGAATTCAGTTCGTTTTACAGATTCTTGGTACGCACCGATGAAACCGCTCTTTGTAAGTATTACGACGACTACGCGAAATTCCTGCGCGGGTACGTTTACTTCGGAGAACAGAACAGCGCGTCGGGCGAGTATTATACGAAGTATGTCAATTCAGACGGCGTTTATCCGCTTACCGATGAACTGATTCCGTTCTTGAAATTGGTTGCGCAACAGAATGAAAAGTTTTTTGCGTATTGCATCGATTACGTATATACGAAGGATAGTTTGTGGCTCTTTTCCGCATATACCTACGTCGTAGCCGATCAGAACTATCCGGTTTTGGAGTCCGCCGATTTTAACATTGTCGGAGAGGGAACGGAAAGTACACCGTTCAATCTGGAATTGATGGGCGGCAAGTCGCAGGGTTCCGTTACGGTAAATACGCAAAATCTCAATGGCGACGATGTCCTTCATTGTACGTTCACGACTCCCGCGGACGGAGATTATCGGATTACGCTGTTGAATCCGGATGGGGAAATCCTCTTTACGGAAACCGACGTCGAGAGCAATTTCAACGAAGAAGACTATCCCTATGACATTGTCAAGGCGGGGAACACGTATCATTTTACGCTCGGGTCGATGTCACAATCGGCGATCATTTACGTCGTGGAGTTTACGCGCATTTAATGTCAACTGAATATGACGAAATCAAAAAGCCCCCTGCGGTATTCCGCGGGGGGCTTTTTGATTCTGTTCAGTCGTTAAATTCGGCGTTTACCAATTTGTATTTCAATGTTCCGAGTCCCTTTAAAATCGGAACTTCCATCGATAAGAGAGCATTGCGGTACACGTTTTCTCCGCCTTTTTCTTGCGCCGTATTTGCCGCGTAAACCAATTTCTGAGGCTGTCCCGAATAAGTTCCGTCGTACATCAGCACAACGCTCCGCGCCTTTACGGGCGCTTCTTCCGAAGCGGGAATTTCTGTTCCGTTCATCGTAAAGGCTTGGGTGTGACCCACTGCTTTGGGTGAAAGAATTTTAACGTTTCTCGATTGAAACCCGAGCGGGTCGATCGTTGTCAATGCGGCAGACGTATCGAGTTCCATTCCGCGGAGAACAAACAGTAACTGTTCGTTGTCGAAGAATGCCGAGCGGTTACGGACCGATACGGATTTTTCGATCGTATTCGTTTCCGGCAAGAAGGAAGAATATTTGATTTCCGCTTTGGAAAGCGCGTCGTTATATTCTACCGAATAAACGTAATCGTAAACTTCATAAGCCTCGTCAAGCGTATCGGGACGGACCGCGATGGGTGAAGTGGTGTGAACCGATTTTTTGCTTCTGATGGGCTGTAAGTGCGAAGAAACGGTTTTAAAGTAAACGTCTGAAACCACCGAGTCGGTAAAAGTTTGAGAATCGTTTCCGACGGTGTAAGTCACCGAAACGGAAAATTCGGAGTGCAGATGATAGCCCAATACTTCGGTCTTCTGATCCGAAAGTTGAATGGCTTCCGCATTCAACTGCGTAACATAGGTTCCGTTTTTGTAGTCGACGGTGTCGATCTTTTCGTCCGTCTTTTCAAAGGTCACTTCATATTCCAGTTGCTCGCTCTTTCCGCCGACGTTTACGCCGTCGCCGGATTTGTACCAATTCGCGCTCAGCGTTACCGCAGACGTTCCGCAGGCGCAAAACAATAATGTAAGCGGCAAAACCGCCGCCAATGCCCCAAAGGCTTTTTTCTTCATAATTTGCTCCGAAAATCCTATTGAACCCATTATAACATAATTTTTCCGCTTTGTAAAAATAAATTGCGGAAACAACGGAATATTTTAGGAAAACTTGTCGGGATTATGTTATAATAGGAACAACAATCGGAGCAAAAATGACGGAAATCATCTGCGCCCCCACGTTGGACGACGCGCTCGACGCGCTTGCGCGGCGCGCGGCGTCCAACGAAGCACGCGGCGGCGAAAACTTCATATTCTGCGAGGACAGGCTCACGTTGCTTGCGGAGCGCGCGGTGTTAAAACGCACTGGGGGAACTTTCCACACGGAAGTTTCCACGTTTTCGCGCTTTCTTTCCGACGGCAGGCGCACGCTCTCCAAACAGGGTTCCGTCATGGCGCTCTCGTCCATTCTTGCCCAAAGCCCCGAACTGAAATGTTTCCGCAAAGGTTCGGCGCAAGCGGTATACGAAACGATTGCGCAACTTGCCGCATCGCGCGTCGACGTCGGGATGTTGAAAGCGAGTGCGGAAGAACAGGAAGCGGCGGGGTTGTTACGTTTAAAACTTTCCGATCTTGCGGTGCTGCTTGAAAAATATGAAGCCTTTTTAAACGAGCGGGGTTTGCTTGACGAAAACGGCTTTTTAAAACTTTTGCCCGAAAAGATTTCTTCGGGCGCGCTCAACGGAAAGCATGTATTCTTTTTTGCGTTCCCTTCTTTTACGGCGCAGGCGCGCGAGGGCGTGCGTGCGGCAATCGAAAATGCGGAAAGTGTGACGGGCATCTTTTTATCGGGCGAAGAAGAACTTTATACGAACGAAGCCAAAACCGCTTTTGTAAAAATTGCAGAAGAATACGGCGAAATAAAAATTATAAAGACGAAAAATTCCTTAAATGCGGACGCGCGGATCATTTTGGAAGGTATTTTTTCGCCCGAGTATTTGACAGATACCAAACGTAACACCAAAAAAATACATGCGTTTACCGCAGAAGACGAAGCATCGGAAATGAACGCCGTCTGCGCGTTGATCAAAAAACACACCTCGCCGCCGCTGCGATATAAAAATGCTTCTGCGTTCCAAATGAAAAATTTTATGATCAGGCGTACGCGTCCGTTCGAAAGGCGTAAGACGAGATCTCGGCGCAAAACGCTTCGCTATCGCGATATTGCAGTGCTGGTAGACGGAAACGGCAGTTTTTCCGCCGTGGAAAAAGCGTTTTCAGCCTTTCGGATTCCGTTTTTTTGCGATCGTAAGCGTCCCTTTTCCGCGCATCCGTTTTGCGGATTCGTGCTTTCTGCTCTGGATGCTGCCGCTTGCGGCGGTCTTCCCGATACGGTGGATGCGTTGGCTTCTTCCGTCTATTTCGGGAGTGCGGACAACTATCGGAATTATTTATTGAAGTTCGGCGGCTATCGCGGCGCATATAAGACCGCAATCAAAGAGGGCGAACCGGTAAAAGATTACGATCGGGAAGAACTTTCGGCATGCCGCGAAAAGATGATTGCTGTGCTTTCGTTATTCCCTGCAAAAGGCACGGGTGGAGATTACGTCAGAGCCGTACGCGCGTTGTTTTCGTTTGTGCAGGGAGAATGGGTCACGGAAACGTTGCAGTCGCGCTTTCAGGGCGCAGAGCAAGCGTTTTTGGACGTTTCGCCTCTGGAAGGCGTGTTGACGGAGATCGAAGAAATTGCGGGCGGACAAATCTTTACCGCGCGCGAATTCGGCGTTCTGTTGGGCAACGGACTGTCGGCTTTGGAAATTTCCATGATTCCGCAATATGCCGATGCAGTGTTTATCGGAGATATGACCGAAAGTCGGTTGAAACGCGCGAAAGTTTTGTTTTGCACGGGACTTACCGACGCGCTTCCGCGCGTCCAGTCGGATACTGCGGTCATCACGGACGGCGATATCCGCAAACTCTCCGCGCTTTCGGTGACGGTGGAGCCTGCCATTGCAGCGGTCAACGCGCGCGCGCGCGAAAGTATGGCGCTCAATCTCTGCGCGTTTGAAAAGGCGCTGTATCTTTCCAGACCGCTGAAAGTGAACGATGCGGAAACTTCGGCAAGCGAGGCGCTTGGGGATATCGACCGTCTGTTCAACGTCCGGACTTTAAACGATCTGTTTCTCTATCAGTGCAGTGAAAAAATGCCTGCGGAACTGGAACTGTTTGCCTTGCGCGAAGATTTCGAAGCGGGCAGGGAATACGATAAAAGCAAGTTTGACGTGCTCCGTGCATTGTTAATGGAGAAGGGGCAGAAGCCCGATGCAATGCTGAACGACCGCAAAAAGGGTTTGGTACCTTCGGCGGGCGATTTATATTTTTCTCGTGAAGTTTCGCCGACGCTGCTCGAAGCCTATTTTTCATGTCCCTATTCGGGATTTGCTTTGCGCGGGTTGCGGTTGCGCGAGCGCGAAGAACGAAGCATTCTCGATACCGATACGGGTACGTTTATCCACGCCGTACTCGAACGCGCGGCGGCGCGTTTCGAAACCGTCAAAAACGAGGACGAGTGCCGTGCGCATACCGCCGAGATCGCAAAAACACTTTTGGAAACGCCGCGATTTTCGTTACTGTCAGACACCAAGGCAGGTCAGTATACGGGCGAGCGGTTGATCCATGAGAGCATAGAAGTCGCCGCGGCTGCGTACCGTCAGTTGATCGGCTCCTCGTTCCGCATTTCGGGAATTGAAGGAGGCGTTTCGCTTCCCGAATTAAATATCAGGGGGAAAGCCGACCGCATCGACGAAGCGGACGGATACGTCCGCGTCATCGATTACAAAACGGGAGAAATCGACGACAGAGCGGTTTCTTATTATACGGGCAGGAAATTGCAACTGCAACTGTACCTGCTTGCGGCGTCGCGCGATCGGAAAGCCGCGGGAGCATTTTACTTCCCCGCAAGAGACGATTTTGCAAAACCGGATGAGGAGAAATTCCGCATGAAGGGATTTTTCTCGAAAGACGATACCGTGCTTTCGCTGATGGATCCCTCTATGCAGAGCGGCGGAAAGAGCAGATTTTTTGAGGGCGGCGGCAGAAGCGAAAAGGGAATGTCGGGCGAAGATTTCGAGCGGTTTTTAGGCTATGCTTCGCTTGTTTCTACGCAGGCGGAAGCGGAAATGAAGGCGGGCAATATCGCGCCTTCCCCTTACGAAAACGCCTGTTCTTATTGTAAATGCAAGGGGATGTGTGCGTTTACGGGCGTTCCCCGCAAGGAAGGCAGAGTTACGCCTTCCGAAATCGCAACGATCGTACGACGGGAACGGGGGGAACAGCCATGAGCGTAACATTGACCGACGAGCAGATCGGCGCAATCGAAACCTCGGGAAGGGTCATCGTTTCCGCTTCGGCGGGAAGCGGTAAAACGTTCGTCATGATTGAACGGCTGATTTCGCTGATCATTTCGGGTACGGATATCAGGAACGTGCTTTGCGTGACGTTTACCAACAAGGCGGCGGCGCAAATGCGCGAAAAACTCCGCACTGCGCTTTTGAAAAAAATTGCACAGGCAAGCGGAGAGGAGCGTCAAAAATTCAAGACGCAACTCAACGCGTTGCCGCTTGCGGATATCAGCACGATCCATGCCTTCTGCGCGCGGCTCATTCGGACGCATTTTTATCTGATCGGACTCGATCCTTCATTCCGGATCATTTCACCCGACGACGCGGAGGGGAAGACGCTTTCGTCCCGCGCGATCGCCGAAACGTTCGATAGCGCTTACGAAGACGGGGGTAAGGAATTTGCGGATCTCTTGTCGGTATATTACCGCAAGAAAAAAGACGCGCGTCTGCGCGGGATCGTATTATCCTTGATCGGCGCGGTGCGCGGGCATGCCGAATACCGAACGCTGTTATCGCAGGTTGGTAATACAGACAACTTTTATCAAGCCTGTAATTGTCTGTATGAAAGTTATCGGAAACGGTTGCAGTTTTATATTGGCGGGATCGAAGATCGGGGCGCGCTCATTTCGGAGCGGAGCAAACAGGCGTTCGAAGTCTGCAAAGACGTGATCGAAGCCTGCCGCAATCTGATTTCCGCAAAAGATTTATTTGAAATGGTAACATTCTCTCAGACGCCGCTTGCGATCAGGAGAATGCCTCCTACGACCAAGGCGACGGGAGAAATGTACTTTGCGCTGAAATATCTTTCCGGCGCGTCCAAAGCGGTAAAAGCCGTTTACGCAGAATTGCAGACGTACGGCGATGAGCATGTAGAGAGGCAACGCTATCAAGACGGACAGTGCCGCGCCCGCGCGCTGGCGGTGCTTGCGCAGAAATACGACGAAATTTATACGCGTTTAAAACGTGAAGCGAATGTGCTCGACTATGAAGACTTAGAGCATTTTGCTTTGGAATTGCTCGGCCGGGAAGAGGCGCGCCGCGAAATTGCGGAAAAGTATCAATTCATGTTTGTGGACGAATATCAGGACGTCAATCCCGTGCAGGAGCAAATCTTGTCTTCCATTGCGGATCGGCAGATATTCCTTGTGGGCGATGCCAAACAAGCGATTTACGGATTCCGCGGCAGCCGTTCCGTCTACTTTAAAATGAAAACGCAGGAACTGGAACACGCCCTGCCGCTCACGAAGAATTTCCGTTCTGCTCCCGCGATTCTCGGATGTGTCAATCGCGTGTTTCAAAGGGTGTTCGGCGTACTCGGCGAACCTTACGAACCCATGCGGGCAAGCGAACGCTACGGCGCGGATACGGGCAGCGTACATTTCCATTGGACGAGGGAAGAGGAAGAGGAAACGTCTGAGCGCGGGATCTATTCGGTATTATCGGCAAGACGCAAGCAGCCGGACGCGGTTGCGGAACAAATCGCCGATCTGATCGCGGACGAATACGGTACGCAATGGTATGACGCGGACGAAACGCTTGCAGATCCCGTCAAGAGCGTCACGTTCGGCGACATTGCGGTGATTGTGCGAAAGAACGACGGCATTGCCGAACGCGTTGTGTTTGCGCTGACCGAGCGCGGCATTCCCGTAACGTCCTCTTCGCGGATCAATATTTGCGACTGTTTCGAAATTCGGCTTCTCATCGACTGGCTTTCGTTGCTCGATAACGCCGAACAGGATATTCCTTTTGCTTCGGCGTTGCTTTCTTCGGAAGAACGGTTTACCGAAGAAGAACTTTCCAAAATTCGGTTGCGATTCCCTTCTTGTAATACCTTCCGCGCCGCCTGCAGGGAATATGAAACGAAAATGGCGGACAGGATATCGGAAAAACTGAAATCGTTTCACAAACGTTTGGAATTACTGCGGACTTCGGCACAGGTCCTTTCGGCGGCGGAAATGCTGGGATGTCTTCTCTCGCAGGAAGGGCTGGAAGCATTCATTGCCGCAAAATCGGGGGGAAGAAACAGACTTTCTCGCGTCAGGCGGTTTCTCGCCGAGGCGGAACGTACGGGCAGTGTCCATCAATTTTTAGCCGTGCTGAAAGCCTCCGATTACCGCATCGAATATTCGGAACGCGCGGGGGACGACGCCGTGAAAGTGCTCACCATGCATGCTTCCAAGGGTTTGGAATATCCCGTCGTGATCCTCGCGGGGTTGGACGGCGATTTTCATGACGACCACGACGAGTTGCTTTGGACGGATGAATTTCACGCCGCGCCGCGGAGTTACGATTGCGCGGAGAAACTCATCTACGAAACGGTGCTGCGGCGCGCGGCAAAGTGTGTTCAGAACGAGCGGCAGATCAAAGACGAAGCCAATTTACTGTACGTTGCCATGACGCGCGCCAAATACCGCATGCATCTTTTGTTCGAAGGCGGCGAGCGAGCGCTTTCGCCCGCGTTTGCAAAACGGTTTTCCGACTTTTTCGATTTTTCCGATTGTGCCCGATATTTTGCGGAAGAGGCGCCGCGCGCCCGTATTTCGCCTGCGCGTCGTTCGCTCGGATACAGACCAGACGAGGAACGGTTGCAGGAACTCAAAAGAATTTACTGCCGCAAATATGGTTATGAGGAGAGTACCTTGCTGCCGGTCAAAAGTTCGGCAACGGCGCTCATACAGCGCGCGGAAAAGACGGATTGCAGGGAGTTCCCAGTCCATACCGGAAAAGGGTTTACCGCCGACGCGGGTACGGCGTATCACGCGTTTTTGGAACACGTCCGCTTCGGCGGGAACGCCGAAAAAGAATTGGATCGCATGATTGCCGAGGGAACGATCGGTCCCGAACAGGCGGCGCTTCTCGATCGGAATAGACTTGCGCGGATTCTCGAAATACCGTGTCTGAAAGCGCTTTCCGAAAAGCGCGTGTTACGGGAACAGACCTTTCTCGTAAACATTCCTGCCGACGAGATATTGGACATGTCTTCAAGGGACGAAATCGTCTTTCAAGGCGCGATCGATCTGCTTGCGGAAGACGAAGACGGGTATACCGTCATCGATTATAAGTATTCTTCCCGTTCCGACGAACAGATCCGCGCAGATTACGCGCCGCAAATAAAACTGTACAAAAAAGCGGTTGCACGGATCTGCAAAGTAGACGAAAAGACCGTTCGGGCGAAGATCGTCAATATTGCGTTCGGCAGAGAAATCGAGATGTGAGCGTATCGCCGTTTATTCGACAAAAATACAAACAAAATATCATAAGGATTCGGGTATCCTTGTACGGGAGTTTTATTTATGGAAATCTTTTTAAATATGATCGAAGTCATCGGGGACGCTGTTCCTGCCTGGGTGCCGCTGATTTTTCTGCCTTGCCTGCTCGCACTGGTGGCCGTCGTGCTTACGTTGTTCGGCGGAAGAAAGTTGTACCGTTATTTTGCCGTTATTTTCGGCGCGCTCGGGTTTTTCCTGATTACCTGTATCGACGGGACCAAGAGCGCGGTCGTCTATCTCGGATTATATTTTGCGCTTGCTTTCGCATTAAGATTGTTGTTTTTTATTCCCTGCCCGCTTACGTTTCACAGGACCCGCAATAAGCGCGGCGCGCGGGAAGAAAAAATTTACCGTAAGTTCCGTCAAACGCTTTCGGCACAGAGCATGTCCGAAGGAGAACCGCTTATGGCTTTGCCGATGGCGGCAAGTTATGATCAGCCGCGCGTTACGGCGGAAGAGTGCGGTATGCGTCTGGACCATGTGACCGAATTGCTGGAACAACTGAAAAAAGAAGATCTCTCTCCCACGGATCGGTTGGAAACGGACGCGCTTTCCCGTTCGCTGGATGCTTGTCGGAATAAATCTCTTACCGAAGAAGAAATGTGTATGCTGAACGACTGTCTTGCGGCTGTTTTAAAACTGACGGCAAAATATAAACTTTGAGATCCGGTTAGATAAAACCGCCCGATCGCATTTCGATCGGGCGGTTCGTTCTGTTTATTTTAAGTTATGTATTTTATTCGGTTACCGCAACTTCCGTTTCGGTATGTGTTTTCTTACCGGTATATGCGGGAATGAAAAAACGGTTCAACGATTTTTTTGCCGTAAACCAGTCGGCGGTCAATGCAATGCAGTATATTACCGCGCCGCCCAAACAAATCGCCATATCCTCTATGGTGTCGATCAATCCGATGTCAAGATATCCGTCGATGACAAGAGGTTCACGTCCGTCTTTGAATTGAATGACGGTCTGTAATATATCGCCGGCGTCGTAGGCGTTGCTGTGATCACCCGAGATGAGGAACGATTGAAAACCGCTGACGATCGTATCTTCCTGAATATCCGTACCGCTGATCAGCGAAGCGGTAAATTCAAACAGTTCCCAAAGCGCGGCGATCGCGAGCGAACAGATAAATCCGAAGATCAGGCAGGCGAAAAACCGTTTGGAATTGTCGGGATTTCCGATCAGTACTTTTAAAACGGAAAAACCGATGCAGGCAAATACGAAACCCGAGATTCCGTGAAGGACGGTATCGAAAAACGGGACCGTCGTATACACGTTAAAACCGCTGCCGAGCAGACTGCCGACGCCGATGAACAGCATCAGCGCGCAGGTCGCGGGCGTAATTTCCAGTTTCAGAAGATATTCCGCAATATATACGACGGGAACAAACAGCATAAACACGAAGGCGCGGATGCATACGCCCGTCGCACCCGATACTCCGAAATAAATTCCGGAACCGAGGCAAAACGCAAGATATAATGCAAACACGACGTCGAGGGCGATTGCCGTTTTCAATCTTTGTTTTACATAACCGAATAAAGATAATTTCATAGCATTTCTCCGTACAATAAAATGCGCCCGTCTGTATCGCGGACGCATTTTTATTATATCACATTTTACGGAAAAAGCAAGAATCGTTTTATATTACGTTCGTAAGCGTATTTACGGTCAGTTGCAGAAGTCGGTTGCTGCGGCGCGCAAGCGATACGATGGTTTCGGTGATCCGTTCGCCTGCTACGGCAATGGGGCAGCCGTTTTCGTCGTATACGCTTTTTTTCAGTTTCCGTCCGAGCAGGTTGACACGGTTCAGCGCGTCCGTCGGCGAAGCGGCGATCCGTACCGAGGACTGAGGATCTGGTACGGGCTGAACGGGTTCCGCCTCCGGCATCGTTTTTGACTTGGCTGATTTTTCGGGCTGAGATTTCGGTTTGGTTTTTTTGGGCGGCGTGATTTTGGCGGGAGCAGGTTTTTTACAGCCTTCGGGATAAATGATCAGCGCGTCGCCGAGGGAAACGCGGGAATACGGGAACGTGAGTTTGGAGCCTTCGTGGTGAACGATAAAGAGGGGTGCGCCGCCGTCTCCGAGGAGCAATTCGCCGAGCGTTCCGAGAAAACCTCCCGTGTGGGAATAAACCGCATTCCCGATGGGGCAGGAGATTCCGGTCGGAATGCTCGTGCGCGAACGGTTTGCGATCAGCGCGTCGCCGTAAGAAAGAATGTTTTTTACAGGGAGATAGAACTCCTCTTCGTCGTTATCTGCGCAAAGCAGGCAGGATACTTTTTTCAGATCCCGCGAGGGAAGCGCCGCAATGACGTAACCTATTTTTTCGCCTGCGGGCGAAAGCACCAGTTTACCGATAAGTGAAGTAAGTTGCATAAAGTTTCTTCCTTGCATGATTGATAGTTTACTCTATGCAGTTAATGTTTGATTCAAGCCTGCGGTGCAAGTTGATTTTTGCGCAAAAAAAGGGGTTTTTGGCGAAAAGTTTTATGGGTATTGAGAAATGTCATAGAAAACATTGACATATTTCCGAATAAATGGTATATTATAAAACGGCGGATAAAAATCCGCAATACCAGCAGCAAGGAAGAGAATGATGATAGAAGTAAAAGAAATATTTTCCAAAAGCGATAAAAAGAAATTTTTTAAATTTAATATAGATTTATACCGCGATAACGAGTATGCCGTGCCCAATTTGTTTTCGGACGAGTTTGCGGAATTCGATCCCGAAGTCAACGCCGCGTTCCGTTTTGCGGAATGCAAAATGTTTCTTGCATATAAAGACGGAAAGATCGCGGGAAGGATCGCGGGGATCTGGCATCGCGGCGCAAATGAAAAATCGGGCAAAAAGCAACTTCGCTTTACGCGTTTCGACGTGATCGACGATTTTGAAGTGACCAAAGCGCTTTTTAACGAACTTTACAAATGGGCAAGAGAGATCGGCATGGAAGAAGTGATAGGACCTATCAGTTTTTCCGATCTCAACGAAGAGGGCATGCTGATCGACGGATTCGATAAACCCAGTTCCTATATCGAAATTTATAATTATCCCTATTACGTCGAACATATGGAAAAACTCGGCGCCTACAAAGAGGTGGATTGGAACGGGTTCCGTATTACCTGTCCCGAAGAAGTCGATCCGCGTATCGAACGGCTTGCAAACGACGTGGCTGAGAAAAACGGATATCAGGTACTCGACGTAAAATATTATCTGAAACACGACAAGAAGAAACTGAAAGAATATATCATGCAGGCGTTAGACGTGTTGGACGAAGCATTTTTCGATTTATACGGGACAAGTCCTTTGAACGAAAAGCAAAAACAGCGCGAGATGGAAATGCTCCTCACGGTAATCGTGCCGGAATTCCCCGCAGTCGTTCTGAAAGACGATAAGGTGATTGCATACGGCATGGTTATTCCGTCGATGAACAAAGTGTTGCAGAAAGCGCGCGGCAAGTTATTCCCCCGCGGGATCATCCCTTATTTGCAGACGATGAAACATCCCGAATCGGTCGACTTGCTGAGTGTTGCAATCGCAAAAGAACATGCGAATAAGGGCGTGATGGCGATCATCGTAAATCACTGTTTGAAGGGATTGATCCATCACGGCGTCAAGCATATCGATGCGGGTCCCGAACTCGATACCAATAAAAACATTCAGAATACTTGGAAGAATTTCGACAGTGAAATTTCCAAAACCTGGCGTTGCTGGGGGATGAAAGTTCCCGAGGCGGCAAACTGAATTTTCCTTGCGGAGAGACTGATTTTTCAGCGGCTCTCCGCAATTTTTTTTGCGGAAAGTTGACAAATACGTTTGGGCGTGGTAGAGTATTAAAGATCGAAACACAAAGGAAAATGTGCGAATATGATGAATTACGATTTCGATAAAGTTACCGAGCGAAAGGGTACCAACAGTTTGAAGTACGATTTTCTTGTGGAGCGGGGGAAGCCGTCCGACGCGCTTCCGCTTTGGATCGCGGATATGGATTTCCCTTCACCCGAAGAGGTTCGTAACGCACTGCGCAATAAAATCGACCACGGGATTTTCGGATATTCCGATCCGAAGGAAAGTTACTTTCAAGCAATCTCGAAATGGTGTAAAGAACAGTACGGCTGGGAAGTTTCCTCCGAACATTATCTGCTTGCCTGCGGCGTGGTGTTTGCGATCTGTGCGATGATCCGTGCGTTTACCCGAGAGGGGGACGGCATTCTTGTCTGTCAGCCCGTCTATTATCCGTTTGAGGAATCCATCCGCGTAAACCGGAGAAAACTCGTGGTAAGTCCGCTCGTTTACGAAGACGGTCAGTATCGTGTCGATTACGAGGATTTTGAACGTCGGATCGTAGAAAACGACGTAAAATTGTTTATCGTCTGCAATCCTCACAATCCCGTCGGACGCGTCTGGACGAAAGAGGAACTGCAAACAATGGGCGACATTTGCCTGAAACACGGCGTATTTGTCATTTCCGACGAGATTCATGCCGATTTCGTATATGCAGGGTACCGCCATACGGTATTCCCGACCGTGAAAGAGGAATTCAGACAAATATGCGCGGTATGTACCGCGCCCACAAAGACTTTTAATCTTGCGGGAATGCATATCGCAAATATCTATGTCGAAAACGAACAAGCGCACCGCGCGCTGCGGGAAGAATTTGACCGGATCGGATACTGCCAACCCAACGTGATGGGGCTTGTCGCATGTGAGGCGGCGTATACTTACGGCGCGCCTTGGCTTGCAGCGCTGAAAGAGTATCTGGCGGGCAATCTCGCATACGTGCGCAAACGTCTGAAAGGGACTCCCATCAAACTGATAGAACCGCAGGGGACGTATCTCGTCTGGCTCGATTGTAACGCACTGGGACTGAGCGATTCCGAATTACATGAATTCGTTCTGAACAAAGCAAAACTTTGGCTTGACGACGGATCGATTTTCGGCGTGGGCGGCGAAGGGTTCGAGCGCGTGAATATTGCCTGCCCGAGAAGCGTTTTAAAAACGGCGTTTGATCGGTTGCTCGCCGCGGTATCCGAACGGGTCAAAGCATAAGGAACGGTTAAACAAACGCGTTTTCGGACATAATGAAACCGGATAAGGAGAACAGTATGTACGATTGTGCCGTGATCGGAACGGGAGCGGCGGGCGTTTCCGCCGCGCTTACGTTAAAGGCGTTAAACGTTGATTTTATTTGGTTCGGTTCGCGTAAATTATCAAAAAAGATCCGCAGTGCGGAACAGATCGACAATTATCCCGGGCTCACGGAAGTGAGCGGCGCGGAGATGGGAGAGGCATTTTTGCGGCAGATCGATCGGGCGGGGATCAAAATTACCGAACATACGGTCAACGGCGTATATCCCGCAAAGGACTCATATACGTTGCTGTGCGGAGACGATGTTTACGAAGCAAAGACGGTGTTGCTTGCAACGGGCGTGGAAACTGTAAAGCCCATTCCCGGCGAAACGGAGTTTTTGGGGCGCGGGGTGAGTTACTGCGCCGTTTGCGACGGCGCGCTCTACCGCGGCAAGACGATTGCCGTCGTTTGTACACAGAAAGAACTGGAACACGAAATCGAATTTCTTGCGTCCCTTGCCCAAAAGGTTTATCTCGTCGCGCTGTATCGGGATACGGCTGTCAATTCGGAAAACATCGAAGCGGTGCGAGGAATGCCCCTTGAAATCAGGGGAAAGGAGCGGGCGGAAGAACTGGTATTCCGCGGCGGCGTTTTAAAGGTGGACGGCGTATTTATGCTCAAATCGTCTGCGCCTCCTTCCGTATTGCTGTCCGGTTTGAAAACCGAAGGCGTGCACATTGCAGTGGATCGCACAATGCGGACAAATCTGAAAGGGGTGTTTGCTGCGGGCGATTGCACGGGTAAACCGTACCAATATGCAAAGGCGGCGGGCGAAGGGAACGTCGCGGCACATTCCGTTTACGCGTATCTCAAACAATAAAATTATTACCGCTTCCCGAAACGGAAAGCGGTATTTTTTGATATAAAAAGACTTCGTTTCATTTGAAACGAAGTCTTTTTTCTTTGAACTTAAATCTTATAAGTGCGGTAGTAGTAGCACAATTTCAAAAGTTCATTTTCAACGTAGACGGGCGTTACGCCGTCGTCGCTCGGTCTCGCTCTCATATCGGTGCACTCATGGACCAATTCGTCGAGGATGTCGAACAGTTCGTTCGTGAGTTCCACCATTCCGTAAGGCGCTTGACCGTTTTCTGCCGTGCCCGAATTCTTTCTCGCCTGTTCCAGCAACCCGCGCATATATTCGAGTTGGGCGCCTTCGAACTTCAATTCTTTCATATCAATGAAGCCGTCTTTGTCTTCGTCTACGAATTTGCCTGTCAAATCGAATACGGGAACTTTGATATAATTTCCTTCTGTCGCTTCGATGACGTCTGCAAGCGAGAACGGAATAGGCTTATACTGCAATACGCCTTTATCGTCATAATAAGGTTCGTAACTGGTGGTAATACTTCTGATATCGGAAAGCAGATCGACGAACACTTTACTTTCAGTACCCTTATACGACATAACGGGACCGTCCGGACCGATGAGGAAGTCGCCGAACGGGATGATCACGACGTCCCCGTTCATGTCGCTGCTGCTGCTGTCGGTCGTGTAACCCAGCGGATCGGCAGCAAGATGCAACTCGGTAACCGAATCGCCCTTGTTTTTGATGCTGAGATAGAACGTTGCGTAAATTCCGTTTTCGGGATCTTCCATCTTGTTTGGATCGGCCTGTTGGAACAAGTCGAGCAATATGAAGTAAGATACTCCTGCTTCCAAAGGCGCGTAACCGGTAAAGTTGCCCGCATTGATAGGTTCAAGATCGGCAATCATCTCCACGTCCGCCCTGTTAGCGTCGGGACCCATATCGCTTGCTTTCACGACCCATCCCGTTACTTCGTATTTACCGAACGTTCTGAGTTCGTAAACGCCGCTTTCTTCCGGTGTAAATTCATAGTAGAGTCCGCGGGGGAAGGGTTGTTTTTTGATTACGATCTTATTGAGATCGCCGTCCGTCGCACCGCTGCTGTAATTATCGTCGGTGTACTCGCCTGCCGTTATGTGCAGGGGCAATGCCGAGAAGTGCGTCAATCCTTCTACTGGATCCGTAGGTGCGCTTCCCGCGCCGTAATGCACGAAGTAGACGCACATTTCCAGCCATTCGTTTTCGTTGACGCCGCTGCCGAGATGGCTTGCGATGACTGAGAGCGCATCTTTCAGTTCCTGCGTCACGGGGATATAACTGGGATAGTCGGAAAGTTGGGCGTACGAGCAATAGGTTAAAATAAACTGAGTATAATCGCCGTCTTCGCCGAAATCGAGCGGTCTGTAATCCGCATCGTCATCTACGTTTGCATAATCGTAAAGGGAAGTGTTCGACCAGTGCGTTCCCGTCATAGTACTCAACAATACCAGTTCGCCGTTGGGTTCGCCGTTTTTGTCGAGCAAGTGATAGTATCCGTCGTTCTGGTTCAAACCGACGTTCGCGTAATTTTTCCAAACGAGGTTATCTTCGTCGAAATCGGTGGTACAGTCGTAAATAATATCCATCGAAACGCCTGCGTTCTTCATCTCGTCTTCGTCCGTAAGACGGATGTTGGAGATTCTGACGACGTCTTCGATCAGTGCGCTCGCCAAATTTCTTTCGTCTGTCCGATACAGGAATATGACCTCATAGTCGCCGTCTTCTTTTGCAATATCGAGATAATGAGTTTTCCATCCGCCGGTGTTTCCGGTCAAAGAATTGAACTGTTGTCTGTCGTTGTAAAGAATGGTAAGAACGTCGTAGCCGTCTTCGATGTCGGCATAATAATCGAATGCGAGTACGTCGCCTTTCTTGGCGTGGTAGTTCATGTATACGGTTGCAAACGAATATTTCTGGATCCCCACGTTGGAGTTATACATATATTTTTTGCCGTATTCGTCCACGCCGACGAACCAAGGCCATGAATAATCCTTGTCTTCCGTTTCGAGTTCTCCGTGGTAGGTTCCGTTGAATCCTTCGCCGTTGACTGCCGCCGCGATCTCCTCGGAGGAAGGCATGTCGTAAGGGTTCAAAGGACGCTGTACGTTTTCGTCCTCGTCTCCGCGGTCGATCGTTTGGTTGTAATCGTCCGAGCAGAATTTATCGAACTGTTTCGTGAAATCCGATACTTCGGGCAAAGCGCCGACGTGCATATAGCAGAACACGCCGTAACGGTCGATGAAGATACTTGCAGGAACGCTGTTGCCGGTATTAAAGTGCGAATAAAATTCGGGAGAACAGGTCCAGCCGAACGTTGCGTTCGTAAAACCGTTTTCTTTCAGATAGGATTCGATGGCTGCGTCGGTATCGTCGGGGTCCACGGAAACGGCTAAGATCGCCACTTCGTCCGAGAATTTCCCGTCGGGATTTTCTTCGGTGGCGAACGGCGAATGATAGGCGTCGATCATAGCAGGGAATTCCGATTGGCAGGGACCGCAGAAAATTCCCCAGAAATTGATCATGACTAACTTTTTGGTTTCAAGCATTTCCGAAAGCGTAAACGTATCGCCCTTGGTGGTCGTGAACGAAAAATCGTACATGACGTCGCCTTCCTTGTAGACGTAGTTCGAAGGAAGCGGTTCGTCAATGACCGACGAAGTCAGATAAATTTCTACGGGCGAGCCTTGCGCGTCCGTCCGATAAACCTTGGTGGGCAAATTGTACCCTTTGGGCAGATCGGAAATACGAACGGTGTAATCCTTCGGCTCAAGACGAACGGTGAGGGAACCCTTCGCGTCCGTTACGCCGCTTTTCACGCGGTCAAGACTGTCGTTATAAAAACCTACGGAAACGTTGCGCAGAGTATCGCCGCCCACCGAGGAAACGGTAACGGTGTAATCGATTTTTCCGTCGTCTTCGTCATCCCTTCCTCCGCCGCATGCAACCAGCGCGCCCGCCAGACACGCCATGCAAAGTACGGAAAGGAAAAATGTCAAAAACTTTCTCATAAATACCTCCATATATAACATTAGTATGAATATATACCGCATTCATTTGAATATATACGGTAAGCATACCATAATCGGAATAAAAAGTCAAGAAATTCGCTTGTACAATCCATGATGCAGCCTTGATATTTTTATTATGGTATGTTATAATCGAATTTATCAAGCATGGGAGAAATTTCGGCATGAAACCGTCTCGGCATTTTTTAGAATGCGCAAAAAAATTTATTTACCGCAATGCAAGACCGTTGGATTTTGCAAGATGGAAATTTCATTTTGAAAACGGGAGCGCCCAAGACGTGTTGGAAATTCTTGCCGCTTACCAGAATCCGGACGGCGGGTTTGCGCACGCAATCGAACCCGATCTTTGGAATATCGTGTCCACTCCCGCAGGCGTCTGGGCGGCGGCGGAGATTTTGCGCGAGATCGGGTTTTCCGATGCCTCGCATCCCGTCATACAGGGCATGCTGCGCTATCTTGCGAGCGGAAAAGATTTTCAAAACAACCGTTGGCAGTTTTCGGTGCCTTCCAATCGCTGCTATCCCCATGCGGCGTGGTGGGATTACGGAAGCGGCGGCGCGCCCGCAACCGATCCCACGCCTTCGCTGGCGGGGTTCGTGCTGAAAAATGCGGAAAAGGACGGCGAACTTTACTGCCGTGCGCGTGGGATCGCCGTGAAAGCCGTTTTCGAATATTTAGTCAATCGCCCCAAAGACGCGCAAATGCTGCGTTGCTATCTGGAACTGTTGGGCGACGTGGAAGACGTTCCCGAGTTCGAAGCACTCGATATGAAATTTTTCCGACAGAAATTATACGGCGACGTTCGGAACTTTGCTGAGAATAACGGAACTCAATGCGTCAAACCGTCGCAGTTTTTCGAGAGCGGGCGGCGCGTCTTCCATATTTTCGATCGCGCGGATTGCGCAAAGGAAGCCGAGGCGATGCAGGCGGCGCAATGCAGCGACGGATCGCTCCCCGTGTCGGGTCAGTGGTGGACGGAATACAAGCAAGCGGAAATTGCGGAAAACTGGTGGAAGTCTTCTATGTTGATTTCCGCATTGCTGTATGTGATCGCAATTTGAATTCTGTAATCAAAGAATAGAAAAAGAGTGCGCCGCGGAAAAGCCGCGGCGCTTTTCATATAGGATCGGTTTGTATCGGGAAAAATCGGGGCTGAGGAGAATAACATTTTACAGGGAATGGTAATATGATGATTCGGGAGGTAGCAAATGTTTAATTTCTTTTTGAACAGCAATACACCGAACGGAGGAAACGGCAATCAGAACACGGTTTTGGATTTTGAAACGCTGCAAAACGCGCGCAGAGATCTGATCGGAGAAATCGACGCGATTATTCAGTACGACGACCATTTACATAAGACGAATATCGACGCGGCGAAAGAAACCTGGATCGATATCAGAAACGAAGAATTGGTGCATGTAGGGGAGTTGCTGGGGTTGCTTTGCTACTTGGCGCCCTATCAGAAACAGTACATCGAACGCGGCTTAAACGAGTTTGATGAACGGATCGGAAAAAATTAAAGCAATAAGCCGAAGCCCTCTCCGAAAAGGAGAGGGCTTTTTAATGTGAAGAATGAATTTGAAAAACGTCGGAACCGAGAAGGGTAAGATACCAGACGGAGTTTTCGTTA
>CAJUIR010000005.1 GCA_910586655.1 uncultured Christensenellaceae bacterium
TTACGCCCAAAGTACTTGCCCTAACAGGCCGGGAGGATAGGTAGTTGCCACCTTTTATTGCCCCTTAGCTCAGTCGGTAGAGCATGCGGCTGTTAACCGCAGTGTCGACAGTTCGAGTCTGCCAGGGGCAGCCAGAAAGCACGGAAACCGTAATGATTTCCGTGCTTTCTTTTTTAATTGATTTAAGTCTTGATATTTGGACGCAGGTTTGATATAATCAAGTTGTAACAACATTAAGTTTCATTCCGAACAGCAAAAACAAAGGATGCTCCATGAGTAAACTCACCAACGCAATCAGAAAATATTTCGGGAAAATCGTTGGATCGATCAAAAAGTACGACGATCATCATAATTTCACCTGTGATATTTGCGGGCGGGAAGTTTTTCAGAACGAGCGCGTCTGTGAAAAATGCAACAAGGATCTTCCGTATATCGGCAGACAACGGTGTACTCTTTGCGGAAGAAAAGTGAAAGAAACGGGCGTCTGCATGGAATGCAAACGGAAACCTTTGAATGTGAAGACAGCGCGTTCCGTATTTACGCACGAAGGGGAAGCGGCACGGCTCATTGTCCGATTTAAGCGCGGCGATCGTTTTTTGTGCCGAACGCTTGCCGAGTTGGCGGAACCGATTTTAAAACGGGAGTTTTCCGACTGCGACGTGATCACAGACGTCCCGATGACGAAGAAGGCGCAGCGGAAACGGGGATATCATCAAACGCGGCTGTTGGCGGAAGAATTTTCCCGAAGATGCGGTATTCCGTTTCGCGTCACGGCGGTTAAGCAACGCGAAACGGCATTACAAAAAACACTGGGCAGAGATGCCCGCGAAAAAAATCTGAAAGGCTGTTTTCGTGTTTCCGATTGGGCAACGGTAGAAGGATTGAAAATTCTGATCATCGACGATACGTTAACGACCGGATCCACCGTATCTGAACTTGCCGAAACGTTGATTCGAGCGGGCGCTAAGTCGGTTTCTGCGTTGACGATCACAAGTGTAGAACATAAAAATCCGTTCGGCAAGTTACCGGACAAATCAAACGAAAATGAAAGGATAGAGGAAATCGGCATCGGGACAAAACGTTCGACTTAACCGATTCCACAAGAGTGATTGAATATATTATGGAAGTATGATGTTATACAAATACAAGAGAGGTTTATTTATGGATCAGGAAAACATCATTAAATTTATTTCCAAGCAAAAAACGGCGCTTATCGCTTCGGTCAACGAGCAGGGATATCCCGTCGTGCGCGCAATGCTTTCCCCTCGCAAAATTCAAGGAAACAATGTCTTTTTTTCAACTAACACTTCCTCCAAGAAAGTAAAACAATATCTCGCCAACAATAAGGCATGTATTTATTTTTATAAACGCGGGAAATTCAAATATCGGGGAGTGACGATTACGGGCGACATGGAAGTTTGCACCGATCAACCGACTAAGGATATGATTTGGCGAATCGGCGATAGATTATTTTACAAACAAGGCGTGACCGATCCCGATTATTGCGTTTTAAAATTCAGATGCGTTAGCGCCGAATATTATTGCGATTTTAAAACGGAAAGCATTGAGTTTCATTGATCGGCACCGCCGTTCAAAAGCCGCACGATTATATCTTGATGAAGAATGAAAACAGAAGGAAACGCAGCATGCTTAATCTATCGGACTTTCAATGGATCCGTCCTCCGAAAAAGTATCATATCACAAAAGACGGTGTGGAAATCATAACGGATCCGCATACGGATTTATGGCAAAGAACATATTACGGGTTCAGAAACGATAATGCGCCCGTATTGCAGATTTCTTCCAAGGAGCAGTATTTTTCATTTACTGTCAAAACACAATTTGACAGTAAACGGCGTTTCGACCAATGCGGAATTGCGGTGTATCTCGACAGCGAAAATTGGTTAAAAGCGTCCGTAGAATATGAAAATGAAACCATTCAAAGGCTTGGAAGCGTGGTCACGAATCACGGTTATTCCGACTGGGCATCGACGGATATCAACGCTAAAATTAAAACCGTGTGGTATCGGTTGAGCAGAAGGGGCGCGGACTATTGCATAGAGTATTCCTACGACGGCATTCAATTCAAGCAAATGCGTATTTGTCATTTGAGGGAAGGCGGCGAAGAAATCCGATTCGGGATCTATGCCTGTTCGCCGGAACAGTCGTCGTTTCAGGCAAAATTTACCGAAACGGAATTGACTGACTGTAAATGGCTTGCACACAAATAGAAAAAAAGTCAGATGGACTGCGGAAATAAATTTGCAAACGGTCTGACTTTTGTTGTAAATTGCGTTGCTTTCATATATTGGGCGTCAATGAAAACGACTAATCTGCATTCTGAAGCGCCGAAAGGACAGAAAACAGACAGAGGGGTTTCATCCTAATCGGTTATATATTATTGTTGTCATTATAATTTGAAAATAATATTATAATACAATTAGCAACTATATCCGACTTGCCCGCGGCATATACGCGGGTTTTTGCCACCATTATGAAAAGACGTAGCGTGTAAACACTTCGGTTGAGTTGACATAAGCGTTGCGATGTGATATTATATACTCAATTAAACGGACAGTTCGTTTGCGCCATCCTGTCGATAAACAAAACCAGGGCATATGAGGGGAAGAGTTTTTCAGGTGCAGTCGTTTTGTCGCGGCTGTATTTTTTTTCGCAAAGGGGGAGAAATGTATTATTTAAAAACTTCGGCTTGTTTTGACAGCGCACACTTTCTTCACGGATACAACGGCAAGTGCGCCAATATCCACGGTCACCATTGGGTTGTGGAAGTAAAGATAAGCGGCGAAAAATTGCAGGGGAGCGGCGAAAAGCGCGGCATGATACTTGACTTCGGCGATTTTAAGAAAGCAGTAAAAGATCTTGCAGAAGGTTTTGATCATACGCTTATTTACGAAAAAAACACTCTTAACCCTCTGACCGTTTCCGCGCTTAAAGAAGAAGGCTTTTCTTTGGTTGAAACGGATTTCAGACCCACTGCCGAAAACTTTGCAGCGCACATATATGCCGAACTTTGCAACAAGGGCTTGCCTGTTTCCTGCGTGACCGTACACGAGTCGCCTGAAAACTGCGCAGTGTACGGTGAGTGATATGTCCTGTTTTAAAGTTGCCGAAAAGTTTGTGAGCATAAACGGCGAAGGTCCGCGCGCGGGCGAGATAGCCGTGTTTCTGCGGTTTTGCGGTTGCAATCTTAATTGCAGTTACTGTGATACGCGCTGGGCAAATACCTCCGATGTGAAATACGAAATTGCTTCTGCGGAAGAGATTGTTGAATATGTGAAATCGACGGGCGTAAAAAACGTTACCCTCACGGGCGGCGAACCGCTTTTACAGGCGGATATTGCGCGGCTTATCGTGTTGTTGGGAGAGACGGGCGCAGAAGTCGAAATAGAAACCAACGGAAGCGTGCCGTTGAAAGATTTCGTTTCCCTTTCGCCCCGTCCCGCCGTTACCGCCGATTATAAACTTCCTTCAAGCGGAATGGAAAAATATATGTTGACCGAGAACTTTTCTTACCTTACATTGCGCGATGCGGTCAAGTTTGTGGTCGGAGATAGGTACGATTTGGCGCGTGCGGAAGAGGTGATAAATAAGTACGGACTTATAAACGGGTGCCGCGTTTATTTCAGCCCCGTCTTCGGTAAAATCAAGCCCGCAGAAATAGCGGAGTTTCTGAAAGAGCGAAAACTAAACGGCGTGCGCCTGCAATTACAGTTACATAAAATAATTTGGGAACCCGATATGCGCGGAGTATAGGAGAAAATATGGATCTTAAAGAAATAGAAAAACATATCCGCGGGTTATTGGTTGCCATAGGCGAAGATCCCGAGAGGGAAGGTTTGCGCGAAACACCAGCCCGTGTAGCGCGAATGTATGAAGAAGCGTTTGAAGGGATTAAATATACCAACCGCGAAATTGCGGAAATGTTCGGAAAAACCTTCGAAGTTTCGTCCGACCCGAATTCAGACGGCGCAGTGGTTATAAAGGACATAAGCGTCTTCAGTTATTGCGAGCATCATATGGCGCTTATGTACGATATGAAAGTCGACGTGGCGTACATCCCGCGCGGAAGAGTACTGGGGCTAAGTAAAATTGCGCGCATCTGCGATATGGCGGCAAAGCGTCTGCAATTACAGGAGCGTTTGGGGCGAGACATTGCCGAAATAATTTCGCTTGCGGCTTTATCGCCCGATGTCGGCGTAAAGATAGAAGGCTGCCACAGTTGTATGACTTCCCGCGGGATAAAAAACGTATCGTCAAAAACGGTTACCAAAACGTATTTCGGTGCGTTTAAAGACGACGTATCGCTACAAAATCTTTTGGGGGAGAGGGGATGAAAGCACTCGTTTTATTAAGTGGCGGCGTGGACAGCGCAACTTGTCTCGGGCTGGCGGTTCAGAAGTATGGCGCAACGGAGGTTTCCGCACTTTGCATTTACTACGGTCAGACGCACAGCAAAGAACTTGACGCTGCGCAAAAAATTGCCGACTTTTACGGCGTTGTTTTAAAGCGGCTTGACCTTTCGATTATATTTGAAGATTCGGACTGTTCGCTCTTGGCGCAGTCGCCCAATGAAATACCCCTGCAAAGTTATGCCGAACAGATTTCCTTAACGGGCGGGAAACCCGTTTCAACCTACGTCCCTTTCAGGAACGGCCTGTTTCTTTCCGCGGCGGCAAGCGTGGCGCTGTCGCGTGGGTGCGAAGTGATATATTACGGCGCGCACGGCGACGATGCGGCTGGAAACGCCTATCCCGATTGCAGTGAAAAATTCAATTCCGCGATGGGCGAAGCGATTTATACGGGCAGCGGCGGGCAGATTAAAATTCTTGCGCCCTTTGTAAATTTAAACAAATCGCAGGTTGTAAAAAAAGGACTTGAACTCGGTGTTCCGTATAAATATACCTGGAGTTGTTATTCGGGTGGCGGAAAACCTTGCGGCGTATGTGCTACTTGCCGCGACCGTGCCGCCGCATTTAAAGCGAACGGAATAGAAGACCCTGCAATTTAAGGAGAAATATATGTCAAGAGAAAAACAGAACGAAGGGATCACCTTGCTCGGGAACAACAACACGAAATATCCGCAGACTTACGACCCTTCCGTTTTGGAAACGTTTACAAACAAACACCCCGGAAGGGACTACTTCGTAAAATTCAACTGTCCCGAATTTACAAGCCTTTGCCCCATTACGGGTCAGCCCGATTTTGCCACGGTCTACATTTCTTACGTGCCGCGTGAAAAGATGGTTGAAAGCAAGTCTTTAAAACTGTATCTTTTCGGATTCAGAAACCGCGGTGACTTCCATGAAGATTGCGTGAATATAATTATGAACGATCTTATTGATTTGATGGATCCCGCATATATCGAAGTATGGGGCAAATTTCTGCCCCGCGGCGGAATTTCCATAGACCCCTATTGCAACTACGGCAAAAAGGGAACCAAGTGGGAACAGGTAGCCTGGGACAGGCTTTCACGCCACGATATGTATCCCGAAAAAATCGACAACAGATAAAAAAGCGGACGAAAGTCCGCATTTTTTTATTTAGATATACTTCTTTTTATAAGAGTCAAGAATCCTTTTTGTTGTGTTTAACTTAAAATGTGCAAAGAATCAGACAAAAGAAATTCATTTCCCGTTGTCGCAAGTGTTAAACCGCACGAAAAAGGGAACGGACTGAAAAACGCATCGAGAAGCAATTTTTTACATAGAAAAAGACACGCGCGACGGAGTTTTGTACGCTTCTTTTGCGTGTGTCTTGGTGGTGCACCCGGCGAGGCTCGAACTCACAACAATGGCGTCGGAGGCCATGATTTTATCCAGTTAGACTACGGATGCAGATTCTTAACGAAAACCATTATACCATAAAGCAAAGGAAAATGCTTTATATTTTTGAACGAATATGGTAAAATAAAAGAAATTTTTTCTTAGGAGGGTTCCCAATGGAGAAAACAGTCGTATTGGGTATGAGCGGCGGCGTGGACAGTTCGGTCGCTGCGCTTCTCCTGAAAGAGCAAGGTTACCGCGTGATCGGGCTTTTTATGCAGAACTGGGAGGAATCGGACGATAACGGCGCCTGTACGGCGGAAGAAGATTTTTCCGACGTGCGCCGCGTGTCGGGACTACTCGGGATCCCGTATTATACCGTTAATTTTTCGAAAGAATATATGGAACGCGTGTTTTCATATTTTCTTGCCGAATATAAGGCGGGCAGGACGCCCAATCCCGACGTGCTGTGCAACCGCGAAATCAAGTTCGGACCGTTTAAAGAATACGCAAAAAAACTGGGCGCGGACTACATTGCAACGGGACATTACTGCGGGATCTCGCATGAAAACGACGTCCACCGATTGTTAAAAGCAAAAGATAAGAACAAAGACCAGACTTATTTTTTAAATCAACTTTCGCAGGAGCAGTTGGACGGCGTGCTGTTTCCGCTTGCCGATCTCGATAAATCGGAGGTGCGCGCCATTGCCGAACAACACGGACTTGCAACGGCGGGCAAAAAAGATTCCACGGGAATCTGTTTCATCGGCGAACGCAATTTCCGTCGGTTTCTACAAACCTATCTTCCCGCAATGCCTGGGGAGATACGCTCGCTCGAAGGGGAGCGCGTGGGCGAACACAGCGGACTGATGTACTATACGCTCGGTCAGCGCAGGGGGCTGAATTTGGGCGGCAGACGCGGCGAGGACGGCAGGTGGTTTGTTGTCAAAAAAGATCTGAAACACAACGTGCTTTACGTTTCTCACGGGGACGAGGCGCCGCTATATACGAATGCTTGCGTTGCGGAAGAATTTAATTTTATCCCTGATCCGCCGCAGCAAGACGAATGGATTTGTAATGCGAAATTCCGATATCGCCAAAGCGAGCAACGCGTTCGCGTAAGGAGGACAGGAGAAAGAACGGTGGAAATTGTTTTCGACGAGCCGCAGCGCGCGGTAACCGAAGGGCAGTACGCCGTGCTTTACGACGACGTTCAATGTCTCGGCGGCGGCGTGATCACGCGGTCATGGTAGCCGCAAAAACAGAAAAAACGTTTTAAAAACAGGAGAAATAGACATGAAACGGGTTTGTGAGTTTATCCGCGAATGCGGAGCATTTATGTTGTTGACCGTAAACGACGGAAAGCCTGCGGGACGTCCGTTCGGCGCGGTGACCGAAATCGGAGGAGATTTTTTCATCAGTGCGGGCGCAGGCAAAGCGGTGTTCGATCAACTGCAAAGAAACGGCAACGTACAACTCCTAGCGTTGAAGCACGGTACGCGCGATTGGGCGCGGGTGAGCGGGTTTGCCGAGGAAACGTTCTCTTTGGAGATCAAATCACAGATGCTTGCGGACTGTCCCAACCTTTTGAAGTATCATAAGGAAGCGGACGACGCGACGTTCCACGTGTTTCGTATCCGGGTGGAATCCGCAGAACTGCACACCGCAAACGGCGTACAGACGATCCGATAAAAAAACGCCGATCGGTTCGGCGTTTATCATAAAAAGCATAGTTACCTCAAAGGATATTTTCAAGCGCTAATTTATCGAAGCCCGGGTCTTCCATAAAATCGGACGGGCGGAAAATCACATGATTGAATTTCGCGTAATTGAAGATATGCGGTTTTAACAATACGGGCGTGGGAATATCCAGTTCTCCGCAGATGTCCGTCAGATAATCGAAAAATTTCGCGTAAGAAAAAGTTTCTTCGCGCGCGTAAACGGTTTGTTTGGTAATGTGGTCTTCCTGCATGACCTTTGCCCAGATCCGAAACATAACGTCATTATACAAAATTCGGGGCAAAAAAGCAAATGTATTTGACATTGCTTTCGGAATAGAATAGAATAGAGTCAAAAGGGGAGGAAATTATGGAACAATTGGAACGGGAAATTCTCGGAATATTAAGCGAAGACTGCCGGATCGGAACGGAGAAGATCGCCACAATGCTCGGGCAGACGCCTGCGGAGGTGGAACAAGCGATCCGCGATCTGGAAAAACGCGGCGCGATCGTAAAATATACTGCGATCTCCAATCTCGACGAGGAAGAAGACGAGTGCGTGCAGGCGTTGATAGAAGTAAAAGTCACTCCGCAAAGCGGTTCCGGATTCGACGGGATCGCCGAAGAAATTGCACAGCACGGCGAGGTGAAAAACCTTTATCTCATGAGCGGAGCATATGATTTTGCGGTCATTGTCGAAAGCAATTCGGTCAAAGCAGTGTCGCGGTTTATCTCCGAATGCATTTCTACGTTCGACTGCGTTCTCTCTACGGCAACGCATTTTATTCTGAAAAAGTATAAGATCGAAGGCGCGCTGACAGCAAAGAAAAAGAGCGGGAGGCTCTCCGTACAGGCATGAGAGATTTTCTTACAAAGCATGCCAAAGAAATAAAGCCGAGCGGGATCAGAAAGTATTTCGATTTGGTGGAATCGCTCCCCGACGCCATTTCTCTCGGCGTGGGCGAACCCGATTTTACGACCCCGTGGGACGTAAGAAGCGCGGCGATCCGCTCTTTGCAAAAGGGCTATACGCAGTACACCGGAAACCGCGGATTAAAAGAATTGCGCGAGTTGACTGCGCGGTATTTAGAAGAACGCTTCGGCGTGGAAAGTTCGCCCGAACACACGATCATTACGATCGGCGCGAGCGAGGGGATCGATCTTGCGCTCCGCGCGACGTGCGAGGCGGGAGATGAAATTTTAATTCCCGATCCCGCATACGTTTCCTATTCTCCCATCGTGAAATTGTGCGGAGGGGTACCCGTGTCCGTGGAATGCAGCGCAGAAAACGGTTTTATCCTTACGCCCGAGGCGATCGAACGCGCCGTTACCAAGCATACGAAATCGATCATCGTCGCCTATCCCAACAATCCTACAGGCGGGATCATGACGCGCGAACAGTTGGAAAAGATCGTGCCCGTGATCGTCAAACACGACCTGCTCGTCATCTCCGACGAGATCTATGCAGAACTTACATACTGCGGAAAACACGCTTCCGTTGCAAGTTTGAAGGGGATGCGCGAACGTACGGTCCTGCTCGGAGGTTTTTCCAAATCGTTTGCCATGACGGGCTGGCGGATCGGCTTTGCAAGCGCGCCCGAGGCGATCGACGCGGCGATGCTGAAAATCCACCAATACACGGCGCTGTGCGCGCCGCGCATGTCGCAGCATGCTGCGGTTGCCGCGCTTTCGGGCGGACTGAAAGACGGCTTTACTTCGGTGGAGAGCATGCGTTCGGAATACGACAGACGCCGTCGGTTTCTGGTCAAAGAATTTAACGACATGGGACTTTCCTGTTTCGAACCGCGCGGGGCGTTTTATGCATTTCCTTCGGTGGAAAGAACGGGAATGACGGGCGAAGAGTTTGCAAACGAATTGCTCAAAGAAGAACAGGTCGCACTCGTTCCCGGGAGCGCGTTCGGCAGTTGCGGGATATATCACGTGCGCTGTTCGTATGCGACGGGCATGGCGGAATTGACGGAAGCCGTGAAACGGATTGCAAGATTCGTCAAAAATCGCACGAAAAATTGATGCGGCGGCGAAAAGTAGGTTGACAATTCGTTCGGAATGCGATATAATAATAAAAGTGAAAGAGCCGTGGTTCCCCGCATATGGACGGGGAATCACGGTCGTCTTTATAAATCGCGCGGAACGCGCAGGCAAAGAGGGCTGATAATGGATAAATTTTTCATGACGCAAAAAGGTTACGACGAGGCGGTGAAACAACTCGAATACCTTCAAAAAGTCAAACGTGCGGAAATCGTAGAGCGGATCCAGGAGGCGCGCAGCCACGGCGACCTATCGGAAAATGCGGAATACGATGCGGCGCGGAACGAACAGGCTGCCAACGAGGGCGAGATCATCGAACTCGACTACAAAGTAAAAAATGCAGTGATCATCGAAGAATCCGACGATACGTCCGTGGTGCATATCGGTTCCGAAGTGACCGTATACGACGCCGATCTCGACGAACAGACCGTATATACGATCATGGGAACGACCGAAGCGGACGCAATGAAAAATGTTGTTTCCAACGAATCGCCCGTCGGCTCTGCATTGCTCGGGCATAAAAAGGGCGAAACCGTAACGGTAAAAGCGCCCGACTGCGTTTACGAACTGAAAATCATGAAAATCAATTAAACGGGAAATTATTATGGAAGAGAATCTGAACCCAGCGGAAGAACTCGCCGAACAGGCGCGCATCCGCCGAGAAAAACTCGCAAAAATTACCGCCGAGGGACATAACCCTTATCTTAAAACCAAATACGATCTGACCGCGCATTCCGCGCAGATAAAAGAAAATTTCGAAGACTGGGAAGGGAAGGAAGTTTCCGTTGCCGGCAGACTGATGTCGCGCCGCATCATGGGAAAGGCTTCCTTTTCGCACATCTCCGATAAAGACGGCGTGCTTCAAATTTATATCACCCGTCAGGACGTCGGCGAAGACGTATACACGGCGTACAAAAAAGATTACGATATCGGCGATATCGTCGGGATCAAAGGAACGGTATTTAAAACGCAGACGGGCGAAGTGACCGTACACGCAACGCATCTCGAAATGCTTACGAAATCACTTTTACCTTTGCCCGAAAAACACAACGGACTTGTGAACGTCGATATGAAATACCGCTTGCGTCACGTCGATCTGATCATGAACGAAAACGTGCGCGAAACGTTCTTCCGCCGTGCGAAAATCATCGGCGAAATTCGCGCTTATCTCAACGAAAAGGGCTTCCTGGAAGCGGACACTCCCATTCTTTTGCCCATCGAGATCGGGGCGGACGCGCGTCCGTTCAAAACGCATCACAACGCGCTCGATCTGGACATGTACCTGAGAATTGAGACCGAACTGTATCTGAAACGTCTCATCGTGGGCGGATTTGAAAAGGTGTACGAATTGGGCAGAATCTTCCGCAACGAAGGGATGGATTCTTCGCACAACCCCGAATTTTCCACGGTGGAAGTGTATCAGGCATACGTCGATTATTTCGAAGTGATGGACTTTGTGGAAGAACTTTATCAGCGCGTTGCAATCAAAACCTGCGGCAGTTTACAGGTGACGTTCCGTGGGACGGAGATCGACCTTTCCAAGTGGGAACGGCTTACGATGACGGATGCGGTCAAAAAGTATTCTGGCGTTGATTTTTCGAAGATCGCTACCGATGAAGAGGCGCGCAGTCTTGCCGGAAAACACGGCGTTGCATTGGAAAAAGGGAAAGACAGCAAGGGGCATATTTTGGCGGCGTTCTTCGATGCGTTCGTCGAGGACAAACTCATTCAGCCCACGTTTATTTACGATTATCCCGTGGAGATCTCGCCGCTTGCCAAACGTAAGCCCGAAGATCCGACCATGACCGAACGGTTCGAATATTTTATCATGGGCATGGAGATGGGCAATGCGTTCTCCGAATTGAACGATCCCATCGACCAGCGCGAGAGAATGACCAAACAGGCGGAAAAGAAACGCGCGCTCGGAATGAACGCAGAAGTGGACGAAGACTTTTTGAACGCGCTCGAATACGGAATGCCTCCTACGGGCGGACTCGGCTTCGGCGTAGACCGTCTTGTGATGCTGCTGACCAATAGCGACAGTATCCGCGACGTTCTCTTGTTCCCCACAATGAAACCCAAAAAATAAGCGAACGGCACGGAATTTTCCGTGCCATTTCACACATTTCGCAATTTTCGAATTGCAGTTGATACAAAATACGGAGGCGAAGATGAAACGGAAATCCGGCTTGAACATACAGGGCATGCTCGACGCGCAAAAAAAGCATGTTTCTTTTCATACGCCCGGGCATAAACGCGCCGGTGCGGATATTACCGAACTTTCATATTCCGATAATCTGTATGCGCCAAGCGGCGTGATCGCCCGCGCCGAGCATGACGTTGCGGAAATCTTAGGCGCGAACCGCAGTTTTTTATTGACTGACGGCAGCACTTCGGGCGTGTTTGCAATGCTTTATGCGGTCAAATGCGAGGGGGCGGCGGCGATCGCGGCGCCCGCCTTTTCTCACGTCTGCGTAAAGCATGCATGCGAAGTATTGGCGTTGGAACTGATCGAGATCCCGCAAACCGTTCGTGCGGGCATTCCTCAGCAGCCGTCGCCTACCGATATCGAAACGGCGCTTTCGTTTGCCGACGCGCTGTTGCTTACTTCTCCCGACTATTACGGCAATCTTGCGCCCTTGTCTGCGGCAAGAGCAATTTGCAAAAAAGCGGACAAACCCTTTTTGATCGACGGTGCGCACGGAAGCCATTTACATTTTACAAACAGTTATGCGGGCGGCTATGCCGATATGTGGGTGGACGGCGTACACAAATCGCTGCCCGCACTCACGCAGGGCGCGGTGGTTTCGGCGGCGGACGTTTCCTGGGCAGACAGACTGAGCGAAAGCGTGCGGCATTTCCGTACGACTTCGCCCTCATATCCCATTCTTGCGAGCGTGGAGTTTGCCGTGAAATATCCGAGGAACAGAGAATTGGAGATGACGGCGTCTGCGCTGCAACGCGCGCTCGGGGCATATCCGAACGGCGACTGGACTAAACTCGTCATTCCCTTCGGAAATTATGCAGACGAGGCGCAGCGGTATCTCGAACGGCACGGCGTCTATCCCGAATTCAACGACGGGAATTATCTGATGTTTTATTTATCGCCCGCAACCTCTATGAAGGAACTGAAACGGCTTTGCCGAATCCTTAAAAAGTTGCCGCGGGTAAAAGTATTTGTAGACGAAGTGCAACCCAAAGGCAACGTGATGCGGCGGGAAACCGCGGCATGGGTGCCGCTAAAAGCGGCAGTCGGCATGACGTGTGCGGAGGATGCGGGCTTGTTTCCCCCCTGTATGCCGCTTGTCAAGAAGGGAGATATTATTACCGAACGCACGGTCGCACGGCTGATGCTCGCGGGGAGTACATACGGTTTGCGCGACGGGACGATCGCCGTCTTTGCGGAGGATTAAATGCAGACGCTGTTACGCACAACAAATGCATATCGGAGAATCGGATCCGAGTCCGCAAGCGGTCGGATCGGTCATGCGACGCTGGTGCTTTTTCCCGACGAGATTTATTTGAGGAATCTCCTTAAAGAATGTGCCAAAGCATTTTTCGGTGCCGAAGACGGAAGCCGTACGGCGAGGCTGATCGATACGGAAAGTTATTCCGATTGCGTATTCTTCCCTGCCGCAGGAGAAAAGATGACGGTGCCCGCGGCGGCAAAACTGACGGAGGAAAGCAATCTGCGTCCCGTGGAAGGGAGCAAAAAGTTGTTTGTGCTCGACGCATTTCATACCGTGACCCCGCTGGTTCAGAATAAACTGTTAAAACTGCTCGAAGAACCTGCCGACGGCGTCTATTTTCTCATCGGGGCATGTACGGAACATTCGTTGCTTCCTACGGTGCTGTCGCGCGTGAATCAGATTGTGGTTCCGCCTTTTTCTTCCGAACAGATCTTACGCGCCCTCGGGCGGAATTATCCCGAAGAAAACTGTTCCGAAGCGGCGGCTGCATGCGGCGGCATCTATTCGGCAGCCGAAGCATTGCTCGGCGGCGCGGAAGTGTTTCGTCTGGCAGAGCGATATCTGCTCGGCGCGGACGTGCGCATGATCCGCGAAATCGGCGAACGTAAGGATAAGCGCGCGTTTTTATCGGCGCTGAAACTGCTGCTTCGGGATATGTTGTTTTATCGGACGGGGCGCGACAAATACGTCGCAGTCAAAACGCCGGAAGCCGAGCGGCTTTCCATGCTCTATCCCGAGGGTGCGATTCTGGAAAGTATGCGGCTTACCGACGAAACGGAAAAACAAATACAGTTCAATGCGAACTTTGCGCAAGCGCTTTTTACGCTCGCGATCATGATTGGAAAGGAGAAAGAAAAATGGCAAAAGTTGTCGTGATCAAGTTTAGAAACGGGAGTAAGCCCTATTATTTCAGCGCAGGGAACACGACCCCCCAGCGCGGGCAGGGCGTGATCGTCGAAACGGCGCGCGGGATCGAATACGCAACGGTTTTGATTCCCGAACAGGAAGTGGACGATTCCAAACTCGTCGCGCCGCTCAAACCTATTCTCCGCATCGCCACCGCCGCGGATGAGGAGACGGTGAAGAAGAACGAGGAACGGAAGGGCGAAGCGATCAGGATCGCCAAAGAGCGTATCCGCAAGCACGCGCTGGAAATGAAACTCATCGACTGCGAATTTACGCTGGACGGAACCAAAGTGATTTTTACCTTTACCGCCGAAGGACGCGTGGATTTCAGGGAACTCGTCAAAGACTTGGCTTCGGTGTTTCATATCCGTATCGAACTCAAACAGGTCGGGATCCGCGACGAATCCCGAATCCTCGGCGGCATTGCGCCCTGCGGAAGAGCATGCTGCTGCTCAGGCTGCATGCCCGAATTCAAGAAGGTCAGTATCAAAATGGCGAAGAATCAGGGGCTTTCGCTCAATCCCGGTAAAATCAGCGGCTTGTGCGGCAGACTGATGTGCTGTCTTGCATACGAAAACGATTATTATTCGACGGCATATAAAAAAATGCCCAAAGTCGGGGGCGCTGTTTCCTCGCCCGAAGGGAAAGGAACGGTCATTGCGGTGAATATGCTTAAAATGACGGCGCGGGTCAAAATCGAAAAAGACGGTGCGGTGATTTACCGCGATTTTTCTGTAGACGATCTGGGGTTTAAACGCGCCGAATCCGAAGAAGAAGTTCAGGAGCCCGTCGAAGAATAAAAAAGTTTGAAAAATAACTTTACGAATGCAAAAAGTTATGATATAATATTTTCAGACTTTTTATGGAGGTTATAACCATGGCTCATGTCATCAGTGACGCTTGCGTATCTTGCGGCGCGTGTGCCGATACTTGTCCCGTAGGCGCAATCGCTCCCGGCGATGCAACTTATGTTGTTGACCCTGACGTCTGCATCGATTGCGGTGCGTGCGAAGACGGCTGCCCCGTAGGAGCGATCACGGCGGAATAATCTTAAGAAGAAGGAAGCGCGGTTTGCCGCGCTTTTTTCATGTTTAAAGCCCGTGTCGATGCGGGCTGTTCAGAGGTTTGTATGGAAGTCATCGAAAGTCTGCTGATCGGAAACTATCAAATCGTACAGGACAGCGAACATTACCGTTTCACCTCCGATTCCGTGTTGCTTTCCCGTTTTCTGAGCGCGAAGCGCGGCGAAACGGTCGCCGATTTCTGTTCGGGTTCGGGCATTGTCGGTCTGCATTTCTATGCGGAAAATAAAGGCGTCGAATCGGTCGCGCTGTTTGAAATGCAATCGGAACTTGCGGAAATGAGCCGCAAAACGGTTATGCTCAATAAACTCGGCGGGATCTTCACGGTAGAAGAAATGCGCTTGCAGGACATTCCTTCCTCGTATACCGAAAAATTTTCGCTCATTCTCTGCAATCCTCCGTACGTGCGGGGCGGGTTTGAAAACGCCGCGCCGCAGAAAGCGGTTTGCAGAAAAGAACTGACGCTGTCATTGGAAGAACTCTGTACAGCGGCGAAACGCTGTCTGAAATTCGGCGGCAGATTCGCGCTCGTTCACCGCGCCGACCGCGTTTCGGAAGTGCTGAACGCGTTGCACGCGCATTCGCTCGAACCCAAAAAACTGCAATTTATTTCGGGCAAAGAAGAAGCCAAACCTTATGCGGTTTTAGTTGCCGCCGTCAAGGGAGGCAAGGCGGGAGTGGACGTATTGCCCACGCTTGTCAACCAAAAAGGAAACGTATGATTTATTTTGTCGCAACACCGATCGGGAATTTAAAAGACATTACCTTGCGCGCGCTGGAAACGTTAAAAGAAGCCGACGTTATCTTTTGCGAAGACACAAGGCATACTTTAAAACTGCTCAACGCGTATGAAATCAAAAAGCCGTTAAAGTCCTGCCATAAGTTTAACGAACGGTCTGCGGCGGAGCAGATCGTCATGCTTTCGCGCGAAGGGAAAAACGTTTGCATCGTCTCGGATGCGGGCATGCCCGTGGTCTCGGACCCCGGAAGGGAAGTGACGCGGATCCTGCGCGAAGAAAACGAGCCGTATACCGTCCTCCCGGGAGCCAACGCTTTTTTGTGCGCGCTGGTGCTTTCCGCATTGCCGTCCGATCGGTTTACCTTTCTCGGCTTTCTTCCGGAAAAGGCAAAAGAGCGCGAACGGTTGCTTGCAGAATATCGGACGCGTCCGGAAACGCTGGCGTTTCATTGCGCACCGCAGGACGTGGACGGATACATTGCCGCCATGTATAAAGCATTCGGCGAACGGCGGGCGGCAGCGGTGAGAGAGATCACGAAGATCCACGAAGAAACCGTTCCGTTTTTGCTTTCCGAAGGTTTGTCGGGAGAGAAACGGGGGGAATACGTTCTGATCGTAGAGGGGGCGGCGGAAACGGAAAATCCGCGGTGTGAACTTTCTCCGCGGGAACACGTTGCGGCGTTGATGGAAACGGGACTCGACAAAAAAGATGCGCTCAAAGCCGCCGCAAAAGAGCGCGGCGTTTCCAAAAGCGAACTTTATAAAGAGACGCTGGACTTGTAAGAAGTTATAATTTTCTCGGTTGCGGTATATTTTTTTTCGCAACTCGTTGCGTTTTCGGTTTCGTGCTGGTATAATAAGAATTATGTTTGTAGAGGCATTTCCCAAACTTGAGCATTCGAAATTTATTCGTGTTCTGCGCGCCTACTTCGGTTCGCCGTGGAACGCGATCGTCGTTGCGTTGCTCATGACTGTTTCGGCGCTGTTCGGTTGGGAAATTCCCGTCGCTTATTGCTATCTCGTAATCGTATTTCTGGTTTGTTTTTTTTGCGAAGACACGCTCGGGTTGGTGCCCGTCGTCTGCTTTACGCCCTTGGCTCTTTCCGTTCGGAACAATCCCACAAAATTTTCCGAAACGATTTTTTCCACGCCTTCCTCGCTGCTGCAAATCGGCTTTTGCGCTGCGTTGTTAGCCGTTTTGATGATCGCAAGATTGATCTCTCTCTTGATCCAAAACCCCAGACGCGGGTTTCCCAAACTGACGGCGGGATTTGCGGCTCTCATCGTCGCATATATGATCGGCGGCGTCGGCAGTTCCTTTTATTCTTCGCAGTCCGCACTGTTCGGATTGATGGAAGGTGCGGCGATTTGTACGTTTTACTTTTATTTTTATTTTACCGTGAACTGGAAAAATGTGCGGAAAGGATTCCTTCCCTTCGTGTTTGCGGTGTTAGGATTTGCGCTCGTCGTTCAGACGCTGAATATGTATTTTCAGGAAGGCGTCATGGTAGACGGCGTGATCGACCGCAGTAAACTATTCCCCGGGTGGGGAACGTACAACAACATCGGTTGCATTACGGCGATGTGTGTTCCTGCCGTATTCTACTGCGCGGCGACGCAAAAACAAGGTTGGATTTTTACGCTTCTCGCAACGGTCGTCATGCTGGGAGTGGTGCTGACACAGAGCCGCGGCGCGATTCTGTTCGGCGCGATCGTCTATTTGGCAGGCGCCGTTACCGTATTGGTCAAAACGAAAAAATTAGAGCGCTATTTCCATATTGCGGTGCTTGCTGCGGCTCTTATCACGGTCACGGTATGCGTAGCCGTATTCCGAGAGAAGTTGAAAAATACTTTCGACGCGCTTCTCGATATCGGATTGGACGACGACGGCAGAAAACCGCTCTTTGAAAAAGCGTGGGAGTATTTCTTAAGTTATCCCGTGTTCGGTGTGGGCTGGGGCGGAGAACGCTGGGTAGAAAACGGCGGTTCGTTTATCAATTATTTCATGGCGCACAATACCTATCTGCAAATACTCGGGTGTCTGGGTACGTTCGGAATGATTGCCTACGCGTTCCACCGTGCGCAGACGTTGCTGTTGTTTCTCCGCCGCATTACGATCGAAAAGTTCTTTATTGCTCTGATCGTCGCCGCGCTCTTGATGACGTGTTGGATCGACTGTCATATATTCAGCGTTTATCCCGCAATTTATTATTCCATATGCCTTGTCTTTCTGGAAGGGATTGACAAGCGCGAAAAAGAAAACGGTAAAATGCTTCCGAAGAGAAAACGCAGAAAAAAAGAAAGGGATGAAGTTGTGCTTCAAGACCCTCTTTCAAAAGTTTAATCACAATTAAGAAAATAGTAAAACCCCCCGAAACACCGTTCCGAGGGGTTCCACTTTATGATAAGGGGGAAAATTATGAGCGATTTAAGTTGCCATTATTATATTATAACCGACAAAGAAAGGCAAAAGAATTGATAAATTTTTTTAAAAAATTTTTTTCTGAAATAATTATTTCATGTTTTGAAAAAAACGATCATTTTCACAAAAACCGACATAAAAAACATCCGAATATCACGGTGACGAAGTTAGCGGCAAGCGCGATCAGAACGGGTTTATATAGTTTTTTATATTTAATTTTTGCAAAGTAGACGGCGGAAATATAGAACACCGTTTCGCTGGAACCGTAAGAAACGCAAGCGCACCGCGCGATAAAACTGTCGGCGCCGTAAGTTGAAAGGATCTCGGAAAGCAGAGCGGTGGAGCCGCTGCCCGAAAAGGGTTTCATGATCACGAGTTTCGCAATTTCGGGAGGGATGCCCAACAGTCTGAATGCGGGCGAAAGAAAAGAAGTCAGTTGCGCCGAAAGTCCGCTTTGCTCGAACAGTTCCGAGAGCATTAAAATCGCGGCAAGATAGGGAAACAGCGAAAGGATGAGGGGGACGGATTCTTTTATTCCCTCCGTAAAACATTCGTATAATTTTACGCGTTTGACAAGTGCGTATACGAACAGCGCAAGGAACAGGGCGGGAATGACAAGGGCGACGTATTTCATGCTTTGCGTTTCCTTTTACGGCAGAAAATCATCACGAGCATTGCGCCGAGCAGCGTGGACAGCAGCGTGGATAGCAGCGTCGGCAAAAAGATATCGGAGGGCGATGCGGAACCTGCCGAAAGCCGAAGCGCGATCACGGTGGTGGGTAAGAGTTGCAAACTGGTTGCATTCAATACGAACAGCATGTCTGCCGCGTAATGGTTTTGCGCGGCGCAAAACTTCTCCACCGCTTTGATGCCGAGCGGCGTGGGTGCGCCGGGAAGTCCCAAAAAGTTTGCGGAAAGATTGCAACTTGCAAGCGTCGCCGCTTCTTTGTCGTCGGTGCGGAACAGACGTTTTGCAAGCGGAAAGACGCCGCGGGAAAGTTTTCCCGCAAGCCCGCTTTTTTCCAGCACTTTAAAAAATCCCAGCCAGACGCAGTAGACTGCCAACAAAGAAAGAGAGAGCGCCGCCGCCTTTTCCCCGCCCGATAACAGAGCGGGCAGAAATCCTTCGGGATCGCAAATTAATAACATAACGGCGGAAATCAAAAACACCGCCGCAAAAATTCCGTTCACATTTCATAGTATGCTTGTCTGTTCTTCATTATACAAAATCGGAACGGTCTTTTATTTTGAGCAGCGAATTCTTTTAAAAATAATTTTACTTTTCATTCGGAATGCGTTATAATACGGAAAAGAGGTTGACTATGGATCGGAAAAAATTTTATATCACAACACCCATTTATTATCCCAGCGGGAACTGGCACATCGGTCACTGCTATACGACGGTGATCTGCGATGCGCTCGCGCGGTTTCATAAAATGCTCGGGGAAGACGTATTTTTTCTGACGGGGACGGACGAGCACGGTCAGAAAATCGAAAAAGAAGCGCAAAAGCGCGGTGTCACGCCCATGCAGTTTATCGACCCGTTGGTCTCCGAACTGAAAGATATGTGGCGGCTTCTGAATATTTCTTACGACCGTTTTATCAGGACGACGGACGAACAGCACGTCAAAAGCGTTCAAAAAATTTATCAGAAATTGTATGAAAGCGGCGATATTTACAAGGCGGAATACAGCGGCTACTACTGTACGCCTTGCGAAAGCATGTGGACGGAAGCGCAACTTGTCGGCGGAAAGTGTCCCGATTGCGGGAGAGAAGTGACACTCCAAAAAGAAGAAAGTTATTTTTTCCGTCTTTCGAAATATGCGCCGCGGATCTTAAAATTGTACGAGGACGAACCGGAATTTTTACAGCCCAAATCGCGCATCAACGAAATGGTAAATAATTTCTTGAAACCCGGATTGCAAGACTTGTGCGTTTCGCGCACGACCGTCAAGTGGGGCGTCCAACTGCCTTTCGATCCAAACCATTATGCTTACGTCTGGATCGACGCGCTCTCCAACTATATCACCGCTTTGGGATATATGAGCGGCGACGATTCTCTCTATCGTAAGTTCTGGCCCGCCGATCTGCATATGGTCGGAAAAGAGATCGTGCGCTTTCACGCGATCATCTGGCCCGCGATTCTGATGGCGCTCGGCGAACCCTTGCCGAAGCGCGTTTACGGACACGGGTGGCTTCTGATCGGCGGAGATAAACTGTCTAAGAGCAAACAGGATCAAGCGCGAGGTCAACTGACCGACCCTTACGAACTCGTCAAACGCTACGGTACCGATGCGGTTCGTTATTTCCTGTTGCGTGAAATTCCTTTCGGAAGCGACGGCGATTACACGGGCGAAAAACTGCTCAACCGCATCAATGCCGATCTTGCAAACGATCTCGGGAATCTTGTTTCCCGTACGACCGCGATGATCTGTCAATATTTCGGCGGAAACCTGCCGCCGCGCGGAAAAACGGAAGGCGTAGACGGAGAACTGATCGCGCTGGCGGAAGGCGCGTTTGAAAAAGTAAAACGCGCCATGGACGGTCTGAATGCGCCCGATGCGCTGGCGGAAATATTCAACGTCGTTTCGCGCGCGAACAAATACATCGATGAAACGACCCCTTGGCTACTCGCCAAAGACGAGAGTAAAAAAGCGCGGCTCGGCGCAGTACTCTATAATCTTGCGGAAACCGTGCGTATCTGCGCCGTTCTCTTAAAACCGTTTTTGACCGAATCTCCCAAACGCATTTTGGAGAGTCTCGGCTGTGATGCGGAAGCGGGGTTCGATACGCTTGCGTTCGGCGGGTTGAAAGCGGGTGTGCCCATCGAAAAACTGCCGCCCGTGTTCCCGAGGATCGATGTGAAAAAAGAACTGGACGAAGTAGACCGGATCGTCAAATCGAAGAAAAAGACGATAGAACAGAAAAATCCCAAGGCGGAGGAAGTTCAAGTGAGTGAGATCACGATAGAAGATTTTGCAAAAGTGCAATTAAAAGTGGGCGAGGTAGTCGCTTGCGAACGCGTAGAAAATTCCGATAAGTTATTGCATGAAACCGTAAAAATCGGAGAGGAAGTCCGTTCGATCGTTTCGGGGATCGCGAAATATTATACGCCGGAAGAAATGGTCGGCAAACGCGTGGTTGTCGTTACCAACTTAAAACCCGTGAAACTGCGCGGCGTGCTTTCCGAAGGCATGATCCTCTGCGCCGAAGATAAAGACGGAAATCTCGCTTTGGTATCGCCGGAAAAGGAAATGCAAAGCGGCGGCTCGGTGAGATGATCGATATTCACGCGCACTTTGCGGACGAAGGTTATGATTTCCCCGACGAGTGGGAGAAGATCAGGGCGGCGGGCGTGCAAAAAGTGGTTCTCGCGGGAGATACGCTGGCGCACAGTAAAATGCACCGCGACTTTTGCGCCGCTCACGAGGGCGCGTATTTTTGTGCGGGCGTGCATCCTGAAACCGCGGGAACTTGGGGCATAAACGATCGGGAAACGTTCACGGAACTTTGCCTCGACAAAAAGTGCGTTGCGGTGGGGGAAATCGGACTCGATTATCATTATCCCGAGTTCGACAAACAAAAACAGCGGGAAATGTTCGAAATGCAGATTGTGCTCGCCCAATCGTTCGGTCTGCCCGTACAGATTCATTCCCGCGACGCCTGTGCCGATACGCTCGCTATTCTGAAAAACATGCAGCCTCATTTAAAAGACGGGTTTTTGCTTCACTGCTATTCTTACGGACGGGAAGCAATGGACGATTTTTTATCGCTCGGTGCGTACTTTTCGTTCGGCGGCGTAATTTGTTTCAAGAATGCGAAAAAAGTAATCGAAAGCGTTGCGCACTGTCCCGCAGACCGCATGCTGACGGAAACGGACAGTCCTTATCTTTCGCCCTTCCGCGGCGAAAAAAACACCCCTGCGAATATTCCCGTCATCGTCGGAAAAATCGCCGAAGTCAAGGGCATGTCGTTTGCAGAGGTGGATGAAACCGTTCGCGGTAACGCCGTGCGGCTGTTCCCCAAACTCAGATCATGATGGATACTTATACTTATAAAATCGGAAATAGTTTGTACGTCAACCTTACCAACCGCTGTACCAACCGCTGTACGTTTTGCGTGCGCGACGGGAAAACGGAATACGAGGGATATTCGCTTTGGCTGAAAGGGAGCGAACCGACGGCAGAACAGATCGTATCGCAAATCGGCGATGCGCAAAGGTACGATGAAATCGTATTCTGCGGATTCGGTGAACCGACTTTCCGCTTGGAACCCATGCTGGAAATTTGCGCGTTTGTGCATGCTGCGGGCGGCAAAACGCGACTTAATACCAACGGGCACGGAAACGTCATCAACGGAAGAAATATTGCGCCGCTCCTTGCCGGCAATCTCGACACGGTGAATATTTCACTCAATGCTCCGTGCGCGGCGGAATACGATTCGGTCTGCCGTCCGCAAATCAAAAACGCGTTCGAGGCGGTGCTGCAATTCGCTCGCGACTGCAAACAAAGCGGCGTAAACGCGCTGTTTTCGGTCGTGGACTGTATCGGACAGGAAGCGGTGGAACGCTGCCGCAGGATCGCGGACGAAGCGGGAATACCTCTGCGCGTTCGGGAAATGATCGAATAAAAAACAAGAAAGCCGAAAATCAATTTCGGCTCTCCTTTTCATTTGTGAGGAGGGGGATTCCCTCTACCTCATTATGTGCAGGATCTTGCGGAATATGTGAGGCATGACATGGACGATTTGCGCGATATTTTAAGGCAATGCGAATTTAACTTCAAAAAGCAGTGGGGGCAGAATTTCCTCACCGATCCCAATTTGCTGCGCGCTATCGTATCGGATGCGGGAGTGGACGAAAAGACGACCGTGCTTGAAATCGGCGCAGGCGCAGGCGCGCTCACGCGCGCGCTTTCCGAACGCGCACGAAAGGTATTCGCCTACGAAATAGACCGCAGTTTAGAACCCGTTTTAAGCCGTACGCTGAAAGACTGCAACAACGTCGAAGTGATATTCCGCGACTTCGCAAAGGCAGACATGTCCGCATTGGAAACAGAGTTAAACGATTACGCCGTTGTGGCAAATCTGCCCTATTACGTCACCACGCCCATCGTCATGCGGTTTGTGGAAGAATCCAAACACTGCCGCGGACTGACGGTCATGGTGCAGGAAGAAGTGGCGGAGCGGTTTTGCGCGAGAGAGGGTACGGCGGAGTACGGCGCGGTCACGGCGGCGATTGCCCGCCGCGGGACTTGCTCGATCACGCGCCGCGTTCCGAGAAATATGTTCACACCGCGTCCCAACGTCGATTCGGCGGTAGTGAAAATCGATTTTACGGCGGGCGGCTTTACGGTCAAGAGCGAAAAGGCTTACCGCGAAACGGTGCGCTGCGCCTTTTTGAGCCGCCGCAAGACGCTGGAAAATAATCTGATCGGCGTATTCCGGATTCCGCGCGAAAGAGCGAAAGACGTGCTTCGGGCGGCGGGGATTGCAGAAGGCGTCCGCGGCGAAACATTGTCGCCGCCCACGCTTGCAAAACTTTCCGACGTGCTTTTGGAAAACGGGATCGTGCAAGAAAGATAACCGCCCTGCTTGAAGCAGGGCGGTGCTTTTTTAAAAGACTCTTCTCGATGTGATGTAGTAACTCCAACGGGCTTGGGAAATCTGTTCGATTTTCGCGTAATCCGAAGCCGTGTGCAAAATGTAGTTGTCTCCGAGATACAGCGCCACGTGTCCGATACGTTCGATGCCGACCTTGTCTTTGCGCGTGGCATTGGTGAAGAACATAAGATCGCCGCGTTGAATTTCCTGTTTTTTCACTTCCTTGCCTTGCGAAACCTGCGTGCGCGTAGTGGTATTCAAAAGAATTTTCGCGCCGTGGTAAAACATATATTGCATCAGCGAAGAACAGTCGAATTTCGAATCGGTAAAGTTATTTAAGAAATTACCTTTTCCGTCATGCAGACGGACCGCTCCGTAGACGTAGGGTACGCCCAAAACTTTTTGTCCTTCCGTAATCACGCTTTCTACCAGATCGTCGCCCGCTTCGAGCGAAGTCAGAGAGGTATAGCGCGAATCGGCGCTGACATAGGCGGTGCGTCCGCGGTAACGCGTTTCGTACCAGTTGCCCGTCTTTTTTACCAGTTCCAGCAAGACGCCGTTTTCCACGGTGCCGAGGGAGGAATAACTTGTGCCTGCGCCGCTGCGGACGTTCAGGCCGTTGGTGCGGACGATCACGTAATCCTTGCGTTTGGGCAAGGGATCGGGCGTCTCTTCGGGCTTAGGCTGTTCGGGCGTTGCCGGAGGTTGGGGATTCTCCGGAATTTCGGGAATTACCGCATCGGGTAATTCGGGGTCGGGCTCTATCACATCGTTGGGGGGAAGGGGTTCTTCCACGGGAGGAACCGGTTCTTCCCAATCGTTATCTGCGCTGTTTTGGCTGCCGCATGCTGCGAGTGGAACACAGGCGAGCATCAGCGCCAATGCGCATACTGCCGTCTGGTAGCGTTTCATTTGTGTCTCCTTTGTATTTTTTCCGTCATCTGAATGTCGGTAAACAAATCATATCAGAACGCAAGTCCCAAATCAAGTCTTTTATGCTGGTGGAATTTTGGGGGAACTGGAAGATTTCTCCAACGATCGATTGTTTTCCGCGTTTTGGCTTGCGATCGAAAAAATGTATCGGTAACGTTTGACCTGTCATCGTTTTGTGGTATAATAGAACGGATTGGAGGATATTATGGATTTTCAAAGTTTCGACGGAAAAACGATCTACGTACACGAATGGAAGTGCGCGCAAATGCCCAAAGGCGTGGTGCAGATCATACACGGTATGACCGAACACGCCGCGCGGTACGACGGTTTTGCGAAGATGCTGAATATGTTCGGCTATTACGTGGTTGCTGACGACCACCGCGGACACGGCAAGACCGATCCCGATTCGCTGGGTTATTGCAAAGGGAACATGTTTGAGGACACGGTGCGCGACGAGGGTGCGATCACCGATTATTATAAAGCAAAATTTCCCGACCTGAAATATTTCGTGTTCGGCTTTTCCTACGGTTCGTTTATCACGCAGAGTTACATCGGTAAATACGGCGACAAAATCGACGGTGCGGTCATCGGCGGAAGCAACATGAAAAAAGATTTTGAAGTGTCGCTCGGAGAGTTTGTCGCCGCGTTCAACTTAAAAAAGAACCCGGCGAAATTGATCGAAAAACTTTCGTTCGGCGCTTATGAAAAGAATTTCGAAGACAGAGAGTGGCTCAGCGCGAATCCCGAAAATAACGCCGCATACCGCAACGACCCGTTCTGCGGATTTACCTGTTCCTACCGTTTTTATTACGATTTTTTCAGGGGCTTAAAAAAGTTATATACCAAAAAATACGCGCGTTCGGTTCCTCGGGATCTGCCGTTGTTGCTCGTTTCGGGCAAGGACGATCCCGTAGGGGAAATGGGCGAAGGAGTTAAAAACTTATACCGTTTCTATCAGGAAAAAGCGGGTGTCAAAGATATTTCGCTGACCTTGTTTGAAGGCTGCCGTCATGAGTTTTTAAACGAAAAGAACGGCGAAGAAAACGCGAAAGTCATTCTTGATTTTTTTGAAAAACACTGTCAAGCATAAAAATAAAAAGCGGGTCGGTCACGGCTCGTTTTTATCTTTTTGTCAAATATTTTGATTCAGTATGAAACGGATTCGATTATATCCTCGGACGGAAAGAGATAAAACAAAAAAAGCAATCAATAAAAAACCCTGCAAAAGCAGGGTTTTTCAAATAAGAAATAAAACCGTTTTCAGTTCACGACTTTGGGATCTACGCTCAGCGTATAATTGCTGGGACTGCGGTCATCGGGGAACAGAGTCGAACCGGGGACGACGGGAAGCGTCAAAGGATTGATCAGCGCGTCCGCCGTAAGGTTGGTCACCGCCGCGCGCAAGTAGGGGAACATCGTTTCCGTTGCGTTGATGGCAAACGTACGCTTGTCTTCGTCGGTGGTCATGTTCTCCACTTCGAACACGCCGACAAAGCGCGCCGTCAGATTAAAAGGCTTGGGAGAATCGTCCTTGTGTTCGATCTTGCATTCCAAAACAACAATGTTGATTTTCGGGTTTTCGTTGGCTTGTCTGATCTGGCGGGAGAAGAAGGGTTTGATCTCGAATTTCATATCGGGAGTCGCCTTAATGGGATTTACCTTAAACGTCAATTCGTCCGCCGTAAGTGCTTTCAAAGAATAATCGATCATAATATTACCTCTTTTTTATAACTTGGAATATTGTAGCATATTTTCCGAAAATTGTCAATGCGCAAATTTATTTTTCACACGTTTTTCTTTTTGCGGTTTTTTAATCTAATTTGCGCAAACTGCAAACATGGAAATGACGGGGACGAAACATAAACCAAAACCGTATGTCAGCGCGAAATGGCGGCGGATCCTTGCTTGCGTCGTGTTGTTTTTCTTGTTTTCCTTTCTCGGTTGGTGCTGGGAAAAATTTTACTTTTATCTCGTTTACGGAATCAATGCCGACCGCGGATTTCTCACGCTCCCATTTTGTACGGTGTACGGCAGCGCGTTGTTATTGATCCGAGCCGCGTTAAAACTTCCCGATCCCGAACGAACATATCCCCGAAACATGTTCGGTTTTGTGTTCTACTGCGTCGCCGCTTCGCTGATTGCAACTGCGGTCGAACTTTCTACGGGATTATTTTTCGAGCAGATATTCGGTGTTTCGCTCTGGACGTACCGCGGTTTTTCGCACGTCTATCAGGACTACGTTTGCCTGAGCGTCAGCGTTGCTTGGGGCGCGCTGATCGGCATCTTTATGGCGGGCGTGTGGGCTCCGTTGGAGCGTTGGCTTTCAAAAATCCGTCCGACCGTTCTGTTCTGGGTCGGCGGAGTTTTAACGCTTTGCGTTGCGTTCGATTTTTTTCTTACGGCGTTTTTATGAAATCATTGACAGGCATGTCCGAAAATGGTATAATCCGTTTGGGAGACGGATATGTTTGAAAATGAAACCAAAATGAATGCGGAAACGAATACGAGAGTCATGAAACGCATTCTGCAAAAATCCAGAATTTTAGTCGGCGTCATGGGCGCGTTGCTCCTTGCAATGGGGATCGCGTTGCTGATGACGGAAATCTTCGTATGGAAAGAAGGGGATTACTTATTTAATATTTTCATGATCGTGTTCGGGACGATCCTCATCGTTTTCTGTTTTGCGCTGTCGCCGATTTTGTCGCGCGCTTCCAAAAAGACGATGCGGGATCAAGAAACGGTCTTGCGCTATACCTTTCACGAAAACGAGTACCAACTCGTTACCGCGTTAAGCGACGGAACGACGAGCCAAACGCAAGGCAACTATTTATCCTTTACAAAGGTTTGCGAATTCAAAGATATGTGGATTTTGTATCTTAATAAATCTTCTGTGTTCGCGGTATCGAAAGAGGGAATGATAACGGGAACGGAAGAAGAATTTACGCAATTTTTAAGGCAAAAATTCGGCGCGAAATACAAAGTGTGCTTCAATCGGAAATAAATGATTCCGCCTCTCCCGATTTCGGGAGGGGCGGATGTTTTATAAGAAAATATTGTAAAAAATTTCCGTAAAAGTATTGAAATTTTTTTGCATTTCGTGTACAATAACATTTGGTTAAAAACGAAATTCTTTAGGAGGAACTTTCTATGGCAAAAAAATATTGTTACCTTTTTACCGAAGGTAACGCATCAATGAGAGAAATTCTCGGCGGCAAGGGTGCAAACCTTGCGGAGATGACCAATATCGGTCTGCCTGTTCCGCAGGGCTTCACGATTTCCACCGAGGCCTGCACGCAGTATTACGAAGACGGCAGACAGATCAATCCGTCCATTCAGGCTGAAATTATGGACTACATCGACAAGATGGAACAGATCACAGGCAAAAAGTTCGGCGATAAGGAGAATCCCCTTCTCGTTTCCGTCCGTTCGGGCGCGCGCGCTTCCATGCCCGGCATGATGGACACTATCCTCAACCTCGGCTTGAACGAAGAAGTGGTGGAAACCATTGCAAAGAAATCGGGCAATCCCCGCTGGGCATACGACTGTTACAGAAGATTCATTCAGATGTTCTCTGATGTCGTCATGGAAGTCGGTAAAAAATATTTCGAAAAACTCATCGACGAGATGAAAGAAAAGAAAGGCGTTACGCAGGACGTGGAACTTACCGCGGACGATCTGAAAACGCTTGCGAACCAATTTAAAGCAGAGTATAAAAAACAACTCGGCAAAGAATTTCCTTCCGATCCCAAACAGCAACTGTTCGAGGCGGTCAAAGCGGTGTTCCGTTCTTGGGACAACCCCCGTGCGAATATCTACCGTATGGATCACGACATCCCTTATTCGTGGGGTACCGCGGTCAACGTACAGATGATGGCGTTCGGCAACATGGGCGACAACTGCGGTACGGGCGTTGCGTTCACGCGCAATCCCGCTACGGGCGAAAAAGGACTGATGGGCGAATTCCTTACCAACGCGCAGGGCGAAGACGTCGTTGCGGGTGTACGTACGCCCATGCCCATTGCGAAAATGGCGGAAGTATTCCCCGAAGTATACAAGCAATTCCAAGAAGTATGCAAGACGCTGGAAAATCATTACCGCGATATGCAGGACATGGAATTCACCGTAGAGAACGAAAAACTTTACATGCTCCAAACCCGTAACGGAAAACGGACCGCGGCGGCGGCGATCAAAATCGCTTGCGATCTGATCGACGAAGGCATGATTACCGAACAGGAAGCGCTGATGCAGATCGATGCGAAATCGCTTGACATGCTCTTGCACCCTCAGTTCGACCCCAAGGCTTTGAAAGAAGCAGACAAGAAGAACGTCGTAGGCAAAGGGATCGCGGCATCCCCCGGCGCGGCGGCAGGTTCCATCGTATTCACTGCCGAAGATGCGGTCATCGAAGGCAAGAAGGGAAAGAAGGTCGTTCTCGTCCGTCTTGAAACCTCTCCCGAAGATATCGAAGGTATGAAGTATGCGCAGGGAATTCTCACGGTGCGCGGCGGCCAGACGTCGCATGCGGCAGTCGTTGCGCGCGGCATGGGTACCTGCTGCGTATCCGGTTGCGGCGACATCAAAATGCACGAGGAAGAAAAATATTTCGAACTCGCAGGAAAAGTATATCACGAAGGCGACGGCATTTCGCTCGACGGTTCGACGGGTAACATTTACGATTGCCTGATCCCTACCGTTCCCGCAGATCCCAACAGCGGCTATTTCGGACGCATTATGGAACTTGCCGACAAATATAAAGCGCTCGGCGTTCGTACCAATGCGGACACGCCTGCGGACGCGAAACAGGCGGCGGCGTTCGGCGCGCAGGGAATCGGTCTTTGCCGTACCGAGCACATGTTCTTCGATCCCGCAAGAATCGGCGCGTTCCGCGAAATGATTTGTTCGGATACGGTCGAGGAGAGAGAAGCGGCGCTTGCCAAAATCGAACCCATGCAACAGGCAGACTTTGAAGGTCTGTTCGAAGCGCTCGGCGGATATCCCGTAACCATCCGTTTCCTCGATCCTCCTCTTCACGAGTTCGTTCCCACAACCGAGGAAGATATCGCAACCCTTGCAAAGGTACAGGGTAAGACCGTAGCGCAGATCAAGCAGATCATTTCCGATTTGCACGAGTTCAACCCCATGATGGGACACCGCGGCTGCCGTCTGTGCGTTACTTATCCCGAAATTGCCGTAATGCAGACCAAGGCTGTCATCAAAGCGGCGATCGCGGTACAGAAGAAACATAAAGGCTGGAACATCGTTCCCGAAATCATGATCCCTCTCACGGGCGAAGTAAAAGAATTGAAGTATGTGAAAGACGTTGTTGTTAAGACGGCGGACGAAGTGATCAAGGCTGCGAAAGCGAATCTCAAATACGAAGTCGGCACCATGATCGAAATTCCCCGCGCCGCGCTTACCGCAGACGAGATCGCAAAAGAAGCGGAATTCTTCTGTTTCGGCACCAACGACTTGACGCAGATGACCTTCGGATTCTCGCGCGACGATGCCGGCAAGTTCCTTCCTTCGTACTACTCCAATAAGATTTACGAAAGCGATCCGTTTGCCCGTCTCGATACGATCGGCGTTGGTAAACTGATGGATATGGCGGTTACTCTCGGGAAAAAGACCCGTCCCGAAATGCATTGCGGAATCTGCGGCGAACACGGCGGCGATCCTTCGTCCATCGAGTTCTGCCACAAGATCGGGCTTTCCTATGTTTCCTGTTCGCCTTACCGCGTGCCCATTGCACGTCTTGCGGCGGCTCAGGCGAATATCAAAAACCCTCGCAAATAAATTCAATTAAGAAAAGGCGGCATAAATTTTGCCGCCTTTTGAATTATCGGGATTGTATTTGCTTCATTGATTGCAGTTTTTATAATTGTTGCTTGCATTGTTTTCAAAACGAAAATACCGACTTGTGATAGTGATGGTATTTATGGTGACATATATAACAGTGAATTATACGCCACGGAATATGCTTTATTCACCGCTTACGTGTCTACGGCGGTAACGATCGGCGTATCTGCGCTGCTTGCTTTTGTTTCTTCGCTACTGCTCGGAAGATTGAAGAATCAAGAAAAACCGGAACAAACCGAACAGACAAGTTCCCAAGCGGAAGTAAAATAAAAAATAAAAAAGAGGCTTGCAACAATGCAAGTCTCTTTTTTCATTAAGTCATTGCCGCGCCGTCTACTTTGAGCACCGTTCCCGTTACGTAAGACGCCTTATCGCTTGCAAGATAGACGAAGGCTTCGGCAACGTCGTCGGGTTCGCCCACGCGTCCCAAAGGAATTCCTGCGGAAATTCTTGCCACCGTGTCGGCAGGGAGCGCCGCCACCATGTCCGTTTTGGTAACGCCGGGGGCGACTGCGTTGACGCGGATGCCGTCTTTAGCAAGTTCGCGCGCCAACGATTTCGTCAATCCGTTTACCGCAAATTTCGTGGCGGGGTACGCGCATCCAGAGGGCTGTCCGTATTCCGAAACCATGGAACTGGTATTCAGGATCACGCCGCAGCCCTGTTCGCGCATGATCCGCGCCGCTGCCTGCGAGCAGATGAAAACCGCTTTCACGTTGAGATCCAAAACCTTACTGAATTCTTCCGGTGTATAATCGTACAGTTTGGTTGCGGACGACACGCCGGCATTGTTGACAAGAACGTCCAGACTTCCGAATTTTTCTTTTACGGAAAGAAACGCTTTTTCCACTGCCGCGGGATCGCATAAATCGGGGCAGATTCCCATAACGCGGTTTTTGTATTCTTTCAAACCGTCGAGCGCTTTTTCCACCGTTTCCTGTTTCGATCCGGCAATAGCGACGAAAGCGCCTTGTTCCAGATATTTCTTTGCGATCGCGAGCCCGATGCCTCTCGTTCCGCCCGTGATCACCGCAGTTTTATTTTTTAACATAATGTTTCTCCTTTGCAACAGTATAGCGGAATTATATCGAGTTGTCAACAGAAGATTTCTGCCGATGAAACGCAGTTTGTTTCGTTGACAAACAAAAAGAAACAGGATATAATATTTTTGATTCCGAAGGTGGGAAGTCTTCCTTCGTTTCAGGACAACTATGACGATACTCGAAATGCAGAAGGAAATTCTGCGCTTAAAAAAACAACGGAATATCCTTGTGCTTGCGCATTCTTATCAGCGCAGGGAAGTTGTGGAAGTTGCCGACTACACGGGCGATTCCTATGCTTTGGCGCGGTATGTGCAAAATGCAACCGCCGAAAACGTTGTCATGTGCGGCGTCCGCTTTATGGCGGAAACGGTGAAAATCCTTTCTCCAGAAAAAAAAGTGTACTTATCGCATGCGGAGGCAGGATGTCCTATGGCGGAACAACTCGATCCCGAATTGCTGATTTCTTTAAAACAACAATATCCGTCTGCGGCGGTTGCGGCGTATATCAATACGACGGCAGAATTGAAAACGCTTTGCGACGTCTGCGTAACGTCTTCTTCCGCGGAACGGATTTTATCCAAACTTCCGCAAAAAGAAATTCTCTTTATTCCCGACATCAATCTCGGGAGATATATCGAGAGCAAACTGCCCGAAAAAAAGTTTCATTTCATTCAGGGCGGATGTCCTACCCACGTCCGCGCGACGGCGCAGGACGTTGCACGCATGCGCGAACTGCATCCCGACGCGCTCTTTCTCGTTCATCCCGAATGTCGGTTCGAAGTGGTGCAGAAAGCGGACTACGTCGGTTCGACGAGCGGGATTATGGACTACGCAAAACAGTCTGCGGCAACCGAGTTTATCATCGGAACGGACAATTCCATTGCCGAACATTTGCAGTACGAATGTCCGCAGAAAAAATTCTATCCGCTTTCCAAAGATCTGGTTTGTCATAATATGAAACTGACAACGCTGCCCGACGTATTAAACTGCTGCGCGGGCGAAGGGGAGGAAATAATGCTTTCCGAAGAAGTGCGGCTTGCCGCGAAAAAGTGTATCGACCGCATGATCGAATTGGGCGGTTAAGGATACATTGTTGTATTTAAAAACAATGAAAGCAAAAGCCGCCGCGCAGGAATGCGCGGCGGCTTTTTTTCTATTTCGAATTAGATGTTTTTTCGGATGGATTCATTAAGTCGCATAGACGTATCAACAGGTCGGAAACGGGGAACGCCGCAAGAACAATGCAGATGATATATAGGATCTGCGCGAAACTGAAATGAACGGCGCTCCAATCGTCGCAGACGAGATTGCCCAAGACGGGTACGCAGAATACGACGATGCAAACCGCCGCCGAAAACGTATACGCAAGCGCACGTAATAAGTTGAACGGCTGCATGACGCGGAACAGCATCACAAGTCCCGTCAAAGTCAGCGTGAGTACCAACAGAGGATTGTAATTTGTTTCAAAGCCTTCTGCGGCGGGCAAAAATTCTTTTGCAAGATAGACTGTGACGATGCTCAAAAATAAGGTGATTGCTCCCGGGATCGATCGCGACAGGACAAAGGGAATAAATTTCCCCTTTACGCGTTCGTTGTTGGGCTGTAAGGTAATTACGGCGGAAGGAAGCGCGGCGATCAGCATTTCAAAGAGCAGCATGTTGTTGGTTTTAAAGAAATAAGAACTGTTCACTGCGAAACAGAAAATCGCAAGAATGGTAATAAACAGCGTTTTCATGATATACAGCGAAGCGCTCGATTTGATGTTATTGATGACCCTGCGCCCCTCGTAAACGACGGAGGGGAGATTGAGGAAATTATTATCCATTAAAACGAGGTGCGAAACGTTCCGCGCCGCCTCGCTTCCCGAAGCGACCGATACGGCGCAATCGGCTTCTTTGAGCGCCAGAATATCGTTTACGCCGTCGCCCGTCATCGCCACGGTATTGCCCTGTTTTTTGATCGCTTTCACAAGGATCGCTTTCTGTTCGGGGGTAACTCTGCCGAATACGGTGTATTGGCTCGCGACGTTTTCCACTTCCATATCGGTCAACCCGTCGAGCGAAATATACTTGCTCGCGTGTTTGACGCCGACTCGCCGCGCCACTTCGGAAACCGTTACGGGATTGTCGCCCGAAATGATTTTGATATTCACGTCGTTATCGCGGAACCATTTAATGGTTTCGATCGCATCGCTGCGGATATTGTCCGCAAGCGTAATGATCGCCGCGGGGCGGAAGAGAGAGGGCAGCCTGTCGCCGGCAATGGCGTTGGGCGAGTGCGCAAGCATGAGAACGCGAAGTCCTGCCTGTGCGTACTGTTTTACGATTTTTTCGATTTTCGGCGGCATGGGACGAAGCACGAATTCGGGCGCGCCCATGGCGTACGTTCCCAAATCGCCGAAGGTCACGGCAGAGAGTTTCCGTTTGCTCGAAAACGGGATCGTCGCCGTCGGTTGCAACGCGTTGGAATGGCCGAATCTCGTCGTCAACGCAATCGACGTCTGGTTGTTGTCGTCTAACGCGGCAAGCATGCTGCCCATGACTTCGTCGAGAGAATGCTGCGAAAAACTGCCTAAAATCATACAGTCGTTCACCGTCATTCTGCCGTCCGTGATCGTACCCGTTTTGTCAAGGCACAGCACGTTGACGCGCGCGAGCATTTCAAGGGAATAGAGATCCTGCACCAGGGTATGTTTTTTGGCGAGCCGCCTTACGCCGATCGCCATGGCAAGCGAAGTGAGGAGCAGCAAGCCCGAGGGGATCATCCCGATGACGACCGCGCCGGTCAGTTGAATGGATTCGGAAATATCGTGTCCCGTTGCCGTTAAGTTGCGCCAGAACATCAGCCCTGCTATCAGCGGGATGAGGCAGGCGATCACGCGGATGAACAGGCGGATGGAATTCATGATCTCCGAGCGCGGTTTTTTGTATTTTTTCGCTTTGGAGGTGAGGCTGTTGAGGTACGTCGCCTTTCCGACTTTTTCCACGCGCACGCGGCACGATCCGCTGGAAATAAACGATCCTGCATACAGAAGTTCGCCTTCCGTCTTTTTGACGGGGACCGATTCGCCCGTCAACAGCGATTCGTTCACTTCCACGTTCCCGTCCGCAAGACGGCAGTCGGCGGGAACTTGCTGACCTGCTTCGAGCAGCACAACGTCGTCCACTACGATTTCCCGCACGGGGATTTCCAGTTTGATTCCACCGCGCATGACTTTGGTCGTCGCAGAGATCAGAACGGAAAGTTTATCGATTTGTTTTTTTGCAAGAATTTCCTGTACGATCCCGATGACAAGATTTGCGCCGAAGATGGCCACGAACAGAAATTGAGAAACGCTCGCCTGCGCATAGAGAAGCGCGCCGGCAACGATCACGCACAGTAAATTGAAGAAAGTACAGATATTACCGAAGAAAATACTCGCATAGGATTTGCTGTACTTTTTGTTGACGTCGTTAAACAAAAACTGATTGAGCCGCGTTTCGACCTGATCGCTGCTTAACCCTTCGTCAAGCGACGGCGAAAAACGTTCCACTTCCGATTCGGAGGGAATCTTTTTTGCCTTTTTGAACCGCTTCATCAGGTTCTTGCGCGACTGTTTTTCTTTTTGCACCGCCGCGCTCTCCAAAACGCGCGAAGAAAAACTCCGCTTGTTTTTGCGCGGTTCTTTTTCTTCCTGCTCGGGTTCGGGTTCCGTCTCGGCTACTTCCGCTTCCGCCGTTGCAGTCTCTTCTTCAAGCAGGTTTTCCTTTTCGTTCTTTTTGGATTTATATCTCATAATGAATCTGCCTTCGCGTTTCGAACTTTACCTTATTATATTTAATATGCACATTATACACGCTTCTCCTTCAAAAGTCAAATTTTTTCTCGAGAAACCTCTTTCCGCAAGGTAAAGCGTTGCAATCATCGGAAAAAAGTTGTATAATTGAGTAAATTTGCATGGCGAGGTTTTTGTATGATCGATATCGTGTTTCTTCGGAATCATCCGGACGAGGTTCGGGAAAATATCCGTAAAAAATTTCAGGAGAAAAAACTTCCTTTGGTGGACGAAGCCATCGCGCTTGACGAGAAACGCCGCGCACTGCAAACGGAAGGCGATTCGTTGCGCGCTTCGCGCAACGCGATTTCCAAGATGATCGGTCAGTTTATGAAAGAAAAGAAGATCGAAGAAGCGGAAGCGGCGAAAGCGCAGGTCAATGCGGAGGCGCTCCGTCTTGCGGAAATCGAACGGGAAACCGAAGAAACGTCAAACCGTTTAACGCAGGTCATGATGCGGATCCCCAACATGATCTCTACTGATACGCCCATCGGGAAAGACGATTTCGAAAACGTGGAGGGTCAGCGCTTTTTAGAACCCAAAACGCCCGATTTCGAAATCCCGTATCACCTTGAAATTTTGGAACGGTTAAACGGAATCGACGTTGACAGCGCACGCCGTACCAGCGGACAGGGATTTTATTATCTGACGGGGGATATTGCGAGACTGCATTCCGCCGTACTTACTTATGCACGCGATTTTATGATCGAAAAAGGATTTACCTACTGCATTCCGCCGTACATGATCCGCTCGTCCGTCGTGTCGGGCGTAATGAGTTTCGAAGAAATGGAAGGCATGATGTACAAGATCGAAGGGGAAGATCTGTATCTCATCGGGACCAGCGAACATTCCATGATCGGCAGATTTATGGGAACCACGCTTGACGGCAACAGCCTGCCGCTTACGCTTACCAGTTATTCCCCTTGTTTCAGAAAGGAGAAGGGAGCGCACGGGATCGAGGAGCGAGGAATTTACCGCATTCACCAGTTTGAGAAGCAGGAGATGATCGTGATCTGCAAACCCGAAGACAGCGAAGCATGGTACGAAAAAATGTGGAATTACACGGTGGAGTTGTTTGTTTCTTTGGGGATTCCCGTCCGCACGCTCGAATGCTGTTCGGGCGATTTGGCAGATCTCAAATACCGCAGCGTAGACGTGGAGGCATGGAGTCCCCGTCAACAGAAATATTTCGAAGTGGGGTCCTGTTCCAATCTGACCGACGCGCAGGCGAGAAGGTTGGGAATCCGTTATAAAACCGAGAAAGGGAATGCGTTCGCGCACACGTTAAACAATACGGTCGTCGCGCCGCCGAGAATGCTGATCGCGTTTGTGGAAAATCATCTCCGTGCAGACGGCAGCGTGGAAATTCCCGAAGCGCTCCGTCCCTACATGGGCGGAAAAACGGAGATCAGCGTAAAGAAGGCATGAAGTACGTTTTTTTCGATATCGAGTGCGCGTGCGTCTATAAAAATACGGCAAAAATTTGCGCGTTCGGATACGTCGTAACGGATGGGAAATTTCAGGTGATCGAGCGCGAAGATATTTTGCTCAACCCCAAAGGGAAATTTCATTTGACCGACCGCAAAGGAAGAGAGGGGCTGGTGCTTCCGTACGAATACGAAGATTTTAAAAAGTACCCCGTATTTTCGGCGGAATATCCGCGCATCAAAGCGCTCCTCGAAGACAAAGACGCCGTTGTGTTGGGGCATGCCACCGTCAACGACGTAAACTATCTGAATCTCGAAACGCGGCGGTATAAACTACAACCGTTGCATTTTGCATTTTACGACACGCAGTTTTTTTACATGAACGTGACGGGCAACTATGCACGGCAATACGGATTGGGAGCGATGGCGGAAGAGTTGGGCGTAGAATTCACGCCGCACCGCGCGGTGGATGATGCCTATGCCACCATGTGCGCGTGCCGTGCGATCTGCGAACGGGAAAAGACGGACGTGCACGGACTTGTTTCGCGTTATGCCATTCGCGCGGGGCGTGCGGGCGGCGGAAATATCACGCCGCTTTCTTCTGCGGGACAGAGCCGGTATTTTGCGCAGCGCGAAAAAGAAAAAGAGATCCGCGCCCGCGCGCACGAACAGTTCTACCGCGTCGTCAACAGGAATCTGAACAAAAAAAGAAAGGGCAGACTTTCGGGAAAAGTGTTTTGCTTTGCCAAAGAAATCGAGGAAGATCTTCCGAATTCAGTCAATCTCGTTTCGGCGATTTTCGAAGCAGGCGGGACGTATACCTCCCATCCTGCGGAATGCAACGTGTATATTGCGTGTGAGGAGGACGGGGTTCGCTATCGGAATGCAGTCCTAAGCGGCGCGGCGGTGATCCCTTTGAGTTTGCTTGCGGAGGCATTGAAGTGAATTTGCCCCAAGAATTTTTATCGAGAATGAAAGAAAGGCTGGGAGAGGAGTTCCCCGCCTTTTTGCAATCTTATCAAACGCCGCCCGTCAAAGCGATCCGTGTCAATACGTTAAAGATTTCCCGCGAAGAGTTTCAAAAAATTTCTCCGTTCACGCTGATCGGAAACGTACCGTGGGAAGCAAACGGCTATTTAATCGACGCAACGAAGGCGGGTTCTGACGCGTATCATTTTGCGGGTTTATATTACAGTCAGGAACCGTCCGCCATGTTTCCCGTATCGCTTCTGGGAGTCAGCGAGGGGGAGCGGGTTCTCGATTTATGCGCCGCGCCCGGGGGGAAGGCAACACAGATCGCCTGCGCGCTGAACGGCAAAGGGATCCTGATCGCAAACGAACACGACTACACCCGTTGTCGGATCCTTTCCGAAAATATTGAACGGTTGGGCGTTCGCAATGCCGCCGCGGTGAATGCCGAACCGTCCGTGCTTGCCGAGCGGTTTCCCGAATATTTCGATAAAATTTTGGTGGATGCACCGTGTTCCGGCGAGGGGATGTTCCGCAAAGATCCGTTTGCGGCGGAACAGTGGTCTCCTGCGCTGGTGCGCGGTTGCGCGTACAAACAAAAAGAGATTTTAACGTGTGCGGCACAGATGCTCCGAAAGGGCGGTCGGCTGGTTTATTCTACTTGCACGTTTTCCGCAGAAGAAAACGAGGGGCAAATTGAATCGTTTATCAAGTCCCATCCCGAGTTTGTGCTTTTGCAAACGAGGAGGCTCTATCCGCACGAAGGCTGCGGCGAAGGACAGTTTGCCGCCTTGCTGGAAAAGACGGAAGGCGGCGAAGGGGAAGTAAAACGTTTTCCGGTGAAGCGGGCGGTACAAGCCGAACGCGCATTTTCGGATTTTTCCGAGGAATTTTTGCAAGGGGATCGGTTGGAAGGAGACATTACAACGCTTTCCGACGGGCGCATGTACCTATTGCCTGCGGACATGCCTGTGCTCGGTGTGCGCACGTTACGCTTTGGCTTGGAACTGGGCGTGTGGGACGGCAAAACTTTCAAACCTGCACATGCGCTTGCGGCAAGCATAAAACGGTCGCAATGCAACCGTTTTCTATCGCTGTCGCGCGAGGAAAGCGAAAAATATCTGCGCGGCGAAACGATCGGGAACGATATTCCGAACGGCTGGTGCGTCGTAGGAATAGAACGGTTCCCTTTGGGGTTGGGAAAAGCCGTGAACGGTATTATAAAAAATCACTTCCCCAAAGGTTTGAGGAAGCGGTAAAAAATGAACTTGAAATTTGCAGCGAATCGGACGGAACTATTCGGATTTCTCCTGTAAGAATTTCTGTTGTTTTTTCTGCATCCGCAGCCAGTTCACGAACCCGTATAGATCGTTCAACAGAAAAGCGGAAAAACAGACGATCATGGCAACGGATTCGGTATCGCTGCGTGCGGTAAGTGACCACAGTACGATCAGTACAACGTCGTTAACGGCATATGCCGCGGCATAATACGGGCTGCGGCGCAGCGACAGATACACGGCATAAAAACTGGTAAAAACGGAAGCGGTGCTCCAAATCAGATTAGCGGTGTCGAACGCTCTGAGAATAAAATAAAACGCAACCGAAACAGCGATTCCGAGCAGAAACGAAAGCGCGTATTCCAAAACAGAAAGACGGTTGATTTTTACTTGCGTATTGTTGCCCGAAAAGGGGTGTTTCAACCACACTACGGCGGTTGCAACGGCAATGGGCGCGGTCATGCCGAGGTAAGTGACCATTTCGCCGTAGTAACGGAACGCGTAAGATACGACTCCGTAAAACGCTGCGAATACGATACTGAGAAACTGACCCGCAACGTTTCCCTTTGCAACCAGAATCAGCGCCGTAACGCCGATGAGCGATGCAGTCAAACTGTAATAGTTCGTATTTCTGCACAATACAAACGCCAGCACGATTGCCGTCACGGAACCGCCCCAAAGCAAATATTCGAACAACGTAATACTTTTGAAAAACCGTTTGATTCGCTGCATCGTATCCCCCGTAAAAAAATAATCCGTAAACGCATCTGCTGAGACCTATCGATGCGTTACGGAATGAAATCATTCTCTGTACCCGGTGGCACTTATAATTGAAATTGTAATCCTATTATAACGTATTTCTATTCGGTTTGCAAGAGAATTAAAAAAATTCCCGACTTTAAGTCGGGAATTTTTATTAAAATCGTTATTCGTTATAAGGGTTGTTTTCGTCTTCCGGTTCATCCGTTTCCGGCGTTTCTTCCGATTTGACCACTTTTAACTTGGGTTCTTTTTTCTGTTTGGGCGCTTTTTTCGGAGCATTTGCGCGGCGGTTCTTTAATAATCTTCTGACGAGGACTGCGCCGATCGCAAACAGCAACGCGAAGGAAAGAAGACTTGCCGAAACGATCAGCAACGCATTCGATTCACCCGAAGTCTTTTCTTCTTCCTGATCTCCTTCGTCGGTAGCGTCGTCTTTTAAATTCAGTTTGGAAACCGACACGTCGTTGGCGCTGAAATCGAGGAACTGAACATATTCTTGCGATCCCGTCAGCATGTCGCTCTCATACGCAAACCAGATCAGTTGCTCTTTCTTATCGGACTGCGCATAATCGTAGCCGAGCCAATCTTCGTGAATGGTTTTGTCGTATCTCTCGTAATCGGGAGAATCGTAGAGCGTGTAAGTGTAATAGTACGCGCCGTAAGAATCGGGGAGATTGTCGTTTGCGGAAACGTAACCGCTGTCGCCGGGCTTTTTATCGGCGTTCAACTCATCTTTTGCCGCCGCGACGTATTCCGAAAGGAGAGCGTCGTAATCGCCGGAAGAAAGCGTGTTATAATCGTCGAAGAAGACGTATCCGCCTTGGGGAATGCTCGTTTTTCCGTCGCGCGAACCTGCCCAAATTTCGAGGCGATAATCTTTTGCTTTGCTTCCCGCGCGAACGTTAAACGATACGTCTACCCAGTCGTCTGTACCGGATACGACGATGCAGGTGCCTTTTTCCGCAAGTCCCGCAGGCAAGGTGTAGCGTACGAAGTTTCCTTCGGTCGGAAGGGGAGAAATTTCCTGGGAGTAGACGTCCTTTTCTTTATCGTAGTAAGCGTAGAATTTGTCGTTGTGCGCATAGAATACGATTTTATCTTCGGTCGTAACAAGGTTTCCGTCTTCGTCCGTCTGATAGTTTGCAAGGTTTGCGTAATAGATTCCGTCGTTAGCGCCTTTTTTGCTGTAAAGTCCGTTTTCTTCCAGGAAGTAAACGACTTCCGCTTTTTTCTTATCGGTCTGATCCTCGGTGATGTTGCCTTCGTCGTCGTACCAATAGGTCACGTTCGGCATCGTGGGAGCGAGCGTGCTGTTGAATCCTTTTTCCACGTCGGAAGTATCGATGAGATAGATATACGCTGCCGCGCCGCCGCCGACCTTGACGCGCATTTTGATCTGCTGATATCCGTTTGCGGAAACGGACGCCGTCTTTGCAAAGTAACCGTAAGCGGGAAGTTCGCCAGTGCTCGTATTGAGGATGACCAGCGGCTGATTTGCGACAAAGCCGTTTCTGCTGCCTCCGAAGATGGAACTCCACCAATTCATCGCCGTCGTATTATCGGTAGCGATGGTTTGCAGCATCGTGTTCCAGGGCGCGGAGCCGGACATATATTTTTCTACGTGTTCGGGTTCTGCGTTCAGCAGTCCGGAATACAAGCCCGTCTTCTGCAATTCATCGGGGGTAAGCGCTTCGTTCGTTCCGTCTACTTCGATGGTTCCGCTCTGTTTTCCGGAGAAATTGAGGGGCATGCCGAGTTCGCCGTTCTTGAAAGGCGTTGTCGCCTGATTGTCGTCGAATTTGGAATCGGAAGTAACTCTTCCCGTCAACGAAACCGATTGAGCGCGGCCGTTCGAGGATGATGCGTAACCGTATTGTGTTTTGCTCAGTTCCATCGTCTCGAAGTTTGCAAACGCCGCATAGCCGCTGTCGTAACTGCTTTTCGTGGATTCCGCAATGTTCTTCGGTCCGTAAGAAAGTTTCAAAGAGAAGGTATGCGTTTCTTTGGTTTCGTTTTTCACGAAGAAGAAACATTGTACCCAACCGTGATAAATGTCGGTGACGTCTTCGCTGATATCAACGGTCGCGATGGTGGTGGAATCGAACGCGGCGATTTCCGTTTCGTTCTTTCCGTCTACAAGCACAGCGCTCGCGCCCGTTTTTCCGTTGCGGATACGGCTTGTCTTGACGAAGAAGGAGACCAGCATGTACTGATCGGGATTCAACGTGAATTTGGAATTTTCCACTTTCGCCGTGTAAGCCGCTCCGTTTGTGGAGAACAGCATGATGATGTCGTCGTTGTTTGCAAAGGGGAACTGATCGAAGTCTTTCCCTTCGCCGAAGTAGTTTTTCAGAACGTTGTGGCCGTTCGCCAGCGTCTGCAGTCCTGCGTAATCGTAAAGTCCCGCAATACTGCGCTCGTTCTCGGGGGTCACGCCGTCGGTACGGTTGTCGGGGACGATGTCCGCAGAATCATATTCTTTGGCGCCCGAAGTTTCTTTTGTGGTGTCGACGGTGACGTTGTCAAGTTGCAGCACGTCGAATTCCGCATGCAAGTCAAGCGCGTAGTTGTATTTGTTCAGTTTGGTCGCGTCAAAGATTTTGGCTTCTTTGGGCGAGTTCAGTTCGCACGTTTCGCCGAACGTGACGTTTTCGAGATAGTCTGCATCGGAAATGATTTCGCAGGACAAATCGTCGAACAGAGCGTAGCCGTTGACCTGCTCGAAACGGTAGGAGTTGTCGCCCATTCCCAATCCGAGCACGATACGGAAGGTACTCGTTGCAAACGTGTTTGCGCGGATATAGAGCGTGTATTCCGCCCAGCCGTTGTTTTCGGTAACGTTTTTGGTATTGATGTTTTTGATTTGCATCTGGTCGAGCGTACTGCCGCCCACCGTGTGCGTTACTCCGATATATGCGCCCGCGTCTTTGGTGACTTCAACTTTGTCGTCGGTGTAATAGTGCGTCAGGTTCGACGTCTTTACCCAAACGGAAACTTTCGCCGCAGTGCCCGCCGAAAGGGTGATGCTTGTACTGGAAGAATAACTCTGCGCCGTTCCCGCAACATCGTACTGCGTAGATTCGTTGTGGATCATAAGCAGATTGGAGGGAGTCTCTTCTTCCGTTTCGGAGTAACGCGTTAAAAGCGTATCGCCCAGTTCCGTGCGCAAATTTTCCACGTCGTCGAAGTCGATGGTATATTTGTATTCGGCAAACAGTTTTGCCTCCTCCGAAGTTTCGGCAAGGTCTTTGATCTCCGATTTGAAATCGTCGTAGAATTTCAGACGGTCGTAAGCGGTCACGCCTTCGTCTTTCCAATGCGCCGCAACGTCGCGGATGATCGCGGTGGCGTCGCCGTCTTCGGATTTGGAAGGGAACCCTTGTCCGTTATTATATCCGGCTTTGGTAAGATAGTCCCATTCCGCCGCGTTCACGATACCGGAAGCGGCGTTGGAAGAAGGAGAACCCGAACTGAACGACCAACTGGTGGGGGAATTGATGAGCGCACGCTTTTTATCGAGTTCGGTATTTTTTTCGGAATAGAACTCGAAATCCCCGTTTTTCAGGAGTTGGTTATCGACTTCGGTGGTCGTGTTGTCGTCATCGTCGTCCTCGTCGTTATTGTTTGCGCCGCCGCAGGCAGTAAATACGCCGATCGAAAGCGTGAGAGACATTGCGACGGAAAGCGCCGTTACCGTACGCTTTTTCCATTTTCCTTTGAGAAAAAATTTAGCCATAAAACATCCTTTATTTCGGACGGCACACGAATACGATACCGTCCGTTATTTTTAGCGATACTTCTCTATTCTAATATAAAATAAGGAGAGACGCAAGCAATTCCGCATGAAAACGCAAAAAAAAGGTAATTTTTTTTACAAGTTTCACAAACTTTAATTCGGGAACGCGGAGGGGTTATGAGCGGTAAAACAGGAAAATTGATTCTGGGCGGAGCATTTACGGGCGCGGCAAACGGATTGTTCGGGGGCGGCGGGGGAATGATCGCCGTTCCCGTACTGGAAAAGGCGGGAAAATTGGGCGCGCATTCCGCGCACGCAACGGCGATCGCGGTAATTTTGCCCGCGTCGATCATCAGCGCCATCGTTTATTTATGGTACGGGCTCATTCCGCTTCAAACGTTTTTGCCCGTTGCGCTGGGAGTGCTGGCGGGCGGAATTCTGGGCGCGCGGCTGCTGCCCAACGTGTCCGCGCGTTCCGTAACGGTGATTTTCGCCGCGTTTATGCTGATCGCGGGCGTCAGAATGGTGATATAATGTCGTTTTTGATTTTCTTTTTGTGTGGCGTGCTCGGCGGGATTCTGGGCGGAATGGGAATGGGCGGCGGAACCGCGCTCATTCCGCTTCTTACGATACTCTGCGGCGTGGAACAGAGCGCGGCGCAAGGGATCAATCTGCTTTCGTTTTTACCGATGGCGGCGTTTGCGCTGACCATTCATGCTAAAAGCGGACTGCTTAAAAAAGAGGGAATATTACCCATTATTCTTCCTGCGCTTGCTTTTTCGGCGCTCGGCTCGCTGCTTGCGGCGTATCTTCCGTCGGCGGCGTTGGGCAAGGGGTTCGGGGTATTTCTGATCATTCTTTCTTTTTTCCAATTCAAAGCCGCATTCCCGAATAAAAACACAAAAGCAAAAGAATGAATTTTGAAAAAATTCGGAATTATTTTCAAAAAGGGTATAGACAAATCGGGTGTCCTATGTTAAAATACGAATAACATTTATTATGGAAAAGTAGACGAATTTTGCAAAAAAAGGGCGGAAACGCCGAGGGTCGTAACAAAATTCAAACGGTAGGTTTTTGATATGGAGAAGATAGGAATCATCGATTTGGGCTCCAATTCCGCGCGTCTCGTCATCGTAAAAATGTTCGGAGACGGACATTACATGGTGGAGGACGAATTAAAGGAGAGCGTGCGGCTCGGACAAGATATGGACCGCGACGGGTTTTTGAAACCGCAGCGGGTCGCGGAAACGGTAAAAACGTTGAAAATGTTCCGCAGGCTGTGCGAGGCAAACGGTGTAGAACGCGTGATCGCGGTTGCTACGGCGGCGGTTCGGCGCGCTAAAAATCAACGTTCGTTTCTCGACGAAATTCAAGCGAGTTGCGGAATTAAACTGACTGTGCTTTCTGAAGAAGACGAGGCGACGCTCGTCTATCGCGGCGTGATCAATTCGATGGACATGCCTAAGGGTCTGATCCTCGAAATCGGCGGCGGCAGCACCAAAATTATTTATTACAACCGCCGTTCTATTCTCAATTATGCAACGCTCGCGTTCGGTGCGGTGACTCTGACCGATCTGTTTAAAAACGACGGCGTTTCCCCCAAGGAGCAGACCGAAAAAATCGAAGAATTTTTCCTCGAACAGTTTAAAAAGATCGAATGGCTTTCGGAAGTCGATCCCGACGCACCGCTCATCGGGGTAGGCGGTTCGTTCCGTAATCTCTATAAAATGAACCGCATTGTCCGGAAATATCCGCTCAACGTCGTGCACAATTACACGTTTGCGACCGAAGATTTTCGTTCCATTTACGATATGGTTCGGGAATTGGACGTGGAAAAACGCAAACGCATCCGCGGATTGTCGCCTGCGCGCGCGGATATCATGCCTGCCGCGCTTGCGATCGTCAAGTCGTTTACCGACTATATGCACATCGAATCGTTCACGATCGGCGGCTGCGGTCTGCGCGAGGGGATCATGATCAATCAAGCGGTTCCTCTTACCGTGGAGCGTCCTATTTCCGACGTGCTCGGTTATTCGCTGAACACGCTCGTAAAATATTACGGCTGCAACGAAGCGCACGTCGAACACGTCGTGCATCTGAGCATACAACTCTTTAAGCAACTCCGCGTATTGCACAAATTCCCGCGGGCGTATTTAAAAGTTCTGAAAATTGCGGCAAGCCTGCACGATTGCGGATACCGCGTGCGTTATTACAACAACCAGCAGCACAGCCGTTATATCATTCTCAATTCGGCGATCTACGGTGCGACGCATCGGGAGATCGTACTCGCCGCGTTTGTCGCCGGCTGTCACAGAAAAGAGGACGTCCCCGTTTCCGACTGGGCGAAATATAAAGACATCGTGACCGATGAAGATTTAGACGTCGTGAAAAAACTGGGCGTACTGCTTCGCATCGGGGAGTGCCTCGACAGAAGCGGTCTGGGCGTGGTAAAGGGGATCAACTGCGACGTGCTCGGAGATTCCGTGATCATGAAAACGGAGATTTCCAGCGACGCTACGCTGGAAATCAGTCAGGCAATGGATGCGGGCGTGGAATTCAAGCGCGCGTTTAAGAAGAATCTGGAAATTCTTTGATGAGCGGTTTGATTCTTGCAAGCGCGTCGCCGCGGCGGCGCGAACTGTTGCAGGGTATCGCGGAATTTACCGTAGAGCCGTCGTTATTCGAAGAACGGGCGCACGGAATGTCCGCGCGGCAAACGGCGGAGTATTTTGCGGCGGGAAAGGCAAAAGAAGTCTTTTCCCGCTTTCCTGATTGTCGGGTGCTCGGCGCGGATACCGTCGTTGCGCTCGAAGGTGAGATTTTGGGGAAGCCGAAAGATAAACGGGAAGCGGTTTCAGTGCTCACACGGTTGAGCGGAAAGACGCATAGCGTGTACACGGGAGTGTGTTTGGTAGGGCGCGGATTTTGTAAAACCGTTTCCACCGAAACGCTCGTTACTTTTTTTCCGCTGGATCGGGAACTGATCGTGCGTTACGTCGAAAGCGGGCTTCCGCTCGATAAAGCAGGATCTTACGGAATACAGGACGGCTATCCGCTGGTCAGATGTTATCAAGGCAGTTACACGGGCGTGGTAGGGCTTCCCGTCGAGGAAGTATGCGCTCTTTTGGAGGAGGCAGAGAAATACAAATGCTGAAACTTGCGATCGATTTCGGAACGTCAACGACAAAAATCTATAAAATCGGCAGCGGCATCGTACTTGCAGAGGCAACTTGCGTCACGGTGCAGAAAGATACGGGCGAAATGCGCGCTTTCGGAAACGAGGCAAAGCGGCTTTTGGGCAAAACCGCGGAATATACCGACGTCAGTTTTCCCGTGTTCGAGGGCGATATCGTAAACGAACGTCAGGCAGGGGCGCTGCTCGAATATTTTTTAAGGAAAGTGGTAAGACGCGTTTCCGTCGAAGCAGTCTTTTGCGTGCCTTGCGGGATTACTGCCGCTTCGCGCGAGAAATATTACCGCATTGCAAAAATGGCGGGCGTTTCGCGGATCGGGTTTGTGGAGACGCCGTATCTTACGGCGCTCGGGCAGGACGTGCCTCTTTCCGAATCCAATCCCGTGTTTGCATTGGATATCGGCGCAGGGAAAACATCGATGGCGGCGTTCTCGCTGGACGGCATTATCGCGGGACTTACCATGAACGTGGGCGGCAACAATATGGACATTCATATCATCGATCATATTGCCGAACTTTACAATCTGAAAATCGGTTCGCTTACAAGTGAAAAATTGAAAAATACGATCGGCAGTCTGATCGCGGGCGACAGTCAGAGCATGATCGTAAACGGACGGGATATCGAAAGCGGAAAACCGCGTTCGGTTTCCGTATCGTCGGAGGATATTTTATTCCCGATCCGCATTTACGTCGATAAAATCATTGAGTATGCGGAACTGGTATTGCAGAAACTTCCTGCAGAAGTTTCTGCCGCGATGTGCAAAAACGGCGTCTATCTTTCGGGCGGGATCTGTCTGCTTGCGGGATTTGAAGATTATATTGCGGAAAAATTGCAAATGGAAACCCATCTGCCCGAGAATCCGCAGATGGCGGTCATTCTGGGCGGCGGCAGAGCGGTCGGAAACGTGTCGCTGTTGCAACGGATCCAAATGAACTGAATCGATCGGTATCGGAAAGGCGCTTGAAATCAAGCGCCTTTTTTCGTTATTAAATTTGGTTACTGAGTGCTTAAAGAAACTCAGTCTTTTTTTATTTCCAGAATATCGTCCGCCGATGCGCCGATAATATTGCACAGGCGCGCAAGATTTGCAAGAGTCGGTTGGGATTTTCCGGAACAATATTGCGAAATCGTAGAATGCGTCACGCCCATTTCTCCGGATATTTGCTTTACGGTTTTTCCGCAATTTCTGATTTCGTATCTTAAATTTTGCGATATTTTTTCGTCTAAATTCTTGTTTTCCATAAAAATATTATGTTAGAAGTGCTAACATAATGCTTGACAAGTTAGCAATGCTAACCTATAATAATATCAAACAAGACAAAAAAACTGACAAAATTTAAAACGTTTTGTCGTATTAGGATATTTTCACTCGGCGTAAATTGTGTTTTATAAAAGTCTGTATTTTATCGTTTCTTGATTCGAAGCGGAAAAGCGGGGAGGCGCAAATACAAAAAAATATTCTGCCAAATTGTTGATCTGTGTTACACGGCAGTCTGATACACTATTAGTCAAACCATTGTGTTTAACCGCTTGTTCCGCTCGATAAAGAAAGCCCCGTTCCTGTTCCGGAACGGGGTTCTGTTTTGTGCAAAATTTTTTATCTCAGTTCCGCACCGAGATTGTTGCTTAAATTGCCGAGGATTTTATGGAAGAATCCGTCTACCGCTTCGGGCGAAAGAGGCTTTTCCGCAGTTTCTTCCGGCATGAATGTCAGGCGGAACGCCATGCTTTTTTTGTCCGAGCCGAGCGCATCGCTGCGGTAAACGTCAAACAGTTCCGCTTTTTTGACCGCCTTGCATGCGCGGAGGATGCACGCCGTCGCGTCTGCGCAAGTGACCGATTCGTTTACCACCACGGCAAGATCGCGCCTTATGCTCGGGAACTTGGGCAGATTGCGATAGGAAATATCTTTGGAGAACTTTTTGGAAAGCGCCGCGTAGTCGAGTTCGCACAGGTACGCCGGTTTTTCAAGGGCAAGTTCGTTTGCGATCGCGGGGTGCAGTTCGCCGAGATAGCCGACGGTTTTTTCGCCCAGTTTCACTGCGGCGGTTTTGCCGGAATGCAGGAACGATTTTTCTGCGCGTTCAAAACTCAGATTCAGATCGAAGGCTTCGCCGATCGCTTCCACGGCGCCCTTCATATCAAAGAAATCACCTTCGCCCCAAAGCCCCATCACGCAAGTCTTGCGTTCAAGCGGCAGCGTTTGTAAGGGGAGCATGTCCGCAAGATAGACGTTTGCAAGTTCGAAAAGTCTGCCCGTGTCGTTGCCGCGGCGCACGTTGCGCACGATATTTTGCAACATCGTCGCACAGAGCGTGGTGCGCATTACGGACAGATCTTCTCCGATGGGATTGCGGATCGCCACCGCGTTTCGTTCGGGGGCGTTTTGCGGCAGGCGCAAAAGATCGAAATCTTTGGGCGAGCCGAACGAGTAATTGCAGGCTTCCAAAAATCCTTCCGCTTTCAGCGTATTCTTGAATTTCAGTTCGGTCTTCTGTGCGTGCGTCAAGCCGCCGTGCGTGACGGTCGCCGCCGATAAAAAGGTGGGAACGATATGTTCGTAACCGTAAGAGCGGATGACTTCTTCGGCAATGTCGGGGTAACCGTCCACGTCTTCCCGCCAGAGCGGAACGGTCACGGCCAGACGATCGCCCGATTGCGCAACGCCGAATCCCAGCCGTTCCAAAATTGCGTTGGTCTGATCGCGCGGGACTTCGATTCCGAGCAGCGCGTTGATTTTTTCATAGGAAGTTTCGATTTTTTTTGGGGTCATGTCCGCGGCGTTTACATCAATGCGATAGGAGGTCGGGACTCCGCAGCCCAGTTCTTCAACGAGATGCAGAGCGCGATCCATGGCAAGTTCCGCGCTGTATGCGTCTACGCCTTTTTCAAAACGCGCCGACGAATCGCTGCGCTGCCCCAGCGCGCGCGACGTTTTTCTCACGCTGTCGCGGGCAAATTTCGCTGCTTCGAAAAAGACTTCGCTTGTTTCCGGTTTGATTTCGCTGTTCAGTCCGCCCATAATTCCTGCAAGCGCGACGCCGCCTTTTTGATCGCAGATCAACAGATTGGAAGGGTTGAGCGTGAATTCTTTTTTATCGAGCGTGACGATTTTTTCTCCCTCGTTCGCGCGTCGTACGATCACTTCGTCGCCGCGCAGGAAGTTACGGTCGAACGCGTGCATGGGTTGTCCCGTTTCGAGCAGAACGAAGTTGGTAATGTCCACGACGTCGGATACGGAGCGCAGACCGCACAGCGCGAGTCTGCGGCGCATCCATTGCGGAGACACGCCGATTTTTACGTCTTTCACATAGTGCCCGATATACCGCGGGCAAAGCGCGGGTTCTTTTACGGTGACTTTGATTTTTACGTCCGTGTCTGTGCGGCGATAGCCGAGCGCGGGCATTTTCAGCGGTCGGTTCAACGCAGCGGCAATTTCACGCGCCAGTCCTAAGATGCTCTGGCAGTCGGGGCGGTTGGCGGTGACGGCAATATCGAAGAGGTAATCGTCGATCCCCACGAGTTTGCGGACGTCTTCGCCCACGGTCGCTTCGTCTCCGAGGATCAGAATGCCGTACACTTCCGCGCCGTCGTAGAAATCGTTGTTGATGCCGAGTTCTTCGCCCGAGCAGAACATTCCCTCGGACAGTACTCCGCGCAGTTTTCCTGTTTTGATTTTTTGGATCCCGCCTTCGTGCAGCACGGTCGCACCGTCCAACGCGCAGGGTACGAGCGCGCCTTCGAACACGTTGGTCGCCGCCGTGCAGATCTGCTTAACGCCGTGTGCGCCGCAGTCCACCGTGCAAACGGTCAGTCTGTCCGCGTCGGGATGTTTTTCGCATTTGGTTATTTTCCCGACGACGACGTTTGTAACGTCTTTGCCGAGATAGGTCAGTTCTTCTACTTCGAATCCGCAGGAAAACAGTTTTTCCTGTAACTCTTCGGCGGGAATATCGATTTCAACGTAATCTTTCAGCCAACTAAGCGGTGCTAACATATTTTTTAATCCTCCGATTCTTTCAGTGTTTCAGCAAGCGGTCTATCCGCGTACGTTTTTTTGGAATAAATATAAAGCGCGCGGATTTAATCTTTGAACTGCTCTAAAAAGCGCACGTCGTTTTCGGTCAGCAGTTTAATGTTGTTGATTCCGTATTTCAGCATCGCGATCCGTTCGATGCCCATTCCGAATGCAAATCCCGTGTATACGTCCGGATCCACGCCGCAGTTTTCAAGCACGCGTCTGTTCACCATGCCCGCGCCGAGCACTTCAATCCAACCCGTGCCTTTGCAGAGAGAACAGCCTTTTCCGCCGCAGGACGCGCAGGAAACGTCCACTTCGACCGAAGGTTCGGTAAAGGGGAAGTAGGAAGGGCGAAGCCTTGTTTTACTTGAATCGGAAAATACGCTGCGCGCGAATTCATCGAGCATGCCCTGCAAGTCGCACAGGGTGATTCCTTTATCGACCACAAGCCCTTCCATTTGGTGGAACATGGGGGAGTGCGTCGCGTCGTCGTCCGAACGGAATACGCGCCCGGGGGAAAGAATTTTAATGGGCGGCTTCTTCTTTTCCATCACGCGGATCTGAGCCGCGCTCGTCTGCGTGCGTAACAGAAACTCGTCGGTCACGTAAAAGGTATCCTGCATGTCGCGCGCAGGGTGGTCGGCAGGCGTGTTGAGCGCGGTAAAGTTGTAGTATTCGTTTTCGATTTCCGGTCCCTCGTAGATCTCGAACCCCATTCCCGCAAAGACGTCGATGAGTTCGTTTTTTACGCGCGTGACGGGATGCAAAACGCCTTCGCGCTTGCGTTTTCCGGGCATGGTTACGTCAATGCGCTCGTGTTTCAGTTTATATTCGAGTTCGCGCTGTTTGATTTTTTCTTCCAACGCTTCGAAATGCGCTTCGAGTTTCATGCGCAGATCGTTGATCTTCTTTCCCAATGCAGGGCGGTCTTCCTTCGCCGCGTCTTTCATTTTTTGGAGCAGCGCGGAAATTTTGCCCGTTCTGCCGAGGTATGTCATTTTGACTTCATAGAGCGCGCGGCTGGTTTCCGCCGCGTCGGCGTCTTTTTTTGCTTCGCTGAGCAAAGTTTCGTTTTCTTCCATTCTGAGTTTCCTCCCGATAAAATAAAAAAAGCCCTATGATCACATAGGGCGAAAGTTTCGCGGTACCACCTAATTTCGCGCATCGTGTGCGCCTCTTCTTCTCTTAACGCGAGATTTACGGCTCCGCTTAAAGTTCCGTTCGGCGGGCGGCTGGCGGGGGAATACCGCGCAGAATCCGAAAAAACCCTTTCAGCCTGAGGAGTTTCTCTCTTTTTTCGGAAGATGGATGCGCGTCTGTTCCGCTTTATTGCCTTTTCTTTATTATAAGCGGAAAGGAAAATCTTGTCAATCGATTTCGGGGAAAGAAATGAAATTGTCATAAAAGACCTAACTTTCCAATATTTAGTACCTAATTTTTTTAACAATACCATATTTAGTGTTATAATTCCAAAAATTATTGAGATTTTCTCTTGACAAACGACGATGGGCATGGTATCATAACATTACATTTGAAAACCTTTACGGCAACTGACGAGCAGCGGAGCACCGCGTGGAACCGTAACGGGGTTGAGCCGTTTCGTCTGGGCAGATTTTTTCGGTAGAAATCTGCTCTTTTGTTTTCTTATTCCGAAAACGGGCATAATAGGAGGGGCAATGCGGATTCATTCTTTGGAGTCGTTCGGCACGGTAGACGGTCCGGGGATTCGGTTCGTAGTATTTGCGCAGGGCTGTCCCATGAGGTGTCGATATTGCCACAATCCCGACACGTGGGATCCGAACGGAGGAATCGAAATGTCTGCCGAACAAATCGCGGAGGAAGCGTTGAAATACAAACGTTACTTCGGGGAACAAGGCGGCGTTACCGTTTCGGGCGGCGAGCCGCTGTTGCAACTGACCGAACTGACCGAATTGTTTCGCATTCTGAAAGACAAAAACGTCCACACCTGCGTCGATACTTCGGGGATTTGTTTTCGGGAAGACGATCCTCGGTATGACGACCTCCTTGCGGTAACAGATTTGGTCTTGCTCGACATCAAGCATATCGAGGACGAGGCGCACCGGCGGCTCACGGGGCAGTCCAATCGCGCTCCTCTTGCGTTTGCTCGGTATCTGAACCGCCTCAATAAACCCGTCTGGATCAGGCACGTGCTCGTTCCGGGAATTACCGATGAAGACGGACAATTGATCAAACTGAAAGAATTTCTCGATCAACTCGGCAATGTGGAAAAGACGGAAGTATTGCCTTACCACACGATGGGAAAAATCAAATATCAAACGCTTGGGATTCCGTATCCGCTGGAAGGGGTACAGCCGCCCGAGAAAGAACGGATCGAAAACGCAAGAAAAATTTTACATACAGAGAGGAGAGAGTTATGAAAGAGGCATGGCGCGGATTTGAACGCGGAAAATGGTGCGACGAAATTGACGTGCGCGATTTTATTCAGCGCAACTATACCCCTTACGAAGGAGACGGCTCGTTCCTCGCTCCTGCGACGGAAGCGACCAAAACGCTTTGGGAGCAGGTGCTGCAACTTTCCAAAGAGGAGAGAGCGCGCGGCGGCGTTTACGACGCGGACACGGATACCGTGTCGCGCGTGAACAGCCATAAAGCGGGATATTTCAACAAAGAACTTGAAAAAATCGTGGGGATTCAGACGGACGCTCCTTTCAAGCGCGCGTTGCAGCCGTTCGGCGGAATCCGCATGGCGGAAGAATCTCTCAATATGTACGGCTATGAGGTCAGTCCGCGCGTTAAGGATATTTTTACGCATTACCGTAAGACGCACAACGACGGCGTTTACGACGCATACACGCCCGAAATGCGGCGCGCGCGTACGGCGCATATTTTGACGGGTCTTCCCGACACGTACGGCAGAGGCAGGATCATCGGCGATTACCGCCGCGTCGCGCTTTACGGCGTCGACTTTTTGATTGCCCAGAAAGAGAAAGATAAACTTTTGAAAGACGGGAGCATGACGCCCGAAAAAATCAGAGACAGAGAGGAACTGTCCGAACAGGTCAAAGCGTTAAAAGCCTTAAAGGAAATGGCGGCGGAATACGGGTTCGATCTTTCCGCGCCTGCCGTTAACGCCCGAGAAGCCATCCAGTGGCTGTATTTCGGCTATCTTGCCGCGGTGAAAGATCAGAACGGTGCGGCGATGAGCATCGGCAGAAATACGACTTTCCTCGATATCTATATTCAACGCGATCTGGATGAGGGCGCGCTCACCGAATCGGAGGCGCAGGAACTCGTCGATCATTTCGTCATGAAACTGCGCGTCGTGAAGTTTATGCGCATCCGCGAATACAACGAACTGTTCAGCGGCGATCCTACGTGGGTCACCGAGTCCATCGGCGGCATGGGCATCGACGGCAGACCGCTCGTGACCAGAACAAGTTTCCGTATTCTGCATACGCTCGTCAATCTGGGACCCGCACCCGAGCCGAACCTTACGGTATTATGGTCCAGGCATCTGCCCGAAAACTTTAAACGTTTCTGTGCCGAAACGTCCATTCAGACGTCGGCAATCCAGTATGAAAGCGACGATCTGATGCGTACCGAAATGGGAGATGATTACTGTATCGCCTGCTGCGTTTCGAGTATGCGCGTCGGGAAAGACATGCAGTTTTTCGGCGCACGCGCCAATCTTGCAAAATGTCTGCTCTACGCGATCAACGGCGGGAAAGACGAGTTGACGAAAGACAAAAAGACGGGCTTGCCTTTGCAGGTCTCGCCCGAATTTGCGCCCGTGCTCGGCGACGGTCCGCTCGACTTTCAAGAGGTGATCAAAAAGTACGACAACATGATGAGTTGGCTGGCGGGACTATACGTCAACACGTTGAACGTCATTCATTACATGCACGATAAATATTGTTACGAGGCGTTGGAAATGGCGCTTCACGATACCGAAGTGCGCAGATTTTTTGCGACCGGCGTGGCGGGACTTTCCTGCGCGGCGGACAGTCTTTCGGCAATCAAATACGCAAAGGTCTACCCTGTGCGCGACGAACACGGAATTGTCGTCGATTACCGGATCGAAGGCGACTATCCGCAATACGGCAATAACGACGACCGCGTAGACGAACTTGCGGTTTGGATCGTGAAAACGTTTATGAATAAGATCAAAAGCCATACGACGTACCGCGAATCGGTGCCTACCATGTCGATTCTGACCATCACTTCAAACGTTGTGTACGGAAAGAAAACGGGCAACACGCCCGACGGCAGAAGGGCGGGTCAGCCGCTTGCGCCCGGGGCGAACCCCATGCACGGCAGAGATAAGCACGGTGCGCTCGCCTCTCTCGAATCGGTTGCGAAACTTCCCTATGAATTTGCCCGCGACGGCATTTCCAACACATTCAGCATCACCCCTCAATCGCTCGGCAAAGACGAATAAAATTGCGCGAGGTATCGCGCAGATCATGATATTAAGGAGGAATGGATCATGTCTAAACAACAAACGGAAAATCTGGTGAATATGCTCGACGCTTACGTCGGCAACGGCGGGTATCATTTGAACGTCAACGTGTTCAATCGCGACACATTGTTGGACGCGCAGGCGCATCCCGAAAAATATCCGCAACTTACGGTTCGCGTAAGCGGTTATGCCGTGAACTTTATCAAACTGACCAAAGAACAGCAGGACGATGTCATTTCGCGTACGATCCACGAAAGTATGTAACGCTTGCATTTTTTACGGCGTTCTGTTAAAATGGAATTATGAAAAAGACGGAAGAACAAAAACGGCAGAAGGAAGACGCGCGCAAGCGGAAGCAAGAGGAGCGGCTGCAAAAACACGTCGTGATCTGTCCGCATTGCGGTGAACAGACGCTCGATCACATGACGGAATGTCCGCATTGCGGCGGCGCGCTCCGTCCGAGCGGTTACAGCCCGATGGATGAAGCCAAACGGAAAAAAATACGCAGGATTACTTATCCCGTCGGGATCGCGGTTGCGATCGTGATCGCCGTGTTGATCGTCGTATTGCGTTAAAATAACGAAAAAAAGATCGCGCCCGATTGAAAATCGGGCGCGATCTTTTTGACGTGTCGCCGTCAAATCATTCCGCTTTTTTGACAGGCTTTACCGATACGCTGCCGCACAGCACTTCGGCATAGGAATAGGACGTTTTCCCCAAAAAATTCTTGTCGTTGGGACGAACGGTAAAGAGAGCGGGATATACGCCCGAAAGTTCGCCGCAGTAACGTAAAATTTTATTGCGTCCTAAATTGACCGTGACGTCTACTTGCCGCTGAAAGTATTCCGAAATCGTACGCTTTACTTCTGTAATATTTCCGATTGACTTGATCATACTTCAATGATTGACTAAATTTCCGAAAAAGATACCTCTTTTCGACATAATAAATTTTTCATAACGCGGGATTTGTTCGCATACAATGAAGGGAAACCAAAATCGGGGAGAGGTAAAATTATGGCAATCAATACGCAAACGGAAACGTTCCGCGGATACGGAAAACGCGGAACGGTCAATGCACAGACGGCGGTGGAATGCCGGTTCGGACAGGAAGTGGGCACGGTGCTTTCCGTCCATGCGGACGCCGTCCTCACGGGCGCGGAATCGGGAAACGGCGAAATCCGTTATTTCGGAAAAGCACATTTCTCGCTCGTCTATGAAGATGCGGAAAAGCACGTCTGCCGCGCGGAAAAAGGAGTGGAATTCACTGCCGTCGCCAAAGACGAAATTTGCTGTCCCGCGTTTACGGCGCGCGCAAAACTTACGGTGGAAAACGTATCCGTCCGCCGCGAAGGGGCAAGCGTGTATCTCACTGCGCTGCTCGGCGCGGACATTTCGCTTTACGGGGAGCAGACGTTCGATTATCTTGCCGGAGGCGACCTCGTGTTAAAGCGCGAGCCTTCCAACGTTCTTTCGGCGCATCTCTGCGGCGGCGCGGCGGAAGCGGAAGACGAATTTGAAACGGAGTTCATCGGCGACATTCTGCAACATGCCGAAACGGTCAATATCACCGATACGACCGTCAGTACCGGAACGCTGACGGTAGAAGGAGAAATCAATCTCGGAGTGCTTGCACTCAAAGGTTCCGATGCGCTTGCATCGTTTGAACGTCTTGTTCCGTTCCGGATCGAAATTCCCTGCGATGAAGCGCAGTACGGTTGCAGCGCAGAGGCGCGCGTTTCCATACTGAACGTATCCATTCACGCCGACGCGGACGAGGAGCGCGGCAAATGCAAAGTTCATGCGGAATTCACGCTTCAAGCCGAAGCGTGCGTTTACGAGGAGATTGCGGTCGATACCGTATCGGACGCTTTCTCGCAGACCAATCAGGTCACGCTCGCTTATACGCAGACGGAGTGCGGCGGCATCGGAGAAATGTCGCGCGTCACGGAACGGATCTCGGGCAGATGCGCTCTTTCTTCTCCCGTTGATTTTTCCGACGTGTTCCAAGCGGTCACGCTGCAACGCGCGGAGGCCAATCTCGTCAAGTCGGAAGACGGCGCGCACGTCGAAGGCGTTGCCATGGCGACGCTTCTCGTCCTCGGGACCGACGGCACGCACCGCGGCATCGAAATGAGCCTGCCTTTTTCCGTTCCCGTTCAGGCGGAGAACTGCTCGGTCAACGTTTTGGTGTGCGGCATGTCAGCGCGTCAGCGTCAGGAAGGGGAAATCGATGCGGAGGCAACTCTGAAAATCACGCTGTGCGAAAAGCGCATGCTGTCTTGTAAATTCGTATCCAACGTTGAGGAAGGCGCGGAATTGCCCGTCAACGATTGCGCGGTCAGCGTGTATATTCCGCGCGCAGGCGACGGACTTTGGGAACTTGCCAAAAGCCTCAATAAATCGCCCGAAGAAGTTTCGGCAAGCAATCCCGATATCGAATTTCCCGTTCGCGAGGGACAGCGTGTGATCGTGTTCCGCAGGAAAACACTGAACGCGTAACAGTTCAAATCAAACAAATAACGACATAAAAACCGCCGCATTTTTGCGGCGGTTTTTTATCGGATATCTTGCAAATTTTTCGGGACTGTGTTACAATAAACAAGATGAATACGGCAAGAGTGAACGCCTATGCAAAACTCAATCTCACGTTAGATATCGTCGGCGCTGCGGAAGGGTATCATCAAATCGATTCTCTGGTGATTACGGTCGATTTGTCCGACCGCATCGTCGCTAAAAAACGGAAAGACGGTTTGGTGTCGGTTTCCATGCACGGAATGAAGAGCGAGTCCATTCCGCCCGAAGAAAACAACGCGCTCAGAGCGGGCGAAGCATTCGTAAAAAAATTCGGCACGTCGGGCGCCAACATAAAAATATTCAAAAACATTCCCGTGGGTGCGGGCATGGGCGGTTCCTCGGCGGACGCGGCGGGTGTCGTCAACGCCATGGCTGCGCTGTACGGCGTTACCGACAGTGCGGCGCTGAAAGAACTTGCCGACGGCTTGGGCAGCGACACGGGGTACCTCTTGTCGGGCGGCTTTGCACGGATGACGGGCAGGGGCGAGCAGGTCGTTAAATTTCCCCTGTTTCCCGAACTTTGGTTTTTGGTGCTGTGTCCGCAGGAAGGGGTGTCTACGTCGCAATGTTATTCGGCTTACGACGAATTGGGGATCAGTTGTTTTCCCCGAAGCGAACGCGTTCTCAAAGATCTGCTCGGCGGCAATCCCGAGTGGGCGGCGATGCAGTTCGGGAACGATTTGTACGAGGCGGCGGTTTCTCTAAATCCCGCCGTATCGGAAGCATTGCTTGCGCTCAGGCATTTCTCCCCCTTGGGGGCGGGCATGTCGGGATCGGGCAGCGCGTGCTATGCGCTGTTTCCGACGCGCGAACTCTGCGAATGGGCGCGCAGCAGGTATCGGGGAAAATGCCGCGCGTATGTGGTGCGGAGCATCGACCCTGCGCAGAACCGTGTATTAAAAAATATTTATTCGATAGAAGGCGAGGAGTAACTATGGAAGAGAGGATCATCGACAACGAACGGGAAATCAAGATCAAGCGGAAACGCGGCGTGATCGACGCGCAGGACGCGCTTGCCGAAGACACGGAAGTGCAGGACGAAGAAGAGGAAGTCGTGCTGGAATTCCCCGACGGCGAATACGACGAGGATTTAGTGGGACTCACTCCCGCGCAACTCAAAGAAGAACTTGCCCGCCGCGAAAGAGCCAAGCGGGAAGCCTTGGACGCGCAGACGAAACTGATGGCGGAAGGCGAAGAAAAATTGCAAGAAAAGGCTTATGCGGACGCGGAGATTTTCTTTGCGCAAGCGCTCGTCTACGGCGAAAACGCGCAGGCGTCCGAACGTCTTTGGCGCGCGCGGACGCATGACTTTTCGGAGACGGAATCTTTTTACGAAAAAACGAACGCAGAAGAATTTGCATTGCTTCCCGAAGACGTGCGCGGTTGCGTGCTCGATCGGATGAAGGAGCGGCTGCAAACCGAGCGCGTGGAATACGAAGCGGAAGCAACGCCTTTGAAGGAGGAAGTCGAATCGGCAATCGCGGCGCGGCGCGGACCCTTTCTTGCCAACAAGGCATATTATTTATTGCGGTTCCGCATCTGTCTGTTCGCGTTTGTTCTGTGTATCGTCGGAGCAGTGATCAGCGCAAGCATGATCTATTCCACGGAGGGGATGTTGCCCGTCTGGATCGCGATCGGCTTCGGCGCGGCGGCGCTCGTCTGTTTGGGACTGACCATCGCGTTTTTGCGGAAACTGTTCGAGGCACGCAGGCTGTGCGTACAAAACGACACGCTTTCTTCCACCGAAGAAGGCGCGCGGCTGGAATATCTGAACGGACGGTTGGAATGTCTGAACTTGGTTTTGGGCGAATAATCATCAAATACAAAAGACGGCAAAATGCGCCGTCTTTTTTTGTCGAGTATGTACACCAAAAATGATGTAAAAAATTTTCAAAAAAGGTATTTACTTATCAGTTTGTTTGCGGTATAATAAGCACGGAAAATCATTGCGGAATAATTCTCCGCGGATCAGGAGGAAAATCATTATGCAACTTATTTACAAAAGTACGGAGAAAGAGTTTTACCGCGACGGAGACAAATTTATCAAAGTCTTCGGTGAAACTTATTCCAAAGCGGGCGTTCTCAACGAAGCGCTCAATCAGGCGCGCGTAGAAGAGACCAATCTGAACGTTCCAAAAATTCAGGGCGTTTCGAACGTAGAAGGAAAGTGGGCGCTTGTGTACGATTACATCGAGGGCGAAACGTTGGAAGCGCTGCTTGCCAAACATCCCGATAAGACGGAACAGTACCTCGAATTCTTTGTCGATCTGCAAATTCAGATGAGTAAGGAAAAGTCGCCTTTGCTCGGACATCTGCGCGATAAAATGCACGCGAAGATTTCGGCGAGCGCGTATCCCGCGACCGTCCGTTACGATTTGCACGTGCGGCTCGACGGGCTTCCCCGCCATATGAAACTTTGCCACGGCGATTATCAGCCCAGCAACGTGATCATCACCAAAGACGGCACGCCGTATATTATCGACTGGGCGCACGCAACGCAGGGCAACGGATCGGCGGACGCGGCGCGCACGTATCTGTTGTTTAAGTTGAGCGGGAGAGACGAGTATGCCGAAAAATATCTGTCCTTGTTCTGTAAGAAGACGGATACCGCAATTCAGTACGTGCAAAAAATTCTTCCTATCGTTGCGGCGTCGCAATCGGTAAAAAAGAAACCCGAAGAACAGGAATTCCTCAACAAATGGGTCAATGTCTGCGATTGGCAATAATTATTACGAAACGAATGGAAACGGGCGGTTGCCCGTTTTTATTTTGACATTTTATTGTTTTGCCGTTATAATAGACGCATGAACGTGTATCTCGACAACGCGGCGACCACGCCGCTCGATCCGGAAGTCTTTGAAAAAATGCTGCCGTATCTGACGGGCGAATTCGGCAATCCCGATTCCCTTCACGCATACGGAAGAAGCGCGGCTTATGCCGTCGGAGAAGCACGCGACAGAATCGCACAGACGCTGGGGGTCAAACCTTCGGAAGTTTATTTTACATCGGGCGGAACGGAGGCGGATAACTGGGCGGTGCGGATGATGGGCGAGGGGGGCGCATGCGTTTCCGAGATTGAACACAGCGCCGTTCTGTCCGCGGCATCGATGCGCCGCGGCACCGTATACGCAAAGGCAAATCGTAGCGGAACCGTCACCGTAGAAAGTATCGAACGTACGCTGAATAAAGACACGGGGTTGGTTGCGGTGATGGCGGTCAACAACGAAACGGGATGTATCCAACCCGTGGAACAGATTTCTTCGCTGTGCAAACGGCGCGGAATTTTGCTGTTTTCCGATTGCGTGCAGGCGGCGGTTTCGCAGGATTTAAAACGGATTTGCTCTTTTACGGATGCAATCTCTCTTTCGGGACATAAAATTTACGGGCCCAAAGGCACGGGTGTGCTTGTCGTAAAAAAGGGCGTCAAACTTTCCGCGCTCATTGCAGGGGGAGAACAGGAACGGGGGCTTCGCGGCGGCACGCTCAACGTAGCGGGCGCGGTGGGCTTTTCGTATGCGCTTGAAAAGGTACAGCGTGAACGGGCTGCGTTTTGCGAAAAGACGAACGCTTTGCGCGAATTATTCGAGGGCGAACTGAAAGGCGCGCTCGGACACGGTATCGTGGTAGACGGCGAGAGGCGCGCGCCCAACGTTTCTCACATCACGTTCGAAAGGGGCGGGAGCGCATTCTTGAACTTGCTCGATTTGCACGGCATCGCCTGTTCGGGCGGCGCGGCTTGCTCGGCGCACAGCGCGCTTCCGTCGCACGTCATGCTCGCCATGGGGCGTTCCGAGGCGGAAGCAAAAAGCGGCGTGCGTTTCTCTTTCGGCAAACAGACGACCGAAGAAGAAGTGCGCTTTGCCGTAAAAACAGTGATCGAATGCGTCGAAAAAATTTAATAACGATTTTCGCCTGTGTATGCGGCAAGATAATCGAACGAGCAATGTAACACGTCGCAGAACTTGATAAATACCGGAACCTTCGGGAGAGCGTTGGATCGGAAATACCGTTGCAGCCTACGGAGCGTAATTCCTGTTTTATCGCAAAAATCTTCGTAACCCATTCCTCTTTATTGAAGTATAAACCCTTCCTTTGCGGAAGGGCTTTTTTATTACAGACAGCGTTATACGAATTTTTTCATGCTTCGCCTTTCTTCGACACTGAAATTTTCTTCTAAACCGGAAAATTTCGGCATACATTACAGTGAACCGCCGCAAAAGACGGCAAAAAAGACTGATTCAAGAGGTGTTGTTATGAACGAAGAACTCAATTATGCCGAGATGCTGGAAATCCCCGTAGAAACGGTGACTGTAAACCGCAAAGAAAGAAAGCATCCCAAAGAAGCGGAAGCAGACGAAACGCTCCGCGAACAACTTGTCGAGCAGGTCAACGATCGCGTAAGCGAAGAAGAAAACGATCCTGCCTATGCAGAGAGTAAGCCCATCGAGCGGGAAGAAACCCCTGTAAAAAATAAAAAGGGCTTGATCAGAAAACTGCTCATCGGCGAGTTCGTTGCAGTGTGCGCTCTGTGCGCAACCATCTTTTTGACCAATATCTTTATGTCGAACAGCGCGATCAACACGTTCGTGCGCGGACTGTTCAACGGCAACGCATCCACTGCCGACGCGCGTACTTATTCCGACTTCACGCTCAATCCCGTCGTGAACGATTATACCGACGCGGAAATCACCGTGTCCAATACCGGCGTCATGTCCTTCACGGCAAAGTGCTCGGTGTATCCTCCCTGCGACGCGACGGTGACTGCGGTCAACGGCAACGAAACGACAGGTTATACCATTTCTTTAAAACATTCCGATTCGTTTACTTCCATTATCAGCGGTATCAGTTCGGTGTTCTGTGCGGAAGGCGATAAAGTGAAACACAATATCCCCATTGCGCATTCCAACGGCGAAGGCTCCGTGCACGTCATGTTCTATTCGGGCGATACGCTTTTGAATTGCTATTCCGTAAACGAAGGCGAGATTGCTTGGAACTGAAACGGTTTCGGTTTCGGATCCACCCGCTCTTTCTTCTGACGGGAGTTCTCTCGGCGCTGTTCGGGCAACTTCTTCTCTTTCTGATGGCAACGATCGCCGCGGTCATGCACGAATGCGCGCACGCGTTCGCCGCACGCAGATACGGCTATTCCCTCGATACCGTCGTCCTCATGCCATACGGGGCGGTGGTCTCGGGGGATATTTCGGGAATCGGAAAAAAACAGGAACTTGCCGTTCTGTTGGCAGGACCTCTTGCCAACGGACTTTGCGCGGTATTCTTTATCGCGCTCTGGTGGCTGTTCCCCGAAACGTACGCCTACACCGATTTCGCGGCATGGATTTCACTTTCGCTCTTTGCGGTGAATTTGCTGCCCGCTTATCCGCTTGACGGCGGCAGGATTCTGCGTTTGCTGCTTGCGCCGCTTGGAGAGATCAAAGCGCGTCTGATCTGCCGCATCGTCACCTTTTTGATCGCGGCGTGCGTTCTGGGGTATTTTGTCTACACCTGCTTTTCTGCGCCCGCGTTTACGGCGCTTGCATTTGCGCTGATGCTCGTATTCGGCACGTTCGGCGGGGGCAGGTACGGAAGAATGGCGTTCTCGCGCGAAAAAAGTCTGCGCCGCGGCGTGGAAGAAAGGCGCGTCGTTATTTCGTCCGAATGCCCGATCAAAGACGCGTTAAGATATCTCAGCGAAGAGAAATACCTTATATTGGTGCTGTATGAAAACGGCGAATACCTGGGCGAACTTTCCGAAGAAGAATATCTTGCCGCCGTTGAAAAAGAGGATTATGCCAAACCGCTCGGCGAGTGTCTGCCTCGGTTCTGAGTCAAAAAACCGCTGCATTCAAGCAGCGGTTTTTGTTTACGCAATGATGGCTTTCCAATTTTTTTCAAACTGTTCTTCCGATTGCAGCAGTTCGCGCGCGAGTTGTTCGATTTCGTCGTCGCCCTCGCTGCTCATGTCGCCGAGCGAACTTTTCAGCGACGTGATCCCCATCACCGTTCCCTGCGTCATCATCTCCGCGATGTGCGCGCGGGAGTTGTCTTTGATGGTGTTCATCTTGATCGAACTCCACATCATCGCCTTTTTGATCGGACTGGGATTTTTCAGTTCGATATTTTTATCTTTGGCAAGGATCGACGCTTTCCCGCAGATTTTTTCGTATTCTTCGTGTTGACGCAGCAGTTCTTCTTTTACGTCGGAATCGTCCACTTCCGGAAGAATATTGCTGATAGACTGAATGGCAAGTTGACAGTTACGGTGTACTTCCGCAAGAATCTCTTCGCTTTTTTTAAGTTCCATATCGGTATCTCCTTTCTTGCAGTATGCGAAAGTCGATAAAATATATGTAAAAACACATAAAAACCGCTTGACTTTTTTGTTTGTAAATGATAGATTAAACCATGAGCCGCTAAGGACGGGCAAACAAGTATTCCCATCGGGGAATCGCCTAAGCAACTTGCGAGACCGGGAAGAGGAGGTAAAAACGAATGTACGCAATCATCGAAAACGGCGGAAAGCAGTATAAAGTTTCCGAAGGCGACGTCGTAAAAGTGGAAAAACTCCCTGCGGAAGTGGGTTCGGAAGTTTCCTTTAACGTCGTCATGGTATCGGACGATACGGGCGTGAAAGTCGGGAAAGAGGTTGAATCGGCAAAAGTTACGGCGAAAGTTCAGGCGCAGGATAAGTTCAAGAAGATCATCGTCTTCAAGTACAAACCCAAGAAAAACGAGCGCAAGAAACAAGGTCACCGTCAGCCGTTCACCGCGGTGAAAATCGAAAAGATTTCCCTCTGAGCGCAGGGGCTTTCAAAAGCCCGAATTACTAATTTCAAGGAGAATGAATATGATTTTAATCGGTTTATTCGCTCATAAAAAGGGTACGGGTTCCTCCCACAACGGCCGCGACAGCGAAGCAAAGCGCCTCGGAGTCAAACGTCAGGATGGACAGACCGTGCTCGCAGGGAGCATTATCGTGCGCCAGAGAGGCACGAAAATCTATCCCGGCAACAACGTAGGAATCGGCGGAGACGATACGCTTTTCGCTTTAAAAGACGGAGTTGTAAAATTCGAGCGCAAGGGCAGAGATAAGAAACAAGTAAGCGTTTATTAAATCGATACCGCTGCGGATTGACCGCGGCGGTCATTTTTTTTACCCCGTGCATATGATAAAACGAAAGGAAAAAATTTCGCAAAAAAGTTGATGAAATAAAAGAAAAACGCTTGCTTTCTTTTTTTGAATATGCTATATTATGAAAGCAAGTCGGAAGTTTAGCTCAGCCGGGAGAGCATCTGCCTTACAAGCAGAGGGTCATAGGTTCGATCCCTATAGCTTCCACCATAACAGTGCGGAAAAGTTTATTATGCGGGAATAGCTCAGTGGTAGAGCGTCACCTTGCCAAGGTGAATGTCGCGGGTTCGAATCTCGTTTCCCGCTCCAATCAGACATCCGCACTGTTTTTTTTGGCGCCATAGCCAAGCGGTAAGGCAAGGGTCTGCAAAACCCTGACTCCCCGGTTCAAATCCGGGTGGCGCCTCCAATCAACACGGTTTTTACCGTGTTTTTATTTTTGCGTTGTTACAACATTTTCTGCCGTTTGCAAATACTTGAATTATGGATTACAGAAAAGTTCATGTAGAAGTTGCGGCGTTGTTTCCGTCAAAAGGAGGAATGCGCCCGCTGTATCTTATCTGGGAAGACGGCAGAAAATTTGAAGTGAACCGCGTAAAGTTTACGGAACGTGCGCCTTCGCACGTCGGCTCTATATTGCCCGTACGCTATACCTGCGTCGTCGAAGGACGCGAGCGGGAACTGTATTTCGAGCCCGATCAGATGCGTTGGTTTGTGGAAGCGCCGATCAAGTGAGAAGTTAAAAACGCCCCCGAACGGGTCCGTTCGGGGGCGTAATTTTGTATTCCGTTTAAGATTTTTTGATTTTTTCGGCAAGTTCCATTGCGCTTTTTACCGCCGCGTCCATGTTCATGTAACGGTAGCAGGCAAGTCTTCCCAAAAGGTACAGATTTTTTACTTTTTCTGCTTCCGCGCGGTATTTCTCGTATTCGTCGAGATATTCCTGTTTGGGGATGGGATAGTACGGAATGTCGTTTTCGCCGCAAGCCTTGCTGTATTCCTTGACGATGACCGTCTTTTCCTTGGGGAAGCAGCAGAATTTCGTAAATTCGGAAATCCGCGTAAAGTCTTCGCTCGTCGTGTAGTTGACGACTGCCGCAGGCTGATAGGATGCAACGGAGTGCGTTTCGAATACGAAATCCAGACTGCGGTAAGCAAGCGCGCCGTATTTGCGCAGGAACAAGTCGTCGATCCTGCCGGTGAAAATCACTTTGCCTTCAAACGGTTTCCCGTCCAGCATCATCGCGCCATCCTCGATTTTCAGCGTATCGAGCGCGTTTTTGCCCGTGATCAGCGTAATGTTTTTGTGCGCCAGCAGATTTTCGGCTAGTTTGGTGTAGCCGTCTTTGGGCTGGTACTGGTATTTGTCCGTAAAGTATCGGTCTTCGTAAGAGATATATACGGGCACGCGGTTCATCACGGCTTCGCCCAGTTCTTCGGGAGGGAATCCCCACTGCTTCATGGTGTATGTGTAGAACACGTTTTTGTAAACGAATTCTGCAAAGTCACGGATGATTTTCTCTTTGTGCTGTTTGAGTTGCAGGATGGGCACTTTGGTATCGAGCCCGATCTCTTGCGTCAGAATGGTTTTGATCTCTTCCGCCTCCGGTTCGGGATAGAGCGCGAAAAGCGAGGTCAGATTAAATGGTACGGGAACGTATTTATCGTCGATATAACCGAGTACTCGGTGTTCGTAGGGGATCCATTCGGTAAACCGCGAAAGAAACTCGAATACGGTTTTGTCGTTGGTATGGAAGATGTGCGGACCGTATTTTTGAATGATAATTCCGTTTTCGTCGAAATAATCGTAAACGTTTCCGCCCACCGTGTCGCGTTGTTCGGCTACGGTCACGCGGTAACCTGCTTCGGCAAGCACGCGCGCCGCCGTCAGCCCGCTGATGCCCGCCCCCACGACGATCACGTTTTGATTCCCGCGGCGGAACAGAGATTCGATTTTGCCCGTAACTTTTTCGTTGAATACCAAAAATTTGTCCCAAAGAAATTCTGTCACGAAATTGACAAGCATCATTAAAAAGGTAACGAGCATGCCGAGATTTTCGGGCAGCCGCGCCGCGATCGCATCGCCGCCGTAAACGGAAACGGGCGTGAACATGCAATAGTATACGACGACCAGTCCCATCGCCAGCGGAACGTTGTTTGCCGCGCGGAAAGTAAATTTCCGGTTGAACGTAAAATTCCATACCACGGACAGAATCAAACTGATGAGGTACGCCGGCCACCACGGCAGCAGTTTCGTCCAGTCGCACAGCGCGCCGAACGATACGATCTGTATCACGCCTGCCGAAATGGAAAATCCCGTAAATGCGAGGATCTGTATCAACTGCTTTAATTTCGGGTTCTGCTTTTTTTCGTGCGGGGTTTCCAGTTGCGGAGGATCCGCGAGGGAAGTGACCGTTTGCTGCGTTTCGATAACGGAAGTTTCTTCCTGCGCAGGTTGCGTATGCTCGGAAGAAGGCTGCAAAGTTTTTTCCGCTTTGTTTGCGGAGTCGATGTTGTTTTTCCGATTCATGGGCAGAATTATATCATAAAATCCCCGTCTGCGCAAGCAGAAAAAACATACCAGAGGGCGGGCGGCGTTTTTCGCATTTCGTTATTTGACGCGAACGATTGACTTTTGGGTAAAATTAGAGTAAGATAGAACAGGCTGAAAAATAAACGAACGGGCGCGCGCATATACTGAAAGAGGAAGGTTTTTATGATTCGGGTAGGAATGTTTGTCGATACCTATTTTCCCATGGTGGACGGAGTGATCCACGTAGTGCATAATTATGCCAAGCGTATGAATGACGGCGAGTTTGAAGTCGTCGTATTTTGTCCCGTCGCCGATAAAAAATACCGCGATGAATTCAGTTACGAAGTCAAAAGATGCAAGAGCGTGAAACTCTTTTTCCTCGATTATTCTTTGCCTCTGCCCAAGTTGGACAGGCAGTTTAAAAAGGCGTTAAAGGGCGCCCGACTCGATCTCGTTCATATCCATTCCCCGTTCGGCGTTGCGCAGATGGGAATACGCTACGCGAAAAAACATCGCATCCCCGCAGTCGCTACGCTCCATTCGCAGTTCAAACAGGACTTCTATCAGGCAACCAAAAGTAAACTCATCACAAAGTTGATGCTGAATCATGTGATGAAAGTGTTCAATTCCTGCGACGAATATTATACCGTCAATTCGCGCGTCGCCGAAATTTTTTACGAGTACGGCTGTAAACATATGCCGCTCATTCAGCGCAACTGTTCCGACTGTACTCCCGTCGAAGACGCGGAGGAAGCAAAACGCCTCGTGAATGAAACATTTTCGCTCTCGCCCGACGAAACGGTATTCTTGTTTGTGGGCAGAATCAACGCTCTCAAAAACATTTATTTTTTGACGGAAGCGCTGAGCAAACTGAAAGATAAAAACTTTAAAATGATTTTCGTGGGCGACGGCAACGACATGTCTGCCCTTAAAAATAAAATACAGAAGTTCGGATTGACGGACAACGTAATTTTAGCGGGAAGAATTACCGATCGGGAATTGCTGAAAGCAATGTACGCAAGGGCGAAGTTGTTTTTGTTCCCGTCGATGTACGACACCAATTCGTTGGTGCAGTTGGAGGCGGCAACGCAACATCTTCCTACCGTATTTTTAAAAGATTCCGCAACGTCCGCAACCGTAACCGATAACGTCAGCGGGTTCATCTCGGAGCCGACTCCCGAAGCATACGCGCAAAAGATCGAACAGGTTCTTGCGGACCGCGAACTGTACGAGTCGGTGCGCGAGGGCGCCTTCCGCGACTTGTATATCACATGGGACGAAACGGTAGCCGAAATGAAGCGCAAATATAAAATAGTAATCGAACAGAAAAAGGAAGCGCTCGCAAAAACAAAACATAAAAAATAATTAAAAAAGTGCGCCCCGCACGGCTTTGCCGTGCGGGGCGTTTCGGTATTCAATTATTTATTGTGCTTTAAATTTGTTTTGATCAATTTATAGGGAAACGAAACACCCCGATAAGTTGTATTTAAATTCTACCTATTAAATGGTCAATCGAGCAATGAAATAAATATGAAAGTTCTATCAGAGTAGAAAGCGAAGGTTCGGAGCCGTGTTCCCAATTATAAAAATAGGAGCCGTCATATTTTGAAATTTTTCTTAATCTGTAACTTGATATACCGCTTTCTTTCATAACTTCTTTTATTCGTTGTGCGATCGGCGGATAATTATTACCTACAAGAGGGCTTTCATCGGTACTTCTGCCTATTAAAAATTCAATAGTGCATTTCAAATAATCTGCCGTAGCAATTAAAGCAGACAAATTCGGCTCGGTTGAATTTCTTAACCAAGAATACGCTGTTGACCACGAAATATTGATTGCTTTTGCAAAATCATTCACATTTATATTTCTATGGTTTAAAATATCATTTAGACTTTCGCCAAAGTTTATTTCTTTTTCCATTATTTAACCTCTATATACTCTATTATGTGAAGAATATCACAAAATTGCCTGACATTGCGAGATTCTTCACATATAATTTACTCATATTTTTATTTGAGGTGCAAAAAATGGAAGAAAAACAAAAATGTAAAAAATGTTGGAATTGCGGTAATTATGGTGCGTACTATACTAAGGGGTTTTGTTATTTTGATAAGACCAAACATGGTTTTTGCGCTAAACATCATGAAATGAAAGAAAAACACGATCGTTGTGAATTTTGGCGGCAAGATGTGCATTTTAACGGTCTGCGAAAAGCAGTATCGAGGAGAGCGTTGACAGATATACTGATAAATCTTTCCGCTATCAGACAGATTTTACAAGAGGAACAAGAAGATAAAAATGAGGAATAATTATCAATGCAGTAAATGCAAATTTTATATTTGCTATTACAGCAAAGGGCTTTTCAATTTTTACCCTATCAGGCAAGGAGAATGTAAAAAACACAATCAAGGCGTTTGTGAAAACGATCATTGCGAGTTTTGGAAAAAGTCAAATGATAAACCAAATATAGATTTAAAAATGATAGATAAAGTTATTGCGGATACAGAAGAATTAAAACACATTTACGAAGAAGAAAATTGACTATGGTACTAGGGCGCTTTCAATCATCCGCCACAAAATAAATCAGCCTGTTTTTAATTAAAACCGACAAAATTGCGGAATAAATCAAGAATTTTAAATAAAATCAATAGAAAAAGAGTTGCAATCCGAACACTGACAGTTCGTATTACAACTCTTTTTCAGTTGGTGGTGACCCGTGCGGGAATCGAACCCACGATACCACCGTGAAAGGGTGATGTCTTAACCTCTTGACCAACGGGCCTTATATGAAACGGCGATAAGCCGAATTTTTTGGTAGCGATGAGTGGAGTCGAACCGCTGACCTATCGGGTATGAACCGATCGCTCTAACCAACTAAGCTACATCGCCATATGGTTGCGGGGGCAGGATTCGAACGTGCGACCTTCGGGTTATGAGCCCGACGAGCTACCTGGCTGCTCCACCCCGCGATGTGGGTATTCGTATTACGAATAGCCTATTCATTTTAACGGAAGCGGATTCGTTTGTCAACTGTTTTTCAGTGTAAAAATAATATTTTTTATCCGCAATTCGTTTCGCAGGTTGCAAAACCCGAACTTGTGTGCTATAATATAGATAATATGACGCTGTTTTCATTGGAAAAATATCGTGGGAAAAGAGTTTGCGTCGCCGTTTCGGGCGGCATAGATTCGGTTTGTCTTCTGCACGCGTTCCGTAAGGGCGCGAAACAATTCCATATTACGCTTACTGCCGTGACCTGCGAACACGGGATCCGCGGCGAAGCGTCCCTTAATGACGTTCAGTTTGTGCGCAAAGTCTGCGCCGCTTGGGATATTCCGCTCTACATATTTTCCGCGGACATTCCCGAACGGGCGAAGAACAGCGGGCGCGGGTTGGAAGAAGAGGGACGGCTTTTCCGTTACGGCTGTTTTTCCCAGATTTTGCAAACGGAAGCGGACGTGGTAGCGACGGCGCACCATCTCGACGACGTTGCCGAAACCGTTTTGTTTCGTCTTGCGCGGGGGACTTCCCTCAAAGGGCTTGCCGCCATTCGGGAGCGTGAAGGCATCGCGCGTCCCATTCTTTCCGTTCCTAAAACGCAAATTGAAGCGTATGCGAACCGTTACGGTCTTCCGTTCGTGACCGACGAAACCAACGGCGACGAAACTTATTCGAGAAATGCGATCCGTAATACGGTATTGCCCGAACTCGAAAAAATCGTCAACGGCGCCAAAGAACACTTGGTGGAATTTGCGCAGCGCGCCGTGGAAGACGACGAATATCTGCAACTTCTTGCCGAAAATACGCTCGTGCGCGAAGACGGCGAGATCCGCATTTCCGCAGTGCTTCCGCCTCCCGTATTTTCGCGCGCGTGCATTCTTGCCATGAATGAATTCGGGATCCGGCAGGATTATACCGAAGCCAACGTGAAAGAAATCGCCACGTTAAAAAGTTTGCAAAGCGGGAAAAAGGTATGTCTGCCCGGCGGCGTCGAAGCGGTGCGGGAGGGCGAAAATATCAGTTTTTATCACCCCAAACCCAAGTGTTCCGACGAGATCCTGTTTTCCGAGGGAATTTTCGCCGTCGGGGAATATACCGTTACCGTCCGCGAAGGAGGAACGGAAGGGCTGTATGCCGATATCGCTGCATTCCCCGAAGATTGCGTGTTAAGAACGCGCCGCGTGGGAGACAGGTTCACGCCGTTCAAGGGCAAAGAAAAACAGTTGAAAGAATATCTGACCGATAAAAAAATACCCGCCCGCATCAGTTGGAATTTGCCGCTCATTGCCAAGGGCAGCGAAGTATTTGCCATTTTCGGCGTTGAAATATCCGACCGCGTAAAGGTAACGAAAGATACGGTAAAGTGTGTTCGTCTGAGCATGAAATAAAATGATATCGGCAAAAAGATAAAGCCCCGCTAAGGCGGGGCTTTTGTCATCCGTTTACCGTACGATCTTACTGTATCCGTAGGAGTTGACGAGCGCGTCGATTTTTTCTCCGCGCTTACACAGCGGACACTCCGCCTGTGCAAACGACGCGTAATCGCTCAGATCTTCCGCACTCATCAGCCGTACGACGGGAATGCCGTCCAGTTGGAAATCTCCGCCGAATACGGTTGCAAGTCCCACGGGTTCGCCGCCGTAATATCGGATCCCGTCCACCGCGCCCTTAGCGGTCAGACCCGTCGTCGCCGTGGCGCACAGCACGAGCACGCTTTTGTTTTTGACGTAGGGCAGCAGGTTGTCGCGCAAGATGAGTTTGTCGTTGGTTACTTCGGGCGAGATCACCCCCATGTCGTTGTTTAAGTTGATGCCGGCATGAGAAAGTTCGTTCGCAAGAAACGCGCCTACCATTTTCATGCGCTCTAAGGTGATGATGGTATCGACAGGCGTATTGCAGAATTTTTCGGCAAACAGCCGCGCCGCCGCTTTTGCAAGTTTGAGGTCGGATTTTACTTTGGTAATATCGATGCAGTATGTGACGTGCGAGTGCTGGGTGGCAAAATGCCCCGGGATCGCGTGTACGATAACTGCGCTGTTGCGCCTTGCCCGCAGGGGGATCGCTCTTGTTTCCATAATGATCGCCTTTTTCTTTTATTGTAATATACCGAATCGCGGTTGTAAAGAGAGAAAAGAAAAATTTTTTGGAAAAATTCCGTTTTTTTCGTAAAATCTGTTTAACAAACGGGAATTTACTTTATATTTATAGTGAAAAAAATCTGACGGCGGTAATATCGTGGAATTGGAAAACCAAAACGAAGAACTGGAAACGGAAATTTCGGAGGATGAGCCTGCGCAGCCGGCGGAAGAAATCCAGACGGGATGCGATCAGGAAGAAGCCGATCGGCTGAAAGCGGAAGCAGAGGAATATAAGCGGAAGTGGTATCTTGTAACGGCAGAGTATGAGAATTACCGCAAACGCACCGCGCAGACCCGTACACAGGCGTATGCAGAAGGGCGCGCCGACGTTGTGAAAGGACTGTTCCCCATAGCGGATACGTTGGAACTGGCGGTTCAGAGTTGTGGCGACGAAACCACGCGGCAGGGCATTCAGATGATCTGCAAGACGTTTGAGAAACTGCTTGAAGAAGAAAAAATCACGGTGATCGATCCCCTCGGCGAAGAGTTCAACGCCCAGACGAGCGAAGCCGTATTTGCGGTCGAGCCGTCCGAAGGCGAGGAGAGCGGGATCGTGAAACAGGTCCTTCGCAAGGGATACGAACAAAAAGGCAAAATTTTGCGCTTTGCGCAAGTTGCGGTTACAAAATAAATTCATATCAAGAGTCAAAAGGAGAATATAGAGATGTCTAAGGTAATCGGTATCGATTTAGGAACAACCAATTCGTGCGTTGCGGTCATGGAAGGCGGCGAGCCCGTCGTGATCGCGAATGCGGAGGGCGCGCGTACCACTCCTTCCGTCGTTGCGTTTCAGAAAGACGGTTCGCGTATCGTCGGACAGGTCGCAAAACGTCAGGCGGTCGCCAATCCCGACAAAACGGTCATTTCCATCAAACGGCAGATGGGTTCGGATTATAAGGTGAAGATCGACGATAAGTCGTATTCTCCCCAGGAACTTTCCGCAATGATCCTGAGCAAACTCAAAGCGGACGCCGAAGCATACCTCGGCGGAAAGGTGACCGATGCGGTCATCACCTGCCCCGCATACTTTACCGACGCACAGCGTCAGGCGACCAAAGACGCGGGCAAGATCGCAGGACTTAATGTTTTGCGTATCATCAACGAGCCGACGGCGGCGGCGCTTTCGTACGGACTCGATAAAGAAAAAGAAAACAGCAAAGTCATGATTTACGACTTGGGCGGCGGCACGTTTGACGTGTCCGTGCTTGAAATTTCCGACGGCGTGTTCGAAGTGCTTGCAACCAACGGCAACAATATGCTGGGCGGCGACGACTTCGATAAGCGCATCATGGACCACATGGTGGCCGAATTCAAGAAGAGCCACGGCGTAGATCTTTCCAAAGATAAAATGGCGATGCAGCGTTTGAAAGAGGCGGCGGAAAAAGCCAAGATCGAACTTTCCGGCATGAACTCCACGTCTGTTTCCCTGCCCTTCATTTCCATGACGGACGCAGGCCCCGCACACCTTGAAATCGAGATCACGCGTCAAAAATTCGAAGCGCTCATTCAGGATCTCGTAGAAAAGACGGCGGAACCCATGCGCCTTGCCATGAAAGACGCGGGTCTTTCCTACAACGAATTGGATAAAGTCATTCTTGTCGGCGGTTCCACGCGGGTACCTGCGGTCGTTGCCAAGGTAAAAGAGATTACGGGCAAAGAACCGTTCAAGGGCATCAATCCCGACGAATGCGTTGCGGTCGGCGCGGCAATTCAGGGCGGCGTGCTCACGGGCGAAGTGAAAGACGTGCTTTTGCTCGACGTCATGCCTCTGTCCCTCGGAATCGAAACGCTGGGCGGCGTGTTCACACGTCTCATTGACAGAAATACAACCATTCCCGTAAAAAAGAGTCAGGTGTTTTCTACGGCTGCCGATAACCAGACCAGCGTGGAGATCCATATCCTGCAAGGCGAACGCGAATTCTGCCGCGATAACAAGACGATGGGCAGATTCATGCTTACGGGCATTGCACCCGCGCCCCGCGGAATCCCGCAGATTGAAGTTACGTTTGACGTCGACGCAAACGGGATCGTACACGTCGAGGCGAAAGACCTCGGTACGGGTAAGAGTACGGATATTACCATTACTTCTTCGACGAATCTTTCCGAAGACGAAATCAACAAAGCAGTGAAAGACGCCGAACAGTATGCGGAAGAAGACAAAAAACGCAAGGCGAAAATCGACGCGAAAAACAAACTCGACGGTCTGATTTTCTCGGTAGAACAGACGCTGAAAGAGGGTGCGGAAAAACTTTCCGACGAAGACAAAGCGACGCTTCAATCGGCAGTGGACGAGGCGAAGAAGGAACTTGAATCGGACGACGAGGAAAAGTACAACAAGGCGGCGGAAGAACTTTCAAATAAAGTTCAGCCCGTCTTCGTAAAAATGTACGAACAGACGCGCGGCGAAGCCAATCCGAACGCAGGGGCTGCGGGCGACGGCGACGCGGGCGGCGAAGAGTTCCATCAGTGAAATATTACAGAATGAAACGCAATTTAAACGAAAGCCGCATACGCGGCTTTTCGGCGTAAACGGAGAACGGCGAAATGGCGTCAGAAAAAAAGAACTATTACGAAATTCTCGGCGTAAGCAAAACCGCGTCGGATGCGGAGATCAAGGCGGCATATAAAAAATTAGTCAAACAGTATCACCCCGATCTGCACCCCGGCGATAAACTTGCGGCGGAAAAATTCAAAGAAATCAATGAGGCGAACGAAGTCCTTTCGGATAAACAAAAGCGCGCGGCATACGATTACGAACAGGAACACCCCGGCATGGGCGGAATGGGCGGCGCAGGCGGTTTCGGAGGATTCGGCGGCTTCGGAGACATCTTCGACAGCATCTTCCAAGGTTTCGGCGGAAACGCGACCGTGCAACGCGACACCACGGGCGAAGATATTCAGGTGACGGTCCCGCTTTCATTCATGGACGCGGCGAAGGGTTGCAATAAAGAAATTACTTATTCGAGAAACGAGCCCTGCTCTTCGTGCAAAGGCACGGGCGCAAAGAACGGGACGGCATATAAAACTTGCCAGAAATGCGGCGGCAAAGGTCAGGTTCGCTATACGCAGGACACCATGTTCGGCAGAACAGTGCGCGTGGGCGTCTGTCCCGATTGCGGCGGCAGAGGCAAGACCATTACCGATAAATGTACCGACTGCAAAGGCAGAGGCTTTATCCGCCGCGATACCAAAGTGACGCTGAATATTCCCGCAGGCGCCGATACCAACTCTTATATCCGCAAACGCGGGTTCGGGCAGGCAAGCACCGAAGGCGGCGACTCGGGCGATCTGATCGCCGTGTTCCGCGTCGAACCGCATAAAATTTTCAAGCGCAAGAACATGGACTTATACATTGATCTGCCCGTTCCGTTCCAGACGGCGGCGCTGGGCGGTACGGTAAAAGTCCCCGGACTGGACGATACGTTCGATTACGCGATCCCCGAGGGAACGCAGAACGGCACGACGTTCACACTGCGCGGAAAAGGCATTAAATCACGCAATGGAACGGGGAATTTGTATCTCCGCATCTTTGTGGAAGTTCCCACAAAACTGACCAAAGACCAAAAAAAGAAATTACAGGATTCCGCTTCGTTCGACTTAAAGCAGTACGACCAGTCGAAAAAATATTCCGACAATGTAAACGCGCTCTACGGTACAGACGCATATCCGAATTTGAAATAACAAAACCGCTTGCATTTTGCAGGCGGTTTTATTTATCTCAAACCGAAAAAACATTTTGCTTAGATATTGACATTTCAAAAAATTGAGTTATAATGTGAACGAATATAGAAATCGTATGCTTTACAGCCGCTGCGCGTTTTCTTTTGCATTAAGAGTACTCTAAATTTGAGTCAATAAGGAATAACAATGTTAAAACAGTTAAAATTCGATTGCTATAAGATATTTCATTCACCGGTGATGCTGAGCGTTTTGGCGGTATGCTTTGCTCTTTGTTTGGCATGGCCGATAAGTATGAATATCGGTATGAACGGATCCTTGTATCATTATCTGCTTGAGCAGGATGAAAATATGTTGCTGCCTATTGCAGTAATTTTGTTCACCGTGTTTTTGGTGGGAATGGATTTTAATTCGGGCTATATCAAAAATATTTATACTTCTACGAACAGAGTCGCCTATATTTTTTCTAAAATTATCTGCGTGCTTGTATTTGTAATCGTTTATCTGGTGTTGTATCTTCTATTATCTATGCTGTGCTGCGTTACGTTTGGTTCGAAGATGATCTACGAAAAGTTGCATGACAGCGGACATGGATATATCGCCGGCGACGATTTCCCAATCGGGCTTGTATATGCCCGCCTATTCACCACAGGGAGTATTGTTTTTACTTACGCTATGGCAGTTATGTTTTTGCTGTTCGTAACAAAAAACCAGTGGGCGGCATTGGTTATCGGAATCGTGTATTATTTTGTTGCGCCGTCTTTGCAAGGATTGGTAGATAGAGCCATCATCAAAATTTTTGGTCTAAAAGAGGAATTTACGATAGAAAAGTTTCTGATTCTTCAATTTTCTTATTGGAATTGGGCTTTATCCGAAAAACTAAATTGGATTCCGAAATATGCCTTGGGATTTTGCGGCATACAAATGTTCTACACGTTGCTAGCCATTGGATGCAGTTTTCTTGTATTCATGAAAAGGAAG
>CAJUIR010000006.1 GCA_910586655.1 uncultured Christensenellaceae bacterium
TTTCCCATAGGGCATAAAACCGTCGTCGCCTACGGCGCAAACCCTTGACAATTTGTCTGCGACGGCATTTTTGGCTGGTTAAGACGGTAAGCACCAAAGCGAACACAAAATTTTTTAAGCCGCAGTCCGCACATACAGACCGCGCAAAGGAGCAAAACACAATGAAAAACGCAGTTATCTATGCCGTTTCAGTTCACACGCGCAGAACGAGCAAAGCATTGAGGGGCAACTCAAAGAATATTACGCTTTCGCAGAGCGGAGCGGCTTGCGCATAATTCACGAGTACATAGACAGAGCATTGACGGGAACGACGGACAAACGCCCCGAATTTTTGCAAATGATTGAGGACAGCAAGCGCAAAGGCTTTCAGTTTGTCGTTGTCTATCAATTAGACCGTTTCGCCCGCAATAGGTACGACAGCGCAACGTACAAAGCCAAGTTAAAGAAAAACGGCGTTCGCGTACTCTCGGCAAAAGAGAATATCACGGACGACGCGAGCGGTATTTTAATCGAGGGCGTTTTGGAAAGTATGGCAGAATACTACTCTGCCGAACTGTCGCAGAAGATAAAGCGCGGCATCGCTATATCTGCCTCGAAATGTAAGTTTTTCGGCGGCAAAGTGCCGCTCGGCTACAAGATTGACGAAAAGAAAGATTATGTTATAGACGAGGAAACCGCGCCCATCGTCAGACAAATGTTTGAAATGCTGGCGAGCGGCTACAATTACGCGCAAATCGCCCGTTATATGAACGAGCGCGGAATACCCACCGCAACAGGCGGCAAGTGGGGCAAAAACAGTTTCAACAGCATATTTTCAAATCGGCGGTATTTGGGCAAGTACATTTTTCACGGCGAGGAAATAGACGGCGGTATACCGCAACTGATTGACGACGGGCTTTTTGCAGACGTGCAAAAAGTGTTAGAGAAATACGCCGCCGCGCCCTCTCGCGGCAAAGCGAAAGTCGAATATCTTTTGTCGGACAAACTCATTTGCGGCAAGTGCGGCAATAAAATGACGGGCATATCGTCCACGAGCAAAAGTAAAAAGATACATCACTACTACAAGTGCGTGGGCGTTACGAAAAACGTTTGCGACAAGCGGACTATACGCAAGCAGTTTATCGAGGACGAAATCATAGCCGCCATTGTAGGCAACGGCACGGAGCAAAACCCGCACGGCATTTTGACCGACGAATTTATAGACACAATCGCCGCCGAAACCTATATGCTTATACAAGCGGAGCGCAACGACAGCGAGATAAAACGGCTTGAAAGTTTGGTTGCGGACAATCAAAAGGCAATCAACAACCTAATGCAAGCCCTTATGCTCGGCAAAATCGCGGACACGATTTTGGCGCAAATCGAAAAGTTGGAGCGCGAAAACGCCGAACTGAACGACACCATAGAGAGCGAAAAGGCGTTGCAAATCAATTACTCTTATGCCGACATTCGCAAGTGGTTACAGCATTTCCGCACGTTGGACTATTCCAAGACGAAAAACCGCAAAGACCTAATCGACACGTTTATTTATCGGGTATTGCTTTACGACGATAAAATGAAAGTGATTTTCAACTTAAAAGGCGAACAGCAAAACGAATTGCTTTTGAATTTGATTTTCCCCGATTACCCCGACGGCAACGACGGCGAAAACGAAAACACCGCAAAAGAAAAAGAAACCGAAAACTCGGTTTCTCTTTCAGAGGGGTGTGCGTATACCCCCGTAATGGTGGAGATAGCGTGACTCGAACACGTTACCTGTACGTTGCGAACGTACCGCTCTACCAGATGAGCTATATCCCCAAGCAAAAACATTATATCTTTTCAAAAAAAATATTGCAAGCATTTTTTGCTTGTTTTGCAAAATTTTTACTGCATATATAAAAAATCGTTTGACAATTACTCCAACTGCGGTTACAATATGATTAGTCGAACGGGGGCATAGCTCAGTTGGTTAGAGCGCACGCTTCACATGCGTGAGGTCACAGGTTCGAGCCCTGTTGTCCCCACCACTTAAAGCCTAAAACGATTTCTGTTATTAGAATTCGTTTTAGGCTTTTTTGTTAAACAAATATAATGGTCGTCTTGTTGAAGAACCGATCAACTGCTCACGTTCGCGTTTTTATATTGCCCATCGCATAAAAAAGCAGACTTGAAGAATTATTCAAGCCTGCTTTTATTATAAATTTTATTTACCGAAGATTTGCTCTTACCGATCGAATTTACAAATGCCGAGCGTGTTCCAACTCGTGTTGCTCCATTCGGTATTTTTCATCAGGAAGTAAACGGCGTCGGCAGTTTCGATTTGTCCTCTCTCCCAAAGCAAATCGGAAGCCCATGTCGAGTTGATATCCGCAAGTTTCGTAGAGCCGTTATAAAGCCGGATGAAATACGCCTGCTGCGCATTCGCCGCGGTTGCCGCGTCGGAAGCGATCAGATCGGTCAATTCCACCGTAAAACGGAATTTCCCCGCTTCGGTTTCGGTATTCTCGATATATTTTTGTTCTTTCGTCCCCATAGTTTTGTCGAGCAGCAATTTCAACTGCGCCGCTTCGATCGCTTCGGCGGTCGTACCCGCAATCGTAAGTACGGGTTTTTCGTCGACAAGCGCAAGACTTACCTCGGTTAAACGATACTGATCTGTGACCGCGCTCCAATTCAGATACGTTCTGTTGCTGTCTGCTTTCAGTTCCCAGGTTTTTTCGCCGTAGCGATATTTCTGACCCACCGTATAGTCGCCGTTCGTGACCGGTACGAGATTGAGGCTGTTATAACCGTCGTCGTTCAGTTCGTAACGCACGTTGATATACGTTGCAGGCGGTTCGGAACCGTCTACCCGTTTCACTTCCGAAAGAACAAATTCTGCTTTGAAGCGACCGTTTTCTATCACCGACTCCGAAAGCACGTTGATCACGGGCGAACCCGTATTATGCAAGTGGAATATGAGTTTCTCAACGTCCGCTCCGCAAGCCCCCTCTACAATAAACTTTCCATTCTGGAAATACATCGAACTGACGCTGACGGTATAGTCGGGTTCGCCAGGTTCGGGTACCACGGGAGCAGGCGTATAATATACGGCGACGCAACTGTTATTGAGACCCAACCTGAATACCTTACCGCCGTAGGTATGCGTTTGCGAGAGATCCATAGTGCCTTGCCCGATATTGACGTTGACCTTCGAATCGTTCGCGCGGTATCTCAGATTAAACGGAATGTTGCTTGCAACGTCGTATTCGATCAACGACGCAAGCGGCAAACGCGCCGTAAAGGTGCTGCCGGAGATTTCCGCCGCCACACAGTTATCCTTGCTCGCGCTGACATTGGTATTGATCAGGTAAATCGAAAGCGTTCTGACGTTGCTGACGCTGCCGGTTACCACAAAATATTCTTCTTCAAACGCCACCGAAGCCGCTGTTACGACGACCGTTTCATCGGGCGCGGGTTTATAATAGACTGCAACGCATCCCGAACCGCTGTTTACGGCTAATCTGAATTCGTACTCGCTGTGTTTGTAGGTCTGCGAAAGACTCATCGTCCCCTGCGCAACGCCTTCCACGTTGGAAGAAAGACTGTCTACTTTATAGCGCAGATTGAACGGCGTATCGGTCTTATTGTAACTGATAAGCGTTGCAAGCGGCAGGCGCGCCGTAAACGCACTGCCGGAAATTTCCGCCTGCACATAGTTCGCGTTGCTCGCCTCTACATAAGTGTTGCTTAAATAGATATAAAGACTTTCCACGTTGGTAACGCTTCCACGGAACACGAAATCCGCGCCTTCGAAACTGACCGACAAAGGCGTAACCGTGGGCGCGTTCGCATCGCCGAGAACCCACTCGGCTCTTAATTTCACGTCGTGCGCGGGCATCGTATAAGTTGCTCCGCCTTCGTACACCTGGTCTCCATCCGACCATCCGACAAAGGTATATCCCGAAAAAGCAAACGTGTCTGCGGGCGCAAGCGTGATCGTTTCCCCTTCCGCATAAAACGCGGTTTCGGGGACTTCTCCCTGCGCAACATAAGCGCCGCGCGAGTATGAGAGCGCATATTTCGTTACTCCGTCCTCAGAGTTTGACCCCCCCCCACAGGCAGTCAGCAACGCACCCGTCACAAACAGCGATACCAGCGCCAAACAAAGCGCTAAAAATTTGATCCGAACTTTTTTCATATGACTTTTTTCTCCCGTAAAAATATTCTGCCGCTTGCCGTCAATATCCTTCTTTCACGATCAGGAACTGTTCGAAATAAGGCATCCACCAATTCAGATAGCCCGCCTTTTTGGGGTGAACGGGATCGTTCGTACACCATTTGTAATAATCGTCGGAAACTGCCGCGTTAAATTCCTCATCGTTAAAGAGATCGATCACGTCCACCTCATACCCGAGCGCCTGCCATTTGTCAACAGCGCCCTTCACGTCCTCGACCAGTTTTCCGTAATTGGTTCCCGAAGGATTGGCGTTGGTACGGTTTCCGTTGCCGGGATCCGCAAAATAACTTCCGGAATAGAAGTATACGGGACAACCCCACGTTTCCGTCACATACGCAATGATATATTCCACTCCTCCCATCGTCGTACTGAGATCGAAATCCTCCTTATCGACTACGTCGATGTCCTGCACGTAACCGCGTTTGGAAGTACGGTCGCCCCAAGCATCGTTGGTGGAAATCTGGCAGATGAACGCGTCTACCGTTTCTTCCTTATCGAAAACGGTACTGTTCGTAAGCCGGCGCGTGTAAGATTTGATCCCCGTGTTATCCGATTTATTGTCGTCGAAAATCGTCGTACCCGATACCGCGTCTTTTTTGCAGACGGCGCCTGTTTTTGCCGCAAGAAAATCCGCCATCGATTCTCCTTGCGATGACGCGCCGTAAGTGACGGAAGAACCCAGCCAATAGTAGACTTTTCCTTCCAGCGGACTTCCTTCGATCCGTTCTACCTTGGAAGCATAAAACTCTTCTGCGTTTGCATCCTTTCCGCTTGTCAATACGGTTTCGTCTACCGTATACTCGATATCAGGCGCGGGAGGCGGCGCGGGAGGCGTGTTACCTCCTCCGCAAGCGCAGAATATGCAGGAGCATAATACTGCCGATAGCCCGACAATCCCGATTCGTAATTTTTGTTTCATTATGGTCCTCCTGAGTGTGTTTATGATATGATTATAACATACGGAAATATGTTTGTAAATAGAGAATCAACAATTGTCGTTTGACATTTTTTATCAAAAGCATATAATAAGAATACATGAATCAGGCGATCAAAAAGAGCATCGGAATCCTTCTTATCATCGGCGCGGCGGCATGCTTTGCGCTCATGAATCTTTTTGTCAATCTTGCCGGCGAATTGCCGCTGATGCAAAAAGTATTTTTCCGCAACGCGCTCACGATGGTCGCCGTATTTTTTATTTTGCTCTTTTCCAAAGAAAAATTCCGCATCCGCAGCAAACCGTGCGTCTTATGGCTGACGCTGCGCTCCGCGCTCGGGTTCATCGGCATCATTTTGAATTTTTACGCCATCGACCATATCGGCAGTATCTCGGACGCATCCATTCTCAATAAACTCTCCCCTTTCTTTGCGATCTTATTTTCCGCATTTCTTCTGAAAGAAAAGCCCACCGCCCCCGAAATCATTTTTACGCTGATCGCGTTCGGCGGCGCAATCTGCGTCGTCAATCCGAGATTCGATATGCAGGCGCTCCCCGCAGTAGCGGGCATCGGTTCGGGCGCATGCGCGGGCTTTGCATACACGTGCGTGCGGATCCTCGCCCTCAAAGGCGAGCGCGGGATCATGACCGTATTCTTTTTCTCAGTGTTTTCCACCCTTGTGGCTTTGCCATTTCTGATCATTTATTACGAACCGATGAGCGGGATGCAATGGCTGTATCTGTTACTTGCCGGCGCAGTTGCAACGGGAGGGCAGTTTTTTATTACCGCCGCTTACCGCCACGCGCCCGCAAAAGAAATTGCGGTGTTCGACTATTTTCAAGTACTGTTTGCCGCTCTATTGGGATTTTTCTTTCTGTCGCAGATCCCCGCAACGCTCAGCATCATCGGCTATGCCGTCATCATCGGCGCGGCGGCAGGAAAACAGATCGTTCATCTGATCGGCGTCAGACGGACCGCGGCGAAAAATATCTCCGCTCAAACGGACGACGGCATGGAAACGTCTCCCGACCCGCAGGAGACGCCCCCCTCATCTGAAAAAAATCCGCAGGAAACCCAAAAGAAACAAGAATAAACGGCTGATCCCCATTGCATTTTTGATTCAAACGTGTTATACTGTTAACGGAGTATTTTTATGAAAAAGAAAAAACACGCCCCCGCAGCGGATACGACCGATGAAACAACGGAATGCCGGACGGATCTTCCTATCACGGAAGACAAGACTGCGGAACCGTTGCCGGACGAAATCGTTTCCGAATCCGAAACGGGCGAATCACAGCAACTTCAAACGGAAGAGGTGAAGGAAACCAAATCCGATTTCAAAACCGCATACAACGAGGAAAAAGAAAAAGAACTTGATAAACTGACGCGGGAAATCGAAGACAAGAACAGTATCGACACCAAAAAGAAACGGCGGAACTGGTGGATCAAAACCGCGCTGATGCTGATCCTCATCGGCGTCTCCGTTGCAATGATGTTCACGATTACGAAGTATCTTGCGGAAGACGGTTCCACCAGTTTTTCCGCTATGATCTCGGGAGCAAGTTGGCAGTGGTTTCTCGTGTTTGTCGGCGTTGTCGTACTGTTCATGCTCAACGACAGTATGAAGTACGCTTATATGATGAAAATGTCCACGGGAAAATTCCGCTTCCGCACCGCGATGAAGACCAACTTCCTCGGGAAATATTACGACGGGATCACGCCGCTCGGGACGGGCGGACAGCCCTTTCAGATTTATTATCTGCACAAAAAAGATATTCCAGCAGGCGTCGCAACCGCAATTCCGCTCGTACGCTATATCGTTACCACCATTGAATTCTGTTTGATTTCCACGGCTCTGATCATCGTAACAGGCGCAACGGGGCTTTTAAACGGGTTGGAAAGCGATTGGGGCGCACCCGTCATCTTAGCGGTCGCATCCATCTCTATGTTCGTCAATCTGCTTATCCCCATTGCAATCCTGCTCATTTCGTTTTTTCCGCGAGGCGGGAAAAAAGTTGTTATGAAAGTGATTTGGCTGCTGAACAAAATGCACATCGTAAAGCACCGCTATCCCGTAATGAAAAAGTATATTTACGAAGCGAACGAATACAAACGTTCGATGAAAGCGCTCTTTACGAATTGGTGGAAACTGATTCCGCTCGTAATGCTTTGCGTCGTAAACTCGCTGATCAACATTGCAATCCCCTTTTTTGCCGTCATGGCGATCGCAGGTCCTACGCTCGGCAGTGTTAACCACGCGGATCTTCTGTTCGATATCATGTGCCTTGCAACCATTTCTTATTATGCGGCATCGCTCATCCCCACTCCCGGGAACAGCGGCGCAAGCGAGGCAATGACGACCATCGTATTCTTTACCCTTTCGAGCCAGATCCACGGCTTACTCGGGTGGATCGTCCTGATCTGGCGTTTTGCAACGTATTATGTTTATATTCTTACGGGAATCGGGCTTAATACTTTTGAAATTATCCGCAGCGCAGTTCGGCAACGGCGTGCAAAGAAGAAAAACGAATAACAAAAAACCGCGCTGTCGGCGCGGTTTTATTTTTATCAAAATCAAAGCGGTACAACGGTCGGCGTGATTTTATCCCGATTCACGACGAGATAGGCGTAACTGGGAGAAGAATACGAACCGACTGAACCGGGATTGATACACATAATTCCGTCTGCTTCCGCAATTTCAGCGCGGTGCGTGTGTCCGTAAAACGCAACTTCGCAATGCAACTCTTTCGCACGCGCGGCGAGTTTGCTTAATCCCGATTTTACGCCGTAACGGTGTCCATGACAGCAAAATACGGAAATCTGTTCGATCTCGAGAACAAATTCGTCGACTCCTCCGCCCACATCGCAATTTCCTTTTACGACGTACGTCTTTTTGGGAAACGTCTCCGCCGTACTGCGCATATCAAACGCCCCGTCGCCCAAATGGATCAGATAATCGTTCTCCCCGAAGAGCGGACGGATTTTTTCCATCGCGCTCTTTCTGCCGTGGGAATCGGACAATAAAATGACCGTCTTCATAATTTCATCTCCAACGCACGGAGCGCCCTGCCGCGGTGAGAAACGGCGTTCTTTTCTTCTTCCGAACTTTCGGCAAACGATTTTTTCAAATCGGAACTGAAAAACAAACTATCGTAACCGAATCCGTTTTCCCCTTGTTCGTGCGTTAAAATTTCACCGTGCGTCTTACCTTCCGCCGTAACGATACGCCCGTCGGGAAACACAAGCGCAACCGCACAGGCAAAGTATGCATTTCTGTTTTTTTCGCCTTTTAAATTTTTCAGAAGGAGCGCGCGGTTTTCCGCACTTCCGCCCCCCGAATAGCGTGCGCTGAACACCCCGGGCGCGCCGCTAAGGACCTCGACGCAGAGTCCGCTGTCGTCTGCAAGCGCAGGCAGTCCCGTTGCGCGGCAAACAGCCTGCGCTTTGATCAGCGCGTTTTCCGCAAACGTTGCACCCGTTTCCTCCACGTCTCCGCAAAATCCCACTTCCGCTTCGGATAAGATTTTCCAACCGCCGAGCACCGCGCGGATCTCTTTGAGTTTATGCGCATTGCCCGTTGCCGCTACAATCAATTTTTCCATACCCATATCATAACATAAAAGCGGCTGTTTTTCAAGCCGCTTTTCTCATTTTATTTTCAGACGCATTCTCATGGAATTCAAAACCGCGAGAAGCATGACGCCCGTGTCGCCGAGCACCGCCGCCCAAAGCGGAATCACGCCGCAAAGCGACAGCGCCATCAGTCCTATTTTGATCCCGATCGAAAGCAAAATGTTCTCGATCACGATCTTACGCGTCTTTTTTGCGCCTTTTATCGCTTTGGGGATTGCCGAAAGACTGTCTCCGGCAAGAACGAAGTCGCTTGTTTCGATCGCCGCGTCGCTGCCGAGTCCGCCCATTGCAAACGAGATATCGCTCGCCGTCATCACGGGTGTATCGTTGATTCCGTCGCCCACATACAACAGCGTTCCATTTTCTTTCAGCCGTTCCGCATGTTTCGGTTTTTCGTCGGGAAGCAATTCCGCGCAAATTTCGTCTACGGGAAGCACCGAAAGGCTTGTTTCCGCCCGTTCGCGCGTATCGCCCGTTAACACCGCAATATGCTTGATCCCCGCCTTTTTCAATCCGTTCAGCGCGTCCGCGGCTTCCGTGCGTACCCTGTCTTCGATTTCCACGCTACCGAGAAATACCCCGTCCTCCGCCACGTATACGGCAAGATTGCTTCCCGCAACCGCCTCGTATTGGATTCCGCGTTCCGCCATCAGGCGTCCGCTCCCGACCAACACCGTTTTTCCGTCCACGACCGCCGAAAGACCCAATCCCGATAACTCTTCGCACGACTGTGCGCCTTTGACTTTGACGTCCGAAAACGCCTGTGCAAGCGGATGGGAGGAATTTTTTTCGGCAGCAGCCGCAAGCAATAAGACGCGCTCTCCGCCGTTCACGTTTGCAATGGAAAATTTTCCTTCGGTCAGAGTTCCTGTTTTATCGAAAGCGGCGACTTTTACGCCGGCAAGACGGTCGAGATAAACCGCGCCCTTAGCAAGCACGCCGCGCCGTGCGAGAGAGCCGACGCCCGAAAAATAGGTCAGCGGTACGGAGATCACAAGCGCGCACGGACAGGATATCACCAGAAAGTTTAATGCGCGGGGAATCCATTCGTCAAAACGATTCCCGTCAAACAAAGGCGGTACGATCGCTACAAGAAGCGCAACGAGCACGACTACTGGCGTATAGACGCGCGCAAACTTCGTGATAAATTTTTCGGGCTTTGCTTTTTGCGATGCGGAATTTTCTACGAGTTCCAAAATCTTTGCCGCCGCGCTTTCGGATGCAAGCCGCAAAACTTCCGCCTTCACTGCATTGCCTGTATTCACGCATCCCGAAAGTATCTCTCCGCCTGCGTTGACCTCGCGCAGATATGCTTCGCCTGTGATGGATTTGGTATCGATTGCCGCCACCCCTTCCAAAAGTATGCAATCGGCGGGAATCTTATCGCCCTTACGGATGAGCACCGTATCGCCTATCTGCAACTGTTCGGGCGCAATTTCTTCCTGTCCGTTCTCAGTTATCCGGATCGCAATGCTGCTTTTCAGATCCATCAGGCGTTTGATCGCGCCGCGCGACGAACCGACCGCCATCGATTGCAGCAATTCCCCGATCTGGTAAAGGATCATTACAATGCCGCCTTCCATGCTTTCACGCAGCGCAAACGCACCTGCGGCAGCGATGATCATCAGAAGATTTTCGTCGAGCAAAAGCCCCAAGTGCAAGCCTCCGCGAAAGGCTTTCGGAACATTTTTGCATGCGTTCAGGATCACAGACCAGCCGGCCGCGGCAAACGCGCCGAGATACAGCCCGAACGGAATCCATTCGCTTCCCGTCCCGGTCAGTTCCAATATCAACGCGGGAATAAACAGCGCAAGCGCGACTGCGATCGAAATCAATTCTTTCAAGTGACGTTCCCGCTTAAAAGACGCAGTTCCGTCTGTAATTTCCACTTCTTCAAAATGAGAGATCAGATCGATCGCTTTTTTCAGCGCTTCTTCCGTTTCATAGGAAAGTCTGACGCGCTGCGTTACGAAGTCGACCTCAGGCGCCGTGATTCCTTTCACTTGCGCCAGTTCTTCCTGCAATTCCGCGGCGCATGCAGCACAGTCTAAATTTTTAATGCAAATAATTTTCTGCATATATACTCCTTAAAATTTACAGTTCAGGTGCGCGCATGCCAATTCCAAGAGTGCGATCACGTGCGCGTCCGCAAGCGAATAGACGATATTTTGTCCGTCACGTCTTGATTTGATGATGCGATTATCCCTCAAAATACGCAGTTGGTGCGAAACTCCGCTCTGTGTTCCCCCCACCGCTTCGAGAATATGATTGACGCAAAGTTCGCCCTGACGCAGCGCAAGCAATATTTTGAAACGGCTGGGTTCGGAAACGGCTTTCAATTCTGCGCAGACTTCCGCCACCTCTTCTTCCGACGGCATATTCTCTGCCGCCCGCTTTGCTGCAAGACGGTGTTCTTCTTCATGATCGCAATTCATAGGATGCTCCTTTAATATCAATATATGAATAACTATTCATATAATAACACAGATAAAAAACGCCGTCAAGCGTTTTGAATGAAAAATTTGAAATTTGATACAATTTTTTACGGTTCAAATTTCGATTCGAACGTCAAACCGCTCAGATACGAAAGCAGCCCCTCCCCGTCGATTTGCAACTGCTTTGCAACCAGACGCTGACGGGTGATATGATGCGTTCGGTTAAACGCGCCGTCGCCGTACTTCGTATCTCCTGCTACGGGATGCCCCAAAAACGCCATATGCGCGCGGATCTGATGCGTCTTGCCCGTATGCAGAGTGATTTGAAGTAAACTTGTTTCGCCGTCCTCTTCGATCACCCGATATTCGGTCTTGATTTTTTCTCCGATCGGTTTTGTCGAAACGCGCACGAGCGCGTTTTTTTCGTCCTTGATCAGATATGCTTCTTCAACGGATTGTCGCTTGGACATTTTCCCGATCACGCGCGCCAAATAAATTTTATGCGCACTGCGTTCGCGGAACGCGCGAAGGAGCAGACGTTCGGATTCTCTCGATTTCGCGAACAGTAACAGCCCCGCCGTATTGCGGTCGATACGGTGAATAAAATAGGTTTCGCCTCGTTCGCACAACGCCGAAAAAACGGCTTCGGAATTGACGCCGCTCTCTTTGTCGGCAACTACGATAGAATCGTCTTCGTAAACGATTTCGTATCCTGTTTTGCGCTCCTGCGCCTTGCTCAAAAAATACGCGACTTCGTCCCCCGAAGCAAGCAAAACGTCTTCCCCGACGCGCGTTCCGTTGACGCGGATCTCACGGTTTTTGAGCAAAGCGCGGAAACAAAACGAAGCAGGGGCGCAGACGTTATCGGTGAAGTTTTTGAGCGGAATTTCTCCGTTTACGACGTACTTTTTCAATTTTCTTTTTCCCTAAAATCAAAAGCGCAACGAGCGGAACGAATGCAATGATCAGATACACTGCGCCGCCGATGAGCATGAAATATACGCAATACGAAAGCAGTAAGGCACTGACGGTCTGAAACGCGGCATAGCACAACGCACGCTTCCAGCCCACTTCCCTTGCGCTTGCCGCGATGGCGGATACGCAGGGCGAACAACAGAGCATGAAAACGGCAAATGCAAACGCGCTGGGAAAGGAATAGGGAAACGTCCCGTAAAACATGAGCAGCGCGCCCGCAACGTTTTCTTTTGCCGCCAGACCCGAAATCGCAGCATATGCGATTCGCCAATCCCCCATACCGATGGGCGCAAACAAAAATTTCAATCCGCCGCAGAGCGTTGCCAGTATGCTCTCTTCCACGCCGCAAAAGCGGAACGAAAAATCAAACGACGATAACAACCAGGAAAACAGGAAAAACGCCGTTACGACGGTTGCTATTTTTATTATAAACTGTTTGATCTGAAAGAGCAAGGATTTCAGCACAAAAACGGGACGAGGAATTTGCAGAGGCGCAAGTTCCATGACAAACGGCGGATTTTTTCCGCGCGTCAAGAGCGCGGCAAGCACGGAAAAGCCGATGCCCAGCGCATAGAGCGCCACTACCGCAAGAAACGGATTATCGAAAAAAGAAGCCGACAGCGCGAGAAATACGGGAAGTTTCGCGCTGCACGGAATGTAAGGCAGGCACAGAATCACGCGTCTTTGAATTTTGGGATGATCCAAACCGCGCGTGGTAAGGATCGCGGCGGCGCTGCATCCGAAGCCCATCAACAGCGAAAACATCGCCCTTCCGTTTAATCCGATTCGGGAAAAGAATCCGTCCGTCAGCATCGCAAGCCTCGAAAGAAAACCGCTTTCGTCCATCATGATCAAAAAGAAAAACAATAGCGTAATTTGCGGCAGAAAACTGAGTACGCCGCCGATACTGCCGAGCAACCCGTCGATGACGAAACTGCGCACGACGGGGGAGGAAATTGTTTGCGCGTATCCACCAAGCACGTCGCTAAACAACGTTTCGATCCCCTCTTTCATAAGATCGCCCAAAAGCCCCTTCGCAAACGTGATAAAAAACGCCGCTAAAAGCAAACCGAAAAAAAGCGGAACACAGAAAAAACCGTTGCAAAGCAATCGATCCGCGCGGGAAAGCCCCTCTTTTACGGGGGTATAAACAGATTGCAACCAATCGGTTTTGCCGTCAGAACGGCTAACAGGGGCGTTTAACAACGCATAAAGTTCCGACTTCAATAATTTTTTATTTTTTCTGTCTGCAATGACTACAGGAACGCCCAAATTTTTACGCAGCGAAGCAAGATCGAGTTTGCCGCCTCCGCGTCGAAACAATTTGTATTTCGTGAGCACAAGCATCGCGCGTCTGCCCGTCTTTAACAGCGATAAAAAGAGCGGCAACGATCGCTCCAGTCCTGCGCATTCGGATACAAACACAATGGGATCCGAGGGATGTTCTTGAAGGTAATCACGCGTGTACTTTTCTTCCATGCTCATGCTGTTGAGCGAATAAATCCCCGGAAGATCGCAAAGAATCACTTCTCTTTCGCCCGATAGCCTGCGCTCCGCCGCGCCTACCGTTACGCCGTGCCAGTTGCCCACTTTTTCATGCGCTCCCGTCAAAAGATTAAAGAGCGTACTTTTCCCCGCGTTGGGATTTCCGATCAATAAAATTTTCATGTTTTCAGCACCCTGATCCCTTCGGCAAGTTCGAAATCGAGCGCTACTTTACAGCCGCCGGTCTGGATCAAAAAAACCTTTTTTTTGAAAGAGGTTTTTAAGACCACAAACTTTGCGCCCATATAAATTCCCAGCGAGCGAAGCCTTTCTTTCAGCAACATGGGAAGTTCCACCTTGATGACGATCGCGTGTTCGCCACGTTTTAATTCGCTTACATTCATAGTAATAGGAATGCAGCGCGATTGAAAATTATTCGTTCGGAAATTTGTTGCAAAAGAAAAACGCACGGCATGCCGTGCGTTCCGATATTCGGGTTAAACTCTTTCGGTTTCCGTTTCGGTTTCTACTTTTCTGTCTTTTTGCAGTTTCAATGCGCCGTTCGTGATCATGGGCGATACAATCAGCCAGATCGCCGCAAGCGTGATAAGCACATAAACGATAATGGAACCGACGCTTCGCGGTCCCATAAAAATTGCGGAAACGAGATTGAAATCAAAAATACCGAACATTCCCCAATTCAGCGCACCGATGAGAACCAAAATGTAAGATAATACGTTTGCAAAAATCATATTTGCCTCCCGTATCAGTATGAGTTTTCCGTTCCGTATTATTCAGCCGATGCGCAATCTTTTATTTCGATTTTACTGTTTTTACTTGCGGTATCGGTTTTTTTGAAAGCAAAAACGTCCGCTTTAATGCGGACGTTTCGTTTGACTGCAATTATTTCAGTTTCTTTCTGCCTTTGAGTTTCTGAAGATCCACTTCCTCCACCTTTTTATCGGAGGGCTTCACAACGAACAGCGCAATGACGATCACAAGCAATACTGCGGAAATCGCAAAGAGAACGATCGAAACAACGTTGTTCTGCAACCACTGCGACTGACCGGGCGTATAGTCGAACGGATTTTGCACTTCCATTACTTTATACGCGGTTTTCACTTCGTTAGAACGGTTGGGGTCGGTGACCGTAAGTTTTACAAGATAAAATCCCGATACCTGCGGATTAAAGGAAAGCGAATTGTTTTTATGCCAAGCATAATCGTTGTCGGTCTTCTCCCAGTCCTCGTCGTCCTCGGCAACGTCGCTGTCGTATTCGTTGATTTCTTTCAGACAATTCGCATATTTTTCAACGTACTCGTCGATGTTCTTGACAAAGTCCTCATAAGTGGGAGCAGATTCGCCTTCGGCAAGTTTGGTTTCGTCAAAGTAATACAGGGCGTATTCTTTTTGGATTCCGTCGAGCGCGATCACTTCAAAGTCCTCGATGCTGTAAACGGTATCGCGATAACCGAGTTTTTGCTCTCCAGAATCTTCGATCGTAGCGCCCGTATAGCCTACGTAGAAACGGAATTCGGGAATTTCGTCGATTTCCCAAATGTTGGAAGAATTCAGCGTAACCAGATTCCCGTCCAGATAATACTGCATGTTGTTGCTCGCCGCATCCGTTGCAAGAATGCGGAACGTGTAATATCCCTGTTCTCCGATTTCGAACTTTAAAGAGTTATAAGTCAGAGAGGTAGCGGAAGACGCGCTTTCGCCTTCACTATGGCTGGGTTTATGGAAGTATACGCTGAATTTCAGATCTCTGTAATCGGCGTAATCGCTTGTGATCAGTCCGCGGAGCGAAGGAAGATAGAAGTTCGAGCCGCTGCCCGCGCTCACGTTCTTCGCCGCTTCGGTAACGGCGTTCTGATATGCCTCCACCGCGGCATTGTAAGCCGATTCATCGCTAAATTCGTTCGATCCGTTTCCCGCCGTCAAACCGACGTATTGCGGTCCCGCATTGTCACGGTCTACTTTAATATAATCGAACGCGTTATCCCCTGTCGCGGGAAGAGTTACGAGTGCGTCTTCCACCGCATACCACGAAAGGTAAACGTACTCGCTGTCCTCTACTCCGTGATTGCCTTTTAAGTCGAAGCGCACGGAAACGTAGATCATTTCGTCTTCGCCGATCTCGCCCGTGGGCATGAAATACGCGGGACGCGAAGCCGTGATATCGCGGTAGTCGGTCGTTTCGCCCTTGACGTATTCCCCGTCTTCGTTCTTCTTTAACATGTAATAGTACAGTTTTGCAGTCGCGTTGTTGTCGCAGACGTCGATCACCTGATAGTTCACGGTAGATGTGCTGAATCTCTGACCCATTTTGAACGCGTAAACTTTTTTATTGAGTACGATCGCAGGCGCGGTATCGTCGATCACTTTGCCGCCCGTAACCGCGCAATAGCCGTCATCTTCCGCATCGGACGCGGTAAGATCGTTCCCCTTGATCACCAAAGACTGACCGTTTAAACTGCGGAGAAGTACTTTTTGTTCCGCCGCCTGTTCGCCCTCCGCCGGATCCGCGATCTGCGCAGCGAACGTGACGGGCGTTTGCGGCGTCGTTGCCGCCGACGAACGGTATTCGAGGAAATAACCGCCGATATTGGTAAACGTACCGATTTCAACTGCGGTTTCATCTCCTTCGGCAAGCGCAACGTCAAACTCGCCGATGCGATCCCCTTCGCTGAGAGAAAGAGTGAGCCAGACATTCGCGTTAACGGGAACGGTTGCGCTCTCTTCGCCCGCCGAGTTTTTGACAACCGCAACGATCCCGCTTTCTCCTTTTCGGAAAATCAACGCGTTTTGCGTTTTGCCCTCTTTCGTAATATTTTCTTCCGCGCTTTCAAACGTCATGGTAAACGTTTCGAATTTCGCTTCTACAAACCGGAACTGTAAATTGAAATTTTGCTCCGCCGCGTCATCAAACCATTTCAGCGCGAGGTTTCTGCGGTAATAAACTTCACCGTCGTCTTTCAATTTGAGCGTCGTATATGCGTCGGTTTCGCCGCCCTCCGCCGCCTTATATGCGGCAACCGAGCCGCCGACCCCCTGTGCAAATATCGCGGTGGGTTCATATTCTTTTGTCGCTGCAAAAGCGTTCCGCGTCGTCATAGCGGTAAACGCAAAGCCCAAAGATACCGCAAACAATACGGCGAAAGAAATGATTGTAATCCAACGTAGTTTAACTTTTTTCATGAACACATGCTCCATGCAGGCATAATTGCCCAATCTATCTTGTCTATTCTACACAAAAATTGCGTTTCCGTCAAGCAGTAACGCATGCATATTCGGAAAGAATTTGAAAATTTGTCCGATTTATAAGGGTTTCAGCGTCTCGACGTTAAAATACTTCCAAGGGGTTTCTTCCGCGGGCGGCAAAATCAAAAACCGAAGCCGCTCTTTGCTGACGGGATGCGTGAACCCGAGCGAATAAGCCCAAAGCGCAAGATTGCCCTTTACCGCCTTTTCGCCGCCGTAGCGCATGTCGCCGTATACGGGATGCGAGATGCCTGCCGTCTGTACGCGGATCTGATGGCTTCTGCCCGTATGAAGTCTGATTTCGGTCAAAGAAAGTCCGTTTTTCTGCTCCAATACGCGATAATCCAGCGACGCTAATTTCGCGCCGTCGGTCCCCTGCGTACACAGATACACCATGTTGTTTACGGTGTTTTTTTTCAGATAGTTGACGAGTGTGCCGCTCTCCTGCGAAAGCGCGCCGCAAAGCACCGCAAGATATTTTTTTTCGAAATCTCCCGACGCCATCTGTTCGCACAGCCTGCCCGCCGCTTTGCTCGTTTTCGCAAACACCATCACGCCGCCCGTAGGACGGTCGAGACGGTGAACCAGTCCGATGTAGACGTTCCCCTGTTTGTTGTATTTGACGCGAACGTATTCCTTCACGCGGTCGAATAAACTTTCGTCTCCGCTCTCGTCGGGACACGTCGCCAAATTCTGCGGTTTTAACACCACGATGATGTGGTTATCCTCGTAAAGGATCGTAAGCGGATTTTCAAGATTCGTTGACATAAATTCCTCCTGCGCCGCAAGGGAGCGGAATTCCTTCTTCTGTGGGAAGCCCTACTTCGTATGCTTCGATTCTGCCGCCCAGCCCAGCAAGCGAGAGGGTAAGCAAATTGGAGAGCACGGCGGGCTGCAACCCCGTGGTATAACTGTTGATCAAAACAAAGAGCGGACGGTCGCTCAAAAGTCCCGAACACAACTTCACGAACGGGAAAAGCCCCGTTTCGATCTTCCACATCTCTCCCCCGGGTCCCCTGCCGTAAGAGGGAGGATCCATTACGATCGCGTCGTAGCGGTTTCCCCGACGGAGTTCGCGCTGTACGAACTTCACGCAGTCGTCTACGATATATCGGATCCCGCTTGTAATGCCAGAAAGCCTTGCGTTTTCTCCCGCGCGCTCGACCATACCTTTCGCAGCGTCTACGTGCGTTACTTCCGCGCCCGCCTTTGCCAAGGCAACGCTCGCGCCGCCCGTATAGGCAAAGAGATTTAAAACTTTGATCTTCCTGCCCGCCTTCCGAACAAGTTCCGCAGTTCTGTCCCAGTTGACCGCCTGTTCGGGAAAAAGACCGGTATGTTTGAACCCCATCGGCTTCACGGAAAACACGCAATCCCGATAGGAGATATTCCAGGTTTCGGGGATTTTACGGCGGTATTCCCATGCGCCGCCGCCCTTTTCGCTGCGGCGGTACACGGCGTCGATCCGCGGATCGGAAAACAAGTCGTAACCGGCATCCCATATGACCTGCGGATCGGGACGGAGCAACACCGTTTCTCCCCAACGCTCCAATTTATAACCGCCGCCCGTGGCGAGTACGGCGTAATCCTTCCAATGTTCGGCAAGACGAATCATGATGATATTATATAAAACCCTTTTGAATTTGTAAAGTAAATCTCCGCGGCGAAAAAAAGAAACAAGCAATAAAACGAATTTTACCGTTAAAAAAGCGCCGCATATGCGGCGCTTCGGAATCTGTTATTTTTTGAAAACAAGCACCTGAAAACTGTGCGGCGGCAGCGTAAGGGTTCGTTCGCCCGTCGGTGCAATGATTTCGGGTACGATTTTTTCGGGATCCGAAGGCGTATTGCAATCGGTCTTTTGGCCGTGCAAACAGATGATCTGCGTCAGCGCGCCGAAATCGTGATCGCCTTCCACTTCCGCTTCCCAAGATTCGTCGCACGCATTCACCGCTTTTACAAACGTGAACGCGTCGCGTTGGGTCGCCGAAACATAAACGCCGTTTTGGCTTGACTCGGCGTTCAGCCGAACATTGCCTGTATGAACGCTGAACAGTTTCTGTACGTAATAATTTGGAGTAAGATAAACGGAATTTCCGTCAAACCAAACGAGTCCCGTCCCGCGCTTCGAATAGCAAAGACGCGCCAATAAGGGGGCATACGATTTGAATTCGGGAGCAAGCGAACCGCTTTCCGATCCCGTCAGATACGCCGCCTCCGCAAGCGCGCATTCCCATGAATTCGCCTGCGGTCCGTCTTCCGTTTTACAATCGGACACTGCCGCGAACGCACCCGCAGAAATACTTTCTCCGCACACGTCTGTCCTGAATTCGTTTGCTTTTCGATAAAACGCATCGGGCGCTAAAAACAGATCGTCTTCCGTTGTAATCATTTTGAGCGCGGGGTATTTTTCGGCGAACCGTACCCGCAATAATTCTACCGTCTTTTTTGCAACGGCAGAATGTTTTTCCGCTAAGCCGCGTCCGTAAGAAACCGCCAGATATTCCAGACCGAACGGTTCGGCATGTCCCATTTCGGCGCGCACTCTGCCCCAAAGCGTATCCGTCCCGCCGCAGGCAAATTCCGCGATATCCTGCGCGTCCTGTATGATTGCTTCCGTTTCCGCTTCTCCGAGCACGCCGGCCGAAACGGGAAGATACACCGTAGGAATCGGTTTTGCGCCCAAATACTGCGCAAAGCGAAAATACTCGTAATATCCGATTCCGAGCGACTGCCCGAAATGCGGACCTTGCCCAAAATCCGATTGCACGGGATTTCCGTTTGCCGACCGAAACGGAAGATAAGACTTCCTGCGTTCGGTCTGCCCGATCGAATACTTCCAAAGATAACGGGACGCTCCTGCTTCATGCAACTCTCCCTCGCCGGGAAAGCGCAGAAACGCAGGCTTCATTTCTTTTAACGTTACCGCAAGATCGCGGCGGAACACGCCCAGAACGGCGTTCGCAGGCATCATCGAAAAACAATCCAGATGAATGACGCCCGTTTTGGCAAGGGTAAAACAGAAATCCGCGCGCGCGGCGTCCGATTTGCTCTTTAAACGGAAGGAATAACGCCGCCACTGTCCGTCCGGTTTAATTTTTACTTTTTTGTGGATCAAACGCGTTCCGTTTTGATACACTCCCACTTCCGCGGCGCCCTTATAAGTATAGGAACGCGCATAAAACGAGATATGATATTCTTTCCCCGCGTTGAGATAGATCCCGTCGAACGCTTTATTTTTGATCCCCGCGCCTGCTTGATTCACGGTCAGTCTCAAATAATGCGGATTTTCCGAATAGAGCGGACGGTCGTCTTTTACTTTCAAAGCAATATCAGAGCCGTCGGGATACCCCTGCCATCCGTAACTTCCGTCGTCGGAAAAAACTCCGCCGCCAACGGTTTTCGCTTCGAAATTTCTGTTTTCGAGCATCTCGGCATACAGACCGCCGTCGAGACAGTAATCGGCGTCTTCGACGTACAGCCCTGTTCCGCCGCATACAACGGGCGATTTTTCTTGCTGCGTGATTGAAATTTTCATGATAATTCCTTAAATCGGGAAATCGTTCATTCGATCGAATGCGCGATAAACGTGATATGGTCTGCCGCGCGTTCGAGATTTCCGACGAGGTTGATGAATACGTTCGAATTTTCGGGCTGACATTTTCCCTCGTTCAAACGTTGAATGTGCATATTGACGATCTGTTTCTTGGTTTTGTCGATTTCGTCTTCGAGTTTGTCCACCTCGCTCAGACCGTCGTAATCCTTATAGAGGAACGTCGCAAGCGAAAGCACGTACAAGTTTTTGATCTTCTCGTGCATTTCTTTGGTCATCTCGATAAAATCGTTTGAAAATACGAGTTCGTCGTTGACGTAATGGTTGGTATATTTTGTTACGTTGTCGGCAAGTTCGCCGATACGCATGACGTCGTTGAGCACGTAATGTAAATTGGAAATAGTCTTTTCGTCTTCCATGGCGAGCGAGGACGCGGATAACTTGACAAGGTATTCTACCATGATTTTATTCGCATTGGAAAGTTCTTTGTTGTGTTCCAGCACCTTTTCCTTTGCAGAAACGTCTTTGGCGACAAACGCGTCCACCGCGAGATTCAACGTATCCATCGAGAAGGAAAATATCTTTCCCGTTTCCTGATAGATATGTCCGAGCGCGATCGAGGGACTGCGCATCAGACGTTCGTCCAAATCGGCGGTTATGCCTGCCTGCTCCTGCTTCACGGGCGATTTCTTTTCGCGCACCATCAGGTTTGCAAGTTTTACAAACATATTGATAAACGGCAGGAACAACAACGTACAGATGACGTTAAACAGCGTATGGAACATCGCGATCTGGAACTCGGGATGATTGGGGAACAAGGCAACCAGCACGGAATCGCCGAAGCCGCTCCAACAGAGCAGGAAGACCATAAAGATGACCGCGCCAAACAAGTTGAACATGAAATGAATGAACGCAGCGCGTTTTGCGTTTGTGGAAGCGCCCAAGGAAGAAAGCAGCGCCGTGACGCAAGTTCCGATATTGGAACCGATGATGATATAGTAAACTGCGTTTCCGCCGCCGCCGATGATCAGCCCCTGCCCCGCCATCGTGATAATGATCGCATTCACCGCAGAAGACGACTGTACCAGCGCGGTCAGCGCAATACCGATCAAAAGCAACAACGCCGGATTTTTCATCCAGACAAGCGCTTTGGAAACGGCTTGATAGGCTTCGCTCCCTTCTTCAAACGACATTGCTTCCGACATAAACGTCAGTCCTACGAAAATCAGTCCTAACCCCGCAAGCGCACTTCCCACCGACTTTACTTTTTCGTCTTTCGAGAACATTCCCATAAAAACGCCGACGGCGGTAAGACACAGCAGAAGCGACGTTACGTCGAACGTATTCAAAGAAACCAGCCATGCGGTGATCGTCGTTCCCACGTTCGCGCCCATAATAACCGCAGTTCCTTGGAACAACGTCATAATACCGGCGTTGACAAGTCCCACGACCATAATCGTCGTTAAAGAGGAACTTTGCGCGATCATGGTAACGCCCGTACCGATCCCGACGCCCGCAAAACGGTTCTTCGACGTTTTGTTCAACATCGTTCGCAATTTTCCGTGCGCAAGACGCGTCATGTTATCGGACAGACTGGTCATACCCATGAGGAACGCTCCCATTCCTCCGAATATCTTCACGACGATTTCTATATAGTCCATTACACCCATATGTTTATGCGTTTTCTCCTCGTCCGTATAAAACCTTACGTTTATTATACAAGAAATTAAGGCATATTCATTCGGCTTTCAATATATTGAAAATATAAACTTTTTTCCATAAAAAAAGACATTCGCAAGGAATGTCTTTTTTGGTCGAGGCGACGGGATTCGAACCCACGACCTCTTGGTCCCGAACCAAGCGCGCTACCAAACTGCGCTACGCCTCGATATTGGCATTTTATGCCGCGAAACGCCGGTTATAAAGCGCTTCGTCTGAATATTGTAATGCCGCGAAGATTTCCTTCGCGGCACGTTGGTTGAGGTGACGGGACTTGAACCCACGACCTCTTGGTCCCTAACCAAGCGCGCTACCAAACTGCGCTACACCTCAATAAAAGCATTTATCATTATAGAGAAATTTTATCATGTGTCAAGCATTTTACCCGTATTTTCGGGCAAATTTTTCTCGATCCTTTTAATTTCTCCGATAAATGCTTGCAGAAAAGGGAGGAAGATAAATATCGTTTAAATTGCGGACTTGTCCGCTCAGCAAATCGGTCCCTTCCGCTTCCTCTACGCGCACGGTGCAATCCCCCGCGCCGATATTGATCGCAACGATCAGTTTTTCCCCTTCGAATTCCCGCACGAATGACAGATTGGTATTTTGCAGCGTCGCCTTGGAATAACTCCCGTAAGAAAGCGCGCGGCTGCTTTTACGGATTCCGGCAAGTTTGCGGATGTGCGAGTTCAGTTCGGGATACGCAGAACGATCGATCGAATCGATGCAGGGACGAAGATACGCGTCGTTCTCACCCTTATCGCCCTCGGCACCGAATTCCGACCCGTAATAAATACAGGGCATTCCCGGAATCGTAAACAATAGCGTATAGAGGTTGAGCAAATTCCGTCTTTCTTTCAATGCGGTGCAGACGCGCGGCACGTCGTGATTATCCAAAAAGTTCAGCATCCGTTTGCCCGTATAAAGCGCCCACGGCTGCGAAGAAAATAAACGCGTTAAGGAGTGTTCGATTTCAAACAGATTTTCCGAATTGAACGCCGACGTCATTCCCTTATAGCACTCGTAATTCGTGATCGAATCGAGGCGTTCGGGACTGACGTTCTGCTGAAAATTACCGCAATGGATCACTTCCCCGACTAAATAAAAATCGGGTTTCTTTTCCCTCACCGTGCGACGGATCATCTCCATAAACCATGCGGGAAGCAAATAACATACGTCTAATCGCAACCCGTCGATGTGAAATTCGTCGATCCAGAACCGAACGGCGTCCATCAGATAATTTTGTACGTCGGCATTTTCCAGCCGCAGTTTGACCAATTCCGGATGCCCCTCCCAGTTCTCGTAATCAAAGCCGTCGTTATAACGGGAATTTCCGTGAAAATCGATGTTGAACCAAAAGCGGTAATCGGTCCCCTCCCGTTTTTCGCGCACTTCCCGAAAGGGCGCAAACTCTCTGCCCGTATGATTGAACACGCCGTCCAATACGACTCGGATCCCGTTTTCGTGAAACTGCTCCACGAGCAGTTTGAGATCTTCGTTCGTCCCGAGCCGTCTGTCCACACGGAAAAAATTCACGGTATCGTAACCGTGCCGCTCGCTTTCGAACAGCGGATTCAATAGAACGGCGCCGACCCCGAGTTCCTTCAGCCGCGGGATCTCATCGCCGATTTTCCCGAGTCTGTGTCTGATCTCCCCGAAATCGTTTGCCTGCTCCGCTCCGCAAAACCCCAACGGATATATCTGATAAAATACGCTTTCGTCAAACCACATTGCTTATCTCCTTATTCAATCGTTATCTTAACATACTTTGCCTTATATTACAATAGAAAACGTGAAAATAAGCGATTCTACTCTCAGTAGAGTCCGTTTTTGTTTAGTAGAACGAGAAACAAAAAAGGGAGAGTGAATTTGCAAAAACTAGCGTGTATTTTGAGGAAAAAAGTGGTAAATTATAAATAAGAAATTTTTATCATTCGGAGGCACTATGGCTGATTTTGAAATTTTCGTTGATTCGTGTTCCAACATACCGGACGCGATCCGCAAAGAACGCAACATCCGCGTCATTTCTTACATCTGCACGATCAACGGCGAGGAGTACGTGTGCGTGGACGAAAAACGCAATTACACCGAAACCGCGAAATTATTCTATAAAAAAATGCGCGAAGGCGCCGACGTCAAATCTTCGCTCATCGGAGAAGAACGCTTTGCGGACGCGATGATCCCCTGCCTGGAAGACGGCAAAGATATCATTCTGATTACCCTGACTTCCGGTTTGAGCGGAACGTATTACCAGGCGGTCGCGGCACAAAAGGAATTGCAGAAGAAATATCCCGACCGTAAAATTTATATCTTCGACAGCGCAAACGCATCGCTCGGCGAAGGCTTGCTTGCCATTAAAGTCGCGGATCTGCGCGACAAAGGAGAAAGCGTAGACGCGTGCGCCGAATGGCTGAAAAAAAACATTTACCGCATGAACAGTTATTTCACGGTGGACGATTTGAAATACCTCAGAAAGAGCGGCAGAATTTCCACGGCGCTCGCCATTGCAGGCACCATTCTCAACATCAAACCGATGCTGTGCGCAGACGGCGGCGAAAGCGCGAAAATGCACCTGTTCGGGAAAGTCCGCGGCAGAAAGAAAGCCCTCTCCGCCATCGTGGAAGCATTCGATAAAAACGTGATCGACCCCGAATCCCAAACGATCGCCATTGCGCATGCCGACTGCGAAAACGAGGCGTTGGAACTTGCGCAAACGCTGAAAGAACACGGCGCCAAGGACATTATCATCGAGTATTACGATATTTGTTCGGGTACGCACGTCGGACCGGGTACGCTTGCCCTGTTCTTTATGGGCGGAGACCGCCGCAAAAATGCTGCCAAAGCATAAAACCTGTTAAACCCAAGACAGCATTAAAATATAAAACAATCACAACGCCCCGAAGGAAAATTCCTTCGGGGCGTTGATTCTACCCTGTATCACACTGATAAGCAGTCGTATATTACAACGCTTTTACGGAATCGGCAATCAACTGTGTAACGAACTGCGCGCCCGCAACGGAGAGGTGAACTCCGTCCTCTCTGAAATAATGACCGCTCGTCACATAATAATACTGTAATATATAAAACAATCTCGTCCGCATGCAATGGAAACTTTCACCTAAGGGCGCGGTTTTCGTTATACAAAAAAAACCGCCAAGAAATTCGATCCTTGACGGTTTGGTAAACACAATATTTAAAGGTATTGAAAAGTTTACATGATGTTATTGACCGAACGGGGAAACAGCGTCACGTCGCGGATATTTTCCATACCCGTTACGTACATGACAAACCGCTCGAATCCCAACCCGAAACCGCTGTGCGGAACGCTTCCGAACGTGCGCAGATCGAGATATTGTTTATAAGCATTCACATCCATCTTCCGTTCTTTCATCGCGGTAAGCAGTTTTTCAAGGTCGGCTTCGCGCTCGCTGCAACCGATGATCTCGCCGATCCCCGGGACCAGCAAATCCGTTGCGGCAACCGTTTTTCCGTCGGCATTCTGCTTCATATAGAATGATTTGATCGCTTTGGGATAATTGGTAACGAACACGGGTTTTTTGAATATCACTTCGGTAAGATACTTCTCGTGTTCGGTTTGAAGATCGCATCCCCATTCTACGGGGTATTGGAATTTGGCGTCCGCTTTTTTCAGAAGTTCGACCGCTTCCGTATAATCGCAAACGGCGAACTGACTGTTGACAACGCCGAGCAACTTTTCTTTCAATCCCTTTTCGATGAACGAATCGAAGAATCCGATTTCTTCGGCACATTCGTCCAGAACCGCGCGGATGACGTATTTCAGCATTTCCTCTGCGATTTCGATAATGTCGGGAAGTTCCGCAAACGCAACTTCGGGCTCGATATGCCAGAACTCTGCGAGGTGACGCGTCGTGTTGGAATTTTCGGCGCGGAAGGAAGGTCCGAACGTGTAAATTTTAGAAAACGCCGTTGCCGCGACTTCTCCTTCCAGTTGCCCCGAAACGGAAAGTCCCGCCTTTTGTCCGAAAAAATCGTTCTGATAGTATTCTGCTTCGGACGCGCATTTCGCGCCGTACGGCTGCGTGGTTACGCGGAACATCTCCCCCGCGCCTTCGCAATCGCTCGCCGTGATGATGGGCGTATTGATATAATAATAGCCGTGTTCGTGGAAATAACGGTGGATCGCCTGCGCCGCAACCGAGCGGACTTTAAACACCGCGGTAAACGTGTTGGTACGAAGGCGCAAATGAGGAATGCCGCGCAAAAATTCGAGCGTCGTTCTCTTTTTTTGTATGGGATATTCAGGCGGACATTTTCCGAGCAGTTGCACGTCTTTCGCATTGAGTTCCACGCCGTCGCCCTTGAATGCTTTGACCACTTCTCCCGTTACGCACAACGCCGCGCCCGTTTTGCTGCATTCGCTCCCGAGCACGACCGCATTTTTATCGACCACCGCCTGTAAGCGAGAAAAACACGTGCCGTCGGCAAGTTCCAAAAATGCGACCTGAGAGGAATCGCGGAAGGTACGCACCCATCCGCACACCGTGACCGTTTTGCCCAGATAGGTTTTGTCGTTCAAAATATCCTTAATGTCGATATGCTTCATGATAAACTCCTTATCTCCCGAATTTTATGATTTTATTCCGCTTGAAGAGCCGTCCGAATTCAGCAGCCGCGCGAACCGCCGCCCCCGCTGCCGCCGCCCGACGAACCGCCGTGTCCGCCTCCGCCGCCTGACGAGCCGCCCGACGAAGAAGAAAGCGACCGCGACATACTGCCGAAAGCCGAAGGCGAGATGCCGCACGCCCATTCCGGCGCGGCGATATTTAATGGTTTGAACCGCTTTTCCACTTGTTTGCTGATGCCCATCACCAAACAGTACGGAATGATATCCGAAAAATAATCGGGATTTTCATCAAACAGCAGTTTGATGCGATCCAGTTCCGCCGTGAGCAAAAACTGTTTGAACCCGCGCATTTTTCCATAATCATGCATCACGTCAGGATCGCGGCGCGTCAGGAAATGCAGCGCGACCTGCGCGAGCGCCCAGATGGCAAGAGAGAGATATAACAATCCCGCGTAATCGTAGAGCGGCAGATAAAAAATCGAACTCAGCGCAAAAAACGGCAATGCGGTAAAAGCAATCGGGAAGACGTATGCGATCGGAGTCATCCGTTCTTTCGCCTGAAAAGACCCCACTCCCGTTCCCGCCGCAATAAAGATGAAGAAAAAGATCGGTATTGCGCTCATGCTGAGAATACAATAATAAATGATCGTCATTAAAAACGGCACGAGCGAAGCAATCGTAAGAAGAATATGCCCGCGCATGAGATTGGGATAAAGAACGCTCGGCGTTTCGCCCATCATTCGCATCTTTTCGGCCTTTTGACTCAGTTTGCGCTTTTTGTGTGGATCGGAGGAACGTTTCATTTCGCGCGTCGAAAAATACGAATTCTCCCCGAATCCGCCGAACATCGGTTGAAACAGTTCGTCGAAATACTCGCGTTCGCTTTTTCCCGTTGTCAATTCCTCGTACGTTTCGTTCACCGCATCCAACAGCGCGCCCGAACCGGTTTTTTCCAGCATTTCGACAACTTGCTTATAAGACTGCAACGTCTCTTCGTTTTCTTTTCTGACGACTTCGGGCAGATCCTGCAATTTATAGACGGTAAAGTCGTTTGCGCCGTCTTTTTCGATCCGCACGCAGCCCTTCGATGCCCACGAAGTGATCACCGCGCCGAGATCCTGCCTGCGTGCTCTGCCGTGCCATATCGCCGAATAGCGCATTACGTTCATTCCTTCGGGCGGATAAAACTCCACTTGCGCAATAGGCTTTCTTCCGCGATATTTCAAAAATAAGATAATTCCCGCACCCAATGCCGCCGCCGCAAGCACGGCAAACGGAATGTAATACCAAAAGAACGTGCGCTGCGTTTCAAAGTATCCGTCGTCAAAAAGCGCTTGCAGCGTATAGCCCTTGTGTTCCTTCATGGGACGTGCGGACATCGTGACCGTATTTCCGTCGATTCGTTTGGTTTCTCCTTCGGAGGGTTCCCACGCCGCTTTCCCGTTCGTACGGAAGGAAACTGCGCTTTCGTCCAATACAGACGGGAACGTCACGGTTGCGGAAAAACGTTTGGTATAATCCATCGCATAACCGAGCAAATCGATCGTTAAATCGTCATAGCCGGAAACTTTATCGTCGCCGACGCCGTACACGTAGGATAGCACGAACGTATTACAACTGTTTTTATCGCTCTGGTCGGTCGCCGGAAAGTAACTCCCATCCTGTTTCTGCATTTTTACGGAATGAAACTGACCCTGACCGTAATAACTCCGAGTCACTTTGGCAGGCGCTCCGTTGATGGTCACTTCCACGTCCGAAAGCGTCGTGAGAAAATTCTTTCCGCGTTTTTCTTTTCCGTCGATGATCCGCGCCGTTTGCGAAACGCGCTGAATATCGCGGATGATTCCGGTATTCTGACCGCCTTTCAGAAAACCGACTTTCATGGTTTCGGTGACGTGCACGGATTTATCGCGCCTCACGTCCATGACGACGGAAATTTCTTCAAACCACCAATTGGTATCGATGACCGTTTTCCCGCTCTCTTCGTCGTAATACGAGTCCGCAGAAACGGATACCGAGCAAACGGAAAACGCCGATATCAAAGTAAAAAACGTTAAAATCAAAAACAGCGTCTTTTTCAAAACATCACCTAAGAATCAGTAGGCTCTTGCAAAAAATACCGTGTGAACGGATTCTTTTCCGCAGACTACGCACTTTTTCACCGAATTGGTTTTATCCATCACGCGCGAAGTCGCCTGCGCAAATTCTTTCACTTTGTCCTCGCAGGCGCGGCATCCGCACCAACCGGCGCGAACGAAATTGCCCGTGTTGACGCCCTCCAACAACCCGTCGAGCGTTTCCGCGTTCACGATCCTCGAATCCATCCGTTCCTTCGCTTTCCGGTACATATTTTCCGAAATTTCTTTTAAAAGCGCTTTTACGCTCTCGGCGGCGCCGTCGAGCAAAATTTCGGATTTCTCGAAATTATCGCGCCGTGCGCACAGCATTTTCCCAGCCTCCAAATCGCGCGGACCGAGTTCGATGCGGAGCGGCACGCCCTTCATCTCCCATTCGTTGAACTTCCAGCCGGGGGAGTTTTCGCTGTCGTCCAAAACGACGCGAAGACCCGACTCCGTAAGCGATTGTTTTAACGCGCGGCAAGCGTCCAATACGCCCTCTTTTTTGGCGGCAATGGGAATGATCACTGCCTGTACGGGCGCAACGACGGGCGGCATCACCAAACCTCTGCTGTCGCCGTGCGTCATGATCAGCGCGCCGATCAGACGCGTCGATACGCCGAACGACATAGTATAACCGTATTTCTGCACGCCGTCTTTATCTGTAAATTTAATATCGAACGCCTTTGAAAAATTCTGACCCAAATAATGCGACGTTCCCGACTGCAAACTCTTTCCGTCGTGCATCATGGCTTCCATTCCGTACGTTGCAACCGCGCCCGCGAACTTCTCCTTTTCGGTCTTCTTCCCCGTTAAAACGGGCATTGCAAGCACGTTTTTGGAAAATTCTTCGTAAACGGCAAGCATCTTCTGCGTCTCCGCTTCGGCTTCCTCTGCGGAAGCAAAGACAGAATGTCCCTCCTGCCACAAAAATTCGCTCGTTCTCAGGAAAGGACGCGTCGTCTTTTCCCAACGCATGACGTTTGCCCACTGGTTCATGCGAAGGGGCAGATCGCGCCAGGATTCGATCCAGTTTCCGTACATCTTGCCGATAATGGTTTCCGACGTAGGACGGATGCAGAGCGGTTCCGCAAGTTTTTCGCCGCCCGCGTGGGTCACTACGGCTACTTCGGGCGCAAACCCTTCCACGTGTTCCGCCTCTTTGGTCATAAAACTCATGGGGATCAAGAGCGGAAAATAGGCGTTTTCGTATTCGTTCTCACGAAAGCGCGCGTTAAATTCGCGTTGGATATTCTCCCAAATCGCATACCCGTAGGGACGAATAACCATCGTGCCCTTTACGGGTCCGTAGTCTACCAGTTTGGTCTTTAACACGACGTCCGAATACCATTGCGGAAAGTCGCTTTCGATGTCTGCAATCTGCGATACGAACTGATTCTCTTTTCCCATATTCTATACTCCGTTTTCATGCAATTAACAGGAATATTATACCATATCTTTTCCGACGCGTCTATTGTTTTGAAATATTTTTACAGCCAAAAAAACGAACGGTAACGGCGGATCCCGTTTCAGCATATCTTAATGAGTGGCGCAAACTTTGAAAGTAGCGGTAATTTTGACGGAATTTCATTTTTTGTGCGGTTTTGTTGCAAAATTTTCTTGATAAAAACGCATTTCTTTTGTATAATGAAACCGTACGGACGGAGAACGCATCTCTCCTTCCAAATAAGGAAATTATGACGCGCGAAACATTATTACAACTGAAAAACGGAACGGATATCCGCGGAACGGCGATCGGCACGCAAAACGATCCGGTGACGCTGACGGACGAGGCGGTCAGCGCCATTGCAAAAGCGTTTTGTGTGTGGGCGGCGAAAAAAACAGGAACTTCCGCACCTGTCATCGCCGTGGGCCACGATTCCCGTCTTTCGGCGGAGCATATCGCCTCGCTCGTCGAAAAAGCCGTTTGCGCATGCGGAGGAAACGTGATCCTCACGGGACTTTCTTCCACACCCTCCATGTTTATGCTGTTGCAGGACGATTTCGGTGCAGACGCATCGATCATGATCACGGCGAGCCATTTGCCCTACCAGAAAAACGGCTTGAAGTTTTTCTTGAAATCGGGCGGACTGGAAGGCTCTGAAATCACCGAATTGCTTGAAATCGCGGCAAAAGGAACCTTCCCGAATGGAAACGGAACATCCGAGAAAAAGTCTTACCTTGAAATATATGCGAACGGGCTTGTGGAAAAAGTACGCGCGGCGTGCGGGAAACAGCAACCTTTAAAGGGAAAAAAGATCCTTGTAGATGCGGGAAACGGCGCAGGCGGATTTTATGCGGACCTCGTATTGAAACCGCTCGGCGCGGATATCGGCGGTTCGCAGTTTTTGGAACCGGACGGAACTTTCCCTAACCACATTCCCAATCCCGAAAATCAAACGGCAATGCAATCGGTGTGCGATGCAGTCAAACGCCACGAAGCCGACTTCGGCATCATATTCGATACGGACGTAGACCGCGCAGGCGCCGTTTCCCATAACGGCGAAGAAATCAACCGCAACCGTCTGATCGCGCTCATTTCGGCAATTCTTTTGGAAGAAGAAAAGGACGCATATATTGTAACCGATTCGGTAACAAGCGACGGGCTGGCGCAGTTTATTCAAAGCCGCGGCGGCGTACACCACCGCTTTCAGCGCGGATATAAAAACGTGATCAACGAAAGCATCCGCCTGAACCGAGAAGGAAAGAACTCCCCTCTTGCGATCGAAACCAGCGGACATGCGGCGTTTAGAGAAAATTATTTCCTCGACGACGGCGCATACCTTGTGACAAGGCTGCTCATCGCGCTTGCGAAATGCGCCGAACAAGGCAAGGATCTACTCGATCTGATTTCCTCTCTGCCCGAAGCAAAGGAGAAAACGGAAATCCGCCTTAACTTCCGCGGCGGCGTCGATTTTAAAACGCTGGGCAACGGCGTAATCGACGACCTGAAAGAAAAAGCGCGCCGCTCTTTTGCGCTTTCGCTCGCGCCCGATAACTACGAGGGCGTGCGCATTAACTTTTCAAAAGACGCCGGAGACGGCTGGGCGCTTATCAGAATGAGTCTGCACGAGCCGATCATGCCCATCAACGTCGAAAGCAATTCCATCGGCGGCAATGCGAAAATCATCGAAACGCTTTACGGTTTTTTAAAGGATTATCCCTTTTTAATGACCGATCACATGACGAAAACAATTTAAGGAGAAAAGATACATGCAGCAAACCACGATCAACGCAATCCGTATTCTTTCGGCGGAAGCAATTCAGAAGGCAAATTCGGGTCACCCGGGGCTGCCCCTCGGCTCTGCCCCGATCGGCTATGCGCTCTTTCAGAACTTTTTGAAATTCAATAATCTGGACGTCAAGTGGGATAACCGCGACCGCTTCATTCTTTCCGCGGGACACGGCTCCATGCTTAATTATTCCCTCCTCTATCTCTACGGATTCGGACTGACCAAAGACGATCTCGCCCGTTTCCGTCAGTTGGGTTCCAAAACGCCGGGGCATCCCGAATACGGTCAGACGCTGGGAGTCGAAACGACCACGGGTCCTTTGGGACAGGGAATCGCCAACGCCGTAGGCATGGCGGTTGCAGAAGCGCATCTGGCGGCAAAATTCAACCGCAAGGGATTCCCGATCGTAGACCACTACACCTACGCGATTTGCGGCGACGGCTGCTTGGAAGAAGGTATTTCTTACGAGGCTTGCTCGTTTGCCGGTGCGAACAATCTGGGGAAACTGATCGTATTTTACGACGATAACGATATCACGATCGAAGGAAATACCGACATCACGTTTAAAGAAGACGTTGCGAAACGCTTCGAAGCACAGAACTGGCAGGTACTCAAAGTCGACCTGGTGAAAAAGCCCGACGACGTAAAGTCCCTCTGCGCCGCCATCAAAAAAGCGCGCAAAAACAAGAAAAAACCCACTCTTATTATTTGCAAAACGCATATCGGTTACGGTTCGCCCTTGGAAGGAAGTGAAAAATGCCACGGCGCCCCCCTCGGCGAGGATAACGTACAAAAGACGAAAGAAACGCTCGGCTGGACGTGCAAGGAACCGTTTGAAGTGCCTTGGGAAGTTTTAAAACACACTTCTACCCCCGGCGCAAAAGGCGCAAAGTTGGAACAGGACTGGAAAAACCTGTTTGCAAAATACGAACACCAGTATCCCGAACTCGCCAAAGAATACAAGGCGGCGATGAGCGGCGAACTTCCCGATCTCGAACAAATCGAAGGCATGTTCGATTTTGAAAAACCGTCGGCGACGCGCCAGTCCTCGTCCGTCATTCTCAACAAAATTGCGGCGCTCGTTCCTTCACTCGTCGGCGGAAGCGCAGACCTTGCGCCCTCGAATCTGACCCAAATGAAAGATACGGACACCGTAACTTACGGCGATTTCTCTCCTGCCAACTATGCGGGAAGAAACATCCACTACGGAATCCGCGAACACGCGATGGCTGCGATCGCAAACGGGATTCAACTCCACGGCGGACTGCGCTGTTTCTGCTCCACATTCTTTATATTTACCGATTACTGCAAAAACGCCATGCGTCTCTCCGCACTCATGAATATTCCCGTCCTATATATCCTGACGCACGACTCCATCGGCGTAGGCGAAGACGGACCGACGCATCAGCCCGTAGAACAACTGATCGCGCTTCGCTCCATTCCCAATATGAAAGTGTACCGCCCTGCCGACGGCAAAGAAACGGCTGCGGCTTGGATCTCTGCGATGACGGGAACTGCCCCCACCGCGTTGGTCCTCAGCCGCCAGACACTGCCGCAATACGCAAAGAGCGGACTGGGCGCACTGAAAGGCGGATATATCCTCGAAGACTGCAAAGGAAGACCCGACATTATCCTGATCGCAAGCGGTTCGGAAGTGGAGCAGTGTATCGGCGCAAAAGCGGAACTTCATAAAGAAGGATTAAAAGTTCGCGTTGTTTCGATGCCCTGCATGGAAGTATTCGAACAACAGGACGCAAAATACAAAGAGAGCGTACTCCCCTCCTCCGTCAAAGCGAGGGTTTGCGTAGAAGCGGCTTCTCCTTACAGTTGGTATAAATACGCGGGCGAAAACGGCGAAATCATTGCAATGGATACGTTCGGCACCAGCGCCCCCGGCCCCGTCCTGTTTGACAAATACGGGTTCACGGTGAAAAACATCGTGGAAAAAGCCAAAAAGAGTTTGGATCGGGTAGAAGACTGATCCGATCAGAACACGCCGCGCCGGATCCGGCGCGGCTTTTATTTTAAATTATGGATAAACTGAAACAAATCAAAGGCGCTATTTTCGATTTGGACGGCACGCTGCTCGATTCCTTGGGAGCATGGTCGGAAATCGACCGCAGGTTTTTTGAAAAACGCGGAATCGCGCCGCCGCCCGACTATTCGCAGGCGGTAAAAAATTTATACTTAAAAGAGGCGGCGCATTATACGATCGAACGGTTTCAATTAAACGAGTCACCCGATGCGATTGTTGCGGAATGGAAACAGATGACGCAAATATTCTACGATTGCGAAGTTGCGCTCAAACCGTACGCGAAAGCGTATCTGCAAACATTACATGCGCGCGGCGTGCGTCTCGGAATCGCCACGTCTTCCAGCCCCGAACTCTTTTTTCCCGCGTTAAAACGGGGCGGCGTAGCAAATCTGTTTACGGCGACCGTGACTTCCGATGAAGTCGGCTGCGGAAAATCTTCGCCCGACGTTTATCTGGAAGCGGCGCGGCGGCTGGAAGTTACGCCCAATGAATGCGCAGTGTTCGAAGATATTCCAACCGCCGTTAAAAGCGCGCGCAGCGCGGGATTTTACACCGTCGCCGTATTCGACAAACTTTCGGCGCACGAGGAACCGGTGCTCCGCCGGGAATCCGACTTATTTATCCGCTCCTTTTCGGAATTATGTTAAAGGGCTTCCCGAAATTTCGGGAAGCCCTTTCCGATTTTAAATTTAATCCCATTCCGCTTTAGTTTTACGCGCAAACAGTTTTCCGATCTCGTCGCGGCAGCGTTTCTCGTCGTCGCCCCAACCGAAACACGCGTGATATACCGCGTCGGTGATCGGCATTTCCACGTGATATTTTTTGCCGAGCAGACGCATCGCCTTGGACGTTGCAACCCCTTCCGCCAATTTTTCGAACCGCTGTCCTTTTGCCAGATTTTCCCCGTATTGACGGTTATGCGAATAGGGAGAAAACAGCGTCGTTTCATAATCTCCGAGATGCGCCAACCCGTAAGCGGAAAGTTCGTTCCCGCCCATTGCTTTGATCAAGGTGGCGACTTCTCTTGCCCCGCGCGTGATCAACGGTCCTTTGAGGGAGGGACAGATTGCATCCAACGCGCCCGCCGCGATCCCCATGACGTTTTTTGCCGCCGCGCCGATTTCCGTACCGATGAGATCGTTTCCGTAATAGAAACGGATCAGGTTGCTTTTAAAACTGTCCGCCAACTTTCGCTTTAATTTATCGTTCGCGGAATCGATCACCATACAGTTCGGTTCCCCTCTCACGAAACTCTGAATGTGTCCTGGACCGACCCAAACGGCGATATGATCGTAAGCGACGCCGCTTTCGATCATTACTTCCGAAAGGCGTTTGCCCGTATCCACTTCGATCCCTTTCATACACAGGATAAAATTCTGCTCCTCACGCGTATAGGGAAGGATTTTGGGAATGAATTCGCGAAGTCCCTGCGCGCCGATGGAAATAACGATGACGTCGGCATGTTCCACTGCTTCGCGCAAATTGCAGGTGAGCGTAATTTTTTTATCGAGCGCAACGTATTCGTTGCGACCCGTCTTTTTCAGGATCTGGTAGGAATAGCCGTCTTCGGGTCCCCATGAATACACTTCATTGCCGATGCTGTTTAAATACCAGGCAATAAACGAACCCCATCTTCCGCAACCCAATACGGAAATTTTCATACATTTTCCTCTTTTATATTGATTTGTTTTACAGTTCTTTGCGTTCAAGCAGCGCGCGCGCAAGCGTCACCTCGTCGGCATATTCGAGTTCGGATCCGATGGGGACGCCGCGCGAGATCCGCGTTACCGTAACGCCGAGAGGTTTTAACAGTTTTGCGAGATACATTGCAGTCGCTTCGCCCTCTACGTCGGGATTGGTCGCCATGATCACTTCTTTCACGTCGCCTTCGTTGACGCGCACGAGCAGTTCTTTGATTCGGATGTCGTTCGGCGATACGCCGTTCATCGGATCGATCACGCCGTGCAACACGTGATAAACGCCCTTGAACTCGTGGATTTTTTCGAGCGCGATCACGTCTTTGGGTTCTTTGACCACGCAAATCACCGATTTATCGCGCTTCCGGCAGATCTCACACACGTCCGCTTCCGTGAAATTGCCGCACACTTTACAAAAGCGCACTTTGCGCTTTGCATTCAGGATCGCCTGCGCAAAGGCGTCTGCCTCGCTCTCGGTCATATTCACAACGCGGTATGCATAGCGCTGGGCGGTCTTCTTGCCTACGCCGGGAAGTTTGGAAAATTCGTTCATCAGTCTGCCGATGGGTTCGATAAACACTTCCACTTAAAAAAGACCTCCGCCCATTGCACCGTATTTTCCCATCTTTTCCTGATAGACTTCATCCGCCTTTTTATAACCGTCGAGAACAGCCGCCATGATGAGATCTTCCAGCATTTCCTCGTCGTCGGGATCGATGACCGATTTATCGATTTCGATTCCGTCGATGATTTTTTTCGCGTTCATATATACGACGACGGCTTCTCCGCCCGCAGTGCCGACGATTTCCCATTCGTCGAGGAGTTTCTCCGTTTCCTTCATCTCCTCCTGCATTTTCTGCGCCTGTTTCATAAGATTCTGCATTCCTGCGCCGCCCATGCCGCCTTTATTAAAACCTGCCATTATTCTACTCCTTTCTAAGATTCAAAAAATTACTTTTGTCCGAAAAATAAATTTACTTCAATTCGATCGGATAATCGGAAAAGTTTTTTTTCAGTTCCGAAAGCGCATCTGCGTCCTCTTTCTTTTTGGAACTTACAAGACGCACCTCGAAATCGAAGACGCCGATCGCCTGAAAGGTATCCGCCATGATTTTCTTGTGTTCCTCGCGCGAGAGGGAACGGAAAATCGTTTCGCTTTCGGTAGAGAGTACTAAAAGTTTCCCCTCAAAAGAAGCGGATAAGTCCGAACACATCGTAAACAACACGCCGTTCTTGCTGGTTTTGCGCAGAGTTCGGATAAACTTCCCGAACGCCGTTTCCGCTGTCATCTCCTCCGCCGGCGCGATCGGTGTTGCAAACGTCTCTTTGTCTTTCGGAGAAGCAGATAAGTTTTGGTCGTCAACGTTACCATGCTCGGAAAACTCGGGTTCGAACGGCGTATCCCAAACGGGTTCCTCTTCCGCAGCGCAATCGAACGTTACGAACTGCGTTTCATTCGACCGTTTGGTATCTTGTCTGGTCTGCTGCGGCAACGCTTCTCCCATGCCCTCTACGGGAAAGGAAGGAAGCGGCATAGGCAGTTCGGACAGGCGTTTTTCAAGCGCACTCACGCGCACGAGAAGCGCGTCGATATCGTATTCTGCCTGCGGCATGGAAATGCGCATGATTGCCGTTTCCAACGCAATACGAGGAGAAGAAGCGAACCGAAGTTCAGACTCCGTTTTCGATAAAATTTCCGAGGCGCGCATGATCGCTCTTCCGTCCGATTCGTCCGCGATCTCTTTGATTTTACAAAACAGTTCTTTGGGAAGCGCAAGCAATTTTTCGGCGTTCGCGCAAGTCTTTGCCACCGCGATTTGACGCAGTAATTCCAACAGGTCGCGCATGAGTACGCCGACCGATTTCCCCTCAGCGAGCAGATTTTCCGTTACAAAGAGCGCAGTGGGCATATCGGCGCAAAGCATTGCAAACGCAAGTTTCGCCGTCGTATCGAAATCGGCAGTTCCCAGCGCGGCGCAAACCGCTTCGTATGTGAGTTTATCGGAAAACGCAATACAGGTTTCCGCAATGGACAGCATATCCCGATCGCTCCCCGCGCCTGCGCGCGCAATGGCGGCAACGGCTTCCGTCTCGTATTCTTTTCCGATTTCTTTGAGAATGCTCTTTAAATGCGCTTCCAGATCTTCGGCAGGAATGAGTTTGAAATCCAACCGCATGCAGCGCGAAAGAATAGTTGCGGGAATTTTGTGCGGCTCGGTCGTCGCCAGAATAAAGATCGCATGCGACGGCGGCTCTTCGAGCGTCTTCAAAAGCGCGTTGTATGCGCTGTCGGTCAGCATGTGAACTTCGTCGATGATATATACTTTGTATTTTCCCGTAACGGGAGGATACTGCACTTTTTCGCGCAGATCGCGCATTTCGTTTACGCCGTTATTGGACGCCGCGTCGATTTCCACCACGTCGAGCGAACCGTCCGCAATCGCTTTGCAGGCGGCGCACTTGCCGCAGGGCGACGCGCCCTTCGGACGTTCGCAGTTGACGGCGCGCGCAAAGATGCGGGCAACGCTCGTCTTACCCGTTCCGCGCGGACCGCAGAACAGATAGGCGTGACCCACCGCACCCTGTTTGATTTGATTTTCAAGGACCCGAACGACGTGTTCCTGACGGACCATTTTATCGAACGAGTCGGGTCGGAATCTGCGATATAGCGATACGTGTGCCATGACCCCTCCTTATTCCCCCGTACGGGAATGTTTGGTAAACGCTTTTTGTAATTTTCTCTTGGCGCGGGCGAGCGCATTATCTACGCTCTTGCTGTCTTTCCCCGCAACTTCCGCGATCTCCGCGTAACTCATTCCTTCGAGATACATCGTGACCACGCGAAACTCAAAATCGGACAGCACTTTCATCAGTTTCACGTCGAGTTCTCTGCGCGATTCTCCGTCGATGAGAAAATCTTCGGGCGTGTCGCCGTCCGAAATCAGGTCGAAATCCTGCCCTCCGTCCGTCTTGGGTTTTTTGTCTGCCGCACGGAGAACGTCGTAGATCCGACGGGTCACGCACAGATAGGCAAAGTTTTTAAAACTCTTTCCCGAATCCGCGCTATATGCGCCGATCGCGCCGTAAAGCCCGATCATGCCTTCCTGCACCAAATCTTCCGGCTCGCCGCCCTGTAAAAAATATCTTCTGGCACGGGCGCGGACGGCGCTCTTGTAGCGGAGCAGAATTTCTTCCGCCGCGCCGCCGTCTCCCGCTTGCGCACGCTTTACGAGCGTTTCGTCAGATTCACGTTCTTGCACGGACCACCTCGTAAACCGCAATGCCGAGCGCGACGGACGCGTTCAGCGAATTGACTTTTCCGAACAGCGGGATCGAGAGCACCTGATCGCACTTTTCACGCGTGAGCCGTTTGACGCCGCTGTCCTCTCCGCCCACGACAAGCGCGACTTTGCCCGTCAGTTTCGTATCATAGATACAATCTCCGCCCGCTTCCAAGGCATAGATCCAATATCCGAGTTTTTTCAATTCGTCGATGGCATAATTGATCGAAGGAACTTTTGCAACGCCGATATGTTCCGCCGCGCCCGCGGAAATGCGGATCACCGCGTCGGTAACGCTTGCGCCTTTGGCTTTTGGAATGATCACCCCGGCCGCGCCCGCGCACTCCGCAACGCGCAGAATACTTCCTAAATTGTGTACGTCTTCGATCCCGTCGCAGAGAACGAGCAAACTGTTTTCACCTTTGTCGAGCGAATACAGATCGGAGTAAACGAAATCGGTCGTATAAGCAATCACGCCCTGATGCCGTTTTTCCACGCTTTCTTTGTCAAGCGCCTTTTTATCTACGGACTGTACGCGGATATCCTTTTTCCGTGCCTCCGCGAAAATTTTGCCGAGGCTCCCCTGAGCGCCCTTTTCAAGCAATATTTTATCGACGGTTTTATCCGTTTTGAGAAGTTCTAAAACAGCGTTTCTTCCTTCTGTTTTCATTGATCGGTTCCGTCCTTGTCTTCAAAAAATAATTCTTGGATCCGCGCGATCTGACCCGTAAGATATAGATAGCCGACGACCGCCTCGAACCCCGTGGAACGGACGTACTCCGCCACGGATGCGTTTTTGCTCTTGGTCGGCTTTTTGGCGTTGCGACCGCGGCGATAGATCTCCTGCTCCTCCTCGGTCAATTTGGGAAGTACACGCTCCAATGCTCCGCTCTGCCCGTGCGCAGAAACCTGCTCGCTTGCAAGGCGGTTGAGTTCACCCGTATGCGAACGGGAAGAACAGGCAAGACGCTCCCGCACGCACAGCGTATACACGGCGTCTCCCACGAATGCGAGAACAACGGGATTCATTTGTTTTGCCGCGTCTTTTTCGACCGGCGCACTTACAGACAACATTTTCCATATTATAGCATAAGGCAAACAAATTGACAAGCATTCCGAAACAAACTGTGACAAAACAAAAAATGTTTCACAAAACGTTTGCCTTTTTATCAGAATAGAATTATAATGAACGACGGATATTGAAATTTTACGGTCAGACAGGGAGAGAGAAGAATGGAAGGCGTATTTTACATTGACAACGGATTGGGATTTGCCGTGATTCTGGCAATTATCCTGCTCGGCACAAAACTGTGCGGACTGCTGTTCCGAAAAATCGGACTGCCGCAGGTACTCGGCTATATCATTGCCGGAATCATCATCGGACCCGCCATTTTCGGCGAACTTTGCGGATATTCGCTGATCGGTATTACCAAGCCCGATTCGGACGCGACGTATAAGTGTCTGTTCTTGCTTTCTGGCGTCGACAAAGAGGGAGAAGCATTCCTGCTCGGTACGGACGGACTTGCGATCTTCTCGAAAATCGGCGTACTGCTGTTGATGTTCTCTACGGGTCTGGAAACCAACTTGAAAGAATTGAAAAAGACGGGACTTGCGGCGACATTGATCGCCTGCACGGGCGTTGCTGTTCCGATGGCGCTCGGCGTGCTCATCTGCTTGCCCTTCGGAGATATCGGTCTCGGCACCAAACACATTTATCAAAGCATTTTCGTAGGCGCGATTTTAACGGCGACGTCCGTTGCGATCACCGTTTCGGTTTTGAAAGAACTGGGTAAAATTTCCACCAAACTCGGCACGACCATCGTGTCCGCCGCCATCATCGACGACGTGATCGGAATCGTCGTTCTGTCCATCGTAACCGGTATTGCGAAATCGGGCGCAAGCGAAGCCACCGGCGGCTTTGAGGGATTCAAGGCGACGATCTACGGCACGATCATTATGATCATCGCCTTCTTCATCGTTGCGATCGCGCTTGGATTCGGACTTTCCAAACTGTTCCGTTGGCTGGAAAAGAAGTTTCCCCACACGCGCAGAATTCCGGTTTTCTCGCTTGCCATGTGCTTTATCTATGCTTGGGCTGCGGAAGAAATCTTCGGCGTTGCGGATATTACGGGCGCGTTCCTTGCGGGAATCATTCTTTCCACCGCACACAATGCAAGCGAATATACCGATAAAAAAGTGGAAGTAAACACATATACGATGTTTGCGCCCGTGTTCTTTGCCAACATCGGTATTTCAAACATTTCATTTTTAGGCATGAACGGAATGGTGGTACTATTCGCGTTCCTTGCGGTAATTATGGGGCTGATCGGCAAAATTTTCGGTTGCGGAGCAGTTGCCAAAGCGTTTAAATACAACTGGCGCGAAAGCGCAATCGCAGGGGTGGGCATGATGGCGCGCGGAGAAGTCGCGCTGATCGTTACGGCTACGGCAATGGATTCCGCCCTCGGCGACCATGCGCTGCCGCCCGAATTCATGATCATGACAGTACTTCTGATTCTCGTTTCGTCAATCCTCACCCCCATCTTCCTCAAATTGCTTTATAAAGATAAGAAACCGCCCCAAGGCGGCGAAGCGGTTTTGTCCGAAGGCGAACCTGTTCAGGCAGACGACGAGATCGGCGCGAATGCCGCGGAAGCGGAAACGCCTGCAAGTGCAACGCTCCCTGCGGAAAGCCACGCGGAAAATTAAATGATTTCAAGAAAAGACGCACCGAACGGTGCGTCTTTTTTTTATCGTTTATTTACTCTACGGTGACGCTCTTTGCAAGATTGCGCGGTTTATCGGGATTGTTCCCGCGCGCAATAGAAACGTAGTACGCCAACGCCTGTAACGGCAGTACCGAAAGCACAGGCGTAAATTCCTCTTTGCAAACGGGAATGAGCACCGATGACGTCACTTCTTTCCGGTTACAGTATTCTTCAAAACAGGTGATTAAAAACACCTTTGCACCGCGTGCATACACTTCGTGTACGGCGTTCATCGTTTTTTCGGCAAACGCTTTCTGCGTGAGTACGGCGACGACGGGCGTGCTGCAATCAACCAGCGCGAGCGTGCCGTGTTTGAGTTCGCCCGCGGGATAGCCTTCGCTCGGAAGATAGGTGATCTCTTTCAGTTTCAAACTGCCCTCTAAGGAACTTGCATAGTCGGCTCCGCGCCCCAGAAAAAAGACGCTGCGCGCACCGAGAAAATGCGGAACCCAACTGCGGACTTCCTCGCACGTTTCCTCCGCACATTTGACTTGATCGAGCAAATCGTAGATGTGCGGCAGGCACTCCTCCCGCCCTTTTGCTTTTGCAAGCGCCGAAGCAAGCGAATACAACAAGACGAGTTGCGCATGAAAACTTTTGGTTGCGGCAACGGCGACTTCGCGCCCTGCGTTGGTGGGCAGCACCGCGTCTGCGATCCGCGTCAACGAAGAATAGGGTACGTTTGTCACGGCGGCAAGGTACGCCCCTTTGTTTTTGGCAAGTTGTGCCGCTGCAAGCGTATCCGCCGTTTCGCCGCTCTGACTGACTGCGAGCGCAAGCGTTCCCGATCGGACAATCGGATCGAGATAACGGTATTCGCTTGCAATACAAACTTCGACGGGGATACGGCACAGCGATTCGATCGCATATTTTGCGCAAAGCCCGCTGTGATACGCCGTTCCGCAAGCGACGATCTGGATTTGTTCCGTTTGCGTAAGGATCCGATAAAACTCCCGATACGTTTCCTCGGTATAATCGTAAATCGATTTTCCGAGTACTTGGGGTATTTCCGCCATTTCCTTGCGCATGAAATGACGGTATCCTTTCAAATCGGGAATTTCTTCCTCTGCATCGTACTCGATTTTTTCCTTTTCGATCCGCACAAGATTTTGGTTGAAAAAGGTGATTTCCGTAGAGAGAACCGCCAACTCACCGTCATCGAGAGAATAAACGGTTACCCCCTCCGCCGCAATCGCGGAAACGTCGCTCGCGGCATACACGCCGTTTTTCCCGATCCCCACGACAAGAGGACTCGCCTTTCGGACGCAGACGATGCAATCGCACTCTTCGCAGACGACGGCAAGCGCATACGAGCCTTTGAGTCTTTCGACTGTATCTTTGACGGCGGTGACGAGATTTCCTTCATAATAAAAATCGAGAAGATGCGCGATGACCTCGCTGTCCGTTTCCGAAGAAAAAACGTCCCCCCGTGCGCGGCATTCCTCTTTCAGACTGTACTCGTTTTCGATAATGCCGTTATGCACAACGGCGAATTTTCCGTAAACGTGCGGATGGGCGTTGATTTCGGAAGGCGCGCCGTGCGTCGCCCAACGCGTATGTCCGATGCCCAAATGCCCTTGGATTCCGCGCGCCGAAAACAATTCGGAAACGCTCCCTTTTTTGCGAACCAGTTGTAATTTTCCCCCGTCGACGACCGCAATCCCCGCAGAGTCGTAACCTCGGTATTCGAGTTTTTCCAAACCGTTCAAGAGAATGGGCGCAGCGTTTTCACTGCCGTAATATCCGACGATCCCGCACATTACATTCCCTCCCCCGCCGCACGAACGGCATTGGCAACACGCATTGCGGCTTGCTCGCATAAGAGCGCGTTTTCCCCCTCGGCAAGAATTCTAACGACGGGTTCCGTACCCGAAGCACGCAAAAAGATTCTGCCGCCCGTCAGCATTCCTTCCGCCTGTATTACGGCCTCTTTCACCGCAGCGTTCGCAAGCACGGCATTTTTATCTCCCACACGGACGTTCGTCGTCTTTTGCGAAAACCGCGTAAGTCCCTTCGTAAGACAGGAGAGCGGACATTTGCTCTCCAACACGATTTCCGCAACTTTTAAAGCAGTCAAAATGCCGTCGCCTGTCGTTGCGTATTTGCGGAATATGATGTGACCCGACTGCTCGCCGCCTAACTGGTATCCGCATTTGATCATTTCATCGTAAACGTTTTTGTCGCCTACGTCCGTTTCGCGCAATGAAATTCCATGCGCCGAAAGCGAACGCCGTAAACCGAGATTGCTCATTTTCGTCGCGGCGATTCCGTCGCCGTCCAACTCGCCGCGCAACTTCATATATTTTGCACAGACGTACAAAATCCCGTCTCCGTCAACGATTTCGCCCCGTTCGTCTACACAGATACAGCGGTCGGCGTCGCCGTCGAAGGCAAACCCCAGATCCAATCCGTTTTCCGTTACCAGAGATTGCAGTTTTTCGGGATGGGTAGAACCGCAATCGGTATTGATATTCACGCCGTTCGGATCCGCGCCCGTTGTGAATACCTGCGCACCGAGCGCGTCGAACACTGCTTTGGAGATCGCCCATGCGCTTCCGTTCGCGCAATCCAGTCCCACACGCAGACCGCGAAAGGACGCGCGCGGAAGCGAAAGCAAATAGGCAAGGTAACGGTTTCTGCCTGCAACATAGTCGACGGTGCGCCCGATCTTATCTCCCGCAGCCAGCGGTAACGTGCCGCCGTCCAGATACTCTTCCACAAGATCCAGCACGCTTTGCTCCATTTTTTCGCCTGCGCTGTTCATAAGTTTAATTCCGTTATCGGAGTAAGGATTATGGCTTGCCGAGATCATCACTCCGCAGTCGAATCCGTCCGTACGCGTCACATACGATACGGAAGGCGTTGTGGTAACGTGAAGCAGATACACGTCTGCGCCCGAAGCGGTCGCGCCCGCCGTCAGCGCGTACTCGAACATATAAGACGAGAGCCGCGTGTCTTTTCCGACGACGATTTTGGGCCGCTCCCCCTTGCCGCGCGCATAATACTGCCCGAGATATCTCCCCACCCTGAACGCATGCACTGCAGTCAGCGATTCGTTTGCTCTGCCGCGAAATCCGTCCGTTCCGAAATATTTTCCCAAATTTCCCTCCGCGCGCGCATACCGCACGCAAATCCATTTTATGCGGAACTGCGTTTTTTCGTGATCGGACTTTTTTTGCAAAGAAAAACGCGGCAATCTGCCGCGCGTTGGTTTTCCTCAACCGATTCTTCGATCGACTCGGAATTTTTTTAAAACTTGTATTCCTTGTAAAATCCCTCTTTGCTGTGTTTGCATATTACCGCCCATTCATTCACACTACTTATCGATTCCTCGAATGAACGTTCGGCAAACGGTTATAAAAGCGTTCTTTCCACCGCACGGCGATATTCCCGATACAGTTTATTGTACTGCTCCCGATCGCCTTGCGGCGAAAAGATCCGCTCCGAACGTCTCAGACGCGGAATCTCCTGTAACGGAATCTCCCCGAGAGATACGGCGCACATCAACGCCGCACCGAGCGCAGTACTCTCCCGTTCCGAGGGACGGTTGATTCCTACGCCAAGCAAATTCGACTGAAACTGCATTAAAAAATTGTTTGCAGACGCGCCGCCGTCGCACTTGATTTCGCGCAGGTTGATGCCGCTGTCTTCCTCCATACATGCAATCAGATCCCTTGCGCTGTAAGCAATGCTTTCGAGTACGGCGCGAACCATATGAGCGCGATTGGTACTGCGCGTCAGCCCCGTAAACATTCCGCGCGCACGCGGATCCCAATAGGGCGCTCCGAGCCCCGTAAACGCGGGAACAAAGTAAACGCCTCCGTTGTTTTCCGCGCATTCCGCAACCGATTCGCTCTCCGCGCTCGTCCGGATCAATCCCAGCCCGTCGCGCAACCACTGCACCGCGCTTCCGGCGTTAAACACGCTTCCCTCCAATGCGTAATACGTTTTTCCGCCCGCAGAATAACCGACGGTACAAAGCATGCCCCGACGGCTCTCCGCGCACGTTTCGCCCGTGTTGAACAGCACAAACAAGCCTGTTCCGTAAGTGATTTTACCGTCGCCGCGGTCAAAACAGCCCTGCCCGAACAATGCGGCTTGCTGATCGCCCAACACGCCCGCAACGGGAACGTACGCGCCCGCGATTTCCGCTTCGCCCATACGCGCGTCGCACGGACGCACCTCGGGCAGAATTTCCCGCGGAAGATTGAAAATACGAAGAAGCGTTTCGTCCCACTCCAACGTATGGATATTAAACAGCATGGTTCTGGACGCGTTGGTTACGTCCGTAGCAAACGTCCGCCCGTTCGTCAGTTTGAAGATCAGATACGAATCCACCGTAGCCGCAGCAAGTCTGCCCTGCCGCAAGAGCGTCTGTGCCTTTGGAACGTTGTCTAAAATCCAACGGATCTTGCTTGCGGAAAAGTAGGCGTCCGGCACGAGTCCCGTGCGTTCGCGGATCTCTTTGACGGCTTCTTTGGAAAGCGAAGCGCAAAAATCGCTTGTACGGCGGCATTGCCATACAATGGCGGGACAAACGGGTTCGCCCGTTTTCCTGTCCCATAAGACGACCGTTTCGCGCTGGTTGGCGATCCCGATCCCGCCGATTTGCTCCGCGCCCGTAAAACGCACGCATTCGTTCAGACAATACGCCGCTTTATAGTAAATTTCGTTGGCGTCCTGTTCCACCCAGCCTTCGCGCGGAAAACCCTGCTCGATCTCCTGACTTGCGCCGTGCACGAATTTCCCCGTTTTCAGTTCGTATACGAATGCCCGAACGCTGGTCGTACCCGCGTCGAGAGCAATGACATATTTCATGAAACTTCCTCTTTCTGTATCTCAGCAGCCTCTGCCGCCGCCTCCGCCGAATCCGCCGCCGCCAAACCCTCCGCCGAATCCGCCGCCGAACCTTCCGCCCCCGCCCGACGAGGTGGGTTTGGAAACCATATTTCGGGATAATCCTTGATTGAGGGAACGGAACATCGAGTTCCATACAATACAGGTGAATATAAAATCGCCCGTCGAATAAGTTGCATAGGAAGGCGGCTGCATATCCAGTCCCTTGAATTTATCCGTCCATGCATTCGAAACGCCCAATACCTGCGCATAGGGCAAAATGCGGTAATACAGATCGGGATTTTCTTTTAACATAAATTCGATCTTATCGCGTTCGGTCACTTCGATAAACTGCTTGAACCCTAAAATATGTCCCAGCCGATCGTTGTAATCTTTGGTACGGCACAGGAAAAATCCGCTGACACAGCCCGTTCCGACCGCAAATACCACAACGATAAATTTGGTCCAGAAACTCAATGCGGCGGAAGGAGTTAAAGCGATCAATACCCCGAAACCCATTCCCAACGCAACGAAAGCAAGCGTAACCGCAACGCGCAGATACAGTTTCCACTTATACTTTCGCTGGGCTGCAAGGTACGCGCCGCCCGACGCTACAAAACAACCGATGAACGCGCCGAGCACCATAATCCAGAAATGATACCCGCTCGCGACAGTAAGTAAGGAATAGATCCAAGTAAACCCGCCCAAAACCAATAACGACAGCGCGAGAAACAAGCCGTACAGAACGGTCCCCTTTCTCGTGTACATTTTTCCCGTTTGGCTCTTGACCGTCGTTTTTACCTGGTTTGCCGTCTTATAAAAACTTTTCGAAAGTTCGGAAGAACGAACGGATTCCCTTCCGTCGAACAGTCCCTCGTAAAAGATTCTGCAATGGGCAGGCACGTTCGCAGCAAGCGGTTTTGACGTGCGGTAAAGCGTAGGATCCTTTTGGCTTTCCGAAAGGTCGATATGCAGATACCCTTCCGAAGCAAGCCAGAATACCAGCGATCCCAAATCTTCGCTGTCGATTTTATTATCGATCAGAAGCCCCATTAAAAGCGGATCCATCTCGTCGGGCGCAGTCAGATTGATCGTTTTAATCATGTCCGGCTGACGGCATACAAATAGTTTGACGAGCACTGCGGCAATCAAAAGCGCCACGCCGATGAGCAATACATAGATCACCGACCGATCGAACGACGCCGTTAAAACGCCCGACTCGAAACTTAAATCGAGCGTGATGCCGGCAGACGTATAGTAATATCCGTCTTCGCTGTTATGCGGAACGTTCTGCGGCAGACCCAACGAAGTCAGCGTCAGCGTGTTTCCGTTCCGCACGGTCTCCACTTCGCAATCGTTCCCCGTTGTTCCCGATTCCCCCGAATAGACTTGATACCCTACCAGTCCGTCAGGTACGGTCACAGAAACAGTTACGTCGTTGATTTTCGTCTGCCAGCCGTAACCGATCACGTCGAGCGGAAGATATCCCTCCTCGGAAAGCGCGGGCACAATCATATCGTATGTAACGATATAGGTTCGCTGCTGACCTTTGACAACTCCCTTGCCGCGCAAATAATACGAAATGAAAGAAAAATCGTCCGTTTTGATGTAGGGCGCAAAATCGGCGCTGTCGCAATCGGCGGAAATATTCTGATACCGAACGCCGCTGCTTAACGGCAGATCGCGGATAATTCCGTGCGAATTATATCCCTCGAAGGAAACGGTGATGGTTTCCTTGACCGAAATTTTCCGATTGCGTTCCACCGTCATTTCCGCTCGGTACTGTTCGATCGTATAACCGTATTCCGCATCGTAAGGATTCGTCGCGTATGCGTCGGCAGATAAAGAAACGGGCGAGGAGAACCCCGCCCATAATCCAAGCACGAGGAGAAGCGCGGCAACCGCCGCTATGATCCCCTTTTTCGTCTTATTATTTTTCATATTCTTTCATTGATTTGAATGCTTTGATCTGATTTAAAACTGAACTTTGACCGCTTTGCGCTCTTCTTCGGAATCGAGTTCGAAATACTTCCGTTTTTCGATTCTCATGCGGCGCGCGATCCATGCAACGCCGAACGTATCGATTCGGCTGTTGAGTTCTTTGACCGTACCGTTGTAATATCTGCGTGCAGACGCGATTTCCGTTTCGATCCGGCTGAGTTGGTTTTGCAGATCCATAAAATTGGTATTCGCTTTCAGGTCCGGATATGATTCCTGCAATGCAAACAGCGATTTCAACGTTCCCGTAAGCACGTTTTCCGCGGCGATCTTTTCGTCACCCGTGGCGGTCATGGCGGCGTTGCGCGCTCTGATCACGGCTTCGAGCGTTCCGCTCTCGTGTTTTGCGTATCCCTTTACCGTTTCCACGAGGTTGGGGATGAGGTCGTACCGCTTTTTCAGTTGTACGTCGATGGTCGCCCATCCCTCTTCCGCAAGATTTTTTAATCGCATCAATCTGTTGTACGTCGAAACATACCAACCGAAAAACGCAATGATGATGAGTAGTACCGCCGCGCCCGCGCAAATTCCCGCGATTGCAGGCGTTCCCAACGCCAATAAATGATTCATACATTCCTCCTGCTGAAATCAGCGTTTCTATTATACTATATCTTTTTTAAAATTTCAATATGCCGACGGAAAAAATTATATTTTCTTTTTATTATAATTGATGAGGCAGCCCGCAAGCAAAATTTCTTTTTCGTCAGCGGTAAAGGGCGCAAGTTCCAACACGACGTCGCGCCGTGTTCCTTTGGAGAATACTTGTGCAATAAACCGCGTTTCTCCGCTTTTGATTCCTTCCGCAATATCGGCAACGTAGATATAATCCCCCGTCTTGAAATCAGGCTTTTCGCATGTAAACGGCAACATTCCCCAATTCACGAGGTTGGAAAAATAGCGTTTGGTTGCGTACTCTTTACAGAGATTGGCAACGCCGCCCAAAACGCGCTGACAGGAAGCCGCTTGTTCGCGCGCCGAGCCGTCGCCCGGTTTGTTAGACACCACAACGCTCCCGTAAACGGTATCTTTTCCGACTTCGAAACCGCCCAATTCTTGGATCACACGCTGGGGAAGAACGCCCGTTTCGCGGCGCGCTAATTCCTCCTCGCGTACGCTTTTTGCGCGTCCTACGTATTCGGGATCTTTACGCGACAATGCAAATTCCGAAAGTTTATAGGGATTGGAACGGTAAGAAGAAGTTTCGCCCGAAGGGATCAACTCGTCGGTCGTGGTCACCGGATCTTTCAAAACGGACACGACCTTCATGAGCAGATTTTTGCCGAGCGGGATCTGTTCGGGCCAATCGGCAATATTGGGTCCGTACACCAACGCTTGGTCTTTTTGCGGTTTCCCCGCGCCGCGGTAGACGCGGTTTTCGTATATCTTGCCGTCGAAACGGTATTTCTTTACACGCTTGTTATACTCATAATCGAGCGCGGAGGTCAGCACGCCGCCGTTTGCCGCCGTTGCGGCGATCGAACGCGCGTCCATCAAAGCGACCGCCGAAAGTTGACCCTGCGCGGGCTTGCTCCCCTCGCGATTTTCAAAATTCCGCGTTGTGTGCCGGATAGAAAGCGCGCCCGTCGCGGGTGTGTCGCCCGCGCCGAAACAGGGACCGCAAAACGCTGTTTTCAGCGTTGCGCCCGTTTCCATCAGCAAACCCGTATAACCGTTTTCCGTCAGGCATTTATAGACGGGCTGTGACGAAGGATAAACATTCAGCGTAAAGGCTCCCGTTCCGATGCTCTTTCCGCGCAAAATTTCCGCGCTCTCGGCGATATTCTCGTAACTTCCGCCGGCGCAGCCTGCAATGACGCCCTGATCTACGTACACTTTCCCGTCTTTGATCTTATTCGTCAAACAGAACGCGTCGGTGCCTAAAATCGCCCTCCCTTTTTCTTCGACTTCTTTTAAAAGTTCCTCGCTTCTCTCTAAAAATTCCCGAATGGAATAAGCATTCGAAGGATGGAACGGAAGCGCGATCATCGGTTCGACTTTGCTTAAATCAATCGTTACGGCGCCGTCGTAATATGCAGGTTCGGCGGGCGCAAGCCGTTTGTATGCCTCGGCGCGGTTATGATCGCGGAAATATTCTTCCGTTTTCCCGTCCGTTTCCCAGATACTCGATAAGCAAGTTGTTTCCGTCGTCATGACGTCGATCCCGTTGCGGTAATCCATCGAGAGCGCCGCAATCCCGGGACCGATAAATTCGAGGATTTTATTTTTTACGAACCCGCTGGGAAAAACCGCGCGGATCAACGCGAGCGCAACGTCCTGAGGTCCGACCCCCTTTCGGAGTTTCCCTTTTAAATAGACAGCGATCACTTCGGGAGGTTTGATATCATACGTCTGCTTTAACAGTTGCTTTACAAGTTCGGGTCCGCCCTCGCCGATCGCCATCGTACCCAGCGCGCCGTAACGCGTGTGCGAATCGGAACCGAGAATCATCGCGCCGCACTTAGCCGCGCATTCGCGCATGTACTGATGAATGACCGCAAGATGCGCGGGAACGTAATCGCCGCCGTATTTTTTCGCCGCGGATAACCCGAAGACGTGATCGTCCTCGTTGATGGTTCCGCCCACGGCGCAAAGCGAATTGTGGCAGTTGGTCAGAGTGTAGGGAACGGGAAAATGTTCGATCCCGCTCGCTTTCGCCGTCTGTACGATTCCGACGTAAGTAATATCGTGCGAAGCGATCGCGTCGAATTTCAAACGGTATTGCGTTTCGTCGCCGCTATTATGTGTTTGAAGTACGGAATAGGCAATGGTGTTTTTTTGAGCCGCGCGTTTCTTTTCGTCCGTCTTGAACGCTTGCGATTCTTTGATAAGTTTCCCTTCGCTGTAATATACACCCTGTCTGATAACCTTGACCATATCCGTTTCCTCTCAGTATTTTTCTCTATTATATCGGATTCGGGGACTTTTTTCAAGCGAAGTGAAACGGAAAATGCAAAATAATGAATTTAAGTAAAAGCGATTGATTTTTACGGACAAATGTTTTATACTGCTCTTATGAAAGAAAAAAAGCAGAAAAATTTACTGAAAAGCGAAACGTTTCCCTTCCGCTTTACGGGACTCATGCTTGCGCTGTTGATCTTGCTGCTTGCGCTTTGCGCGACGGGAATCGGACTTACGACTTGGCAGTTTACCGACTTTCTGAAAGGCGATATTTCCTCTGTGTACGATTGGATGAAATACGTTCTGCTCTACCTTGTGAGCATTCTCCTTGCGGTGATCGTAATTGCGATGCTGATCAGATCGCAATATATCGTTACCGACAAAACGCTCACCATTCAGTTCGGGTTGATCCGTTCGCGCTACGAAATCAAAAATATTTATTCAGTGCGGCTGTTCCGCGGATCGAATAAACTGACCGTCTATTTCGACGATTACAAAAACAAATATATGGTGATCGTGGTAAAAGACGTGTGGTATACCGATTTCGTGCAAGCGCTGATCAAGCGCAATGAAAAAATCGAATTCGACTTTATTACGCCCGAAGAAGAAAAAGACCAAAAAAAGAAAAAGTAACTCATATAACAAAAAAACCGCCGACTTTCCAGTCGGCGGTTTTTTTGACTATTATTAAATCAATTTTGTATTGTGTTCTGTAAGTTCGTCAAGAGTAACATCGAAATAATCCGCAATTCTATGCAACTGCTCTATGGACGGCTCGCAGTACGATGTTTCCCAATGCGATACTGTTTTTACGGAAACGTTCATAATTGCAGCGAACTCGCGTTGCCCCATTTGATTATTTTTTCTTAAGCGTTTCAGATTTTCCGCAAACCCCATCAAAAATTACTCCCTACTTATCAAACAGATTGTATCAAAAATAGAGAATTTTTCTTGACAATCTCAAATTTTGAGAATATAATCAAGTTAAACATGAATACTTCGGTAAATAGGATAAAACTTTGCAAAAACTGTATTTGTTCTTGTTTATTTCATGGGAAAAGCAACTGCTTTTTAATTTGTAGTCGTTCATTAAAAAAAGTAGACGCTCATGCTTCGTGTAAATACTTTTATAATAAAAATAAGAATCTTCCAAACATAAATAACAAAAAGTTTGACAGTACAATCGACCGAAACTAAATCTTTATTTCAATCTCGTAAAATTCTTTACGCGGACGGCGCGAAACGTAAGCGTAACGGAAATGACGCCGCCCTCTTTTTTAATCGACATTCTCGCTTTGCTCTCCGTTTCGAAATACTCGTCGGCAACGCGCTGAAAATCCCGAATTGCGGCTTCCTCCGTTTCGAGATTCATTTCTTCTTTGTCTTCCGCAAGCATGCGCGCCAAACGGTGTTTGGTTGAAAGTTCTCTCATATCCGCTCCTATCCTTATTTATGTCCGCGTTGTTTGAATTGATTTTTTTCTCCCAGCGTGAAGTAAGCGCCCAGTGCGCGGAACGCGCGCGAACGTTCGTAGATGTTGTCGAGAAACAGTTTGTCTTCCTCGGGCACAACGGCGACGAGAGGCAGACGAAGCGCGGACGAGATTTCCGCAGGCGTTAGAATTTCTCCGCGGCGCGTCCAATCCTTGCGCACCATATTGATAACCAGCCCCACTTCACGGAACCGATAACTTTTCAAGATCCCCGAAACGCGGTCGGCATCGCGCATGGCGGAAATATGCGGCGTTGTAACGAGCAGCGCTTCCTCGGCACAGGAAGCGGCGCGGTGAAAGCCGTCCTCTATCCCTGCGGGAGAATCGATAAAAATGTAATCGAACTGCGGAGCAAGCGCGTCCAAAACAAGACGGATCGCCTGCGGAGATACGTACCGCTCCGAAACGCGGTTGCTTGCAAGACAGTAGAGCGTGGGATAGCGGGGATGACGCACCAGCGCCTGACGCGGACGGCAGCGACCCTCCACTGCGTCCAGTACGTCGTATATCGCCAAATTTTCGGTTCCGAACACCACGTCTACGTTATTGAGTCCGAAGTCCAGATCGCACACGATGACGCGGCTGCCCGTTTTGGCAAGTTGAACGGCAAGATTACAACAGACCGTCGTTTTCCCGACGCCCCCTTTCCCAGACGTGATTACGATTTTTCTTGCCATTGCTTCGCCTCCGCGCGCGCGTTTTGACCATGATAACACATGGATACAGGCATATTTTTACGAGTTTTGTCGAAGAAAAAAGGAATCGGAGGAAAACCTCCGATTCCTTTTATTTCTGCAACAGCGATTTTAAATATTCCTCGTACTCTTCATCGGTGAGTTTGGGAATTTTTTTCTTATTAGCCATACTTACCTCGTAAATTTGTATATAGAAAGTATGCCCTCTTTTACACGATTTATTCGGTTCGTAAAGCGATCACGGGGTCTTTTTTCGCGGCAGCCTGCGCAGGGATCAATCCCGATATCAAAGTCAACAGCACGCTGACGCATACCATGATGAACGCCGTAAGCGGCGGAAGCGCGGCAATGCCCGCAATTCCCGCAAGCGAGAAGATGATCGCATTGATCACAAACGAAAGCAGATAAGTTACGACGACGCCGAACAGTCCTGCCGCAAGCCCGATTATAAACGTTTCGGCATTGAACAGATTGCGAATATCCTGCTTTCTCGCCCCGAGAGAACGCAATACGCCGATCTCTTTGATGCGCTCTACGACCGATACATATGTGATGATCCCGATCATGACCGAAGACACGATCAGCGAAATTGCGGTGAACGCAACGAGAACGTAAGTGATGACGTCAAGCATGGTCTGCATCATCCCCATGAGCAAGCCGACCGTATCGGAATAAGTGATCTTATCGAGTTCGCCCAGCGTGACGCTCTGCGCAACGCCGTCTTCGTCCATATATTCGTAAACGCGGTTTCCGCTTTCGCACCAGTCGTTCCAGATATCGAGATATTCGAGCAATTCGTCTTTTCCGTCGAAATCCGACGCAAAGACGGAAATGGCGTTGGGGAAATCGTCGCCGCCCACGTGGCGAAGTACGGTGTCTTCCGAGGTGTAACTCACGCCCGATTGATCTTTGGAAGTATAGTAATGCGCGAGATTTTGCGCAGGCGGATTGAAATAGAACGTATATTCGCCCAAATCGGTATCCATCGTCTGGCTGTTTTCGTTGATAAACCGAACTAAATCGGAATGGATATTTTGCGCGATATACCGTTCAACCGTCGCCTCCGTCAAATTCAAGCCCGATGTAAGGCATCCGTAGGTCAATCCCTTCTTTAAACGCAAAATGCCCGTAACCGTGATCTTGATCCCCTCTTCGTCCGAAGCGTTCAGATCGTCGCGTTTGCCCTCATAAGTGTACGGATAGGGATTTTCCATCGTCGGTGTGTTTTGACGATACACTTCGTTGTTGTAGTAAAGCACGTACTCTTTTCCGACGATCTCGTCGAACGGAATGGTCTGTTTGTCGAAATCGATGGAAGGTTCTTCGCCCTCTTTCTCCTCGAACAGCGAAATAAACGTCGGTTCATCCAACAATCCGAGTTGCGCAAGCGTTAAGTCGGATACTTCGTTGTTGCTTCCCACAACAAGCACCGCTTCGCGTTCGTTGCGGGGGAAATGCCCTTCTCCGACGATTTCGTACTGGGAAAGTACATACTTCCCGTAAGATACGTCGGATAAATCGCCGCTCCCGGGCATCTTGGTAACAATATTGCCGAAATAATTCGCCATCGGCACGAGGGAGGAATATATGGGTTTATACGTCTGTAATTCGCTGATATAAAATTCTTTGAGGTTGGCAAGCGAACGGTAATCCGTTCTGATCTCGTCTCCCTCTTTTACGCCGCCTGTCTGAACGCTCGTAAACAAGTTATCGCTCAACGATACGCCGTATCCGTATTGAATGGCATGATACCATGCGGGATCCATCTTTTCGATATAATCGAGATAGGCGGGCGTAATATTGTTCTTGACGGACATCTGATTGGCAAGCCCCGTCAGAAAAGAATCGATATACACTTTATCGCCCAACTGCGACATATCGGGCATATCCTTTTCGGAAGTAAACGAAGTCATGATCGACGCCATATCGTACGTGCTTTCGGTTACCTGCACGGGATAGTAGGAAAGCATATCTTCTTCCGTTCGCTTGATGTAACTGTTGAATCCGCTCGAAAGCGCAAGCACCAGACATACGCTGATGATCCCGATGCTCCCCGCAATGGAGGTGACTACGGTCCTGCCCTTTTTGGTCAGCAGATTCCGCGCGCTGAGCGCAAGAGAACTGAGAAAGTTCATGCGGGCGCGGAGTTGTTTCTCTTTTTTCTTTTTGGGCTTTTTTCCGTTCTGAACCGATTCTTCCGATTCTTCCGAACCCTGCGTTTCATCGGTCGCGCGTTCCGTTTGAACGGAATCTTCTTTCGCGGTTTCCGCGGCATCCGTTTTCGCAACGGGCGACGCCGATTCTTCGCTGCCGTCGTAAGGATTGGAATCGGATTCCATGAATCCGTCCTTGAACCGTACCAGACGGGAGGCATACCGTTCCGCGAGTTCGGGATTGTGGGTTACCATGATGACGAGGCGTTCCGCCGCGATCTCTTTAATGAGTTCCATGATCTGGACGCTCGTTTCCGAATCGAGCGCGCCCGTCGGTTCGTCCGCCAGCAGAATGTCGGGGTTATTGACAAGCGCGCGCGCAATAGCGACGCGCTGGCATTGTCCGCCCGAAAGTTGGTTGGGACGTTTATGTAATTCCTTCCCAAGTCCCACGCGCTCCAACGCCTGCGTTGCACGTTTTTTGCGCTCCTCGCGCCCTACGCCCGCAATGGTGAGCGCGATCTCCACGTTGCCGAGTACAGTTTGATGGGGAATGAGGTTATAAGACTGAAAGATAAATCCGATGCGATGGTTGCGGTATACGTCCCAATCGCGGTCGGTAAAGTCTTTGGTAGACTTGCCCTGAATGACCAAATCGCCCGAAGTATAGTGATCCAATCCGCCGATGATATTGAGCAGCGTCGTCTTTCCGCATCCGGACGGACCCAAAATACATACAAATTCGCTCTTGCGAAAATCGAGGCTGACGCCTTTTAACGCATGGACGTATTCGGAAGCAACTTTATAGTCTTTTTTGATATCCTTTAATTTTAACATGCTTTCTCCTGCTTTCTCCTGAGGATCTCTGCCGTTTTTATTTATTTTTAGATTGACCCGATCGTTCGATCGTTTCGCGCTTCAAATTTTCATACACTTCGGAAAGTTCTCTGCATTCGGAAAGAAAAGACTCCCATTTCTCCTTTCCGTAAGCGGAGATGATTTTCGAAATATACTCGTTCGCCTGCTTGCATTGTTCTTCGTATACGCCGAGCGTCCGTTCGGAAAGTTGAACGTATGCGATTTTCTTATTGTCGGGCGAAAACGCGCGTTTGATCACGCCCTCCTTTTCCATCTTGTTCACGATCTGCGAAACGGCGGAGCGCGTTACGCCGATGCGGCGCGCAAGTTCGGAGGAAATGATTTGGTTTCCCCTTTCGTTTTCCGTTACGATTTCCCGCAAAATCCGAAATTCCGTTTTCGAAAATTTTGCCGTTGCCGCAAACAAATCGAGATTTTCGATTTTTCGCAGGATCTGCATGAACTGCGTCAAATATTCGTTCGTCTCTTTCATACCTGTTTCTCGTTATGTATTATTCTAAACAATAATTATTATATACAAAAGACGGCTTGACTGTCAACTTCAAAACCGCCTGAAATGATAAATTCACGATAAATTCACAAAGCATACGTTTCCGCCTGACTCTGCACTTTCGCACCGTTATTTAAAGCAATGCCGTCATTCTTCCGTTTCGTCCACGTCCTCCGGCGCTTCGGGCTCGGGAATAAAGGGATTCAACGGTGAGGTAACGGGCGTCAGATCGTATTTATCGTCGATATCGCCCACCAGTTCTTCCACCATATCCTCGCGCGTGATCAACCCCAAAGAGTTGCCCGAAGGCCCCACGATCACCATATGTTCCCGCATTCCCTGCATCTTTTTCATGAGTTCTGCAACCTTTACGTCGGGCATGGTTCTGGAAACGGGTCGGACGATATTCATGAAGTCCCGCCGCCCCGCAAGCATATTTTCGTAGAAATCGGCGCGATACAGAATTCCGATAATGTTGGGCTTGGTGCCCTTGTAAACGGGGATCCGCGAAAAATTGGTTTCTCTGAAAATTTTATAGACGGAACGCACGTCTTCCCGCGCCTCCGTCATGACAACGCGATCGAGCGGGATCATGCAGGATCCGACGTGCAAGTCGTTATACCGCAGCGTTTTCGTGATCAGATCCTGCTCCGTTTCGTCCAGAACGCCTTCCTCGTGAATATCCGATACGAGCATTTTAAATTCCTGCTCGGTATATTTGGGTTTCTTTTTGTTGAAACCGAAAATTAAAAACACCAGTTTTTTCCACACGCCGAACAACAAATTGAGCGGTAAAAACAGATAAGTACACAAGACCAGCGGAAACGCCATGATGCAGGCAAACGATTCGGGCGTTTCCCGCGCAAGCGTTTTGGGCGTGATCTCACTGAAAATCACGAGTACGATGGTAAGTACGACGGTAGAAATCGTCGGTCCCAACTCACCGCCCAAAAGGTCAACAAAAATCACGGTGGAAATGGTTGCCGCCGCGATGTTGACGATATTATTTCCGATGAGAAGCGTCGTAAGTACTTTATTGTAGTCCTCACTCAACTTTAAAGCAAGCCGCGCAGTGCGCTTTTTCTCCGCCAAAGCGCGCATCCGCACCGTACTGAAACTCGTATAAGCCGTTTCGGTTGCACTGAAGAACCCCGACAATACGATGAGCACAATTAGCGCAATCAACAGTCCTATGGTAGTACTGTCCATAATGCGAAAAAACGATCCTCCTTAATTTATGAATTATATTTTCGTTTCCGCGTGATGACAAACAGCGGAACGCTTTCTCCGTGATCTCTGCCGCGTCCGATTGCGGCGGGTTTTTCCTGTTCCTCGGGCGTATCCAGCATCGCGGAAATTTTCATCAATTCCTGCGTACGCTCTTCCGAAAGCGCGTTCATTTTGTATTCGGACAGAATATGCGCGATCGTTTCGACCATCTCTTCTTTGGGCTCTTTCTCTTCTTCCGAAACTTGGTTCGAGCCGTAACGTTTTACGCCGACGGGCGCGGGCGCGGATTTTGCCTGCGCCTTAGGCGCAGTCTCCGTCCGCTCTTGCGCGGGATCCGCTTTTTTCATCTCGGATTCGTCGAGAGGCGGTTCGGGAAGCAGGTAAGAAGGAATTTTACGGCTGCCGCGTTGCAAGACGTTTTCAAGACGTTCGTGCGCTTTTGCGCAGCGATACTCGTCTTTACTGAAACAATACAGACAGCGCGCATATTTTTTGCACATGTCGCAGCCAAGCGCTTTTTCCGCTTTCTCTTTTTCCTGTACCAGATACAAGTCTAATTCTTGCGTCGTCATGTTTCACCTTCCGTAAAAGTCCGTAAGATATTTTTATTATACTCGAAAAAAAGTTATTTTACAAGTGTTCCGCGGAAAATATTTCAAAACGTTCACAATTTTTTGATCCTTCGGTTTTTTGTTTCGCCTATCCCCCCAAACTTTTTCCTTATTTATAATAAAAGCGGTTGATTTTTTTCAAGCGATTGTTTATAATAAAACGGTGAAAAAAAAGGGAAAATCGATCGGTGCAAAAAAAATTACGATACTTGCGCTGTTGACGGGACTGGGGCTGATCGCGTTCTTGATCGAAGCCCTCATTCCCGTGCTTCCCGTTCCCGGGGCGAAACTGGGGATCTCCAATATTTTTTCTCTGTTCGCCCTCGTCATGTACGGTCTGCCGGAGGCGCTGATGGTCGTCGTCGCGCGGACGGTTCTGGGAAGCATTTTTGCGGGAAACCTTTCTCTTTTGCTTTACAGTTTAACAGCCGGCGTCGTAAGCGTCTGCGTTTCGCGCCTGCTTCTTTTGCTGTTCCCGCGCATCAGTATTCTTTCCGTCAGCGTAACGTCTGCCCTCGTACATAATCTCGTGCAACTGCTCGTGTACTGCGGATTGACGCAGACGATGCTTTTAATGTCCTATGCGCCTTATTTGTGCCTGATGGGTACGGGCGCGGGGATCGTCGTGGGACTGGCAGTCGTATTTACCGTAAAAGCCGTACCCCTTTCCGTGTTCCATAAGATCGGGGTTGGAAATAAAGAAAATTCAGAAACCGGAGGAAACAAATTGAAAGCGAAAAACGGAAAACTTTTCTTCCGCGGCGTTCACATTCGCGGCAGAAAAGAACTCTCGGAAAGCAATCCTATCGAACCGCTGAACGGTTCGTGGGAAGTTGCCATTCCCGTGAGTCAGCACATCGGCGCGCCCGCCGAGCCTGTCGCGGAAGTCGGACAAACTGTCAAACGCGGTCAACTGATCGCAAAAAGCGCAGGCCGGATTTCCGCGAACGTGCATGCAAGCATTGCGGGCACGGTCAAAGAAATTGCGGAGCGCTGCGACGGTCGGGGTGTAAAGGGCGTTCACATCGTGATCGCGCCGAGCGAAAAACAGGAAACGGACTATCTTCCTCCCCTAACGGAACTTACGGGCGAACAGATCGCAAAGCGCGTAGAGGAAGCGGGCATCGTCGGTATGGGCGGCGCGGGCTTCCCGACGCACGTCAAACTTGCGCCCCAAAGCGCGGTGGACACGCTCATCCTCAACGGCGCGGAATGCGAACCCTATCTTACCTGCGACGACCGACTCATGCAGGAACAGCGCGATAAGATCGTGCGCGGCGCATTCTATCTTGCCAAGGCGCTCGGCGTAAACCAAGTGATGATCGGCATCGAAAAGAACAAACCGCAGGCGATCGCATTGTTTGAAAAAACCGATCTCCAAGTGATCGCGCTCAAAAAGCAGTACCCCATGGGTTCGGAAAAACACCTCATTTACTGCTGTACGGGCAGAAAAGTGCCGCTCGGAAAACTTCCCGCAGACGCAGGCGTCGTGGTGCAAAACGTAGCGACCGCGTACAGCGTATGCGAAGCCGTGGAAGATGGCAAACCGCTGATCGAACGCGTCGTCACCGTATCGGGAAGCGGCGTGGAACAACCGAAAAATCTGCTCTGCCCCGTCGGCGCGCCCCTTTCCGCACTCATCGAGCAATGCGGCGGCGTAAAAGAAAACGCTGTGAAATACGTCGCGGGAGGACCCATGACGGGTACGGCATTGACGGGAGCGGACGCAGTCGTGACCAAAACGACTTCGGGATTCCTCTTCCTCACGGCAAAGGAAACGTGCAATGCAGAACCGACTCCCTGCATCAACTGCGGAAAATGCGCCGAAGTCTGCCCTATGAAACTCATGCCCATGCAGATCGAATTTTACGCGGCAAACAAAGATTACGAAAACGCGAATAAACGCGGCGGCGCGCTCGCCTGCATCGGCTGCGGCGCATGCGGATATATCTGTCCTGCCCGCCGCCCGTTGGCACAGGCGATCAAAACGACAAAAGCCGAACTCGGGAGGAAAAAATCATGAGTCACATTCAAGTTTCCCCTACGCCGCACGTCAAAACGCGCCGCACGACAAAGCATATCATGCTCGACGTGCTGATCGCGCTCGTTCCCGCAACGGCGGCGAGCATCGTTTATTTCGGCTGGCAGGCGGCGGTGATGATCCTGATCGCGCTTGCTTCGGCATTCCTCACGGAATTCGTTTACTACATCATTCAGAATAAAATCTGGAGAAGTCCCAAAGAAACCTGTTTGAAATTCTTCAGACAATTCGACTTCACTACGCTGGTCACTGGATTACTGCTCGCGCTGTGCATGCCCGCCAATATCAACGGCTGGTATATGCCGATATTGGGCAGTATCTTCGCGATTGCGGCGGTAAAAATGCTGTTCGGCGGCACGGGAAAAAACATCGTAAACCCTGCGTTGGCGGGAAGAGTTTTCCTGTTCATCTCCTTTACGTTGATGACGACAGCGGTTGCCTGCAACTTTGAAGCGATCAACGGCGGCGGCGCGGTACTGGAAACGGGCGCGACGCAACTGGGCGGCAATATCCTGCAAGGAAAAGAAAGCATCAACTTGCTCGATCTGTTCCTGGGTACGGGGTTAGCCACCACTGCAATGGGCGAAACCTGTAAAATCGCGTTGCTTGTCGGCGGAATTTATCTTTGCGTGCGCGGCGTGATCAAATGGTATCTCCCCCTCATCTATATCGTGGTGGAAGGATTGTTTGCAGCAGCGCTCGACTGGAACATCAATTCGTTCCTTCCCTCGATTCTTTCGGGCGGTCTGATTCTGGGCGCGATCTTTATGGCGACCGATTACGTTACTTCGCCCAAGAGCCGGATCGGAAATATCATTTATTTCGTGCTCCTCGGCCTTTTAACAGCGGGACTGAGAAAAGCGACGGGCATGGAAGTGGTTTCATTCTGTATCCTTCTGATGAACTTTATTGTATTCCTCATCGATATGTTCCTGCCGCTTCTTCCGTTCGGTTTTCAACGGAAAAAGAAAGAAAAGAAACCCGAAGCGGAAAAACCCGCAAAGGAGGAACGTGTATGAAAGTAAAAGAATTTTTCAAGAGCACGGCGTTTAAGAGTCTGGTCGTTCTCCTCTCTATCGTGATCATTGCCGGCGCGCTCCTCGCAATTTTTAACGACTTGCTTCACGTTTCCGATCAGGAAAAGTTCGAACGAATCATTAAAAAGATCTACGGCGGAAATGCTTCCGTCGAAAAGACGCTGGAAATTGCCGACGAAGACAAAACGTATTCCTACGGCGAAGTAAACGCGGCGTATCTGATGAGCGACGGCAATTACCTCGTTCAATCTACGGGTACCGGCGCATTCGGCAACGGTACGGTAACCGTGTACGTCGTAGTCGAAATGAAAGACTCCGCATTGGCGGGGATCGGAAAAGTCGTATTCGATTCGACGACCGTTTCCAAATACTACGAAACAAGCGGCGATTTCTTTAAAAAGTTCGACATCAGCGACGACAGAGTTGCCGCGGGAGAATATTTCGGCGTTTCGGAAGGGATCGTCAATCCCTCTGCGGGCGCGACGGCTTCGGCAAGATCGATCAATAACGCCGTAAACACTGCAATCGACTTCATTAAAAAAGCGGTGCTCGGGCAAACGGTGGGCGAATTCACCTACGCATACGAAAAGTATATCAAAATGGACGCGTCTACCATCACACCCGATCAAGAACAGAAATCGGTGGATTATGAACTCGTCGTATCCGAAAACGGCGAAGCGGTGGCGTTTAAAATTTCCGTCAAAGTCGTTGAAGGCGTGATCACTGAATATACGATCGTGACCAACGGCTCCACCTATGGCTTTGAAGAGAGCATGCCCCCCGAATTCCTCGCTCAGGGCAGTGAAAACTATTTCGTTAACAAAACGCTTTCCGACGTCGAGGCGCTGCTCAAAGAGGACGGCAGTCTTTCCGAAGCGGGTTCCGGTCTGCATACGGGCGCGACATTCTCTACGCAATCCTGTATCTGGGCTGCGGCGTTTGCAACCGCAAACTTCGAAGCATTCCTGTATCCCGTTGTTTACGGAGAACATATCGACGAAGAAACGCATACCGTTACAGACAACGAAATTGCCTATCATATCACCGTATCCGAAAACGGCGAAGCGGTAGCGTTTAAAATTTCCGTTAAAGTCGTTGACGGCGTGATTACCGAATATGCAATCGTGACCAACGGCTCCACCTATGGCTTTGAAGAGAGCATGCCCCCCGAATTCCTCGCTCAGGGCAGCGAAAACTATTTCGTTAACAAAACGCTTTCCGACGTTGAAGCACTGCTCAATGAGGACGGCAGTCTTTCCGAGGCGGGTTCCGGTCTGCATACAGGCGCGACGTACTCCACGCAATCCTGTATTTGGGCGGCGGCATACGCGCTCGGCAATTACGACACCCTGCTTGCAAAAGAAGGAGGTGCACAGGCATGAATAAATACGGAAAAATAACGATCAACGGTCTCGTTACCAACAACGCCGCATTCAAACTGGTGCTCGGCACCTGCTCGGCGCTTGCAATGTCCGCAACGGCGATCAAGGGTCTCGGGATGGGAATTTCGGTCACCGTCGTGTTACTGTTGAGCAACGTACTCATTTCCCTGCTCCGTAAGGTGATCCCCAATGCGGTACGCATTCCCGCGTTCATCGTAATCATTGCAACGTTCGTGACGCTTTTGAGAATGTTTTTAAACAAATTCATTCCCGATCTATACGATTCGATGGGTGTATTCCTGGCGCTGATCGTTGTAAACTGTCTGATTTTAGGCAGAGCGGAAGCATTCGCAAGCAAACAACCCGTCCTTGACAGCGCGCTCGACGGACTTGCTTCGGGTCTCGGTTTCACGCTCGCGCTCGGCATCATGGGCATCATCCGCGAACTTCTGGGCGCAGGCAGTCTGTTCGATCAAAAACTGTGGGATTTCCAAATCGGATTCTTTTCCAGTTCCGCAGGCGCCTTCTTCGTGTACGGGATCTGTATTGCGATCTTCGTATTCATTACGGATAAAGTAGAAAAAGCGCTGCGGAAGAAAAAAGCGATCCTGCTCCGCGTAGATCATAGCGAACCTCTGCCCGAACCGCAGACGGCAGCCGAAACGGGAATCCAGACCGATTCCGCATCGGAACTCGTTCAGGAACAGCAGGAAAAGGAGGCAGAATAATGGGCGCAACGATTCTTACGATTATTATCACGGCGGCATTCTCGTCGAACTTCATTTTAGTGCAGTTCCTCGGAATCTGTCCCTTCCTCGGCGTTTCCAAACGCACAGGCAGCGCGGTATCCATGGGCATTGCGGTAACGCTCGTCATGCTGCTTGCGACGCTCGTGACGTATCCCCTCTATCAATACGTCATGAAACCGCTTAAAATCGAGTTCCTCGAAATTATCTTCTTTATCTTTATTATTGCGGCGCTCGTGCAGATGCTCGAAAAGGTGATCGCGAAGATCTCCCCCTCTCTCTATAAAACGATGGGAATCTATCTGCCTCTGATCACCACCAACTGTGCGATTTTAGGCGTTGCGGAACTGGTCATCGGCGATAAATTCTATGAAGCCATCGGTTTGGCGGAACCGGCTTCCATGAACTTAGGCTATGCGCTCCTCTATGCGCTGTTCGCAGGCGTCGGCTTTACGCTTGCCATGGTACTGATGGGCGGCGTAAGAGAACGCGTCGAAAAACTTCCCGTCGCAAAATGTCTGAAAGGCTTCCCCATTACAATGGTTGTGGCAAGTTTCATGGCAATGGCGTTTTACGTGTTCACCATGATTTAAGGAGACGGAATAATGAGTAATTTGATTTTAGTAGATATGCATTGGGATATTGTTGGCATCGTCATCGGTATCTTTGCGGCAATCGCAATTATACTGACCGTTTGCATCCTGCTTGTGGCGAAATTCTGCAAGACCGATCCCAACGAAAAAGTGGAAGCCATTTTGTCGCATCTTGCGGGCGCAAACTGCGGCGGATGCGGATGCTCGGGCTGCGCAGGCTTTGCGGAAAAACTCGCAAAGGGCGAGGCGCAACTGAGCGATTGTCACGTCACCGGCGACAGTTCCAAAGCGGAAATCGCGGGCGTGCTCGGCATTGCGTTTGAAAACGCGAAACCTACGGTTGCCGTTTGCCGCTGCAACGGCGGAACGCATGCAAAAGACGAATTCTCCTATTCCGGCGCGCACGACTGCGTAGAAGAAAATAAACTTCAAGGCGGTCACAAATCCTGTAAATACGGCTGTATGGGAGGAGGCACTTGCGTGAGCGTTTGTCCTGAATCGGCAATTTGCATCAAAGAAGAATGCGCCAACGTCGATCCCGACCGCTGCATTTCCTGCGGCGCATGTCTGAGCGCTTGCCCCAAAGGATTGTTCATGCGCGTTCCCGCCGACGCAAAAGTGTTCATCGCCTGCTCTTCGCACGATAAAGGAAAGGCTGTGTTAGACGTTTGCGAATTCGGCTGTATTGCCTGCGGCAAATGCGCGAAGACCTGCCCTTCGGGTGCGATCTCCATGGTAGACAATCTCCCTGTGATCGACTACGAAAAATGTATTAAGTGCGGTAAGTGCGCAGAAGTCTGCCCTCGCCACACCATTCAGACAAGATACTAAATTTCGCTTTCAATTCAAAAGGAGCGCCGTCCGAAATTCGGACGGCGCTCCTTTTAATTCTGTTCGTTTTCCTCCGCTTCCTCTGCAAAAATCTGTTTCAGTTCGAATAGCGCATCCTGAATTTCAACCAGTTTTTTTGTCGCAATCGCCTTAAGGAACCTTTTGCGGTAATAGGTACTCCTCCAAAATTCGCAGTTCATATTTTTTTCGGTAATTTCATCTTTCTGCGTACAACGCCCGAAGTTCTCTTTGTCGAATCGGCAAAAACCTTTTGAATAAAAACGGTTATAATTTCCGCACGAATAACATGCTCTCCCCTTTTTTTTCTGCTTGTTCTTCCATTTAATTCTCCTTTTTTTGTTTTATTATATACCTCAAATTGAGGTGTGTCAACTATTTTACTGCAAAATGAAGTAAAATATTGTTATGAATAAATTTCATGAACGATTAAAAGAACTAAGAAAAGAACGGCAAATCAAACAATCTGAACTTGCCGCTCTGTTAAGCGTAGATCAACGTACTATCAGCAATTGGGAGAATGGTTTGCGTGAACCGGATTACAATATGCTAATCAAAATAGCCTCGGTTTTTGAAGTAAGCACCGATTATCTTTTAGGTTTAGAATAACAATCCAAACGTCCCCGCCCAAAAATTTTTTATTGTATTACATGAATTATGTAATATATTGATCTCGGAATAATATGTTATTGAAATACGGAGAAGCATTAAAATACCAACGCGAAATAAACGGTTTATCGCAAAATGCTTTGGCGAAGGCAACGGGGTTAAATCAACAGATGATCAGTTGGTGGGAAGCCGAAAAAGGCGCGCCGAGCATTGACGTATGCGTAAGACTTGCAAATTTTTACGGAATTACGCTTGACGAATTAGTCGGCAGAGATAAGAAATAAATGAAACGTCCTCGCTTAAAAAAGCGAGGACGTTTTTATGATTAAAGATCAAAACCGAGGAAGTCCGTTTTTCTGTTTTACCAGCGCGAGGAAAATTTTGGCAGTTACAAACGCGTCGTCGTATGCTCGGTGATGGTTAAAGGTAAATCCGAAATGTTCGGCAACGGTGTTCAATTTATAATTCGAAAGCCTAAGCATCTCCTGTGAAAAGGTCACGGTATCGTACTGCTTTTGATTGAATACGTACCCTTCTTTCTCTCCGTAATAACGGACGAATTTATAATCGAACTGCACGTTATGCCCCACCAGCGTACTCCCTGCCGCAAATTTAAAAAAGTCGGCGATGACGTCTTTGATATCGGGCGCGCCCAACAGCATATCGTCGGAAATCCCCGTCAGATCGATGATTTCTGCGGGCAGTTTGACAGGACACGCCACAAACGAAGAAAACTTTTCGCAAATCTGTCCGTTTCGGATCTTGACCGCGCCGATTTCGATGATCCGATCCATCCCGCCCGAAGACGGCGTATTGTTCAGACCCGTCGTTTCCAAATCGAACACGACAAACTCGCGCCCTTTCAATACTTCGGGAGTGGAGCGATCTTCAAACAATCCGCCCTGTACAAAATCGCTTGCGGGAGCAGGAAAAACCGTTTTATACTTAGGCGGAACGGGACGGGATGGACGTGCTTCCGGTACAAAATTCAAAGGAGCGCGCCCAAAATTGATTTGCTTTGCACGAAAGTTCAACATTCCGTTATACAACTCGTGATCGCCCGTAATACACACACTGTCGCCCGACTTCAAGCCGCGCACTTTTTCGAGCGTTGCTTTTTTGGTAAAATAATAAAACCGAACTTGCGCCGTTCCGTCCGAAATCGTAATCGAAAAATAAGGTTTCTCTTTTTTCGTGAGTTTTTCTTCGATATATGTGATCACGCCGCAAACGGTTACGTCCCTCTCTTCCCTGTTAAGATCGGCAAGATAGAGCGCCGTACGCGGCGTACCGCCGTCGATGGCAACAAATTCTTCGATCTTGAAAAATCTGGGTGCAAGCAACCGTTCCTCGGGCGGCAACTCCTCCGTTTCGATTTCCCCTTTCTCTTTTTTCACAATACGGAATTCGCCGTACCAGACCCCGGGAAAATCACGCATGAGATGCGCGGTCAACTGATCAAGAACAGCGTCCGTCGCAATCTTTCGTTCGGTATCGCCGATCCCGACGATAAAGTGACCGCCGCCCGATTCGATGATCACTTCCACGTCGTCGGGCAACACAAACGCCGCAACGGCGGGAAAATTATTTTTTAAAAAATCCAGTACGGCGCGGCGGATCCCCTCGGCGTCGGGGACCGATTTTACGATTTTCACTTCTGCGGTCAATCCCGCAGGAACATAACGCGCCGTGACCGATAAGGCATGCGACGCATCTTCTTCTCCGTATTTCAAATCGGTCGCCAAACAGAATACCGCGGTATTCCCCCGCACTTCTATCTTCTTTAATACGGCGCGTTTTAACCCTGCCGTACTTCTGATTTCTTCGAGATATGCTTTGCTCTTCATTGCAACAAACCTTCCAGCCGCCCGAAAAATACGCGTTCCGCGTCATCTGCACTTACGCGCTCGTCAGGTCGATTTTTTTGTATGATCACGCAATATTCTTTTCCGCCTGCCAGTCCCAAATCACACCCCCGCGCTTCCCCGGGACCGTTTACAACACAACCCATAACGGCAATTTTCAATCGTTTCCGGACAGTTCTCACGCGCTCGGAAACACGCTGCGCAAGCCCCATGCAATCATATCGGCATCTGCCGCAAGTCGGACAGGAAACTACTTCGACGTATTCCGATTCCAATCCGCAGGCGCGAAGTATTTCATGCGCCGCATGTACTTCTTTTACAGGATCGGCGGTCAGGGAAACGCGGATCGTATCGCCGATGCCGCGGAGCAACAGCGAACCGATGCCGATCGCGCTCTTGATTTTTCCCGTTTCTTCCGTACCCGCTTCGGTCACGCCCAAATGCAAGGGATAGCCAACGCGTTCGTGAAGCAGACCGTACGCCTCTACCGTAAGCGGCACGGAGGAAGCCTTGACGGAAATTACGATCTCACTGACGCCGCATTTTTCAAGCACTCTCACGTTATGCAGCGCGCTTTCCACAAGCGCAGCCGCACTCACGCCGTATTTTTCCAAAAAGTGCGGTTCGATGCTCCCCGTATTGGAACCGACCCGCACGGGAACGCGATGCGCTTTCAGCGTATCCGCAACGCGCGTGATTTCCTGTTCGCCGCCGATATTTCCCGGATTGATGCGAAGTTTATCCGCACCCGATTCAACCGCTAAAACCGCGAGTTTCGCCGAAAAATGCACGTCTGCAACCAAAGGAATATGAATGTTCTGCTTGACCAGTTGGATGGCGCGCGCGTCCGCTTCGTCCGCTACCGCGACGCGCACGATGTCGCACCCTGCTTCTTCGAGGCGCAGAATTTGAGCGACGCTTTTTTCCACGTCGCTCGTCTTTTCGGTCGTCATGCTCTGTACTGCAACGGTGCCGCCGCCCAATATCACATTGCCGACGGTTACCTGTTTTTGACTGCCCATTACTTTTCGCCTTTCTTTTCCATCATTTTTTGCAATTCCGACATAAACGAAGAAATATCCTTAAACGAACGGTAGACGGACGCATAGCGCACGTAAGACACTTCGTCTAATTCCTTCAAACCTTCCATCACCATTTCGCCGATCTCTTTGGAGGAGATTTCCTGTTCCATGGAATTGTAAACGCGCTTGGAAATATCTTCGGCAAGCAAATCGATTTTTTCAAGAGGAACGGGTCTTTTTTCGCATGCCTTAATAATGCCCCGTTTTACTTTGCCGATATCGAACGCCTGACGGTTGCCGTCCGACTTGACGACGAGAATGGGCGAAACTTCGATGGTTTCGTATGTTGTAAACCGTCTTCCGCACCCCATACACTCGCGGCGGCGGCGAATGGTTCTGTCGTCGTCCGCGGAGCGGGAATCGATTACTTTGCTTTCCGTGCAGTTACAATACAGGCAGCGCATAAATATACTCCGTTTTTTTAATGCTGTCATTATAGCATAACGTCGATCAAAAGTAAAGAGTTTTTTTATAACGGGCAAATCTCCGAATCGCCCCGACCGTACAAAAAGCGCCTTGCCGTACGGCAAGGCGCTTTTGATTAAAGTTTTACTACGGTGATCGTCACCTTATCTCCGTTCACATCAAGCGATTTCGTGTACCCTTCCGCGCTCCCCTGTTCCACTCTTTCGGCAAGTACGTCGGAAGCCAATTTGCCGCGGACAAGCATCTTTTCCGCCCTGCCCTCCGCCTCGTAATACACGGCGATTCGGTCGGTCACTTCAAATCCCGCCTCCTTGCGCATCGTCTGAATTTTGGAAATCAATTCCCGTTCGCATCCTTCGTCGAGAAGTGCTTCGTTTAAATTAACGTCCAGCGCGACGATAATGCCTTTATCTGCCGCGGTCACGTAACCTTCCGCAGAATCGGTCATAATCTGCAAGTCCTCCTCAAACAGCACGACCGCGCCGTCTTCCAGATCGAGCGTGTAAGAGCCTCCGTTTTTCACCGCTTTCACTACTTCGCCCGTATTGCAGGAATTTAAAAATTCGGTGATCTTTTTGAGTTGTTTTCCGTATTTGGGTCCCAACGTTTTCAGTTGAGGTTTCAGCGTATAACTCACAAGAGAATCGGCGCTTTGGGCGAAGCGGAGTTTTTTCACGTTCAGTTCGTCGAGCGCAACGGATTTCAGTTCATCTCCGATGTTCAGTTCGCGTTCCGAAAAGACGACCATTTCCGAAAGCGGCTGGCGGTTTTTTACGGCTCCCGCGTTCCGCGCCGCTCTGCCCAACACCACAACGTCGAGTACATCTGCCATGCCCTTTTCAAGCGCGAAGTCGACGGCGCTTTCGTCGCAAACGGGATAGTCGCACAGATGCACGGATACGGGCGCGTCTTTTGAAAACTGCGGCACAAGATTGCGATACATCATCTCCGCCATAAACGGCACGTACGGCGCAATCAGTTTGGAAAGCATAACGAGTATATGGTAGAGTGTGGTGTAAGCCGCCGCCTTGTCTTCGGTCATGTTGCTGCCCCAATATCTGTCTCTGCCGCGGCGAACGTACCAATTCGAGAGCACGTCGCAAAAATCCTGAATTTCCCGCGCGCTGTCAGTAATATTATAATTTTCAAGATACCCGTCGACGCGCTTGATCAGCGTATTGAGTTTGGAAAGCGCCCATCTGTCCATGAGCGAAAGTTTACAATCGTTTAAACGGTACTGCGAAGGATCGTAACCGTCGATTTCGGCATAGAGCGTAAAAAACGCGTAGGTGTTCCAGAGCGTTCCTTGAAATTTGCGCTGCACCTCGGACACGGCTTCTTCGCCGAATCTGGTGGGAATCCACGGAAAACTGCCTGTGTAGAAATACCAGCGCACGGCGTCGGCGCCCTGTTTATCCAGAATGCTCCAAGGATCGACTACGTTGCCCTTGTGCTTACTCATTTTTACCCCGTTCGCATCGTTTACGTGTCCCAATACGATACACGTTTTGAAGGGCGCGCGGTCAAACAGAATGGTCGAAATCACGAGCAGCGTGTAGAACCAGCCGCGCGTCTGATCGACTGCTTCGGAGATGAAATCGGCGGGGAAGGTCTTTTCGAAAACCTCTTTGTTCTCGAACGGATAATGATACTGCGCGAACGGCATCGAACCCGAATCGAACCAGCAGTCGATCACTTCGGGCGTGCGTTTCATCTTCCCGCCGCACTTGTTGCATTGACAGGACAAATGATCCAGATAAGGACGGTGCAATTCGATATTTGCAGGCGCGCCGCATTTTTCTTGAAGTTCCCGTCGGGATCCGATCACTTCGATCCCGCCGCAGTCTTCGCATACCCATACGGGCAGCGGCGTACCCCAGTAACGGTCGCGCGAAAGCCCCCAGTCGATCACGTTTTCAAGGAAGTTACCCATACGTCCGTCTTTGATCGTTTCGGGGATCCAGTTCACCGAACGGTTGGCGGCAATGAGGCGGTCTTTTATTTTTGTCACTTCGACAAACCAACTGGCGCGCGCATAGTAAAGCAGCGGCGTATCGCACCGCCAACAATGCGGATAACTGTGTTCAAACGGAATTTTTTTAAAGAGCAATCCTTTTTCGGAAAGCATTTGCAGCACGACTTTATCGGCTTTTTTTGCAAACATGCCGTCCAGTTCGGGGCATCTCTGATCGAAACAGCCCCTCTCATTCACCAGTTGCACTACGGGTAAATGGTATTTCTTTCCCACTTTATAGTCGTCTTCGCCGAACGCGGGCGCGATATGCACGACGCCAGTTCCGTCGGTCAGCGTAACGTAACCGTCGTTCACCACATAATACGCTTTTTCTTGAAAGGTACCCAAAGCATAACCGAAAAGCGGTTCGTACTCCAACCCTTCGTAATCTTTTCCCGTCTTTTTCTCGATGAGCGTGAATTCTTCAAAGAACTTTTCCGCCAGCGCTTCGGCAAGAATGTAACGGGTGCCGTCCGATTCGATCTCCACGTACGATTCTTTGGGATTCATACAGAGTGCAACGTTGGAAGGAAGCGTCCACGGCGTCGTCGTCCATGCAAGAATATAGGTATTCTCTCTGCCCTTGACCCGAAACCGCGCGACGGCGGAAGTTTCCTTTACGTCCTTATAGCCCTGCGCAACCTCGTGCGAGGAAAGAGCCGTCCCGCAGCGCGGGCAGTACGGCACGATTTTATGTCCCTTATAAAGCAGCCCTTTCTGATGGATCTGCGAAATCGCCCACCACACCGATTCGATATAATCGTCGTGATAGGTAACGTAAGGGCGGTCCATATCGACCCAATAGCCCACGCGGTCGCTCATCTTTTCCCATTCGCTCTGATATTTCCAGACGGATTTTTTACACTCCGAAACAAACGGCTCGATCCCGTATTTTTCGATATCCTGTTTGCCGTCCATCCCGAGCGTTTTTTCCACTTCGAGTTCCACGGGAAGTCCGTGCGTATCCCAACCCGCCTTACGCAAAACGTGCTTGCCTTTCATCGTCTGAAAGCGAGGCACGATGTCTTTCATGACGCGCGTTAATATATGCCCGATATGCGGTTTTCCGTTGGCTGTGGGAGGCCCGTCGAAAAAGGAAAATTCTTTTCCGCCTTTGTTCTTTTCAATGGATTTTTCAAAGATTTGATTTTCTTTCCAGAACGCGACGATTTTCTTTTCCCGTTCTACAAAATTGAGCGATGTGTCTACTTTTTGATACATAACCGTGCTCCTTTCCATAAAATAAGCCTCCGCGTTTCGGAATACGCGAAGGCATTTTAACCACCAAAACAAACTATCATTTGCCGCAGAGATAACGGACTGCGAACCCGTGCGAAGTTACTGTGATTTCTCTACGCAGGCTGAAAGGTGATACCCTGATGAAACGGATTGCCTTCTTCCACCGACCGAAGGCTCTCTGTAAACCCAAAATCATCGGACGCGTCCTTTGTAAGCGCCATATTGAATTGGTTTTATTATAGACGATTTCAAACAAAATGTAAAGCGTTTTGACTAAGATTCTGTTTTCGTTTCGACGGCTTCGTCCTTTGCTTGTTTCTCGGGTTCCGATTGCGGAAGTTCCTGCGATTCCCCGCCTGATGTTTCCCGAGTCGTCTCCTCTGCCGTTTCCTGCGGTTCTTCCGCGCTTGCTTGGTCGGATTGGGGCTTTTTCGGTTTTGAGAGCATGACGTTGCAAAAGTCGAATTTCCATTTGTTTTCCGTTTTTGCAAACCGATTCCAAAGCCACAGCAGATAACCCAGCGCACTGAATACCAACACCAGAATGAACACCCACAGAATTACGCCGTCGTAACCGAGTTCGTTTACGTTAAGAAAAAAATACGGATACTCGAATTCGGGGATCGCTGCGCCGAGAATGAACACGTACACGACGTAAATCAAAGGTATAATGATGCTGTAAAGCGGAGCAAATACCGAAACGGATTTTTTCTCTTCGAACAAAAGATAGTCCAGCACAAATAAGATGGGCGCAAAGACGTGATAAGAAAGATTACCGATATTGCGCCAGAAATCCGCCGTAAACGGTTTCCCCAACAGAATGAGATAGACGAGGAACGTCACCAGAATCATGACCGTCGTCATGAATTTGAACGTGCGAATCTTACGGTTATACCCCTCTCTTTCACCGGCAAATACGCGCTTTACGTTATCGGCCAGTACGATCACGGAAACGGCGAATACAAAGTAATTGGAGATGTTCGTATAATATTTTAAAAATTCCCAGGTGAGATCGGAAGGACCTTCTCCCGCATAGAAAATTCCGAACGTGAGCAATACCGCCAGCGCGGACACGCAACATAAAATTATGCGGTATATCATCTGAACCGTTAAATTTTTGATCATTGCAATTCTCCTTTGCTTAAAAAATGCTTTTGCGAACGGAAATCGACTTTACGTGAAATCCCGCGTCTTCCACGCAGGAAATCAGCGCATCGTCCGAAAGTTCGCTTTCGACATAAATAATGCCTTTTTTGAATTTTGCCCGTGCGCCCTTTACGCCGTCCAATAAGAGAAGTTTTTTCTCCACACGATCGGCACAGCGTTTACAGCACATGTTTTCGGCTTCGATCACTTTCTTCATGAGAAAAAGTTTAGCATAGGTGAAAATGTTTGTAAAGTAATTTTTTATGCCGAGGAAGAAATTCCCTCGTGCAAATTACAGCGAACCGTTGATTTTTTTGAATGGAATTGATATAATAAGATAGACACCTGCGGTGTACGGAGACCGGAGAATGCGTAATCCACAAAGTGAATCCGGGAGCGTTTGTCGCGCGGGCTAGGCGAGGTCTGAATTGTTTCGGAAAGTCTGATGCCCGTGCGCCGCGCACCCACCTGCGAAAGCGGGTTAACCTTTTTCGGTTTGCGGCACAGGCGGATGTCTTTTTTATTTTGCTTAAAATTTTTTTTACGTACTTCTTAAAAATAAGTTGCAAGTCAGACAAGTTTATGTTATAATCACAAAGCAATTCCATATTCGGCCTTGTGGTCAAGCGGTTAAGACGGCGCCCTCTCACGGCGCAATCCCGGGTTCGATTCCCGGCAGGGTCACCAGACGAGGGGTATAAGAACACCCCGAAAGAGAAGTCGATTTATTGGCTTCTTTTTCTTTTGCAATTTTTTCCTCGTCGCTCTCGCTCCCGTCGGGGTAATCGGGGAATATCAAGTTCAATAATAGTTCCTCTTTCTGCCCGCCTTTTAAGTGGAATAACACTTTCATTTTATCGTCGTAAAGCACTATGCGATAAATAAAGATATTGATTAGCTCCTTGCGGTGCTTGGTCTTGGTATAGTCCAATGTGCGGAAATGTAACAACCATTTGCGAATGTCCGAATATCTGTATTTCATTTGCATTGCCTTTTCCATTGCGACAGTGTCCGCAAGCTCTTTGTTTTCGTTCTCTAACCGCTCCACTTGCGACAGTATAATGTCGGTTGCCTTGCCGTGCATTAACGCTTGCATAAGGTTGTCAATGGCTTTTTTGTTGTCCTCGATTATGTTTTCAAGCCGCTTTATTTCGCTGTCGTTCCGTGCCGCTTGAATAAGCGTGTAGGTTTCGGCGGCGACCATATCTATAAATTCGTCGGTTAAAACGCCGTACTTGTTCCGCTCTGTGCCGTCGCCCGTGATGGCGTTTATAACCTCGTCCTCTAAATATTGCTTGCGTATCGTGCGCTTGTCGCAAGTATGCTTTGTAACGCCTACACACTTGTAATAGTTGTGTAGCGTTTTGTTTTTGCTCATTGCGCTTACGCCCGTCATTTTATTGCCGCACTTGCCGCATATCAATTTTTCCGATAATATGTATTCGACTTTTGCCTTACCCCTTGCAGGAGCGGCGGCATATAAAGCAAGTTTTTGTTGCGCTTGCTCGAATAGGTCGTCGTCAGTAATGCGCGGCATACCGCCGTCAATTTCGTTGCCTTGATAAATGTACTTGCCCAAATATCGGCGGTTACTCAAAATGCGTTGAAAGCTGTTTTTATTGAACTCGCCGCCTTTGGTAGTCTTAACGCCTCGCCCGTTCAGATAGCGGATAAGCTCGGCATAGTTGCTCCCAGCGACAAACATTTCAAAAACTGTCTTGACAATGGGCGCAAGATCCTCGTCCAGCACAAAACTCTTTTCGCTGTTTACCTTGTAGCCGAGCGGAATAACGCCGCCGAAATACTTACACTTTGCCGCCGACATAGCAATGCCGCGCTTAACCTTTTGCGACAGCTCCGCTGAATAGTATTCAGCCATACTCTCTAATACGCCCTCAATTAAAATAC
>CAJUIR010000007.1 GCA_910586655.1 uncultured Christensenellaceae bacterium
AAATCAGGCGTTATTCGGGCGCATTGATTTACAGGTCGATATTTCGCGTGATATAGCGCAGGCAGACAGGCTGTACGACCACGCAAAACGTATTCTCGGCATTACGGACAGTTTTCAAGGGCAGTACGATTCGAGCGCACAGAGTGGCGTTGCAAAGCAAATACAGGTCAATCAGGCGGCGGGGCGTTTGGATAGTAAACGTCAGATGAAAAACGCCGCGTATGCGGAGATAGACCAAATTATTTTTCAGTATTACTTGGCGTATGCCGACGAGCCGCGTCCTGCAACATATAAAGACGCGCAAGGGCGTATGCAAAACGTGTATTTCAACCGTTACGATTTTATCAGACGCGACGAGGCGGGCGAATGGTATTACGATGACGAGTATCTGTTTGCGGCGGACGCGGCGATTGATATAGAGAAATCGCGTGAAATGCTGTGGGAGCAGAATCGGCAGAATTTCCGAGAGGGCGCATACGGCGACGTTACATTGCCGCAAACACAACTCATCTTTTGGCAGAATATGGAGCGTGCGCATTATCCGTGGGCGCGTGAGAACGTCGAGCGTATCAAAGAGGAAATCGCACGACAGGCAGAAATACAACAAATGCAACAGCAGATACAGGGCTTGTCCGAGGAGGTAAACGGTCGGAAAGGCTACGAGGAATATTTGTTATCCAAAATGCAAGAAAATTTGAGCGGAGGCACCGAAAATGGCAAACAGTAAAGTAAACAACAAAGCAAACACTTACGCGGCAAATATGAATTTATCGAGCGGGAGTAAAAAAGCCCCGAAATTGCCGCAGGCGTTACAGAACGTAATACCCGATACAAGTTATTCGGGCAATATGAGCAAATTGCCGACGTCGCCATTTGTTCAGTCGTCGGTCAAATCGCCTATCGACGCTCTTAAAACGCCGTCATATTTGAATAGCGGTGCCGTTATCGGAATGGGCGGCGGTTCCGTTGGCAGAGTAACAAATGAGGGCGTCATAGTGGGCGGCGGTGCGATAAATACCACATTTCAACCTCCCACGGGTGGGAAAACGCTTGTATCGGGCGATTTATCTTATGGGAAAAACATACTGAAAAATCAACTCAGTAGCGGCGTGCAGGCTCCCGTAAGAACGCCCGCCGCCCCGACAAATACGCCAACGGCACAACAGCCCGCGCAGGCGGAGCAGTCTACAAGCAAAATTGATTCCTATGAGGAATTTTTGGAAAAGCAGAAAGATACCTACAAGGAAACGCTTGATAAAACGAATCAACTCTTAGAGGAGCAAAAGCAGGCGGCATTGCAAAACGCGGAAACGGCGCGTCAACGCAGTATTGCCGATTCGCGTTCGAGTTATGAGCAGAATAAGGCGACTTATGGGGCAAACGCAGAGGCACTTGCGGCAATGGGGTTGTCGGGCAGCGGATATAGTGATTATGTCAACTCGCAGGCTTATGCACAGCAGAGAGCCGATACTCAAAATGCAAATGCGGTCGCGGAGGTTGCGAGAATGACGGCGGAATCTGAGGCGAATCAAGGTAAGATTTCGGCAGAAACGTCGTATGCGGAGAGTATCTCGCAAACGGACGCTGCGCTTGCAAAATACAAACAAGAGCAAGCGGATAAAAAAGATTCGTATTATGCTAATTTGCTTGACCTTGCAAATAAAGGCAACTATACAAAAGAGCAGTTAGAGCAACTCGGTAAACAATACGGTCTGTCCGACGAACAACTCTCTACGTTACAATCGGCGGCGGATAAGCAAACGGAGAACAAGAGCAGCGCGTATTATGCGGAATTGCTTAATTATGCGAATAGCGGCGCATACACGGCGGAGCAACTCAAACAACTCGGTAGCGATTACGGACTTAATGCGGCGCAGATTCAGAGCCTTACGGACGCGGCGACAATCTACAAGAACAATAAGCAAGCGGAGAGATATAATCAACTCCTTAATTCGTCCGATACAAGCGGGTTCGACGCGATTAAATCGGCGCGTGATAACGGCGAGATTACCTCGGAACAGTACAACAAACTTGTTACGAGTTATCAGTCTTACTATTACGACCTGTATTCGCAGTCGGTCGATTCCGATTTCACTATGGTAAATACGAACGATATTGACAGCGCGTATAGTAAGGGCTATATCACGAAATCGCAGTATGACAAACTCAAAGACAAGTATAATAAAGGACTTGTAAACGCGATAACCTCGGCGTCCGTATTCTATGCGAATGGCAGTCAGTTGGACGAAAAGACCGCACAGGCTGCTATGGACGAATTAAACGGTACAGGTTGGCTTACTGATGAAAACAAGAAAAAACTGCAGAGCCTATATGACGACGCATACAAAGACGACGGCGGCTGTTTTGCGAAAGGCACCCTGATAACCGTTGCTGACGGAACCCAGATACCCGTAGAGAACCTGAAAGAGGGCGACAATATTATCGTGTTCAATCATACCACGGGAGATATTGACGTTGCGCCTATTTCGTATATTTTCCACGACGGGCATAAGGAATACGAGGTGCTTACGCTGCGTTTTGGCGACGTAACGAGCGTAGACGTTTTGTTTGAACACGGCTTTTTCGATACAGATAGCAAGAGATACGTTCTCATCAATGCTGAAAACGCGAAAGAGTATATCGGACACCGCTTTTATCACGCTACCTGTTTGAATGGTGCATACGAAAAGAAAATCGTTACACTTACCGATTATAGCGTACATAGAGAGGAAACGGAATGCTACAGTGTGCTTACCGCCGCGCATATCAATCATATCGCAAACGGTATGCTTGCCGTTACCGATGACATAAAAGGAATTTACAACATTTTTGATTTGGACGACGATTACAAGTACGACGCGGCGAAAATGGCGGCGGACATTGAACAATACGGACTGTTTTCATACGACGAATGGAGCGATTACGCAACGGCAGAACAGTTCGCGGCGTTCAATGGAGCATATTTGAAAGTTGCAATCGGTAAAGGGCTTGTAACCGTCAACGAGATAATGGGGTATATCGAAAAGTTCTTACAGGCTTAAAGGAGCGAACCTATGGCGACACTATCGCAATTAAAACAGCAATACACATATAAAACGGGCGTATCGTCATTATTGACGGAAAATCAACGGCAAACAATAACGACACATTTGCAAGAGGAGGAGGAAGCGCGCAGGAATCAGGGCGGCTTTTTCGGCGGCATAGGCTATGCTTTTGAGAAACTCGGCTTAGGCTTTTTGAGCAGTATTGAGGGTATATGGGACTATACCGCAGGTGGCTTGGCAAAGTTATTCGGTGCCGATGAATGGGCGGAACAGCAATTTGCTAACGATTGGGTCAACTATAATCACGCCGACGAATGGTTCAACCCGTCAGAGGGTTGGCAGTTTGTGGGCGACGTTGCGGGCGGTATAGGTACGAGTTTGCCCGCTATTGCGACCGTGGTCGCCGCAGGAGCGATTGCGGTTGCGTCGGGCGGTACTTTATCGCCCGTTGCCGCCGCGCTCATTTCAGGTGCCGTTGCGGGGCTTGGCGCGGCAGGTAACGCGACAAAACAAGCATACAGAGAAACAGGCGAACTTGGCGGCAAGGAATTTGGCTACGGCGCATTGGTCGGCATAACAGAGGGTGCCGTCGAGGGGCTTTCCGCAGGTATCGGCGCAGGTACGGGACAAATCGTAAAAGGTATTTCAAAGTCGTTCGGTAAAGAGGTCGCGGAAACTGTAACGCGTCAAACGATAGGCAAGGCAATGATTAAAGGCTTTATCGGAGAGGCGTTTGAGGAGGGGCTATCTGAAATACTTGACCCTGTATGGGCGCGTCTTACATACGACCCGAACGCAAAGAACGCGACGCTGCAAGAGGTTGGTTATGCTGCGCTTGTCGGTGGTCTTAGCGGCGCGATAATGGGCGGCGTTGACGTGTCTATTCGTAACGTACATTCTATGTCGCGGGGCAATACTATTGTCAAAGAGGGAAAGAGCAGCAATGTCATATCAATGGCAGAGCAACTCTCTACTTATGAGGGCGAGAATCACACAGGGTACGAGCAGTTTGAAATGGTAAACAGCACCTTAAAAGAACTGCAGACAAGTATGCAAAAGACGAACGGAGAAATCAGAACCGCAAAACAGAGAATGTTACTCGGCGTACTCGAACAGGCGAACACGACCGCCGCCTTTACTCCGTTTATTGCTCGTAGTGCAGAGAATATCGTAAACAATGCCGACGTCATCGCGGAAAAACTGACGGCATACGGCATAAAAGACGCACAGGGGAACCCCGTTACGTTTACCGCAGAGCAGATTCGCAGCGGCGTTGATACGAAAAACACGTCAACATTCGTAAACGCGCTAAAAACAAACTCCGTTTTGCGTGCATTGGCGGTTGCTGACGCGACAGGTCGGCTCTCTATGGACACGGCAAAATTCAAGGACGCTACGCTCAGAGGACAACAGTTGAGTACGCAGGCTGACCTCAATCAGTTTATTGAGAACGCGACGGACGTTGAGCGTCAAGCGGTAGGCGAGAGGCTTAGTATATCCGATTGGAATACTCTTACCAACGAGCAATTTCAACAAAAAATCGTTGAGTTTTCGCAGAATGGCGGAGTAGAGGCATACCAACAGGAACAGGCGACCGTTCGTGAGTTGCAAAACATTGACCCTGCGACGGCAAAAAAAATGCCCGCAAGATTGAATCTGAAAAAGGACGGAACCGTTCGATATACGGACGGAGCCGTGAATATTGCTGTTACCAAAAACGGCGATACATACCGCATTTATGACTATGACAGCGGGAAATATTCTAAGCCACTTACGCAGGCAGAGGCAAATAAGACGATACGCGAAATAAAAAAGGCGCAAGCCGCCGCCCCTGCAGGTACTCCCACAACGGTCGAAAATCAACAGGCGACGGACACACAAGGAACCCAACAGCAGACTGCGCCGCAAAACGGTACAGAGCAGCAGGGAGCCGTGCGAAAGATAGCAGAGCAGTTAAATTCCGAAAGACAACAAACGCAGGAGATAGACACATACGCCCGCAAGAATGTTCCCGATTATGCGAAATTGAACGAGCCGAATAAGAGCATTATACGCAGCGTCATCAGGCAAGGTCGAGCGGCGGGCATAGCAGACGCGGACGTTCTCTCTTACGCCCGCGTAGCGGCGCATACGGGCATAAACGTCGTATTCGATAAAAGCCTCTGTGCCGTTGCCGTAAACAGTCAGACGGGCGAAAAGATTTACTCTGACGGCTATTACGACCCTGAAACAAATAAATTTGTCGTCAACCCCGAAACTACGCGTACCCACGAGGCGTTGTTATTGCACGAACTGACGCACGCTATTTACAGAACCGCTGACGGCAGGCTGATTTTGGAGCGCGGCGTTAAGAATATGAGTCAGGCGGAAAAAGACGCCATAATAAAGCGGTATTCCGACGTAGGACACGGCGGCGCGATTGAACTTATGGACGAAATAAACGCTCACTATGCAGAGGGCGTTTTGACGAATAAGAATACCATTGAAAAACTTGTCGCGGAAAAGCCGAAACTCAAAGACAGAATACTGTCGTTTTTCAAAAAATCGTCCACGGCGTATGAGGGAGATACAAAACTGTCGAAAAGCGCGAAATCGCTGTACAATCGCTATAAAAAACTGTTTGATAGTTTTTCAGAACGCAACAGACAGTACAATGCTGCGGAATATCGGCATACCGCACCGAACGCAGAAACTCGTTACGCGTTGCAGGAGGCGTTACAGCAACTCGGAGAATACGACGAAACGCGAAAACGCCATATTGAAAACCGTGAGGGAGATACTATATCGCGCAACTACGGCGATATAGTGGAGTTTATCAAGACGGCAAAACGCTTGCCGCCCGTAAAGCGGTTGCATATCGGCATAATAAGCGACGCTACGGCAAAATTGGTAAAGACGAAAACCGACGTCGATATTAAGAACTATGATTTTGTATTGGCAAGCAACTTTATTTCCCATATTTTCGATTCTCACGGAACGCAGAGAACGGAAACGCCGCGCAATCAAAAGGCTGTTACCTATGCAAACATAGAGAATATCATTGAAACCGTCATCGCGCCCGATGACGTTACTTTGGCAAGCGATGAAAACGGTACGGCGTTAAAATTCATAAAAGATTTGGACGGCAAAAACGTCGCGCTCACGATTACGTCAACTAAAAAAAGCACCCTTACGCTTAAGAGTGCTTGGATAATTGAAAATAGTGAGGGTCGTACACCGTCAGCAAATGCAACTGCCTCTGCAAGAACGTCCGAAACGAGCGGCAGAAACCTCACTACTGATAGTATATCCGAAAACGGCAAAAAAGTCAACAGAAACGGCAAAAAAGACGGAAAAAGATATGCTCTGCAAATCGGTAATGAAACGGCTCAGGTTGACATAGAGGAAACGAAAAATCTTGTAGCATTACATAATTTATCTGAGGAGAAATTGCTAAAAGTGCTACAACTCGGCGGGTTCCCTATGCCGTCGATTGCTGTTACAAAAGCCGAATTATCGCATACCGATTACGGCGATATTACCGTTATTTTCGGTAAAGAAACAATCAGCCCGACAGATAGGCGCAATAAAGTGTATAAGCGCGACGCGTGGACGCCGACAATGCCGCAGGTGGACGTGAAATTTAACACAAAAGAATTTCAAACTATGGAGGACGCCGTTTGTGATTTGGTCGGAGAAAATAAGGAATATAGGAGCGATATACAGAGATTTTTCGACCAATTCCATAATTATAATGGCGAGTATTATATAAGCGAGAGCGATTTTGTTTCAAGCGAGATTGCAAGAAAGGCGAAAAACAATGCGGGTATTATGGCGGCGTATCTTGCCGAAAAAGGAAAATCGACGCAACCTGTTTATAAAGACAGAAAATTTATGCAGGGCGATTTTTCTTTATCCGAAATTCGCGCTATAGCAGACAATATAGGAATCACGCAAGAAAACGTAAAAGAATTTTACGAGGCACAGGCGCAGGGGTCTGTGGAGCAAACAAAAAAATATCAAAGAGTTATGGGCGAGTTAAAGCGTGCCTATATCGAGAATTACACGCGCAGGGGTATTGATAGTAAATCTGCGACAGAAATTGCTGACGATTTGGGATATAGTGATTATACGCGGTATATGGACGCTATACGGAGTGTTTTACGGAACCCTGACGCGCAAGAGTATGATTCGAGAGCAACGGAGGAGGCGTTGCGGAACAGAATAACCGATAATGCCGATTTTGAAAAATGGCTGTTTGACAAAATTTCGGCAACAGAGGAGCGGCGCGGAATTGAGAACGGTGCAGACCCGTTTACCGCGTCGGGGAAAAGACGTAGTTTTGCGCAAATGCACGATGAATATTCCATACAAAACATTGTGAGAAATATGCTCCGTGGAGAACAGCACGGTAGCACGTTTTTCGGGCATAATGCAAATTCGATAGCGGCGCGGCTTGCAGATGAGTTTACAAGTATCAAAAGTATAAAAGAGGCAAGTTATTTGCTTACGGAGATTTCCGAAAGCGAGTATGACGCGCTTATGGATAAAACTTTTGAAATGTCATCGGAAATCGTCGAGGAGATTGATACGCGTAGCGGTAAAAACGGGTATTCCGATTCGTTGACGCGCAGAGAGGATATACTCGATATGATTGCCGAATGCGCGACCGTGCGCCCGCTTACGGCAGAGAGAATCTTGTCTAAGTGGAACAGTCAATATCAGGGCTATGATTTGGGTTATAAGTTTGATAAACAAACGGCTCAAAAGGTGCTTGATTGGTTTACGATATTAAAACAGTTGCCGACAAAATATTTCGAGGCTAAGCCGCGGCGAGTGGTGGAGTTTTCCGAAATTAAATCTGTACTTATTCCCGAAAGCGCGTCCGAAAAACTCAAAACTCGTTTGACAAACAGGGGTGTACCATATCAGGTATATGGAGAGGGAGAAAACACCCGTACAGATATAATCAAAACTATGGACGGCATACGTTTTGCTCTCCCCGAAACAGATTCGGACGGCAGGCGTCTTACCGAACAACAGCGCAAGTATTTTCAAAACAGCAAGATTGTCGATGAAAGCGGTAGGTTATTGCCCGTATATCACGGTAGCAATGAGTATGGCGAAATAACCGTTTTCAAGAAAGGGAAAACGGGCTATTTGGGCGGCGGAATCTATCTTACGACGGATAAGCAGTACGCTCAGAGATATGCCAACAAGAACGGCTATGAGGGCAGAATATATGAGGCTTATTTGAACGTATCGAACCCTCTCACGGTTACTACGGTAGACCCTGCGAGAGAGATTTTGCACGCCGTTTACGGTTCCGACAGGGTTTATAATAACCGCACGGCAAATCAAGGCTCCGCTATGCACTTGATAACCTCTGCCGATATAAATAAATTGCAAGCGAAAGGATATGACGGTATCGTTTGGAATTATGGCGGCAGTAAGGAAATATCCGTATTTAACAGCAATCAGATAAAACTCGTGAGCAATCAGAACCCGACGACGAGCAGGGATATTCGGTACGCTTTGCCGCCCGTTGAACCCATAAAGCCGTCGAGTAAAGAGTGGAACCCGACTATCGACACGCAAGAGGCAAAAAGACGTTTTCCGAATTTGTGGGATATTCAACAGGACTCGTCCGAAACAAGGAACCCGACGCAAATCAAGGGAACCGTTACTACATACAAAAAGATTTACGATTATCTCCGTTCTCACGGTTTTGAGGGCGAAATTCTCGACGCGTCAAGCGGGTTGGGCTATGGTACGCGTGCGGGTATTGAGGAATACGGCTTTAGAGTAGAGGATATTGAGCCGTTCCCCGATAAGAGTTATAAGCCTCAATATACAGACTATTCTAAACTTACGAAAAAGTACGACGCGATTATAAGCAATGCTGTTTTGAATGTATTGCCGCAAGACCAGCGCGACGCCCTCGTGATAAAAATGGGTAGTTTGTTAAACGAGGGCGGAACCCTGTTTGTAAACGTGCGCGGCGATGACGTAAATAATCTCGCGTCAAATAGCAGAAATGTAAATATTTCAAATATGGAGTGGTACGTCGATTCCACGGGGTCATATCAGAAAGGCTTTACGCGTCCTGAACTCGTTGCGTATCTGCGCGACGCGCTCGGAGAGGGCTTTACTGTCGAACCCGCAACATTTTTCGGTAAGACGTCGGCTATCGTGCGGAAAGGCAATAGGTATGCTCTGCCTGAAATTGATTCCGCAGGTAAAAAACTCACAGAGCAGCAACGGGAATTTTTCAGGGATAGTAAGGTCGTTGACGATAAGGGGCGGTTACTGCCTGTTTATCACGGTACAGCAAAACCTAATTTTACTGTTTTCAAACGCAGCAAAGACGGCGCATTAGGGCAGGGAATTTATTTTGCCGAAAGTAATGAGTACGCAAAAGGTTTGTCGTTCGGTTCTGAACCTTACAGCGTTTATTTGAATATAACGAACCCTTACCAAGTTGAGTATGCAGGCGGAATAGATATGCAAAAACTTATAGATAAGGGCTATGACGGCGTTTATCACAAGCAAAACGGTTTTTGGGTTGCTTTCGATTCAAATCAGATAAAACTCACGGATAATAAAACACCCACGCAGAATGACGATATACGTTATGCTCTGCCCGATGACGAAAATAACAGTAGAGACGGGCTTACACGCGGGCAGAGGGCTAAATTTGCCGCAAACAATACGCGCCCGAAAGTGTACTCTAAAATCGACGCAACGGAAATTGTCAACTCTATAATTGATGAAAGACTTGTATTCGATGATAAATACGGCAGTTTGAGCGGTAAAAGCAGGGCGCAGGTCATTGATACGTTGTTCACAAGGTTGAACAATACCTCTGAGGGTTACAGAATCGGCGTTGCTCTCGATATAGCCGATTACATAATCAATAATGCCGTATTGACCGATATGTACGATTCGTATGACGACGTATCGTATTCTATGGAAACTTTATCTGCTATTCGTCGGTATATGCACAAGGTTGATTTAAGCGGTATCAAGGGCGAAATACAGTATAAGTTCGATAAAAAGAATACCGTTAGTCTTGTTTGGGGTGCAAAACAGGGCGGTATGGCTCCCGACGTCATCGCGCAGGAACTGCAGTCTTTTGGTATAAATATCGAGGCGATTAACGAGGCAGACCAATTTTTTGAAATGCTCGAAATTTACGAAAAGGCTAAAAGCGACGTAAGCAAAAAGGCGGAAAAGGTAAGCCTTACGGCATACGGTAGCAAAGCGCAAATCGAAAAACTCCGTCAACAGATAGCCCGCGATATTTTGACCGCATACGATGAAAAAGGTACGCAGTCTAAGTATGGCAAGTTGGTTGAGAAATACACGAATCAGATTGAAAGTCTTACGAAACAGGTGCGGCAGGCGCGGAGAATCAATAGCATTGTAAACAGTTTGGTCGATAGCGCACAGTATCTGCGCGATATAGCGGCAAAACGAAACTATGTAGGCGCAGAGGTGTTTTCGGCTCCCGAACTTACGTCGTGGCTGAAAAATCTCGGTAAATTGAAATACCGCTCTGACCTGAGAAAATCGGGCGCGAGAAAAATACTTTTGGACTATGGGAAATTCTATAATACGAATAACCCGCTCTTGTATGACGCAGACCCGAATTTAACGTACATAGACAACAATGTACTTGACGCACTGAACTTTATACAGCAGAACGCCGACAGCACTAAACCGCTCTCTCTTGAGGAATTGCAAGCGGCGCAGGTCATTATGGCGTCCGCAAAACATTTATTCCAATATTACGACCAAATGACTATGGAGGGCAAAAAGGTTCGTATAAGTGAGGCGGCGACGGCGGGCAACGCTATAATTCAAAAGACGAAAAGCAGGGTCGGCAGGGGCTTTTTCAATAACATTTACGGTGTTTTCAATAAAATAGTCGAGCCGCGTGTCGTGATAAAATCGTTTGAGAATTATAACCCGAACGGCATACTTACGCGGGCATACAGCGAAATTACGCGAGGAGAAACCGCGGCAAGCCTGCAGTATATTCAACTCGTAGAAAAATTCGACGATTATTTCAAGGCGAACAAAAAATATCGTAAACGCTTGACGTCAGAGTATATAACCGTTGCAGGGGCGGAACTGAACGTCGGTCAGGCATTGTCGTTGTATGAGTTATCTAAACGCGAACAGGCGAAAGCGGGCTTATATGAGGCAGGGTTCAGTTACGTTGACAAAAAAGGTAAAAAGCAAACCGTAAGCATTACCGAAAGCGATATTGACGCGTTGCAGAGTGCGTTTACAGACAGCGATAAACAGTTCATCGCTATTGTAGAGGACTTTTTCAACGTACAGAGTAAAAAGGTAAAAACGGACGCCGACCTGCAGATTCTCGGTTACACAAACGCCTCAGATGATTTTTATTTTCCGATACAGCGTGATAAAGGAACGATAGCAAAAAATATCACGGACGCCCGCGACCTTATGGCTGATTGGGCGAACGTATATAATTTCTCGTTCAATAAAGACGTAAAGACAGGCGCGAAAAACAAGATATTTGTTCCCGAAATTTGGAGCGTCATCACACGGCACGCGAAACAACTCTCGACCTATGCTCATTTGACCGTTCCACTCAAAAATTTCAGTCAAATTTACGCAAAGAACATAGGCGACAAGACGCACGTTCAGAGTATCAGAAACACGCTCAATGAGCAGGTATGGGGTGGTGCAGACGCTTATTTAAGCAAGTTATTTTCCGATATTCAAGGCAAGGCGACGAGTAGTTCCGTGATTGAGAAACTGCGCGGCGCATACGCGAAATATCAACTCGGCGCAAATTTGAAAGTCATCGTGTCGCAGTTGACGTCATATCCGACAGCGGGAATCGAACTTGATTTTCGCTCTATGGTAAAGGGCGCGGTTATGAAAACCGATTATGCCGCAATGGATAAATACTGTGATTATGCCCGCGTCCGTAACTACGAAAAAGGCGTCGTAAGAGCGGAGGGTGTGATTGATAAGGTCGGTAAGGTAGGCGATATTTTCACTAAGCCTATACAATGGACGGACAGAGCCGCAATCGGTAAGATTTGGAACGCGTGTCAGGTGCAGATTGAACGCAACGACGGGCATAAGATAGGAACCGTGGAGAATATGCAAGCCGCAGGCGTGCTGTTAGAGGAGGTTATCAGACTTACGCAGCCGAACTACACAAACACGGAGCGTTCCGCGCTTATGCGTTCCGATAGCGATATTGTACGCAGTTTTACAATGTTTACGTCGGTGCCGCTCAAACAACTCTCGCGCCTCGTCGAATCAGTCGGGGAATACAAAACTCTGCGGCAAATGATAAAATCGGGCGATACAAATGCCGATATTCAGAGCAGATATAAAAAGGCGAAAAAACGCCTCGGTAAAACGCTTGCCTCGATAACAGTTGCAAACCTTATGTACACAATGGTTGCGCAGTTCTTTAAGTGGCTATATGCCAAAGACCGCAAGGATAAGGACGGCAACGAGATAAGTTTTGTACAAGATTTCTTCACCGATTTTGCAAGCACGACAATAGGAATGTTCCCCGTCGTAAAAGATATATACAACTATTTCGCAAACGATTACGAGTTTAGCAATTTTGCGTATGACAGCATAAACAGCATTTTGTCTACGACGAAAGATTTGTTTGAGGTTGCGACAAAGGCGGCAGGCGGCGAACCGTTGGAAACGTCCGATTATATGAAACCGCTCAGAAACTCGCTTTATGCAATCGGACAGATTACGGGCTTGCCGATAAGGAATATCAATAACACGATTAGCGGCGTTATCAAGCGTTTTAGCCCTGCGACGGCGTACAAGTACAATTCTATGTTTTATAATGCGCAGTATAGCAAGGATATAAAAGCGGCGTTAGCGAACGGCGATACGGAACTTGCCGATACGATTATGAGTCTTATGCTTGATGAGGATAAGGCGGGGAACCTTAGTGCGGGCGCGAGAAAAAAACTCATCGAATTGTACGAGCGAGAGTATGAGGTGTTACCGCGTAGCATAGGCGATTCCGTGTCGTATAACGGAGAAAAGATAGAACTTACTGCGAAACAGCGTGAGAAATTCAAGAAAGTTTACGGGCAGGCAAACGGCTATATCGAGCGTATGTTACAGAACAAGTCATTTGCTAAACTGTCTGCCGATAAACAGGCAAAAGCGATAAAACAGGTGTACGACGCGTATTACGATAAGGCATTAGCGGAAACGCTCGGCGTATCATCGGACAATAAACTTTTGCTCTTGTCAAAGTTTATGGGTATCGAATCGCTCTCAATCGCGCTTGCGGGAATATCCGATATAACGTCCGATAAAGACAAAAACAGCGCGACCGTTCAGGGTTCCAAAAAGAAAAAGGTAATACAGTATCTTTTGGGGCTGAATTTTACTGACGCTCAACGATTATTGATTCTCTTTATGCAGGGATATAAAATAGGCGACGGCGAGTATAAACGGCTTACGGCAGACAGGGCAAAGCGTATGGTAATATCGTATATTCTGAGCCTAAATAAGGCTACACAGGCGGAAAAAGCGCAACTCGCGCAAATGTGCGGGGTTGAGGTTAAAAACGGCAGAATCGTTACTAAATCGCTCTACGCGGCTAAATAAATTGCGACTAAACGCGGTAAAATGTATGCTATTATATTATGCAGGAGGTAGAGTATGCTTAATATTACTCCGACTGTGCAATCTGAAATTACCAAAATCGTTTGTCCGAACTGCAATAAAAAAGTACCGCGTGTAGGCTTACAAAAGGACAGTAAAGTTCAAGGTCTGACGTTTAGGTGTAAAAAGTGCGGCAGACTATGGACGGTAAAAACTGAATAATATTTGTGCCATATTCCGAGAGATAGAGCCATTGACCGTAAGATACGGTTAGTGGCTCTTTTTATTAAAAATCTAAAAAGGAGGACTGCGACTATGAAACAGGGTTCGGGTAACAGATATGCGACCAATAAAGGCGGCATTATCAAGGCTCCCAAGAGCGTGCAGGAACAGCCTAAGGCGACCGTAGTCAAGGGCAACGACCTGAGAAACGGCAAAAAGAAATAATCGAATTTTATAGGAGGACAAACGATTATGCAGGACGAAATCAAGAAACCCGACGAGGAAATCGAGGAAACCGTTGTCGATGACGAGAACGAAACGGTTGACGATTCCGATGACGAGTTCGAGTATGACGACGAGGGTAACATTATCATTCCCGACGTAACGGACGACGAGGACGTTGAGAGCGACGAGGACGCCGCGGACGATAACGACGAAAACTCCGACGACGAGCAGGGCGACGGTTCCGATGACGCCGATAAAGGCGACGGAGAATCGGACGCAGAGCCTGAGGAGTCTACGGACGATACAAAAGATAAGCGTATCGCAGAACTCGAAAACGAGTTAAAAGCCTTAAAAGCGCAGGGCAGAGATACGTTGAAAAAGTTGGGCGCGAAAGAAACGAGCGACGTGCAAAAAGGGCTTGAGGAGTTGGCAGCAGAGGCTGACGATATTCCGTTAGAGGAATACCGCAAAAAGAAAGCCGAAAGCGCGGAAAGCGAGGAGGCGTTGCGCCTCTTGCGCGAAACCGAATTTAAGAAAAAAATGGCTGCCGACCTCGCAGAGGTGCAGGGGTTCTATCCCGAAACAAAAGGGCTGAAAGCGATTACCGAAATAAGCAATTTCGGCGTATTTGCGGAACTCCGCGATAAAGGCTTGACGCCTAAACAGGCATACGCCGCGGCAAACCCTGACGGCGTGCGGGCAAGCGTGGCTAAGTCCGTAAAACAGCAGTTGCTCAACGAAACAAAGGGGCATTTACGCTCGGCGGTGCCGAAAGGCTCCAAAGACAACTCGATTACGATGAGTAATAAGCAGTTGAGCGAATGGCGCGATTTGTTCCCGAATCTGAGCGATAAGGAAATTGTCGCTCTGTACAGACAATCATATCAAAAATAAAAAGGAGAATTTCTATGTTCAAACTCATTAAAATTGAGAATGGCAGAATGAACGTACCCGAACCCGTTTACCACGACGTAACGGACGACGAGGCGGTCGAATACGGCGAGGCTCTCGTTTTGGCGTCGGGTAAGTTCACGAAATGCGGTGCAACGGTAAAACCTACGCATATCGCTATGGGCAGCGTTGCGGCAGACGCAACGAAACGCACTCTTGCGGCGGCAAGGGTCGAGGACAATCAACTTTACGAGGTGCCTGTTACGGCGGCTCCTACGGGGCTTACGGCGGGCAGTAAAGTGACTCTGCATACGGACGGCTTGCAGGTAACGGCGACCACCACGAGCGGCGTCGTAACCGTAGAAAGTCTGAACGGTGCGTCGGCGGCGGGAGATATTATCGTCGTCAGAATTATTTAACAGGGAGGACAGACAATATGTCGAATTTTATCTACAGCGCAATGTCGGGCAAAAACGACCCTATGTTCGGTAAGTTTGAACACCCGATAAAGGCACTCATCGAGAACGAATCGAATATCTGTGAAAAGCAGAAAAGCATACTCGATTTTCTTTTCAACGTCGAAAAATCGAGCCGCTACGCCGAAACGATTATGGGCGAGTCCGATTTCGATACGTTCCAAAGCAAACAGGAAGGACAGGGCGCGGAGAACGATAGCGTCGAGCCTACGTTCAAGAAAACGATAGAGCATATCGAATTTGCGAAAGAGTTTACCATTACCCGCAAAATGGCGGACGACGCAAAGTTCGGTATGGGCGCGGATATGAAAAACAAGCCCAAAAAGTTCGTTCGCGCCTACTACAAGACGCGTATCAAAATCGCGGCGCAGGCTCTCATCAACGGCACGGCGAAAGAGATGACGTTCAACAAGGCAAAGGTTGATTTGACTTGCGCCGACGAACTCGCTCTGTTCCATAAGGCGCACCCGTATTCGACGGACAAAATGAAAGGCAAGACGCAGAGCAACTACTACTACGGCGAACTCACGGGCAGCGCAAGCACGCTTGAGGACGCGCTCGGCGTTCTCTCGAATAAGGTGCGCAATTTCAAGGACGAAAACGGCGACGTTATGGAGTATGTCGCGGACACTCTCATCATTCCCTGCAATCGTCCGAAACTCGAAACGCTCGTCAAAAAGGTTGTCGGCTCCGAGCGCACCGTGGGCAGCGCAAACAACGATATAAATACTCAGTACGGGAATTGGAATATCGTTGTGCTGAACGGTTGGGAGGCGGACGACGACAGGTTTATGGTTATGTCGGGCGACGCCAACAAGAACCTGCTCGGCAATATGTTCTATAACCGCGTTCCGCTTGACATTACGAGCGATATTGACAAGCACACCCGCAACTACTTTTGGAACGGTTACTGCCGTTTCGGTGTCGGGTTCAATACTTGGAAACATATCCTGCTTGCCGTCAACAGCAAAGACGCGATTTCCGCGGCAACGTCGCTATAAATCATTTAACAAGGAGGCTGATTATGACCGTTGCAGAACTTTATAAACAGGTTGCTCAACTCGGTTTTGAGGTTTCCTTAGAAGATGATGACAGGTTTTATTACGCAGCAAATAGGGCTTTATTGCAGGTCAACGAGGTTCGACCTGCAATAAGTTACTATTTGATAAATCACAAGCCGCTGAAAAATCTATTGTCCGATTCCGCATTTTCTCCCGTCGAAAAAGATGAGGAACTGCAATACTCCGCACACGCCGCAAAATCATATTATTTTGAGGCGGACGGAAACGGTATCGTTTATATCGAAAAGCACACGCCTGACGGGTGGGCTGCTATAGGTACGGTATCGCTTGCGTCTACGCGCAAATTTGTCGCGTATCGGGGGTTTATCAAAGAGGCGGACAGTTTTGTAAGCGATTTGGTTAGACTGCGTTTTTCGGGCGAGTTTGTGTATTCGGTAAAGAACGTCGCAATGTACGACAAACTGTATAGCGAGGACGAGGCGGATATACCCGCTTATGAACCGTTTACGCGCTACGATATAAGTAAACTTACGGACGATTTTCTTGCGTTGTGCTGTCCGCCTATCAAAGAGGCAGAGGGCAACGCGATTATCAATCAGGGGTACGGCGTAGAGGGCAATAGTGTAATATTGCTCCCGTATAATCAGAGCGGTGTTTTCAAGGTTTTATATAAAAGGCGTCCTGCGCCGATTGTCAATAACGGCGAAATGGACGATAAGACCGAGATTGATTTGGACGTGGAACTCTGCGCCCTGCTGCCTGTGCTTATTGCGGCTTATGTATGGATAGACGACGAGCCGCAAAAATCGGAATACTACAAATATTTGTATAGCGAACGCGCCGCCGAGATTGAACGTAAGGGGAAAGATACAAGCCCTGTTATTATCAAGAGTTCAAACGGGTGGTAAGCGCAATGGCAACGAGAACAAATTTCCTCCAAGCGAGGGAAACATACAACAGATATTACGGCGATTTCAGAGGCGTTGATTTTTCGAGCGACCATACGCAGGTTGACGAACACCGCCTCGCTTACGCTGTAAATATGTTCAGAGATTATCAGTCCTCGCAGGGGCAGGCACTTGAAACGATTGCAGGGTTCAGAAAGCGCGTCGTATTGCCTGAGGAAAGCGAGGTTTTCGGTATATTCAATTTTTCGCATAAAGACGGCGATAAAATCGTTACCAAAGTTCTTATTCATTCGGGGAGCAAACTGTATTTGTGGAAAAATTACCCGAATACCGCAAATATTGTTCTAAGTGAAACGATTGTAGTACCCGAACCTGATTCCGTTGTAAACGGAACGAAAACATTTAAGCAGATTTTACCTGAGAATGTCGTTACCGTTACCGCGTTAGCGCGGACAAACGGCGAGGACTTAACTTTTTTGATGAACTATGACGCGGCTACGCGGGAACTGTCTTATGCAAGCAGCGATTTGGTTGCGGGCGATAGACTTTTGCTGTCTTATAAAGAGGGCATTTTAACCGCGGCAGACGCGCTTTTTGATAATATGAACCCCCGAAAAAGTACGTCGTTTATATTCAATAACAGGCTGTATATCATTGACGGCAAGAATTATTTGGTATATGACGGCGTGAGCGTAAAAAGCGTATTGGATAACGCTTATATCCCGCTTACTTATATCAATATTATTACGAGCGGCGAAAACGCCGATATAGGTAAGCAACACGAGCAGCGAAACATTCTGCAGTCTAAGTTCAGGCATACGTTTATCGCTGACGGCACGACGACGGAGTTTTTTCTCAATGAAAATGCTCTCGATGAGATTGTATCGGTAAAGGTCTACGGGCAGGCAAAAGTACAAGGAACCGATTTTACCGTAAATCTTGCTAACGGCAGTATTAAATTTATCGTTGCGCCCGAAAAGCCTGAGCGCGTCGTGCAGATTGCGGGAGCGACAGAAAGCGAAAACGTCTTTTATCCCGAAATGTACGCGGGAATCGAGGTTGTGGCTAAAAAAGTATTTACGAGTGTATCGGGCGTTACCGATGAATGTGCGGAAATATCAAGGCTTATAACCGATTGTACTATTGCAACAATTTACGATAATAGGGTTTTTCTGTCGGGGAACCCGAATTATCCGAATCACATATTTTACGCCGCGAGAAATTCTACGGGCTATGTAGACCCCTCGTATTTCGGCATTTTGAACTATATGCAGGACGGCGTGGGAATCGCGCCCATTACGGGAATGATTACCGTTGCCGATACGCTTATGGTTTTGAAAGACGATACGCAACAGGACGGGTCAACTTATTTTCATACACCTACGCAGACGAATGACCCGATACAGCCTGTAATTTATCCGTCCTCGCAGGGGTTAAGCGGCATAGGTTGTTTGGGTGCTTGTATCAATTTTTTGGACGACCCGATATTTATATCGCGGCTCGGAGTAGAGGCGGTCGGGCAACTGTCTGTGCGGTACGAGAGGGCGAACGAACACCGTTCAAGCCTTATAGACGCGAAAATCGTCAATATGGACTTAAGTTCTGCCGTGGTTGCGGAATGGAACGGGTATCTTTTGGTACTTGTGGACGGGTGCATTTTTATGGCGGACAGCCGACAGCGTTATACGCACGCAATAGGCGTCAATCAGTACGAGTGGTATTATATCGAGAACGTCGGCGTGTATAAAGGGCAATATCCCGAATACAAGTACGCGACGCAAATAGCCGAGGAACTACAAGGCAAAACGGTCAAATACTGTACGAAATGCAAAAAGAGCAAAAACGAGTGTACTTGCGGTAACGACGACCATATTATCGAAATTCCGATTATGCTTGCCGAAAACGTGTACTTTATGAATACTCACGAAACGCTGAACCTTACAGGGCAGATAGTAAACCCGCCCGATGACTACGGAAAGGAAACGGCGCGAGTGTTTACAGAGGGCGTTGCGGTAGAAATTGACGGGTTGGAATATACGGTCGGCGTTTATTATACGGTACACGAGGTCTACGATATTTTTTCGGGCGATTTGGTATGTTATGAGGCGTATTTGTGCGAGGGTAAGGGAGAATATATCGGCGGCGTATTTCAAAAGGCAACGACGATACGCGATATGTTCGACAATATCTATTTCGGCACAAAAAACGGCGTTGTATGCTCGTTCAATTTCGATAAAAGAAACTCCGAGGGCGAAATCGAGCCGCGTTGGTACACGTTCGATAATAGAACGATTTACAGCGGTTGTGCGACGAAAATGGACTGCTGCGGCATACCGCATTTGACGAAAAACACGGTAAAAAAATCGACCGTGATAAAGACTAAATCGTTCCGCAGTTCGTCCGCAAAAATCAAGGTGCGGACGAATAAAAAGCCGTACACGCAAATCGCCCGAATCAATAACAGTCTTTTCTCTTTTGAGGATATGGACTTTACGGACTTTACATTTAATACGACGGAACAGAGTTTGTTTGCGGTCAAAGAAAAAGAAAAGCAATGGGTTGAAAAGCAATACTACATTTATTCCGATGAGTATATGAAACCTTTTGCGCTGTACTATATTTCGTTCCGCTATCAGGTAGTAGGACGACTGAAAAATTAAGGAGGGCTATATGTCATTAAAACGATTTGTAAATATCACGCCCGCCGAACTGAAAGCAAAGGGCGTCGTTGCGCTTGCGGATAAGCCGAACGTCGTATCGCCCTATGGCGCAGGCGGTATGTCGTCCACGGCGTTAAAATTGTGGTTCGACCAAATCGGCAAATTTATTGCCGAGAAAATCAACGTGATTCAGGACGCGCTGAGCGGCGACGACGCGGCAAGTTACGTTAAACTCGATTTGTCGGGTCTTGACCCCGAAAGCGAAAAAATAGAGGGTTTTTCTTACAGTCTGCAAGACCTATGCAATGCTTGTTTGAACGGTAAACTTGCGGCGTATGTTCTCGCGTATGAAACGCCCGCAGATGACAAACTGAAATCTCTGCAGGTGATTTTGAACAGCATTGCGCAAAAAATAAGCAATGCAAACGAGCGGCTGACGGAGTATAAAACGCTACTGAAAAGCGCGGACGGCGCGGCTGAGGTCGGCTTGCCCGAAAAGTACGGCGCAGGAAAGAAACTTGCCGACCTCATCGACGATATATACAGTTGCGATTTGGCGGCAAAGTTGGTTGTCGAGGCGTATGGGCTTACTGCCGCTACGCAGAACGTCAAAACGCCTGCCGCCTTACAAACTTGCCTGAATGATATTGCGGCGGCTTTACAGGCTCAGAGCGGCTCCGTATTGCTTGATAAAATAAACGAGCGATATACGAAAATAGCCGCCGATAATCTGTTCAGAACGAAAGAGGACAGTTACACAAAAGCGGAAACAGTCGCTATCGGCGTGTATAGGTCGGAACAGGGAACGCAGGATAACAGACTTACGAACATTGAAAAGACTATCGGTAATATGCAAGGGCAGGACACCGATATTCTCGGTATGATTGATTCTATAAACGAGGATATTGATTCATTGCAACTCGGTGTAGTGCCGCGCAAAATCAGGGGCAGGATAGAGAACGCGAACCCTGCCGAACTGTCAGAAAGCCTTATAAACGCGTTAAACGCAGCGGTCTTTTCGGCTACGGGCAGAGCGACGCCCGACAATACGGACGCGGTGCAGGTCATTGATTCGGCTATGCCGAATAAGGGCGAGGTGTACACCTACTATTATTGGGCGGCTCCCGAAAGTTCGGAAATAGACGGGTGGTACGTTGCGGCGATATATACCGCGCCGTCCATAACCGATATACCGAGTTACAAGTTCAATATCGTTGCGAGTTCGTGGACTGCAGTTGCCGACGATGACGGGCTGTATTACATAACGATAACGCCCGAAATGCACGGTATGGGAACCGATTTGTCCGTTTTGGTCGATTTGCGTATCTATCACGACGGCGAATACTACGCGAACGCAAATCTGTATTTCGTTAAACCGAATGGGGAAATTGTGCTGTATTCCGATTATAAGTACGTCGGAGAGTGCGTCGTCCGTTGCGGTAAAGCGTATTTTTCGGCAAATATGGCGGTAAACGCGATTGATAACGGCAACGGCATAATCGAACTCGGCAACGGGCTGAAACTGCTTGTCGGGGCGGCGGAATTGACGAATGTCGCCGCGGGAGAATCGAAAGGTGTAGAGATTACTGCCGCGTCTGTAAACGCTATTTTTACGGCAACGGCGACGCCCGATAAGACGGCTTTTACTGCCGCTGTAAACATATCGGGAAACACCTGTACGATTTTATGTAGGAATAACGGAGCCGCCGCAGACGGCGTAACCGTCAACTATATTATCTTGGCAAATTAAGGAGGTTGCGTATGGATAGAATCGCGCTTAAGGATATATCGGAACCGCGTAAACTGCTTGGAACGATGAACGCGCTCATTGATATGGCAAACGAAAGCGGCGCAAGCGTTTTTGACGTCGCAGACCTGCAAATGAGTTTGAGAACTCTGACGGGAACGGGCGCGGTAGCAATGTTCAAAAGTTTATCCGTGAGCGGCATAACGCTTACGAGCGGCACGCTTGACGGCGCGGAGAGGTGCTTGCAATGTTAAAGTATAATGAGCGTTTGCCCAAAGAAATGTCGGTCATCACTAAGGCTAAAGACCTTATGGAGCATACTTGCACATTGACCGCAAACACAAACAGATTCCCGAAAAAGTACAGATTTTCTATCGGGGCAAGAATCGAAAATCTTGCCATTGATATATACGAAAATTTGGTACGGGCGAATGAGTGTAATTTAAGCGACGCTCACGAACGCCAACGGCGTTTAGACTGTCAACAGGAGGTAATCGTATCGTGTAAATTGCTGAATACGATGATTGAGTTATCGCACAAAATACCGTCTATCGAACTGAGTATCGACTCGGCGGAGTATTGGAGCAGGCTTGTCGTCGAGGTAAAGAAAATGACTGCCGCGTGGCGCAACAACGACAAGCGGCAGCAGAATCAATAAGAAACAAATCATAGGGTATGCCCTGTTCCTCCTAACTCGTCGAACTCGTACAACGTCCGCAACGTCAATTCGGACGGCACGTTGAACAACAACAACGCGTACAACGGCACGAGGGGCGTGCGCCCGCTTTGGTGGGCAAAAGTCAGTCCGAGTAGCCATTTATAAGGCGAAAGCAGAACTCCACCAACAAAGGAGGGTATATCCTTTCCGCAAGGATAAACACAAGATTGCCGACGCGAGTGCATTTGCAAAAAGGCACGGACTGTATGCGGCAAGGAGTTGAAATTATGCAGGAGTATGAAACGCTCTATGAACGAATTTACGCGTTTAGGAACCTTTATAACGCGTATAAAGAGGCTCGAAAAGGCAAGCGGTGGAAAGACGCGGCAATCAAGTTTGAAATCAATCTTATGGAGGCATTGCTGCTGTTAAAATACCAACTGCAAAACAAAACGTACACGTTGGCACCGTACAACTGTTTTTACGTTTACGAGCCTAAGGAACGGCTTGTGATGAGCAATAGTTATAAGGATAAGGTCGTGCAACATTCGCTATGCGACAATGTACTCGAACCTATACTGACAAAAAGTTTTATATTCGATAACTACGCCTCGCAGGTCGGCAAAGGCACCGATTTGGGGCTTAACCGACTGACGGAATTTTTGCGCAAATATTACCGTCAACACAAATCGGCAGACGGTTGGGTGCTTAAGTGCGATATAAGAAAGTATTTCTACAATATCAATCACGGCGTACTGAAATCGTTGCTACGCAAACATATCTCCTGTGAAAATACATTGTGGTTGCTCGATATGATAATCGACAGCACGGAGGGAGAGGTCGGCATACCGATAGGGAATCAATCATCACAACTTTTTGCTCTGTTATATCTGAACGGCTTAGACCACTACATAAAAGAAAAACTCGGCATTAAGTTTTACGGTCGATATATGGACGACTTTTACCTGATACACGAGGATAAAGAATTTCTGAAAAAGTGCTTGAACGAGATTCGCGCCTATGTGGGAAAACTCGGTCTTGAACTGAATGAGAAAACGCAAATTTCCCCGCTCCGCAACGGAATTGACTTTTTAGGCTTTCACACATATTTGACGGACAGCGGAAAGGTCATACGGAAACTACGGCGGCAATCGAAAACGGGTATCTGTCGCCGCCTAAAAAAGTTCAAAGGCTTGCACGAACAGGGCAGGTTGCCGATGAATCGTATCGAATGTTCGTATCGCAGTTGGCGCGGACACGCGGAGCGCGGAAATTGCTATCATCTGATAAAAAAGACAGATAAACTCTATAATGAGTTATTCAAAAAGGAGGACAAGTAATGTCGCAAACATTAGGGAGTTTGCCCGTAGGGGCAAAAATCAAAGAAAAAGATACTAAGTATCTCGGAGTTCCTATCGTATGGTTAAAAGCCGATTCAGACCATACCGATTATCCGAGCGGTAGTACGACGCTTATAACGGAAAAAATCATTGCGCGGCGTGCCTTGGACGCTAAGGAACCGAGCAATTCCGACAGCAACAGAAAGAATTACGGCAACAATAAGTATTCAGTATCGAATATCGACCAATGGCTCAATTCGGACGCGGCGGCGGGCGCGTGGTATTCGGCGCGGCATAGCGCAGACCAAGCACCGAACAGCACGTCGAATGTATCGGCTAACCCGTATTCCGCGAAAGCGGGCTTTTTGAGCGAGTTTTCGCCCGCGTTCAAAAAAGCGTTACTCGATACTACGCTTAAAGTTGCGCTCAATACCGTAACGGACGGAGGCAACTACGAAACTATCACGCGTAAGGTGTTTTTGGCGTCGCGTGCCGAAACATTCGGCTCTGCGGAAAATAGCGTTATGGAGGGTTCCTTACTCGCGCTTTTTGCGGAAAACACAAACGCGGTCAGGGTTGCTTACCAAGGGCAAACGACCGTACAGGACGGCGGCACGGCGGGTAGTGCGTGGTATTGGTGGCTTAGAACTCCTTACTCGTCGTACTCGTACTTCGTCCGCAGCGTCGTTTCGGACGGCTCGTTGGGCAGCATCGGCGCGTACGGCGGCACGAGGGGCGTGCGCCCGCTTTGTAATCTGAAATCTGATACCCTTGTATCCGACTCGGTGGACGACGAGGGTTGTTACGAGTTACTTTTGCCCGTAGACGCTCCCGAAAATATAACGGTAAAAACGCCGATATATTGTAGCCCCGACTATAACACGGGCGGCATAGAGGGCGGTAAGGCTGAAGTATCGTGGAGCGCGGTTGAGGGCGCGGAAAAATATATTTTGGAGCGGTCGATAAACGGCGGCATATTCAACCCGATTTACAGCGGCGACGGAATTGCTTTTACCGACAGCATAACCGATAATATCAACACCGTTCAATATCGCGTGTGTTCCGTGAAAGGAATACTACAATCGGAGGAGTACAAAACTGCGGCAACGGTCGTCGTTCAGGACAATTACCCTCCGTTCATTTCGGGCGACAATACCGCGTTAGGCAATACGGCGACGCGTATCAAGTACAAATATACCGTGTACGACGGCGACGACGTAAACGTAACCGTCAAAGAGTATGTAAACACGACGCTTTTGCGCACATACACCGCGACGGGTTCGCAGGAAAACACGCTCGAAATCGACCTTATAACGTGGAACGGTTTGCCCGTAGGCGATAACACGATTAAGATTGTCGTAATAGACGATAACAACGCGACGGCGACGCAGACCAAACATTTCAACAAGATAGGCGGCGTTATAGAATTTGAGTATGTTCCGTTTGGAAATCAGATTGCCGTTCGCCCTAAGGCTATCAATGTGCAACTCGATTTAGTTGCACCGCTCGACGCAAAAATACAGGTGCTTGCAAGCAATAACGCAAACGATACGCAGCCCGTATGGGATAATATCACGACCGCCGTTCTGAGCAAGCATAATCACGTTTTTACGAACAAAAGCAAAGAACAGGGCGTGAATTATTATTGCGTCGCCGTTAAGGTTAAAATCGAACGAAACGGCGCGGACGGTGCGATTAAACTGTACGGAATCAAGTGCCAACTTGATTGCAACGTGGAGTAGGAGGGCTATATGAAAATGGAGTACAGGCTCTTAGACAACGGCAAAGGAATTATGCTTACGAGGCAGCCCGAATTTATTTCGAGCGACCTCTACATATCGTTTACGGGTGCGCCTGAGGGAGCGACGGCAATCATTGTAAACGGGCAGAAAGATTCTCTGTACAGAGAGATAAAAGACAGCGTTTGCGGCGTTCCTGAGGCGTTCCTGACGGGCGACGTGTCGATTGTGGTAACTTTACTCAACGGCACCGTAAACGCGCCAAAATGGACGTGCGAGGGCATAAAAACAAGTAACACCAAAGGCGGCATATTCGTTCGTCCGAACGACGGCGATATTCCGCAGCAAATAGCGGAAACACGGGTCGAAATGCAAGAGATAAGAAACGATATAAAAATGCTGTTTGATAAATATTCGGGGCTTGAAACGAAATTAAACAAGTTGCTTGAGGGTTACGACGTAACGTAACAGGAGGGTATCATTATGACTATGAGAAAAAGAATTTTGATAATCGCCGCGTCCGTTTGCGTGCTATTATCGCTCACGTTGCTTTTCGGGTTTACAACGGAACCTGCGGCAACTCAGACCGCATACGCGGCAACGGTCGATGACGGCGCGGAGCCGCCCGCAGAAACTGTCAATGAAACGGATAACCCAACTTTTCTCGGCAGGGTCGGGGAATGGCTAAACGAGCATAAGGTTGAAATCGTAACAATTTTAACCGATATTGTTATGTTCGTTATGCTCATCTATAATACCGTAAAATCGAAAAAGAGTTTACTGCGAATCGGTAAAGATACGTCGTTTACAAATAATTCACAGTCCGAGGTAATCGGCGGGTTAAATAATCTCATCGAAAATTATAATGCGATTGAGAAAAAAATCACGTCTTACGAGAATACCGAAAGTGAACGCTATAAATTTGTAGCCGCTATGGTCGTGCAGACCCGCGCCGTTTTGGATATTCTTGCGACGGTATATGCCAACTCGAAAAATCTGCCGCAGGGCGTAAAAGATTTGGTAAATCTCAAATATGCCGACGTATTGAAAACGACGAGCGACGACGAAAAACTGTTATCGGTCGAAATGGTCGAAACGGAGCGGGAACCTGAGGCGGAAAAAACGGAGGAGTGATTATGAGAAACGCGACAAAAGGAAAGATAATCAAAACGTCCGCGCTTGTCGTGGACGTGGCGGCTCCTCTTGCGGCGACTCTCTCACAATTCCCCGTATGGGTCGATAAAAGTTCTACGGCGACAATTTCGGGCTTGTTCGTGGTGTTTGCTCTGCTGTCCGCGATACCGCTTATTCGCGTCATAAAGCAATACCTGAAATCGCCCGCCGCGTGGTTGATATGGACGGTCATAACGGTGTTTGTCATCGCGCTTAGAAATATTATCGACCAAATGGCTATTATCTGCCTGATAGGGCTTGTAGCGAACCTGATAGGCGCAGGGCTACATAAAATCGGAGAAAAAGTGGAGAGTAAGCCCGATAAGCCTATTGACGATGAATCGGGCGGCGGAGGTAGTGAATAATGAGTATGGAACCTATAAAACACGACGGCGGAGAGAAACGTACAACGGGAATGGAAAAAATCAATCGGGCGCAGCGGCGCGTTACGCGCTCCGTGGTAAACAATGCGGCGTGGTTCATCGGCTTTTTTATAGTTTTTATCGTTGTCGTCGTATTCACGACGGATATAAACCTGTCAAACGGCTTGGGGTGGGCGCAGTTCGGTCTTACGTTTTTCATTCTGCTGTTTTGCACATATTCAATGTTTGCGAACTTTTACTCGTCGGGCGTGCGTGCAGGGAAAAATACCGACGCATACAGCGAGGCGCATAAACATTACGACGAACTGAAAAAAATTGTCGTTGACTGCAAAATGCAGGGGCGGCTTACGGAGTTTTGCAGATATTACATTGATGACGAACTCGAAAGCGCACGGACAGCGATTCTGACTGAGGTCGGCATATCCTATTCGGACTATCAAAAAGAGTATTGCGGCAAGGATAAAAAGACGTTACAGAAAAACGAAAAATTGTCTGTGGTACAAATCGCGGCGATTCTACGGGCGAACAAAACTAAGCCTGTAAAACTGACGCCCGAAATGATATTAAAGCGCGGGCGCGGGAGTGCAAGCCGCAGTCCTTTGGGCGTTAAGCCCGAAACGAAACGCGCTTTGACATTTGGCTCGAAATTCTGTACGACCTGTATAACCTCCGTTCTTACGGGCGTAATAATGCTTGACGTCATCGTAAACCCGACGTGGGCTACATTTGCGGCGTGCTGTTTGAAACTGCTGCCTATCGTTCTGAATGGCTTTTTAGGCTATAAATCGGGGTATGATAATATTACGATTTCGACGGTAAATTACATAGGCGACCAATCAGATTTGTTACAGCGGGCTATTCAGTATATAGAATCTACGCCTGAACCCGTACAAATAGAGGAGCCGAAAACAGCATTGACAGAGGTCAATATTTCCCTTGAAAACACGGAAAAAATACCCGTGCAAGAGTAATGCAATTCTTATGCAAATGCAATGCTTTTGTATACCAAATGCAATACAAAATTATGCAAATAAAAACAAAACAAAACTAAAGAAAAAAGAGATAAATATAAAAAGTAACAGACTGTCTGTCGGACTTTAGGACGGGCAGTCTGTTTGATTTTCAAATTTTTTTGAGATTGATTAAGTTGTGATTAGTTGAGGTTATTTGTGTTTTCCTGTTCTGAACGCTTTTCTGACGCTATTTGAGAGCCTACATAAGAACGCATAAGAATATTTCTCCTGTGTTCCTCCTCTGACTGATAATCTTTGAAAGGGGAGGTATCGGTATCGTTTGAGCGTTTTACTTGTTTTCGCTTACGAGCGCGTTCATCAATCTTTTCAGGCTTTACGAATTTGCAAAAAAGAATATATGCGATTATCGAAAGAACGCCGCCGACGCCGAATAATGCTCCTACAATCGCGCCACTTACGTTGCAGGCAAGACAAATAAAAGCAGGAATACAGCAAATGGGGAAAAGGAATATCCAACCCGCAATACCGCTCTGAAACAACGATACAATCGTTGCAAGTTTAGAATCGTACTTTTGAAAACGAAAATTAAGACGCATAGCGCACCTCCGACGTGGAATTTCTCATACAAGAGAGTTTTCTTAGGTGTGCTACGCGTAAGGCGCGTGCTAATTGTGGATAACTAAAATTTTGCGGGGGGGGGGTACTTTTTAGAGATTTTATGCGCAGCATAATATGCTCCTCCGTAAGTATGTAGTTGTGATAATTATATCACGCGAAAGGCGATTTTGCAAGCGGCGCGGCGGTGCGGGGCTTGAGTTTTTTCGGTTTTTGTGCTATAATGCGTAAAAATATGCGAAAGAGGTGCTTACGATGAAAGGAATGGAATATACCGCAAGACAAAAACAGGCTGCCCTGAAAATGTGGCTTGTCGATAAGGTCGATATTCTCAAAGTGGCGTATGCGTTCAAGTGTACCGAACGTAGTCTATGGCGTTGGAAAGCAAAATACGACGGCACGCTCGACAGCCTCGAAAACGGCTCAAAAGTTCCGTTGACGCCGCACCCGAACGCGCACTCTGTGCAAGAGGAGGAGCATATACGGGAATTGTTTGATGAGAACCCCGATATAAGTTACACAGAGGCATTAGGCGAGTTACGAACGCGATACGGTTATTCGCGCACCTATTTCGGGTTTTATCGTTTTGTGATAAAACACGGACTGCGCCCGTCGCAGGAAATCAAGAAAACGCCGTATGACCCTAAGCCATACGATACACCTTTAATGCTCGGCTATAAATGGCAAATGGACGTTAAGTATGTTCCGCGAGATTGCAATAAAGGGCATTTCCGAAAAGAGTGGTATTATCAATACACGATAATCGACGAGGCGACGCGAGAACGGTTCCTGTACCCGTACAAAGAAAAATCGGGATATTCAACGGTCGATTTTGTAAAGCGGGCAATCGCATATTTCGGATATGCGCCTGAGATTATTCAGACCGATAACGGTACCGAGTTCACGAACCCGCAGCACACGAAAGAGAGTACGGTACATATTCTCGATAAACTCCTTACGCAACTGAAAATCAAACACCAACTAATACGCATAAGAACGCCGCGTCATAACGGGAAAGTAGAGCGCAGTCATAGGAGCGACCAAGAGGCATTTTATAATCATCTGACCTTTACGACCTACGAGGAGTTGAAAGAAAAAATGCAGGCGTGGAATGTACGTTACAATAACCGCCCTCATTCTCAACTGCGGAACAAAGAGGGTAAACGTGTATGGCTTACGCCGATTCAAAAGAGAGCCGAATTACTCGAACTCCTGAAAGAGAACAGAGAAAAATACGCAGTCCGATTCCTCAAAGGCAGGGCAGCGTAGGCGAAACAATACGAAAGAGAGAGGGAAAAGCCCTGCGAAATGACGCAGAGCGGTTTTTTATTGTCTTGAAACAGGTTTGTTTGATTTTTTACGGCTGTTGTGGTATCATATTAGGCGCGATAGGACGTCCAAACAGTATGATTTTTCAGATTAAGCACAGTACAAATAAGATTTTTTCAAAAAAGTTCAAAAAGTTACTGAAAAATGCTTGACAAACATCAAAATTTTTTACAATATTGCTTGCAAAAACGCATACAATCGGTTAGAATAAGTAATAAGGAGTTCATAGCGATATGTCTGTAAGCACAAGCAACGCATACGGAAAAATTTCAATATCCGATTTGGCTATCGCTAAGGTAGCGCAACAAGCCGCGATGGAAAGTTATGGCATCGTGGATACCGTTTCGCGCCGTTTTACCGATACGCTCGCCGAACTCCTGAAAAAAGACGCGGGAGGCAAGGGCGTAAAAATCATCACGTCCGGAAACCGAATTTTTATCGACGTTTACGTACTGATCAAGTACGGCGTTTCCATCGAGGCGGTTGCCGAATCTTTAAAAGAGGGCATCAAGTACAAAGTGGAACGCTTTACGGGAATGATTGTAGATACCGTGAACGTCAACGTCGTCGGTTTGAAATTATAACTTCCGTCTCCGCGTTTTCTATGAACTGGAGAATTTAATCATGCAGAAATCAATAAATAGCGCCGTATTCCGCAAGATGGTCCTTGCCGGCGCGAAACTTCTCGAAAACAATCGGGCGAAGGTAGACGCGCTCAACGTATTCCCCGTGCCCGACGGCGATACCGGCACGAATATGTCGCTTACCATGCAGTCGGCAGTGAAAGAACTTTCTGCCGCCGCTACCGATTTTTCGTCTGTATGCGATCTGATTTCCAAAGGCGCGCTTCGCGGCGCGCGCGGTAATTCGGGGGTCATTCTTTCCCAGATTTTCCGTGGGATCTGCTCGGTTCTGGCAAACTGCAAATCGGAAGCGGATACCCGTACGTTTGCGAAAGCATTGGAAGCGGGCACCAAAGTCGCGTACAATGCGGTTTCCATTCCCAAAGAAGGCACGATACTTACTGTCGTTCGCATGATGAGCGAATTTGCGGTAAAGTCAGCCGGAAAATTTAAAGATTTCGAAAGTTTTCTTCCCGCGATCATTGCCGAGGGCGACAGGGCGCTTGCCATGACGCCCGAACTTCTGCCCGTGCTGAAAAAAGCGGGCGTCGTCGATTCGGGCGGCGTTGGACTGATGACGATCATGCGCGGATTTCTCGCCGCCATCACGAACGATGACATCGTAACCGAAATCCAGACGGAAGCCGCAAACGCAAACGGACAGGGCGAGGATGAATTCGGCGACAATTCCGACATCATCGGAATGGAACTGGGGGAGATTCAGTATGCCTACTGTACGGAATTCTTTGTCATCAATTTAAAGAAATCGACGACGCTTGCAGATATCGACCGTCTGCGTGAAAATCTGATGGGCATCGGCGACAGCGTGATCTGTATCGGCGATCTGGAACTCATTAAAGTACACGTTCATACGAATTGTCCCGGGGTCGCGCTGACTTATGCTTTGGAACTTGGCGAACTCGACCGTCCCAAAATCGAAAACATGCTCGAACAGAACCGTGCTTTAAAAGCCAAAATCGAGGCGGAAAAGAAGGATCAGGGCATGCTTGCCATTTGTGCGGGCGAAGGGATCGCGGAGATCTTCAAAGATTTGTTTGTAGACCGTGTGATCGAAGGCGGACAGACTATGAATCCCTCCGCTTCGGATATTGCGACGGCGGTGCAGAAGATCAACGCCGAGAACGTATTCGTGTTCCCCAACAATAAAAATATCATTCTTGCGACCGAACAGGCGAAAGCGCTTGTCGAAAATCGCACCATTCACGTAATCCCTACGAAAAACATTCCGCAGGGTTTCGCCGCTGCTCTCTCGTTCAATCCCGAGGCAAGTGCGGAAGAGAATAAGACCAACATGATCCATGCGCTCGATAACGTGCGTGCAGGTCAGGTTACGCGCGCCGTGCGCACGACGAACGTAAACGGTTTCAATATCAAGGAAGGAGATATTATCGGGCTTGACGATAAGAAGATCCTTGCAAAAAGCGAAAATATCGAGGATACGGTATTAAAATTGCTGGATAAACTCAAAGACGATTCGCACGAGATGATCACGCTTTACTACGGTTCGGAAGTAAAAGCAGAGGACGCGCAGACACTTACCGAAAAAGTACGGGAAGCATTCCCCGATTGCGAAGCGGATTGCCTCAGCGGCGGTCAACCCGTATATTACTATCTCCTTTCATTGGAATAACAAAGTCGGCACAAGAGCGGGCAACCGCTCTTTTATTATATCAAAAACATTCGGTAGAAAAAATGGATTTAAAGCAGTTGCGCGGGGTAGACGAAAAGCGCGCGAAAGATTTCAAAAAACTCGGGATTACGAATACTGCGGATCTAGCCAGATATTTTCCGCGCGGTTATCTCGATATGACCTCTCCCAAATCGGTGAGGGAATTGATTCATAACGATACCGCGCTCGTTGCCTGTCGGCTCACGGCGGTGGAACCGGTGCGTTACACGGGCAGAGTAAAAATTTTCCGCGCGAAGTTGGAACAAAACGGCGAACCGTTTTTCGCCGTCTGGTTTAACATGCCCTATCTTGCGGCGCGTTTAAAAGCGGGAGAATATCTCTTTTACGGACGCGTCCAAAACCGTTACGGTCAGGTGAATCTGGTCAATCCCACGTTTGAGCCGCTGGACGGAAAAACGGATATGAAAGGGTTGGTGCCCGTGTACCGCGTTTCCGGTTCGGTGACGCAAAAAGGAATGCGCGGCTGTATGTTGCAGGCGCTCCGCAGCGAAGAATTGTCCTCGGCGATTCCTTCCCCGTTACAGAAACAATACGGACTCATGTCTTTGCATGATGCGTATTCTGGCGTGCATGCGCCGCGTTCGCAAGAAGAACTTGCGGAGGCAAGCGAGCGCATTGCGCTGGAAGAATATTTTACGCTGCTTTCCGCATTTAAACTGATCAAGGGGGATAAAAGCGAGACGAGATTGCGCAAGTATACGGTGACAGAGCGGGAAGTTGCAGAGTTTGAAACACGGTTTCCCTTCACATTTACGCAGGGGCAACAGGCTGCGGTCCGCGATATTTACGACAGTCTTGTATCTCCTTACCGTATGAACCGCCTGCTGCAGGGTGACGTGGGCAGCGGCAAAACGGCGGTTGCGCTGACGGGAATTTTTATGGCGGTAAAAAGCGGATTCCAAGCAGTCTATCTCTCGCCGACGGAAGTTCTCGCCGCGCAAAATTTTGCGCTTTTACAGCGTATTTTTCCCGAATACCGCGTCGGATATCTTGCGGGCTCGGGTACGGCAAAGGAAAAGCGGGAGTTAAAGTCTGCGCTTGCGGCGGGTGAGATCGATATCCTTTGCGGGACGCATGCGGTGCTTCAGGATGACGTTCAATTTGCTTCGCTTGCCTTTTGCGTATGCGACGAACAACATCGTTTCGGCGTGGCTCAGCGCAATACGCTGACCGAAAAAGGGGAGAGTATCGACCTTTTGGTCATGTCCGCAACGCCCATTCCGCGTACGCTGTCGCTTATTTTTTACGGAGATTTGGATATTACCACGATCCGCGAGAAACCGCGCGAACGGCAGGAGATTGCTACTTCTTTGATTTCAGAACGCAAGTACGACGATATGCTCGAATATATTCGCAAAGAAGTCAAAAACGGAAAACAGGCATATTTCGTCTGCGCAAAAATCGACGACGACGAGGGACAGATCACTTCGGTAAACGAACTTTACGAAGAACTTTGCGGCAGATTGCCCGACGTGCGTTTTGCGCTCTTGCACGGCAGAATGAAAGACAAAGAAAAATCGGAAATCATGGCGTCGTTCAAACGGAAAGAATACGACTGTCTGGTTTCGACGACGGTCATCGAAGTGGGAATCGACGTTCCGGACGCTACGATCATGGTGATCTATAATGCCGAGCGGTTCGGGCTTTCCCAGTTGCATCAGTTACGCGGCAGAGTGGGCAGAGGGAGCGAAAAAAGTTGGTGCTTTCTGCTCGTCGGATCGGGCAGCGAAACGGCGCTCGAACGGCTGAATATTTTAAAAAGCACATCGGACGGGTTCGTGCTTGCCGAAAAAGATTTGGAACTTCGCGGCAGCGGCGACTTTCTCGGTACGCGTCAGAGCGGGAAATTTTTGACCGAGATCAAAAATCTGCACTATTCCTCCGAAGTTATTTTTCTCGCAAAAAAAATTACGGACGAAGCCTTCGCGCAAGATGCGGATCATCGGGAGATCCGCCGAATCGCAATGAAAAAATACGAATACTTAAAAGACGTCGTGCTCAATTAAAAATCCTCCAAGCATGTTATGAATCATGCTTCCGTTTTTTCACGCTAATCATTTGAGAAACGTCAAAATTTTAACTTAAATTTGATCGTGCCTATTTCATTTGACAAATTTCAAAAAATAGGGTAATATAAATATGGCGACATTCTGCAAACGGGCCTGTTTCGGATTCGATTGCAAGCGGAATTCGTCGGATGCACGTCGGAGGCTCGGCTCCGTAAAAACGGACTTTTTATAAATGCTGATAAAAATAGCAGAAGATCGACCGTTGCACGTCGCGCTAACAGCCGCCGTGTAGCACTCGCGGCCTAACCTTAGGCTCCGTTCTATCCCGATTCCTACGTTCGGGAATAGGGCGTAATCGAAGTAGGGAACGTTGCGCATAGGCCGGTTTCCCCCCGTGTGCGATGAATTTCGGAAACATGCCGTAAAACTGGTTGTCTGCGGACTGTTTTGCGGCGAGACCGACCACAGACTAAGCGTGTAGTATCCGCGGAGGAACCTTGTAAGACCGCAGTTCAATTCTGCGCAGGTCCACCAAAATCAAAAAAATCCGAACCTTACAGTTCGGATTTTTATTTTGTTTTGCGGAGATACGATCGGTGTTTTCGGTCGGTTATTTGTTGAGATCGGATCCGCAATAAGAAACCAGAAGTTAAGACGGAAATTGAAAAATTTAAAAAAAATTGCAAAACTAAAAAAACTGTGATATAATGAACGTGCGGGCGCGCCCGCACTTGCTTGTCTTTGACAAGCAAGTGCAAAAATGTTTCATTGCGTGAAGAATGGGGAGGGAATATGAGGAATATTGCGATCGTTGAAGATGAAGATCAAGCCGCAACCGTTTTGCACCGTTATATCGAAAGATTCGCCGCAGATACGGGGCAGGAATTTTGCATCAAAAGATACCGCGACGCGGTACAGTTTCTCTCCGACAAAAAAAACAAACATGCCGTTGTTTTCATGGACATTCAAATGCCTCACCGCAACGGAATGAGCGCGGCGATCGAACTCCGTCAGTTTGATAAAACCGTTTCCATTGTATTCATTACAAATCTTATTCAGTATGCGCAGAAGGGCTACGAAGTGGACGCGGTGGCTTATATCCTCAAACCGGTGCAGTATTATGATTTTGCGCTCAAATTTCGCAAAGCGCTCGATGTCTACGTGATGAACGAAAAGCAGGATCTTACGTTGAATACTTCTGAAGGACCTTGTCGGATTTCCACCGATAAATTGGTGTACGTCGAAATCGTAAGGCACCGCCTTTATTATCATATGGTAGACGGGGTGGTTGAGCGTACGGGCGTCCTTTCACATGTGGAAGAGGAACTGAAACAATTCGGATTTTTAAGATGCAATCAATGCTATCTTGTCAATCCTCGCTTTATTGTCAGCGTGCAAGGGTTTACGGTGCAGTTGGGATCGGCGCGGCTTACGATCAGCAGGCCGAGAAAAAAAGCCTTTATGGCGGAACTTGCGAACTGGTATGCGGGCATGGAGGATCGATCATGACCGTTTGGCAGATATACGGTTTTATCATCGTTGAATTTCTGTTTGAATATTCCGTTTTTGCCGTACTGTTTTTACATAAACTCAACCGTCGGAATTTTTTCGTTTTGCGCGCGGCGCTTTCCTTTGTTGCGCTCTTTTCGATCGGAATTCCGGTGGCTTTTTTTTATCAGGCGTTCGGCGGAACGCTCTGGGGCAGGATTCTTGTCTATCTTTTGCTCTTTTCCTTGTTTACGCTCTTGACGAAACTGTGTTTCCGCGAGAATTTTTTAACGCTGCTGTTTTGTTGCAGCATGGCGTATGCGGCGCAGAATTTTGCCTATAAAGTTTATCTCATTATCTGGACAAGCGGCGAACAGTTACGTTTGTACGATCATTGGGGCGGCTATTTCAATCTTTATTACCGTCTGATGTACTATGCCATTTTCGCCGTAAGCGTATTGGCGTCCTGGTTTCTTTTCATCCGCAGAATTACGGGAAAAATGGAAAATCGAAAACTTAACTACAAAATGCTGCTGATCACGTTCGTCATCCTCGGCATTACGATTTTTTTGTGTTCGGTGGAAGATCTGTTTTTTGCCGACCTCAGCGTTATGCGCGAAAACCGTTTCGAGAATTACGGCTATTTCGTGTTGCGGCAAACGGGGAACGCGTTTTCGGTGGTATGTTGTTTTATCGTATTGTTGCTTGCCTCGAAGGCGATCGTTGAAAACGAATTGCTGCAAGAAGTCGAATATTTAAAGTACGCCATCCGTCAGAGCGAGAGACAGTATCAGATTTCAAAAGACAGCATCGAACTGATCAATATCAAATGTCACGATATCAAATATAAACTGGATTCGCTTGCCGCGCAAAACGGCATGACGCCCGAATCCGTAAAGGAACTGCGCGACAGTATTTCCATTTACGATTCCAAGATGGATACGGGGAACCAACTGCTCAACGTGCTCATCACGGAAAAGAGTTTTTATTGCGAGCAGAACGGGATCAACTTGTCCTGCATGATCGACGGAAGGAAACTCGAATTTATGGAAACGGGCGATTTGTATTGCCTGTTCGGAAACCTCATCGATAACGCGCTCGAAGCCGTGAAAAAGATTGTGGAAAAAGATCGGCGCGTGATCAATCTGATTGTAAAGTCGAGGGACGGAATGCTCCTCGTACAGGAAGAAAACTACTTTAACGGAACGCTTACGTTTATGGACGGATTGCCCGTCACGACCAAAGAGGATACGAACAGCCACGGTTTCGGAATGCGGAGTCTGCGCATGATTGTAAAGAAGTACGGCGGCGAATTGACCACTTCCGTTACGGACGACATCTTCCATTTGAGCATTATTTTCAGCCGCTGATTCAGTTAAAAAATGACAATATGTGAAATAATATTACAGTTTAAGGAACGCATCTTGTGAGAGGTGCGTTCCTTTTTTTATAATATGGAAAATTGTAAACAAGAAAAGGAGCGGAAACATGAAGAATAAGATGTCGATCAAAAAATCGATTGCGATCTTTGCGCCTTGCATGACGGCGCTGATTGCGGTCATGATCGCGCTGATCATCGTTGCGGGCATCTTCTCGGATACCATTAGTTTGTGGTTGTACGGCAGAGCACAGAATACCGACGCAAAGACGCTTTCTGCGGGAACAGCGCTTTGTGAAGATATCGTGGAAGAAGGGATCGTCCTGTTGAAAAACGAGGAGGACGAAAACGGCAAGCCCGCTTTACCTCTCAGCAAAGAAGAAATTGCCAAAGTCAACGTATTCGGCTGGGCTGCCTACGATTGGATGACGATGGCGTACGGTTCGGGTTATTCCAATACGAAACTCGAAAAAATGAAACTGTTCCCTGCGTTGAAAGCGGCGGGCATCCAATACAACGAAACTCTTTTTAAGATGTACAAAGATTTCTATTCCGCCGATACGAGCGTTTACAGTGCGCACGACGAAGAATACAGAGGCGGCGTAGCATTCGATAAAATCGAGAAAAACTTTATCCTGCGCGAGCCGGACGGGGCGCATTACACGGCGGCGATTCTCGAAGAAGCGCATAATTTTTCCGACGTTGCGCTTGTCGTGATCGGCAGAACGGGCGGCGAAAGCAACGACTTGCGCTTGTATCAGGAGAAGCAAAAACAGACCAATCGTTCGGATAGCACGATCAACGACAATAACCGTACCTATCTCGAACTTTCTACCGAAGAAGAACAAATGATTGAGGCGGCAACGACGGCTTGCAGCAAGGTCATCGTCGTTCTCAATACCGCAAACGTGATGGAGACCGGTTTTATCGACGGTGAAAAAATCGACGCGGCTCTGCACGTCGGCGTTACGGGACTGACCGGCGTGAACGCACTCATCAACGTTCTTCGCGGGGAAAAGGAAGTGGCGGTTCTCGATGACAACGGCGAAGAAAAGACGGACGCAAACGGCAAACCCGTTACCGAAACGGTAAAGGTAAGTCCTTCGGGAAGAACTGCCGATACGTACGCGTACGACATTTTCACCGCGCCTTCGTCGGTGAACGCAGGCAAAGAGGGCGCCAGAAAGTATAACGGATTTACGGGTACCGGAAAAGGGTACTACGACGCATACATCGATTATTACGAAGGAATTTACGTCGGCTATAAATGGTATGAAACGGCATTCGCGGAAAGTTATTGGGATGCCGAAGAGTTCGGCGGTTACGACAAAGTCGTTCAGTATCCTTTCGGTTACGGACTTTCCTATACTTCGTTTGAGTGGAATGTCAAGAACGTAGAGGTCAACGGAAAAAGCCAGACGAGCGGAGATCTTCCTCAGAAGGGTGAAATCGAATTGACCGTTGAAGTGAAAAATACGGGCAATTATCCTGCGATGGACGTCGTTCAGTTGTATTACACGCCCCAATATATTAAAGGCGGAATCGAAAAAGCGTACGTGAATCTCGGCGCGTTTGCAAAGACCAACGTCATCGAACCGGGAGAGAGCGAAACCGTAACGCTGAGTATCACCGTGCAGAGCATGGCGTCGTACGACTGTTACGATGCAAACGCAAACTCACATACGGGTTACGAACTTGACGGCGGCGATTATTATCTTCGTCTGATGAAAAATTCGCACGATAACGGCAATATGGCGGAGGGTTCGGAAGCGGTCTATCATTATACCGTTCCCGCAGAAGGCTACAATTACGACACGGACGAAACGACGGGCGCGGCAGTTGAAAACCGTTTTACGAATAAGAACGGAAAAGGCAACGATCAGACGATCGATAACGCCGATCTCGACGGAAGTCAGGAATCCGTTCCCGTCAAATATCTTTCGAGAGCAAATTTCGCGGGAACTTTCCCCGAAAAGATCCTCAGAAGCAGAAGCGCTGCGGCGTACCAAGTTGCAAGTTCGAAGGAACCGACGGATGAGCAGTTGAAGGCAACGGGATATTACGACATCGAAAAACTTCCCAACGGCGAAGATACGGATATGACTTTGGAAGATATGATGCCCCAGAAAAACGGGGATTCGTATACGATGAAGGATTGGAAGGACGACGATTGGGATTGGCTGATCTATCAAGTCACGGTCAGTGAACTGAAAACCGTCATTAAAGACGGATACTTCAAAACTGCGGCGATCAAGAGCATCGGAAAACCCGAGTACGTCGACTTGGACGGACCGCTCGGACTGAACACCCGCGTAACGGGAACCACGCAGTGCGAATTTGTGGCATATCCCAGCGCAACCGTTCTGGCACAGACCTGGGATACCGCGCTCGCTTATGCAATGGGACTCAGCGTAGGGAACGAAGCAAAATCCATGCAGGGATTAAGAGGTTGGTATGCGCCCGGTGCGAATATTCACCGCAATCCTTTCTGCGGAAGAAACGGCGAGTATTACTCCGAAGACGGAGTTCTTTCGGGCAAAATGGCGGCGGGCGCTGTGCGCGGCGCGAAAGACATGGGCGTTTACTCTTACGTAAAGCACTTTGTCGCCAACGAAAGCGAAACCTTCCGTGAAGGATTATACACCTTCATGACCGAGCAAACCTTGCGCGAAATCTATCTGAAACCGTTTGAAATCGTAACAAAAGAGGGCGGCGGAAACGCGCTTATGACGAGCATGAACCGTTTGGGCAGAGTTTGGTCGGGCGCGAATTACGGTCTTTGCACGGAAATTCTGAGGAACGAATGGAAGTTCCGCGGCACGCTTGTGACCGACTGGTTGGATACCAATAAGGGAGATTACATGCCCGCTTATAAGGGAATTTGGGCAGGAAACGACCTTTGGTTGAACAATACGAATGCCGATTACAGCGTCGGGAATCTGTTGGATAAAATTCCGGATGCGCAAATGATCGCGCTCGGTCAGAAAGTCGTGAAAAACGTTTTGTGGACGCTGATCGATTCCGAATACGCAAAAGTGACTTACGATCCCGATGCCGCAATCGGCGTAGGAAAGGGCGCGCAATACAATCATACTTGGTATTGGTACGTCGCGCTTGTAGAAGTGGCGCTTGCGGCGGGCGTAGGCGTGATGGCGTTCTTCCTTGTGAAGAATATTCTGAATAACAGAAAATCGGCGGTTGCAACCGCGGGAAGCGCACCGGAGGGAACTGAGGATAATTCGCAGCCGGACATTGCAGCCGAAACCGAAGAAAAACCAAAAGACGAATCGTAAAAAACGGTTGACAAATTTGAAAATTTTTTAGGAGGATACCTATTTTATGAAACTGAAAAGACGCATCATGTCTGCGTTGGCTGTAGTGCTTTCATTGGTTTTAGTGTTTGCATTTGTAGCCTGCGGAGGCAAGGACCCCGAAGTGACTGCGATCGAACTTGACGTAACGACTGCCGAAATCGCGACGCAGGACACTTTGAAACTGAACGTTACGGCTACTTATTCGGACGGAACCACGTCGTCGCCGAAGTCTTCGGAAATCACCTGGACTTCATCCGATGACGCAGTTGCAAGCGTGTCGAGAACGGGCAGCGTAACCGGAAAGGCGAGAGGTACTGCTACGATCACCGCGAAAGTGGGCGAATTTGAGGCAACCTGCTCCGTAACCGTTTATTCTCTCGTGATTGAACTTACGGGAGAAGGAGTGGTAGACGGCGCGATCGAACTCGAAAGAGACCAAACGTTGGCGCTTACCGCAACCGTATTAAAAGACGGCGTTGCGCAGGAAGGCGCGGAAATCGAATGGAGCGTCGAGGACGAAGGAAAGGCGGTCGTAACCGTATCCAACGGCGTCGTAACAGCGTTGAATCCCGGGGATGCAACCGTCATCGCAACGCGCGCAGGCGGCACTCAGTCCGCGCAGATCGAAGTTACGGTAAAGGCACCCGAAGGATTTGAACTTTCCCAGAACTACGAGCAGAACAAAGCGCCTGCCGGCACTTGGGGACATTGGAGCGATAAGAATTATAACTGGGCGAATGCCGTAGTGAACAGCGCGTATTACGAAGAATACGAAAAGAATCATGAAGCAGATGAAGGTTATCAGTACATCGGCGCGAATAAGATGACGGTCAACTTCAAGATTCTCAGTTACGGCGGCACGTTGGCGCCCGGGCCCAAAGATGCTACGATTCAACTTTTCTACCGCAGCAGCCAGGGCAACGACGGGCAACTTCTTCCCAACCATAACTACGAAGTAAAGTTAAAACTTACCACGAACAAAGCAGGTATCGTGAATCTCAACGGATTCGACGATTATGCGCCGGCACGCGAGCAGAACGACGGCGAGAGCGACGAGGATTACAAATTATATTTGGAAGAATACAACGCGGCAAAGAAAGAGCATTACAAGAAATTCGACTTTGAGGTCAAAGCAGGAGTCGTGAACGAATTAAAAGTGACGTTCAGACACGGCGACAGCGGTAATATCTATAAAGACGGCGTGTACGATAACGTGGAATCTGCCATTCATCTTCTTCTCGGTTTACTTGATACCCCCGACGATGAAGAAAGCGTACAGGTATCTGTATTTGATATTCAGTATAAGGATATGGGCGAATCGACCAACAAGTGGGAAGACGACGAAACCAAACTCGAAGGTTATGAGCCGCCTCCCGGAGTGCTTCCCGATCTCAGCGGAGTGGATTCCGTAGCGTTGGAGATGGCTACTACGGAAGATGGTTATGAAATCACTTCCGAAGCGGATAACAAATCGCATAACGTCGTTTATACGGATATCGTTGGCGGCAACTACAAGAATATTGCGATCAGTATTCCCACGGAAGCCGATGTGGCGAATTGCAACACGTTTGCCGTAACCATTAAGAACAACGGCGATACGAAAATAGAGTTACGGTTCGATATTGCTTGCGATACGGGAATCGAAAACGGTGCAAACGGAAATTCCAAAGACTGTGCTACCGGTTCGGTTGCGTCCGTCGGTACCGCAAACACGGATACCGTATGGGACGGTACTACGATACAAATCGCGCCCGGTGCTGAAACGACGCTCTGTATTACATTCGATACGACGACGGGACGCGGCGTGCCTTCGCAGATTTTGATCTATTTCGAAACACACTATTGGGCAAACAGTCAAGATAATCCCGATCGTGTTGATGCAAATTACAGCGGTAACGTCACGTTCAGCGACTTCAAGTTTGCGAACGTAACCGAAGACGCTGAGGCGGAATAATCGATCGTTACGGTTTAATCAATACGGGCAAGGGTTTCTCTTGCCCGTATTTTCATACAATTTGTGAAATAATCGTTCAATATAAGAAATGGCGATTGCACGAGGTTTGTTTGTTTTGTATAATGCAATTATAAAAGGTGAATTATGGCAAAATTGATCAAAGGTTTGATGGTTATCTTTTTGGGCGTTGTAATGATCTTGGCGGCGGCATGCGCAAATCCGTTTGCTCCGCCGGACAATACCGGTTCGCCCGAGGATCCTTCTCATCCGGAGAATCCTGCTCCTCCCGAAGATCCGGATCAGCCCGAAAATCCCGACTTACCGGAAAATCCTGACTTACCGGAAAATCCCGATCCGTCCGAAGATGAACTCACGTTTGAACCGCATGAGTCTGCCGCGGGAGTTCCCGATCGTTTGACGACGGATAATGAGAAGATCGTAGATTTTTCACAAACGTTGCCATCTGAATTTTACTGGGCGGACGGCTATTCCAACGGCGGCATGTTCAACTGCACGTGGCGAAAAAGCAGCGCAGTCGTCCGGAACGGTATCATGAACATGTCCGTCTCCGAAGAGGGAAAAGGGTATGCAGGTGCGGAATATCGTTCCAGGCAGAATTATTCTTACGGTTTCTATTCTGTTTGTATGAAAGCGGCAAACTGTTCGGGGGTCATTTCTTCTTTCTTCACGTATACCAATCAACCTGTTTGGGATGAAATCGACATCGAGTTTTTAGGGAAAGACATGACGCGCGTTCAATTCAATTATTATACGAACGGGGTGGGCGGTCACGAGTTTTATTTCGATCTTGGATTCGACGCTTCGGAGGATTTTCACGAATACGCATTCGATTGGCAGCGTGACAGTATTACGTGGTATATCGACGGAAAGGCGGTTTATCGTGCAACGAAGAATCTGCCGTCGCATGCGATGCAAATTATGGCTAACGTATGGAACTGCGTCGGGATCGATGATTGGAGCGGCGCGTTTGATGTTTCGGCGCTTCCTGCAACCGCGCAGTATCGGTGGATCGCATATTCTCCGAACTGAGAAATTCTCGGTTATAACACAGATCACAGTTTTCTCCAATGAATAAGAAGAACGGAAAAACATTTTCCGTTCTTCTTGTTTATTCAGTCGTTAAAATCCGAACACCGGAACACCTTGCTCAGGACTATTTTTTCTGAAAGAAACCACAGCGGAGGAAAGAAGTAAAAAGGCAGACAAATTACTTGATTTTGTTTTACATTTTTATTATAATTATTTTAGACGGCAAATCGCTTGACGGTGGATATGTATGCATGCCCGTCGAAGATTTGCCGCATTATAGGCTATGGGGTTATGGCGCAGTTGGTAGCGCGTTTGAATGGCATTCAAAAGGTCACGAGTTCGAACCTCGTTAACTCCACCAATGTCGTTAAAGTTTGAACACCTAAAAACGAAATAAATTTTTTGAACAGTGTCACGGGCTTTATCGCATAACAATAAAGAAAAGCACAGGGTAACAGCCTTGTGCTTTCTCTATGTCCCGCTTGACGAAGCCAATAATCCGCTTGAAAAAAACATCGGATCGTGATATAATAAGTTAAATTATGATCAGCGTATATTTCAGCGGCACAGGCAACACAAAACGTTGTGCAGAATATTTATTAAAACAACTTGACCGTAACGGAACAAGTTATTCTATCGAGGACAAAACTGCCGTAGACAGTATCAAAAATAATAATGAGATCATTTTTGCTTATCCCGTTTATTATTCCGATTTGCCCAAAATCGTTAACAACTTTATTGTTGAAAACTCTACGATATGGAATCACAAAAAGATTTTGATTGTCGCCACGATGGGGCTGTTCAGCGGCGACGGCGCAGGTTGTGCTGCAAGACTTTTCAAGAAGTACGGAGCGGAAGTATCAGGCGGATTACATGTTAAAATGCCCGATTGCATAGGGGACGTTAAAGTATTAAAAAAGTCTTTAAAAAGGAACCGTAAAATCGTTACAAATGCTTATAAGAAAATAGACAGAGCCGTTAAAAAAATTCAAGTAAATAAATATCCCGATAACGGTTTGAGTTTTGCTTGCAGGTTAGCCGGTTTATTCGGTCAAAGACTGTATTTTCGTAAAAAAACAAAAAATTATTATAGGGGGATAACAGTAGATCACTCGAAATGTATTGCTTGCGGACTATGTGCTTCGGCATGTCCTATGTTGAATATAGGGCTTAGTGAAAATAAAATAGTTTTTAACGATAAATGTACTATGTGCTATCGTTGTTTTTCGAGGTGCCCGGAACAGGCGATAACGATCATAGGAAAAAAAGTCTATGAACAATGCCGAATAGAAAAATATGAATAATATTTTCCGGTTTCCTACTTCTTCATTAATCATGTGACAGAACGAACCGCTTTGGTTCGTTCTTATTTATAGCGCAAATGCCCGCTATCGTGGCGTTTTAGTCTTTGGCAATGTTATTGTGTTATACAGTTGACAAATATATTTATTTGTGCTATAATAATGTAGGATTTCAGATGATCAGAATTAAAAATATGAATTTTCAAGATTTACGCACTGAAATCACAGACAAAGCAAGTTCGCAGATTTTTGCGGATAAGCATAATTATTTGCGGAACTCAGCGTTGAGTTTCCCGAATAATCAATGAGATAAAGATTACACTATTATAAAAAAGGAGTTGAAATATGAAGTTCAAAAGGCTGCTTATCGTAATTCTTTGTATTATTTCGATCTGCGTTTTCAATGCGTGCTCGTTATTCGATTCCGATGGAAATGACGGCGATCAGAATGATTCTACTATCGAGCAACCGGACAAAGATCCCGATAAAGACCCCGACAAAGATCCGGATGAGAATCCCGACAAGGATCCCGATCCGGATAAAGAACCCGATAAAGATCCGGATGTAAATCCCGATAAGGATCCCGATCCGGATAAAGAACCCGATAAAGATCCGGATGTGAATCCTGACAAAGATCCCGATCCTGATAAAGAACCCGACGAGAAGCCCGATTACGGTAAGTTCGATGGGAACGATTTCCTGAAAACGGACGGCAAAGCCGTAAAGAACCGGAACGGAGAGACGTTATATCTTCGCGGTGTGAATGCGGGCGGACTGTTTGTGACCGAGCACTGGATGACGGGATTCGAAGGCGGCAAGACCGATTCGGACGATTATAAATCGCTCACGAAGAATTTCATCGAACGGTTCGGGGCAGCAAAGACGCAGGAATTATGGGCGGAATACCGCGCGAATTGGTGGACGGACGTCGATTTTCAAAATTGCGTCGATATGGGAATGTCGGTCATTCGGTTGCCGTTCACGTATATGAACGTAGATTTTGCCGCCGTTACCGATTATGAAAACGCGGGCAAAGAGTACGATTTTTCTGCTTTGGACGAATTTGTCACGAAAGCCGCCGAATACGGGCTGTATACCATTCTCGATCTGCACGGCGCGTACGGTTCGCAGAACGGACAGGATCACAGCGGAGAAAGTTTCGAGACCAAAGAGGAAGTCGATTTTTACTCCAATGAAAAGAAGCAGACGCTCACCATGAATCTTTGGCGCGCGCTTTCCCTGCACTACAAAGATAATCCCGCCGTTGCCGGTTACGACATCTTGAACGAACCGGGCGAGAAAGGCGGTTTGATCAATGAAACCCATTGGAACGTGTTCGATAAAATTTACGACGTCATCAGGGCAACGGGCGACGAACATATCGTCATTTTCGAATCGTGTTGGGACGGGTGGAATTTGCCCCAACCTACGCAATACGGTTGGGAGAACTGTATTTTTTCGTTTCATCATTATATCGACGATACTCTTTCAGACGAAGCGCATATTGTTAATTGGCAGAATAAATTTACGGAAATCGAATCCCGTCGATTCGATTTGCCTTTGCAGATGGGAGAATTTACTGCCTACAACTCAACCGAAAAATGGGATCGGACGCTCGGTTTGTTAAACGATAGAGATTGGCATTGGACGAGTTGGACATATAAGGTATGGGGCAGTATGTCTTGGGGGATTTTCAACGTAAACGGAAGCAAAGTGGATCCCGTAAATGACAGTTATAACGATATTTTACAAAAATTCAAAAACCTTAAAACCGAAGACGCAAGAAAATATTCTTTCAGCGACAGCGGCGAATCGCTTTTCAATATCTTGAAAGAACATCTCACTGATTGGAAAGCGCCGTCGGTATCCGTCAACAAAATCGGATTAAAGCAAGAGAACGGAAAAGCATATGCGATTTTCAGCGGCACGTGCGAAGTGAATTCGGTAGAGGAACTGAAAACGTACGTGATCGACGGCGAAGTCAGCGGCAGAGTGAAATTTACACTCGAAGTCGTAACATATGACCGCGCGACGGGCGAATTTGTTTTGAAAGCGGAAATCGGTAACCTTTCTGCCGGAAGATATTATCTGCACGCCGGTTTTGACAGTACACCGCCGAATCTTCCTGCAGAATCCGCAAAGATCGACGAGTCGATGTCTACCGTCACGATGGGGAATAAAAAATATTCGCTGGGAGAAGCATACGGCTGCCGCCAGATCATTGTGGAGAACGTGTCTTGACCGAACGCGAAATTCATTCATTAAGGCTTTGTTAAATCAGAATATGAAAAGCGCTCCTCTTTCCATTGAGAGGAGCGCTTTTTTGTATCGGATCAGATCCGTTTGTCTTCCCGATAATGCGTATGCAAAATTTCGTGTGATTTGGGACTGTTGGGAAAGGAGAAGAATTCGTTATACAGCAGGTCGATTACGGGCGAATCGGACGAGCGTCGAAGCGAATTGTGCTTATCGCTCGTATAGAGCGCCTTGGCACGCGTTGCTTTCAGTTCGGTTGAGTTACGGACGCTGTCGGACAGCGTGGGTTGCCCGCCGCCGTTGACGCATCCGCCCGGGCATGCCATGATCTCGATGAAGTCGTACTGTTTTTTGCCGCATTTGATTTGTTCGAGTATGGTTTTGGCATTGTCCAGTCCGGAGGCGACCGCGACGCGCACGGTCTTTCCCGCGACGGAATATACGGCTTCTTTGATGGGGTTAGAACCGCGGATTTCGGGGAAGTCGAGGATTTCGAACGAACCGTCCATCATGTGCGCCGCCGTACGGAGCGCGGCTTCCATCACGCCGCCTGTTGCGCCGAATATCGCTCCGCCGCCCGTTGCCGTTGCAAACGGATTGTCGAATTCTTCGTTCGGAAGTTCGGTAAACTTGATGCCCGCGGTCTTGATCATGCGCGCAAGTTCCCGCGTGGTGATCGCCGCGTCCACGTCGCCTTCGAGTTGTTCGCGATGGCATTCGTACTTTTTCGCCGTACAGGGAATCACGCTGACGACATACAGATTTTTCGGGTCGATTCCGTTTTTTTCGCACCAGTAACTCTTTAAAAGCGCGCCGAACATTGCCTGCGGAGATTTACAGGTGGAAAGATTGGGGAGATATTCGGGATACTTCTGTTCCACGTATTTGACCCATGCGGGACAGCATGAGGTGAACATGGGCATGGGCTTGTCGGTTTTGATGCGGTTGATCAGTTCGCTCGCCTCTTCCATAATGGTGAGATCGGCGGTGACGTCCATATTGAACACGTGGGCAGGTCCGAGTCTGCGGATTGCCGCAACCATTTTTCCTTCGACGTTGGTGCCGACGGGCATATCGAATGCTTCGCCGAGCGTCGCGCGGACGGAGGGCGCGGTAAAGAAGATTACTTGTTTGACGGGATCGGCAAGCGCGTCCCATACTTCGTTTACTGTAGAGCGTTCGGAGAGCGCGCCGACGGGGCAGGCGACGATGCACTGACCGCACCCCACGCAGACCGATTCGAAAAGAGGCATATCGAAGGCGCTTCCCACATGGACTTGAAACCCTCTGCCGATGGCGCCGATCGCATTCACGTTCTGTTTTCGGCACGCCGCCACGCAGCGCATACAGTTAATGCATTTATCGTTATCGCGCACCACGTAGGGCGCCGAATCGTCGATGGGCAGAACAAAGTCTTCGCCCTTAAAGCGGTCTTCGTCCACGCCGTAGCCGAGGGAAAGTTTTTGCAGTTCGCAGTTATGGTTTCGCTCGCAGGAAAGACATTTTTTCTTGTGTTTGGAAAGCAGCAGTTCCAGCGTCATTTTTCTCGATTCGCGGCACATGGGGGTGTTCGTTCTCACCTCCATGCCGTCGGCAACGGGAGCGACGCAAGCCGCGACCAATCCGCGCGCGCCCGTGGCTTCGACCACGCACATCCGGCACGATCCGACGCAACTGACGTCTTTTAAATAACACAGCGTGGGAATTTCGATATGCGCTTTGCGCGCCGCTTCCAATATCGTAGAGCCTTCCGGCACGGTAACGGGAATATTATTGATTTTTAACGTAACGTTTTTTGCCATAGTTGATTCCTCACTTTCTGATGATTGCGCCGAAGCGGCAGTTCGTCATGCACAATCCGCATTTCACGCATTTTTGGGGATCGATGACGTGCGCCTCTTTCACGGTTCCCGAAATCGCCTTCACGGGGCAGTTCCTCGCGCACAGTGTACAGCCTTTGCATTTTGCGCTGTCGATCGAGAAGTTCAAAAGCGCTTTGCAAACTCCCGCGTCGCATGTTTTATGTGCGATATGGTTTTCGTATTCCGAGCGGAAATAGCGCAGCGTTGAAAGCACGGGGTTGGGTGCGCTTTGTCCGAGCGCGCAAAGAGAGGACTGTTTCATATGCGATGCAAGTTCTTCGATTTTCGCAATATCTTCCTCTTCGCCTTTTCCCTCGGTAATTTTCGTAAGCAGTTGCAACAGCCGTTTTGTTCCGATCCGGCAGGGCGTACACTTTCCGCAACTTTCATCCGCCGTAAATTCGAGGTAGAATTTTGCGATGTCCACCATACAGGTATCTTCGTCGAGAATGATCATTCCGCCGCTTCCCATCATGGATCCGATGGCGATCAGGTTATCGTAGTCGATGGGAGTATCGATGCAGGAAGCGGGGATACAGCCGCCCGAAGGTCCGCCCGTTTGCGCCGCTTTGAATTTCTTTCCGTTCGGGATCCCGCCGCCGATTTCCTCTACAATCTCGCGCAGTGTCGTGCCCATGGGCACTTCTACAAGCCCGACGTTGGTGATTTTTCCGCCGAGCGCGAATACTTTCGTGCCCGTAGACGTGCCCGTTCCGATGGAGGAAAACCATTTTGCGCCTTTTAAAATGATGGGATTGATATTCGCCCACGTCTCTACGTTGTTGATGATGGTGGGTTTTCCGAACAGACCTTTTACGGCAGGGAAGGGGGGACGGGGACGCGGTTCGCCGCGATGGCCTTCGATACTGGTCAGAAGCGCGGTTTCTTCTCCGCACACGAACGCGCCTGCCCCGAGTCGGATTTCGATGTCGAAATCGAATCCGAGCCCCAAGATGTTTTTCCCGAGGAGTCCGTATTCGTGCGCCTGCCGAAGCGCGATTTTCAGCCTTGCTACCGCGACGGGATATTCGGCGCGAACGTAAATATAACCCTGATGTGCGCCGATGGCGTAACCGGCAATCGTCATGGCTTCCAACACAGAGTGGGGGTCTCCTTCCAAGACCGAGCGGTCCATAAACGCCCCCGGGTCGCCCTCGTCGGCGTTACATACAACGTATTTGACGTCGCCTGCGGAGGCTTTTGCAAACGACCATTTTCTGCCCGTGGGGAATCCCGCGCCGCCTCTGCCTCGGAGTCCGGAAGCCAGCATTTCGTTGATGACGTCGTCGGGGGTCATGGAGGAGAGCGCTTTTTCGAGCGCGCTGTAATCGCCCGCGGCAATCGCTTCTTCGATGTCTTCCGCTGCGATCACGCCGCAGTTTCTCAGCGCGATGCGCATCTGTTTCTGATAGAACGGGGTTTCGGCAAAGGGGATCACGTCGCCGTCTTTGGTGACGGTGCCCTGATATAAAAGTTCTTTTACGACTTCGTTGTGAACAAGATGTTTTTCGACGACCGTTCTCACGTGTTCGGGCGTCATCTGCGCGTAAAAGGCTCCCTCGGGGTAGACGATCATAATGGGACCGAGCGCGCAAAGTCCGAAGCAGCCCGTTTTAACGACGAGTACGTCGTGAAGGTTTGCTTCTTCGAGCGCCGTTTCCAGTTCCGCAATCACTTTCATGGAATGGGACGAAGTACAGCCCGTTCCGCCGCAGACGAGTACTTGTTTGCGGTAACCCGTTTGTTTTGCGAGTTTTTCGCCCTGTTCCCGTACGACGCGGCGTACTTCAATGAGCGCTTCTTTTTTCTGTTTGATTTCGTGTAACTCTTGAACCGTCATTTGTTTGCGTCCTCCCTGTAAATATCGAGAATATATTTTACTTTATCGTGGGAGAGTTTGCCGAACACTTCGTCGTTGACCATCAGAACGGGGGCAAGTCCGCACGCGCCGACGCAGCGGCAACTGTCGAGCGAAAACAACCCGTCGGGCGTGCATTCGCCCGGTTTGATTTCCAGTTCTTTTTCGATTTCTTCCAGAATTTTATCCGCGCCCTTTACGTAACACGCCGTGCCGAGACAGACGCTGATGCGGTATTTTCCCTTAGGCGTTAAGGAAAACTGCGAATAAAACGTCACTACGCCGTAAACTTCGGAAAGCGAGATGCCAAGACCTTCCGCAATCGCTTTTTGCACCTGCATGGGGAGATAGCCGTAAATCTCCTGTGCTTCCTGCAAAACGTGCATCAAGCAGCCTTGCGTATTCTGCGATGCTTCGATGACGGCTTTCAGTTTCTTTTCCTGTTCCGCCGTGCCGAAACATGCTTCGCATTTTGCCATATGTAACCTCCTGAATTGTTAAATTCCGAAACATATTATATCATAGTAAAAACTCCATTTCAATAAAATTTTTAATATTGTTCCTTTTTGTCGAAAAAAAAGCCTTCCCGATTTCAGGGAAGGCTTGCATGATCGTCCCGTATGGATACGGGATAGAAAGGTTATTTTACGGCAATCGCTTCGATTTCGGCGAGTACGTTTTTAGGCAGCGTTTTCACCGCAACGCAGGAACGCGCGGGGTTCTGCGTGAAATATTTTGCATAAACCGCGTTGAACGCCGCAAAGTCGGACATATCTGCAAGGAAACAGGTCGTCTTCACAACGTTTGAAAGGAAAACGCCCGCCGCTTCCAGAACGGCTTTCAAGTTTTCGCAAATGCGTTCGGTCTGCTCCTCGACGTTGCTGCCGCTGATTTTTCCCGTGGTCGGGTCGATGGGAATCTGCCCCGAAGTGAAAATCAGTCCGTTTGTTTCGATTGCCTGCGAGTAAGGTCCGATTGCCGCAGGCGCGTTGTTCGTGTGAATTTTTTGCATATCGTATCTCCTTTAATTGATTCTGAATCCTGCTTCTTCTAATTTGCGCCTGATTTCACGGATGTGTTCGAAATTCCTGGTTTCCATATCGATGCGCAGAAAGCATCCGATGACCGCGCTGTCCGCGCTGGCGTGTTCGTGGTGTACGCCCGTCACGTTTGCACCGCAATTTGCGATGATGCTCGAAACTTCCACAAGTTGCCCCGGCTTATCGAGGAGTTCGATATTGAGCGTACACTGTCTTCCGGAAGTTATGAGTCCGCGCGTTATGACGCGGTTCATGATCGTGACGTCGATATTGCCGCCCGAGATCAGACAGCAGACTTTTTTGCCTTTGAGCATGGGGAGTTTTCCCGCAAGGATCGCTGCCAGCGGCGTTGCGCCCGCGCCTTCCGCAACGACCTTTTCCCGCTCGATCAACGCAAGGATCGCCGTGGATATTTCGTTGTCGTTTACGGTTACGATTCCGTCTACGTATTGCTTGCAGTATGCAAAGGTATGCGCGCCCGGTTGTTTTACCGCAATTCCGTCCGCGATGGTGGAAACGGAAGAAAGGTGTTCGATTTTTCCGTGACTGATCGAATTGAACATACTCGGCGCGCCTTCCGCCTGAACACCGTACACCTTCACTTTCGGGTTGACGGATTTTACCGCGAATGCGATGCCGGAAATCAGTCCGCCGCCGCCGACGGGCACGACGATTGCGTCCACGCCGTCCATTTGAGAGAGGATTTCCAGCCCCACGGTGCCTTGTCCCGCAATGACTTCTTCGTCGTCAAAGGGATGAATAAAGACGTAGCCGTGCTGATGTTGCAATTCCAGAGCACGGTTGTACGCGTCGTCGTAAACTCCGGGAACCAGACAGATGTCTGCGCCGTAACCGCGCGTTGCTTCCACTTTTGAAATGGGCGCTCCCTCGGGCAGACAGATCAGCGCGGGGATTCCGTTTTTCTGCGCGGCATACGCAACGCCCTGCGCGTGATTTCCTGCCGAACAGGCGATTACGCCTTTTTTCCGTTCTTCGTTGGAAAGTTGCGAAATCTTATAGTAAGCGCCGCGGATTTTAAACGAACCCGTCTTTTGCAGATTTTCCGTTTTTAACCAAAGTTCGCATTCGTCGGTCACTTTGTCTGCGCGGATCACGTCCGTTTTATAAATCGCTTCGCTGAGGACACGCTGGGCTTCAAATATTTTATCGATTGTGAGCATATACGCCGCCTGTCGGTTAGATTGGTTCAATTATACTTGGAATTGCCCGAAAAGTCAACGGAATGAAACGGAAAAGCGGTCTGCGTATGCAGACCGCTTTCTAAGTGATGAAAAAGAATGAAAAAAATTTGTTTGCCGTTACATTGCGGGACCGGTCGCCGAAGGCGTATAGACGCGTGCGCCGAGTTCCTGATTCAAAGAATAAAGACCTTTTGCGTCGTGACCGAACAGGGCGTATTTTTTAATCATATCGTCGGCGTTCTTTTCTTCTTCGCCTTGTTCTTTGATGAACCAGTCGAGGAACTGCATCGTCTTGTAGTCGTGGATCTTTGCGGCTTCCGCGTAGATGTGATTGATCAGCGAGGTAACGTATTGTTCGTGTTCCAAACCTGCTTTCAACGGATCGTCCGTCTTCGTTAATTTTTTATCGGGTTTACCGATCGCATCGAAGGTTACGCGCACGCCGTTGTCGATCAGATAGCGGCGCATCATCATAGCGTGGTCGCGCTCTTCCTGCGCCTGAACTTCGTACCAATGGGCAAATCCGTCCAAGCCTGCGTCTGCGTAATAATTCGCAAAGTCGAGATATAAATAACCCGAGTAAAGTTCTTTGTTTACCTGTTCGTTGATCAGTTTTGCAATTTTTTCGTCGATCATAGTCGATCCTCCTTAAGATACTTTTAGTTTAAACCTTTTTTCCGTGGAATGCAATCGAATTGGGCAAATTTGCCGTTTTTATTTTTCGGGAAGGGGAGAAATCATAAATAATTTGATAAATTTTTCATAAAGGCAGCCGTTTGTCAGTTTCATGGGGTACAATAGATTTACAACAAACAAATGTTCGTTTTTTATCGATCGACCCGGGAAATCAAAGAAGTAGGACAGGCGTTGCGTTTTAAATGAGGAGGGATCCGAGATGGAACTTTTATTAAAATAGTGATCGGTCAAACGGCCGTTGCTTGTGGGTCAAATCAATAAAACAGGAGGAAAAACATGTTTGAAACCATAGAACAGATACTGAGCGTGGCGCTCGGCGGATTTGCGTTGTTATCGGCGGTTACGGGACTGATTGTAAGTCTTTTGAAAAACTGCAAAAATAAAAAGATAGCAGGGACTGCCGAAAAGATCAACGGAATCACGGAACTTGCCGTACAGAAAGTCATCGAAGTTGAAAAATTATTTTCGCAGGCGTCAAGCGTATTAAAAGCCGTCGGCATCAAGACGGGCGAAATCAAAAAAGAAAGCGTCATGACGTATCTTGAAGGTTGCTGTATGGAACAAAAAATTGCATTCGATTCAGACTATTGGTCGGAAAAAATCGAAAAACTCGTAGAAGTGCTGAATGCTTGCGGGAGCCGTTGAATATGAACAGGCGCAACGATTTATTAAACGTGCTTGCGGAACAGCGATGCTGTTTCGGGAAAAAGTTTTCCGAGGAAGAAGTGCGCGCCGTTTTGAGCGCGATCGTCGCTTATTACGAAATCAACGATATGGAAACTTCCGACTGTCATTCCATGATATTCAAAACACTTTATCTGGACGGCGGTTTTCGCAATTACGACAAAGTTGCTTCTGCTTATTATATCAGCACATATACTTTGGACAGATATCGGCAAAGATATAACAGGCTTGCCGAAAAACTGATTTTAGCACAAATGAAAAAATGAAATTAGAGGAAACACAAATGAAATATTTTTTAGGAAATCAACAGGAAACAAAACAGGAAGAAATTCAAAACCAAACGGAAGAATCGGTAACTTCCGTACCGATTACCGATGAAAGGAATTTGGACGCCGACTATGAAAAAGTGCTTCTGGTAAACAGAAAACTACTCGGCGAAGACAAGGCAAAACGGGAGATCAACGTCAAACATTACATCGGCAACGACGGGACCGCAACTGCGATTTACAGCGGAAAGGCAGTCCATTATATCGAGGAACAGACGGCGGAATTGAAAGAAGTAGATAACAGTCTGTCGGACGACGGCGAAGGCATGCGTACCAACGCAAACGCGTTTATCACGCGTTTCAAGAAAAACGCAGAAGACGGCGAAATTTACGAATTGACCAAAGGAAATTGCAAGGTGGGGCTGAAATCGAAAGAACTTGCAGGGAATTGCAACTGCGGAAATAATATTTGCACCTGTGAAGAAGCGAACGCAGTCCAAAGTAAAATGCGCTTTCAGGACGTCAGCGAAAACGTGGATTTGCAGTATACCGTCGATTCCGACAGAGTCAAAGAAAATATAATCGTAAAACAAAAAGGAGAACGTTACGAATACAATTTCGAGGTCGCGCTCCAAAATCTCAGCGTGGGCATTTCGGAAGACAAGAAAACGTTGCAGTTGATCGATCAAAATAGCGGCAAAGTGCAGTTTTATATTCCGTCGCCGTTTATGACGGATGCTGCGGGGGCGTACTCCGATCTCGTTTATTACGAAATCGCAGAACAAAACGAGAATACGCTCAGTTTGAAAGTGATCGCCGACGGCGCGTGGATGAACGCGCAGGAACGTGTTTTTCCCGTCGTGATCGATCCGCAGATCGTCGTGCAGGACAGTTCGATTTTTGAGTTCGACTATTACGAATTGGTTGAAAAGAAATACTCCGGCGGATCGTATAACGAATGGGTAAAATGGAACGTGGTCCCCGATCCGGTAAAAATCGACGCGACCCATAAAATGACGGTAAGAGTCGATAAAAATAAATTTCCGTTTCAATTAAACAGCGTTAACGAAGTAACATTTTCTCTTTACGCATCTCAAACCGGTGCATGTAAAATCAATAATGTCATTTATAACCTTATCAAAGACGGAGAATTGAAGGTAAACGTTACAAATTCATTCAAGAGCACTTCTTCGGAACTGAAAATCGAACTGAAAGAAGGGAATGTCGAAATTTACAGGTTTAGTAACGGTCAGTATCCGATGAAGTTGGAAATCAATTACTTAAAACATAAAGCGGAGTATAGAACGTTACCGCTCGCAGGCGGCGTTTCGTGCGAGTTGGACGAAGTCACGGGCGAGTGCGTCGGAAAATTTTCCGATATGGAAATCGGAAGTTCGGCGTTGACGCTTCCCATCGGACACGTTCACAAAAAGAGCAGCGACAATTACGGCTGCGGCGAGGACTGGCGTTTGAACTTACATGAGACGTTAAAAAAATCGGGCGACGAATATTTTTATACCGACGGTTCGGGTCAGGTTCATGCGGTCGATGAGGTTTACTATTACGTGGTAAATTCCTCGCGGCATACCGTGGACAAGAGTAAAGTAATCGTCGAGGCAGACGGAAGTTTAAGTTGCAGTATCGACGGCGTGAAATATCCCGTAACGCGCGATATGAGAACGGAAGCAGGGCTGCGCGTGGTCACACGGTTAGAGGGCGTGAAATATGCGGAACATATCGAACAGCGTCAGGACGAAGAAAAACAGTTGGAGGAATACATTAATTCTTATAAAAAAACATTGAATGATTTGTATGACATTGTTAAATCCGATATTAAAGAAACGTCTGTAAAAAATCTCCGCAAGTTATTGTTTTTTGATTCTTTATCATATGTTGATTCTATACTGTCTACTTTCAATGCGTCGACGCATGCTATTTTGACTTGTTCGGAATTTATACAGGCAAAGAATTTGAAAATAAATGCCGAAAATGGCAAAGGAACTGATACTACTAACCTATTTTATGATGAACAACTTGAAAAAGTCTGGACGGATGCTAAGGAAAAGCCCGAGCAGATCCGCAAACTCTACCGCGACTACCTCACGAAAAAAGAGCAGTTAAAGCAATTACAGCGTCAGATGCCGACGTCTTACCTCGTCGACGATGAAGACGGCACCATTCTCTGCTTTAATAAAGACGGAAATCTTTGCGCGGCGACCGACCGTTACGAAAATTCCATCAGCATCGAATGGAGCGATATTTCCGTCAACGGCGAAAATCGGGAAGCGATCACGGCGGTGTACGACGGCGAACGGAAAGCAACGCTTACTTACGACCGCGATGGTCTGTTGAAGTCGATTACCGATCCGCTCGGCAATCGCGCGGAGTATACCTATTCTTCCGCCAACCGACTGATGAAAACCGTTTATTCGGACGGGCGTACTTATACGTTTAATTATAATGCAAACGGCGATCTGATCGGTGTGAAAAGCGGCGCCGAAGGAGAAACGGCAACGCTGCAATACCACGGATATAAACTCAGATACATCAATTACGGCGTAACTTTTGAAACTTTGACGGATACGGGCGCGCCCGGCGCGGCAGCGGGTACGGGCAGAAGAACGATCACGTACGGAACAGACTATACATCGATAGGGAACGGAGAGGAGACGGAGTACGCGAAATATGGAGAGGAGCAAGGAGGGTATAAGAAGAGATGCTGGTATACGGTGCGGAACGGGAAGGCAGGGGGATTAACACTGCATAGGTACGTACCGAGACGGTTCGAGTTTACGCTTATGCCGAAAAAGAAACGCGAGATAAAGGACCTGGGCGCGGTAGACGAAAGCATCGAGGAAAACATGGACGGCTATCTGCCGCCGCTGAAAACGCTGGCAGGAACGAACGGGGAGTACGAGAGTTATGCGGAAGCGGATTGGGAAAAGACGGAGTTAGACAGTTTTAACCGCCCGGTGGTGACGAAGACGAACTGGCGGAGAACGGGAACGGGGACGGACGGACGAACGGAATATACGTATTATGAAACGGAGTATCGTTACGACGGAGAGAACGAACACTACCCGTGCGTGAAGAAGAAAACGACGTTGTACCGGAGTAAAGAGGGAAAGAATATCAACACGTCGGAAAAGGAAGTAACGGTGGAAGAGTATACGTACTGCGAACACGGGAACCTGGTAAAGACGGAACGTTACGTAGAAGGCGAAGAAGGAACGACGGGCAGAACGGTAACGGCACGGGAGTGCGACGCAAAGGGGAACACGGTAAAGGAGTATACGTATAATACGCTGGACAGTACGACGAAGTTTTATCGGGAAAGCGGATACGCGGAGAACGGACTGGAAAACGAGAAGGTCGACGAAAGCGGAGAGAACAGAACGGCGGTGAGGTATGCGGAAGGAAGTACAAGGGTACGCGAAAAAGTGTTGCCGAACGGGAGCAGGTTAGCCTACGGATACGACGGTATGGGCAGAGTGACGGCGATCACGCAGAGCACGGCGGAGGGCGAAGAGAACAGCACAAAAATCAAATATACGCTGAATTGTCCGACGCGCTTGACAAGCGGAAATAACGTGGTATACTATGAGTACGACCGACAGCGGAGAGTGAGCAGGGTAACGGCGAACGGGACGGAAACGCGTTACGAATATGCGGGCGGAACGTACGACGGGGAACGGAATATAACAAGCCCTGAGGTAACGGTAGACGGAGAGACGTATGCGGCGAAGAAGAGCGGACGCGTGAAAGTGACGCGGGGAGAAACGACGGAAGAAAGGTATACGGACAAAGACGGGAATGCGGTATGTACGGTGATCGACGGAGCAGTGCAGACGGCGGGGAACTACGACGCGGACGGAATGCTGACGGCAAGCGCGGACCTGGTGAAACAGACGACGACGCGATATACGTACGACGAAGAAAAGCGGATGAGGAAAGCGGAAGGCGCGGAGTTGACGGAAGAATACGTGTATACGGAACGCGGAGAACTGACGGCGGTAAGGTATACGGGCGCGGTGGAACAGACGTATCTGATGTCGATCGGAAAGAATTCGAAACGGGAAACGGAATTTATCATACTGCCGAACGGGATGAAATGCTATCCGGAGACGGACGTGAACGGCCGCGGAACAGGCAAGGAACTGTGCGCGGGAGAAAGGAAAGTTTACGGAGAGTACGTGTCGTACCGGAAAGTAGGGGACCACGGAACGAACATGCCGAGCGCGGTATACTACGGACTGCGGAAAGACGGCAGATACACGGTAAGCGACCATTTGAAATACAAGTACGACGAACTCGGGAATATCGCGGAAATAACGAAGAACGGCGAACGGTCGGCAGCGTATGAGTACGATGCGCTGGGACGGTTGGTGCGCGAGAATAACAGAGAACTGGGCAAGACGTATTTGTATGAGTACGACGGGAACGGAAATATCCTGAGGAAACGGGAAGCGGAGTACACGCAGAAGGCGACGGAGGAGATCGGGGAGTATACGCAGGAGATCGCGTACGGGTACGACGGGGACCGACTGACCGACTGGAACGGAACGGAAATCGAGTACGACGGAAACGGCAACCCGACGGGATACAAGGGCAAGACGCTGGAATGGCAGTACGGGAAACGGCTGGTAAAGTACGGGGAAGCGGAGTTTGCATACGACGGTTACGGAAGAAGAACGCGGAAGGGAGATACGTATTACTTTTACGATACGAACGGGAGACTGCTGGGGCAGAGAGATAACCGAAACGTAATGGAATTCGTGTACGACAGCAGCGGACTGAGCGGATTCAAGTATAACAGAGAAGAGTACCTATACCAAAAGAATATCCAGGGCGATATTATCGCGATTCTGAATTTGGACGGAGAAGTAATCGCGGAATACCGATACGACGCCTGGGGGAACTGCGAGTATGACTTAGCAAGCGGAATCGCGACGGCGAACCCGTTCCGATACCGCGGATATTACTACGACCAAGAAACAGGGTTATACTTCTTACAAACGAGATATTACGATCCGGAAACAGGCAGATTCATTTCTCAGGACGACGTAACGTACTTAGATCCCGAGCACATCAACGGCTTGAACCTGTATGCGTATTGCTGTAATAATCCGGTGATGAACGTAGATCCTACGGGAACAAGTTGGTGGAGCAGATTCTGGAAAAGCGTTGCGGGCGCAATTGTTAAAATTGTTGTTGGAGTAGTAGCAATTGCAGCATTAGGTGTAGCGTCTGTATTAACAGGTGGCGCTGCGGCGGCTATTTTCACAGGTGCTTTTATAGGAGCAGCCGCAGGAGGTCTTTCATCTTCTATTATTGCTATTTCAACGGGACAAAGTTTAACCGAGTTTGCAAATAGTTTTTTGAGTGGCGTTGTGATAGGCGGTATAACTGGAGCAATCAGTGGTATTGGAACGCCAGTTGGAGTTTTGGCAACTTCATTAGGGGCTAAAAGTCTACTAAGTGCTGCTACTAAATCCGTCTTTCAAGCAACTATATTTCAAGTAGGAGCAAATGCTATCATTGGTGGTACTGCTTATTTGGTTGATTGCGCAAAAAATGGTCAAAAACCGACTTGGGTGGATTTTGGAATAACATTTGCTGCTTCGGCTTTTGGCGGTCTTTTACCTATAGGAATAAGTGCAGGGATTATGTCTGTTGTGATAGACTATGTATCTGATCAAGCGAAAAGATTATTGAAAAATCTGAAATAAATAAAGGAGATATAAATTGCTACTTAAAATCACGTTGATTGTTATTGTACCGATTGTTTTTTATGCTTTGAGTAGATTTTTAAATGCTCAAGTCAATTATTATTTGACAGTAATTGCAGATCGAGGACATAAATTAATTAAGTTTAGTAAATTGAGTCATGTATCAAGTTTTATGTTGATTTCTTTTTTTTGTAAAGAGAACTTGGTTGCTAAAAGAGTAATTGTTTTTTCCATTTTGTCATTTATTTGCGCTATCTTAATGAGTATAAGCACTATAATCGCATATGAATTATCTGTAAAATACCTTCCTATAGCATTTTGGATTCTTTCTTTTATTATGCTAACAGTTTTGCTCGTGTCGGTGCATTTTAGAGATTTGTCGGTGTGGACTTTTTGGGGTACAAGAAAAAAGTAAATTGTTAGAAGAAAAGAGTTGTTTGTAATTACAAACAACTCTTTTTAAATTTGCCGCGCTTGACAAGCGGAAATAACGTGGTATACTATGAGTACGACCGACAGCGGAGAGTGAGCAGGGTAACGGCGAACGGGACGGAAACGCGTTACGAATATGCGGGCGGAACGTACGACGGGGAACGGAATATAACAAGCCCTGAGGTAACGGTAGACGGAGAGACGTATGCGGCGAAGAAGAGCGGACGCGTGAAAGTGACGCGGGGAGAAACGACGGAAGAAAGGTATACGGACAAAGACGGGAATGCGGTATGTACGGTGATCGACGGAGCAGTGCAGACGGCGGGGAACTACGACGCGGACGGAATGCTGACGGCAAGCGCGGACCTGGTGAAACAGACGACGACGCGATATACGTACGACGAAGAAAAGCGGATGAGGAAAGCGGAAGGCGCGGAGTTGACGGAAGAATACGTGTATACGGAACGCGGAGAACTGACGGCGGTAAGGTATACGGGCGCGGTGGAACAGACGTATCTGATGTCGATCGGAAAGAATTCGAAACGGGAAACGGAATTTATCATACTGCCGAACGGGATGAAATGCTATCCGGAGACGGACGTGAACGGCCGCGGAACAGGCAAGGAACTGTGCGCGGGAGAAAGGAAAGTTTACGGAGAGTACGTGTCGTACCGGAAAGTAGGGGACCACGGAACGAACATGCCGAGCGCGGTATACTACGGACTGCGGAAAGACGGCAGATACACGGTAAGCGACCATTTGAAATACAAGTACGACGAACTCGGGAATATCGCGGAAATAACGAAGAACGGCGAACGGTCGGCAGCGTATGAGTACGACGCGCTGGGACGGCTGGTGCGCGAGAATAACAGAGAACAGGGCAAGACGTATTTGTACGCGTACGACGGGAACGGAAATATCCTGAGGAAACGGGAAGCAGAGTACACGCAGAAGGCGACGGAGGAGATCGCGGCGTATACGAAAGAAGTGAGTTACGGGTACGACGGCGACCGACTGACGGACTGGAACGGAACGGAAATCGAGTACGACGGAAACGGGAATCCGACGGGATACAAGGGCAAGACGCTGGAATGGCAGTACGGGAAACAACTGGTAAAGTACGGGGAAGCGGAGTTTGCATACGACGGTTACGGAAGAAGAACGCGGAAGGGAGATACGTATTACTTTTACGATACGAACGGGAGACTGCTGGGGCAGAGAGATAACCGAAACGTAATGGAATTCGTGTACGACAGCAGCGGACTGAGCGGATTCAAGTATAACAGAGAAG
>CAJUIR010000008.1 GCA_910586655.1 uncultured Christensenellaceae bacterium
AAATCAGGCGTTATTCGGGCGCATTGATTTACAGGTCGATATTTCGCGTGATATACGCAGGAAGAAAGAACGGAAATGTCCGTGTGTTCTTCCGATCGATTTTCCATGGCGAACCTTGCGGTATTTGTCGGCAAAACGGTCAACGGCGTTGCCAAACTGCATACCGAAATCCTCAAAGACAGTCTTTTTAAAACTGCGTATCGGTATTATCCCGAAAAATTTCAGAATAAGACGAACGGGATCACGCAGCGCAGATGGCTGATGCTCTGTAACAGAGAACTCTCCGAACTCATCGACGATACGATCGGCAAGGATTGGCGCAACGATATTTCCTTGCTTGGCGGTTTGAACGGGCGGATCTCCGACATCACCGATCGGTTTGTTCAGGTAAAGGCGGAGAAAAGAAAGCAACTGTTCGAATATGTAAAACAACATGAAGGAATCGAAATTCCCGATCATTTTATCGTCTATTCTCAGGTAAAGAGATTGCACGAATACAAACGGCAACTCATGACGGCGTTTGCCATTCTCGAAATTTATAAGGGGCTTAAAGACGGGACGATCAAGAATTTCCAGCCTTCCGTATTCCTGTTCGGAGCCAAGAGTGCGCCGAGTTATAAACGTGCCAAAGCGATTATCAAATTGATTAACGAAATTGCGCGGAAATTAAATTCGGACAAAGATACGAACGGACTTTTAAAAGTCGTATTTGTACAGAACTATAACGTTTCTTATGCTGAGAAGATTGTGGCGGGAACGGACGTTTCCTTGCAGGTTTCCACGGCGGGACTGGAAGCAAGCGGCACGGGAAACATGAAATTCATGATGAACGGCGCGGTCACGTGCGGCACGATGGACGGTGCGAATATCGAAATCGTCGAACTTGCAGGCAGAGAAAACAACTATATTTTCGGGGCGGAAGTGGACGAAATCGAACGTCTGAAACGCGAAGGTTACGATCCGTTGAAATTGATCGAAACAAACCCCCTGCACCGATATGCTGTTTCCGCGTTGGTAGACGGAACGATTCCGGACGACGGTACGGAATGTTTCAAGGATCTGTACGACGCGTTGACCGTCGGCGCGGCTTGGCACAAACCCGATCATTATTTCATTCTGCAAGATTTACAAAGTTACGTCGAAGCGCTGCTTAAAATCAATGCGGATTCTCGGGATAAAACGGCTTTTGCAACCAAACAGTTGAAAAATACCGCAAATTCGGCGTTTTTCTCGTCGGACAGAACGATCAAAGAATATGCTTCGGATATATGGGGGATCTGTCTTTGAAAAAGCGCGGGGAGATTGCGAAATCGGCGGCTGAAACTTTATCGGAATAAAAATAAGCGAACGGACAATCCGTTCGCTTATTTGCTTTTTTGACGGTTTGTTTCCGTCAGTTTTCCAAGTTCGTTACAACGGTCGAGCAGGTGTTTTGCCAATTCGTAACGGTCGCCGCATTCTGCTTCGAGCCTGCTGAACAAAACGGGTTTATCAAAACAGTAAATATGCGTATCGGGATTGAAGTAACACACGTAAACGGGAACGTCGACGCCTTCTTTTGCAAGTTTCTGCGCCAATACAACGAATCCTGCGTAAAAACCTTCCAGTTCTTTAAAATAACCTTTTTCGGACATTTCGGGAAAGATGACGAGATTTTCTTTTCGGTCCCGAATCGCAACAACGCTCTCTTTCACCGTTTTCAAAAAACGCGTGTCACGGTAGGTGGAGATGAGTTGGAGCCCTTTGTAATAGAGATTGGTCAAAGGGCTTGCGATGAGGCAAAACAGCCTTGCAAGGTGCAAATTCCAGCGTTTCTTTCCGTGGTAGTACACTCTTGTCTGGTAGCGGTATAACGAAACCAAACCCGAATTCATTTCATGCGTGCCCCACATTCTGATGGGGAAGTCCGCATATAATTCAAGGGTCAGGGGCGCCGCCGCGCCGACGTGGTTGCTCAGGATCAAAGCGCCGTTCGTCGGTTTTTCGCCGAGATATCTCATTTCTGGGCGTTTGTATTTGATCCGCGTGATCTGTTTGAACATGCGGAACCAAAGTTTTCTTTTTTGTTTGAAGGGTTGATTTTTCATAGAATTTATTAGGAAACCGAACGGTAATCGTCTATTTCACGATAAAGAATCGTCCGATACAAGTCAAGCAATAAAGTTCTCGGTTTTACGGTTTCACAAAACATTTACAAAGTATACACAATTTCTCTATATTTCTTTCGGTTTTTGAAAAACAGGTCGGCGCAGGATCATATGCTTTTTTAGAGTTTGTTGCAAAAAATGAAAATTTTATCACAATTCGAAAACTGTCGGGAAACCGTTTGACATTTATTTCCAAAACTGATAAGATAATGCTGAAATTGCGTGAGGAAACTTACGCATTTTTATTCATTTTGCGGGAGGCGTTCTTTGATCAGAAAACTTGCAAAGAGCATACGCGAGTATAAAACGGCGGCAATTCTGTCTCCGCTGTTTGTTACGCTCGAAGTCATATGCGAATGTGCGATTCCTTTTATTATCGTGCTTCTCGGGAATACGTTTATCGAAGAAGCGGAGGCGTACGGCAGCCTGAACAATATTCTTTTATGGGGCGGTATTTTAATTGCCATTGCTGCGGCGTCTTTAATTTCCGGCGCTCTTTCGGGCGTATTCTGCGCCAAAGCCTCGTCCGGATATGCGAAGAATCTGCGCAAAGATATTTACTATAAAATTCAGGAATTTTCGTTTGAAAATATCGATAAGTTTTCGGCGCCCTCTCTCGTCACGCGCATGACGACGGACGTGAATAACGTCCAGATGTCGTTTATGATGATCATCCGGATCGCAGTCCGTGCGCCCATGATGATGATCTTCTCGCTTGTGATGGCGTTTGTGATGGGGGGGAGCCTTGCCTGGATTTTCATTGCGGTCATTCCGCCGCTCGTTCTTATCCTTTTCTTCGTGATGAAAAAGGCGATGCCGCTCTTTCACCGCGTATTCCGGAAATACGATAATCTGAACGAGTCCATTCAGGAGAATGTGAGCGGGATCCGCGTGGTCAAATCGTACGTGCGCGAAGATTTCGAAAAAGAAAAATTCGACCGCGCGGCGGAAGACGTGCGCAAAGATTTTACCCGTGCGGAACGAATTCTTGCCTGGACGCAGCCCGTGATGCAATTCTTTTTCTACGGCGTGCTTTCATCTGTGCTTTTTGCCGGATCGTATCTCATTTTCAAGTCGAACGGTTCGACCAATTACGTCGCGGTTTCGCAACTTATCGTTTACGGAATGCAGATCCTGATGTCGCTCATGATGCTTTCGATGGTATTCGCCATTATCGTCATGTCGGTGGAAAGCGCGCGCCGCGTCTGCGAAATTCTCGATGAAAAAAGTACGCTCCATAATCCCGAAAATCCCGTCTATGAAGTTGAGGACGGCTCGGTTACGTTTGAAAACGTTTCTTTTAAATATTCCGAAACAGCCGAACGCAACGTCCTTGAAAATATCGATCTGAAAATCCGTTCGGGAGAAACGATCGGGATTATCGGTGGAACGGGTTCGAGTAAGACTTCGCTCGTCAATTTGATTTCCCGTCTTTACGACGTAAGCGAAGGCATTGTAAGCGTGGGCGGCAAAAACGTAAAAGAATACGATCTGGATTCGCTCCGCAATCAAGTTGCGGTCGTGCTTCAAAAAAACGTGCTGTTTTCGGGAACGATCAAAGAAAATCTGCGTTGGGGCGATCAGAACGCGACTGACGAAGAATTGGTAGAGGCTTGCCGTTTGGCGCAAGCGGACGATTTCATTCAGGGATTCCCGAAAAAGTACGATACTTATATCGAACAGGGAGGCACCAACGTATCGGGCGGACAGAAGCAGCGTCTCTGTATTGCGCGCGCGCTTTTGAAAAAGCCGAAGATTCTCATTCTCGACGATTCGACATCGGCGGTCGATACCAAGACGGACGCGCTCATCCGCAAAGCGCTTCGGGAATATATTCCGCAGACGACCAAAATCATCATCGCGCAAAGAATTTCTTCGGTAGAAGATGCGGATCGGATCCTTGTGCTCGACGGCGGAAAGATCAGCGGGATCGGCACGCACGAGGAACTTTTAAAGTCCAACAAAATTTATGCGGAAGTTTATCATTCGCAGACCAAGGGGGGAAGCAGTGATGAGGAATAAGCCGGCATTTCCCGCAAAGAAGGGTGCGCAGAAAGGCGTGCTCGGAAGAGTTATAAAATCCGTATTTCATTACTATCCCAAAATGATGACAATCGCGCTCATCTGTATCATCCTGAATGCAGTCATCAGTTCCATTCCTTCGATTTTCATGCAGAAAATTTTCTCGATCATCGAAGGCGCGCAGGAGAGCGGAACGCTTTCGCTGGGCTGGGATCATTTCGGCGCGGAGATTACGAAGTACATGCTCATACTGATCGGGCTGTATATTTTTGCGCTCATTCTTGGCGCGGTCAATAAGCAACTGATGGCGGTTATTACGCAGGGTTATTTAAAGAAGTTGCGCGGACAGATGTTCAACGGGATGCAGGATCTGCCCATCCGTTACTTCGATACGCATAATCACGGCGATATCATGAGTTATTATACCAACGATATCGATACGCTTCGCCAGATGATCTCTTCGTCGATTCCCGAACTTCTTACGTCTTCTGTTATGGTGATCACGCTGCTTTGCATAATGCTTTGGTACAGCGTATGGCTTACGCTCGTCGTCCTTGCGGCGATCGTCGTGATCGTCTTGATCACCAAAGTCATCGGCGGCGGCGCAAGCAAATATTTCATCGGACAGCAAAAAGAGGTCGGTCACACGGAAGGCTTTATCGAAGAAATGATGAACGGACAGAAAGTGGTGAAAGTGTTCTGTCATGAAGAACAAGCCAAAGCCGATTTCGATACGGTGAATGAACGACTGTTCGGTCAGTCGTATCGGGCAAACCGCTACGCCAATATGCTCATGCCCATCCTCGGCAACTTCGGGCATTTGCTTTACGTGATCCTTGCGGTGCTGGGCGGCGTCTTTTTTATCAACGAAATCTCCAATGTTTCTGTCGGGATGGCGTTCGATGCGGCGCTCGGGGTATTCAGCGGCGCGCTCGTGTTTTCATTCTTGCAAATGGCGCGTCAGTTCACTAACAACATCAATCAGGTGTCCAACCAACTCAATTCGGTGGTCATGGGACTTGCCGGTGCGGGAAGGTGTTTTGCGCTCATTGACGAACAGCCCGAAACCGACGACGGATACGTTACCCTCGTGAATGCAAAAGAAGCGGACGGCGTATTGACGGAGTGTCCCGAACATACGGGGCTTTGGGCGTGGAAACATCCCCATCAGGCTGACGGAACGGTGACTTATACCAAGTTGGAGGGCGACGTCGTTCTCGACCAAGTAGACTTCGGCTACACCGAAGAAAAAATTGTATTGCACGATATTACGCTGTATGCGCGTCCGGGTCAGAAAGTCGCGTTTGTGGGATCGACGGGCGCAGGAAAAACAACGATTACCAATCTGCTTACGCGGTTCTATGATATTGCGGACGGGAAGATCCGCTACGACGGAATCAATCTGAATAAGATCAGAAAGTCCGATCTGCGGCGTTCGCTCGGTTTGGTATTGCAGGATACCAACCTGTTTACGGGTACCGTCATGGAGAATATCCGTTACGGACTTTTGGAGGCGACCGACGAGGAGTGCATTGCGGCGGCAAAACTTGCAGGCGCGGACGATTTCATCACAAGACTTCCCGAAGGATATCGAACGATGCTCACGCAGAACGGCGCGAATTTATCGCAAGGACAGCGCCAACTTCTTTCGATTGCGCGCGCCGCGGTTGCCGATCCGCCCGTTATGATTCTGGACGAAGCGACCAGTTCCATTGATACGCGCACCGAGGCGATCGTGCAAAGGGGCATGGATAACCTGATGAAGGGCAGAACGGTGTTTGTCATCGCGCATCGCCTTTCCACCGTAAAGAATTCGGACGTCATCATGGTGCTCGACCACGGGCGTATCATCGAGCGCGGATCGCATGAACAACTCATAGCGGAAAAAGGGCAGTATTATCGGCTTTATACGGGCGCGTTCGAGTTGGAGTAAATTGTTTTTCGCATTTTCCCTGCGTAAAAATTTTTCAAAAAATACTTGCAATTTTTTTCGGGGTATGTTATAATCGAAGTACTTAATCGATGAAAAGAGATTGAGAGCGGATTTCCGCTCTCAATTCTTTATATTAGGGGGTACGGAATGAAAGTCAAACCCGTTGCGGAAGTCATCGAATTTCTCCGCCCCGTCGCGGAAGAAACGGGCGTCGAACTGGTCGACGCGCAGTGGGATATGCGCACAAAGTCGCTCACGCTTTATATCGATGCGGAGAGCGGTGTGGATCTGAATCTCTGCGAGAAGTTTCACCGTGCGGCGGACGAACCGCTTGACCGGCTCGATCCCACGTTCGGAGAAGGGTACACGCTCAACTGTTCGTCGTTGGGGCTTGACCGTCCGTTTAAGACGGCGCGTGATTTCGAACGCAATCTTGGCGAAAAGATCGAAGTGCACTGTTATGCGCCTTACAAAGGGGAAAAACATTTCGAGGGCGTTTTGAAATCGTTTGACGAAGAAAACGTAACCGTTCAAACGGAACGGGGAGAGCAGACGATCCCGAGGAATAAGACCTCGAAAATCTGTCTCTATATCGAAGTATAAAATTCGGAAGAAAAATTTCTTGTAAATAAAAAAGGAGTTTCTTATGGTAAACAAAGATTTCTTTGCGGCGCTTGCCGATCTGGAACGGGAAAAGGGAATCGGGGAAGAAGCGTTTCTCGAAGCGCTCTCCGGCGCGCTTGCGTCCGCCTACAAAAAACAATATTTCGGCGACGCGGTCAACGTGGAAGTCCGGCTCAATCCCGAAAAGAACACCATTCGTTTTTATCTCACGCAGACGGTGGTGGACAGCGAGGAACCGCAGGACGGCGAAATCACGCTCGAAGAAGCGCGTTTGAAAAAAAAGAGCGCAAAAGTGGGCGACGTGCTTTCGGAAGAGTTTGTTCCCAAAGATTTTTCGCGCATTGCGGCGCAGACCGCAAAGCAGGTGATTTTGCAGAAAATCCATGAAACGGAGCGCGACAATACGCTTTCCGAGTTCTCCGATAAAGAGGGCGAACTCATGAGCGGACTTGTGCGCAAAGTCGATATGCGGAGCGTCAGTATCGAACTCGGAAAAGGACAGATCGAGGGGCTGATGATGCCGCAGGATCAGGTTCCCGGCGAACGGTATCTCGTCGGCGATAAAATCAAAGTTTACGTAAAGCGCGTAAGAAACGGGGGACGCAACGCGCAGGTGCTCGTATCGCGCGCAGCGCCCGGACTTGTAAAACGCCTGTTCGAGGAAGAAGTTCCCGAAATCAAACAGGGCGTGGTGCTCGTAAAATCCGTTGCCCGCGAACCCGGACACAGAACGAAAATAGCGATTGCGACCGAGGACGCGAGAGTGGACGCGGTCGGCGCATGCGTGGGCAATAAAGGCGCGCGCGTCAATGCGGTCGTGACCGAACTCGGCGGCGAGAAAATCGATATTATTCTTTGGAGCGAAAATCCGCTCGAATTTATCGCAAAGGCGCTTTCGCCCGCTACCGTTGTATCCGTCACACAAATCGGCGACAAGGCGGCGGTTGCCGTCGTTCCCGACGATAAACTTTCGCTTGCCATCGGCAGAGACGGTCAGAATGCGCGTCTTGCTGCGCGGCTTACGGGTTGGAAGATCGACGTGAAAAGCGAGTCGGCGGCTGAAAAGTTGAATCTCGAAGCAAACGACGCGGCGGAATCCGCAGAACTTGAATTGCCTGCCGACGTAACGGAGGACGGAGTTTCTTCGGAGGAATAAATGTCTGCTACGAAAAAAATCCCCATGCGTACCTGTATCGGTTGCCGTACGGAAAAGCCGAAAAAGGAAATGCTTCGTATCGTAAAAAACGCCGCGGGGGAGATCCATCTCGATTTTTCGGGGAAAATGGCAGGGCGCGGCGCGTACGTATGCAACAGCGAGGCGTGCGTAAAGCGGATCTGCAAACAGAAACTTCTGCACAAAACGTTTTCTCAGCAAGTGAGCGAAGGCGTGTATCAGGCGTTGGAGGAGGAGTTCCTTGGCGGAAAGTAAAACGGCGGCATATCTCGGATTTGCGCGGCGTGCGGGAAAACTGACGCTGGGCGTAAATGCGGTGAGCATGCTGCGGGGCGGGGTGTATCTGCTGATCGCCGATTCTTCCGCTTCGGAAAACACCAAAAAAGAAATCGAAAAACTGACGCGGAAACTTTCGGCTCCGCTCGTTTGGACGGAACGGCTCGACCTTCTCACGGGAAAGGAATTCTGTAAACTTGCCGCGCTTAGGGAGCGGAACTTGGCAGAGGCGATTCTCGCCGAGGGGAGAGATTAAATTTCGGAGGAAATATGGCTTACGAAAATATTGAAAAATTAAGCGATCTTCTTAAAGACGGTCAGACCGCCGCGCTGAAAAAAGCGGTAGCGGCGAGTGAAAAGCGGTTGGGAGATCTGATGAAAAAATTGGCGGAAATTGAAGCCGCCGCCGCGCAGGCGCGCGCCGAGGAAGAGGCGCGCGTAAGGGAAGAAGCGCGGAAAAAAGAAGAAGCAGAGCGAGCCGCGGAAGAAGCCGAAAAGCAGAAAAAAGCCGCCGCCGAAATGAAGGAATCCGAACAGCGTCAGGCGGTAGCGAAAGCGGAAGAAGAAAAATCCCCCGCGCCTTCGCAGTCCCCCGTTACCAAAGCGCAAACGGAGGCAAGACCTGCAAAGCCGTTACAAAACGGTTACCGCCCTGCGGCGCAAGGCGCGGTGCGTCCCACGTTCCGCCCCGACCGTCCCGCGGCGCGTCCTCCTTATCAGGGCGGTGCGAACCGTCCTCCGCAGTCCGGCGCAAGACCGCCGTTCGGCGCCCGTCCGCAGGGGCAGGGTGCGCGTCCCGGAATGGGCAGACCCGCGGCAGGAGCAAGACCGCTTCCGCCTCCTCCCGCACCGACGCCGCGCCGCGATACGCCCAAAAAATTCGAAAAAACGTATGTGGAGCGGCGCCCCGTCAATAAGCGCGCGCTCATTCGTCAGCAGGGCGCGAGCATCGGCGATTTCGATGAGGAGAAGAGCGGTTACCGTAAGGCGCGTTTCGGCAAAAAGGGCGCGAGAAAGGAAACACAAACCATTAAGATCGATCACGCGGTCGTAACAAGCAAAGACATTCCCATCAAAGTGCTTTCCGAAAAACTGGGAATTTCCGCTGTGGAAATTACAAAACGGCTCTTTAAAGAAGGCATTATGAAGACGGTGAACGAATCGGTAGATTATGACAACGCGGCGTTTATCGCTTTGGAGTTGGGGATCGATCTCGAATATAAACCCGAAAAGACGGCGGAGGACGCATTGTTTGAAGAACACGGTTCGGATGAAGCGGAAAATCTCATCACGCGCGCGCCCGTAGTGACCGTCATGGGACACGTCGACCACGGTAAAACTTCGCTGCTCGACAATATCCGCCGTACCAACGTGACGGACGGCGAGGCGGGCGGCATTACGCAAAGCATCGGCGCATACACGGTCACCTTGGGCGACGGAAAAAATATTACGTTCATCGATACTCCCGGTCACGCCGCGTTTACCGCAATGCGTGCGCGCGGGGCAAAAGTGACCGATATCGTCGTGCTTGTGGTGGCTGCGGACGACGGCATCATGCCGCAGACGGTGGAGGCGATCGATCACGCGAAAGCGGCGAACGTGCCCGTGATCGTTGCCATGAACAAAATGGATAAACCGCACGTCAATCCCGACAGAGTGAAACAGGGATTGATGGAACACGATCTCGTTCCCGAGGAATGGGGCGGCGACGTGATCGTCGTACCCGTCTCCGCAAAGACGGGCGAGGGGATCGATATTTTGCTCGAAAATATCTGGCTGGTCGCGGAAATGCAGGAACTTCGCGCCAATCCCGACCGAAAGGCGAAGGGCGTCGTCATTGAAGCCAAACTCGACAAGGGCAAGGGACCCGTTGCCAGCGTGCTCGTTCAGAACGGTACGCTCCGTACGGGCGACTATCTCATTTCGGGCATGATGACGGGAAAAGTCCGCGCAATGATCGACGACAAGGGCAAAACGGTGAAGGAAGCCGGACCTTCAACGGCGGTATCGGTTTTGGGCTTGGACGACGTACCTAATGCAGGCGATGCGATCTATGCCGTAGAGCAAAACCTTATGAAGAAAGTTCAGGACGAACGGAAAGTACACGAACGCGAATCCATGATCAAAGAGACGCAGAAAGTGACGCTCGACGACGTGTTCAAACAGGTTGCGGAAGGCAATATCAAAGATCTGAACGTCATCGTCAAAGGTGACGTACAGGGTTCGGTCGAGGCGGTCAGAAGCGCGCTTGTAAAACTTTCGCGCGAGGAAGTGCGGATCAAAGTGATCCATGCGGGCGCAGGCGCGATCAATGAGAGCGACATCATGCTTGCCGATTCGGCAAACGCGATCGTCATCGGTTTCAACGTCCGTCCCGACAGCAAGGCAAAAACACTTGCCGAGCGCAGCAAAGTCGACGTGCGTTCTTACCGTATTATCTACGAATTGCTCGACGACATGGAAGCGGCGCTCAAAGGGATGCTTTCGCCCAAATATCAGGAAATTTATATGGGCAAAGCCGAAGTGCGCCAGACGTTCAATATTACGGGCGTGGGCGTTGTTGCAGGCTGCCTTGTGACCGAAGGGAAACTGGTGCGCGGAGGAAAACTGCGCATCTACCGCGACGACGTAATGATCGTCGAAGGCAACGTCAAACAACTCAAACATTATAAAGACGAAGCGAAAGAGATCGCCGCGGGACTGGAATGCGGCTGCGCGATCGAGAATTTCAACGAGATCAAAGTCGGTGATTTCATCGAATGCTATCTGATCGAGGAGTTGAAACAGGCATGAACCGAACCGACAGGCTGGACAGCGAATACAGAAAGGAAATTTCCGCAATTTTGTCGGGCGCGCTCAAACACAAGGAACCCGCGATCAAAGGGCTTGTCAGCGTTACCGAAGCAGACGTTGCGCCCGATCTGAAAACGGCGAAAATATATCTGAGCGTTTATGCGGTTTCTCCCGAAGAAAAACAGCAGACGATCGCCGCGATCCGCGCAAACGCGGGATTTATCCGCCGCGAACTCTCCTCAGTGATGCGGACGCGTACCGTCCCCGCGCTTACGTTTTTGGAAGATAAGAGCATGGAGTACGGCGCGAAGATGGACGATATTTTTGCGAAACTGCACAAGGACGGTAACGAGTGAACACCATTCGGGAAATTGCGCAAGTATTAAAAAAAATCAGGAGCGCGACGATTTTTACGCACGTCCGTCCCGACGGAGATACCGTCGGAAGCGGAATGGCGCTTTGTCGTGCGCTCGAACTTCTCGGCGTGAACTGCGAGGTTGTGAACGAAGGGGAGGTTCCGGAAAAGTTTTCGTTTCTGACGGGAATCGACCGCATCCGAAGCATGCCGTCGCCCGAATCGGAAGTTTACGTTTGTGTGGATACGAGCGATGAGGCGAGGCTGGGCGAATTACAGCACGCATTCATGCGCGCGAAGGCAAAGGGCAAAACAACGGTCAACGTTGATCACCACGTTTCCAACACGCGTTATTGCAAATATAATTTTGTGCGCGAGCGGGCAAGCAACTGCGAAAACATTGCGGAACTGATCGAAGCACTCGGCGTCAGACACGATAAAATTATTTCGGAATATCTTCTTACGGGTATGGTAACCGATTCGGGCGGGTTTTCTCATTCGGACGTAAACGGCGACTCATTCCGCGCGGCTGCCGCCTGTGCGGACGCGGGCGCGGACGTTAACCGTATCTCATACGAAGTGTTCAAAAAACAGAGCAAAGCACGCTCGCAACTGTACTTGGAAACGCTTTCCAAACTTCGTTACTATTTTGAAGATCGATTGGCGATTTCGATTGTAGAAAAAGCCGCGCTTGAAAGATACGGGTTAAGACAGGACGAAACGGAGGGAATCGTCGATTTTGCGCTCACCGTGGATCCGGTGGAAGTGAGCGTTTGTCTGATGGAAGTGAAACCCGAACAGTATAAAGCGTCGTTCCGTTCCAAAGGTAAAATCAACGTGAACGAGATCGCGCGGGCGTTCGGCGGCGGCGGACATGTTCTCGCTTCGGGGTGTATGCTGTTCGGCAGTAAGGAAGAAGTGCTGGACAGACTGCAATTTACGGTATCGCAACTCGGAAACTTATGACGGGATTCATCAATATTTTCAAAGAAGAGGGAGTTTCATCGGCATATGTGACCAACAGGATCAAGTGGCTTTGCCGCACGCCTGCGGGGCACATGGGCACGCTCGATCCGCTTGCTTCGGGAGTTCTTCCCGTGGGCGTCGGAAATGCGACTCGCCTCTTCGATTATTTTTCGGGGAAAATCAAAACGTATCGGGCGCGTTTCCGTTTCGGAGTGACAACCGAAACTCTCGACAGAGAGGGAGATCAGGTGTTCGGCGGAACGATTCCTTCCATGGAGGAAATTCAAGACGCTTTACCCCGTCTCACGGGGGATTTGGAGCAGATCCCTCCGAAATACAGCGCAAAAAGCGTGAACGGAAAGCGCGGATACGAACTTGCCCGCGCAGGCGCGGACTTTGTACTTACGCCGAAAAAAGTACATGTGGAAAGATTGTCTCTTTTGGAACAGACGGGCGCGGATGAATTTTCATTTGAGATTGTGTGCGGCGGCGGAACGTATATCCGTGCTTTGGCGCGAGATTTGGCGCAGTTGCTCGGAACGAACGCCTATATGTCGGCGCTCGTCCGAACCCGCAGCGGAATTTTCGGTGAAGAGACTGCTGTTCGGCTCAGCGACCTTACGCGTGAAAATATAGAAGAATTCCTGATCCCTACCGAAAGCGTGCTGCCGTATCCCGTACTCGGAGAAACGGACGCGCGTATTTTTAACGGAGTTTGCGTTCCTTGTGTGAATGAAGACGGGCGGTATAAACTATACCGCGACGGCGTGTTTTACGGAATCGCGAAAGCGGAAAACGGTTTTGTACGGGCGGAGAAAAAATTATGTTAAAAGTGTTACGTGGGAAAGAAACGGTTTCTCAGCCGTGCGCGCTGCTGCTCGGCGGATTCGACGGGTTTCATATCGGGCATGAAACGCTTTTGGAAAGAGCAAATACGACGGGTCTGCCCGTGGGACTTACGACGATTTCGGGCGGGAAACAGGGTGGCGATCTCTTTACCTTTCCCGAGCGGGAAGAGATTTTTAAGCGTTTGGGTTTTTCGTTTGTATGGGAAATAGAATTTTCCGAATCGTTCCGGAATACTACCGCGGAAGATTTTTTGTCCGCTCTGTTCCGGCTGATCGACGCGAAAGCCATCTTTTGCGGTAAAGATTTCCGCTTCGGGAAAGATGCGCTCGGTACGCCCGAATTGCTTGAAAAACTTGCCCCGTGTCCCGTTGCGGCATTGCCGCTGAAAACGGAAGGAAATGAAAAAATAGCCACCGGTACGGTGAAAAAATTGCTTTCGGCAGGCGATTTGCAGCGCGTAAATCGTATTTTATCGGGCGGATTTTTTGTCAGGGGCATTGTCGAGCGCGGTCGCGGCGTGGGGCATACATACGGTTTCCCCACATTGAATCTCTCGTATCCCAAGGAAAAATTTGCGCTGAAACAAGGCGTTTATTCGGGGACCGTAAAAACAGACGAAGGCGTCTTCCCTGCGATCGTCAACTTCGGCGCGCGTCCCACTTTCGGGGTCGACGAACGAAAAGCCGAAGCATATTTAAAGGGGTTCCAAGGCGATTTATACGGAAAAACCGTTGAGATCTATCCGCGCCGTTTTTTGCGCGAAATTCAAACGTTTCCTTCGCAAGAAGCGTTGAAAGAACAACTCGGACGCGACGTCATGAGTTTGGAGGAAGAATATGATCAAATTCGGACCGAGCGGTAATTCGGAAAGTTTTTATGCGGCAGGTTACGAGCATACGGAAGATTCCGCGGCGTTTGTAAAGGCGCGCGGCTTGGATTGCTTCGAATATTCCTTCGGACGGGGCGTACATCTTTCGGAGAAAAAAGCAAAATCCATCTGCGCTGCGTTCGAGCGAGCGGGCGTCGAAATTTCGGCGCATGCGCCATACTATATCAATTTCGGCAATCCCGACGACGAAATGGCGGCAAAATCTTACGGCTACGTTCTGGACAGCGCAAAAGCAATCAAACTCATGGGCGGGAAGCGGGTTGTTTTTCATCCTGCCGCGCAGGGGAAAGAGGGGCGGGAAATCGTAGTTGCCCGCACCGAGGAACGGTTGCACATTCTGAGAGACTACATTTATCTTAACGGCTTGCAGAACCTGATCTTTTGTCCGGAAACAATGGGTAAGATCGCCCAGATCGGCACGGTGGAAGAAATTACGCGTTTTTGTAAAGTGGATCCGATTTATACGCCGTGCGTCGACTTCGGTCATGTAAATTCCCGAGAACAGGGCAGTCTGAAAACGGCGGACGATTATAAACGGTTGCTCGGTTACATGATCGACTGCCTCGGGTTCGAGCGGATGAAACATTTTCACGTGCATTTTTCCAAGATCATGTACGGCGCGCGGGGAGAGATCAAGCACCTCACGTTTGAGGATACCGTATACGGACCCGAATTCGAACCGCTTGCCGAGGTGCTTCTCGAATGGAAGTTGGAGCCTTACGTCGTAAGCGAATCTGCGGGAACGCAAATCGAGGACGCGGCGCAAATGAAACGATGTTACGAAGAGCAAAAAAACCGCCTTTGAAGGGCGGTTTTTTGGTTTGGAAAGCCTCATGATCCGCGATCGCGGCGTAATCTGAAATAAGGAACGCAATTTACTTGAAATTGCATAAATTATGTGATATAATAAGGATAAAACAGGGAAAAATCAGTAATATATTCATTATTTATTCAATTTTTTGGTAATATAACCAAAAACATGCAGTTTTGAAAAAGTTTTTAAGGGATCGTCGGTCCGTTCGGAAAGGAGGCTTGACATGAGAGGAACGTTCCAAAAACTGAAAATGAAATTTTTGCGCAACGCCCTGCTGTTCAGCGCGGCGGTAGGCATCTCCTGCGGACTCTTTTTGGCGGGCGTGTTACTCTTGTCGTTTCATTTGGGTTCGGTTTCGCTGCATTGGGGCTATTATGTGCTGATCGGCGTTTCCGCCGCGCTTTCGGCCGGCGGGATCTCATATGCGTTTTTGCATCCGACCGATCGGAAAATTGCGAAAAACATCGACGGCGAATTCGGTTTGAATGAAAAAGTGCAAACGATGGTCGCCTGTGCGGACGAGAGCGGAATGATGGTGGAGATCCAACGCGAAGACACTTTGGAGATCCTGAAATCGATTCCCGTCGCAAAGCCGAAGTGGAAACGGGTGTTTGCCTGCGCGGTTGCCGTAGCGGTCGCATGCGCCATGTTTTTTGCCGCCGTCGGCGTGTCCATGGTTTCCAAAAACGCAGACGCGGAAACGCCTCCTTATATTCCCGTTAAGCCCGACGAGGATCCTGTTTACGAATACGATTTATATCAGCAGTCGGCGATGGCGGAGTTGATCTCCGACGTGAGGGCATCTTCTTTGGAGGACAAAGAGAAACAGTCGGTGATCGGCGTGCTCAACGATCTGGACGCATCGTTGAAAAAAGCCGAACGTGTGAGCGCCATGAAGACGGCGGTATTCGCCTCGGTTGCGGTGATCGATTCGATCGTCGACGATGCAAACTCGTGCCGTAAAATCAGTGCGGAACTGTTGCAGCGCGACGAACTGATTGCGGGCGCGCTTTTGAAAGGAACAGGCGCGTATAAAGTGAGCGCATCCGGACTGACGCAGTTTGACCGCGTAAAAGCGCTGGAATTGCGGCTGGGCAGTCTTGTAGACATCGCAGTGGAACTTTATTTGCAGACTTCGTACGAAACTTTGGCGGTCGAGGAACAGAGCCAAGCCGAGTTGGGCGAAAAAATCAAAGCGCTGGTGAGCGCGATCCGAGAAAGCCTTCTTGCTTCCGACATCGCGGAAACGGATCCGCTTTACGCAAGTTTATATGCCTTTACGTCGGAAGTGAAAAAGGTCAACGAGAAAATCGACAAAGGGTTTTCCGACGCGACGTTATGGAACGATTTAAAAGACGATTACGCCGCATTCCGTCTCAGTTTGGTGGAAGCGCTGCAAAAGCAGAGTTACCGTCTTGCCATGAACGTGTTTATTCGACAGAAACTGGCTGTGATTTTCGATCTTTCTTACGAAGAACTTCCCGAGATGAACGACGCCTATTTAAACGGCGGCGGGGAGATCGGGGATCCGGACGAGGAAGATCCCGACAATAACCAAGGCGACGGAGGCGGCGGGATCGGTGACAACGAAGAAAAATACGGCGGCGACGATCTGATTTTCAATCCCGATACGCGCGAACATGAAAAGTACGGAAACGTACTCGACGAATATTATGCAAAGGCGCTCGACCGCATTCTGAGCGGAGAAATACCGCAGGAGACGGCACAGTATATTCTTGATTACTTCGATATTCTATACAGCGGGATCAAGACAGAAGACAAAGGTGAGGAATAACATGGAAAACAGGGAAAGAGTAAAACAATTCAGCGGATCGATCGAAGCGATCAAGCGGGAACTGGGCAAAGACGTCGTCGGTCAGGAAGACATCATCGACAGCGTGATCACGGCGATCATTGCCGGCGGTAACGTGCTTTTGGAAGGCGTACCGGGGGTCGGAAAGACGAGGCTTGTGCGTTCGCTCGGAAGAACGTTGAGTCTGCCTTTTTCGAGGATCCAGTTCACGCCCGACCTGATGCCCTCCGACGTAACGGGCACCAACGTCATCGAAAAAGACGATCAGGGAAAAATGAACACCGTGTTCCAACGCGGTCCCATTTTTGCAAATCTGGTGCTTGCGGACGAAATCAACCGTGCGACGCCCAAAACGCAATCGGCAATGCTCGAAGTGATGCAGGAACACAAAGTCACGGTCGCCAAACAGACGTATACGCTTGAAGAACCGTTTTTCGTCCTTGCGACGGAAAATCCGATCGAGCAGGACGGAACTTATCCTCTGCCCGAGGCACAGATGGATCGTTTCATGTTCAAATTAGTCGTGCCGTTCCCTTCCGTTGCGGAATTGAAAGGCATCGTCAACATGACGCAGGTCACGCTGGAAGAAACCGCGACTGCCGTGGTGGACGGGAAGACCATTCTGGAAATGCGGGAACTTGCCAAGAGCGTGCCCGTCATTGACGAAGTGCTCGATTTTGCGGTTACGCTTGTTGCCAATACGCATCCCGAAAAAGCGGACTGCGTACCCACCGCAAAAAAATATATCAAATACGGCGCGTCGCCCCGTGCGGCGCAAGCGATCATCACCGCCGCCAAAGTGCGCGCGCTGATGAACGGAAATTACAACGTATCGTACGACGATATCAAGACGCTTGCGTATCCCGTACTTCGCCACAGGATCAAGATCAATTATAACGCGATCAACGACAGGTTGGGCGTGGACGAAGTGATCGGAATGCTGATCGATGATACCAAGGGTTCTTCCCGCAGGGAAAAAACCGCGCCCGTAAAAGAGGAGCGTGCAGTTACGGAAAACGCGCAGGCAGAAGAGCCGCAAAAGAGAGAAAAACGGTTTTGGGGCAGAAAGGAAAAGAATCACGCCGACGGGGAATAATATTACCGTAGCGAAAGTTTAAGGAATACGCAAAAGAACGCATGGCAAAGCATATTATCAACGAAGAGTTTTTACAGCAGATAGAAACGCTGCAGATTCTCATAAAAAATAACGTCGCGGGCATGTTCGGCGGAAACCATCAGAGTAAGACGTTCGGTTCTTCCTGTGAGTTTGCCGACTACCGCGATTATATTCCGGGCGACGATATTACGAAAATCGACTGGAATGCTTACGCGCGTTTTGAAAAATTTTATTTGAAACTCTATCTCGACGAACGGCAGATGCACACGCGGATCTACATCGACGCAAGCCGTTCGATGGAATACGGAAAGAGCAAAAAAGACGAGCAGGCTCTGCGGATTGCAGCAACGCTTGCCTATTTATCGGTTTGCGAAATGGACAAGGTTTCCGTATACGCGATCCGCGATCGTCATGCGGAAGAAATTATTTCTTCGATGCTCGGAAAAGAATCGTATTTTAACGAAATCGGGAAACTGAACGAAATCGCATTCCAAGGCGACAGCCATATTTCGGAAGCGATCCTGCCTTCGCAGGTAGGCTACGGTGACGGCATCTCCGTTCTGATTTCTGATTTTTTGACCGATCATAACTTCGAGGATGCCGTGAATTATCTCATCGGCAAACGCAGGGACGTATTTTGCGTGCAGATCCTCTCGAAAGAGGAACTGAATCCCAAAGCGCGCGGAAAACTTCATTTCTTCGATTCGGAGAATTCCGATCTGTCGTATCGGAAAAACATCAATAAAGAAATTATCCGCGCCTATCAGAAAGCGCTCGAATATGCAACGGGCAGGATCAGAGAACTTTGCTATTCGCGCGGCGCGGAATATATGCTGGCGGCGGCGGACGATTCTGCAACCGAATTGTTTTACCGTAAATTTGTGGAAGCGGAGGTGCTGAAATGAATTTTCTGTATCCCATCGGCTTTCTTGCCTTGCTCGGCGTGCCCGTGCTCATTCTCATCTATATCATTAAAAACAAGTATACCGAGCAGGTGATCCCCTCCACTTATCTGTGGACACTCAGCGAAAAGTTTTTAAAGAAAAGACTTCCGATCAATAAACTGGTCGGTATTATCAGTCTGATTTTGCAGATCTTAGCCGTAATACTGATTGCGTTTGCCGTTGCGCATCCCGTGATTGTCGTTCCCGATTCCGCTTATGATTACTGTCTGATCCTTGACGGTTCGGCGAGTATGAATCTTGTTAAAGACGGCAAAACCAGACTGGATTCTGCCAAAGAGGAATTGTTGGATATCATATCGGACGCGCCGTCCGGCAGCGTTTATTCGTTGATTTTTGCCGGCAATGCCGCCGAAGTTTACGAGAATATTTCCGACAAAGATCAGGCGCGGAAATTGATCAGAAATTATTCGGCGGGTTATACCGAGGGAAATATTTCCGAAGCGCTTGGCGGCGCACAGGATCTGTTTCAAAAAAACAACTCGCTGCGCACCTATTTTGCGACGGATAAAGATTATCGGGAAAGCCATCACGTCACGGTCATCAACGTGTCGGGCGGCGAGCAGAATTACGCCGTTTCAAACGTTTCCTATACGGTTGCGGAGGGAACTCTTACCGTGGAAGGGGAAGTGGTTTCGTATGCAAGCGATGCCGTTTTAACGCTGGAATTGTATCTTGACGATTTGGCGCAGGCGTTTGATTCGCAAACGGTACAGGTCCAAAAACTCGAACGCAAATCCTTTTCGTTTATTTGCGATAATACGGAATTCCGCGTTTTGAAAGTTGCGATCGCCGAGGAAGATTCGTTGCTTCTCGACAACGAAGCGATCGTTTATAACGTGAGTTACGAGAACGCCTATCAGACGCTTCTCGTGAGCGACGCACCTTTCTTCATCGAGGCGGCGCTTCATAGCGCGAACAATTCGGAAACGGAATTGATGTCCGTGGACGAATTCAAACAGAATTTCGGCGAAAGCGGAGAAACGGCACTCGGGTACAGCCTTTATATTTTCGATTCGTACGCGCCCGCGCAGTTGCCTTCTGACGGAGCGATCTGGCTGTTTAATCCGCCCGAGGGAATCGACGGCGCGGCGGGGTTCGTCGTGCAGGACGAAGTGAAGGCGGAGAAAGGCGCAAAACTCGATTATGCTCCTTCGGGTAGCGGGTCGGAACTGAAAATGCTGCTCAAAGGCATGAGTTTAGACGACGTTTTCGTTTCCGCATACAAACAGTGCGGACTTTACCGCAGATTCACGACCGTGCTCACTTGCGACGGGATGCCCGTCGTGTTCACGGGGAGCAACAATTACGGCAACCGAGAAGTCGTGTTTGCATTCGATCTGCACAGTTCCAATTTTTCGGTGCTTGCCGATTATATGACGCTTGCGCGCAATCTTTTGAATTTTATGTTCCCCACGGTGATCGAAAACGTCTCCTGTTATGCCGGAGATACGCTGACGATCAATTTGCTGGCGAATTGCGCCAGCGCGAGTATCGTATCGCCCGTGACAAAGAAAACGGCATACCTCGACGCGGGTTCCGCCGTTTGCGAAACGGTGCTTTCCGAAGTCGGAACGTATACTTTAACGTTAAGAATGAAAGACGGCAGCGAACGGACTTACAACGTGTTCAGCGCTCTGCCCGAGGAGGAGCGGGATCCTGCGTCGACGGCGCAGTCGTTCAGTCTGCTCGGAACGGCGGGTAACGAAAAACGGGACGGAACGTTCGATCATCTTTGGATTTTAGTAATTGTACTGGCGTTACTGATGGCGGCAGACTGGGTGGTGTATTGCTATGAGCAGTATCAACTTCGATAACGTCTATCTGTTATTCTTATTGATCCCGCTATTGCTGCTTGTGGCGGTGCCTTTTGCGCTGGCGGTAAGAAAGGATAACGTAAACGGACACAATATTGCGTCTGTGACGCTCCATACGCTGATGGCGGTATTTGTCGCCTTTGCGGCGGCAGGAACGCAGATCAACGCAGTCATGACCGAAACGGACGTATACGTCGTGGCGGACGTTTCTTATTCGGCGGAAAAAAATCTCGATCGCATCGATGAACTCATTTCCGAAATCGAAACGCCGCGGAATACGAAGTTGGGGATTGTCTGCTTCGGAAAAGATCATCAGATTTTAACGCCGTTGGGCGGCCGTATCAAAAGCGTAAAACGGGCGGAAGTAAATGATACGGAAACAAATCTGAGACAGGCGTTGGAATATACGGGAACGCTCTTTAAAAACAACGTGACGAAACATATCGTATTGATCACGGACGGAAAACAGTCGTTTGAAAGGGATGCGGACGGATTGAAAAGCACGGTTGCGAATCTTCAGGCACAGAACATTCATATCTATCCCGTATTTTTAGACGATTCGCTGAAAGACGGCACGAATGAAATTCAAATTTCGGACGCAAAATATACGCGCAACGCGTATCTCGACAGAAGTGAAACTTTAAGCGTTACCATCGAAAGCAGTTTTGTGACGCGCGGAACGGTTACGCTTTTTAAGGGCGGAGAACGTTTTGCGGAAAAAACCGAACGCTTTTCGATCGGATCGAATACGCTTTCATTTGAACTGGATACTTCATCCGTCGGATCTTTCGACTACGAAGTTGTGCTGAAAGCGGAAGGCGACGAAAGCGATCGGAATAACCGCTATGCGTTTACGCAGACGGTATCCGATGATCTGAACGTGCTGCTGATTACTTCCAGCGAAGCGGATCGGGAGGAGATTTCCAAGTATTACGGAGATTCTGTTTCCATAGACAGTTACGTCAATAACCGAAACGTTCCCTTTTCGATCGGAGAATTGTGCCGATACGACGAAATCGTGCTTTCCAACGTAGACGTGACGCAACTCGAAAATTACGAGATGTTCCTTTATAATCTTGAACGCACGGTCTATACTTTGGGGAAAAATTTGGTTACGTTCGGAGATTTGGGTATCCACAGTAAAAAAGACGGCGAACTGAACGATCTGAATCAAATATTGCCCATCAATTACGGAAAGACTAACGACAATCCCAAACTGTATACCATTGTGATGGATATTTCGCACAGCATGCAGTATTGGTCGCGCATGATCGTTGCGCGTCAGGCGGCGATCAAACTGATCGAAGCAATGGACAGCAAAGATTACGTCTGTATTATCGGTTTTTCGGGGGACGTGGAAGTACTGCTCAAACCCACCGTTGTGGGCGATAAGAGCGCGGCGACAAACGCCGTGCGGAACGCGGGCTTTGCACAGGGAACGTTGACGAGTTTGGGTTTGACAAAAGCATTCGAGACCGTCCGCAATCAGAATTTTTCGGATAAACGCGCGATGCTGATTACCGACGGTCTGACGTATAAAGGTTTGACGGACGGACAGTCGGATATGCAGAAGTGCAATTCCATTGTATCTTCGATGCGTGCAAGCGAAATTTACACTTCCGTATTGCATGTGGGCGGCGGTTATTCCGCGGAAGAACAGAAATGGCTCAAAGAACTCGGGAAGAATTTCGGGGGCGGAGAATATTTTGCAATGCCTTCCGAGGAGTTCCTTGCCGGCGATCTTTATTTTGCGAAAAACGACGAGAAGGACGAGGACGAATCGGTCGTCAAGGGCCGTCCCGCATTCGTCGAACTCAATAAACCGCTTGACAACGTGATTTACGGAGACGGTCAACATCTTGAAAAAGTGGATATGACCGATTCGTTTGTGACCGATTACGTCATCGGAAAACGAAAGACGAACGCCACGACAGTACTTTCCGTATTGCGCGAAGTACAGGGTTCGACCGTGGAAGTTCCGCTTTATGCTTATTGGATGCACGGCAACGGCAGAGTGTCGAGTTATTCAGGCGCGCTTTCGGGATTGAAAGTACCGACCGATCACACGTCTTCGGGGTTGAACGCCGTCTTTTTCGGGAACGTGGTATCGTCCGCGCTCCCCGCGGAAAAGTCCGATTATCCGTTTTTGCTTTCGGCAAAGGAAGCGGGCAAGAGCGTACGGCTGGAACTGACGCCCGTAAATCTGACGGAAAGTTTATCCGCGCAAATGCAGTTATCGGTGATCCTGCCGTCGGGAGAACAGACGACGGAAGATTTCGTCTATCATTTCGATGCGGAATCGTCATATTTTTATTGCAGTTACGATCTTTCGGATCTCGGAAGTTATCGGTTCACGGTTACTTTTCAGGATCAGACGGGAACGTATACGGCTACGATGGACTATCGGCTTGCATACGAACCCGAATATAATGCGTTTGAAATTTACGACGTATCTTCGCTGACGTCGTTAGGCTGCGACCGACCGATCGTGACGGACGGAGTCGTTTCGATCGTCAATGGAGAGGATGATATTATCGAATACAATATTCATTTGCAACTTTATTTACTCATCGCGTGCGTTGTGCTTTACGTGATCGACGTGATCGTGAGAAAGTTAAAGTGGAGCGATATTGTAAGTCTGTTCGGACGAGCGGGGCGGAAGAAATGAAAAATGCAATGAAAAAATTATTTGCCGTTCTCTTTTGCGTGCTTTTGATCGCGCTGGCGGCGGGTTGCAAAAGCGTTGCGCCCGATTCGGGAAACAACGGCGGAAACGATGACGACGGGGACCAAAAACCGGAGGTCGGCGCGTTTACCGTTCGTTTGGAGTGCGAGGGCAAGCCGTACGTTCCCGAGATCGAAATGGGCGCGGTATGGACGACGCTCGACGGCTTTACCCAGACGGAACCGGTGATGTTCAACGATAAAGGCGTGGCTTCGCGAACGGGACTGGACGGATACTATACGGTGCGGCTCACCGCCGTGCCTTCGGGTTTCACCTACGATCCCAATATTTATACGGTAAACAGCGACAGCAAAGACGTTACGATCGAATTATTTCCGCTAACGCGTTACAGCGGCAAGGGCACGGGATTCGATGCCGGACGCGTGATCAAAATCTCCAAAACGGGCGCATACCGCGTCACATTGAATCAAGCAGGACAACAAGTTTATTTTTGTTTTTCTCCCGGAGGCGAAGGCGGAATTTACGAGTTCGAATCTATCAACGATATTGCTCTCAACGAGATCAACCCGCGCATGGACGTTTATTCGGGCGGTTCCTTTTGGTGGTCTCAAAAACCGGAACAAAGCGTGAATACGGGCGGAGAAAGTTCGATTTATACCAAAAATTTTAAATATGAAACGCAAATCGGGAGCGGCAGCAGCGCTTGCATCTTTGTGATAAAAGGCGACAGCCGCGTCGGCTTTCCCGTAAACGTCGATTTTAAAATTGTACGAAAAGGAAATATCGAACAGATTCAGCAAGTGTACGATCTCATCGTACCGCAGGAAAACTTTTACGACGAATCGGGTCGGCTGAAAAAAACGCCGGAAATAAACGGGACTTTTACCTACGTCGGCAAAACTTCGGGCGGACGGACCGTCCTCGACGGTTCCCGTGTAAAGAAGGGCGAAGACGGTTATTACCGCTATCAGGATGAAGACGGCAAGGAATATATGCTATATGCAAAACTGACCCAGACCAATCGGTTAGTCCATTTTTTGGGCGTAGATGCGGAGAGCGGAGCCAGCGTGAATCTTCGGCTGAGAGTCAACGATCAAGGGAAAGATTACACTTATTTTATCGGCGGTTATCAGAATTACGTACAGAAGATGGGGGGAGAGGCATATATATCTCCCGATGTGATGGCAAAACTCGAGGCAATCGGGAAGGTGTCTTATTTCGATTGCGTGAACAGTGACGGCGTATATGCAGTGAACGATGAAATCAAAAATTTCCTGTACGATTTCAGTGTTGCGAATTACTACTTTTTCGACGGATACGGCTGGGGAGAGTTGAACGGCATCGATTCGAGCGATTCCAATCAATGGCTGTTTGCCTGCGGCTATTATAAAGTATGAACATTGAAAGGAAAGACGTCGGGCGAGGGTCCCGACGTCTTTTATATTTTTACGCAGTAAAACGCGAAATGGAAGCGGAGATATTTGTTTTGCTTTTCGCTCCCATAAAAAATTGTTAACTTTTAATCAAAAAATTTTCCCGGAAGTATTTGCTTTTGCATAAATTATATGATATAATTACATAAACACACAAATTATACGAAAATATTCGTATTTTATTCTTTTTATTCGGTTTGGGTTGGGAATCACCTGGAAAGTTACGGGAAGCCCTCTTCGGAACAAAGAAATTTGTGAAATTTTTTCGAAGGAGCAGCAATATGAAACTGAAAAAGATGCTGGCGTCTGCCGCAGCGCTTGCTGTAAGCGCAACAATGTGTCTTTCCTTTGTCGCCTGCGGCGGGAACGACGATGACGGCGACAAGCACACCCATGCGTACGGGGAATGGGTCATTAACAAACTTCCTACCCAAAAAGAAGCGGGTTCCGCATCCAAATACTGTGCGAACGACGCTGCGCACGAACACGACATTACCGCTACGCTTCCCGTTTTGACGGAAGCCGGCACGGGATATCGGTCTGTCAGTGATACCGCAGGAAGGAAAACCTATGTATTGGAAAACGCAAACGGCAATATTACGTTTGAAGCCGTTTCCGTATTCGATATGGAGGATGCGGTTGCCGCGGCATTACTGACCAACCGCGAACCGGTCAAAACGACGATCGACGCAAATTCGGTCATCCGCAGAGCAAAAGTAGAAGGGCTTGACGGAGAAGATTTTGTGAAGAACGAAGAACTTTCCGAGCGTTTCGGTGTGGACATGTGCGAAAACGTTTCCAGCACAGAAAGTTTGTATGAATACGGCGAAAATTACGTTCATATCAAAAACGGCGCGGAAAAGACCGAAGGTTTTTATCTGAAAGATGCGGAAGGGAATCTGCACGCCGTGCTCGAAAGAGCCGTTTCGGAATTTGACGAGGAATGGAATCCCATTGAAGTGACCGAAATCGTCCGCGACGAAGCGGCGCTGAAAAACGAAAATCTGTTCGACGGATTCGGCTTTAAGTTCGTGTATTTCGGAGATGCGCAGAAATTCGGCGTAGGACCGTTTATCGATTATCTTTATACTTACGCCAGCGAAAACAATCCTTTTAACAGTTTCAAGCAGGAAATGACATCGAATGAGGGCGAAACGGTTTATACGTTCGGCTTTAACGAATATGCCGACGGGTTCCACGTCATCAACGTTTCCTTTTCGTTGAACGAGGATTTCGTCGTCACTTCCGCCCAGTTCGATTGCAAATCGTATCCTTATTGGTCGGATATCGGCGCCGGAGAAACTTCTGGATTGGTGAAGGGGACCATCACCCCCGTGAAAGACGGAGACGATATCGTATACGACGAAAACGGTAAACCGACTTATATTTACGAAGATCTTGCGGTGATCGAAGGTCAGGAAGATTACTGGATGTACCGTCAGTCTTTCTCGGTATCGCAAAAGACCGAACTTGCAGAAGGCGAGAGCGCGCCGGTGCTTCCCGAAAAATATCAACTGAAAAACATGCAGGCAAAGTCTTTTTCGTTGAGAGAGGTCTACGTCAATTGGGATAATACGGTTACTGAAAGAAACTTAATCGAGAAAAAGATTTCTCTGGAACCCACGCAGTCGTTTTATATCCGATTCGAAGATGTTTTGCCGGTTACGACGAACTTCAATTTCGACATTGTGAAATGTTATCTGCGCGCGCCGGACGGAGAGGAAGAACTTCTTTCGGATTCTTATACCGACGGTAGAGACGGACATGTGGTTGTGTCTTTCAATAACAAAGACAGTATTCTGACGATAAAACCTTACGTTGCAGGCAACTTCACGTTGGTGATTAAAACGGCGAACACCGAAAATGTATTGGAAATGGAAATTCCCGCTAAAATTCCTCAAACCTTCGGTACGGCGGTTTACCAGTACAACGAGGCAACCGAGAGCGGCGTATTCAGTTCTGCGACAGAATTTAACGTATACGTCGGTCAGAAACTTTATTTCACGAGCATGGTTGGAAACCCCGCATACGAAAACGCGGATTACACCGTGCAGATCAACGGCAAAAACGTTACACTCGAGACCGAGTATATCACAGGCACTTTGTGCAGCGTATTCGAAAACAGCGAGGCAGGCAACTATACCATCACGTTGATTTCGAGCGCGAATGAAACGAAGAAATCTTCTTTCCTTGTTCACGTCATTTCTGCTCCCAACATGAACAACGTGTTGAACGGAGTCTTCAAAAACGAAAAAGAGAACGTGCAGGTCACGTTCGACAACGGCGAAGTATCCATTGTGATCAAGGGAAGTACGACGACTGCCGATTACACTTACGAAAACGGCGTTATCACCGTTACGAATGCAACGGGCGGCCATGCCGATTTCAATTTCGGGTTCCGTATTTCGCAGGATTACAACGTTTACCTGACTTATAAGGATACCGATTTCAACATCTCTTACGACGTATTGTTGACTTCTGCAGTTCAGCAGAAAGATACCGTTCTCGGTGATCACGTTACAACGACGGAGTATAACGAAGAGACGTTTGAAAATATTCCCGAAAAAACGCCTTTGAACATCAGCACCGACGGTGTGTATCGCGTTACCATGGATCCTACGATCATGGCGTATAAGATTTCCGTGAACGATGAGGAAACCGCATATGAAATGGATTGGATGGGAGCGATCGAAAACGAAGTGGAACTTGATTTGAAGGCGGGTGACGTGCTGACGGTTTACACGATGATGACCGGAACTTGGAATTACAGCGTAGAATTAGTTGCCGTAAAAGTCAGCGAAACACTTTCGGTCAAAAATGCGGTATCTCTCTATGCCGGAACTTCTGTTTCGGTCTTAGTCAGCGGCGCTTTGAACGGATATACCTGCGTTTCTTCCGATCAGTCGGTAGTCACCGTAGATACAAACGGAGTCGTTACGGGGGTTGCGGCGGGCAATGCGACCGTTTCCGTCATGGATGCCGATCGTAACATTGTTGCAAATTGCAGTATATCAGTAAAGGCCGCAATGCTTGTTACCGAGTTCGATAACGACATTTCGCTCGGCGCGGGCGCGTCCGTTGAATTCAAATTCTACGGGGTAGAAAACGAGCAATACTCGTTTGTCCCGAGCGAGGACGTCACGCTTTCTTCGGGCAGTGAAACCAACAACGGAAGCGGCATGCTGGTTCTGACGACCGATGCGAACGGATTGGCAACGGTTACCGTATCTTCCGCTACGGCGATCGACGTTACCGTGAAGGTCGTCTTCGGAGTAGTCGAAGTTGTCGGAAACGAGGGCGTTACGGGCGGTCAGGGTACCGCGCGCGATCCTTGGAAAATTGCCGTAGGAACGACTGTAAAACTTGTTGAGAACGTGAGTGACGACATGTGGAATCCTACGTTCTGTATCATCGAAATCGAGGAGGACGGAATGTACACGATCACCAGTTATGACGGCAGCGGACTTACGCTTCAGGACGGTACTGCGGAAGACGCTTACGTGATTCTGTGGGATGCAGGAGAGAAAGCGATGCTTACCGCGGGAACGTATTACGTTTCGGTTTATTCCTATTCCGGTACGGCGGAATTTACGGTAGAAAAAATTTAATTCTTCTACAATAAAATCAATCGAAAGCAGCCTGCGCTTTGCGCGGGCTGCTTTTCTTTTGCGAGGCGGCGCAGTCAAAAATTTCAGAAAAAATCATTGACTTGATACGCCGTATTTGGTATAATATGGACAGCCTATGGAAAAGTTGCGCAAAATTTATACACAAGCAGGCGCGGACGTACTTTTGATCGAACAGGATTTTATCCGCCGTTATCTGACCGATTTTTATTCCACGGACGGATATGCGGTGATTGACGGCAATCAATGCACGCTTGTGGTTGATTCGAGATATTTCGAGGCGGCGGAAAAGTCGTTGAAAAACCGCGGTATCCGTCTTATCGAAGGCGTTTACAAACAGGCGCAAGAACTGTTAAACGGCGCAAAAACCGTGGGCGTGCCGTATCCGTTTATCAATCTGTCGCGTGCGGAATCGCTGAAAAAGGACGGTTATACGCTCGTCGATTGCATGCCCGCGTTGCGGTCTTCCATGGAAATCAAAAATTCCGAAGAGATCGAACTGATCGGAAAAGCATGCGGAATTGCAGAGGACGCGTTTCTTGCGTTGCTGTCTGAACTGAAAGAGGGCATGACGGAGAGCGAAGTCGCGGCTTTGCTCGAATATAAAATGCGCTGCTTCGGCGCTTCGGGAGTATCGTTCGATACGATCGTCGCGTTCGGTGCGAACGGCAGCGTTCCGCATCACGAAACGGGATGCGATCGGTTAAAATTCGGTGATGCCGTTCTTATCGATTTTGGTTGTAAATACGAAGGCTACTGTTCGGACTGTACGCGTACGTTTTTGTTCGGAGACGACGGCAAGCACGGCGAATTCAAAAAAATTTACGGCGAAGTTCTTGCCGCGCATGAATTAGTCAAGGAAAACATTGCGGCGGGTATGACGGGCCGCGAAGCGGACGAAATTGCAAGAGGATATCTTCGCCGCAGCGGACTTGACAAATATTTTACGCATTCGCTGGGTCACGGCATCGGATTACAGATCCATGAATATCCCTTCCTTGCCCCGAAAAGCGAAGAAGTGCTGAAAGACGGCATGGTCTTTTCCGACGAACCCGGGGTATATCTTGCGGGAGAAATCGGGATTCGTATCGAAGACAGCGTATTCCTTTCAGGCGGGAAAGTGAAATCTTTTATGAAAAAAACAGAGAGAAATCTCTTAATTTTGTAATTTTTTAAGGAGAACTATATTATGGCACAAATTATGGCAGGCGACATCAGAAAGGGTACTACGTTCGAATATAAGAGCGGCGTTTATACCGTGACCGAGTTCCAGCACGTAAAACCCGGTAAGGGCGCGGCGTTTGTCCGTACGACGCTCAAAAACGTGGTAACGGGACAGGTTCTTTCCGACGAGACGTTCAACCCTACCGCAAAATTGGAAACGGCGCAGGTCGAAACCAAAAAAATGACCTATTCGTATACGGACGGCGAGTTCTATTACTTTATGGACGAGGAGTTCAATCTTACGCCTTTAAATCATTCCCAAGTTGAAGATGCGCTTCGTTATATCCGCGAAAACGACACCGTTACCGTGAAATTCCTTTACGATAACGCGTTCTCGGTAGAGCCCGAAAACTTTGTGGAATTGAAGGTCGTGGAAGCGGAACCGGGCGTAAAAGGCAATACTGCAACGAACGTGACGAAGGCGGCGAAAGTGGAAACGGGCGCGACCTTCCAGGTTCCGATGTTCGTCAACGAGGGCGATACCATCCGTATCGACACGCGTACGGGCGAATATATGAGCAGAGTTTAATCGACAGTTTGAAACAGCGGTTTCAATCGGCCCGTTTCCGAGATCGGAGCGGGCTGTCAATTTATTCCGGAGTTTAATACGCATCATCATTATGCGTTTTCAAAAAGTGTTAATATGAAAGTTACCTATCTGGGTACGGGCGCGGCGGAAGGGATTCCCGCGCTGTTCTGTAATTGCGAATACTGTAAAAGCGTAAAAAAACGCGGCGGAAAGGAAGTGCGTTCGCGCGCGCAGGTCATTGTCGACGGAGAGTTGTCGATCGATTTTCCGCCGGATGCGTTTTATCACGGCGGCGTTCTGGGCGCGGATTTGTCCGCGGTCAAATATCTCATCGTGACGCATTCGCACATGGATCATTTTTATGCGCACGATTTTATTCTGCGCGGCTATAAATACGCGCGGGGAATGGGATCGCCTTCGCTTGATATTTACGGGAATGAAGAAACGGGAGAAATATTTTCCGAGTGCACGAAAAGGGAATTGAGAGATTGCGTTGCGGAAAATATTCGTTTTCATGTCCTTCGTGCGTTTGAAAAAGTTGAATTCGGCGGATACTGTGTTTATCCGCTGCGCGCTCGCCATTCCTCGAAAGACCCCTTTGTATTTCTGATCGAAAAGGACGGAAAACGGATCTTGCATCTGACCGATACGGGAATATTGCCCGAAGAAGACTTTGCATTTTTGGCGGAACTCGGCGGAAATCCGTTGGATCTTGTTACGTTCGACTGTACTTTTTTGTGGAACGATGCGGAAGAAAGCACGCGGCATATGGGATTGAGCGGGAATCTGCGCGTGTTGGAACAACTGCAAGAGATCGGTCTTGCGGACCGTCATACCCGAAAAGTGATCACACATTTTTCTCATAATTCCGCGCCTTCGAAAAAGAGTACGAAACGTGCGGAACGGCTGTACGGAGTGATCGCGGCGTACGACGGCATGTCGTTGGAACTCTGATGAAAACCTTATATCTGAGCGATTTGGACGGGACGCTGCTTCGACCCGATGAACGCGTAAGCGATTACACGGTGTCCGTTCTCAACCGACTTGCCGAGCGGGGCGTCGTGTTTTCGTACGCAACGGCGCGCTCGTTTGCGACTGCAGGCGAAATCATGAAAGAGTGTCGCGTTTCCAATCCCGTCATCGTGCATAACGGCGCGTTTATCGTAGACGGCGCAAGCGGTCAATTTTTACATTGTAACGTGTTAAACCGAAGCGAGGCGGCGGAAATTTATGCCGCATTTATCCGCAACGGACTGCGCCCGATCGTTTATTCCGTGATTGATTCACGCAATCGCTTTTCTTATTTTAAAAACGGAAACAGCAAAGCGCAAAACGATTTTTTACAGACGAGGATCGGGGAAAAAGATTTGCTCCGCCGTGCGCGGGTAATCGGTGACGATGCGCAGGCATTGGACGGCGACGTGTTTTATTTTTCTTGTATCGACGATCCTGTGCGGCTCGAACGGGTAAAAGAGGCGTTGACGGACAAGTATCGCTGTTTCTATTCGCGCGACATCTATTCGGGCGAATACTGGCTGGAAGTGCTTTCGAAAGAGGCGAGCAAAGCCGCCGCCGCCCAAAAACTGAAAGAAATGCTCGGCTGCGATCGGCTGGTCTGTTTCGGCGACGGATTGAACGACGAGATTTTATTTTCCTTAGCGGACGAACGGTACGCAGTGGGAAACGCCGCGACTTCGCTGAAAAAGATAGCGGACGAAGTGATTGCGGCAAATACCGAAGACGGGGTTGCGCATTGGCTGGAACGCCGATTGCTTTGCGGTAGAAAGTCGATATAGTTGGGAAAATTCGGAAATACGGTTTACATTTTTTCCAAAAACGTGTAAAATATCATTGTACTTCTTTGCAGACGTTTTCTGCAAATAAGGTTCGGGTTTGCCCGAGTTGCGGGGAACCTTTTGTTTACGGGGATCGGGGGGATTATATGGGATTGTTTGGCCGTATCAAGTCGGCATTTTCAAAAAAGAGACCGATTGCGCTGGGGCTGGCGCTCGGCAGCGGCGGCGCGAAGGGACTTGCGCATATCGGTGCGTTAAAGGCGTTTGAGGAAGAGGGGATCTCTTTTCAGATCGTAACGGGAACGTCTATCGGCGCGATCGTCGGCGCATTGTATGCAAAGGGTTATACTTCCGCAGACATGTTCGGAATCATCGAGAGTTTGAACCGAAAAGAATTTTCGTCCAATCTTCGTCCGTTTGCCGATTTGGGATTTGCGGAGGAATTTCTTTCGCATTATTTGGAAGGGGAGTTTTCTTCGCTCAAAAAACCCTTTGCGGCTTGGGCGACGGACGGCGCGACCAACGAAGGCGTGCTGTTGAAAGAGGGAAGTATCGCGCGTGCGCTGACCGCTTCCGCCGCCATACCGCCTTTTTTCAGAGCGGTGGAAATCGACGGGAAGCGGCTTTACGACGGCGCGTACACCAATGCAATTCCTGCCGACGTTTGCAGGGGAATGGGTGCGGATATCGTAGTAGCGGCAGACTTGTCGGCATACGTCCGTCCGGATGAAGAAAAGGGAAAACTGAGCCGCCTTGTAGGATCTGCCATCAATGCGTTCGTACCCGTTAAAACGCTTGAAAACGCCAAATCGCGCGGATACGACCAGGCGGACGTGATGCTGAAACCTTACCTTTACGACTACCGTGCTACCGACGTTTCTCCCGCCGCAATGGACGCGATGATGGAAATCGGCTATCAGGAAGCCAAAGCCAAAATGCAGGACGTGAAGAACGCGATCAAGGATTTTAAGAGAAAGAAAGATTGAAAGAGTTAACTCGGACAAGTTTTAAAAAGACGGCAACCGTCAAAAAGATTGTTTTGGCTGCGGTTTGTACCGTCTTGTTGCTGACGCTTGCGCTGTTAGAATACTATTTGCCGCTGAAAACGCTTTTGCCGGCGATAAAAATTCCGCCGCTTGCGGAAGGGGAAATGCGCGTGCATTTTTTAGACGTGGGAGAGGGTGACTGTACCGTTATCGAATCATCGGACGGCGTGATCATAGTCGACGCAGGCGAGGGTTCGTTTGAAACCGAAAACCGTTTGATCCGTTATCTCAAAGGGTTAAACGCGCGCTCTTATACGATGATCGCAACGCACGCGGATCTCGATCATTTCGGCGGTTTTGCGCAACTGATCCGCACGTTCGGCGCAGACGGCGTATATCTTCCGCCGCTGTCTTCCGAAACAGGAGAATATCAACAGTTTTTATCGGCGGTGAACGAAAGCGGCTGCGAGGTAAAAACGCTTATGCGCTACGTTGTTATCCCGTTCGGTGCAGGATCGTATGCAGCCTGCATTTCTCCCGATTCGTCGGCAGGAACGGACGGGAATGATCGATCCGCCGTATTATTTGTACATTGCGGCGGCGTGAATTTTTTACTGGGTGCGGATATTTCTTCGGCGCGCGAAGAGAAACTGCTTTCGGAGTATGCGCTCATGGAAGGAATTTTTGACTGCGGCGAATCCCGCGTAAGGCTGGAAGAAACAGATATTCTAAAGGTGTCCCATCACGGCTCCGATTCGTCTTCTGGCAGCGGCTGGCTTTCTTTGCTCCGTCCGTCGGCTGCGGTGGTGACTTGCGGAAAGGGAAATACATATTCCCATCCCTCCCAAGGGGCAATCGCACGTCTGTCCGAGGCGGGCGCGGAAATTTACCGTACGGACGAACTGGGCAGTATTGTCGTTCGGATCCGTGACGGAAATTATTTCATATCGGCTTAATCAAAATTTTGGAGAAAACATATGAAAATTACCACTGCCGGAGAATCGCACGGAAAAGCGCTGATTGCCGTGATCGAAGGACTGCCTTCGGGTTTGACGCTGGATATGGAAGAGGTCGACGCGTACCTTGCTCTGCGGCAAAGCGGTTACGGCAGAGGCGGAAGACAGAAAATCGAGCGGGACAGAGCGGAAATTTTGAGCGGAGTACGCAACCGTGTAACGCTTGGCAGTCCCGTTGCGCTTGCCGTTTATAATCACGATTATGAGAATTGGGCGCAGTATATGGCGCCGGAGGGATGCGACGTTTCCGCCAAAAAACTGACCAAAGTGCGCCCCGGTCACGCCGATTTGTCGGGCGTGAAAAAGTTCGATACGTCGGACGCGCGCAACGTGCTGGAACGCGCTTCTGCGCGGGAGACGGCGGTGCGGACGGCGGCGGGAGCGATTTGCCGTCAGTATTTGAAGGCGTTTGGGATTGAAATTACGGGCTATGTGCGCTCGGTGCTTTCGGTGAAAGATCCTGCGGAATATCCGTTCGAAACGATTGCCGCTTGCCGTTTACCCGAACTGTTTATGATGGATCGGTCGTTGCAGGACGAAGCGGTGGCGCTCATCGATCGCGTGAGGGCGGAGGGCGATACTTGCGGCGGCGTGGTGGAATTGCGCGTGAAAGGGTTAAAGAGCGGATTCGGAAGTCCTATGACCTATGCGGAAAAACTGGACGCGCGCATTTGCGGCGCAATGATGAGTGTGCAGGCGGTAAAAGGCGTAGAAGTCGGACTGGGATTCGGCGCGGCAGAGCGGCGCGGAAGCGAAGTGCACGACGAAATTTATGCGGCAAACGGCGCGTATACGCGAAAGACCAACCGTGCAGGCGGCATCGAGGGCGGCATGAGTAACGGAGAGGAACTTGTATTCCGCGCGGCGATGAAACCCATTCCCACGCTCATGCGCGGATTGCACACGGTGGACATCGAAACGGGAGAAGACGCGCGTGCGGCTGCCGAACGCAGCGACGTGACTGCTGTGCTTGCTTTGGAAGTGATCCTTGAAAGCGTGATCGCAAGCGAACTTGCGGCGGTCGTTTCCGAGCGGTTGGGCGGCGATCATATGAGGGAAGCCGTCGAGCGTTACGGGAGGCTCCCTCAATGAGAACCTTTGAGATCCGGACGGAATTTCCTGCGGAAAAATGTACGATTTTCTGCGAAAAAGGCGCGTTCGAACAACAGGAAATTCCCTGTTCGTTTGTTTTTACCGATACGAACGTGCTTGCGCTCTATGAAAAAAAGATCAGAAAAAAGTTTCCGCGCACGCGAATTTTTTCGATGGACGCGGGCGAGGAATTTAAAACGCCGCAAACATTATTTGCGCTTTTAAAAGAGATGACGCAGGCGGGCTTGCACAGAAACGATACGCTCGTTTGTGTGGGCGGCGGAGTCGTAGGAGATATCGGCGGACTTGCAAGCGCGCTCTATATGCGCGGGATCGATTGCGTGCAGGTGCCTACCACGTTGCTTGCGCAGGTCGACTCTTCTGTCGGCGGCAAAACCGCCGTGGACTTTGAGGGCGTGAAGAATCTGGTGGGCGCGTTCAAACAGCCCTCCCGCGTGGTCGTGGATTGTGAATTTCTGACTACGCTTCCCGCGCGTGAAATCCGCTGCGGCATAGGTGAGATTGTAAAACATTCCGCATTAAACGGCACGCTGTTCGACAGGCTGGTCGCAAACCGCGCGAAATTGTTTGATTTGGACTTTCTGGCGGAAATCGTACCCGATAATCTTGCGATCAAAGCGGACGTTGTGCAAAGAGACCCTCGGGAAACGGGACTAAGGAAGTTTTTGAACGTAGGGCATACCACGGGGCATGCGCTCGAATTGACGGGCGGAATGCTTTCGCACGGGGAATACGTGCTTCTCGGGTTACTTTACGAAATCGAAATTGCGAAAAAACACCTGAAATGCGACGAGGCCTATCTGCGCGTTTTGCGGAATTTGGCGGTGAAAGCGCTTGGAACAGTGCCTGAGAGCAATGCTGCGGAAGCGGCGCAGTTGGCTCGACTCGATAAGAAGAATTCGGCGACCGACAAAATCGTGCTTGCCGTACCCGTTGCGAAAGGAACGTGCGAATTGCTCGAACTTCCCTTTGCGCAATATAAGAGAGAACTGAAACGGATCGGGGATACTTTATGTTAAAACTTGCAGTAATCGGAAAGGACGTTTCCAAATCTCAAAGCCCCGTCATGCATGCGTTTATTTTAAACGCGATGGGCGAACGTTGTGAATACGACAAGGTATCGATTGCGCCCGAAAGTTTTGCGAGGCGCGCGGAGGAACTGTTTTCTCGGTACGACGCATTTAACGTGACCATTCCGTTCAAAGCGGAAATCATACCTTTTCTGAAAGAATTAAAGGGGGACGCGCGCGCGTTCGGCGCGGTGAATACCGTGCTTGCAAAGGATCGGCTCGGATTTAATACCGACGGCTTTGGGTTTTTGCTGATGCTTACGAATGCGAATATCTGCACGGCGGATCGGAAAGTTCTGGTTCTCGGCGCGGGCGGCGCGGGAAGGTGTTGTATCAAAAAACTCGCGGAATCGGGCGCGGGCGTTTATGCTTACGATCGATCGTTTGCACGACTGCAAGCAGTAAAACGCGAAGTGGGCGGGTTTATGCCGCTCAATACAATCGAGGTCATGCCCTTTGACGTGATCGTGAACTGTACGGGGATCGGTATGCACGATACGGTCGGAAAATCGCCCGTGGGAAACGAACTTCTTTCCAAGTGCGCTACGGCAATCGATTTGATTTACGAGCCGGAAGAATCGGAATTTCTGCGGCTTGCGCGCATACTCGGCAAACAGACGTTGAACGGAGCCGCCATGCTGTTCTATCAGGCGTATATGAGCGACTGTATTTATTTGGGGAAAGAGCCTTCCGCCGCGCAGGCGAAAGAGTTATGGAAAACTTATCGGGAGGAAGACAGATGAAACTTCTAATATTGAACGGGGTCAATCTCAATTTAACGGGAAAGCGCGAACAGGACGTATACGGCGGAGAAACGCTGGAAGAAATCAACGCCCAGTTGCAGGCGTATGCCGAACAACACGGATACGGCATCGATTGTTTCCAGAGCAATTCGGAAGGAGAGTTGTGTTCGCAGATTCACGGCGCGGAAGGGCAATACGACGGGATCGTACTGAATGCGGGAGCATATACGCATTATTCGCTGGCATTGCGCGACGCGATTGCCGCGGTCAAAGTCCCCGTCGTGGAAGTGCATATGAGCAATGTTCATGCGCGCGAAGAGTTCCGTAAAAAGTCCGTTTTGACGGAAGTTTGCAAAGGCGAAATTCTCGGTTTCGGAAAAAACAGTTATTTGCTTGCAATGGAGAGTTTCCGTTTATGAACATTGTGCTTTGCGGCATGATGGGCGTCGGTAAATCGAGCGTGGGCAGAAGAATCGCGAAAATCGCAAACAGAAAGTGGGTGGATACCGATTGCCTGATCCGAAAACGGCACGGAAATATTCCTCACATTTTCGCACGGTACGGCGAAGAATATTTTCGCGGACTGGAAACGGAAGTCGTGCGCGAACTTTCGGGTCAGGACGGTTTGGTAATCTCGACGGGCGGCGGACTGGTACTGAAAGAGGAGAACTGCGAATTGCTGAAAGCAAACGGAAGTATTGTCTTTCTGAACGCTTCTCTCGGCACGTTGCTTTCGCGTATCCGCGACGACGGATCGCGTCCTCTGCTGAACGGCGGCGATAAAGCACAGAGACTGAGGGACTTGATGGGCGTGCGGATGCCCGTATATGAAAGCGTTGCGGATCATACTGTGATGACGGATAAAAAATCGGTCGATCGGATCGCACGGGAAATTCTTGCGCTTGCGGAGGAAAACAAATGAAATATGCGCTTGTGACGGGCGGTACGCGCGGGATCGGACTTGCGGTTTGTAAATTGCTTGTGCAAAACGGTTATTGTGTAACTGCGCTGTACAGCGGCGGAAGAGGATTGGAGGAAGCGAAAGAAACCGTTCCCGAAGCCGAGTTCGTGTGTGCGGACGTTGCCAATGAGGAGGCGGTGAAAGCCGTGTTTGAACGATTGAAGCGGCTCGATCTGCTCGTGAACAATGCCGGCATTGCTTGTTACTCGCAAGTGCAGGATACTTCGTTTGCCGAATTCCGCCGCGTGACGGACGTAAATATCGGGGGTGCGTTTCTTTGCACCAAATACGCGGTAAAGAAAATGCTGGCAAACGGCGGCGCGATCGTAAATATTTCTTCGGTCTGGGGAGAAACGGGCGGAAGTTGCGAAAGCGTGTATTCCGCATCCAAGGGTGCGGTGATTGCCTTTACCAAAGCGGTGAGCAAGGAACTTGCGCCGAGCGGCATCACCGTAAATTGCGTGTCTCCCGGCGTCGTCGATACCGAGATGAACGCACATCTTTCTATTGAAGAAAAAGCGGCTCTCGGTCGGGAAATTCCGCTGGGAAGAATGGGAAGCGCGGAAGAGATTGCGGCAGCGGTACTGTATTTTGCAAACGCGAAATACGTGACGGGGCAGGTACTCGGCGTAAACGGAGGATTCTATATCTGAATCTTTCGAAAAAATGAGAAAGAAACCGTTTCCGTAAAAGTTTTTTCAAATTTCTGCGCGGCGCGTATTGCGGGAATACGGGAAAATATCATAATTAAAATCAAAAATAACCGCTTTTGATAAAAAAATCTCCTAAAAAAGAGGAGTTTTTTTCTTTTTTGACGAAATAACAGAATATGAAGGAAATAACCTTTGAAAAGGAACGGGCGTTTTTGTCTCCTTATGCGAAAAAGTCGGTTGAGAGCAAAGGCCGGTTGCATGAGGAAAGCGCCTGTTCGATGCGCACCGATTTTCAGCGCGACAGAGACCGCATTATCTATTCCAAAGCGTTTTTGCGATTAAAGAATAAAACGCAGGTCTTTTTTGCGCCCGACGGCGATCATTATATGTCGCGTCTGACGCATACGCTGGACGTTTCGCAAATTGCGCGTTCCTTGGCGCGGTGTCTATCGCTCAATGAAGATTTAACGGAAGCGATCGCGTTGGGACACGATTTGGGACATACGCCGTTCGGGCACGTCGGCGAGAGGGTGCTGAACGCGCTTTCGCCGCACGGATTCCGCCATAATCAGCAAAGTCTGCGCGTTGTGGACGTGTTGGAAAAAGACGGAAAAGGACTCAATCTTACGTTTGAAGTGCGCAACGGGATTGTCAACCATACGAAAAGCGGAAGTCCCGCTACGTTGGAGGGCGCGGCAGTGTCGCTTGCCGACCGCATCGCTTATATCAATCACGATATCGAGGACGCCATCCGCGCGGGATTTTTAAGAGAAGAAGAACTTCCCGAAGAGGCGGTCCGCGTGTTCGGCAGAGATACTTCCGAGCGCATCAACGCCGCGATCCTCGATATTTACGAAGAATCAAAGGGCAAGGATTACGTCCGTATGTCTGAAAAAACGGGACAAGCGCTTGATCTGCTGCGGACTTTTATGTTCGAACACGTATACGAACGCGCCAACAAACTCATACAAGAAAGTGCGGAGCGGCTGATCACTAACTTATATACATACTTTGCGGACCGTCCCGAAGAATTGCCCGAACTTTACCGCAACACAGCCGAGACCGACGTGCCGCGCGCCGTGTGCGATTATCTCTCTTCGATGACGGACAAGTATGCGATCGGCGTATTCAACCGATTATTTGTACCGCAGGAGGGGGGCGTATGAAAAGTTACCGTCCCGAATACGCAGAGTTTCTGCGCGTACTCAAAGAGAAAAACGATCTGGTAGACGTTATCGGTTCCTATTTGAAGTTGGAACGGCGCGGTTACGATTACTGGGCTTGCTGCCCTTTTCATCATGAAAAAACGCCGTCCTTTCACATCAACGCGGCGGACAAGTACTATCATTGTTTCGGATGCGGAGAATCGGGCGATGTGATCGGATTCGTGAAGGGATACGAAAACGTCGACTACGCGCAGGCGGTGCAGATCTTGGCGGCGCGCGCGGGATTGGAAGTCCCCGCTTACGATGATCGGTCTGCCGAAGAGGCAGCCGAAAAAAAGAAAAAACGCGACAGATTGTTAAGCCTTTGCAAAGATGCGGCGCGGTTTTATCTGAAAAATCTGTATTCGGGACGCGCGGAGAAACATCTTGCGTATTTAGCCCAAAGGGGGTTTTCGCCGTCGACGATGAAGAAGTTCGGGCTCGGCGCGTCGCTTGATTTCGATTCGCTTCCCTCTCACCTATTGGCGCAGGGGTATACGGCGGAGGAGTGTACGGAAAGCGGCGTCTGTGCGAAAACGGATGACGGAAGAATGTTCGATTCGCTGGGCGGACGGCTTATCATCCCCGTCATCAACCACATGGACGAAGTGATCGCTTTCGGCGGACGGCTGTTGGAAAAGAGCGACCGCGCCAAATACAAGAACACGCGCGAGACTGCGCTGTTTAATAAGAGTAAAAATTTATATAACGTCAATCTTTTAAAAAAAGAGAAACGCGCGGGCGGACTCTCTTCCGTCATTATGGTGGAGGGATATATGGACGCGATCTCCCTTTACGAGGCCGGATTTAAAAACGTCGTGGCAAGTATGGGAACCTCTCTCACCAAAGAGCAGGCGCGGCTTTGCAAGCGTTATACCGAAAACGTGTTCATCAGTTACGACGGCGATTTTGCAGGGCAGAAAGCCAATTTGCGCGGGCTTGACATCTTCAAACAGGAAGGACTGAAAGTGCGCGTTGTGCCCATGCCCGACGGATTGGATCCCGACGACGTGATCCGTAAACGCGGCGCAGAGGGGTATCGGGATTGTTTGGAACACGCGATGCCGCTCATCGATTACAGGATCTTTTCCGTTCAACGAAAATACGATCTGCAAAAAACGGATGAAAAACGGGACTTTGTCCGCGAAGCGCTGCCCATCGTACGGGAAGCGGAGAGCGCGACCGAGCGGGAAGAACTTCTCAAAAAAGTTTCGGAAGTTTCGGGCGTGACGCTGTCCGCGCTGCTGCGCGATTTGGACGCGTTGCCGAACGCGCCCGCGGCGGGAGCGGTAAAGCCCGAAATCGTAAGAGAAGAAAACGTTTGGGCTGTAAAAAAGGCGGCGAGATTCGTGCTGGCGGCGTGCCTGCTTTCAAAGCCTTATTCGCTGGATTGCAATTTGCGCGAAATCGAATTTACGGACGAAGAACACTGCGCGATCGCAGGGTATATTGTCGAGGGCAGGGAAGCGGGAATGCTTCGCGCGAGCGGAATTTTTGATTTGCTCGGTTCGGATTCGGCGGAATTGTGCGAGATCCTCAATCTCGATTACGGCGATAATCTTGACGGCGAGCAAGGGAAATCGTATTTTGACGACAGCGTTGCCGTGTTGCGGCGAAAGACGCTTGCGGATAAAAAAGCCTTTGAAACGGAAAAATTGGCGCAGGCGCAGACGGCGGAGGAGAAGAGAGAAATCCTCTCGCGTATCGACGAATATACCAGGAAGATGAAAAACATTCGCATCGGAGGAAGAATATGAGCGTATCGGAACAACAACTCAGTGAATTGATCGGCAGCATCGCAGACGCAAGAAAAATGCAGGGCAGTATTTCAACCAACGCGCTTTGCGACGCATTGGAGCGGTTTCAGTTGACGCCGCCGCAGATCGAACTCGTTTATAAATCGCTGCCCGATATGGGCATTATGATCGTGGACGAGGACGAGCGCGATAAAGAACTGTTCGAGCAGGCGCTTTCGGACATCGGCTTGGATGATCCCGTAAAGATGTATTTGAAGGATATCGGCAAAGTACCTCTTTTGACGGGCGAAGAAGAAATCGAACTTGCACGCAGAATGCAGGAGGGCGACGAAGCAGCGAAAAAGCGGCTTTCCGAGGCAAACCTTCGTCTTGTCGTTTCCATTGCGAAACGTTACGTCGGGCGCGGCATGCTGTTTTTAGATCTCATTCAAGAGGGCAATTTGGGATTGATGAAAGCAGTGGAAAAGTTCGATTATCAGAAGGGATTTAAATTTTCGACTTATGCAACGTGGTGGATCCGTCAATCGATCACCCGTGCGATCGCCGATCAGGCGAGAACCATTCGCATTCCCGTTCATATGGTGGAAACGATCAATAAATTGACGCGTGTTTCCCGTATGTTGACGCAGGATCTGGGCAGAGAACCCGCCCCCGAAGAAATTGCCGAGGCAATGGGCGTGGACGTTGCCAAGGTACGCGAGATCCGTAAAATCGCGCAGGATCCCGTTTCGCTGGAAACACCCATCGGCGAGGAGGAGGATTCCCATCTCGGCGACTTTATCGAGGACGATAAGACGCAGACGCCGGGGGATTCGGTTGTATTTATCATGCTCAAAGAGCAACTGCTCGGCGTTTTGGATACGCTTACGCCGCGCGAAGAAAAAGTGTTGCGTTTGCGTTACGGCATCGACGACGGGAAGCCCCGTACGCTTGAAGAAGTGGGCAGAGAGTTTAACGTGACCCGTGAGCGGATTCGTCAGATCGAAGCAAAAGCCCTTCGGAAACTTCGCCATCCCAGCCGCAGTAAAAAACTGAAAGATTTTCTCGATTGATGACGAAGCGGATTTCGGTCATCTGTTCGTATCTTCCGAAGGCGCGCGTCTTTGCGGACGTTGGATGCGATCACGGTTACTGTACGGAATATATGCTGAAAAACGGGTTGTGCGAAAGGGCGTATATTTCCGATATCAGCAAAGGAAGTCTCCAAAAAGCCGAGAAATTATTGTCTCGGTTTATCGAAGAAGGGACCTGCATTCCCGTCTGTGCGGACGGATTGAGCGGAATAAACGAACCTTGCGACTGCGTATTGATTGCGGGAATGGGCGGCGAAGAGATCGTTCACATTCTTTCGACAACTCCGCTTCCTGAACGCTTCGTGTTGCAGCCCATGAAAAATGCGGAGAAAGTGAGGGCGTTCTTGCTTTCGCGCGGGGCGTCGATTTCGGAAGATTTTACTTTTTACGACGGAAAATATTACGACCTGATTGCAGGCGATGCGGACGGCGGCGGTCGGCAAGACCGTTATACCGATTTTGAATTGACGTTCGGACGGGGGAATCTCAAAGCGCCGTCGGATGATTTTTTAAACATGGTGCGCACGGAGCGCGATAAACTGCGCGCGCGGCTTTCCCATAAAATGAGCGCCAATTCCCGCGCGGAACTTTCGGAACGATTAAGATATTACGAGGAGGTAGCGGATGTATTTGAAGACGATTTATAAAGCCGCCGATTCGATCGCGCCCTTTGCGCTTTCGAAAGAGTATTGCGAAACATACGGCGCGCACGACAACAGCGGAATTCAACTCGACTGCGGAAACGAGATCAAGCGCGTGCTGTTTTCGCTCGATTTGAGCGCGGCGGCGATTTCGCGGGCAAAAGCGTCGGGCGCAAATTGCATTGTAACGCATCATCCTGCGATTTTTTATCCGCTTTCCTCGTTGGAAGCAGAGGGTGCGGGAAAAGAAATTTTAGAATGTGCAAAAAACGGAATTTCGGTTCTTTCCGCCCATCTGAATTTAGACTGTGCGGAAGGCGGGATCGACGACTGCCTGTCGGAAGGACTGACGGGCGGGAGACCGGAGCGCGTGATGCATCCGCTCGCCGTCGGAGGTTACGGAAAGACGGGGACAATCACGCCGTGCGCGTTTGAACGCTTTTTGAATGCCGTGAGTCAGCGGTTTCATACCCAAAGAATGATCGCATACGGCGGCGGTACGGTAAAAAAAATCGCAAGTTTTTGCGGCGCGGGAATGGACGGGGATTCAGTGGCGTTTACCCTAAAAAGCGGAGCGGATACGTTCGTTTCTTCCGACGGAAAACATCATTGCATCAAAGAGTTAGCGGAAAATGGCGTGAACGTTATATTGCTGCCGCATTATGCGGCGGAGCAGTACGGTTTCACCCGTTTTTATGAAAAATTTCAAAAAATTTTAAAGGAAGCGGACGTCTGCGCAGAATTGTTTACGGACGAACGTTTTCTGTAAGGAGTAGATTATGTTGGCATTAAAAGAATTGTTGGAGTATCAGAAAGTAGACGGCGAACTGCGCAAAATCGAGCAGGAGATCGCAGGCAGCGAAGAGAGAAAAAAGTATATGCAAGCCAAAAAGTTTATGGAAAGCGCAAGGGAAAAACTCGAAGCGCAGGATAAACGCGCGGTGGAATTCAAGGCAATGCGCGACCGCTTGATCGAACGTTGCGAGGAGAGTTCCAAAGCGATCGACGAGTATTCGGAACTTGACGAAATGTTGGAAGGCGGCGGCGATATTTCTTTCTATAAAAAGAATGCGCAGGCAATGGTGGAACGGATCCGCGCATTGAAAAACGAACTGAATACTTTGCTGACGGATATCAACAATGCGACGGAAGAATATAAAAAATTAAAAGAACAGACCATTTCCATGCAGAAGCAATTCAAGGAATACAGCGAGAAGTTCAAGGAGGTGAAGGGTTCGCGCGCGGACGAGGCGGGCGAAATCAGTCAGAAACTCGAAAAACTCGGAAAGAAAATTCCTGCCGATACGTTGGAAAAATATCTGCAAAAGAGGAAGGAACGCATCTTCCCCGTGTTGGTGCCTCTTACGGGCGGCGGATGTGTCTGCGGTATGGGATTATCGCTCGCACAGCAGGGGAAACTCGACGGCGGAAACGTGATCGAATGCGAACATTGCCGCAGATTTATTTATAAACCGGAATAACGGTACGGGCAAATTAAACGCGTTTTGCATACGATGGAAGTATGCAAAACGTACTTACAGTCATTTCGTTAAAGAACATCAGAGCCAATGCTTTATTGTTTAAAAGCATTTCCGAGAAGCCGCTGATTGCGGTGGTAAAAGACGACGCTTACGGACACGGCGCGGAAGAAGTGGCGCGTTATCTCGAAGACGTTGCAGACTCCTTTGCCGTGGCTACCGTGGACGAGGGCGCGGCGTTGCGTTTGGCGGGAATCTGGAAAGATATTCTTGTATTAACTCCGCCGCTTTCCGCCGAAGAAGTCGTTCGGATTTCCGCTTATCGTTTGACTGCAAGCGTTTCGTCGCTTGCGGCAATGAAACTGATTGCACGGGTCAGCCGAGAACTGTCGCTTCCGCCGATGCGCGCGCATCTTGTTTTTAACACGGGCATGAACCGTTACGGATTCCGACCCGACCGCGTTGCTCATGCCTGCCGTATGGCGAAAGAATACGGGTTTCAGGTGGAGGGTGTTTATTCGCATTATTATTCGCCCGAAAACGAGCGACTGCGGCGCAGACAGCAAACTTTATTCGGAAAAATTTGTAGTGTCGTGCAAAACGAATTTCCGGGCGCGGTGCGGCATATCGCCGCGACGGGCGGGACGCTGGCAGGAGGAGAATTATTTGATGCCGTGCGGATCGGAATCGGATTATACGGTTATTTGCCGTACGGGTTCGAGGAGTGCGGATGCGCTGTCAAACCCGCTATGAAAATATATGCGACGGTAGCGCAGGGCGGAACATTTACGGGCGGCGGCATGGGGTATAACCGTATCAAAGAACACTACGGAAAAGTTCATACGCTGCGGATCGGTTACGGGGACGGATTTTTCCGCGCAGGCGGCGTTGGGGTCGGAAAACTTTGTATGGATGCGGCGGTGCGCGCGGGGCGGGGAGATTACGGAACGCGGCGGATTGCGGTAAAAGATATTTCGTCATATGCCAAACAGTTGAATACGACGGAGTACGAAGTGCTTGTAAACGCAGGTAAAAAGGCGGTAAAAAAATACATTGAATAGCGCGGAAGAAAAGCGCGCGCTCAGGCAGGAGTTTACGCAGCGGCGCGCATTATTGCAATCGAACGAGAAAGACGGCGCCATCTGCCGGAATTTTCTTTCCTTTTTTTCAAAGGAGAGAAACTTTTTTGTTTATTGCGCCTTTCGCACGGAAGTGCAAACCCGATCGGTCATCGAGGGATTACGAATGCGCGGCGCATGCGTGTGCGTGCCGAAAATCGTAAGAGATCAAATGCTTGCCGTGCCGTTTTCGGACAAGACGGCGATGAGCCGTTTCGGGATTCCGGAACCCGTTTACGGTGAGGATACGACTGTGCAGATTGCCGCGGTACCTTTGCTGGCGGTGGACGGCGAAGGGTACAGGCTGGGTTACGGCGGAGGCTACTACGACAGATACTTTCAGACACATCCGGACGTATTGCGCGTGGGACTTTGCTATTCCGGACAAGCGGTTGCGGCCCTGCCGCACGAACAGACCGACGTTCCGCTTGACGCCGTTGTCACCGAGGACGGCGTTCGATTTTTTTCCGAACGGCTTGACAGAAAAACGCAGGCAGGGGTATAATAAAAAAGAGATATGAGAATTATTGCCGGAAAACACAGAGGGCGCATCCTGACGCAATTTCAGGGACAGGAGATCCGACCTACTCCCGACAGGGTAAAGGAATCGCTGTTTCAGATTTTAGAACTCCGTTTGCGAGGAGCACGCGTTTTGGATTTATTTTGCGGCAGCGGTGCGCTGGGATTGGAATGTATTTCCCGCGGGGCTAAGGAAGTTGTGTTTAACGATCGGTCTCGGGAAAGCCTTGCCGTTTTAAAAAAGAACCTCTCCGTGCTTGGCGAATCGGGTAAAATATATAACCTCGATTACAAAGCATGTCTTGATTCGGTATCGGGCACGTTTGATTTGATCTTCGCCGATCCGCCCTACAATGATACGTTGTGCGCCGAGATTCTGTCGTACGTCAAAGCACGCAAATTGCTCGGGAAACAAGGGCTTGTCGTGTATGAAAGCGAGCGGGAGGAAACTGCTCCGGAAGGATTTACGCTTGCGGACAAGCGCAGTTACGGCAGGACGAAGATTCTGTTTTTCAAGGAGACGGAACAATGAGAAAATGTGTATTCGCAGGCACGTTCGATCCTTTTACGTCGGGTCATTTCAGCACCGTGGAAAAATGTCTTGCGATGTTCGACGAAGTGGTCGTTGCGGTTGCGGAGAATAAGCGCAAAATCTGCATGTTTTCGCCTTCGGAACGGCAGGAGATGATCCGCGCCGTATACGCGCAAGAGCCGCGCGTGAAAGTAGTGATGTGGTCGGGCGCGGCGGTCGATTTGCTCAAAGCGGAACAAACGCCGTTTTACGTGCGCGGCGTACGGAACACCGTAGATTTCGAATACGAAAACGCTGATTTCTATGCGAGCAGACGGCTCAGCGCTGAGATGATCACCATATATATTCCTGCCGAACAGGAACTGCTGCACGTGAGTTCCACTTTGGTAAAAAACTGTATTTCGTTCGGCAAACCGTATCGGGACTATTTGCCCGCCGCAGTTTACGAAGCGATTCAAAAGAGAGGCTGATATGTTTGAGAAACAAATTGAAATTCCGTCTGCGGAAGAAATATTAACGGAACTCCCGCTTCCCAAAGGACTTGCGGAAATCAAGCGGGAGCGCGACGAATTATGCAAAGCCGTGATCACGGGACGCTCGAATTTGTTGTTGGTGATCGTGGGACCTTGTTCCGCGCACGACAGTAAACCGGTGCTGGAATACGTTCGCCGTTTGGGAAAACTCAACGAAAAGGTGAAGGATAAACTGGTGCTTGTCCCCCGAATTTACACCAACAAACCGCGCACGAAGGGCGTAGGGTATAAGGGCATGTTTTCTCAGCCCGATCCGGAAAATAAAGAGGATATTTTAAAGGGAATCCGTACTATCCGCAATCTCCATATACAAGCCATCGGGGAATCGGGGCTTTCGGCGGCGGATGAAATGCTGTATCCCGAAAATTACGCGTATTTAGAGGATTTGCTCACTTACATTGCGGTCGGCGCGCGGTCGAGCGAGAATCAAATGCACCGCTTGGTTTCAAGCGGAATCGAACTGCCCGTAGGGTTCAAGAACCCCATGGGCGGCAGTATTCCTGTTTTGCTCAACTCTATTTATGCGGCGCAGAGCGCACAGGTATTCAAGTATCATAACTATCAGGTTGCCACTTGCGGAAACGAGTACGCGCACGCCGTGCTTCGCGGCAAGGTGGACGAATACGGAAACGATATTCCCAATTTTCACTATGAAACGGTGATGCAAGTATTCGAGGGATATGCAAACTCCGGCGGAGAATTGAAAAATCCCGCGATCATTGTTGATTCCAACCATTCCAATTCGGGCAAACGGTATCATCAGCAGATACGCATCGTGGAGGAAATTTTACAGAACCGTCTTTATGACCGCGGCTTTAAAAAGATCGTAAAAGGTTTTATGATCGAAAGTTTTCTCGAAGAAGGATGTCAATCCCGTGACGAGGTGTTCGGGAAATCGATCACCGATCCCTGTCTCGGCTGGGCGGATACCGAACGGCTCATTCTCGACATTGCGGAGAAAGCGTAATTATGACGGTAAAAGTGAGTTGTCTGGGTCCCGAAGGAAGTTATTCGGAACTTGCGGCGAAAAAATTTTTCGACGGAAATAGCGAAATTTTGCTTGCACGGAATTTTTCGGACGTCGTGGAAAAATTGGTTTGCGGCGAAGCGGATACTGCCGTGATCCCCATCGAAAATTCGATAAGGGGCGGCGTATTGCAGAATCTCGATCTGCTTGAACGGTGCGACGTGTTTGCGGTGGAGGAGTCGGTGCTACCCATCGACCATCGTTTGGCGATGAAAAAGGGCGTTTCCTTTTCCGATATCAAGCGGATCTATTCGCATGAACAGGCGATCGGACAATGCTTGGGATTTCTGAATCGCTGTCTGCCTCGGGCGCAGTGTATTTTTACGGCGTCTACCGCCGAAAGCCTGAAAAAAATCGATAGCGAATCGGCGGGGATCGTCGGCGCGCACGTAAAGGCGGGCGGGATCGTCCTTTCCCGAGAGAATATTGCGGACGAAAAGAAGAATTACACCCGCTTTTTGCGGCTTGTCCGCGGCTGCGAACAACCCAAAGCACACAGCAAGATGATTTTTTTGTGCGCGGTGTGCGAACATCAGCCCGGATCGTTACTGCATTTATTGCAGATATTTGCGCGCTACGGGCGCAATCTGACGAGAATCGAATCGCGTCCCATGAAAGGCGTATTCGGGGAATATCGGTTTTTTATCGAACTGGAAGGCGACATTCTGGACGCGGAAATACAGGAAATGCTGGAAGCGGCGCGGTCCGATTGCAGACAGTTCCGTGTTTTAGGCGCTTATTGAGAAAAGAACCGATTATAGGATTGTAAGCGCGAGGAGATAGGCGGTACCGCCTGCGATCGCAGCCTGTAACAACTTTACGGCGACAAAGGGCAGGATCTTGACTTTGGCGTGCGAAAGATATGCGATTTGCTGAACGAGCACGCATAGTCCGCCGAATGTGACCAGAAAGCAGCAGAGCGCCGCCGAAAGCGGCGTAACGGATTGCGAAAGCAGGGCGCAGCCCGAAGTCATTTCAAGCAATCCTCTTAAAATTCCTTCTGCGGTCGTTCCCATCTCGAGAAAAGCGCCGAGGTCGGAAAGCATTTGTCCGAATGCATAGAACACGGCGATACTGCCGCCGACGCAGAGGATGGATATGACCGATTGCGTCAGACTTTCGGAAATGACGTTTTCTCCGTTTGAAAGGGGCGGGATGATTTTTTTGATCGGTTGTGTTTTTACGGTAAACCTTAAGAGGAAGCAGACGGATAGCACTCCGAGATAGTGCGATAAAAGGAGAAGCCAGCCGAGCGCGGCATTCCGAAACATTGCGCTTCCCACAACGCCGACCAGAAACATCGGTCCCGTGGTGGAGCAGAGGCAGGATAAACGAAAGGTTTCCTCTTTGGAAACGTATCCTTTTTCATATAAATCGAGAACCGTACGCGCTCCTATAGGATAGCCCGAGAGCATGGAAAGAATTGCGGCGCACCCGCCTGCGCCCGAAATGCGGAATCCCTTTCCGGCAATCGGAGATACGGCGCGCGAAAGCAACTTGTAAAGCCGCATTCGCGTAAAGAGCGCGGTCAAAAATAAGAGCGGAAAGGTGGCGGGTAGTACGCTGACCGCCCAAAGAGAAATTCCTTCGCTAATGCTTTCGGCATAGCGTGCAGGAGATAGAAAAAAGAACGTCATGGCGGTAAGAACGGCAGCCGAGGCGAATACAGACGGAAGTACTTTTTTAAGTTTCACGATAAAGAATATGTGAGGAAGCATGGATTTATTCGATTTTAACGGCAACGAGGAGAAGGCGAAACCGCTTGCGGAACGGATGCGAGCATCTACCGTAAAGGATTTTGTGGGGCAAAGTCATATCGTAGCGGAAGGTTCGTTGCTCCGCCGCGCGATCGCGCTCGACCGTTTGGGCAGTTGTATTTTTTGGGGACCTCCCGGATGCGGAAAAACAACGCTTGCGAACGTTATTGCGGCTCAGACGAATGCCGACTTTATTAAGTTAAATGCCGTCAGTTCGGGGGTTGCGGACGTAAAGAAAGCCGTGGAGCGCGCGCGCGATAATTTAAAATTGTACGGAAAACGTACGTATTTGATGCTTGACGAGTGCCACCGTTTTAATAAAACGCAGTCCGATTCCCTTTTGCCTGCCATCGAAGTTGGTATCTACTCCGTACACGCAAAATTACATCTATGTATCGCGTGATATACCTTTAAATATGTATAAATCGCTAAAAACCGTCAACAAGAAAACCGGTTTGACGATTGAAAATGAATTATTGGATTATTGTGTTATACCAAGAAGTATCTCTGAATTGAAAGATTTTTTAGGGTTAAAAGACAAAAAGATGGTACAAGGTAGATTTACTAAACCGTTATTGAAAGAAGGAAAATTGAAGTTTGTTTATCCTGAATCGCCAAAAAGCAATTTGCAAAGATACTTAAGGGCGGATATAGAGATTACGCCAGAAATGCAAGAATTGATTGACCAGCTCTCCAAGACTGAAAGGCATTTAGAGTTGGAAAAGATGACTTTGGAATTTTGTAAAGTACCGCGTTCCCTAGGAGAAATCAAGGAACACATTGGATTGGCGGGATATGATATTGTAAGAAAGAGGGCGGTTCAGCCGCTTATTGATCAAGGTAAAATAAAGTTAATTTATCCGCATAATCCGCTATATAAAATGCAAAAATACGTAGTGTCCGAGTCAAATGTTGATTATCCGGCTTTTACAGAAGAAGAGATATTGACGTACTGTGAGACACCGCGAAGCAAAAAGGAAATAGAAGATTATTTTGCTGTAGGGCAAGAGTTGCTTTACAAAGTATTGAATCCAATTATTGCTGAAGGTAAATTAGTTTACACAAAAAGCACAAGAATAGGAAATCATATTATACATAGGAAGTTAGTCAAAAATGGATGACTTGTTTACAAATTTGCATAATCATTTAAAGCCGTTGGCTGAAAAAATGCGTCCGACAAGTTTGGATGATTTTGTGGGGCAACGTCATATACTTGGTGAGGGTAAACTTCTTCGCCGTCTCATACAAGCCAAAAAAGTACCAAGCTGTATTTTTTATGGACCGCCAGGGACAGGGAAAACTACACTAGCGAGAATTATTGCTGAAAGTACAGATAGTAATTTTGTTATGCTAAATGCCATATCAAGTGGTGTTGCAGATGTAAAAGCTGTTATTGAAGAAGCTAAGAAGACCTTTCATATGTATGGAAGGAAGACTTATTTACTTTTAGATGAATGTCATAGATGGAGTAAAACTCAGAGTGACTCACTTTTAGCGGTACTAGAATCTGGTGAAATTGTCTTGATTGGTTCAACTACGGAATCTCCGAATTATAGTATGACACGAGCAATAGTAAGTCGGTGTACTTTATTTGAGTTTAAGTTGGTTGGTATAGAGGATATTAAGAAGGCTTTAATTAGAGCAATTGAATCTTCAAGTGGATTAAAGGACTTTAATATCAAAATTGATGATGATGCCCTGACATATTTTGCAACTGCCTGTGGAGGAGATGTGCGTAGCGCATTGAACGGACTTGAGGTTGGGGCATTAACTACTCCAATAAGCAAAAGCGGTGAAATAGTTATTACGAAGGATATTGCAGCGGAATGTCTTCAGAAAAAAGCGCTAAGTTTGAATGAGGATTTGTTTTATCATATTTTGAGTGCATTCTGTAAGAGCTTACGAGGTAGTGATAAAACAGCAGCTTTGTATTATGCAAATCGATTGATTGAGGCTGGGTGTGAGCCACAACTTTTAGCAAGACGAACAATAGCTCATGCGAGTGAGGACTGTTGTTCAGCAAAGGCTTTAAATACGGCATGTAATGCACTTTTTGTGCTTAATAATCTTGGAATGCCAGAGGGTAATCTTGCTTTAACGCAAGCTATTATTGAAGTATGTGAAGCCCCTAAGACAAATCGCGTAGTTGTGGCAATGAATATGGCAATGGATGATGCTAAAAATCATCCTGATGACAATATTCCAGACTATTTAAGAAACCACACAGCGGCAAGTAAGAAATATAAGTATCCGCATGATTATGGTGGATATGTAGAGCAACAATATCTGCCTAATTCTTTGAAAGATAGAGATTATTTTCCAAAGGACAAAAAATGATTTTTAAAGAACAGGTCGTGAGGGCTGTTCTTTTTTATTTAAAATTTAGATTAGATTTTTGATTTACCAATCGTTGCTCTTTATAGGACGGCATTAAGCGATATTGTCCAAAGGAGAGTAGCCATATGAATAATGGACAACAAATGGAATCAAAAAAAGATCAGACTGAGAAAATTTTGAGATTATTGACTAAGCGCGGCTTTATAGGAGATGAGGATATCAATGACGAGAAAATTAGATCAGCACAGCGGGAAAGACAGAAAGTGGCATACCACAATACTGAATTGCTTTTGAAACAGTATAAAAATATTGCTTGGATGATTGAGTGTTTTCCGGATACCATAGCTGAAGAATTAGAGCAGCCATTCGAGAAAGTAGATGATGTTATAAATAGATTAGATATAGAAATGTCATTGGGCAATCGTAAAGTTGAAAATAGATTGGCAAGTATTAGAAAAACTCGATTAGTCTTGGATAGAATAAACGATGCCCTATCAGTATTAAAGAAGAAACCGGATGATGGTGAAAGATTGTATGATTTAATATATTTAACTTATATAGCTCCAGAGTCATTAAACCATAATGAGATGCTTTTTAGATTGAATTTATCATCTCGACACTATTATAGACTACGTGAACAAGCAATTTCAGTATTGTCGATTCGATTATGGTCTGCTCCCAATAAAGATGTTGATTTTTGGATGGACTTGCTATATGCGTTAGAATAAGAAAAAGAAAGCCATTACTTTAAGTGATGGCTTTCTTTTTTTCTAATAATCCTTGATATTTTTGTTAATAAGTGCTAATCAGTATTATGAATTCGCAGAATCTCGTCCGCAGATTGTTTCTATAAATGA
>CAJUIR010000009.1 GCA_910586655.1 uncultured Christensenellaceae bacterium
TGTTGCAAAATATGATGAAATAAGAAATTGTTTTGTTGATGTAAAAAATATAAGCAATGACGGGTCACTAGATTTTGCTCCAAAATTTGTTTTGAAAGAGAATAATGCTGATCCATTAACAATAATGTGGCAGAAAAACTCGGTTAACGATATGTTAGGTATGTCGGGAACAAATAGCCTTGTATATTCTAATATGGAAAATGGTAAATGGTCTAAACCTATTGAAACATATCAAACAGAAAATTACATCTCATTTGTAACGAGCGCATATAGTGATGGTTCATTAACAACTGCATTTATAGAAAATCAAACGGGTGATTATAGTAATAAGAATGATTACGCTATTAAGCTCATAAAAAATAACAAAGAAAGTTGTATTGCTGAAGCTGGATTAGGAGCAACGAATCCACAATTTAACATAAAAAACGGTAAGGCAAGATTATTCTATTTTAGCGAAGATAAAGTTGTCTTTACTGAAGATTTTGCTAATACTTTTACATTCGCTTCAATGGAAGCTGAAAAGATTAACGATACATTTAATGTTGTATCAACAGATAATGGATATGCGTTCTTTTATAATGCAGTGAATAATAATTGTATACAGCCTATGTGTGCGCTCTACAATGAGGAACTTGCTGAATGGTCATATAATATAAAATTAAATGATGAATCAGATAATGCTTCTAATACGATAGGATTATTATCTAAAGATAATAAAATTATGGCAGTGTATAATATAAAAGATGATAAACATAATACTGCAATGAATTATGTTGAAGTTGATTTGTCTCCTGATTTTTCAATAGAATACGTATTCTACGATATGGATGCGGAAGAAGGTGAAAAAATAAATTTGAATATAGGTATATCTAATACAGGATATGTTAATTTGTCAAATTTTGAAATCCTCGCATTTGGGCAAACAGTAGAATCAATATCGAAAGTCAGTATAGGGGAGTATAGTTTTATTAGTGTAGATTTATTGTTTAAAAAGAACAGTGATGTTGAGTTAATTACTGTTATCTCAAATGGTGTAGAAAGAAGTTATGAACTTAGAGTTCAATATTCGGACATAAAAATTGGTGGTAATGTAAGTATAAAATCTGGTAAGCAATTTTTTAACTTAATCATTACAAATGCGGAGTTGCGTGATGAAAAAGTTGACTTAGTAGTTTACAAAGGAGAAGAAATAATATATAATGAAACTATTATAGTTACAGGAGCTTCCAGTATAGAAAAGGATTTGACTTTTGATAATTTGCAGGTAGGCGATAATTTGTTTTTTGAAATTATAACCTCTGAAAATGATCGTTATTTAATTGATAATAGCATAGTGCTTAGGTCAATTTTAGATACGACTGTAAAAAATGACGTTTATAATCCATTCAACTTCATTCTGGAGACAGCTAAAGGTGTTATTTAATGGAGAATAAAAAAAGAAAAATTACATATTCTAGTTTGCTTGCAGTTTTTATTTTGCTAATACTTTTAAATATTGGCAGTATGCTTTTACATCTCAATGGCTTGGAAATTCATATGTATGGTTATAGTGTTGAGGGAACGATAGTTAGTTATGAAATAAGAAAAACTTCTACTGAATCCAAGTCTTATCAATGTGGTTTTGAGTGCAAATATATTGATTCTAAAACTGGTAAATTTTACTCGACAATTACCTATTATCCCGTAGCCAATAAAGTGGATTCTAAAGAGTGGTGCGAAAGTAAAATTGGTAAACCAATTGAGTTGGTCATTGATAAGTATGGGAACTGTATTGCAAGACGTGATATGACATTCGATTTAATACAATGGATATTATTGCCAAGAGGTATACTTATTATAGTAGGAATTATTGGAATAATAGTTATCGTTGTAAAGAAATGTTATTTTGATAAACATAAACAAATAATCAAACAACAAGATAGCGAAACTTCTGAGCCGGTGTATAATTTTGTTATTGATGATATTTATTGTGAATGTATAGAAAGTTTTATTGCTTCTCTTAATGTTAAGAATAAAACTAAACAAAAAGAAGTGTGTGGTATGACCGCTATGGAAGCGAAGGAGTATACATCACAGTACGGTAATTTAGGCAGTAAATATATATATTGGCAAGGTAAAACAATTCGGAGAAACTCTAAACAATATAACGAGCTATTAGATCGGGCTAATGTGGAGCAACAAAAAAATAAATTATTATAATTATGACACATAAGAAAAGACTTTTAATTATTTCAATTTCAATAAGTTTGGCGGTTTCTATAGCGGTTACGTTTATTACTCTCGCTTTTACTGTTTGGAAACAACCACCCAAAACAACGCAAGAGTGGTTAAATGATTTTAAAAATTGTATAGTTGTCGAAAAAGACGACAGCGAGCAGAAAACCAACAAAAGTATAACTATTACTGAAGCTGGGAATGCTGTAGCTCTATACGAACATCTGGTTGAAATAAAAATTCAGAACGATGAGAAAATAGCGCATCTTTCCGTTAGAGAAGAATTTCCTACGCTTGAAACAGACGAATTCAATACATATGACGAGTACTATTTTATAGACGGAACTATGTATATGCAGCGTATAGCGGCGGGTGAAACCAATGGAACAAACTTTGGTTCAACGTGGGAAGTTTTCTGGGAAGTTGTAAATGAAAATCTCGGTTCTACAAGCTACGGTTTTGCGGAAAGCAATTTTACCGATTTGAACTTAACTCATAACGAACATACGCATAGTATGACAGCAACGATTTCTGAGGGCAATAAATATAATTTCTTTGCCGGTGCGGAAGGGATTGCCGATATGAGTGGAATAAATATCGCTATGACGTTTAACGATGAAACGGGATATTACGATTTGAAAATAGGCTATACATATAAGGATAAACAGTCAGTTGAAATCAGCATTTCCAGGACCGAGCCTACAGATATAGAAATTAAAGATTTTGTACAAAGGTAAAAATTTCATATGTTCGCGAGAAGAAGAACGGTAATTTTGTTACTGTCGATGATAATAGTATCGCTCATATCCGTTTTCTTAATTTTATTTAAGGGAACGGATATTGTTTATGCGGAAACCGATAATAAATTCAGTGGTGGAAACGGTAAGGCGGAAACGCCTTATCAAATTTCCACGGCTGATGATTTTTGTGCTCTTGAAGAACTGAATACCCAACATACGTTGAACGGATATTTCAACGTATATTTTGTTCTTACTTCCGATATCGATTTGAGCGGCAGAACAATTAATCCAATAGGTACGCAGCTCTATCCTTTCAAGGGACACTTAGACGGCAACGGATTTAGTGTTACAAATATATCGATAAATTCAACAGAAGATTACGCAGGGTTATTTGGTGCAATCAGTTCGGACGCGAGTCTGAAAGACATTACAATAAGCGGAGAGATTTCGGGAAATTCCAATGTCGGCGGTCTGGTTGGTTTAAATCAGGGAACAGTAACAGGTTGTATCAATCTTGCAAACGTTAAAAGTGCGGAGGACAGTGCGAACATAGACGTCGGCGGTATTTGCGGTTACAATGAAAATGTAATTTCCGATTGTTACAATAATGGACATATCCAAGGTTTCGGCGTAAATACGGGTGGAATTGTCGGCTCGAACGCGGCAGGATCAGTAAGGAACTGTTTTAACGTCGGTTTGGTTGAATCGGAATACTATGGCGTCGGAGGAATTGCGGGCAGTAATGAAGCTACGATAAGCAGCTGTTTCAACAGCTCCGCTATTTCCGCATATAGTACAGCCGGCGGAATTGTAGGTTCAAACAGCAGCTTAGGTTTAATTGAAAATACATACAATACAGGGCATATTACAGTAAAAAATAATATGGCAGGCGGAATATGCGGGGGTAATGAAGGCGCGGTTTACAATTCTTATAATTGTCAAACTGTAACTGCCATATCTCAAAAGGGATCTATATGCGGTTTCATTTCTAACAGTGCTGTGGTTGACAGTTGTTTTTCGTCTTCCGATAGATTTAACGGTAAATTGACGTTCAGGGGCGACGATTATCCGAATTCTGCGATTATACGGGACGTTGATCTTGCAAACGGCGATACACTAACAAACGAAAAGAAAGCCGCCGCTCTTGCCGATGGCAGAGGCGCAGGGGTTTGGGGTAAAAGAGAATTCGATTCGGCTTTTTGTTATTATCCCGAACTTTCGGTATTTTTATATGCATCGGATTCTGCAATATCTGATTTTTCAAAAGACAGTACCAAAGTAAGCAGGCAAACAACGGAAGTTACTTTGGGAACTCTTTCATATGTTTACAACGGGAAAGCTAATGAGCCCGACGTATATCGCGGAGAAGAATTACTTTTGCGCGACGTGGATTATACCGTAACATTTTCCGATAATATTCACGTAGGAGAAAAAGACGCGGCTTGTGCCCAAATTACTTTCATTAATTATTTCAAGGGCAATGCCACAAAATATTTTTCGGTAACAAAGCAGCCAATCACAGTTAAATGGCGCGAAGAGAAAATTTATTATACCGGTCAGGTTCAGCATCCGACGGTGACTGTTGAATCCGGTAAAAAAGGTGAAGATAATATAACGTTCGAATATTTATATGATTCGAATATCGAAAAGGGTAAACACTCTGTAACCGTTCGTCTTGATGAAATGAACGATATTAATAATAATTATTTTTTCGAACCAGAAACTATAGAATATGAAATTTTAGGCGCGTCGTTGGTTTTGGAATGGGAAACCGAAACGCTTTATTACAATAGTTTGCCGCAGTATCCGAAGGCAAAGATTGTAAGCGGAATAAACGGTGCGGATTCTGTAAATCTGATTTTTTCGGAATACGCTGACAATATCAACGCTAAAGACGGCTACACAGTTAAAGTTACCTGCGACAATGATAATTATAGCCTTGACGTAACTTATACTTACGATATTGAAAAGCGACCGATTGCAGCAGTCTTTGAAACAAAAGATTTTTATTACAACGGGAAAGCGCAGTATCCCGTAATTTCAAAAATCTATAACGTTATAAACGATGAAAAAATAGAATTCACTTATAAAGGTTATGAAAATAATATTAATGTAAAGACCGCTTATACGGTAATTGCCGAATTATCCGATACCGATATTAATTCTAACTATTCGTTAGGTGAAACAATAGGAACGTATGAGATAAAAAAGCAACCTATTACCGTCGGATTTGCACAAGCAGAGTTGGTGTATAACGCCCAACCGCAGTTCCCAGCACTCAGTGCAAACAGCGGAGTAATAGACGGCGAGAAAGTTGTTTTCAAAATATCCGATTATTCGGCGAACATAAACGCAACCGCAGGGAAAGATTATTCTGTTATTGTTTCTTTAGATTCTGCGTATTCGGTGAATGAAAATTATGCGTTTAGTCCGATAACATATAATTACGGAATAAGTCAGGCACCGATAAGTATTGCGTGGGACAATGATAGTTTACCGTTGATATATAATGCTCAAGCACAACATCCGATTGCTGTAATCGATTCGGAAGTTTATGATGAGGGTATAACACTTTTATACGGCGAATGTAATACGGTAAATGCAGGCAAGAATTATAGTATAACGATAGAATCGGATAACAAAAATTACAAAGTTGTCAACTTTCTTAAATATGAAATCAAACCTATGCCTATAGAACTTGCTTGGGACGGTGACAGCAGTTTCATATACAACGGAAATGTTCAGCGTCCCGATGTTAAAATCGTTACTCAGGCTTTTGACTCAATCGGGTTGGTTTATGGCGTATGCAACAACAAAGACATCGGGCAGAATTACACTGTCGAAGTTACTTGCAATAACAGTAATTATATTTTAATCAACGAGCTTACATATTCTATAACTCCGAAAATTCTTGATGTCGAGTGGGACGATGAAACTTTTATTTATAACGGTTTGGTGCAACATCCCGAAGTTACGGCGTCAGGTCAGATAGGGAATGAACAAGTTAGTTTCGTTTACAAAAATTGCGAAAATAATTTTGACGTAGGTATTAAATATAATGTGACCGTTGACCTTGACGAAAGTAATCCCATTAATAAAAACTATGTCCTTAATGCGGCTCAGACTGAAACGACTTACAGAATCGGCAAGAAAAAACTTGAATTGGTAAATATAAAAGCAGTAGACCGCGAGTATAATGGGAAGACCGCTATCGAGTTGGAAGGCGGTGAACTCGAAGGTTTGGTCTATGGCGACGATGTTTCGTTTACTGTTAATATGGCAGTGGCAATCAGCGCAACCGCAGGAGAAAACAAAGCTGTTATGTATATGCCGTCGCTTATTGGCGAGCACGCATATCGTTATAGGGTTGTTGCGCCTGATGTAACAGTAAACATATATAAAGCAAAGTTTGATGTTTCGGGTTTGAAATTTGAAAGTTTGAATTTTCTTTACGACGGAGACACTAAAAATTTGCAATTGCAAGGCGATGTCCCGGAATTTATTAAATATGAGATAACGGGAGATGAACAGACTCAGAGCGGGGAATATACCGTTAAGGTGCATTTTATCTATAATGAGACCAATGTTGAGCCTGTTGCAGATATTGAAGAAAAATGGTATATTGTACCGTCCGAATATTCTGTCGGCAACACCATTAAGTTGAAAATTCAGTCCGGAACAATAGAATATGGAGCGATTTTTGAAAGTCAAAATATAGTTGACGTATCTGATGATAAGTTTCCTAAAAGAGAAAAATGTTTAAAAGGCTTTGATGCCGCATTCTATAAAAATGGAAACCGAATTGATTTTAATGGCACAGTCAGAATAGAGTTGTTACTTGATGAAGATTTGCGTGCTGAATCCAATTTAAAACTTTATAGTTTGACAGGCGGTAATTTGAAGCAAATTGAGTATGAGCTAACAGATTCGGGTTTGGTATTTATAACAGATAATCTTACGGATTTTTATATTACAGTAGAATCTAAAAACAATGCACTTGCAATCGGATTAGGTACAAGCGCAGGCATCGTAATTCTTTTAGCTGGTGGATTTTGTATATTATTTGTTTTCTTAAAAAAGAGAAAGAAAGCAGCAGCTACTACAACTATAAATTTAATAAGCTTAAATGAAGAAACTGTAGAGCAACAAATGGTACAAACTAATGAACCCGAACCAACGCTGCAAGAACCAATAGATAAGGAATTTGTTATTGACGGTATTCATTGCTTTAGTTACCAAAGTTTTCTTGCTTCTTTAAATTATAAGGATCAATATCGGCAGAAAGAGATATGTTCTTATTCGACAGAAAAAGCTAAACGATGTGCGGCCGGCAAGGGGAACGGTAAAAGGAAAGAATTATACTGGTTGGGTAAAAGAATTGCAAAAGGTTCAAGCGAATATTATGACCTATTAGAGAAAGCAAAACAAATTATAAATTCCAATTAATATTTCACAAAAGGCAAAAAGGGCATCTAATCGGATGTCCTTTTTCTATTTAAAATTTTCATATTTGATATTATTTTCTGTGTAAAAAGAATTGGAAAATCAGAAATAATAGATAAGATATTTGCTTTAAAAACCGCTATTTATTAGCGGTTTTTATTAATTACAAAACAAGCGTTTATTCGGCAACATTAGGCAAAATGTAAGGTCATAAATTTTGTAATATTAACATATACAGCGCACGCAAAAAAAATTATAAAAAATACGAAAGATATGAAATCTTAATTTAATAATTTTAACTGTGAAGAGTAAAAAGTTAAAAAGCATACCGCATACACGGACATATTTAAGCAGTTAAGTTAAAGCCAGATGAGGCTTAACTTGTTGCGCATAAAGGTCCAAGCGTTTATGGTGAAAGCCCCCAATGGCATTTTAATGCCGGCGGGGGCTTATATAAATTCTAATTAGTCGCTCCTGACGGATGACATAAGGAGTGACGAAGATGGAATTAAAAAATGACGCATTACGTTGTAAATTTACTGCATGGATGCAGGTTGTAGTCAAAAGAGCAAAGATTGATTATATAAGGTCTTTAAAGCGCCATTACAACGAGGTTTCAATAGAGGATGAACAGTTTACCAACAAGTTGCTTTACGATCCTATAAGTCATATGGGAGCTGATGATGGGTTTGATTTTGAAAATGAACATTTGGCAAAATTATTTATGAAATTAGCACCTAAAAAACGTAAAGTGCTTGAAATGTTATTTGTTCATTGTTTGGAGCCTGAAGATGTTGCAAAAAAGCTACAATGCACATTACAACACGTTTACAACATGCGGTCGCTTGCTTTGAAAGAATTAAAAGAAAAAATGCAAAATATGGAGAACTGAAAATGGATACACTTAAATTTGAAAACGTATTAAGACAAGCTATAAATGGCAGCCATGAGGACATTGAAATAATTTTAAAATTGTATGCACCACTAATAGATAGGCAGTCGTATTTAAATGGAAAATTTGATGAGGATTTACGGCAGTACATACTTATGCACGTCATTAAAAATATATCGAAATTTAGAAGTTGAAATTATTGTCGAAAAATAGGTCTCTTTGTCTTCACAATTAAGTTTTAATAATTCAATTTCGTCTTTTCTTTTAAAAAGAAAAGGAAAGTTGTTTATGACAATAGCTGAAATTGAAAAAACTATACCACGCAGCGATGAGTATTTGGATAAAATGACTATTGAATTTGGGATTATTTTAATTAATGGAACTCAATATTTCAAACGCATATTTTCCGATGGATGTGCAGAGCTGATTAGATATGACTATAGAATTAACAGATGGATGATTTCGTGTTTTACAAATATTGATGAACCAGAAGTGGAACAGATGTAAATTTTTAAAACAATGTTTTAATTGTGGTGGACAAAAAAAGTCCAATGTGATATAATGATTTATATGATAGAAAATGAACAAAAAATAATTCCAAAATGTCCGCGCTGTGAAAGCATTGAAGGACAAATGTACTCTAGTTTTAGTAAATCTGGCGCACGAAGGTGTGTTTGTAGAAAATGTAATTATAAATATACGTTGAATCGGAAATATCCGAAAGCTTTTAAAGACGAGGCGATTCGCTTATATCAAACAGGGCTAAGTGCGAGAGAAGTTGGAAAAATACTAAATGTAAATAAAGGAAGCGTTCTTAACTGGATAAGAAAGTTACAGAATGACTCTACAAAAATATAGAGGAGGTTTAGAATAATGCTAGAAGTTAAAGATGGAAAAAATAGAATGGTATTGCTTCTGCGTAATTCAACCAAAAAGCAAGCTGAAAAGAAGATAAACGATTTGGGTAAGGTTGAATACGATATTCCGCTTCAAAGGGATATTCTTACCCCTTGGGCTGAAAGGCAGGGTTATGTAATAATAAAGGAATTTGTGGAAGGCGGTATTTCCGGCTTTAAAGTTTCTGCGGAAAAAAGAGATGCGCTTGTTGAGATAAAAGCAATGGCAAATCGCGGCGAGTTTGATGTATTGGGTATTTATATGTCTGACCGTTTGGGAAGAATTGCCGACGAAACTCCACTTATTGTTTCGTACCTTAATGCTCGCGGAATAAAAGTGTTGTCATATAATGACGGGGAGATATCTTCAAAAACACACGATGAAAAACTGATGACTTACATACGCTATTGGCAGGCAGAAGGCGAAAGCATAAAAACATCGAAACGAATTAAAGATGCACACGAGATGGCTGTTGAGCAAGGTAAGTGGAGAGGCGGTAATCCGCCTTATGGATATAGGACAGTTAGTAAAGGTACGCTTAACGGAAAAGGCCGACCCATATTTGATGTCGAAATTGATCCACAAGCGGCAGAAGTTGTAAAAACAATTTTCAGATTGTATAAAGAGCATTATGCGTTTAAGGGAATAGCAAAATATCTTAACGATAATAATATTTTAACTTCAGCAGGTGGATTGTGGTCTTGGAACCAAATTCAGGATATACTCCATAACAAGTTGTACATAGGTATATATGAGTTAGGAAAAAAGAATAATGAAATAAGAGCTGTATCTCCCGTAATGGAACATTTAGTAATTATTTCGGAAAATGATTTTAATGAGGTGCAAGAGTTAATTAAAAGAAATACTAAAATACCAAATAGTAAAAGACCTACGATTCGTGGTTCAAGAATTTTAACAGGATTATTGGAGTGTGAATGTGGGAAAAAGTTTACCAGTCAAACAAACAGAGCAGTACGCAAAAAAGCAGACGGAACAGAAAGTTTATACGAAAGAACAATTTATCGTTGTAGTTCCTATCGTACTCCTAAAATCGGTCAATGTGATAAATTGCCAATAAAAGCCGATGATTTAGATGAGGCTGTTATTCATGATGTCAAAAATTTTATGTTAAAAACTGACTTTGATAAGCTTTTACAATCAAATGATGATAGTTTAAAAGAAAAGGAAGCCCTTATGTGCTTACAAGTTAAACAACTTGAGCGAGATAAGATTCAATTAGAGAAAGAGTTGAAAAAATTATCAGAAGAAGTATGCAAAGTTATTATGGGTGAAAGTCAATGGTCACAAACAATGCTTTCTAATTTGATTAGTTCTAAAGAGAAAGAATTGTCTGAAATCTCTAAAAAACAAGGTGCAATTGAAGATAGGTTAAAAGACTTATCGGCGTATTTAGCTGAGCGCAAAACATTGTATGCTGATTTAGATAATTGGGTTGAACGTTTTAATATTCAAGAAAATGCAGAAAAGAAGACAATGCTTATTAACGTAATTGATAAAATTACAATTTATGATGATAAAGCTACTGTAAAATATAAATTTAAGTGTGATTACTTGCCGGGAGGCTCAAAATATGATAAAAGTAATGATATAGGTTTTGAATCTGTATTGGAGGGCGGAGTATTATGTCCTGCTCGTGTACAGAGTACATACCAGCCGAACAGGGGACTATTCTTTTCATTGGTTCGACGACGGAAAATCCGTATGCGTCAATGACGCCCGCAATCGTGTCGCGTTGCCGCGTATTCGAGTTTTTGCCGCTTAATACGTCGGAAATCGAAGGCGCGCTCGAACGTGCGCTGAAAGATAAACGCAAGGGGCTGGGAAATTATGACGCGTCGGTAGACGGCGACGCGTTGCGTCATATTGCGGTGACGGCGAGCGGAGATTTACGCACTGCATACAATGCTTTGGAACTTGCGGTATTGACGACGACGCCCGACGCGGACGGAAAGATCCATGTGACGCTTGCGGATGCGGAACAGTCGATTCAGAGGAAAGCGCTTTCGTATAATCAAGACTTATATTACGATATTCTCTCTGCGTTTTGTAAATCTTTGCGGGGGAGCGATCCCGACGCCGCGCTCTATTACGCCATGCGGCTGATCGAGGGCGGATGCGATCCGCTTTTGATTTTCCGCCGTCTGATCGCGCATTCTGCAGAGGACGTGGGGATGGCTGATCCGAATGCGCTGGTAGTGGCGGTATCTGCGCTCACAGCCTATCAGAATATGGGAAGCCCCGAAGGGCTGCTGCCCCTTACCGAGGCGATCATCTACGTTTGCGAGGCGGAAAAGAGCAACGCCGTTGTGAATGCTTTGGACGCGTCGAGAAAGGATGCGAAAGAGAGCAAAGACGACGACGTTCCCAAATATTTACGGGATAATTCGTTCGCCAGCAGAGAAATGAAATCGGAGAGCGGGAAATACCTCTATCCGCATAATTACGGCGGATGGGTGGAGCAGCAGTATCTGCCCGAAAGTTTGAAAGGGAAGGTTTATTATCATCCTTCCGACCGTGGATTTGAACACGAGGTGCAAGAAATCAGAAAGCGCAAGCGCGGCGAAAAAACGGATCATTGATTGAAAATCATCATAAAAGGCAGTTCCCGCATCTAACCGATGCGGGAACTGCCTTTTACCGTGTTCCGATTGCATATTTTATATTGATTTATTCTTTGTTCGCGGATGACTTTTCTGTTCTTTCTTTTTTCTTCGGTTGATCCTTCGGGGTTCGCGGCAACAAAAAGAGATATGCGCCGATAATGAGAAGCACTAATACCGAAAGAATAACGATGAGTGCAATACGCAAACTGTCGGATTTCTGCCAATCGATTTGACTTTCTTTGACGGAAGTCGCAACGTAACTTTTTCCGTCTTTCTCAACGGTAACGGTATAAGTCCCGTCTTCATTTTTCACTGCCTTTGCCTCGGTGCGTTCTTTCACGATCAGTTGTTCGCCGTCTTCCGAAAGAAATACAATTCCTTCTTCGTTGGCTTTAATATAAACGGAAAGATATTCTTCGGTTTCTTCGGGCAGGGGAGAGACCGAAGTCAGGAACGATTTGGGGACGTAACCCGTCATTACAGCGATTGCGCGCGCGCCGTCTTCCTTTGTTTCTGTCTGATATTCTATCAGCGCGTATTCGCGGTCGGGCGCGGTGAGATAGCCGAGTACGGCAACCGACGCGCCGCGCAGGAGTTGTACGTCTTGAAGCGCGGTTTCGAGACTGGGCGCGAAATAAGAAAATACGTTGCTCGAAAGATATGCGCCGTGATCGGTCTGTTCGTAATAATCTTCCGTGTCGACAAGGAAGGACGGATCTTTATGAATGATATAAGCATCGCCCATTTCTTCATCGGGGAGGATGATGACAAAATAGTTTTCCGTTTGCGATAAGAGCAGCCCGCGGCGGCTTTCGGTAAGACGGCAGTAATCTTTATACGGGAAGTATTCCGATTCGTCCGTTCTGAGTTTTGCCAAATCGATACATACGGCGACCGTCTTTTCGGGAACGTCGACAAACAATTCCTCCACACCGTGCACCGTGAACGAATCGGTCTTTGCATTGTTTGCCAAAATTCGGTTCAAGGTGGGAACGGAAAGCGTTTCCTCTTTGCTTTTGATTACGTAATTGCCGAAATTAAAATAAATTTCGGTGTCTTCGAATCCCATCGCGAAAGAAACGGGCGTTTGCGCCGCGCCGTCCGCACGGTATACAAAGTCGCTTCCGTCGACGTTTGTAAACAGATCGCTGTTTTTATAGACGCTTCCGCCGGACAGGTAATAAAGATTGCCTTCGAAATCGGCGCGCAGCGAAGTGTGGTTCTGAGGGAGGGTGATAGCGAGTTTTTCACCGTCCCCGCCGTTTCTGATAAAGTTTTGCTCGGTAAAACGGTATACTGCGCCGTCCGTATACGAAACGTACAGATTTCCGTAGAGATCGGCAGTCATGCGCTGCGGCGTGCCGTTATATGCATGAACAGCGGTCGTATCGTTTCCGACTGCGCCGTAAACGGAATTGCTCGTCACAAAATAAGCGTTGCCGAACACGCAGGCAAGTCCTCTGATCTGCGCCTGTCTTACGCAGCCGAGCGTAAAATTTTTCTCTCCGTAGCGGCAGGTATACACGCCGAAATCGGTAGAGGATACGGCGATCAAGTCGCCGTCCGTCGCAACAAGTTCGGGAATAAAATCGCATGCGATAACAGTATATTCGTTGGAGCGGAAATTGTATACGCTGACGCGCTGTGCCGCTGCATCGGCAGTGACGAGAATGTCGCCTGCGCGTACGGTATCGGTCGCTTCGGAAAGACGGTTCACGGAAGGGGAGGACGCGGCGATTTCATATCCCGTCGTTTTCAATGCGCCGCCTTTTACGTCAAATTCCAGAACGGAATCGTTGCGGATCGCATACAGGCGGTTTCCGTACGTTGTCATCGCGGAATAACCCTCTTCCTCAATCAGCACGGCGCTCGAAGAAGCGGCAAAATCGTAGCAGTAAACGCCGCTTGCCAGAGATTGTTCTTCCCCGTCGTTATTGACCGAATAGTAGAGGGAAGTTCCGATCGCGCACGCCGATTTCAGTCCCGTCACGCTGACGTTCTGAAAGAGGTTTACGGTATCGGAAAGGGCATAACGGTCGAGTTCCGAGTGATATTCGTAAACGGAAACCATTCTTCCCACCACGCTGTAAAGTTTTCCGTTCGAAAAAGTCATCTGCGGCGTCGTTCGGAAATCGTTATGGTCGACCGTGCGGTAATTCTGCAAATCGTTCAGATCGCGCATGGTGTAGTTGGTTCCCAGATCGGAGCCTACGGCGGCGAACAGGATGTCTCCTGCAATGTAAAATGTAGAGGCGTTGATTTGTTTGTTTTCTGCCGTTAAATCGGCTTCTTTGACGTTCAGTTCGAAGAAATAGGCTTCGTTATCGGAAAAGAACAGGCGGTTTTCGTCCGTGATCTGAATTTTGGAAACCTGACGTTCATGTTCGAAATAGCGGTACGAAATCGTATCGCCCGTACGGTTACAAAGATAAATGCGGTTTTCCTGTGCTACCGCGATATATTCTGCGCCGAACGCTACGTCCGTAGGATCGTTCAACGGCAGGTATTGTTCGTAAGACCCGGGTAAGAAAAGTTTTGAATTTTCGGTTGTCAGGGTGATCGGGCCTTGCGTTACGTCCTCATCCGGTACGGAGGGATTGGTCGAATCCGGTTCGGTCGATTCGGTCTGCTCGGTTGATTCCGCATAGACGTACCGAGGCGAAACGTCGTATATGACGCCGCCGATCAGACTTGTCACCATCAGCGCGGAAAGACCTATTCCCACTATCTTTCGTTTTTCCATAACCTTATTATAACACGCACGCGCAAAAAAGACAATTACTTGCGATAAGATTTTTAAGAAGCCCCTTTGAAAGAGGGGCTTCTTTCGGTACAAAAAAATTGTATGGAAAAATTTTCCAAAAATGTCGTCATATTGGCTCGCATCTGTCAACTTTCTATGCTATGATAAAAACACAAACAAATGTTCGCATTTTTGCGGCGTTTGCGAGAGGTTCGATTTATGAATGTGATGTTTGTGAAAGTTTTACTGTATGCGTATCCGAAACTGCGCGCGATCGCACGGTCGGTTTCGGCAGCCGTGGAGAATCAAGCAGTGCTGTCCTTCCGTTCCAAGGAGAGCGCTTTGGTTACTGCGGAAAAAATTGTGAAAGAGATGATGTTGCAGTGCAATCTCGAACACGTTGCGGAAGCACTGGATCGGGTGTTGGAAAGGCTGTCGGAAGAAGAACTCTTTTTTCTCGAGTACAAGTATTTCCGAAGAAATTCGTTGTTGAAAGGAAAGTTTTCGGGATATGCGCCCAAGTGCTGCGAACGGAGTTATTACCGCAAACAAGGAGTGCTGCTGCAAAAAGTTCATTTTCTTTCGGCGGCGCAGGGATGGACGGAAGATCGGTTTTTCGAGGCATTCGGGGAGTTCTCTTATTTTATGAAACTTTACCGCGCTCTGCAAAACGGAAAAGAACAGGCCATTTCCGTGCGCAGAAAGAAAAGCGGGATCGGATTTCAGAAATCTGCTTGTTCGTCCGAATGAATGACGGAAGGTTTTTTTCCGCGGAGCACAAAAAACGCAACGGCGACCGTGGCGGCGCAAACGATGCAGATCACGGCAATTTCGACGCCTGAAAGTTTGCCGCTTTTGGAGGGTTGGCTGTTGTCGCTGTTATTATCCGAGGAGGAAGGGGGAAGGTAGTCGGTATTGTGTTCGTATATGATTTCCTGTGTTTTGGGAACGTAGTCGTACAAGCCGTCTGCACAGACGTAATAATAGGTTTCGGTCCCGTAAAGGAAGGAGCCGTAATACGAAACCGTTCGTTCGATACTGTCGAAAATACCGTTGCCGACGGACGAACCGTTTTCCATCGAATAGGAAAGCGTGTAATCGTATAAAAGGAAAGGTCTTGCGGGGACGAAATCCACAAACAGTAAATCGCTGCGTTTGCAGTAACCCGTCTTATTGAGATACTGCACCTGGCAGAAGGGGTCCGAATCGTTCAGGATTCGGACGTAGTAACTTTCGGGAAGAATGAACAGTCCCTTGTTGTCGAGCGGTTCGGAATAGAACCACACGTCGCTTGTCGGAGCAACGGCGTATACTTCGCTCAACGTTTCTGCGCTCGCTGTTTTGACGGGAGCGGACGGAGTAAGAAAGCAACATGCGCAAATGGCAAAAATCAAAAAAGAAATAAAATGTTTCATACGCGCTATCATAGCGAAAAAATTACGGCGTGAAACTATAAATTTTATCGAAAATGAACGAATTATTGCAAAAAATCAAGGCGATCGAACGGGAACAGAAATTTCGGGCGGAACACGATCATTTATCGAAATATAACGCGGGCAGGAAAAGACACAAAAAACAGATTGCATTTCATAAATGCAAAAAGCGCAACCGCTGGGTATTCGGCGGCAACCGTTCCGGAAAAACGGAGTGCGGCGCGGCAGAGGCTGTGTGGATGGCGCGCGGTACGCATCCGTACCGCAAGAATAAACCGAATATCTTCGGTTGGGTGGTGTCGCTCACGACGCAGGTACAGCGCGACGTCGCTCAGAAAAAGATCTTGCACTATCTGCGTCCCGACTGGATCGAGGACGTCGTAATGATCAGCGGACGGAAGGACAATCCTCAGACGGGAGTCATCGATCAGATCATCGTTAAAAACGTGTTCGGGGGGACGTCCGTCATCGGATTCAAAAGTTGCGACCAGGGCAGAGAACGTTTTCAGGGCAGTTCGCTCGATTTCGTATGGTTCGACGAAGAACCGCCTCAGGACGTATACGAGGAGTGTCTGATGCGCGTCGTAGACCGCGGAGGGGATATTTTCGGCACGATGACGCCGTTGAAAGGTCTTACGTTTGTTTACAACGAAATCTATCTCAATAAAAAAAACAATCCGCAAATCTGGTACGAGTTCATGGAGTGGGCGGATAATCCGTATCTTCCCAAAAAAGAAATTACGCTGTTGGAGCGAACGATGGATGAAACGACGATGCAGTCGCGTCGGTACGGAAGATTCGCCGCGCGGGAAGGACTCGTCTATCCCGAATTTGAGGAGAGCGTACACGTCATTCCGCCTTTTTCCGTTCCAAAAGACTGGCAGGATACGGTATCCATCGATCCGGGGCTGAAAAATCCGCTCTCGGCGCATTGGTATGCCGTGGATTACGACGGAAACGTTTACGTAGTCGCCGAACATTATGCCGCAGGATTGGACGTGGATTCTCATGCGAACGCATTGCATGAGATCAGCCGCAAGATCGGTTGGAAGACGGACGGCAAAGGGCGCATTCACGCGCTGATCGACGCCGCTGCGACGCAACGGACGCTGGCAAGTATGAAGAGCGTTTCCGAACTCTTTTACGAACGAGGAATCCTCGTGAATCCGCGCGTGAACAAAGACGTATTCAGCGGCATTGCACAGGTGAAAGCCTATCTCAACCGCAAGAACGGTTTGCCGAATTTATACATCTTCAAAAACTGTACTCATATGATCCGAGAAATGAAAGGCTATTTTTGGAGAAACGGGGAAAGTCCCGAAAAGCATGACGACCACGCGATGGACGAACTGCGTTATTACTTAATGACCCGTCCCAAAAACGTACCGCCCCAACCGGAGGAGAGCGCGGTGAAACGGGATAAAGAAAAACGGATCCGCGCGCTGCGGCAAAGGAGGTATCATGGAACATAACATCATCGACGCCGTGCGCAAAGTGGCGTTGGGGTATTCGCTGGAAGAAGTGACAGAAGAGTACGGCGTGGAAAACGGAGAGTTGAAACTCGTGAAACGGCGCGAAACGAGAAAAGACGTTCCGCCCGATTTGAAGGCGGTCAAAATTCTCATCGGAGAAAAAGAGGACTATTCTTTGCTTTCCGACGAGGAGTTGGAAGCGGAAAAAAATCGACTGTTGATGCAGTTGCAGGAGGAAAAGAATGAAGAAAAAAAGTAACGAACTTGCCGAGGAATTGGAATTGCGGCGAAGAAAAGCGCTTGCGGAAGACGTACAACGCGACTTTGAAAAGCGCAGGATCATGCGCCGTCATTTGGAACGGGGCTGGCAACTCAATATGAATTTCGTGAGCGGCAATCAATACTGCGATATATCGCCCGCGGGGGAGATCGCAGATGAAGATCCCGATTTTTATTGGCAGTCCAGACGGACGTTCAATCATATTGCTCCCACGCTCGACACCCGTCTTGCACGGCTTGCAAAAGTGCGTCCTTCGCTTACCGTCCGCGCCTTTTCGGATTCGGACGAAGATGTAAAAACGGCGCGTATCTGTTCGCACATTCTGAAATCGGCAAAAAGCAGAATGGATCTGGACGAAGTGATTTCTCGCGCGACGCTTTGGTCTGAGACATGCGGCACGGCGTTTTATAAAGTGGTGTGGAATTACGAGGACGGACAGGTCATCGGAACGGACGACACGGGTCACAGCATCAAAGAGGGCGACGTGAACGTTGTTGCGCTTTCTCCCTTTGAAATCTATCCCGATTCGCTCACGGCACAGGATATGGCGGAAGTGAAAAGTCTGATCCATGCCAAAGCCGTACCTGTCTCTGAAATATATGAAAAATTCGGCGTAGAAGTTGCGGGGCGCAACATCGAAGCGCTGACGCCGTATTGCGCTGCCGGAGGCTGGAAGAGACCCTTTGACGGCGAGGAGACTCCCGTTGCGGAGAACTCGGAAATTTTAATCGAACGGTATATCCGCCCGAACGGGAACTATCCGCAAGGGCGTTTGGAAATCGTTGCGGGGGATCATCTGCTTTACGAAGGCGATCTGCCCTATTGCAACGGAGACAGAGGAGAGCGCGAATTGCCCTTTGTTCGGCAGACGTGTATCGCCTTAGCGGGGGCGTTTTTCGGTACGTCGGTCGTCGACCGTATGATTCCCTTGCAGCGGGCGTATAACGCAGTCCGAAACCGGAAACACGAATTTCTGAACCGGTTGACAATGGGAGTGATCGCGGTCGAGGACGGTTCGGTCGATGCCGAAGAACTTGCGGAAGAAGGGCTTTATCCCGGGAAGGTACTCGTCTACCGTCAAGGCTCTGCGGCGCCCGATTTTCTCGACTGCGGCTCGCTGCCCTCTGAATTCCACGAGGAGGAAGAACGCATTTCCGACGAATTCGTGCAGGTTTCGGGCATGAGCGAAGTTTCGCGGAATTCGGCGAGTTACATGCGCGTAACTTCCGCAACGGGACTGCAACTCCTCCTTGACCAGGACACCACCCGTATGTACATGAGCGTGGAGAGCGTGGAGCGCGCGGTAAAGGAAGTCGGCAAACAGATTCTGCACCTTTATAAACAGTTCGCGTCCGTTCGCCGCATTCTGCGCATGACGGGTACGGGCGGATATGCCGAACTTGTCAGTTTTGACGCAAGCGATATTTCTGCGGACGACATCCAGTTTGAAACCGGTTACGACAAGACGCCTCAGCAGATCCGGGAGGAGATGTTAAATCTTATCTCGATGGGTTTGCTCAAAGATAAGGACGGAAATTTATCGGACGAGATGCGCACGCGCCTGTTGGACGCATTGGGCTACGGCTCGTTCGAAAACGCAATGGATATTTCCCGACTGCATATCAGAAAAGCGGAAAAGGAAAATATTCTGTTGCAGACAGAGGATGTGGAAGCGGACGAATACGACGACCACGCGATCCACATTACGGAACATACCCGCGCGCTGCTTTCGGGCGCGGAGGAGAAGGAAGCGGCGAGGGAAAGAATTATGCGTCATCTTGAAACCCATCGCGGCAAAGGAGTAGAAACGTGGAAGAGATAAGCAATACCGAGAATCCCGAAATCGATGCCCGACAGGAAAAAACAAAAAAACCGCGTGTCAAAAAACAGCCGTCCCTTTCGACGGAGACGTTTGAGGAAAAGGAAAACGAAAATGCGGCGGCGGAAGCGCCCGCCTTTGAAAGCGGAGCGGATACGCAAAGTGCGGACGGAACGGAGTTGGGGAAATTCAAGAGCGTAGATGCCCTGATGCGCGCATACAGAGCGTTGGAAGCGGAATTTACCCGTCGCAGTCAGAAGTTGAAGGCGCTCGAAGAATCCGTACCGCTTGGCGGAAATGCGGAAGAAAAGCGCATTCCGCGCGAGGAAGAACTGTATCAGGAAGTGATGCTAAACGAGGGGGTGCGCGCGCGTGTGTTGAGCGAACATATCGCGTCGCTCAAAGGCGTGCCTCTCATGACGGGCGGCGGCACGGGCGTAAAGACGCCTGCCGACAGACCGAAATCCATTCGGGAAGCCGGAAGTCTGGCGCTCGGGTATCTGCGCAGTCAAAAGAATTAAGGAGAATATGATATGATAACTACAAAAACTGCCGATAACGTGCTCAAATCTTACTATTTGGACGTTGTGAGCGATCAACTCGATAAAGCGGTGAATCCGCTTCTTGCACAAATCAATAAAACCACTGCCGACGTTTTGGGCAAGGATGTAAGAAAAACCGTCCGCTTCGGCGTGAACGGCGGGATCGGCGCCGGAACGGAGGACGGAAATCTTCCCGCCGCGAAGGGGAACCGCTATGCTCAGTTCGTAACTTCGCTGAAAAACCTTTACGGAACGGTGGAAATTTCGGACAAGGCGATCCGATCGTCTGCAAACAGCGAGGGCGCGTTTGTAAATCTGTTGAACGACGAAATGGACGGACTCGTGAAAAGTTCGTCGTATAATTTCGGCAGAATGCTGTTCGGAGACGGTACGGGAAAACTTTGCACGGTGCTGGCATTGACAACCGCAGCCGAAAGCGGTACCGCTTCGGAAACCATTCCCGCCGACAGCGTAAAAAACATCGAAGTAGGGATGACGGTCGATATTTATAACGTTTCCGGTAACTTTGTAAAAACGTCCGTTGTAACGTCGGTAGACAGAACCGCAAAACATTTTACGCTGGACAACGGCGCGGAAAACGTGAGCGAGGGCTGTATTCTCTACATGCAGGGATCCAAAGACAACGAAATTACGGGGCTCGGCGCCATCTTTAACGCGCCTACGCTTTACGGCGTGAACCGTGCGGAAAACTCTTGGATGAAGCCTGTGATCAAAAACCATTCTTCCGCCGCCGTCAGCGAACTTCTGATGCAGACGGTCATCGACGAAGTGGAGGAAAAGTCGGGCAGTAAAATCAATTTCATCGTTACGACTTGGGGAGTACGCCGCGCGCTGATCGAGAATCTTTCCGCTTACCGCAGTTTGGAAGCCATGCAACTCGAAGGCGGATTTACGGCGCTTTCGTACAACGGTATCCCGATTGTTGCGGACAGATTCTGTCCCGACGGTACGATGTATTTCCTCAATACCGACGATTTCGCGCTTCACCAACTGTGCGACTGGCAGTGGCTGGAAGGCGAAAACGGCAAAATTTTAAAACAAATTCCCGGCAAACCCGTATATTCCGCTACGCTTGTAAAATACGCGGAACTGATGTGCTACCGTCCTGCGGGTCAGGCAATGGTCACGGGGATTTCGGAAAAATAAAAGACGCAGAGGGAGGAAAAGATTATGACAGTGAAGGAAGTCGTAAAACTTGCCGCGGAGAATTTAGGCAGGCAGGATCTGTCGCAAATGATCGACGCACAGGAAGAAGTGAGCGAGGAAGTCGTTTCGCTTTTGCGGTGTTTCAACCTTGTGGAAAACGAAGTGGCGCTCGATTATTTCCCCCTGAAAAAGGAGGAAACGTTTTCGCCCGTTTCCAACCGCGTACCTTATACTGCATTTGTTTCCGCGCCGGTGGATATTCTCGGCGTGAGGGACGGTTCGGGAAACGACGTCGCATTTGAAATCGGTTCCTCGCAACTGTTTTTCCCCAAAAAGCACGAGCGCGTTACGGTTAAATATGCGTATGCGCCCGCGCAAAAAAAATTGGAAGACGAGTCGGATTTTTCGGGCAAAATTTCGGCGCGGCTGCTTTCGTTCGGTGTGGCGGGAGAATTTTGTCTCACTGCTTCGCGGTTTTCGGAAGCGGCAACCTGGGAGAGGCGGTTTCTCGACGCATTGAAAGCGGTCAATCTGATCCGAAGAAAACTGAGCATGCGCTCGCGGAGGTGGATATGACCGAGAAAACCAATCCCGTTCCGTCTTTTTCCTCCTCCTATTTCGAATTGCATCTGTCAAATTTGAAAACGGGTGGAAATATCCGTCGTTTTCGCCTCGCGCACATGAAAGAGGAAGACGGCGCATTGGTGTGCGCCGAAGGTCTTACGCTCAGATATACGCCGACGTTTGTCTTTGATAAAATGTCGGTGATTCCGGGCGATATCATGCTCGGCAACGGAGACGGACGCAGACAATATCTCGTGGTTTCGGAACGCGCGGTCAACGGACCCAAAAACATGCAGTTTGCGATGTACTATTATGATACCGAAAACGTCCGCGGAACGTTTATCATCTGCGCGGAACACGTGGCGTACATCCATGGCGGGGCGTATAATTACTACAACTATATCGGCGGAACTTGCGCGGCGTTATATAACGACCGATTTTTTTTCGGGAAAGGGCAACGTCTGTACTACGGCATTCCGATGATTTATAAAAGTTGGGATTACGGCGCGCGCGGCTGCGGATATCTCGATTTTGTCGGGGATGGGGGCAATATCGTCGGATTAGAACCGTTTCGGGATAAGATTTATATTTTCCGTGAGAGGGAAATTTGCGTACTCGAAGTGGGCGCCGATCCGCTCGAATTTAAGTTGAAGAAGATCCCGTTCGTTTACGGAAATATTCTGGCAAAATCAGTTGCGAATTCTTCTGAAGCAATTTATTTTCTCACCGACCAAGGACTGTGCGCGATCGACAATGCGGGGAAATGTATCCGCATCGAAAATGCGGACGAGCGGGAAATCGATTTTTCGGAGCCTGTTTCAGGCGTTTATTTTAAGCACGGCTACTATGCCTCGGTTTGTTTAAAGAGCGGCGAACGCGTCGCATACTGCTACGATGTACGGCATCGAATGGGCAGATATATCTTTCAGGTCTGCGAACTGATCGGTGCGAACGAAACGCTCTATTTTGCTTCGCAGCAAAACATTTACGAACTTTGCGGAAAGGCTTTGCCCGATTGGGGCGAATGCGCGCTGACGATCGAATTTTCGCTCGGGCAAGATCCCGAAAAAACCGCGCTCGATTGGATCGTCGTGACGGGTGTCGGAGAACTGAATTATACGTTGGAATCGGCGGAGGGAGGACAGGTAACGGGGAAAGGCGTGTGCGGAAAACGCATGCGTCTGTCCCGAATTTTGCGGGGGGATACGTTCCGTCTGAAACTTGTGCCGAAGGATGAGGATTTTCGGTTCAGCAGCATCAAATTCGGGATCGGGAGGGCGGCATGACCATTGATATTATCGATTTGACCGATCCGCAATACTCCCAACTGAACGCGGTGCAACTTTCCATGGTGCGTGCGGCGCAGGGGAAGAAAGATAAGATCCTCGCGGGAGCGCAGACGGAAAAAGACCAACTGTTCCGTAAGATGGCGGCAAACGGCATTGCGCGTTCCAGCGCGTATTCATACGCGGTGCAGGAGATCGACGAAAAAGCGCAATCGGACGTGGACGTGATCAAGCAGGATCTGCTCTATCAGATCGCCTACGAAAACTGGCAGTGGGAGGGCAACGAATCGGGACCCTATCGCTATCCGCAAAATCCCAATTACAATCTGACGCCTTCGCAACGGTTTTTAGAGGTGAGAACATACTATATGTCGGTTACGAGCGACCCCGACGCCCGTTTGCGAGCATTTGCAGGAGATACGCTTGCAAAATCGTATTTGGGGGAATTTTACGTCACGCTGTACGATTTGCTGGCGTCGTATTGCTAAAAATTCGGGGACTGACCGCGGCTTTTCATAAGCCGCGGTCTTTTTGTATCGATCGAAATTGGTATAAAAGCGGCGTAAAATTCCCAAATTATTACTATGAGAAAAATCAAAGTGAATCCGCTCGAAAAATCGCGCGAGGAACGGGAGAACTGTTTTCCCGTCGATCCGATGAGGGAGGTGCGGCAATGACGGGAAAGTCGAAAGAAAATTACAATAAGAATTATATCAATTACGTCGATTCCTTCGATCCGCCCACGCAGCACGTAAAAACCTGTATCAGGGCTTTTTTGGTCGGCGGGTTCATTTGTTCGATCGGTCAGTTTTTCCGTTTTATGCTCGAATATGCGGGGTTGGAGGGGGATATTCTTGCGGGAACCGTTTCTGCGATGTTGATATTTTTCGGATGTTTGCTGACGGGACTCGGCGTTTACGACCGGATCGGTAAACATGCGGGCGCAGGCTCGATCGTGCCCATTACCGGATTTGCGAATTCCGTTTGCTCGCCTGCGGTAGAATTTAAAACCGAAGGATTTGTATACGGGATGGCGGCAAAGATGTTTATCGTCGCGGGACCTATCATTGTTTTCGGCGTTTCGGCGGGCGCGGCGGTAGGGCTTATTTACTGGCTGATGGCTTTATAAATAAATTGCCGAAAACAGTTGAAATTGTAGCGAAAGCGTGGTAAAATAAAATACAAATAAACGAAAGGAGCAAATAAATGGCAAAGATTACGGCTGATACGTTGATTGCGGATTGCCTGAAATTAAACCCCAATGCCGCGGAAGTTTTGTTGAGCGCGGGGATGCACTGTTTCGGTTGCGCGCTCGCGCACGGTGAAACGGTCGCCGAGGCGGTTGCCGTTCACGGCGAGGATCTCGATTCTCTGCTTGAGAAACTGAACGAAGGCATCGAATAAAAATTACAGTGAAAGACGCGCTTACGGGCGCGTCTTTTTATGTTCTACCTCAAAAATGCTTAAATTCTACTTTCATTCGACCCGATTCTATTGTGTTTCGGATGTTCGGGTGGTACAATGAACATAGGAACAGTTAAGGAGCAGAAAATGTCGAAGTTTTCGGAATTTTTATACAGTTTAAGAAAAGAGAAGCAACTGACGCAAACGGAACTTGCCGAGCAACTCGGCATCACCAACAAAGCGGTTTCCAAATGGGAAACGGGCGAGGCGATGCCGGATACCGCGCAACTATTGCCGCTTTCCGAAATTCTGGGCGTCAGCGTCGATGAACTTTTGCGCGGCGAACGAAACGGCGTGAAAGCGGAGAACGGGAAGGAACGCGAACAAGCGGAGCCTGCGCCGCACGGGGACAGGATCGTTTTGACGAGCGGTAGCGATACTGTGGAGATCGAATCCGACGGTTCGGTCTTGATCAACAACCTAAAAGCCCAACACAATCGAAAAACGCTTCTTGAAAAAATTTCGGGCTGTGTTTGCGCGGCGCTTATGGCGGCGGGCGTCATAGCATACGTTACGGCAGGACTTCTGACCGGAATGTGGCATCCGCTCTGGTGTATCATCGCGTCCGCTGCGTTGGGCTGCGGGATCGTCGGCGGCGTCTTCGATCTGTTCGACGGAGAAAAGAAATCGCAAAAGCGTAAAAAAGGCGAAAATCCCTATACGGGGAGTATTTGCGGCATTGTGATGTGCGTGTCGCTCATTGTATTTTTATGTGTTGCATCGGTCTGCGATCTGTGGTCTGTAATGTGGATTGCTCCTGCCGCAGGCGTCTGTGTGTGTATCGTGGTCGGCACGCTGGGCGGGACTTTCAACGGAAAAGATCGGGAGGAACCCAAACCATAATGACGGAATAAAAAAAGACGGCTTTGAAGCCGTCTTTTTTTTGATGTTTGGAATTATTCTTTTCCCGCCAACTTTTTGTAGCCTGCAAGGCGCTGTTTGGAGTTTTCTTCCGTTTTTTGGAAGAGTTCGTCCGCTAAGGCGGGCTGCGTCTTTTTCAGCGAAGCATAGCGCGTTTCGCCCAGAATGAACGCCTGATAATCGCCCGTCGGATCTTTGCTGTCGAGCAGGAAGGGGTTTTCGCCTTTTTCAGCCAGCATGGGATCGTAACGGTACAACTGCCAGTAACCGCAATCGACGGCCGCTTTCATTTCGGACTGCGACTTCATCATGTTGATGCCGTGGTTGATGCAGGGAGCATAGCAGATGATCAGGGAAGGACCGTGATAACTTTCCGCTTCTTTCAGCGCTTTGACGAGTTGATTCTTGTCTGCGCCCATCGAGCACTGCGCCACATATACGTAACCGTAAGATGCCGCAATCATGCCGAGATCCTTCTTCTTTACGCGTTTTCCGCTCGAAGCGAACTTCGCAACTGCGCCGATGGGGGTGGATTTGCTCGCCTGACCGCCCGTGTTGGAATAAACTTCGGTATCGAGTACGAGTACGTTTACGTCTTCGCCGGAAGCAAGAACGTGATCGAGTCCGCCGTAACCGATGTCGTAAGCCCAGCCGTCGCCGCCGATGATCCAGAACGATTTCTTGATGAGGCAGTCTTTTTCCGCATAAATTTCTTTTTCAAGCGCGTCGCATTCGCAGCCGCAGTCTTTGCATTCTTCGATACATTTCAAGAGCGCAGCAGCCGCTTTTTTGCTGCCTTCCGCATCGTCCATATTCGCGATCCAGTTTTCGCAAGCCGCTTTGCCTTCCGCCCATTCGTTCCACAACTGAGAAAGTTTTTCCACTTTTTCTTTTAACGTTCCGCGGCGCGCCTTATAGGCAAGGTTCATGCCGTAGCCGAATTCCGCGTTGTCTTCAAAGAGGGAGTTTGCCCATGCGGGTCCGTGACCCTGCTTATTGGTGGTGTAAGGGCAGGTAGGGGATGAACCGCCGTAAATGGAGGAGCAGCCCGTTGCGTTTGCAACGATCATTCTGTCGCCGAAAAGTTGGGTCAGCAGTTTGACGTAAGGCGTTTCGCCGCAACCTGCGCACGCGCCCGAGAATTCAAACAGGGAAGGAGTGAACTGCGATTTTTTAACGTCCGCCATTTTCACTTCCGAAAGATCCGCTTCGGGAAGTTCCACCGCATATTCCCAGTTCTTGGCTTCTACGGGTTCGACTTCCGCAAACGGCGTCATGACGAGCGCGTTGTTGCCCTTCATGCCGGGGCAGACGTCTGCGCAGACGCCGCAGCCCATACAGTCGAGCGGGGAGACCTGCATACGGTATTCGTAATTGGGGATTCCCGTTGCGGGTTTGGTTTCGAATTGATCGGGTCTGTCTGCGCCGACGGGGACGAGGGCGGGACGGATGCAGGCGTGCGGACATACGAACGCGCACTGATTGCACTGAATACAGTTTTCTTTGATCCACTTGGGAACGAGTACGGCAACGCCGCGTTTTTCGTATTTGGTCGTGCCCGTGGGAACGGTGCCGTCCGCTGCGAATGCGGAAGAGGGAAGTTTATCGCCCTCCAAGGCAAGAATGGGAGCGACCACGTTCCGGAAGTAGTCGTTATCCGCAAGTTTTATCATTTCCGCGCCTTCGGTCGTCGTCGCCCACGAAGCGGGAATTTCGATTTGTACGAGGTTTTCTTTTGCGGAGTCGATCGCGTTGTAGTTCATCTGAACGATGGCGTCGCCCTTTCTCGCAAACGACTTGTACGCCATTTTCTTCATCAGTTCCACCGCCTGTTCGTAAGGCATGATCTGGCTGTTGATCAGGAAGAATGCCGACTGTAAGATGGTGTTGGTTCTGCCGCGCAGTCCGAGTTTTGCCGCAATGGAAATCGCGTCGATGATGTAAAGTTTCGCATGCTTTTTCGCCAGCGCGTTTTTCACTGCTGCCGGCAGATTCTTTTCCAATTCCTCGACGCTCGTCCAAGGTGCGTTTAAAAGGAACGAACCGCCGTCCTTCAAATCGCTCGTCATGTCGTAACGGATGACGTAAGAAGGGTTATGGCAGGCGATGAAATCCGCCGAATCGATGAGATATTCGCTCTGAATGGGTTTTTTCCCGAAGCGGAGATGCGAAACGGTGATGCCGCCCGATTTCTTACTGTCGTAGAAGAAATATGCCTGCGCGTACATTTTCGTGTTATCGCCGATGATCTTGATGGAGTTTTTATTTGCGCCTACGGTGCCGTCCGAACCGAGTCCGTAGAATTTGCACGAAGTGGATCCTTCGGGCGCCGCGTCGAATTTCTTGGAGAAATCGAGCGAAGTGTTCGTGACGTCTTCGTGAATGCCGATGGTGAAGTGATTCTTAGGTTTTTTCGCCTCTAAGTTCTGATAGACCGCAAGAACCATCGAGGGGTTGAATTCTTTGGAGCCCAAGCCGTATCTGCCGCCGACAACGTCCACGGTCTTTACGCCGTGTTCGAGCAGCGCCGTGCATACGTCGAGATAGAGGGGTTCTCCGAGCGAACCGGGTTCTTTGGTTCTGTCGAGTACCGCAATGTTTTTGCAGGTTTTGGGAATGGCTTTTACGAAAGCGGAAGAAACGAAGGGACGGTACAGACGGACTTTGATCAAACCGTATTTCTTGCCCTGTGCGTTCAGTTTATTGATGCTTTCTTCTACCGTTTCCGCGCCCGAGCCCATGATTACGACAACGTGTTCGGCGTCTTTTGCACCGACGTAATCAAACAGGTGATATTTTCTTCCTGTCAGCGCCGAAACTTCGTTCATCATTTCCTGTACGATGTCGGGCGTCGCGTTATAGTAACTGTTTGCAGTTTCTCTGTTCTGGAAGTAAGTATCGCCGTTCTGCGCCGTGCCGCGCTGTACGGGGTGTTCGGGATTGAGCGCGCGCGCCTTGAATTCGGCAACGTCTTTGTCCAATCCTTTTTTCTCGAATATGGCTTTCATTTCCTCATAATCGATCGCATCGATCTTACTCACTTCATGAGAAGTACGGAATCCGTCGAAGAAGTTGATGAAAGGCACGCGCGAACGGAGCGTGGAAAGGTGCGCAACAAGCGCAAGATCCATTACTTCCTGAACGGAACAGCCCGCGATCATTGCAAATCCCGTCTGACGGCATGCCATGACGTCCGCATGGTCGCCGAAGATGTTCAGCGAGTGTGCTGCAAGCGCGCGCGCAGAAACGTGCATAACCATGGGGAGCAGTTCGCCCGAAATCTTATACATATTGGGAATCATCAACAGAAGTCCCTGCGAAGCAGTGTAAGTCGTAGTCAGCGCGCCTGCCGTTAACGAACCGTGAACCGCGCCCGCCGCTCCGCCTTCGGACTGCATTTCCGCAATGCGGAGTTTTTGTCCCCACATATTCACTCTGCCCTGCGTTGCCCATTCGTCGGCGGATTCCGCCATAGGAGACGAAGGGGTGATGGGGTAGATGGCGGCTACTTCCGAAAACGCATAAGCGACGTGGCTTGCGGCGGTGTTGCCGTCGATAGTCATCTTAGTCATCAAAAAACCTCCAAAAAATTATAATTTGTCATTTTTTGTGCGCGGAAAAAATGCGCCTCTCCGCGCGCCTGTACCATTATATAGGTTTTTTCATGCGAAGTCAATAGCAGACGGTAAAAAACTTGCCCTCAAGATCAAAAATCATCTTAGTAGAAAGGCTAAATGAAATGTAAATCCTTTTTTACGGTATGCAGGCAGATCGATTTCGTCATACGCCGTATTTTTTATATTCATTCCGCGCAGGGTTTTGGTACGAAGCGCAGGGAATCTGCCTTGTCGGATAGTTCTCATCCAATCGGATCGCTTTGTAATACTCCTCCTCCAAACTATGACGTAATTGATCGTATTCCACGTCATAACTCGTCGGCACCAACCGCTGTTGCGTGATTTCACCGACGAGTTGAATATAGTTGTTAAAAGTTTTTTTGTTGAACGAACCGCTGTGTTTAAATCCGCCTGCAATGGATACAAAATATCTGCGGATCGTTTTCGTATTTTTCGAAGCATTGTCAAATGCATACGTCTGTGTTGTGGCTGCATTTGCCGTCGCGGTTCCATGAGGTTTTGTTGCAGAGTGGGAGGCAATACAGAATGCAGAAGGGCTGTTGCTCGTTGCATAATATTTTGCAGGAACTTTTGAAGGATCGTTTCCGCAAGAATATACGCGCGCATAGGCAAACACTGTATTGTTTCCGATATAATGCGTTCCGACTGCCTGCGTGTATAACGGAACGTTATAGCGCGTGTGAGCGGGTACTTCTACTTCTACCGAATACAATACTGCTCCGTAATAAGTTGAACCGCTGGTAGAAACCACACCGCTTCCGTTGTAAAGATTGATGCTGTTACCGACTGTTAACGTGTATGTCGCATTTTCGGTTGCAACATGTTCGGCGTTAAAATTCACATAAGAGATACTTCCCGTTGCTGTTCCGTAGGCACGGCGAATCACTTTGATTTCGGGAGCATCTTCGATGGCGACGCCCGTATCTGCGAGGGGGGACGCACTTCCTAAGGGCGATCCGTCCCTTCCCGTGTTTTCCGCGGTGTTATGCCCCCATTTGCCGACGTATGTCGGCTTAATTATAAATTTGATTCGTATCGGGTTTTCATTCCGCACAGGGCGTTGGGACGAAGCACGGGGGATCAGCCTCTGTCGGATAGTTCTCATCCAATCGGATCGCTTCGTAATACTCCTCCTCCAAACTATGACGTAATTGATCGTATTCCACGTCATAACTCGTCGGCACCAACCGCTGCATGCCCGAACTGTTGAGCGTAATGTAGTTTGTGACGGTGGAGTAACTGCTGTAAGTGCTGGCCGCGCTGTTCGCTCCGCTCATGTGGAGGAAATAGCGCAACGTTTTGGTGTGAGCGGTGTCGTTGATGAATTCCAACGTTTTTGTTGCTTGGGCGCGTATAAGGATCGTCTTTCCTGCTGCATTGCTCCCGTTTTGTGCAAAATTGCCGACGGTACTCGCCATGCTTTTCGAATAGAATTGATTGATTTCAGCAATACCGTACGAATTTACGGAGGCATACATCCAGGCGGTTGCACCGGAATTCGATCTTCTTCCGTAGTTCTGAGCGAGAAACGTGACGTTTGCCGTAAAGCGTGTAAAAGCAGGAACGGTAGTCGATATCGACACTAACGTTACGCGCCCGCCTGAATTTTTGTTGTTGGAAGTACTCCCTGCACCGTATAAAGTTTGCTGTGTACCTTCTACTAAAGGATTTGTGACGGGATTATTGTGGTTGAGTTCCGTTTCAGAAAATGTAAGGGAATACTTATTTTCAGGCGCATTTTTAACAGCCCAGACTTCGGTTTGGAAGTTCGGCTGAGTTGCCGAATTTTCGGTATCTGCGAGGGGGGACGCACTTCCTACGGAAACACTTCCGACGGGCGATCCGTCCCTTCCCGTGTTTTCCGCAGTGTTAAGCCCCTATTTGCCGACTTCCGTCGGCTCATGTTTTTCGGGAATGAAGCATGCGGAAAAGTTTTTTTGAATTTCACTTTGATTTCATTGTAAAATATTTTCGTATTTGCTATAATATATGGAAAAGGTAAAATCGGATACATATGCAGGCACTCGCATTTCAAGACGTTTCTTTTTCGTACGGAGACGATTCTTTTCAAATCGAACATTTGAACTTCTCGGTGGAAGAAGGCGAATTTGTTGCCGTTCTCGGACATAACGGGAGCGGTAAAAGCACGTTGGCGCGGCTTGCGGACGGATTGCTGGAAGCGGACGGCGGCGAGATTTTGGTTTTCGGCACGCCGCTTATCGGAAAAAAAATTTACGAGATCCGCAGGCAGGTGGGCGTGGTGTTCCAGAACCCCGATAATCAGACGGTCGCTTCCATTGTAGAGGACGACGTTGCCTTCGGCGCCGAAAACGTGGGGCTTCCCAGAAAAGAAATCGGCGAACGCATCGATTTTGCATTAAAAGCGGTGGGCATGGAAGAATACCGCAGCGCGACCGTTTCCCGACTTTCGGGCGGACAAAAGCAACGGATCGCCATTGCCGGCGTGTTGGCATTAAAACCTAAAATCATGATTTTAGACGAGTCGACCGCCATGCTCGATCCGCGCGGCAGGAAAGAAATTATCGACGTCGTACTTAAACTGAACAGAGAAGAAAAAATTACGGTGCTTTTGATCACGCACTTCCCCGAAGAAGCGTTGCTTGCCGACCGAGCGATCGTGATGAATCGGGGCGAAATCGTAATGGAGGGGAAACCCGAAGAAATTTTCGAACGCCACGAAGAACTCGTAACGTATAATCTCGATTTGCCGCGCATCGGCAAAATCTGCAAAAAATTGCAGGCGGGAGGGATGAACGTATCCGATACGCTCGACGAAGAAAAATTGGCGGAGGAGATCGCGCAGTGCGTATTACGGCAGAACATTTAAGTTATGTATATAACGCCGGTTCGCCCTTTGCCTGCGCCGCCTTGAAAGACGTAACTCTCACGGTGGAAGAAGGCGAATTTTTCGGCATTATCGGGCACACGGGCAGCGGAAAGTCTACCTTTGTTCAGCACCTCAACGGACTTTTGCGCGTCCCTTCGTCGCTCAAAAAACGGAAAAAGAAAAAACTCAAAAAAGGGCAGACGCCGCTTCCCGAAACGGTTTTAAAAGTCGGCGAGTTCGATCTGACCGACAAAAAAACCGATTTCCGCGCTCTGCGAAAAAGCGTGGGAATGGTATTTCAATATCCCGAATATCAATTATTTGCCGATACGGTGGAAGCGGACGTGGCGTTCGGACTGAAAAATTTTTCCGAAAAAAAGCCTACGGACGAGGAAAAGAAGGCTGCGGTCAAAGCCGCTCTCGAAATCGTGGGGCTGAATTACGACGAGATCAAAGAAAAATCCCCCTTTGAACTTTCGGGCGGGCAGAAACGGCGCGTTGCGATCGCGGGCGTGATTGTTACCCGTCCCGAGATATTGGTATTGGACGAGCCTGCGGCAGGGCTGGATCCGCTGGGGAAACGCGAAGTCATGGAACTGTTGCACAAACTTCACAGGGAGTGGTGTAAAACGGTGATCATCGTTTCGCACGATATGGACGAAATTTCCGAAAACTGCACGCGGGCGGCAGTGTTCTCCGAAGGAACCGTAAAATACGTGCTTCCGCCCAAAGAACTATTTTCTCACGCGGAAGAACTGCTTTCTCTCGGGCTGGATATTCCGCTGACGGCGCGCCTTTGCGCCGCGCTGAAAGCGCGGGGCGTGGAGATCGATTGCGATTTTACCGTAGAAAGTTTTGTGGAACGCGTACTTGAAAAAAATCGCGGCGCGCAGGGCGGTTTGCAAGTCACAGCGGAAACCGAACCCGATCGCGTCGATTTGCCTGTGAAAGAGGACGGCGCAAATCCCGAAGAAGGGGGCGCGGAATGAAGGACGTAACGTTCGGGCAGTACTATCCCGTAGAGTCCTTCGTACACAGACTGGACCCTCGGTTAAAACTGGTATTTCTCATCGCTTACATTGTGGCGATTTTCCTTGCCGACAGTTTTTGCGGACTTGCCGTTTGCGCGGGCGCGCTCGTTTTGATTATCGCGTTTGCGCGCGTGCCTTTGCGTAAAATTTTGCGTTCGGTGCGCGGAATCTTATTTCTCGTCGTCTTTACGGCAGTTATTAACGTACTGTTCCACGGCGGCGACGAAGTGTGGGCGGAGTGGTGGATCTTTACGATCACCAAGCAGGGCGTCATTTTTTCAGCCTTTTTGATCCTGCGCTTGGTGCTGCTTGTGATGTGTTCGTGTATGCTCACTTATACGACGACACCCGTTTCGCTGACGGACGGGATCGAAAGTCTTTTAACGCCGCTCAAATGGATCCGTTTTCCGATACACGAACTTGCGCTGATCATGAGCATTGCGTTGCGGTTTATTCCCATTCTCATGGATGAAACGGAGCGCATCAAAAACGCGCAGAAAGCGCGCGGCGCCGATTTCGAATCGCGCGGACTGATTAAAAAAGTGCGCGCCATCATTCCCATTCTCATTCCTTTGCTTCTTTCCGCGTTCCGCCGCGCCGACGAACTCGGCGATGCGATGGAAGCGCGCTGTTACACGGGCGGAAAGCACCGCACCAAGTACAAAAAATTACGTTTTTCCTGGCGCGATCTCATCGCGTTGCTGCTGATTTCCGCGGTGATGACGGGGGTGGTTCTGCTCCGCGTTTACGGATGGGCGCCGGCATGAGATACGTTCTTCTTGTCAGTTACGACGGCACTTGTTTTTCCGGATTTCAAAAACAGCGCGAGGAACGTACGGTACAGGGCGAACTGGAACGCGCGGCAACCGGAATTTTCGGCATGGTAACGAAAATTGCGGGTAGCGGCAGAACGGACGCGGGCGTACACGCCGAAGGGCAGGTCTGCCATTTCGACGCGACGACGTCCATTCCGCCGAATAAAATCGCCGCGTGTTTTAACGCAGTTTTGTCTCCCGATTTGCGCGTGTTGAAAAGCGCCGCCGCGCCCGACGGGTTCGACTGTACGCGCAGTGCAAAACGCAAGACGTACGCTTATTCTTTTTATTATGCCCGAACGGAACTGCCGCTTTGGGAACGGTACTCCGTCCGCGTCAAAGAAAAACCCGATTGCGCCAAGATGCGGGCGGCGGCAAACCTGCTGCTCGGCAGGCACGATTTTAAGGCGTTTTGCGCTTCGGGTTCTTCGGCAAAGACAAGTATCAGAGAAATTTTCGGCGTAGAGATCAATGAGCGTATCAGCGCGCAGGGAACCGAATATACTATTACCGTGTGCGGGAACGGATTTCTTTATCATATGGTCCGCATCCTTGCCGGCGAACTGATCGCGATCGGCTGCGGCAAAGAGGAACGAATCACTGCGGCGTTTGCGTCGGGCGAGCGGAAATTGCTTGCCAAAACAATGCCGGCAAAAGGGTTGAAATTGATGGGAGCAGAATATGCGGCGGAACTGTTTCCAGCCGCTTCGGAGGAATAAATGGAATTTTTCGATTGGTTGGGCGTACCGCAGATCGTAGTCGACTATCTGAATCTGACGGTGGAATCGGCAGACGATGCGGCGGCGCTGATCACAAGAATTTTAATGATCAGTGCGATCGTTGCGGGCGCACTCTACGTCGTAGGGCTCTTGTGCGGCGGACTGGGACTTATGAAGATGGCAAAACGGGAAGGGATCTCCTATTGGTGGATCGGATTCCTGCCGTTCGGGAATACCTATCTCATAGGAAAACTTGCGGGCGAAACGCAGATCTTCGGGCAGAAGTGCAAACGCATCGGGCTGTATGCCATGCTGGCGGAAATCGTGTACGTCATCATCGGCATCGCAATGCTTGTGCTTTCGTTTATGCTGGTAAACGGCGATTTTTACGAACTCAAAGGCGAGGGCGAAAACGCGTATTACGCATTCAGCAGCGAATTGTTCAAAATGTACAATCCCGGGTACGGTTGGGTGATCACGCTGCAAAACGTATTGGAATACGTTTCGTACGCAATGTGGTTCGTCACGCTGTTTATGATGTGCAGTCTCTTTACGGCGTTCTTCCGCAAGTATTATGCGCGCAGTCCTTTCATCATGACTTTTCTCTGTGCGCTGCTACCGCTCGAAGGATTTGTTCTTCTGGCGGTGCGGAATAACAAACCCGTCGATTATCAGGCTTATCAGCGCCGCCGTTACGAGGAAATGCGCAAGCAGGAACAGCAGTACTACGGCGATCTCGGCGGCACGGGACACGCGCCGTTTTCCGATTTCGGAAACGATCGGAACGGGACGTCCGACAGCGGCGGAAACGACGATCCGTTTTCCGATTTCGGCGGAACCGAAAACGCCGGCAGTAACGGCAACGCCAGCGGGAGCGGCGGCTCGGACGGCAGTCCGTTCAACGATTTCTAACGTTCAAAAGCGGAGTTTTCTCCGCTTTTTTGATTGTTACGGCAATTCTTTTTATTCGCAAATTTTCGATTGTTTCAGAACGCATCCGAAAGCGGAATCCCGAAAATACGGGAGCGAAACGCTTTACAAAACATAAGATGAATAGTATAATCAATAGGTCAAAATTACTTTTGCGGCACGGTTGTTTTTCGGGACGCGGGGCGGTAGGAAAAGAATGGAAGATTTGATTTCCGCAATTTCAACTGCATCGGGGCGCGGCGGCGTTGCGATCGTCCGCGTCAGCGGAACGGGCGCTCTTGCGCTTGCGAAAAAAATGTTTTCGCACAAGGGTGAGTACCTTCCCAATATGCTATACCCGGGAGAGATCGACTGCGGCTCGTTTAGAGATTACGGAATGTGCGTTTATTTCCGCGCGCCCAAATCTTTTACAGGGGAAGAAGTCGTGGAATTTCACTGTCACGGCGGACAGGAAATCGCGCGGGGCATTCTTAAAAAGACGTTTTCGCTCGGAGCACGTGCGGCGCAACGCGGGGAATTTACAAAGCGCGCTTTTCTCAACGGCAAACTGTCGCTTTCTGCGGCGGAGGGCATGGCGGAGATGATCAATGCGGAATCGCTCTCCCAGATCCGCGCGGGCTATTCGCTTTATACCGAATCGCTCACGGACGAAGGCAAACGCTTGCAGGCGGTGCTTCAAACTTGTCTTGCAAGTATCGATGCGGACGTGGATTATCCCGAAGAAGATCTGAACGCCGATTCGAGGATTGAATTATCCGAGAAACTGAAAGACACGGCGCAATCGCTTGAAAACCTGTTAAAGACCTATCGCGCAGGGAAGAAGATCAGAACAGGGGTCACCGTTGCGCTTTGCGGCGCGCCCAATGCGGGAAAAAGTTCTCTTTTAAATGCGCTGCTCGGCTATGAAAAAGCCATCGTTTCGGATGAAGCGGGGACGACGCGCGATCTCGTGGAAGGCAATCTTGAAATCAAGGGCGTGCTGTTTCGACTTGTCGATACGGCGGGATTGCGTGAGAGCGATCATGCGATCGAGCGCGAAGGGATCCGTCGCGCCGAAAAGGCCATTGCGGCGGCGGACGTCATCGTATATTTGAAAGAGGACGGAGAAGATTTTGCGTTCCCTGCGGATACGCCCTGTATTACGGTGGGCGCGAAGTGCGATCTCAAACGGCGTAACGATTGCGACGTCGTGCTTTCTTCGCTGACGGGCGAGGGGTTGGAAGCATTTCGGGAACTGCTCTATTCGCGCGGATACGGACAGGAAAGCGACGTGTTTTTATTGGAAGAGCGCCATTATCGCGCCGTCAAAGACGCCGCCGAAGCGGTATCTGCCGCGCGTTCCGCCGTGGAAAGCGGACTGCCTGCCGAACTGTATGCGGAAGACGTAAAACGTGCTTGGGAGTCGCTCGGCACGATCAGCGGCGAGACGGCAAGCGAAACCGTGATCACGGAAATTTTCGAAAAGTTCTGTGTCGGGAAATAAAACGCGTTCCTACTGCGGAGCGGAAATCAAAAAGGATATCATGGTCAATTTAGAACTTTATAAAGTGTTTTATTCGGTGGCGAAGCACGGAAGTCTGACGAAAGCCGCAGAAGAACTGTTTATTTCGCAACCTGCGGTATCGCAGGCGATCAGACAACTGGAAACTCAACTCGGAACGCCGCTCTTTCACCGTAAACACAGGGGAATGGAACTTACGGCGCAGGGCGGCGAATTGATCTTCGGGAAAGTGGAAAAAGCGTTGGAACTTCTGGAAAGCGCGGAAAACGCGCTGACCGAACTAAGCGAAAGCGCGACGGGAACGCTGCGCATCGGCGCGTCGGAAACGATTTTCCAGTACGCCCTTTCCGAAAAGATCGTTCAGTTTCAGAGGCTGTATCCCCGCGTGAAGATCGAATTGATTTCCGATGTGTCGCCCAAGATCATCGACGCGCTGAAAACCGACCGTTGCGATGTAGGATTTTTAAATCTTCCCATTCCGCCCGACGACGGAATCACGCTCAGCCGTTCGATCATGTATCTCAACGACGTATTTATTGCGGGAGAACGTTTTTCGGAACTGAAAGGAAAGCGGCTGACACTTGCGGATCTGAAACAACTGCCGCTCCTTTTGATGCAGGAAAAGACGGTCGCGCGCGAGGCGTTCAACCAATATGCGCTCAGCCGCAATATCACGCTGTTGCCTTCGGTCGAAGTTGACAGTTGGGGTTTTATGAAACGGCTGGTTGCGGCGGGCATGGGCGTGGGATGCATTCCGCGGGAATATACGTTGCAGGAACTGGAAGACGGAACGCTGTTTGAACTGAATTTAACGCCGGCAATGCCCATTCGTTCCGTGGGGATGGCGTTACCCAAAAATGCAAAAATGCCGTATTCGTTACGGATGTTTATCAAATTGTTTGAATCATGAAGGAGATTTTCGAATGAAAGAAACGGACAACAAAACCAACCAAACGAAAAAAACGGCGTCAACCGAACGGCAGCCTGTCAAAGCGAAGACGGCTGAGACGGAGCGCAAACCCGTTAAGTTGACCGAAACGAAAAAGGCGGCTTCGGAACCTAAAACAAAAAAGCCGCCGCAGGGAAAAACGGCGGCGGCTGCGGTCAAATCGCCGAAGGCGGCTGCTGCTCCGAATAAAGCGGAGAGCGAAACCAGGAAAGCGACAGCAAAGACTGTGCCTGCATCTTTGAAATCGGAAAAGCGTGCGGCTACTGCGGAAGAAACATCTAAGGCGCACAAAACCCCGACGCAGAAAGTCAAACCCGCGGCAAAAACGGCGGAGGAAACGCCCTTCGTGAAACCCGCTCCCGAAACGCAACCCGAGGAGCATGCTACTTCGTCTGCTCGTACGGCAAACGAGATGTCGGATAAAGAATACCGGATCCGGACCGTGATCCTGATCGCTTGTGCGTTCCTGCTTGTCTTTTGCTTTGTGCTTGCGCTTGTATTGGTGCTCCGCGGCGGAAAAGAATATACATACGCATATCAGTCGGCTACGCTCGTGCGCTATGACTCCGAAGAGTTGGGAACAGTCGAGCGTAAAATTCCGCAAACCATGCGCAACGAAGGGCTGGAACAGGGGTATCCCAAATACGGCTACACTCAGAATCTGACGACGGAACAGAAATTGTTAGTGATCAGCGAATCCTCTTATCTTTGTACGAGATCGACGGCGAACGCGTCCGGTACCTACGACAAGATGGATCAGAACGGATTTTTATATCTTACCGACGGTACGCCGGTGACCGATACAAACGGCGCGCACAGACAACTTTACAAGCATACGGCGGCGGAAGGGATGTACCTCGGCGACGTTGCGGACAGCGAACCGGGCATCATCAAACGCATTACGCTCTATCCGCGCGCTTATACCAGTTATTACGATGTGACGGGGCTGTATGCGCCTGCGGGCGAAGTGATCAAAGTGCAGATCAGCGAAGAAGATATGAATGCGACCAACGGCATTGCGATTCATATCGGTCAGGCGCTTTACAACGGTCAGGCGAATAATATTTGGGAAGCGAGAAATGTAAGCCGTATGCCCGTTATTCTCAATACGTTTAATATCAATAAAAATACGGCGACGCTTGAAAACGGCGTTTATACGGCGTACATCGGTTCTTATCTGGGCGGGCCTATTTACGTCCGCGACGAGCGCGTCACGTTTTCTGTCACCGTTTCCGGTGCGGTGCGATATTCCCATTTTATTTTAGGTTACACTTCGCCCGAAGAATTTAAAAAGAATGCAGAGTCTACGGCGCCCTATTTCGATTTGGAAGTCTGGGAAAACGGCGTGCTTCATTCGGGTCCCGTTCGTTACGCGAAAGCATTCGATTACGACGACTTATACGACGCGGCGGTTTTGTGGGAAAAAATTTCTCTCGTAACGACCCGCGTTTCAACGCAGGGCGTCGTGTTTTTGTACGATCCGTTTGTTGCTGCGGGGGCGGCGGTTGCCTTCCCCGGGCGCCGTTCGGTCAACTGTCCCATGGGCTGGATGTCCAATTCGCTCAACTATAAAACCTTTGTCACTTCGGGCGCATGGGGTAACATGCACGAATACCACCACAACTTTCAGGGCTGGGGAATGGGCAACGGCGGCGAAGTGACCAATAACGCGCTCAGTCTTATTTCGTACAGTTTGTTTACCAATATTTCCGCTTCGAGAAATTTATCCAATTACGGTGCGGGTTCGCTTTCGGGATGGAATGCTTATACCAGCGCGACTTGGGCGCTCGATCAGATCACCGAAAGCAAATTTTCAAACGGTAGATTCGGCTTGGCGGTATATGCGACGCTGTTGCACAATTTCGGACAGGAAGCATTGATCAGCATGATCAAAATGTCGGGCGGGCAGTCCGTCGACAAATGGTTCAATGCCTGCGTAAAAGCAACGCATTACGATATGTCTTACTATTTTGAAGATATGCTCGGCCACACCGTATCCGACGCTCTCAAAGAGGAAGCCAAACAGTATTCCATGTTTGTGCCAGTATCCTGTGTCTATCAGACGGGAAGAACTTACAAGTACGGCGAAGAGAAAGTTTCGTTTGAAACCATGCGTCCCTATTTAATTACCTACGGCGAAAACTTCACGTTGGATCTTTCGCCTTATTATGCGCCCGACGGATACTATGAGAGCGGCAGCGTGATCCTTCCCGATGGGTTCAGTTACGAGATCAAGAGCGTTTCGTCTCCCGAATCCGGAAAACTGAAAAAAGTGGACGATTACACTTATACTTACGAACCCGGTAAGAATATGCGTTCGGGGAAATTTACGGTCGTTCTGAAAATTACGAGCGATGACGGGTTATTCGAAGTCGACGACGTTGAACTTACGCTGGAATTGGAACAGACGCACGAATTCAATAAGACGATGCTGGAACGGACGACGTATACTTACGATACGCAAGTGTTCCAGAGTGCAGTGGAAGCCTATGAGAAGGGTTATGCGGGTTACGCGCAGAAGACGGACGGAGACAACGTCAACCCCGTTCAGAATAGCAATACGGACGTTTGGTATTATGCCGAGGACGTACCCGAAAACGGCGTTGTGGAAGTGCGCGGAAAGATTTATGCGGACGAAGCAGGCAAATACCGTATCGCTTTACGCGGAAGATGGAACTGCGCGTTATATTTCTCTCTTGACGGCGGCAAAAGTTATCAACTGGGCGGGAAAATCGAAACGACCGGAAACAGCCCCAATTTCAACGATCAAACCGATGAAAACGTATATACCGATTTTACGTTGGAAAAAGAACAGTGGGTTTATTTCAAAGCGGTCATGATCACAGGCAAGAAGGGGGATATCGGCAGTTTCATCGGCGTGGGCTGGGGGAAATATACCCCCGCAACTGGAGTTTACGACGAGGAAGGAAATCTTATCGGCGAAACCCCCGAATCGATTTCGATCGGTTACGCAAGCGGATACAGATCTTCTTACGAATTCCCCGATCATGATTTTGAATCCGAGTATTTCTATAAGAGAACATACAATTACACTTATTCCGACATTGACATCTACGGAGAAAAGGCGAGTTTGGTCGACGTCAATTATGAACCTTGGTCGGAGGAACAGAATATCGGCTGCATGTTCGACGGCAATCCTGAGACCAACTACCATTCGAAAGGAGGTCAATTTGTTTCCGAAAGCAAACCGTTTATCCTGACGGTCGATTTGGGCGAGAAGGCAACGGCTGATTCAATGACTTTTTACGGATATACGAAGGGATCGAGTACGGGAAATCTCGGTATGCCCAAAAATTTTGTATTGTACGGAAGCAACGACGGATCGGATTTCTTTGAAATGGGACGTTTTAACGACTGTACGTACACGGGAAGAAATATGACCGTAACTTTTGAAGAGAAAACGTTCCGTTATTACAGGATCATCGTGTCTCTTACCGATAATGTAAGATATTTTGCAATGAACCGGATCGAGTTCCAGAAGACTTTGATCATTCCGGACGGGAAATTGCTCCCTGCCGACAGTTTGACCTATACGGGCAAGTGGACGGTAGAAAATACGGAAAGTAATTTCGGACACGTACATATCGGCAATAAAAATTCGGAGGTAAGTTTCAAATTCGAAGGTACGCGTTTTGCGCTCGTCTCGTCTTCCGAGTATAAGCACAGTTTCGACGTTTATATCGACGGAAAGAAAATTTCCTCCGAAAAATTAAAAGAGGACGACGGAAAGGTGTTCGTATCCTATCTGTCGCCCGAACTGAAAAACAAAACACATAATATCATCATCAAGTGCAAGAGCAAATCCAACCTCGACAGCATTATTGTTTGGTAGCCGTGAAAGCGCAAAGTCCTCTGTACGAAAATTTCGTACAGAGGACTTTTTTTGCTCCAATTATGATTGCATGATCCCGTCATTTCAATCGTTCAACGCAGCGGTATCATTTTATGAAATATTATTATACAAAACAGAACCGCGTAAAATCGTTAAAAGGATTGATTTATGGAAGATTCTGTGATAAAATAATATTCCGGAATCAATTAGCGGGTCTTATCGTGTGAAAGATTTCCGGAAATACGGAAGACGAACGGAAAGTACGGCGGAGGAGTGTGTATCATGAAACGCTTGGGAGAAATGCATCTTGTACGGGGCGGATGCTCGAAATTCAAAAAAATCAAAACGGCGCTGGTCGGTCTGTTTATGCTCTTTTTCGGCGCGGCGGTTTTCTGCTGTGCGTTTTTATCTTTTCCGGACGGCGGATCCAAAATCGCAGGCGCGGCGGAAAATGAACCGGTTTACGAACTGTACGGCTCGAATTACGGCGTTGCGGCTTCGGAAAGGGGAACAATGGCCGCCGGAAATGCCGTGGGATATTCGGTTGCGCTGAACGGTACGTCGCTTTCCTTAGATCGGAGTTCCAGCGGAGCGGCAGCCTTTTACAGGGCGTTCACCGCACAGATCACTGTTCCCGCGCACACGGCTTATGCGGTAGATTATACATTTGATATGACTTTATCGAGTTCTGATCCCTACAATTGTACCGCGCAGTTCGAATTGATGTATTTCGGCGAAAGTATCGATTATAACAATTATTTTGCCAGGAGTTTGGGCGGAAAAAGTACGAGTAAAAGCGTATGCTCTTTGGCTGCGACTACTTGTTATCCTTCGTTCGACCATAGGGCCGAAATTTATAATCATCCTACCGTGTACTATAACAATACAACGGATACGGAAAAAACGTTTGTTACATATTTCGGAGTCTTTTCTGTAAAAACCGCGAAAGCGTCTAAGTTGAGCGGTAAGATAGAGATTTCTTCAAACGTCTCTGTATTGACGCAGGTCGACGTGCCTACTTTGTCGGCAACGCTTACAAACGAGAGCAACGGCCTTCAGGAATATGAAGAAACTTATTCGTCTGAAAAGAAAGAGTTTTCTCTCGTGAACTTCGACGCTGCCCGTATTACGGCAAACATCACTGACGGTGCGGATTACCTTGTAAAAAATAACGACAAGATTTTCTATACGCGCGCTTACGATCATTTTGAAATCACGATGTCGCTACCGGAAGGTTACTGCTGGAACGACGAGTATCTTCAAGGCACGGGCGAAAGGGTGATCGTATTAAAAATCAACAAAGCAGATCCTGCGGTGGAAGTCGGCACGCTCGATATTTGTGAAAAAGGCGAGTTTGCGTCGAGCGAGGTTCCGATGACTTCGAACAGCATTTCCGGAACGATTGCCTGGGAGTCCGGCGCAGCGGTCGTCGAAGGCGAAAACGAGGTGGGTTGGCTGTTTACGCCTGCCGACGAAAATAACTATAATACCGTTTCGGGTCAAACTGTTGTTACGGTGGGGCACGATACGGAATTCGTTGAAAAGAAGGACGCAACGTGTGCGGAAACGGGGATCAGGGCGCATTACCATTGTTTGCGCTGCGGGAATAATTTTTCCGACTCCTCCTGTACGATTAAACTCGAAGACGTTACGGTTCCCAAACTTGCGCACGATTACAGTTCCGAAATCACCGACCCTACTTGCGATAAGGAAGGTTATACGGTGTTTACCTGCACTAAGTGCGGCGATACCTACACCGGCGACTTTGAGCCGGCACTCGGACACGAATACGACGTGAACGACGAAAATTCCGTTCGTTGGAACTGGACAAGCACCACGATCGCAAAAGCAACGTTCACCTGCAAACGCTGCGGAAATTCAACGCAAGTAAAAGCGACGATCGAAAAAGAACAAACGGACGCTACCTGTACTACGCCGGGGAAAGTTGTTTATACGGCGAAAGTAACCGTTCACGAGAAGGAGTATACGTCTCAGTATATTGTTGAAAACACTACTATCGCGCACGACTATGCGCCTAAAGAGTGGCATTGGGCGGAAGATTATTCTTCTGCAAGCGTCACTTACGAATGTACTGTCTGTCACGATTCGGCAACGACAGACGCTGCCGATTCCAAGAGCGAAGTGATAAAGGACGCAACCTGTTCGGAAGACGGTCAAATCAAATATACCGTAACCGTGGAAATTCCGAATGGCGACGAGTTTTCCGATGAGACGATCGTAGACGTTCCCAAGACCAAGCACGATTTAACTTATACGGACGCGGTGAACGCAAGTTGCACCGAAGACGGAAATGTGGAGTATTGGCATTGTTCGCTTTGCGATCGATACTACGGCGACGAAGGCTGTACGGAAGAACTGGATCGGGATCAGATCATGATTCCGGCGAGCGGACATGATTACGAAGCAGGCGAGGTTGTTGCGCCTACGGCTGCGGAACAGGGATATACCGTTTATACCTGTACGAACTGCGGGGATTCTTATCACGATGATTTCGTCGATCCTCTCGGACCTGTTCCTCCGGGCGGCGACGGCTCGGGTGACGGCGATACGTCGGGCTCGGGCGGCGGAGGGAATTCGGTACTGGATTCCGTTCGTAATTTCTTCTTGCATTACTGGCAGCCTTTGGTTAGCGGTATTTGTATTTTCCTCAGTATCATTTTCAGTTCGATGATTGCATACTACGAACGGAAACGCAGAAAAGCGAAAAAACAAAAAAGGCAATATTTCGCTTATTCCGCAGCATCTGCCGGATTGTTCGGATTCGCATACACAACGTGGTCGATCATCGCTTATTCTTTGATCGGGTTGACGGCTGTACTTTTGGTCGGGGTGATTATTGCAAAAGTAAGAAGTAAAAAGGCGCTGACCGCTATGGAGGCTGCGGCGAGAGACTACGAACGCAATAAAGCCGCGTTTGCCGAGAATCAGATGCGTGAGGAAGAAAAACGCCTGAGAGAAGAAGATCGCGCCGAAGAGAAGCGCCGTAGGGAAGAAGTGCATGAGGCGCGGATTGCGGCAATGGGTATGTTGGCGAAATCCAATGCAGGCGTTCAGCCTGCACCGGCTTCTGCTGTGGTTTCCGCACCGGCGCAGCCGGCGCCCGCTGTTGTTGCCGTCCCCGTACAGCCTGCTCCTGCCGTTGTTTCGGCACCTGTACAGTCTGTTCCTGCGCCTGCGGTCATAGCCGTGCCGGGGCAGCCTGTTGCGGCGATCCCCGCAGAGGCGGCTGTAAAAGAGCAGGTTCAGCGTGCTGCGGTTCCGCCGGTTGCAACGCATTCCGCTTTGCAGGATGCGATAGAGAGGAGTGAACTTGAGCAGAAATTGGATCAACTTCGCGCCGAACTGAAAGACGATCATGAACATCAGGATCGCGTAGAAAATTTCCTTGCTATGATTTCGGGCTTGCGCGAACAGGACCGCGCAAAATTGCGCGAAGAAGAGAAAATGAACGAGGAACGGAAACGCTTGCAGGATGTTCGGCGTGCAGCATGGGATGAATCTCTCGAACCTGCTTTCGTCACTAAGTTCGGCGAAGAATATTATGATAGAACGGGTTACGGAATGCACGCGGCGGTAATCGAGCGCGAACGTTTGCGCGAGATGGGAATGGACCGCGCGCTACACGAAAGAGAAATGGCACTGCGCGAGAGGGAAGTCGCTTTGCGGGAGAAGGAACTCGAATTCGAGCGCGAGAAACGCGAAAGGGATCGGTATTTCTATCCGCATATCCCGATTGCGCCTCCGCCGTACGGGCAGCCTGTTTATCAACATCCCTTACAGTCTACCAGCCGCGAACTGGAATTAGAGCGCGAACTGCGCGAGAAAGAACGTTTGCTGCTTGAAAAAGAGAGCGCGCGTGCGCACGATCTGGAACTTGAACTTGCGCTTGAACGGGAACGTGTGCGCAATCTTATGCAAACTCAGAACGCTTCCGTACAGAACGCTTCTGCGCCGCAGCCTCAGTCTGCACCGCAACCGCCCGTCGTGGTCGTACCGCCCGTTGTCCAACCGCAGTCCGCGCGCCGTAACAACGTGTTTAGTTCGGAAAATCCATTTTCCGTGAACAACCGCGCTGCCGATGGAAAAGACGATTAACAGCGATTGAAAAAAGTTGCTAATTAGAGATGGGCGTTCGTTTGGTAATATTATCGTATCAAAAACATCCGAATCAAATAGATTCGGATGTTTTTATTTTGAAGCGGCGAAAGGTTTACGGCAGAGCGTTAACAGTCGTTTATAAAATTCCGTGCATTAAATACCGAGTTTTGAAACGTTAAGCAAATTTTTTGCAGTGAATGCAAAAAACAAAACCCCTGCGTTACAGAGGTTAAAGAATAAAATTTTTGTTTGGTTTGTTTTTTTGGGGGCAAATTGGGGACAATGCTTTGTTTTAAGGCAAAAAAGCATAAAAAAAGGGGCTAAAACCGTAGTTTTAACCCAAAATTCTGGTGAAGCGGATTATTGCAAATAAGAACATAGTAATATTCAAGGTGAACAATAC
>CAJUIR010000010.1 GCA_910586655.1 uncultured Christensenellaceae bacterium
GACGAAAACTCGAATGTCGGGCATTTTTTTACGCATTTTTGTCAAATATCAATCACTCGTTTACAAGGTTGTATGCAACGTCGTACATATTTTGTCCCCGATAAAAGATAATATCTCTGTCCCAATCGTCGTCGTAATCTTCTACCAAACGCGCCACTCGTCAAACGATCTAACTTCGCAATACGCTTCCATAAGTTCGTATTTATATTCGTCGTCTAAAACGCCTGACTTTTTGATTAACTCAAATATTTCTTGCGGATAGGTATTGTCCCAATTTTTGCTTGAAGTGGGTATGCCTTCTATGTCCTGCACAAACAGTTCTTCGTCGATACCGTCCAACTCAAAACCTTCGTGTGTCAATTCTTCCACGATAGCGTCCCAATCGTCGTACTCGTCGAAGTCAAGCCATTTAGAGCCTAACGCTCGCTCGTTACATTCGTTATACGAACCCCACGAGCCGATAACAAAACTAACGGTGTTCATTATGCACACTCCTTTATTTGCTCGAAAGCATCAAGGCGTATTTTCTCGCAGTACAAGCCGTACTCGAAATACAGCCCGTTGTCGTCGGCTTTCAAGTCAAACGTCTGGTGGCTTATTCCGCCGCGATTGGTAACGGCAACCGTAATTTCGTTACGGTATTCGTCAATGCCTACGATATTGAATGTGATAAAACTTTCGCCGTCGTACAGTTCAAATTCCGCAAGGTAATACTCACGAAATTCGGGAATTTGGGAAACTTTGTTTTTCATAGGTTTATCTCCTAATTTTTATTTTTGTCTTTCGGCAACAATAATCAGTAGCACGAAGAAAAGCAAAAATTAAGTTTCAATAGCGGAAGGCAACGCGGAAGTCAACGACAAGAAAAAAATATTGACGCAAAAAGAAAGCCGAACAGGTTATGCACCCATTCGGCTCTGACTGACATTATAAAGTTTTAAGCAATAATTTTTTTCGTTGACTTGCGATTTTCTTTGTGCTACGACCAACTGCCGAAAGGCAAAAATTAGGACGATAATTGATTTACTTTCGACGGCAAATATGTTATAATTTTTATCAATTAGTATACAACAAAAAAAGCATACGGTTTGTTGGTAAAAATAAAAATTTTTTATTTTATTTGTTTTACAACATAAAAAAGATCCGATTTTTGCGCGTGTAACAAGCAAAAAATTCGGATTTACTAATCATTTGAAAATGAAGACAAATCCGAACTCGTCGCCTATCCGTGTTGTAGAGTTCGGATTATTATCGGATGGAACACCCCAAAGGCCGCAATATTCTGTAGCGTTTTTTCTTTTTGTTGACGAAAAATGAAAATCGGTATAAAAGTTGGTATAATTTTTTTATTGGTTCCCTAACAAATTTCTATCCGCCCAAAGTAACGTCTTGTCTGTGATACCATTTGAGCGCTTCTTCAAACTGATTTTCCTGGAAATCGGGCCATAGATCTTTTACGATGTAGAGGTCGGAATAGACCGTTTGAATGGGGAGGAATCCCGAAAGACGGCTCATGCCGCCCCAGCGGATGACCAGATCGATTCTCGGGATTTCGTGCGACGCCCAGCCGTTTTTCATGTCCCATTCCCAGCCGTAGTTTACCAGTAAATTGATGCGCATTTTGTTTTCCGCTTTCGGGCGCGAAGCATAGGGGAGCAAACCGCGCGGAAAACAGCCCGATTCCGTATTTCCCACAACATAAAGCGACGCACCTTCCCGTTCGATGATTTCCGCGGCTTTCAGACATGCGTCGGTAAATGCCGTGACTTGAGTTTTGGGGCGTTTGCAATTATCTACGGTAAAACCGTAATAAGTCAGTTCCCGTATGCCGCGTTCCCGTGCGGCTATTAATAACCGCAGCGCAGGCGTTAATCCGTAAGAATATCCGTCCTGCTTCTGAAAGCCGTTCCGAACCGCCCACCGTCTGTTTCCGTCGGGAATGATCCCGATGTGTTTTGGATTTCGATTCATTTTGTATCGTCCTCGTCTATTTTTTATTATTATCTGCAATTCAAAAAAAATTAAAATAATTGTAAAAAATGCTTGACAAACAATACTCTGCAATGTATAGTATTATGCAAAGAGGGGTATTGCATGGATATTCAGATAAAAAAAGGTTTGCTGGACGTATGCGTGCTGGCTCTGTTGAAAAGGGGAGATTCGTACGGATATCAGATCGTATCCGATCTTAGCGAAGTGATTGATATTTCGGAATCGACTCTTTATCCCATTCTCAAACGATTGGAAATCGGCGGATTGCTTGTGACTTATACGCGCGAACACGGCGGCCGATTGCGAAGGTATTACCGCATCACGCGATTGGGGATGAAGCGACTGGAAGAATTTTCGCGCGAGTGGCGCGAACTGAAAAAAATCAATGCGTTTATTCAAGGAGACGACGTATGACAAAGAAAGAATATATCAGAAGGCTTCGGAGAGCATTAAAAGGAATTCCCGAACGGGAAAAAGATAAACTCGTCGATTATTACGCGGAAATGATAGATGAGTCTTTTGAGCGCGGAAAGACGCAGGCAGAAGTATTCGACGATCTGGAATCGCCCGAAAAAGTCGCGCGGGATTATTTTAACGCGAACGAAGGCTTGATCGGCGGAATTTACGATGAGGAATACGAAGCAGGGTACGAAGATTTCGTCCCGCGCGATTCGCGCCGAAAGCGTGTCCGTACCGCAAAAAGAGAGAGGATCCGTTCGGGACGCAACGTAGAACATAAACCCGAAAAGGAAGGAAGAAATCCGGTCGTAACTTTGCTGATGATTCCTTTTTACATTATTTTATTTGTACTGGGGCTTGCGGCGCTGATCGTAGGGATTACGCTGGTGGTCGCGACCGTAGTATGCGTCGTTGCATTTTTCGTTTCAGGAATATATTGCATCGTAATGTCGTTCGGACTCATCGTTTCGCACGGTATGATCGCGGCAAGCCAAATCGGCGCAGGGTTCGTATTGATTGGGCTGTCGCTCCTGTGCGGGTTGCTGGTTGCGCCGGTAGCAAGAGGTTTCGGCAGATTTTCCGGCTGGATGTTCCGCGGGGGACGCGCTTCGGAAAAAGTACACGTCGAACGGTCCCATAAACAAGCAATCATTACGGCTTCGGTTGCAATCGCGTTTGTGATCGCGGGCGGCGCAACAAGTGCGATCGGGTTCGGAAAACTCGGTTGGGATTGGAAAAATTGTGCAGTCGTGGGCGATGTTACGGAACAAACAGAAACGATTTCCTTGCTTGATATGAATGCCTTTGAAATCGAATCCGATAATCTTTCCCTTGAAGTGAAATCTTCTAAGGAGCAGGAAGCCAAATTGGTCTATTATACCTGCGAAGATCTTCCGAGGACATATCACTATGAAAACGGAAAGGTAACGATAGATTCGGGAAGTTGGAGCCACAGCGCGAAATCGTATTTAAAAGAAGTCTGGAACCGCGGTATTCTTTTTTCGACTGTAATGAGCGTGACGCAGAAAGCGGTTTTGTATCTTCCCGATACATATTCCGGCTCGCTTTCCGTAAATGTGCAAAACGGTTCGCTGAAGTTGGAGGACGTTGTGCTTGGGGCGGTATCGCTTTCTGCAAACAACGGCACTCTGACCGTCAACCGTTGTGTTTTGACCGAGTTGACAGCGAATAACGACAACGGTATGATCAAGATCAATGATGTCCAATCGCGTGCGGTCAACTTGAAAACGGACAACGGAACCATTTCTTTCGATCAGATCGTAGCGGACAATCTTATTTTAAGGGTTCATAACGGCGCAATCGGCGGCAGTATCGTAGGCGTGCAAACCGATTATAAGATCCAAGCAAGTACGAAACTCGGTTCTTGTAACCTTACCGACACGATGCAGGGCGATAAAATTCTTACGGCAAACGTAGATTGCGGCTCAATTCGGATTCGGTTCGTAAATTAAAAAGTTTAACAATCTTAGCATGATAAGAGCAGCAGAAAAAAGTTCGCATTTGCGAACTTTTTTTCTAAAATTTGTAAAAATTAGTTGACATCCCCTAAAAAGCATGATAGAATGAGCAGGAAGTTCGCTATTGCGAACTTAAATTTTGAGCATCGGTTCGCCATTGCGAACTTGTGGCGGCGCAGCGTTTGAAATCCGTTGCGTAAATGAATTAAAGAATGGGAAGGTGAAAGCGAAATGAATCGGTTACTCAGCGAATTTACGGTCGGTGAACGGGGCGTCGTAAAAAACGTTACGGGCGAGAAGAGAATCAGACGCAGGCTGTTCGATATGGGAATAACGCCGGGCGCAGAAGTATTTCTCCGTAAAAAAGCGCCGCTCGGCGATCCGCTCGAAATCACAATCCGCGGTTATGAACTTACGCTCCGAAAGACGGAAGCGGCGTGCGTGGAAACGGAGGTGAAAAAATGAAGAGATTTGCTTTGGCGGGAAACCCCAACTGCGGCAAAACAACGCTTTTTAACGTTTTGACCGGATCTACCGCATATGTCGGGAATTGGCCTGGCGTTACGGTAGATAAGCGCGAGGGGACTTATAAGCGCGGCGAGGAACCCGTGCAAATTGTCGATCTGCCGGGGATCTATTCGCTTTCTCCGTACACTCCCGAAGAAGTTGTTTCCAGAAATTTTATTCTCGATGAGAAACCCGATTGCGTGATCGATATTATCGATGCAACCAACTTGGAGCGCAATTTGTACCTGACGACGCAGATCATGGAAATCGACGTGCCCATTGTGATTGCGCTCAATATGATGGACTCGGTGGAAAAGAACGGCGATAAAATCGACGCGAAAGCCTTGGAGGAAAGAATCGGAATACCTGTCGTGGAAATTTCGGCTTTAAGAAACCACGGGATCAAAGAACTGATGGACAGGGCGATCAAAGTTTCCAAAGAGGGCAGAAAAGGGGTTACGGTTTTAAAAGATTCTTCCATCGCACATCTTGTGAAAGACGTTGCCATTGCGCTGAAAGGCAGTCACGTTGAAAATCCGCTTTTCCATGCGGTGAAACTGACTGAAATGGACGAACTCGAAGCAGACGCGCATAAAGAACTCATTCCCATGGTGGAGGATTTTAAGGCAACTTTTGCCGACGATACGTTCGGTGCGGATCTGGAAGCAGTCATTGCGGACGCGCGCTATAAATATATCACGGCAAATTATTCTTCGGTTTATAAGCGTCAGAACGCAGCGATCGGCAGTCTGACCAAATCTGATAAGGCAGACAAAATTCTGACGCATAAAATTTGGGGGATTCCTTTATTTCTCGTAATTTTATTTGCGGTGTTTCATCTCACTTTTTCCGAGGATTTTCTGTATCTCGGCGCGTGGGCATCGCTCGGAGAGGGGCTTCCCACTTTGTTCGACGCGGTGGAAGAAGGCGGACTGGGATGGGAGGAAAACGCGGCGACAACGCTGCTCGCCTGTTTTTACGACGGCGCGGTATTTTCTCCCGGGGTGATGATTACCAACCTGTGGGGCTGGATCTTGGACTGGGTCGGAACGCTTTTGGAAATGTGCTGCGCAAACGCTTCTCCTTGGGTGGGCAGTTTCGTCGTTGACGGGGTATGGGGCGGCCTTTCCGCCGTACTCGGGTTTTTGCCGCAGATCCTGGTGCTGTTTCTGTTCTTTTCTATTTTGGAAGATACGGGTTACATGGCGCGCGCGGCGTTTATATTGGATCGGGTTTTACGCAGGTTCGGGCTTTCGGGCAGAGCGTTTATGCCTATGATCATGGGCTTCGGCTGTTCGGTTCCCGCCATGATCAATACCCGTACGCTTGCCGACGAACACGAACGTACGGCAACGCTGCGCGTGATTCCGTTCTTCTCTTGCGGTGCGAAGTTACCCATTTTAACGGCGGTTGCGGGTGGAATTTGCGGTATTTGCGGATTAAGTAATCCCGACGTGATTACATACAGTATGTACGTTTTGGGCATTGCCGTAGCCCTTTGTGCGATCGTTTTGATGCGTTCGACGACGATGCGCGGCGAGGCGCCGCCCTTTATTATGGAATTGCCTGCTTACCATGCGCCCCTTTTGAAAGGACTGATGATCCATCTTTGGGATAAGGCAAAACACTTCATTAAAAAAGCGTTTACCGTAATTTTTGCATCGACCATCGTCATCTGGTTTCTTTCGTCGTTCTCGTGGGATTGGCGGTTTCTGTTGCAGGACGCACAGGAACTTTACGCGGGCGATCCCGTAACTTATGCATTCCTCGAAGGCGCGGAGGGACTTGTAAATCTCCGCGTGAAAGAAAGTATCCTCGGTTCGGTCGGAATGCTGATCCAGCCGCTGTTTACTCCGCTCGGATTCGGTTCTCAAATCGGCGCGGCGGGCTGGGTGTTTGCGGTGGCGGCGCTGACGGGGCTTGTGGCGAAAGAAAACGTGATCGCAACGTTCGGTACCCTTGCGGCATCGGTAGCGGGCGTATATCTTTCAACCGACGAAGGCGTGCTGGAAGTGGGCGCGATGATCGACGCGACGGGGATCGGCGTTGCGGGGCTGCTTGCGTTCATTGCATTCAATATGCTCACCGTTCCCTGTTTTGCGGCTTGCGCGACAGCAAAAGCCGAATTGCCCAAAGGGAAATTCAAATGGACGCTTCTATTTTGGGTGTGCGCGTCATATCTTGTATCGTCTGTGATTTATCTCGTCGGCAGTTGGTGGTGGACGTGTTTCATATTCGCGTTTGTCGTTGCGGCGGCGGTTACGGGAATTGTGCTTTGGAACAAAAAGCACCCGTTAAAGCCTGTGCTTGCCAAAGGAATACGGGCAACGCAGGAAGTGAAAGAAGCGGAAGAGGAAGCGGCGATTTCGGAAGACGGGAGGGATTAAAATGGAATGGTATGAAATTCTCTTAATTGCTGCTGCTGCGGCGTTTGTCATCGGCGTTGCCGTGTGGAGGCTCGTGCGAAAAATTCAAGGCAAGGGCGGCTGCGACTGTGCGCACTGTTCGGGAAACTGTTCCTCCTGTAAGTCCGACGGCAAAAAAAAGAAAAAATAAGATTGCAGATCAATTGAATCCGAAAAAGAGAGCAACCCGCTCTCTTTTTTTCTTGACTTTCCGTTTCCGTCATATTTCAATTCAGAAAGTATGAAAAGTAATACTTTTCCTGCAAAGGAGAAAATGATGGGAGAATATTTTCCGCTTACGGCGATCTAACAAACCTGTTATTCTCCCGAATCGCAAATCAATTACGCCGGTACGACAGCCAACCTCGCGTTTTTGGGCTACGGACTGTTGCTGCTCGGCGTATTTCATCTCGTATTTTTTTCCGCAGTATTTTAAAAATCCGAACCGTATCGGAATCCCGTTCGTCGCTGCCGCCGCGGTGTAGTTTTTAATCATAGCGTTACTTGTCGTGCTCCGCTACACCGTTCCGCTTTTTTCGGAAATTCTTATTTTGCCCGATCCGGAACATATGCCGTCGAAGGCGGTCGTCTTTGTAGTTTGCGCGGTTCTGTCGGCAATCTTTCATCTGTTCGCCGTTTGGCTGTCCGTAAAAGCATTCGAGTGTACCGATATTTAATTTTTTTTTGCAAATTTGAATAAGAAACCGTATAAATGTTAATTTTTCATGACAATATGCAAAAATTTGCGTAAAAATACAGTTTGGGCGGCGCTTTGCTTGACAGAAGTGCCAAATTTTAGTAAAATAAAACGAAAACATGCATGCAGGGAGGTCGGGAATGGTTGTTTATAATAATAAATCGAATTTATTGGAAGACAGGATCTACGAATACGAATTACAGGACGTAACCGAACCGCATCTCTTTCGGGAATTATTCGACTACGAGTCCATTCCCAAAGTTGCCTTCAATAACCGCCACGTACCCGTGAATATGCCCGAAGAAATTTGGATGACGGATACGACGTTCCGTGACGGACAGCAGTCGACTTCGCCGTTTACGGTAAAGCAGATCGTCGATCTATTCAAACTGATGTCCCGTTTGGGCGGAAAAAAGGGCTTGGTTCGTCAGACGGAGTTCTTTTTATATTCGCAAAAAGATAAAGACGCAGTGCGCGCCTGTCAGGATCTTGGGTTAAAGTTCCCCGAAATTACGACGTGGATTCGGGCGAACGAAAAAGATTTCGAACTCGTCAAACATGCCGGAATCAAAGAGACGGGCATCTTGGTCAGTTGTTCGGATTATCATATATTTAAAAAGATGAATCTCACCCGCCGTCAGGCGCTCGATAAATATCTCGGCATTGTCAAGAGCGCGCTATCGCACGATATTGTTCCGCGGTGCCATTTTGAAGACATCACGCGCGCCGATTTTTACGGATTCGTCGTTCCGTTTGCGATGGAACTGATGAAACTTTCCAAAGAGAGCGGGATTCCTATCAAAATCAGAATGTGCGATACGATGGGCTTCGGAGTTTCTTACCCCGGCGTAACGCTTCCGCGCAGCGTGCAGGGCATCGTCTACGGACTCAATCACTATGCGAACGTTCCGCACGCGCAACTGGAATGGCACGGGCATAACGATTTTTATAAAGTGGTATGCAATGCTTCCACCGCATGGCTGTTCGGCGCGTCTGCCGTGAACTGTTCGCTGTTGGGGATCGGCGAGCGCACGGGAAACTGTCCTTTGGAGGCGATGGCGGTGGAGTATGCTTCGCTGCGCGGTACGATGGACGGAATGGACTTTACCGCAATTACCGAGATCGCGGAATATTTCGAAAAAGAAATCGACTACATAGTCCCTCCCAAAACGCCTTTTGTGGGGCGCGCGTTCAATTCCACCCGCGCGGGAATCCATGCGGACGGCATGCTTAAAAACGAGGAAATTTATAATATCTTCGATACGGCGAAAATTCTCGGACGTCCCGCGCGCGTCGCAGTTGACAAAACAAGCGGCACGGCGGGGATTGCCTTCTGGATCAACGATTATTATAAACTTCCCGACGAATATAAAGTGGATAAGACAGATCCGCTTGTTTCGGGGATGAAGGAATATATCGATCAGGAATACGAAGAGGGGCGAAGCAGTTCTTTCGGCGACGACGAACTCGTCAATCTCATTTACAGGATCGATTCCAAACGCATCCGTAAATTAACTTCTTTCAGCATGCAATAACTTTCGTTTTAATTCTTGCTTTTTCGACGGGATTGTGTTAGAATCTCATGGGCAAGGGAAAAAAGACTATGAAAGAGAAGACGAAAATTATTTGGAAAAAGATCGGCGGCATGATTTGGTCCGCCGTTCTCCCGATCATTATTTCGGGATTTTTGAATACCATTGCGATTTATATGTTCGTTCAGCCGAATAATTTTGCACCCGGCGGAACCAACGGCATCGCCGTTTTGTTGGAGTACGGCACGGGGCTGAATTCGGGTATTTATTTGCTGATTCTCAACATCCCGCTTTTCTTTTTGGCGTTTTTCCTGTTGGGGAAGCGCGGGGCGATCATGTCGACGCTGTCGATGGCGTTCAGTTCGGGATTACTGATCCTGTTCGACTATATCCCGGGAATCGAAGCGATTCGTTATGAGCCGCAATTCGGTCTTTTGGCAGCGATCGCAAGCGGGATCTTGCTTGGCGCAGGACTTGCCATGATGTTTCGTTGCTGCGGAACTTCGGGCGGAACTTCGGTCATTGCGAGTATTGTAAACAAACGTTATCGGAATTTGAGCGTCGGCGCGCTGACCGCCGCATTCGACGCGTGCGTCGTCGTTGCGTCTTTCTTCGTATATTATGAGCAGGGCGGTAATTTTACCGAACGGCTTGACCCCGTTTTGCTGGCGCTCGTTTCGCTGTACGTAGACAGTAAAGTGTGCGACATCATCATGCAAGGGTTCAAATCGGCATATAAATTCGAAATCATCACAACGCATCCGGACGAGATCGTGCAGGAGATCATGACCAAACTCCGTCACGGAGTTACGCGGCTTTCGGGCGAGGGAATGTATTCGCATGAGGGGAAAAGTGTTCTCATCTGTATCATCCGCAAACGGCAAGTGGCTCTGTTACAAAAAATCATTCGTCCCTATCCCGATACGTTTGCCTACTTCTCACCCGTTTCCGAAGTTTACGGACAGTTTATGAAATAAAAAAGCGAATCGCATTTTTCGGCATATTCCGACGGAATATGCCTTTTTTCTTGCTGTGAAAGAAGATATAATTGCTTTCACGGAGCGCGGTTATGGTCGTCTATGTGGAGTATGCGATAGCGGAAAATTTTTTACTCGACGGGCTGATCTTATACCTCGCCTTAAAAATCGCGCGCAGCCGCGTTAAAGTATGGCGGCTGCTGCTTGCGGCGGCGGTAGGGGCGGCGGAGGCCGTCTGTTTTCCGCTTTTAAGCGTTCCCGTGTGGTGCGCCTATCTGTTAAAAGGTTTGGGCGGCGTGTTGATATGTCTGATCGCTGTATCCAAAGGACGGATCAGAACTTACTTGATCACGGTAATCGCGTTTTTTCTCATTACATTTGCGATGGGCGGCGCGCTGACTGCGGTTTATTCCTTTTTTGACGTGGAATATGCGGAGGGCGCGGGATTTATCGTAGAGCGCGCGCCCGTATCGCTCGTCTTGGCGGCGGCGGGTATTTTTGCCGTTTTCGGAGTGAAATGCGTCAAATATTTTTACCGTTTCGGAAAATTGCAGCGCAGTATTCTGCCTTGTGTTTTGGAGCACGGGGAACGGAAGGTAACGTGGAAGGGGCTTTCCGACAGCGGGAATCTGCTCGAATTCCGCGGCGAGCCCGTGTGTGTTTTTTCGTCGACGGCGGCGTTTGCTCTGTTCGGCAAGGGATTAAAGGAAGCGGGCAGGATTACGCTCAATACCGTGAACGGCACGCGGGAAACGCCCGTTTTCTTATGTGAGAAAATGCAGGTGGGGAAACGGAATTTCGAAAACGTATATCTTGCCGTAGGAGACATCTCGGGCAAAGATTATCAACTGATACTACATACCGCATATACGGAGGGAAGTTATGAAACTGATGCAGATACTGCGAGCATGGCTCAAAAAAGTGGGGGCAAGCGAAAACGTCGTTCATTATCTTTGCGGAAGTGAGGCGTTGCCTCTGCCGCTTTCCAACGAGGAGGAGACGGAAACACTGCGCAAACTCACCGAGGGAGAGGACGCGGAGGCGATGAAAGCCAAACTCATCGAACACAATTTAAGGCTCGTCGTTTATATTACGCGTAAATTTGAAAATACGGGCGTAGATACCGACGATCTGATTTCCATCGGGACGATCGGGCTGATTAAAGCGATCAACTCCTTCCGCACCGATAAAAATATTAAACTTGCAACGTATGCCTCGCGCTGCATCGAGAACGAAATTCTCATGCACCTGCGCCGCACGGTCAAACTGAAAAGCGAAATATCCTTCGACGAGCCGCTCAATACCGATTTCGAGGGAAACGAACTGCTGCTCTCCGACGTGCTCGGGACCGACAGCGAAACGGTGTACGGCGGCGTGGAAAGCAGCGTGGAAAAAGAACTGTTGAAAGATGCCCTGAAAAAACTGCCTGCGCGCGAACAAAAAATCATGTATCTGAGATTCGGTTTAGGCGGACGGGAGGAAATGACGCAGAAAGACGTTGCCGATAAACTCGGCATTTCCCAAAGTTACATCTCGCGCTTAGAGAAGAAAATCATCGAGCGCCTGAAAAAAGAAATTTCGAAATTGGTGTAATTTCTTGTCATTTCCGCGCGGAAATGTTATACTGCAAACGGAGGACATATGGACGGACAGCATCAGCCGCAGAAGGAAACTCCTTCGGAAGAGCGGCGACAAACGGAAGCGGAACAGTTAAAGCAACCGGAAAATATCCCCCCGCAGGACGGGGCGCGACAAAATAAATTGATTGGCTTTTTGACAAACGTCGTGCGCGGCGCGGCGATCGGGATCGCATTTATCATCCCCGGATTTTCGGGCGGTTCGGTTGCGGCGATCCTCGGCATTTACGAAAAATTGGTCGGCTCCGTCGCCGATCTGTTCAAACATTTCAAACGCAGCATTCTCTTTCTTCTGCCCATTCTTTTGGGAATGATCCTCGGCGTCGCCGCGCTTATCTATCCTATTCAACTGGGTTTGGAGCATTATCCCATTCCTACGGTCTCTCTCTTTGTGGGGCTTGCGATCGGCGGACTTCCGTCCATAACCGATAAACTGAGAGGGGGCAAGTTTCGCTGGGAATATGCGGTATCGCTCATGATACCTCTGGCAGCCGCGTCTGCGCTGTGTTTCATTCCGTCGGCAAATGAAGTGGACTTGTTCGGTCTCGATGCGGGCGGATACATTCTTTTGGTCGTGATCGGTATCGTCGGTTCCTGCGCGCTCGTCGTCCCGGGGATTTCCGGATCCATGCTGCTGCTCATCTTCGGCTATTATACGCCCATCGTGCGTCTGATCACCGATCATCTCTTACACGGAGCAAACGTGGGAACGTCTATCGGCGTGCTGGCTTGTCTTGCGGTGGGCTTGGTCGCAGGGTTCTTTACGATCTCCGTAATCATGAAGTTTTTATTGAAGAAGTTTCCGCGCGGGACGTATTGCGCCATCGTAGGGTTTATAGTCGGATCGATCCCCGCGGTCTACGTCACAACCGTAAACCGTTACAGCGAACTTTCGGGGCTGTATTCGTCGCCGTGGTATTGGGTGGTAACGGTTTTGCTGTTCCTGCTCGGCGCGGCGCTTTCTCTGATCCTCGTGTGGTATGCGCGGAAAAAACAGAAACGGGAAACAAAATAAAAATGCGCGGCGGTCCGTTCGACTGCCGCTTTTTCATTGCGTAAAAAAGAAAAGTATGCTATACTCATACGGAAAACCAAAACGGAGAGAATCATGTTACAAGTCAACAACGTCAGTCTGCAATACGGAAGCAAAAAACTGTTTGAAGAAGTCAACCTGAAATTTACAAAGGGAAACTGCTACGGAATCATCGGCGCAAACGGCGCGGGGAAATCGACGTTTCTGAAAGTCCTCTCGGGCGAAATCGAACCCAACAAAGGGGATGTGTCGCTCGACAAAAACGAACGGATGTCGGTATTGGCTCAAAACCAGAATAAATACGATTTCGAGCCCGTGCTCCGCACGGTCATGTTGGGGCATAAGCGGCTCGTAGAGATCATGGATGAAAAAGACGCCCTCTACGCGCATGCCGATTTTACGGAAGAGGACGGAATCCGTGCTTCCGAACTGGAAAGCGAATTCGCCGAACTCGGCGGCTGGGAGGCGGAAAGCGAAGCGGAAATGCTTTTGAACGAACTGGACATTCCCAAGTCGCTTCATTCTCTTACGATGGGCGAATTAGACGCCAAACAGAAAGTGCGCGTTTTGCTGGCGCAGGCGCTGTTCGGCAATCCCGACGTTCTGCTTTTGGACGAGCCTACGAACAATCTCGACTTAAAGACGGTGCGCTGGCTTGAAAATTATCTGCTCGATTTCGAGAATACGATCATCATTGTATCGCATAACCGTCACTTTTTGAATAAGGTCTGCACGCATATCTGCGACGTGGATTTCGGGAAGATCAATCTGTTCCTCGGGAATTACGATTTCTGGTATCAGACTTCGCAACTTCTTGCGCGGCAACAGCGCGAGCAGGATAAAAAAGCAGAGCAGCGCGCTGCCGAACTCAAAGAATTTATCGCGCGTTTCGCGGCGAACGCCAGCAAATCGCGTCAGGCGACTTCGCGCAAAAAGGAACTTGAAAAACTCACCATTTCCGATTTTAAACCTTCGCTCCGCAAATATCCGTTTATCGATTTCAAGTTCGAACGCGAGATCGGAAACGATATCCTCGCGGTGGATGGGCTCACGAAAAAAGGATATTTCGAAAATATTTCCTTTACCGTACAGAAAGGGGACAAGATCGGCATCATTTCCGATAAGTCTACTTCGGTCACCATGCTGTACGACGTGATCACGGGAAAAGAGCAGGCGGACGCGGGCTCGGTCAAATGGGGAAAGACGATTTCCGCATCGTATTTCCCGCAAAACAACAACGAATTTTTCGAGGGCTGTGCGCTCAATTTGGTGCAGTGGCTTTCGCAGTTTTCCAAAGACCACTACGAGGAATATCTTCGCGGCTGGCTGGGCAGAATGCTCTTTTCGGGTGAGGAGGCGTTAAAAGAGGCGAAGGTGCTTTCCGGCGGCGAAAAAGTGCGCTGTATGCTGTCGAAAATGATGTTGGAAGGCGGAAACTTCCTGATCTTCGACGAGCCGACCAACCATCTCGATTTGGAATCCATCACCTCTTTGAATAACGGACTGTCGTCGTTCAAGGGCTGCATGCTGTTGACTTCGCACGATCAGGAATTGATGAATACGGTTTGCAACCGCATTCTCGTGATCGACAATCAAAAAGTATTCGACAAGAACGTGACGTTCGACGAATACCTCGAAGCAATCAACGGATAATTCCGTAAAAAAACGCCGTTCCGCAGGACGGCGTTTTTTTATTCCGTTAGAATATGCGTTCGTTCATTCGCATTATGACAAAAATGTCAAAATTCGGTTGCAAATATTGCCGAAAACGGTCGTTTCGACAATTTTGTAAAAAAATCGATTATTTTTGTAAAAAAATATTTGAATTTTGTACAAAAATGACTTTACAAATTCAAAAATGCGTTTTATAATTCGATTTACCATTATTTGGAAATCAAAACACGAGGGGATTGAATATGAAACGAATTCTGATCTTGGAAAGCAACGAAACGTTTGCAAACGACCTTTCCGACTATTTCAAGCAGAACGGATTTGAAGTATGCGGAATTACCGACGACGGACAGGAGGGGTTGAAACTTTTGGACAAGTGTTCGCCTTCGGTCGTCGTTATGAGTCTTCTGTTAAAAACCATCGATGGGTTTACTGTGATGGAAGAAGCGAGAAACGTGGGGAAGAAACCCGATTTTATCGTACTCGGAAATTTTTCGGACGATAAGATCATCAACCGTGTCATTTTGCTCGGCGCAAGATATTATCTCATGAAGCCGGTGTCCGCGCAGATCGTGGGCGAACGCGTATCGGAAATCGCCGATCCCGAAGTTCAGCCTGCGCGGGAAAAATACGAACGCAAACGCGCCGGTTCGCTTGACGAGCGGATCAGCAATATATTTATCTCGATCGGTATTCCGCCGCACATCAAAGGTTATAACTATCTGCGCGAAGGGATCAAAATGGCGGTCAGCGATCCTCACGTCATCAATAACGTTACTAAGGGGTTATATCCCGTCATCGGCGAAAAGTTTCAGACAACGGCAAGCAAGGTGGAACGTGCGATCCGCCATGCGATCGAAGTGGCGTGGAACCGCGGCAGGGTGGACGCGGTTAATGCGATTTTCGGCGCTCGGGTATATATCGGAACGGAAAAGCCCACGAACAGCGAATTTATTGCGCTGGTCGCCGATAAATTGATTTTGGAAAGTATGGTTTGATTGAAATTGTTTTTGAAACGGCGCGGCCTGAGCGGTCGCGCCGTTTTTGTGTGCTTTTCTCTTTGCGGCAGTGTCGGAAAATAGAAGAAAAAATTATGAATTTCTTTTCCAATATCGTTGAAAAATCCGCGTAATAATGTTATACTGTATTGTGAAATAATAGCGTAGTTTTGATAAAGAGAGTGTGGAGGAAAATCCTGTGAACAGTTTAGGTCGCGGAAACGATAAAAAGGAAAAAAGCAAGGCGTCGGTCATCACGCGCGAAACCGTCGGCATGACGCTTCTGCTGTTCGGCATCATTATATTTTTTATCGCGGTTTCCAGCCCTTATATCTTCGGAGATCCCGGCGCTGCAATTACGGCGTTCTTTTTGGGCGTATTCGGGCTGTTTTTCTATCCGCTCGATATTTTGTTGATTTATCTTGGCGTGACGTTCGTCATCGGAAAGAAACCCATTCCCGCGAGATGGATTTTGCGCGGCTTGTTTTTGGTGCTCTGCGTATTTTTCTTGGTACATATCGCGACGGCGGAAAAATACTTCGGCAACGGATACGGAAGTTATCTGCGCGGTTGCTGGAAAGCCGCGGGCGAAGGCGCAGGAAACGGAACAGGCGGCGGCGTCGTCTTGGGGATCGTTGCTTTTCCTGTGCGTTATCTTCTATCCGCACCCGGCGCTTACGTCGTTTTTTCGCTGTTGACTCTGTTATCGATATTTCTTATTTTAATGCTGACGCCGCTCAAAGCACGCCTCAAAGGCTTGCGCGGCGCGCGCAGTATGCGCCGCGTAAAAACGGAGGGAACGCGCGAATATCCCGCGCCTGTCGGGTTTGACGATTTGTCGGCGCCTTCTTACCGTTCCATGTTAAGCGAATCAGAACGGGTTGCTCCCGTTCCCGTACCTACGGTTCCCGAAGCGACGCCCGCCGCATCCGCGCCTGCGCCGGCACCTGCGCCGCGGTCGTTAAAAGAAGAAAGCAGGGATATTTTGTTTACGAACGACCCCGCAAGCAGTTACCGCAATAATTTGATTTTCAATCACGATTCGCAGTTTAATCTTAATCCGCGCCGCAGCAGCGTAGGCGTTCCGCCGCCCTCGTCAAACGACGCCGCACCGCAAACGGCGGCGCCTGCAACGCGCATTTATACCTACGAACCGACGAAACCCGATTACAGTACGCCCAGTTATTCCGAGCGTTATTCGACGGGAGCACAATCGTCCCGTCCTTCGATGCCCCGTAAGATCACGCCTGCGGAAAAATCATATGCTCCCTCAGACGAAATTTATACGCAAACGCCTTCCTACCGTGCGCCGAGCGCGCCTGTACAGAAAGAGGAACCGAGCGACGGCGATTATATGCCTGCGCCCTCCTACCGTGCGCCGAGCGCAACGGAGGAATCCAAGCGCGATTTCTATGCGAACGACGTTGTTTCGCCTGATTCGCAAAGTTCGGACACAGAGGAAGCGGACGAGATGTTTGTAACGCCTGCGGAGTCAATGCTCCGCCCCGAAGAAGCGGAAGAACAGGAAGAAAAGCGCGAACTTACGCGCGACGAGGAATTCCGCAGTATTTTCTCCCGTCCGGTGGAAAAAATGAGAACGGAGATCACCGAACCCCGCCGTATGCAGAATTTGAGCGACGGGTACCGCAGCAATGATTTCTCGGTTACGCATCATGAGGAAGACCGTTCGTTGAGTTTTCAGGAAGAGATCCCCGCAGACGAAAGCCTGAATGAAAGACCTCGTTTCGGATTCGGCGACAGAGAAGAAAGCGAAGATCAGGATGAAGGGACGAGCCGCGTTTTCGACGCGCCCGTCCGCGCGAGCGGCGCAGCGGATTTGTTCGACAGTGACGAACCCGAGATCGACAATGCCGATTATCGGGAAGAACCCGTCGAATTGCCTTCGCGCAGCCGTTCCTTCGGAGAGGACCGTACGCGGTCTTCGTTCCGCGACAGCGGTTTCCGCGGCGACGTCCGAGGAGAAAGCAGACTGCGCGAGAGCGCGCCCGTTCCCGACGCGCCTGCCCCGCAACTGAAAAAGCACGTATACAGACCGTATCGCCGTCCGAGCAACGATTTGTTCTTTACCTATGACGACACGGTGACCGTATCGCAAGAGGAGATCGAACACAATTCATCGGTGATCGTGGAGACGCTTGCAGGTTTCCGCGTGGACGCGGAAGTCGTGAAAGTGCGTTCCGGTTCGGCTGTCACGCGGTACGATATCGACATTCCCAAAAATATAGCCGTCCGCACCGTGATTAAGCGCGATGCGGAAATCGCGATGCGCCTTCATGCGCGCGACGGCGTGAATATTTATTCCAATTCGGAAGTGGGCGCGATCTCCATCGAAGTGCCCAATTCCAAGCGCGCCACCGTGGGACTGCGCTCCGTTCTGATGGCGGATGAGTACGTCAACGCAAAACCCAATTCGCTCATGTTCGCGATCGGAAAAGATATCGAAGGCAGAAACGTATGCGGAAACATCGTCAAGATGAAGCATATCCTTGTCGCAGGTTCTACGGGTTCGGGTAAGAGCGTCTGCCTGAACGCGATGCTGATCAGTCTGATTTGCAGATATTCTCCTGCCGATCTGCGTTTGATCCTCATCGATCCCAAAAAAGTGGAATTTGCGATTTACGACGGGTTGCCGCATCTGATGATCAACGAGGTCATTGCCGATGCGCAGAAAGCCGTTTCCGCGCTCAACTGGGCAATCAAAGAAATGGAACGCCGCTACCTTCTGTTTGAACAGAAAACGCGCGGCGGCATCAACGTTCATAATCTGGACGAATACAATGCCAGTTTGACGGAGGATGAAGAGAAACTGCCCAAAATCGTCATTGTCGTGGACGAACTCGCCGATTTGATGTCGGTTGCCAAGAAAGATATCGAAGACAGGATCCAGCGGCTTGCGCAGAAGGCGCGGGCGGCGGGAATGCATCTCGTTATCGCGACGCAGCGTCCTTCGGTCGATGTCATTACAGGCGTCATCAAAGGCAATTTGCCTACGCGGCTCGCCTTCCGCGTCATTCAGGAAGTCGATTCCCGCACCATTCTCGATGAATCGGGCGCAGAAAAATTACTCGGAAACGGCGATATGCTTTACCGTACGGAGGGCATGTTCAACTGTCTGCGCGTACAGGGAGCGTTTTTAAGTTCGCAGGAAGTGCAGGCGGTGATCGAAGACATCAAAGCCAACAACGAGGCATATTTCGACGATTCGGTCGCAGACTATATTAACAGAGCCAATCAGTCGGAAGGCGGCGCGGGAGGTTACGATACCGACGCGGACGACGGCGCGGTAGATCCGCAGTACGTAAAAGCGCTCGCGATTGTCGTGAAACTCGGTTCGGCTTCCATTTCCCTCATCCAGCGGAAATGCTCGGTGGGATATAACCATGCGGGGAAAATTATCGAATGGATGGAACTCATGGGCTATATCTCGCCCTTTGACGGAAAAGCCAAAGCAAGAACCGTTCTTTTGACCAAAGAAGATTTTGAAAGCAAATACGGGAGCCTCGATTGATGCTCAACAAGGTATTCGGCATGATTTCTCTCGGCTGCGATAAAAACCGTGTGGACGGCGAGCGGATTTTGGGAGAAATCAAACGGCAGGGATGTGAAATTACCGACGATATTTCGCGCGCACAAGTGCTTATTGTCAACACGTGCGCGTTTCTCACTGCCGCGCGCGAGGAGTCGATCGCAGCGGTTTTGGAGGCGAACCGTTACCGTTCGGGCGTATTGGAAAAAATTGTGGTAACGGGATGCTTGCCTCAGAAATTTATCGGGGAATTATATCCTGCATTGACGGAGGCGGACGTGTTTCTCGGGATCGAAGACGTATCCGAACTGTTTCCCGCACTCGAAACATCTTACCGCGAAGGACGCGTAAACGCCGTAGGCAGGGGGCGTTGCGGCGCACTGACCGAGCGCGTCGTTTCGACGGCTCCTCACGTGAAATATCTAAAAATCGCGGATGGTTGTTTTCATCATTGTACCTACTGTCTGATCCCCAAGATCCGCGGCAAATACCGCTCCTATCCCGAAGAGGAATTGGTGCGCGAAGCGGCGTCACTCGGAGAAACGGAAGAACTCGTCCTTGTTGCGCAGGATACGACGCGGTACGGCGAAGATACGGGCGAAAATAAATTTGTATCTTTAATCAAAAAACTTTCGAATTTGGACAACGTATGTCATATTCGTCTGTTATACTGTTATCCGGAAGTCGTGACGGACGAATTGATCCGAGAACTGAAAACCAATCCGAAACTGTTGAAATATCTGGATATTCCGTTGCAACACAGTGAAGACAGAATTTTAAAACTGATGGGGCGGCGGGGCAGGAAACAGGATTATCTTGCGTTGTTCGCAAAATTACGGAAAGAAATTCCCGAAATTGCGATCCGCACGACGTTTATCGCAGGGTTCCCTTCCGAAACAGAGGAAGAACATCAAGCAATGCTTGAATTTTTAGACGAAGTAAAGTTTGAAAATTGCGGTTTCTTCGCGTACTCGCGCGAGCCGGATACGCCGGCATACCGTCTCAAAGGACAAATTCCCGCGCGCGAAAAAAACCGCAGAGTCAAAGCGTTGTACCGAAAGCAGGAGACGATCTCGCTCAGCCGCATGGAACGGTATGTCGGGAAAACGCTCCGCATCGTATGCGACGGGATCGATTACGAACGATCCTGTTTTGCGGGTCGGGCGTATTTTCAAGCCCCCGAAATCGACGGCTGCGTATACTTTACGGCGGCGGAAGCGGAAGTCGGGAAATCTTATCTGATCAAAATCGAACGCGCCGACGCGTATGACTTATACGGCAGCGCGGTGGAGGAGTAAAATGAATCTGCCCAATAAAATCACGCTGACGCGTATTTGTATGATCCCGCTGTTTATCACGGTCTTTTATTTGGGGCTAGTCACCAAATGGTGTTATCTTGCCGCGGCATTCGTTTTTTTGCTTGCCGCACTTACGGACGCGTTGGACGGGCATATCGCGCGTTCCAGAAATCTCGTAACCAATCTGGGGAAATTTTTAGACCCCATTGCCGATAAAGTGCTGGTATCCACGGCGTTTATTATCATGCTGACCATACCCGATCCGTTTTGTGTGCATCCGTTTGGCGAATACGGACTGATTGCCGCAGGGATCTGCGTCGCTCTCATTCTTGCGCGCGAACTGATCGTCAGCGGATTTCGCATCATTGCTGCGGGAAGAAATCTCGTGCTTGCTGCGGACGGACTCGGAAAGATCAAAACCGTGCTGCAAGACGTTGCAGTTGCACTGTTGCTTGTCAGTATGCCGTTTATCCTGTCGGCGGATGCGATGAAAACGGCGGGCGAAATCATCGCTTATCTCGGACTTGCGTGTTTTGCGCTTTGCACCATGCTTACGGTCGTTTCGGGCGTAAATTATCTCATCAAAAACAAAGAGGTACTCAAAGGTTGAAATACGCGGCTATCGTACTTCGGAATACGAAAAATCCGCTTTCTTCGGTGGATTACAGTCCGGTGCACGACGCGTTGCTTTCGGGCGGCGTGTTTCTTGACGAACTTGTTTTTCTGTCTTACGACGCTCCTTCCGAAACCGCCGCGGCAATTTCACGGCTTTCTCTCGAATGCGACGGCGTGTTCCTCATTTGCGACAGCGTGCTCGTCCCGTCAGCCCAAAACACCGTAGCCAATGTGGCGGGCGGTTCGTTTGAGGGGGACGTTTTGGAAACAAAGCGCTGCCTGTATGCCGTGCTTTGCGACGGAGAAAACGGCGCGGCGGCAGCCGAAGAATTGCTTGCGCGGATCGATTCCAGAAGAAACAATTCGTATCTTCGCGTCGTGATGAAGATGGCGTGTGTTCCATCAGAGCGGCTGGAAAAAGCGCTGCGTCTGGCACGCGAAGCGGCGCGGAACTTGCTTTATATCCATGCGGCTGAACGGTACGGTGTTTTGCGCGTGGAAGTGATCTACGATACTAAGACGCCCAAAATGATTGCGGACGAAACAGTTCGGATTCTTGCAAGCGAACTCGGCGAATATATTTATGCTCTGGAAGATATTTCGCTTGCCGAGCGGCTTTATTCCGCGCTGAAACTGCGTCGGATGCACGTGTCCACCGCGGAATCGTTTACGGCGGGCGGAGTCGGCCGCGCGATCGTACAGGTTGCGGGCGCAAGCGAAATATTTTACGAAGGGATCAATGCGTACGATTCCAAAGCCAAAAAAGATCGTTTGAACGTTTCCGAATATACACTCATGAAGAAGGGCGCCGTATCGGAAGAAACGGCTTACGAGATGGCGGCGGGGCTGATCAAACAGGGCAACTGTGATTTGGCGATCGCAACCACGGGAAACGCCGGTCCCGCCCCGTCGGTGAATGCGCCCGTCGGTCTCTGTTTTATTGCGATTGCAACCAAGGACCGCGTGCGCGTCTTCCGGTTTCGTCTTTCGGGATCACGGGAAACGGTGACCGAAACGGCGGTGAATCTTGCGCTCTTTCTTGCCTATCGGGAAATCAAATAGGAGGATTCCATTTTCTGTCTGCGGCGTGGAAAGGCGGGAATGAAGACGTATACGAAAAAAAGAGATCCGTTCCGAAATGCAATGCGGAACGGATTGTGCGAAGGTGAGCAGCGCGATCGTATTTGGATCGGGTCGGACGATTGAAATAATCAACCGCCTCTGAAAAAAGAAAAAATTCTAAGGAGCATATTATGAACGAAGAAAAACTCAAAGCGCTGGACGCGGTGCTGGCGCAAATCGAAAAATCCTACGGGAAAGGCGCGATCATGAAGTTGGGACAAGCCGCGGGAAGTCAGGATATCGAAGTGATCCCCACGGGATGCCTGTCGCTCGATCTGGCGCTCGGGATCGGCGGATTGCCGCGCGGCAGAATCATGGAGATCTACGGTCCCGAATCTTCGGGTAAAACCACCGTTGCGCTTCACGCCGTCGCGCAGGCGCAGAAAATGGGCGGGATTGCGGCATTCGTCGACGCAGAGCATGCGCTCGATCCTGTTTATGCAAAGAACCTCGGCGTAAATTTGGACGAACTTTACGTATCCCAGCCCGATACGGGCGAACAGGCGCTCGACATCGTCGATTCGCTGGTACGCTCTTCCGCCGTCGATATTATCGTTGTCGACTCCGTTGCGGCGCTTACGCCCAAGGCGGAGATCGAGGGCGACATGGGCGACGCGCACGTGGGACTTCAGGCGCGGCTCATGAGTCAGGCGCTCCGCAAACTTACGGGCATCGTCAACAAGAGCAAGACCTGCGTCGTCTTTATCAACCAACTTCGCGAAAAAGTCGGCGTCATGTTCGGCAATCCCGAAGTGACCCCGGGCGGCAAGGCGTTGAAATTCTACGCATCGGTACGGATCGACGTGCGTAAGACCGATATTCTGAAAGATTCGGAAGGCGCAGCGGGCAACCGTACGCGCGCGAAAGTCGTTAAAAACAAACTTGCGCCTCCCTTCCGTCAGGCGGAATTCGATATTATGTACGGATTGGGCGTATCGCAAGAAGGCTGTATCATCGATCTCGGCGTACAGTACGACGTCATTAAAAAGAGCGGCGCATGGTTCAGTTATAATGATAATAAAGTGGCGAACGGCAGGGAAAAAATGCGCGAGTTCTTGAAAGATAATCCCGAACTTGCCAAAGAAATCGAAGATAAAATCCGCGCTGCGGCAAAGGGCAGTCCTGTCGACGAAGTCGCGGGGGCGGAAGAAGATTAAAAATACATGAAATATCAGTTTGTGCGGGCGGCGGCAGTCAGTCCCGAACTCAAAGTCGCCGACGTTTTTTTCAATACGCAAAATATCATCCGCGAGGTTGAAGTGCAGTCGAATCAAGGGATCGAAGTTCTCGTATTTCCCGAACTTTCGCTCTGCGGCTTTACTTGCGGCGATTTGCTGTTGCAAAAATCATTGACGGACGCTTGTCTGAATGCGCTTACGGAAATTGCGGCGGCAACGAAAGGGAAACGGATGCTTGTATTCGTCGGTCTTCCCGTCGTGGCGCAAAATAAACTGTATAACTGCGCAGCAGGGATCGCGAACGGAAACGTGCTCGGCATCGTTCCTCAAATGAATTCCGGCAATTGCCGCGAACGGCGTTTTTTTGCAAAGGGATTTTCAGAGGTTACGTATCTTTCGCTTTCCGATTATACGCTTGTGCCGATGTCTGGGAGCATCATTTTTACCGACGAAAAGAGCGGAGTGGGGGTCGCGTGCGAGATCGGCGACGAGTCGGGATCGGCGGTTCCGCCGTCCGTAATTCACTCACAGGCGGGCGCAAGCATTATCGTCAACCTGTCCGCGCAGAGCGAATCGGCGGATCGATGCGAAGTCCGAAAGACGGTTTTGTCGGCGCAATCGGTCAGAAATGTCTGCGCCTATCTCTGCGCCGAAGCGGGCGCGGGAGAAAGTACTTCCGACGCCGTATATTCGGGCAGCCATCTCATTTATGAAAACGGCGAACTGCTCTCGGAAGCCGCGCCCTTTTCGGGCGAAGCGGCGGTTGCGGAAATCGACGTCGGTTTCCTTTTGAACGAGCGGATGCGTTTGAATTTCGGTCAGCAAATTCTATGCAACGGCGCGGACGGAAGGGGAAGCGGTTTTACGGTATGCACCGCATTTATCGGCGACGGTGAATTGACTTTGAGAAAGGTATCTAAATTGCCGTTTGTGCCGGACGGAGAACATAGCGGAAAACAAAGCGAATTGATGTTATCCGTGCAGGCAAATGCGCTCGCACAGCGGTTAAAATACACGAATTCCCGAACGGCGGTCCTCGGTGTTTCGGGAGGGCTTGACAGCGCGCTTGCGTTGCTCGTCACCGCGCGCGCGTTCGATCTTCTTGGAAAGCCGCGGAAAAATATCATTGCAGTTACCATGCCGGGATTCGGCACGACTTCGGATACGAAAAATAATTCGCTCAGGTTGATCCAAGAAACGGGCGCTGTTTTGAGAGAAATCGGTATTTCCAAGACCGTGCTTTCTCATTTCCACGACGTCGGACACGATCCCGAAGTTCATGACGCGGCGTATGAAAACGCGCAGGCGCGTTACCGTACCATGGTTTTGATGGATCTGGCGAACGCGGAACAGGGGCTTGTCGTCGGCACAGGCGATCTATCGGAACTCGCGCTCGGCTGGTGCACCTACAACGGCGATCATATGAGTATGTATTCCGTCAACGGTTCCGTGCCCAAGACGCTCGTCAAACATTTGGTGTCGTACGAGGGTTTGCGTTTGGGCGGCGAACTCGGAGCGGTTTTACAGCGCATCGTCAATACCGACATTTCTCCCGAATTGCTCCCGCCCGACGGGAAGGGGAACATCGCGCAAAAGACGGAAACCCTTGTAGGTCCCTATGAATTACACGATTTCTTTTTATACCGTATGCTACGTTGCGGCGATGCGCCCCGAAAGATTTATGCGCTTGCCTGTTATGCGTTCTGCGGCAGTTACGACGGCAATACGATCAAGAAATGGTTATTGTATTTTTACCGCAGGTTCTTTGCGCAGCAGTTTAAACGGAACTGCATGCCGGACGGCGTAAAAGTGAGTGGCGTATCGCTCTCGCCTCGCGGAGACTGGCGCATGCCGTCCGATGCGTCGGCGGCGGTTTGGATCGAAGAAACGGAAAAATTATAAACGTTGTAAATGTATGAAAAGCGCTCCCTCGCAGGGCGCTTTTTTTTGAATTGTAGTTGACAATCGCCACAAGATATTGTATAATAAATCCGATTATGTCGGATTCCGTCCGATCGGGATTCGGTAATAAAAAAATTCAAGGAGGCTGGTATATGACAGAATTTAGCAGCCTGCTCCTTGCGGATACTTGGATGGTCGTTGTCTTCCCCTTGATCGCGCTTTTGTTAGGCGCGGGGATCGTTGCAGTCATTTGGGTGGTTCTCAATCAGAACTCCAAAAAGAAGTGCAAAAACAAACTCGACGAAACGAACAGACGCGTCGAAGAAATGCTGGAAAGCGCCAAAGCCGAAAGCAGACAACTGAAAAAGGAAGCAATCTTAGAAGCAAAGGAACAGGAAATCAGACACAGAAACGAGTTCGAGCAGGAGATGAAAGAAAAGCGCGCCGAACAGCAGCGTGCAGAAGCCAGAATTACGCGGCAGGAAGATCTGCTCGTAAGGAAGGAAGAAGAACTCAACAAAAAGCATGAGTCGCTCGAACAGCAGAAAGCGCATCTCAACGAGAAATTGGACGAGGTCGCAAAACAGCAGGAACAGGTTTCCCGACAGCATGAACTGATGGTTCAGGAACTGGAACGGGTCGCCCAACTTACCAAAGAAGAAGCGAAACAGATTTTAACGGACGAGATCCTCGACGAAACGCGGCGCGATTGCGCGATGCAGGTGAGAAACCTCGAACAGCAAGCCAAAGAAGAATGCGAACTGAATGCGAAAAATATTATTTCGCTCGCCATTCAGCGCTGCGCGTCCGACCACGCGTCGGAAACGACCGTTTCGGTCGTATCGCTTCCCAACGACGATATGAAAGCGCGGATCATCGGGCGCGAGGGACGCAATATCCGTGCGATCGAAAACGCAACGGGAATCGAACTCGTCATCGACGATACGCCCGAAGTCGTCATTCTTTCCGGTTTCGATCCGGTGAGAAGGGAAATCGCCCGTATTACGCTGGAACGCCTCATTCAGGACGGAAGGATCCATCCTGCCCGCATCGAGGAAACGGTAGAAAAAGTCACCAAAGAACTCGACCAGCAAATCAAAGCGGCGGGCGAAAACGCGATGTTCGAAGTAGGGATCTTTGGGATTCATCCCGAACTGATCAGGCTAATCGGGCGGTTGAAATACCGCACGAGTTACGGTCAGAACGTGTACCGCCATTCCATCGAAGTTTCGCAACTTGCGGGACTGATGGCGCAGGAATTGGGCTTGGACGTCAACTTTGCAAAGCGTGCGGGGCTCTTGCACGATATCGGCAAAGCGGTCGATCACGAACAAGAGGGAACTCATATCCAACTCGGCGCGGATCTTGCAAAAAAATACAAAGAAAACGCGATGATCGTGAATGCGATCATGGCGCATCACGGCGACGTCGAACCCAAAACCATCGAAGCCGTTTTGGTACAAGCCGCCGATGCGATTTCGGGCGCACGCCCCGGAGCAAGAAGGGAAACGGGCACCAATTACGTCAAACGGCTTGAAAAACTGGAAGCCATTGCGTCCGGTTTCCACGGCGTCGAAAAGAGTTACGCGATTCAGGCGGGAAGAGAAGTCCGCGTGATCGTAAAGCCCGATCAGGTGGACGATGCGAAAGCACTGTTCCTTGCAAAGGACATCGCGAAAAAAATCGAAGCCGAATTGGAATACCCCGGGCAGATCAAAGTGAACGTCATTCGCGAATTCAGAAGCGTAGAATTTGCAAAATAATCGGAAAAACAAAAAAGCCTTTCTTAACGGAAAGGCTTTTTTTGCACGCAAAATCGGGGCGCAGCATAAGATGCATTACGGTTTAATACCGTATTATTTCACAACAGAGGTCATAATATGTGTCAATGTAATGCTTGTAACTCCTGCTGTAACGGATATAATCGCAATGCGCGCTGCGGTTGCAACAACGGCTGCGGTCGTAACTCCTGTTGCCACAGAGGCTACTGTAATTCCTGCGCGTCCTGTCTTTGCGATTCGCTTACCAGCGCAGTGGAAAATCTGTTCGCAAACAACGGCTGCGGTTGCGGCTGTAACAGACGCTTCGATTGTAACAACGGTTGCGGCCGTAATTCCTGCAACAACGGCTGCGGTTGCAACAATGATTGCGGCGAAACCGATTGTTATTACGCACGCCAGTATGCGCTTTTCAGAGAAAGCGGACGCTGTAACTGCGGTTGTAACGGTTAGGTCTGAATTACCATAACGGGCGGCGCACGGTTGTGCGCCGCTTTATCATTGAACGGCGCTTTTCACGCGCCGTTTTCTAATTATTCGGTAAGCCGGCGAATGGCTTTCTCGTATATTTCAAGAAGGAATTCTACGCGTTCCAAAGTAATATATTCATTCGGCTGATGAACGACCGGCTCGTCGCCCGGCATTTCCGGTCCGAATGCGACACCGTGTTTGAGCGCTCTTGCATAAGTGCCTCCGCCGATCGAAACGGGCATGGAAACGGTGCCCGTCACTTCCTCGTAAACAGAGAGGAGGGTGGTCACCAATTCGCTTGATTTGCTTACGCGGATCGGCTTCTGACTGCTGACCGTTTCGTATTTTACGCCGAACGAATCGATCATATCGTAAACCCGTTTTTCTTCGAACGATGCGGGATAACGGATATCGCATACCACTTGTAATTCGCCTTTGCGGTACTTGATCGTATCGGGCGAGAGGGAAAGCCCGTCCACACTGTCGTGTACTTGTTGAAGACCGAATTTATCTTCGAATAGACATTCGATCACATATTTTATGGTTTCGCTCTTTTTTTCAAAGTAGCGGAGAATGGGCAAAATCGCGTTTTCGCCGTGTTCGGGGGTAGACGCGTGCGCGCTTTTTCCGTGTGAAATCAGTTTTTTGTTTTTGATTTCCAACCCGTGCAATTTCGCTCTCGATTGCGTCAATGTAACGGGCGTGGCTTCGCAATAGTCGCAAACCATATTCAGGCTCTTTCCGCCCTCTAAAAAGGTAAACGGAGCATGCTCCAAAGGGAAGTGAAAGCGTACTTGCATGATCCCTTTTTCCGAATAGATGACGGGAAATTCCGCGTCGGGCGAAAATCCGATTTTGGGAAGCGTAGCAACTTTTTTGTAGTGTTCGATGCACCCCCAGCCGCACTCTTCGTTACATCCGACAATGAGTTTGATTTTTTTACGCGGCGCAAAACCCTTGTCTTTTAACGATTTTAAACAGTATAAGCAGCAGACGGCGGGACCCTTGTCGTCTACCGTTCCGCGCCCCCAGATTTTTCCGTCTTCGATCTTTCCGCCGAAAGGATCCTTTGTCCAGCCGTCCCCCGCGGGTACGACGTCGAGATGGGCGAGAATAGCGAATTCTTCTTCTCCATCGCCGAATATGACTTCTCCGACGTATCCGTCGTAGTTATGCGTTTCAAACCCCATGCTTTCCGCCAAAGCAAGAAAGTGCAACAGACAATCCAGCGCGCCCTGTCCGAACGGGGCGTCGGCTTTTTTTTCGCCGCGCGACGAGTCGAACCGTACGCTTTCGCAAATGCTTTTTACCGCTTGTTCCAAGTACTCTTTCATTTTCCATTCTCCCAAACATAAAAATTTTAGCACATACGAAACGGGATGTCAACAATCCCGTGATTTCGATGGAATGAAAAAATTTAGAATCAAGCATTCAAACAAGTGCAAAAATCAAAAATATGTGCTACAATAGAGTTAATGAAACAGGTTTTACACGAAGGACACAGACAACGGATGATTAAGCGGCTGGAAGACGCCGCCCAATCGTTGCAGGACCACGAACTTTTGGAAATGCTGCTGTTTAATGCCATTCCGCGTAAAAATACCAATCATATCGCGCATCAGTTGCTGTTTACGTTCGGTTCTCTGCAAGGCGTATTCGACGCTTCTTACCGGCAACTGCTTACGGTCGAAGGGATCGGTCCGCAGACGGCTTCTTTTATCAAATGCGTCGCGCTTTTGAACCAGCGGATGCATTTCGACGAAAATAATTTCCCCGAAAAATTTAATTTTGAATCTTATTCGAAATTTTTGACCGAGCGTTACAAAAAATTGAATTACGAAGTCGTCGAAGTTTTTGCGCTTGATGCTTCCGAACGGATCACGGCATGTAAACGGTTTACTTCGAAAATCAGCGACAGAGCATCGGTCGACGTCAAAGATCTTTCGGAATTTATTGCCGTATACCGTCCCAAAGGCGTTTTGGTCGCGCACAATCATCCCGCTTCGAAATGTATCAGTTCAGATGCGGACGATGCATTTACCGTCAAAGCGAAGGTGCTTTTTACAATGAACAACGTGAAATTCTACGACCATCTGATCGTCGGGACAGACGGCGTTTTCAGTTATTTTATCAGCAGAAAGTTGGACGTTCTCAATCATACTTATGATGCAAATAAATTTTTAAAAGAGACGAAGATTGAAGAAAGTAAAAAACGATATTAAGTTAGAGAGCACCATTTTTATCCGCAGTTGGAAAATTATCGTTTTTCTGCTGCTGATTCTGGTGGAAATTCTGATCGGCGTGATCAACCGAAACAACGCGTTTTTTGAGATTGCGGCTTGGCAAGTCGAAGTGCCCGTTTTTGCCGTGCTTACCATCGAGAACGCCGTAAAAATGTGGGGGATCCGCAGTCAGAAAGCCAAAATTCCCTTTTACGTTTTCGATACGCTGGCGCTGATTGTATTGACGCTGTTTACGGACGGCGATTTGGTTTCTACGCTCTACATCGTAATTCTGTCCGAGTTCTATCTTACCGAAGAGAGAATGACCGCAAATATTGCGATGGGCGCTTCGAGCGTTGCATTATTTTTGATCGCGAGTGCGATTTCGGGCGCGCTCCTCGAAGGCGGAGTGGACGTACTGGCGCTCGTTTCCAACGCATTTAACGATTTGATCATCATCGTATTTCACTTCTTGATCCTCAATCTTTCGTTACAGATTTATCGGAAAAACCGCGAGATCACGAAGGCTTACAACGAATTGCACGCAAGCAACGAGATGCTGAGCAACGCCTATCGGGAGTTGCAGGAAGTGACGGCGCTCGAAGAACGCCAGCGGATCGCAAAGGACATTCACGATACCGCGGGGCATTCTATTACGACCGTCATCATGCAGACGGAAGCCGCTAAACTGATTCTCGATACGCAGCCGCAGGAAGCGAAACGGCGCATCGCCGCAGCCAATTTGCAGGCAAAGCACGCGCTCGAAGAACTGCGCGAAAGCGTGCATTTGCTGTCGGGCTATTCCCAGCAGTTTACGCTCAAAGAAGAATTGGAAAACATCATTCACGATTCTTCGGACGGTACCGATATTTCATTTCGTTACGAAATTGAGGAAATCACCATTTGCGATGCCAAGCGGCGATTCTTGTGTAATTCGCTCAAAGAGGGCATTGCAAACGGTTTGCGGCACGGCGACGCCACCGCATTCTGGTTTGAATTAAAGTCGGAGGCGAACCGTATTTTGTTTTTGCTATCCGATAACGGAAAGGGAAGCGAACTTTCCGCAATGAGCGAAGGGTTCGGGCTTTCGGGCATGCACAGCCGTGCGGAATCGTTGGGCGGCGAAGTATGGTTCCATACCGAAAAAGACGAGGGATTTGAAATACACATTACATTGCCGCAGGACGGCATTTAAGGAGTTACGATGAAAATCAGGGTGTTGCTTGCAGACGACCAATCTATACTTGCCGACGGCATCAAAAGCGTGCTTTCGTCTTGCGAAGAGATCGAAGTGGTAGGGATCGCGCAGGACGGTTTCGAGGCGCTCGATTTGCTGGAAAAGACTTCTCCCGACGTGGTGCTGATGGATATTCGGATGCCGAACATGAACGGCGTGATCGCCACGCAGGAAGTGAAACGCCGCCGTCCCGAAGTGAAAGTCATTATACTTACGACGTTTGACGACAGCGATTATATTCTCAATGCGATCAATAACGGTGCAAGCGGTTATCTGCTCAAAGATACGTCTTCCGCGGCGCTCATCGACGCGATCAAAAACGCGTATGCGGGCGATACCATTCTCCCTGCAAAAATCGCTAAACGTATTGCCGATGCGGCGCGGTTGGTGAGTAACGACCGTGAGATCAAACTCAAACGCGCCTACGGACTTTCGGACAGGGAAACGGAAATCGCGCTGATGATATACGAGGGCTTCACCAACAAGCAAGTTGCTTCTGCGTTGAAACTGACGGACGGTACGGCGCGCAACTATATTTCTTCGATTTATGTAAAACTCGAAGCGGAGAACCGCCTCGAAGCCGTTGAAAAAATGCGCAATATTATCCAGAATTAAAAAAGCGCCCGCTTGAATGATGCGGGCGCTTTTTTGTGTTAAATTATTCGATTGCTTTTAACGATTCGTTCATGTCCACTTTTACGATCTTTCTGCGCAAAAGAAGCGTGACCAGCGCAGTAAACAGAAGCACGACCGACGGCGCGATCAACCACATAAACCACGACATCGAAGCAATCGAACCGACCGCCATGATATCATATACGATTTTTAAAATGGCAAGCGAACAGGGGAGTCCCACGCATAAGCCGATCACCGTATCGAGAAACACTTCGCGGTAGATATAACCCGATACTTCTCTGTCGAAATATCCCAGCACCATCAACGTGGCGAGTTCGCGGTTGCGTTCGCTGATGTTGATATTCGTAAGCGTATAAATGACGGCGGCGGTCAGCAGTCCCGCAAAGAATACGACGACTAGTGAAATCGCCGTGATCGACGGCGAGTTCAGACCCTGGAAGAGGCATAGATCCAAAAGCGCCAGCCCCGCCATGACGAGCGAGGTCGAGAATGCAACGGCAACGACTGTCATTAAAAACCGGCTTTTGAAGCGCAGAACGTTGCGCGTCGTCGATTTATATTTGAAAGGCAGCAGATTCCAAAAGAAAGGAATTCGTTCCAGCAAAACTTTTTTCCCGCTCTTAGGGGCTTTGGGACGGAGCAATTCGGAGGGTTTTTCATTTGTTAATCTGATCCCCGACAGCGCTGTCGCCGCAAGCGTTACCGCTACGATGACCGAAAATATGATGATGAAAAACAGCAGGGTGACGTGTGGAGTCATGGGCGGCATCGCAAACGAGTAGTGGAATACGATATAAAGCAGCCGCGCAATTCCGATTCCCACAAAGTAGCCGCCCACGCCGCCGATTCCCAATCCGATTGCGGCAAACAGGACGTATTTGAGAATAATGCGCCATGCGGGATAGCCCAGCGTTCTTAAACAGGCGATCTGCGCCCGTTCCTCCTCCAAAAGACGCGTCATCGTCGAAAGGACGACCAGTGCGGTCACAAGCAAAAATGCCGAAAGCAGCACCCAGCAGATATTCGCCACTTTTTCCGCGTAGGAATGAAGCGCGCTAAAACTGTAATTCTTTTCCAGCGGAACGATTTTAATATCATCGCCGAGAATCTTCGTGATCTCAGCCGATTCGCTTGCGATCGTCCGGATATAGCGGTCGCTGAACGAGTCGAACAGTTTGCGGTCGGAAAGCGCGATATAAAGATCGTTCGGGGGGAAATAACTTTGTAATTGCGCGGGGATCACGTCGTAGGAAAGGTAGAGAATATTATCCAGTCCGATCAATTTGTTTACGGCGTCGATATTGTCCGGAATTTCGATGTCGCCGTTGAGATAACTCGGCTCTTTGTCCATTCCGAACGTGAGAGGAGACCGCTCGGTCTTAGTCACTGTCACGGCGCACGGCATCGAAGGCATAGCGGAAATTTCGTCGTTTGGTTGTGAAGCGCTTTGTTCCGACAGTTGCAACAGAATTCCTTTGAAATCCAGTGTGACCGTCGAGCCGAGGGGCAATCCTTTGATATAATTGTCCTGTTCCTCCGCGCCCGCCGCAAACGGCGTTTCGGAATTCTTCGACCGGATTTCTTGCCGTACGTTTACGGTCGTTTCGCCGTCGAAAAAGTAAAGACGTACCAGTTGCTTTTCTCCGTTCACCTGCAAGAATACGTCTGCGGAAAAACCGACGTTTACGTTGTTCTGTCCGTAACGGGTTTTGAGTCGGGCAACGGGAGAATCGGAATATTCTTCGTCGCAGAGGAATCCGTTTGCCGTACTTTTCACAATAAAATCGCTCACGTTTCGCGCGGCGTAATAGTCGTTGAGCGACACGTTGATTTTATCGACCGCCATACCGATTCCCGAAACAAAGCCCACGCTGACGAGCACGATAAACAGAATGGAGAGCAGCCGCGTGATGTGTTTTTTGAACATCCGCCCCAGCGTTTTAAGATATGTTTTCACCACTCGATCTCCTCGATTGATTTCGGATGGGCATTCCGTTCCATGCGTTCGATCTGACCGCTCTTGATATGTAATACTTTGTCCGCCATAGAGGCAAGTGCGGCGTTGTGCGTCACGATGATCACGGGCTTTTTCTGTTGGCGCGAAATATCGTGCAGCAGTTTTAAAATCAGTTTTCCCGTCACGTAATCGAGCGCGCCCGTCGGTTCGTCGCAAAGAAGCAGTTTGGGATTTTTCGCCACGGCGCGCGCAATGGAAACGCGTTGCTGTTCGCCGCCCGAAAGTTGGGAAGGGAAATTGTTCATCCGCTCTTTCAGCCCGACTTCTTCGAGAACAGTTTTGGGATCGAGTGCGTTTTTACAAATTTCCACGGCGATTTCCACGTTTTCCAGAGCGGTCAGGTTGGGCATCAGGTTATAAAACTGAAATACGAACCCGATGTCGTATCTTCTGTATTCGGTCAATCCGCGGCGGTTCAGCGCAGTGATATTTTTTCCGTCGAGAATAATTTCTCCGCCTGTCGCGCCGTCCATTCCGCCGAGCAGGTTCAAAAGCGTCGTTTTTCCTGCGCCGGACGATCCGAGTACGACGGCAAAATCTCCGTTTTCCAATTCGAAAGAGACGTCTTTCAAAGCATCCACCGTAATTTCGCCCGACTTGTATTGTTTGCATACGTTTGTCAAACTTAAATAACTCATATTTTCACCGCCGTATCGTTTACTGATATTCTAACAGATTTCGCGCGTACTTTCAATAGGCGCAGTCAATTATTTTATGAAAGAAAAAACAAGCGCGGTCTTTTTTTGTTCTATGCTTGACATACGTTTGATAAAGTTGTATACTGAAAGCAAAATTTTTACATACAATTATTAAGAGAGGAAAAAAAGATGAAAAAGACATCGGTTGTGTTGTTCAGCGCATTGCTTACCGGTTCGCTTTGCATGTTTACGGCGTGCGGCGACGGCGGAAGCGTCGGCAAAGTAGACGGGAATTTCAAACAGGAAGCAACGGCGCAAGAGTTGCAGACCGCGCTTTCTTCCATCAATTTGGAAAATGCATTCGGTACGGGCGATAAGGTCGGTTTCCAAATTCAGGCGGAAATGGCAGTTTCTGCGAAGGGGAACGGCGTAAGCAGTCAGATGGAAATGTCGTTCGATTATGCGATGCAGGGACCGAAAATGCCTGCGGCGCCGCAGGCGGCGCAGGACGGCGCGCAGGATGTTGTCGGGTCGTGGAAAGATTACATTCCTTTGGATCAGTTCATCGGCGCAGGTAAAATCGATTTCAGTTTAAAACAGTCTGCGGCAGGATCTTCCAATGCGATTGCGTTTAAGTCCCAAATTTATCAAGATCCCGTTTCTATTTATTTGGATTTCGATATGAACGGTCAAAAAATGAAGGGAAAAATCAGCATCGAAGAACTTCTTGAAGCACTTGAAGAATCGATGGATCCCGAACTGCCCGAGATCGAAGACGACACCGACGTCGAGATCCCCGATATATCCGACGGTACCGAAGTGACCGATCCCTCCGATACGGACGTGGAAATCGACTGGAATGCGGTCGTCTCATCGTTCAAACCTTATATCGACGATTCCAAGGGCTTAAAAATCAAATTAGAAGGCAGAGAACAGTTCCTGGTAGAATCGCTTGTGAAATCGGGCATTCCTGTCGACGGAGCCAATTTCAGCGCTTTGGTATGCGACGTATACCTTTCCTTCGGTGAAGACGGTCGGTTTTTACAGATGGGACTCGATATCGATTTTGCCATGAGCGTCGGGCAAATCAAAGTATCGGTGAAAGGCGGTCTGGCACTGAAATCTTTCAACGGAACGATTACGCTGCCCGAGGGAATTGCTTCTGACAGTTCCTATCAGCAGATTCCGATCAAGGATATGATCGGAGACAACGCTCCGATTATTTAAAATATCGCGATAAAAAAAGACGGGCATTGCCCGTCTTTTTTTATGGATTTGAGTTGTCAATAAATCGTATTGCCGCGGCTGTCGATGGCAACCACAACGGGAAAATTTTCGATCTCGAAGCGATAGACTGCTTCGCTCAATAATTCCGGAAACGCGACGCATTCGCTTTTTTTTACGGCATTGCCGTACAGCGCGCCGGCACCGCCGATCGCCGCGAAATAAACGCGTTTGTTTCGCACGATCGCGAGGCGTGTTTCTTCGCTCATGCCGCCTTTGCCGATCATTCCGCCCAGCCCAAGATCCAAAAGCCGCGGCGCAAACGTGTTCATGCGCGCCGACGTAGTGGGACCGCAACTGCCCGAGGCTTTCCCTTCGGGTGCGGGACAAGGACCGGCGTAATAAATCACAGCATTTTCAAGCGGAAAAGGCAACGGATTTCCGTTGTCTAACAACTGAAAAATGCGTTTGTGCGCACAGTCGCGCGCGGTATAAATCGTGCCGGAGAGCAATACCGAATCACCCGCGTTGAGACGGCTTAAATCCTTTGCGGACAGGGGGAGCGTGAGTTTCATGACAGTGTCTCCTTTTCGCAGCGTACGCAATGGCATTGAATATTGACGGCAACGGGCAGTCCTGCAATGTGCGTGGGAGCGGTTTCGCACGATACGCCGATTGCGGTCACTTTGCCGCCGAATCCCTGCGCACCAATCCCGAGCGCGTTGATGCGTTTTAATGCTTCTTCTTCGATGAGCGCGACGTCGCGCCGCCCGTTCCTGCTGCCCACCTCGCGCATCAGCGCTTTTTTGGCAAGGAAGGCGCACGAATCGAACGCTCCGCCGATTCCTACGCCGACGTAAACGGGAGGACAGGGACGGGATCCTGCCGATCGCACCGTTTCGACGATGGCGTTGACAATGCCTTCCGTTCCTTTCGCAGGAGTGAGCATAAAAAGTTTACTCATGTTTTCGCTGCCGAATCCCTTGGGTAAAAAGGTGATTTTAATTTCGTCACCTTCCACGAGTTCGGTATGTAAGTGGGCGGGAGTATTGTCGCCCGTATTCTCGCGCGTGAGCGGATCGCATATGCTTTTGCGGAAATTTCCGTCCGCATACGCGCGGCGCACTCCTTCGTCTACGGCGATGCGCAGCGGTTTCCCCGTAAGATGTACGTCCTGTCCCAATTCCAGAAATACAACGCTCATGCCCGTATCCTGGCACACGGGCATCTTTTCTTTTTGCGCGCAGCATTCGTTCTCCAGCACGGTGGTCAGTGCAAATTTTGCCGCGCCCTGCTCGCAACGCTCTGCCTCTTTTAAGGCGTTCCTGCACGCGTCTGTCAGCGTAAGCCCCGCTCTCCGTGCAAGGCGGTACACGCAGTTTTCGATTTCCTGAGTAGATACCGTTCTCATCATGTTTTTATTATAAAACAAAATCTTGAAAAAGCAAAGTTTTTCATTGAACTTTTTTCGCAATTCCTTTATAATAGCGGTATGCAAACCTCCACGCCCCAAACCGAAGAAGATTTTAAACGGCTTGCGTTAAAAAACGCTGGGATCGTCTACTCTGCTACGGCGGTGTTCCCCTTGGCTTTTTCCGCGTTGCTGTTGTTGATCGTCGCGGCGATCGGGATCGAAAATTACCAAAACGAAGATTGGTACAAATATTTCAATTATCTGATTCCGCAAGTTTGTTTTGCAGGGATCGCCGTTGCTTTTTTCCGCAAGAGCAAGGCTCCCGTCCGTATGGTTTACGGCGGCTGTAAATGGTACTATTTTGTAATTGCGCTGATTCTGCAATTCGGGTTGCTGTTTTCCCTGTCCGAACTGAACGCATATTTTATCAAACTTCTTTCGCTTATGGGGTACCGTCCCTCGGAATCGACTTTGCCGTCGCTTGACGGATGGAATCTATTGCCTGCGATTTTAGTGATCGCGGTGCTGCCTGCGCTGTTTGAAGAAACCGTATTCCGCGGAATCATAGCAAGACAAATGCACGAGAATGGATGGGGAACGCTTTCCGTCGTCCTTGTTTCTGGCGCTTTGTTTTCGCTCTTTCACCACAATCCCGAACAGACGCTGTATCAGTTTGCTTGCGGAATTTGTCTGACGCTTGTCGCCATCCGCGCCGGTTCGGTTTTGCCCACAGTCTGCGCGCACTTTGCAAATAATGCAGTGATCCTCGTTCTCGAATCGACGGGGAACGGATCGCTCTCCGCGCTGCCGGGCGGCGGCTATCTTGCTCTTATCATTGTTTCCGCGCTGTGCCTTGCCGGTATGCTTGCATATCTCGTCTTTTTCGATCGGAGAAATCATCAGAAGGGGCACATGAAACATGCGCGGTTGTTTCTTTTTGCCGCCGCAACGGGAATCGGCGTTTGCGCCGTGGGGTGGCTTGCGACGTTGATCGGAGGATTTTTATGATCAAGATCAATCTGATCTGCGTGGGGAAACTGAAAGAGAGTTACTGGCGTGCGGCACAGGAAGAATACGTGAAACGGCTTTCCCGATTCTGTAAAGCGGAAGTCCGTGAAGTTCCCGAAAGATTCACGCTGAAAGAGGAAGCGGAGAATATTTTACGGCTTTGCCGCGGGCATACGATCGCGCTTGCCGTGGAGGGGACGGGGGTGTCTTCGGAAACGTTTGCCGAAAAGTTGGGCGCACTGTGCGACCGCGGCGAAGAAATTACTTTTGTCATCGGTTCTTCCTGCGGACTGGACGGGAGCGTCAAGCGCAGCGCAAAGGAATTGATCTCGTTTTCGGAGTTGACGTTTCCGCACCAGATGATGCGCGTCATGCTGTTGGAACAAATTTACCGTGCGTTCATGATTTTAAGCGGATCGGTATATCATAAATAAATTTCGGCATATCCTATAAGATATGAACGTGTATCAGGAAATCGATTATTTTTACAACCGTTATCGGGGGAAGAAATGCGTGATCGGCAAAAGTGCGTTCGGACGCGATCTGTTTGCATTTTTTGTCGGAGATGATGACGGACCGACGGGGATTTGTCAATATGCCATGCATGCGAGGGAGTGGATCACTGCTTATCTCGCGTTGGAACACATTTCGCGCGGCGTGCGCGGCGGCGTGTGGTTTCTTCCGCTGATCAATCCCGACGGCGCATTGCTTGCGACGGAAGGGATCGAAAGCGTGGAGGACGTCGCGCAAAGGCAGTTTTTGATCGACTGTAACGGCGGGGAGGATTTTTCACTCTGGAAAGCCAACGGGGAAGCGGTCGATCTGAACGTCAATTTCCCCGCGCGTTGGGGCGGCGGGATCCGCAACGTTTGCAAGCCCGCGTCAGCCCATTATATCGGTGATTTTCCCCTCTGTGCGCCCGAGACGCGTGCGCTGGCAGAGTTTACGCTGCGGCTCAGTCCCGACTATACGATCAGTTGGCACACGAAGGGAGAGGAGATTTATTGGCGGTTTCATCAGCCTCTGTTGCGTGCTATCCGCGATAAACGGCTGGGAAAGCGACTTGCGCGGGTCACGGGTTATCCTTTAAGAGAGGCGCCTTTGTCTGCGGGCGGATACAAAGACTGGTGTGTGGAAACGCTCGAAATTCCGGCGTATACCGTAGAGGCGGGAAACGACGACTTGTCGCATCCGTTGGGAATGGACGTATTGGAGGAACTGAAAGTAAAGTGCGGCAACGCCGTGCGCGCGTTTACGGAAGGATTTTAACATGGAAGAAAAATTTATGCGCGAAGCGCTTGCTTTGGCGCAGAAGGCGAAAAAAAAGGGGGAAGTCCCTATCGGCGCGGTGATCGTCTACCGCGGTAAAATTATCGGACGCGGATATAATCTGCGCACGCGGCTGCAAAGAGCAACGGCGCATGCGGAGGTGCGCGCCATCGATCAGGCGTGTAAAAAACTGAAATCGTGGCGTCTGCCCGAGACGGAAATTTATATTACGCTCGAACCCTGTCCGATGTGTATGGGCGCGATTCTGAACGCGCGGATCGATCGGGTGTTCTTCGGTGCATATGAGCAAAAGGGCAGAAGTTTGACGGAAGAACTTGCAAACGCAAATTTGCTGAATCATACGGTAGAAGTCACGGGAGGCGTGCTGAAAGAAGAATGCGCGGCGATTCTTTCATCGTTTTTTTCGGAAATGCGCGAGAGAGAAAAGAAACGAAAATAAAACACGTCCGCGGAGCAAATCTGCTCCGCGGACGTGTTTTTAAATTAAAGTTTCGTATTCCGCGTAAAGCGCGTCTTCTTCCGTTTGCAATTCGGTAAACCGCGTCGTGATCTTTTGTACGGAGATATAATCGGCTGCGGAAGCGATCAGTTCGGAATTGAGCGTTTCCCGCTCCGTTTCGATTTGTTCCAGCCGTGTTTCGATTTCTCTGGTTCTCGTTTTTCTCTTTGCTTCGCGCGCGCGGTCTTCTTTGGTTCTGTAAGAACTGTCCGCTGTTTTCGTCTTTTTCGGCGGTTCCGTTTGGGGAACCGAACTTTTGGCTTCAAGGTATTCCGCGTAAGTACCCGAAAAACAGTTTAGCGTGCCGTTTTCAAGGATCACGATTCGTGTTGCGATTTGCTCGATGAACCGTCGGTCGTGCGAGACGAACAACACGGTGCCGTCGAATGTTTTTAAGGCTTCTTCCAGCGCTTCCCGTGCAGGCAGATCCAAATGATTGGTCGGCTCGTCCAAAAGAAGTACGTTTGCGCGGCGCGCTTCCAAAAGCGAGAGTTCGAGTTTGGCTTTTAACCCGCCCGAAAGTTCTTTCACTTTTTTGCAAACGTCGTCGGCAGACAATCCCGAGCGGGCGAGCAGTTTCCGTGCATCGGTTTGGGAGAGCAGCGCATATTTTCCCCAGAACGCATCCAAAACGCGGTCTTCGGGATCCAGATCGGCGTTTTCCTGATCGTAATATGCAGTGCGCGCAAATCTGCCGTATTGTACGGTCGGGTTATTAGACAGCAGATATTTCAAAAACGTACTTTTGCCCGTGCCGTTGTCGCCTAAGATCGCGCATTTTTCGCCGCGCATTAAGGTAAATTCCGCGCTTCTGAGAAGGATCTTTCCGTCGATCTTCAAATCGAACGCAGGCGCGTAGATCACGCGTTCGTAGGGACGTTCGTCGTAGGAGAAAGAAAAAACGGGTCTTGCGGGGGGCGGGATCGGCTTTTCGATCAATTCCATCCTGTCAAGTTGTTTAACGCGGCTTTGCGCGCTCTTTGCCGTGGTGGCGCGCACGATATTCTTGTCGACATATTCTTTCAGCCGCGCGATTTCTTCCTGCTGTTTCTCGTATTCCTTCTCCTGCCTTGTCAGACGTTCCGCTTTTAAAATTTTATATTTGGAATAATTTCCTTGGTAGGAAACGACGCGTCCGTGTACCAGATCGAGCGTCCGCGACGTGATACGGTCGAGAAAGAACCGGTCGTGCGAAACGATGAACAGCGCGCCGCGGTAGGAAGTGAGGTAATCTTCCAGAAAAAAGAGCGTTTTGATGTCGAGGTGGTTGGTAGGCTCGTCCAGCACCAAGAGGTCTGGCGCTTCGAGCAGTAACCTGCAAAGTTTCAGCCTCGTCTTTTCGCCGCCGCTCATCGTATTTACTTTTTGATCGTAAACCGCGCCGAATCCCATGCCGCCCAGCACCGTTTTAATGCGTACCTCATACGAATAACTGTCGCGCGCGGCAATTCTTTTGTGATAACTTTCGCACCGCGCCGCAAGGATACGCATTTCGTCTTCGTTTGCGTCTGCCATCTGCCGTTCTGTTTCGCGCAGGCGGTCGATCAGTTGTCTGTCTTCTTCGAAGACTTCTGCCATTGCGCCGTATACGGTTGCGTCGCTTTCAAAGCCGCCGCTCTGATCCAAATATCCGATGCGGATCCCGTTCTTTCGGGTGACGCTTCCGCTGTCGGGTGAAAGCATTCCGAGACACAGGCGGAGCAGGGTGGTTTTCCCTTCGCCGTTTCCGCCGACCAGTCCTACCCGATCTTGTTCGGACAGCATAAAACAGACGTTTTCCAAAATCGGGAAGCCGTTATAACCGAACGTTACGTTGTCAAGATGTATCAGCATAAAATTTTCACCTCGGCGCAAATTGTAGGTATGAGCAAACAGTTAGAAACGATCCGTTACTTGGAGCAGCGGCTGAAAGACGCCTCTCCCGAAGAAAGCGCAAGATTGACGCAGAAAATCGTCCGTTTGAAAGAGGATTGGTTAAACCGTTAAAAATCCCACTTCGGAATAAAGATCTTGTCCGCGCTTTCCTTGTCTTGCGTATATAATGTTTCGAACCCGAGCGCGACCGCAAAATCCAGAACGCGCCTGTATTCGCGCGCCGTGATACTGCGGTTCAGTTCCGGATAATGTTCGATTTCGCCCATGGGCGTATATTGCCGCATCAACGAAACGGGCACTCCGCTCGGAAGAGTTGATTTCAGAAATCGGAGGACGTTCAGCGAGTCGGAAGTGCAGGACGGTAAAATCAGATGCCGCACGATCGCGCCCGTAAGCAATTTCCCGTTTTTCCATGCGAGCGGTTTTTGCGTCATGAATTTTACTGCCTCGCTTGCGTATGTGAAATAGTCCTCTTTTCCGGTGTACCGCTTAGAGAGCGCGGGGGAGTAAAATTTCAAATCGGGCAGCCAAACGTCGATATAGGGTGTGATTTCGCGTAGCGCGGAAAGTTTTGCATATCCGCTCGAATTGTATACGACGGGAATGCTCGGGCGATACAGCGTAAGCGCTTCCGCGATCAGATGGGAAACGTGATCGGGCGTAACAAGGTTGATGTTGTCCGCGCCCATATCTTCCAGTCTGCGGAAAATCTCCGTGAGTTCCTGCGGTGTAACGGCTTTCCCGCGCTGTGCGCGGGATACATCGTAATTTTGGCAGAATACGCAGGAAAGGGCGCATCCTCCGAAGAAAATCGTGCCGCTTCCCTTCTGAAACGAAATCGGCGGTTCTTCGTAGGGGTGCAAATAATATTTGGCAACGGTGAGTCCTTTCACGCCGCACCGTCCCGTTTGCACGGTTCTGTCCGCTCCGCAAGCCGCGGGACAAAGTTTACATTGCATATTCCGATTATATCATTTCCCGCTGCAAAAATCAACCCGAATCTTTCCGCCTAAATCGCTGCAAAAACTTTGTGCGGTAAAAAATGACACAATTCTTTGAATCGGTTGACATTTTCAAATCTCTTGGTTATAATCGTGCTATCAAAAGAGGAAGTGAAATATGAGCCGTTTTTTTACAAGCGAAAGCGTGACGGAAGGACATCCCGATAAAGTTTGCGATACGATTGCAGATACCATTTTAGACGAACTTCTCCGCGCGGACGAAAATGCGCGCTCGGCGGTGGAATGCTGCGCCGCGTACAATACGTTATTTTTAACGGGCGAAGTTTCGGCAAAGGCGAACGTCGATTACGAGAAGACCGCACGTCAGGTGATCAAAAAGATCGGTTACGATTTCGGCGGATTCGCATACGATCGGTGCCGCGTCCTCGAACTGATCCACGGTCAGTCCGCAGATATCGCGCTCGGCGTGAATGCTTCCCGCGAACATAAAGCGGGCGGCGGCGAGAACGATCTGCTCGGCGCGGGAGATCAGGGCTTGATGTTCGGCTATGCGTGCCGCGAAACGGAAGAATATGAATATATGCCGCTTCCCATTGTGCTTGCGCATCGATTGGCGCAAAGACTGACGGATGTGAGAAAGACGGGTTTGCTGAAATATCTCCGCCCCGACGGGAAAACGCAGGTTACGGTGGAATACGACGGCAGAACGCCCGTTCGGGTCGATACGATTGTCGTATCTTCGCAGCATAGCGAAGACGTGACGCAGGAACAGATCGCGGCGGATATTATAAAACACGTGGTCGGCGCGGTCGTGCCGCCGTCGCTTCTGGACGGCAACACAAAATACCTCATCAATCCGACGGGAAAATTTACGGTGGGCGGACCGGAAGGCGATTCCGGTTTGACGGGCAGAAAAATCGTAGTGGATACATACGGCGGAAGATGTCCGCACGGCGGCGGCTCGTTTTCGGGCAAAGATCCTACCAAGGTAGACCGCAGTGCGACTTACATGGCGCGTTACGTTTGTAAAAATATGGTGGCGGCAGGTCTTGCGGACGAAATGGAATTGCAAATTGCTTACGCCATCGGTGTGGCGCATCCCGTTTCCGTTTTTGTCGATACGTTCGGCACGGGCAAACTTTCCGACGAAAATCTTGCGGAGATCGTAAAGAAAGAATTCGATCTGCGCCCCTCGGCGATCATTACGTCGCTTGGTCTGCGCCGTCCCTTATATGCGCAGACGGCGGCTTACGGACATTTCGGAAGATCGGGATTTCCTTGGGAAGAAACCGACCGCATTTTGGATTTGCAAAAATATTTGTGAGAGGTAAGATGTGAAAGACCGTTCGGTACGTTCGCAGGAAAAACCGCAAAAGACGAATCGGGAAAAATTCAGAAAAAGCGCCGCGCGTGAAATGGCGTATATCGCGGTCAGCGTTGCGCTGATTACGATTTGCGCTTGGATTTCCGTTCCCGTGCTGCAAGTCCCGTATACTTTGCAGACGCTCGCGGTTGCGCTCATCGGCGCGCTCATGGGCTGGAAGCGGGGCGTTGCGGCGGTTGCGGTATATATTTTAATGGGGCTTGCGGGCATTCCCGTTTTCTCCAATTTCAATGCCGGCGCAGGCGTCCTATTCGGCGCTACGGGCGGTTACATATTCGGCTTTTTGTTTGCGGTCGTGATCTCGGGCTTGTTCAAGATGATCCCCATAAAGAACAAGTGGGGTAGAACGGCGATGTTATACGGCGCGAATATTATAGGCTTGTCCGTGTGCTACTTCTTCGGAACGGCTTGGTTTACGGCAATGTATCATTGTAGTGTGGCATATGCGCTTACGGTTTGCGTGTTGCCGTATCTGATTGCCGACGCAATTAAATTATTGGTTGCTGCGGTTTTGGCGGTACGGCTCGAACACGTGATCAAATAAAATACATATCATACTTGACCTTCCCGACGCATAAATTGCGTCGGGAAGGTTTTTTTCTTGCCGCTGATTTCCTGCGGGGGCTTGATCGGGTACAAGCATACCATGTCCGAATTATCATGCTTTTGAGTAAATTCATAATATGATAAAAAGGAACAAAAAAGGCAGAATTTTCACCTTAAATCATTCAATATGCTGAAATAAGTTGAAAAATACTGCGAAAAAAGGCTGAAAATTGTATCATAATCTTTACACGGTAGTCTTGAATCAGTTATAATCATTATGACTAATAGTCTAGAAAAGCGTATCATTCTGCCCAAAATCGCGTGAGGGCTTTTTCTGCTCCGCTTTTTTTGGAAAATTAAGCGGAAAATGCGCGAAACGGTTTGTAATTTTAACAATCAGATTAATGCATTTATTTGACATGTAGGGGGTTTTATCTATATGAAAAATGAAAAATTAAAAAATAATTATAATACGGGAAATGCGGTTCCGTTAAGGGCTGAAAAGGCTTGGCATACGGGCACGGCAAGCACCAACGCGCGCAGGAGACTGACGTGCGTGTTTATGCTGCTGCTTGGCTTGTTCCTTGCCGTATCGGCTTTATTTGTGTCTTTATTATATAATAATGAAAACACGGGAAGGGACGGATCGCCCGTCGGAAGTGTTTCCGTAGGAAGTGCGT
>CAJUIR010000011.1 GCA_910586655.1 uncultured Christensenellaceae bacterium
CAAATTGTCAAGGGTTTGCGCCGTAGGCGACGACGGTTTTATGCCCTATGGGAAATAAATCGTCGCCCTTGATAATTTGTCAAGGCGGCGTATTCCGTCCACAGACGGTAAGCACAAGCGAATAACAAAACTATGTAATTCTTACGGAAAAAAATATAAAACCTCACGTAGATTTTATCACGAATAGAACAAGAAAAATCATCTCAATATCGCTTTTAATGTCGTATAGGCGTGTGGCACTACGAAAAAAAGGACGGAAAACAAGTACCGCCGCCAAAGCAAGCCAAACTTTCCGATTTAGTACCGATAGAGTACGACGGCGACTTGCCGTTTTAAGCACTTACGAAAAGAAAATATATTTAGGCGATAAAAAGGAATTTCGTATATGCAAAACAATATGCCGCTCGGAATAACGGTTATATACTTTAACGACCAAAGCAAAAACATTTACGCCAAACTGCCGCCCGATAAAGAGCAAGCAAAAAGGCTGTCAAAGCGTATTTATAAGGACGCTATGACAGCCATTGCAAGCGAACGGGCAAGCCGCGAGGGGTTAGCCCCTTGCGACTAACTGTTTGCCGTATAAGGGGTAGTCCGACAACGGCAATTCCACCACGCAATAAAACTCACGCCGATTTACTTTGAATATTCGGGTGTGCGTTTTTGTCGCTTTCAGTTCCACCAGACGAGACGTATACGCACACCCTGCGTTTACGTCTGAATTAGAGGTTGATATATCGACCTCTTTTTCTTTTGCTCCGTTTTCGACCTCGCCGCCCTCGCCGTCGGGGTAATCGGGGAAAATCAAGTTCAACAGTAGTTCGTTCTGCTGTCCTTTTTTCAAATTGAAAATGACTTTCATTTTATCGTCGTAAAGCAATACCCGATAAATAAACGTGTCGATTAGGTCTTTGCGGTTTTTCGTCTTGGAATAGTCCAGCATTCTGAAATGTAACAGCCATTTGCGAATGTCCGCATAGGTGTAATTGATTTGCAACGCCTTTTCGCTCTCTATGGTGTCGTTCAGTTCCTTATTCTCGCTTTCCAGCCGTTCAATTTGCGCCAAAATCGTGTCCGCGATTTTGCCCAGCATAAGGGCTTGCATAAGGTTGTTTATCGCCTTTTGGTTGTCCGCAACCAAACTTTCAAGCCGCTTTATCTCGCTATCGTTACGCTCCGTTTGTATCAATAAATACGTTTCAGCCGCAACCATATCTATAAATTCGTCGGTCAAAATTCCGTGCCGGAATTGGTCGTCATAAATTCCCATTTCGAAGCATCGTAAAATGCATTGTAAGGAATGGAGGGGGAGTATCGCCGTTATTACAGCCCGTGAGCACCGCGCCGAACGCCGTCGCCATAAACAGGGTCATGGCAAATGCCGCGTTTTGAAATTTTTTCATGCGTTCCTCCGATGTGGTTTCGTTAGACGTATAATACTGTTTCGTATTCCGTTTGTCAATAGCGGATTATCAATCGCTTGCCGTTGACAAAAGCGGTTTCTCATGTTACAATAGGCGAAACCGAAAAATAGCGTATCCTGTCTGTGCACGGGGGGAAAGGAAATCACCATGTTAAGAATTGCCGTAGTGGAAGACGACAAGTCTTGTTCGGAACTACTGAAAGGTTACATCGAACGATATTGTAAAGAAAACGCAGAAGAAGCACGCGTTTCTTTTTTCGGCGACGGAATCGATATCGCGTCCGATTATACCGCGCAGTACGATATTATTTTCCTCGATATCGTGATGCGTCACATGGACGGATTGAAAACCGCGGAGTATATCCGCAAAAAAGATAAAAACGTGATTCTTGCGTTTGTAACAAGCGACGCGCGGTTTGCCATCAAGGGCTACGCCGTGGAGGCGCTTTGTTTTTTGATTAAACCCGTCAGTTATTCCGTTTTTTCAAAAGAGTTCGGCAGATGTCTCGATAAGATTAAAAGCGGTCGCGGAAAACATATCGTACTGAATACCGAAAACGGAATGGACAGGGTCGCGGTCGATCAGATCGTTTATATCGAAAGCCAGAACCATAAAATGATCATCAATACGACAGAAGGCTCGCATTGCGTTTACGAAACGATGCGGAGTCTGGAAGAACGGTTGCCCAAAAAACAATTTGCTCGTTGCAATAACTGTTATCTTGTCAATCTCGATCACGTGAGGGGGGTTCACGGGGAATTTGTGGTCATTGCGTCGCGGGAACTGAAAATCAGCCGCTCCCGTCGGAAAGGATTCCTCCAAAATTTAGAATTGTTTTTTTCATAAATAGGAAGAAATGCATTTTACGCTAAAAAAAAGACACTTTACGAAATAAACAGACCAAAAAGTAAAAATATGGTAGATTATTCTGTGATAAACTGACGAAACTTGAAAAAATGTACTAATTTTTTTCGGGAATGCTTCAGGGTGTCGAAAATACATATATAAATAGGAAAGGAGAAAAGAATGACGAAGAAGTTGACGAAAAAGAACTGGATCATCATGGCAATCTACGCAGGAATCGCGGCGGCATTGATGATCGCGTTTATTCTTGTCGATTCGCTGCTCGTTTGGCGGTATGCAACGAATATCGACCGTTTCTTGGGCGTAACGAAGGACGACTTCAGCAACGCTTCCGAAGAACTGATCGCGGGAGATCGGTTGGTAACGGAAATCCAGAGAGACAGTATTGTAATGTTTAAAAACGAAAACAATGCGCTCCCCATCGCGGCAGGCAGCAAAATTAACGTATTCGGTTACGGTTCGTCCGACGAGGGATTTTTGCTGAGAGGGATCGGAAGCGGCTCCTCCACGATTTCCGGACAAAAAGCGATTACCTTCATGGAAGCACTTGAAGGAAAAGTCCGCGATTACGACAGAGTCAATCTTGCCGAACCCGATAAGTACGGTAAATATGATGACGACGGTGAATTTACTGTGACCGACAGAGCGGGCTTGGACGCTGATCTTGCGGCATGGGCAAGCGAAAACCTCGTAAAATACGAAGTCAATCCTGAAATCAAAGAGTTATATGCAGGTCACTCGAGACCCAGCAATTACGGTTTGTGGGAACCGACCATCAATACCGATTTCAGAAACAAAGTAGCGGCGGCGGCAGATTTCAGCCAGACGGCTCTCTTTGTGCTCACCCGTAACGGCGGTGAAAACATCGGTGAAATCCCCGCAGATTATCTGGAACTTTCCAGCGCGGAAAAGAGCGCGCTGCAATTGGTGAGAGATACGTTCGACAAAGTTATCGTCATTCTCAACACCGCGAACACGATGCACCTCGGCTTCCTCGAAGAAATGAACATCGATGCGTGCATCTATGTCGGACTTACGGGTCAGTCGGGCGCAAGAGCCATCCCCGAAGTTTTAAGCGGAAAAGTGAATCCTTCCGGTAAATTTACCGATATTGTAACGAAATCGAATGCGGTCGTTCAGAAATTCGATCCCACGTGGGCGAACCGCGAACCCGGAGCAAACGGCATCACCTATGCCGACGACATCTATTACGGTTATAAATGGTATGAAACCGCAGCGCACGACGGATTTACGAGAGGATCGGACGTATTCAATTATGACGACGTTGTTGCATATCCTTTCGGACACGGCATCGGTTACACCACGTTTAAACAGGAAATTTCGAGCGTATCCGCGACGAGCCTCGACAATTTGGACGCGAACGCCGAAATTACGGTAAAAGTAAAAGTGACCAATACGGGCGCGGTTGCCGGGAAAGACGTTGTACAACTTTATTACACGCCCGACTATACGTCCGGCGGAATCGAAAAAGCGCACGTGAACTTGCTCGACTTCGGAAAAACCGCGCTGCTTCAACCCGGCGCTTCCGAAACCGTAACGCTCACATTCACGCCTTACGATATGGCTTCGTACGACGCGTATGATAAGAACCAGAACGATTTCTGGGGATATGAACTGGAAGCGGGCAAATACGAGTTGAAATTGATGAAGAACTCGCATGAAGTGATCGAGTCCCGCGATCTGACGCTCTCGAAGGGCAAAACGATCGACGTCGATCCCGTCACGCAAGCGGAAATTGCAAACCGCTTTACGGGGAAAGACAGTTCCTGGAACGATTCTTACAACGGCGCTTCTTATGCCGGTCTCGGTTCCGACGGTTATGAAGCAGGCATCAAGCGCGATATGTGGTTTACGCGTGCGGACTTTGCGAAGACCTTCCCTTCGTCGCAGGGACGCGGCGCGAGCGGCAGCGTTGTAAACAAAGCGAACAAATATTATAACAACGAATATGCGGAAAGACTTCCCAAGGTTTATGAGGTAGAGCAGGACGCACAACTTTATCTCGTAGAATATGCTCAGTTGGATGAAGAAAAACAGCCCATTGAAGGCACAAATGTAAAAGCAACGCTCAACCAACTCAATGGTTCGGACATCGAAGAAGGTTACGGTCTTGTTTATAACTGGGATTTGATGAAGGAACTTGCGGAAGATTACGACGGACCTATTTGGGATGAGTTCCTCAACCAGATGAAAGTGTCCGAAATGAAAGACCTCATCGAACTCGGCGGATTCCACAGAGTTGCTTTGGAATCGGTTGGCAAAAACCGCGAATACGATTACGACGGACCCGCGGGTTATAACACCAACTCCCTTACGGGTAACTGGGGCGGCGACCAACCCGATACCAACGGTTGGACGGCTTATGAAAGCGAAGCGCTGATCGGTTGCTGCTGGAACGAAACGCTGATGCTTACGATGGGAATGCAGCAGGGTGCGGAAGCAAGCGTTACCAACGTGAACGGTTGGTATGCGCCCGGCGTAAACCTTCACCGTACCCCTTATACCGCGCGTAACTACGAATATTATTCGGAAGACGGCGTTCTGTCGGGCAAACTTGCGGCATACGTCATCCTCGGCGCGAAAGTAAACGGTTTGAACTGCTATCTCAAACACTTCGTATGCAGTGAAGAAGGACCTAACGCAGGCGGCGTTAATACTTGGATCACCGAGCAGAACCTCCGCGAAAACTATCTGCGTCCTTTCGAAATCGCAGTAAAAGAGGGACATGCGAACTCCATGATGTCCGCGTTCAATAACGTCGGATCTACATGGGCAGGCGCGAACTATGCGCTTCTCGTACAGGTACTCCGCGACGAATGGGGCTTCCGCGGCGCAGTCATCACCGACTGGACGAACGGCGGCGGCGAAGGCGGAATGTACACCCGTCAGGGCGTACGCGCAGGCAACGACTTGTGGCTCAACCCTCAGGTCGGCTCGATCAATAACCCTCTCGACAGCAGTAAAGACGAAGTATTCATGCGTAACTCCGCGCATAATCTGCTCTACGTCACCGCAGATACGCTGAATACCTACAACCAGTGCAGTATCGACACCGAATACCGTCAGGAATTGCTCGGTGCAGAAAACGAAGAACTTTACGCACAGTACCGTGCGGACCTCGGCGTTTCCTTCCTTGCAGAGGGTTACTCTTGGTGGAAACCCGCGCTGATCGCAGTTGAAGTGATTGTATGCATTGCCCTTGTCGTCGGCGGATTGTTCCATTCCCGCCTTGCGCAAACGGTGATCGGTATGGTGATCAAAAAACCGCAACCCCAAGGCGCGGCAGAAGGCGGATCTTCCGAGGCGGTTCCCGCTGAGGAAACAGCGCAAGAACAGGCTCCCGAACAGGCAGAACAAGCGCCTCAAACGGAAGCGGTGACACCCGAAGCGAAAGAGGAAACTCTTGAATCTAAGGAAGAGTCTAAGGAAGAACCTGCGGAAGTGAAAGACGCGGAAGTTCCTAAGCAGGAAAAAAAGAAACCATCCGGCAAGAAGAAAACGGACAAATAAGTTTTAAATAACAACCAAATATTTGTGTTTCCGATATCCCCTCTATTCCAAACGGAATGGGGGGGGGGTATTGGATTTTATTGATCAATTCTTAAGATAAAGTTTCATTGGAAGAAAGTTGCGGAATGTAATTTCTGTAAAATTTGCATACCGTCAATAAAAATCTGAAAAATGAAAAAAATAAATTATAAGGAGAAATTTATGGCAAAGAAGAAGACATTACTTGCGGTATTGTTACTTGCGGTTCTGGCATTCGGCTGTGCATTGTTCGCTGCTTGCGGCGGCGGTGGCACGAAGTTCCAAATGACCTGGACTGTTGATGAAAACGTTACCGTAGCAGTGGAAGGCTACGATAAACTTCCCGAAAAGGTGAAAGAGGGCGAAGTGATCAACTTTACCGTCACCCCCGACAACGGATACGAAATCGCGTCTGTTTCGGGAGCGAGAAAGTCGGGATCGAAGTATACCGTAACGGTTAACAAAGATACCGAAATCAAGATCACTGCAAGAAAAATTCTTGTAGATTTAACTGTTGAAGGCTTTGATGAAACAAAGCAGTATGTCAGCGGCGACGAAGTCGATCTCGAGGGCGTAGTGGTAACTGCAACGTATTTCGACGGCGACGTAGTTGTTCCTCTGAAAGAGGGAACTGCAGACGGCTATACGGTTTCCGCACTTGTAGGCGGCGATACTTCCGTTACGTTCAGTTACGGCAAAAAAGACGTAGAAATTTCCATCCCTACCGTAAGATACAAAGTTACGCTTGACCTTGGTAAAGATACCGTTCTCAATAGCGCGCTTCTTACTGTTTACGAATCTCAGGTCGACTATCATAAAGACGCTGATACAGGCATTATGACGTTCTCTTACCTCAATTTGGAAGAAGGAACGGAAATCAAAATGCCTACGGCGGACGACATGACGAGAACGAACCGTAACTTCCTCGATTGGCAGACGGAAAACGGCGTAAAACTTCCCGAGAAACTGACTTCCAAATCCGCAGAAGACGTCGAATTCAAGGCGAACTGGGAATTGCAGATCGCTAACATCACCAAGGTAGAATTGAAAGTCGAAACGGTTACCGTAGAGGATACGGAGAACGAAGGAACCGAGGCTCAGGCAAAAGATACGAAAGAAGTGCCTTACCTGATCATCGAAGGTACGTTCACCGGCGCGGTATCGAGCGCAAGACTTCAGTTGAAAGAAGGCAAAAAGAATATTTCGATGTACGGACCGGAAATCAAACCGGAGACCGGTTCCAATGCATTCGTCCTGAAATTCGACTTGACCGAACTTCTCAATCAAAAAGACGAAAACGGAAACGGAAACTTGATCAACTTCGAGGGCGCATGGTGCGATATCCGTCTTAACGCTAAGGTTGACAACGAAGAAGAATCGCAGCAGATCCACATTACCGAAGGTCAGACCATTGTTGACGTTGAACAAATGATCAAAGTTGACAAGCGCGCTTACGTGTTCGCAACGTATGCTCCCGAAGGCAGCACCGATAAGACTTTGAAGGTTTATTACAACTTCATGATGATCGAGTATACTCCTTCTTTTGCAGTGAAGACGGTCGGCGAAGGGGCGAATGCGCAGAAAGTTCCTACCCTTACGCTCACCGGTAACGTGAATAAGGAAGAATACTTCGGCAAAACGCTGTCGATCGACGCATGGTGCGGAACCGGATCGATTCCTGCCGTTACGACTGCGATCGGCGCAGACGGTGCATTCTCCATCGACATCGATATGAGTACCTGCGGCAAGGGTAGCGATGCATTCTTCCACTTAAAGATATTAAACGGAACGACTCCTTTGTATCCCACGAGCGGGGAAGCGGATATTCCGATCAGTGCTTCGACGATTGAAATCCCTGCAACGCCGAATGCTCCTCTGCCTAACTCGATCAGATATAGCGATGATAACAATATTGCTTACTATATCGGCAATAAATGGGGCGGACTCATGGCTTACGTCAGAGACGAGAGCGCGGCAAAATTGACGGTTACGAATGCAACGTTTGAAAAAGGCACGGTGAATTTAGGTACTGCGGAAGAGCCGCAGGAAAAAGAAGTTGCAATGTTGGTACTGTCGGGAACGTGGAGCGCGTATGACGGCGTCACGTTAACCGCGGAAGAAGTGGCTCAAAAATTCTTGAAGAATAGTCAGCACTCGCTGCAAACGGGATACCACTTCAACGGAGCAAACAGTTGGGATTATCTTGACGGCGCAGAAGATAATCAAGCGAAACACACGATCGTTGATGTTCAGCAAGACGGCACGTTTACGGTCAAGTTGATTATCGATGCGGCTGTTGCAACTCGTTCTTATTACGTTCACTTCGGTGCCGATAACTTGAGCGCGAAAAACGTCGTACTCAATACGGATGCCGAGATCACGGTAAAAGGCTTGACTTATTCGTTTGTCGATACTTCCTCGATGGATGCGTTGAAACAAGCAGGTATGACGGACGAAGGGCAGACTTGGTATGTCGGACTTCTGATGATTACGGCTAAGGCTGTTGAAACACCCGATCCTGCTCCCGAAGTTCCTGCGGAATAATTCGGATCAAAACAAAAAAGACTGATTCAATCGAATCGGTCTTTTTTTTTGCAAAAAATAATTTTAAATATGGAGTTGTTAATATAATGATAAATGTGAATAATTATCATAATCTATGCACTTTTATTAAATGGGTATACTTTATAAACGTTAAAAATTAACGTATATTGATAATACATTTTTCCGATGATATACTGAAATCAGAAGTAGGGGTTTTATAGCCGTTACGTTCTTTTGTTATTTCGCGGTTATTCGCCAAATTTGCGCAAGAAACAAAATGAACCGACGGAGAAAATACGCCCTAAAAAATCATTGGAGGAAAGATAGCAACCATGACAAAGACAAGAAAGTCACTGATCGCTCTTTTCAGCGTATTGTTTATGATTTGCGTGGGACTGTTTACGCTTACCGCCTGCGGCGGCAGCAAAAAGACGCTCGATTCGATCAGGATCTCGAAGCAGCCCACCAAACATGCATACGTCATCGGCGAAACGTTCGATCCCGCGGGGTTAGAAGTTACGGCGAATTACAAAAACGGCGATAAGAGAGAATCCAAAGTGTTGGAGGCAGGCGCATACACCGTTACGCCCGATGCGACGTACGTCGACGCAAGCACCGGTAAATTCAAACTTGCGGCGGGTACCACCAGCGCAAGCGTAAAAGTGACCGTTTCTTACACCGAAAACAAGGTGGAAAAAACGGCGAATACTTCGGTATCGTTGACCAAACCCGTTAAATCGGTTACGATCGCAACAATGCCCGAAACGCTTACGTACTATGCGGGGCAGCCGTTCGATTCCAAAGGCTTGACTATTGATGTCGTTTATGAAGATGATTCCGAAGAAAAAGGGATCGCAATCGTAACGAGCGGCGAAAACAAGAACTGCGACATCGATATCGAGGGCGCGATTCCCAGCGGTACGACGCAAGTCGTGATTACGTTCGGCGGAAAAGAGATCGTAATTCAGATCGAACTGATCAGAGGCGTTTGGATCGAAGGCGAAACGGGTCTCTTGAACGGAAAACTTCCTGTTCAGAAACCTACAAACAACAACGGTAACCTAGGTATGGACGCTGCTTTGACGAACGCACAGGAAGGTGCTCAGAAGTTCTACGAGTCGCAGTTGAAAGCAGACTTTGCTTTGGAACAACTGAAAAAAGATCCGACGTTTGACGAAAATGCGCTCAAAGGCGTTCCTTCCGATCGGATCAAAGTCAACAACAAAGCCATCGAAGTTGAGGCGGGCGGCGAAGTGGTCGACAAACTTTACGATGCGATTTGCGATTGGATCGCAAGCGCCACGGCGAAGGCGACCGATAAGAACTATAACGAAGATAATGCTAACGCGTTGAAAGCATATTTGGAAAGCGAAGAATACGAAGCATTGGTCGAAGCATATCTCTTAACCGAGGAATATGAAGCGGAAGTTGCGCGTCTCCGTGCAAACAACGATATCTATCTCGGCGGCGTAGGTCAGGGCGATACGGTTTCGTTCGTATTCAGTTCGACGGGCGCAGGCACCGGTTCCATTGCATTCAAACTTGCATCCGCATATCTTTGCAAAGATAACGGCAACTGGGGACCCGTTGTTATGGGCGACATTCAGTTGAACAGACTTGCCGAAGTTTACGTAAACGGCGTTCAGTACAATATTCCCGATTCTGTCGTACTTGAAGGCGGTAAGAGCCCCGACGGTACCGCAAACCAAGCCCTTTGGGTCAACTGGCAGGAAGTGGGACTGGACGACATCGCGTTTGTGGAAGGCAGAAACGTAATCGAAATGAAAGTTTTGAAACACGGCATTACGGCTCCCGCGCAGACGAGTTACAGTTGGTCTTGCAACGTAGACAGTATGATCATTCTTCCCAACGCCGAAGGCGAAGCGGACTTCGAATTGGAAACGTTCGATAACGAACACTTCAATTACAAAACGGTAATCAAGAAAGTAGAATTTGTCGAAAATGAAGGCATTGCGAATTTGGTTATTTCGGGTAAACTCGATTTTGGTGAAACGAAGGGCTACCTGAATGACATTCTCGATACTGAGTTTGTAAATATTTCCGTCGGCAAGACAGGAAACAGCAATTTGAGTTTGTGGGCAGAAGTAGAAACCGTTACCAATGAAGATTTCACTTTCGTTGCGACGTCGGATATTTCAAGACTTGCGCTTACGGAAGAAGGAAAAGCAGGGCATTCGTTAACGATCACGGTTGAGGAAGAACCTTACGATCTCAGCACGCTCACCTTGCCTGAACCTTTGAAAGTCGCTCACAATACTTATGCGTTCAATGAGAATTACGAAATTACCGTTACTTGCGACGCGAGCATCAAGTTCACTTCCATTGCGTTGGAGGCAGGGGCAGATGACGAAGCGGGAAAAGTATTCGTCATTCTGACCGGTGAATACACCGCTTATACGGCAGAAGAATTGGCAGAAATCGTACTCGACATGGAAGGCGCAAACGGCAGAGTGGTCGTAGGGGTGCCCGAGGTGACCGTTTCGACGAGACCCGTCACGCCCGACGAAGGCGAAGAACCTGCTCCCACTGCGGAAGGAGAAGAACCTGTCGAACCCGAAGTTGTCAACGTATTCACGATGAAGTTTGACATTTCGGACGCGTCAAAGTTCCCCGGAACAACAGCGGGTCAGTTCTACTACATGCACGCGGGTATGGCAAGCGTTCCTTCGGATCTTCCGGAAAGCGATGCTGTCATTGTAGAAGGAAAAGATACCGTAACCGTAGGTTCTCTCTCTTATACGTTAAAAGCGCAATACAAGGTCCGCGGCATCACGATCAAAGATGCGCGTGAGGTTAAGGCGACTCCTGTTGCGCCCGATATCAGAGTCGAAAACGGAAAGGCTGTTTATGTTGTGAAAGGCACTTATACTGTGAATGCGGCAGCCGCTAACGATGAAGAATTTATCAGAACAACCCTCGCCGGAATTGCGATCGACTTCCAGCACAACCAGCAGGCAGGCGGTCCCAACTGGAATACCGTTCAATTAGGTTCAAGATTGATCGAAGTCGTGGTTGATTTCGGGGCGAAAACCTATGAAGCAAAATACGACGTAACTTCTATGACCAACAGTTTCTATACCGGTCACTATAACGGAGGCGATTTCAAACCGGCAAACGAAATGAATAAAACGGTGTATCTCGACGGGCATTCCTATCAGATCGTTGTTTATCCCGGAAGCAGTGATGGAAATAAATTCTGGGGTTGCGTCGGACTGATCATTGCCGATACCGATCAGCCGAATACACCCGAGGAAGGAACGACTCCTCCTGTCGTCGATCCTGACGAAGGGGAAGATCCTGTGACTCCTCCCGTAGAAGGCGGCGAAGAAACCGATCCTGTTGAATAATTCAATCGCAGGTTAGAGCAAACAAAAAACACCTCTTGGTATTCCAAGGGGTGTTTTCTTATGCTGATCATCGCGTAGAGCGCTTAAAGAGGGCTGTTGAATAGATTTGAAAACGTTCTTCAAAGGATAATCAAACACATAACGAGTTAGCGGGTAAAGGATAATATGCAGACAACGGAAAATAGATTTGACCGATAAAACAATCGTAACAAATTCCGTTTATTTTGAATGCGCCCAACCGTGGTGAGAACGAACGGATATCTTGTTTTTTGGGTACTATCCAAATCCGATGCAGGGAATTAAGAGCAAAAACCTCGATTTTTTCTAAGTAAACAATCCGAAAACGGCGTAAAGAAACATACACAACGTAAAACGCTATGAATAAATGATAACTGTGCTGCTTTCATCCGGAAAGGCGGGCAGGGATTTAGAGTGATTGTTTGTAAACGGAAACGCTCTCTTGCTTTTATCTTTTTGTTCGCATAATTATTTCAAGTTGCCAAAAGAGTCGGGGAAAAATGATTTTTTTAAAATCAAATCACAATCAATGAACTGAACGACGGACGAACGACGGCATGAACGTACTGACCGAACGACGGCTTAACTCCAACATATGATCGAATGACCAATTGACGTAACAGACTTGCTTCCTGATTTCGTTAACAAACGGACGATTCGACGGCTCAGCGGTAATTGCTCTCCCAACAGCCCCGATCAATTAACCGACTGACTGACCGACTGACCGACTGACCGACTGACCGACCGACCTATTAATCTGTCCTGTCTTAACACACTTCAACATCACCGTCACAATTTGAGAGGGGTTACGGCAAAGTTGACGCACACACAACTTAACAGAGTAAAAGAACATTACCCATATCCCGATCAAGACAAATCGCGTTAAAAAATCGCACCCAAATTTTGGAGCAAATCAAACCAAACAAAATTTAAAGATTGACTTAGATCTGAATGGTTGCAAAAGGGGCAGACGGCAATGTTGACGGAATACGCCCTAACTGAATTAGTCAATCAAGATCTGTCCGCAAAGCATTTGGGCAATATAATATTTCTCGTTACTTGGCTTATATGTTATGATTCGTTTATTGTATGGTTATCCGATAAAAAAACACCCCGTCTATGAGACGGGGTGTTATAACTTACGAACTATTTACTCTTCCGAAGGAGGAGTTTTCTTTGCTTTGCTCTTTTTGGGAGCAGGGGTTTCCGTTGCTTCCGCTTCGGGATTCGCTACGGGTTCTTTCACTTCTTCCGCCGCAGATTCGGGTGCCGCCTGCTGTGTCACCGGTTCCGCTTTCGAATCTTCTTCGGGAACAGGTTCCGCTACGGGTTCCGTGTTGTCTGCGCCTGCGGGAGCCAACTTATCTTTCTTTTTAATTCCAAGGAAGATGAGTACCGCTGCACCTGCCGTAAGCGCAATGTCTGCGATCACAATGACGGGGATATACCAACGGAAATTCAGAACGGGCGAAACGGGAATGGAAATGCTGTCGTTGATTTCACCGCTTGCAATCTTTTCATTGTATTCCGCATTGGTAGCAAGCGAGTTCAGCCACATATAAACAATGTTCTTGGTGGCTCTTCTCAGCGATGCGTTGAATGCGTTGGAGTTAGAAATGCTGCTTGCATAACTTCCGTTATCTTGGTAGCCGTCCATCCAAATGTCGCCGCCTGCGCGAATCATCTGATTGCCGTTCATGAAGGAGTGGTTATCGGCATAGTCAGTAAGGAACGCGCCCTTGAAGCCCCATTCGCCGCGGACCAATTCGGTAAGAAGCGCTTCGCTGCCGCCCGTCCACACTGCGCCGATGCGCCCGTAAGAGGTCATCATCGCGTTGGAACCGCCGACTTTCACGGCAAGTTCAAAGGGTTTCGCATACACTTCACGGAGCGATTGCTCGGTGAGCCACGTGTACATACCGTCGCGGTTGCTTTCGCCTTCGTACAGGCAGAGGTGTTTGAGGTAACTGAATACGCCTTTGTTCTTTGTCGCCTGTACTACTTTTGCGCACATCATGCCCGACATGTAAGCATCTTCCGAATAATATTCGTAGTTTCTGCCGCCGAAGGGGGAACGGTGTACGTTCAGACCGGGACCGTACCAACCCTGCACGCCGAGCGCATTGCATTCGTTGCCGAACGCTAAGCCCATACTGTACGCGAGTTCTAAGTTCCAACTCTGTGCCAGTACAATGGAACTGAAACCGGTTGCTTTGGAACTGATCTTATCGTTATAACTTCCGATTTGGTTGGGACCGTCGAGATCAAGCGTTTCAGGTTTTCCGATGGAAGGGATGGCGCGCGTCTTTGTATAGCCGTGGAGCGTGATACTTTCCATTTCGGATTTGCTGATACGGTTCAAAAGATCTTCCCATTCGGGAGCGCCGTAATCCAAACCGAGTTTTTTACCCAGTTCATTGATTGCATATCTTTTTTCTTCGTTGCCTTCTTCGTCGGTAAACGTCTGTTCTTCATAAACGATGCCGCCCGAGTTTTTGTCGCCGAACGTGTATTCGTTTCCATCGTCGTGTGCTTCGTCCCAAGCATTCGCCATCGCATTAGTATAGAGGTTGCGGTCGATAATTGCTTGGTTCATCGCGCGTTCCGGTCCGACTTCGATGGGGAAAGTTCCCGCGAAATCTGCTCTCGAAAGGTAAGTGATGTTTGCAGAACCGTCGCTGTTGCCGTCAATCGCAACGCCGTCGGTGGTGTTCGTTCCGGTAAAGCGGTTTTCTGCTTCGGGCAATACGCGCGTATTACTGCTTACGTGGAATTTGAATTCAGCGGTTTTTACGTCGTTGCCTGCAATCAGTTTGTCGGCGGAAACAGGCGTATGCGCGTCCGTTCTCAACGAAAGGACATAATCGCCCTGTTCCATCACGTAGCCGCCGTTGGGAACAACACCGCTGAGATTATCGGTGTCGTACGAAGCCATATCGGAGATCTTGAATTCGAGTTTGACGTATTGCGATTCGCCGGGCTGTAATACCTGCGTCGTCTTGCCGAACGCCAAGAGATTGAGAGATGACTTTTCAATCCCGTCCGTCTTATAGGGCGCGGAATAGTAGAGTTCGACGACGTCCTGTCCTGCAACATTGCCCGTATTCGTAACTTCTACGCCTACGGTAATCGATTCGTCGCGAATTGCGCTTGCGCCAAGCGTCATGCCGGGGACGTGGCTGAGGTGAGTCACTTCCCACGAGAAAGAAGTGTAGGAAAGTCCGTAACCAAAGGGATACTGTACAACGTCGTTGTATCCGTTAATGGGGGTTCCGTCCGGTTTTGTCCAATGCGATTTTGCAAAGTCGCTCGTCCAGAAGCCCATTTCATCGGCTGTTTCGTACCACTTGTAACCCATGTAAATACCTTCGCGGTAATCCTGATAAGCAACGCCGCCGTAAGCCTCGGATGTGCCGGGTCTTGTATTGGTGTGCCGTACCGTCATGGGGTACATATTGCTCTTGCTGTTGGAGTAGAAGCGAACCCCGTTATGCGCCGTACCCATATCGACGTAGGTCGAGGATGTGGAAAGATCGTACGCATAGGTATCCGCCAACTTGCCCGAAGGGGTGATGGGAGTAAATCCTTCCGCCGTCAGATCTTTGTAAAGCAGGCGGGGAATGGCTCTCGTACCGTGGGAACCGGTCGTTGCAACGACAAGGCAGGCGTCAAGCCCGGGAATGGTTTCCATAAAGCCCAGTTCCATGACGTTGGTGGAGTTGATGAGAACGACCACGTTACTGTAATTTTCGCCGACGTAGGTGAGAAGTTCTTCTTCCTCTGTCGAAATTTCAAGATACGTTCTGTTCTGATCGGTCACGATGCTGCCGCCGCTGACAGTCTGTTTATACTGAACTCTGGGGGAATCGTTACTTTCGCCCGAAACTCTGCCGATGACTACGATTGCGGTATCGGAATAAGTTTTCGCATTGTCGAGCATGGTCTGCGTATAACCTTTGTTATTTGTTACCAAGTTGCTGATACTCGGTTCATACAGACGGCTGAATTCGTTGTTCAGACTCATAAGCGAACCGCCGTTGCGCGCGCCGCCGTTGATGCCGCCGCCGTTTTCGCTGTATTCGCGGCGGGAACGGAAATTCTCATACATGTTGGTGATTTCAGTATTGTATTCGATTCCCGCTAACGTAAGAGCATCCAAAAATTTGACGGTATCGTTCATCTTTACCTGACCCGAACCGGAACCTCCTACGACCCAGTCGGTCGAATCCCAGCCGAATACGTTTACTTTCGGCGCGTCTGCGATGCTCATCGGAAGCAGGGGAGCGGTCGCGGTTTCCGTAGGTTTGTCGTTTTTCACGAGTACGGAGCCTTCGCCCTGAATCTGTTCCGAAAGCGCGGCGCCGCTGGCGCGTGCCGCGTCGGTGCCTTCGCCTTCTTTGTAACCGACGACGAATTTGTCGAGCAGGTTACGAAGCATGGGAATGCTGATTGCAATGCTGAGAGCCATTACAACTGCAAGCAAGACCGCTGCGCACGAGAAAGCGACAATTTTGAATGTTTTTGCTTTCATGTTTGTTTGGTTTCCTCCTAATGATTTTTTATATTAAAAACGGAACGACTGTTTGCCGTTCACGGCTTTACCGTTTTTTAATCACGATTCCGTACAATTTTTGTACGTTTTTCGCAATTGGACGCTATTTCCCCGTAACTGACGCAAGGAGAGTCTTGAACTTTAACGAAATATCGTATATAATAATGTATAGAAATTCCTTATTAATAATAGCCCATAAGCCATTTATTGGCAATAAACTTTATTTTAATCCGAACTATTCGTTGTATTTTTATAAAAAAAGTGTATAATTAAACTAATTGAAAAATCGTAAATTTTTTAACTAAAGATGAAAGGCTTCGATTAAGTTTCGCGCATCGGGTTACAAGGGGGAAACATGAAAAAATTTCGTTATAAAGCGGCGGTTGCCGCGTTGACTTTGGCTGTGGCAGCAGGGATGTGCGTTCCGCTTTCAGCCTGCGACGGCGGGGTGGATTGGGGACAATTCTTAGAAACGGATTTTTTGACGGTCGAAGGTTCGCTCGTCAAAAACGGCAATGACGAAACGGTACAACTCCGCGGGGTCAATGCGGGCGGACTTTTGGTCACAGAACACTGGATGACGGGATTTTTGTACGGCAAAACGCCTTCGAACGATTACAGATCACTCACGCAAACCTTTATTCAGCGGTTCGGTGAAAAGAAGACGAAAAAACTCTGGACGGAATACCGCGCAAACTGGTGGACGGAAAACGATTTTAAGTATTGCGCCGAGATGGGCTTTAATGTGATCCGTCTGCCGTTTACCTACATGAATCTCGATTTTGCCGCAGTCACCGATTATGCGAATGCGGGGAAACAGTACGATTTTACGGTATTGGATGATTTTGTGGAAACTGCGGCAAAATACGGAATGTATACGATCCTCGATATGCACGGCGCGTACGGTTCCCAGAACGGGCAGGATCACAGCGGACAGATCATCGCAACGGCGGAGGAAGTGGACTTCTATACCAACGAACGCATGATCTCTCTGACGTGCGACTTGTGGAAAGCGATCGCCGAGCGATATAAGGATCATCCTGCCGTCGCGGGTTACGATATTTTAAACGAACCGGGCGAGAAGGCGGGAACGACTTCCAAGCGGCATTGGGATATTTACGACAGGATCTATAAAAGTATCCGTAGCGTCGACGAAAGACATATCGTGATTTTCGAGTCTTGTTGGGACGGCAAAAATCTACCGCATCCTTCTGAGTACGGCTGGGAAAACTGCATGTATTCCTTCCACCATTATGCGGGCGATAAAATCGACGTAAACACACACATGGCGAGTTGGCAGAACAAAATGACGGATATCGAAAGCCGCAACTTCGGCGTTCCGCTGCAAATGGGGGAATTTACCTGTTATACCAATGCGGAAAAGTGGGAGAAGACGCTAACGTTGCTTAACGAACACAACTGGCACTGGGCAAGTTGGACGTATAAGATTTGGGGCAATAACGCGTGGGGTGTGATGAATATCCGCGGTTCAAACGACGACAAAGTAAATGCGGCGGAAGACACCTATGAAACAATTCTTAAAAAGTTTAAAATTCTGCTGACAGACGGATCTTATACGCAGAACTACACCTTTACCAAGAAGAACGAGTCGGGCGAGAACGAGGTTTATAAAACTTTGGAGGAAATTTATAAGGAATCTCTCCTTTCAAGTTAATCCGGAAAGGCGTAAAATATATCGGGATAAAAGTTATACATTATGAAGATAGAATATTATATCGAATCCGCATTATTGCAATTTTTAAAAACAAAACCGATCGACTCCATTCGCGTGATCGATCTGATCGAAGAAATCGGCATTTGCAAGGGGACGTTTTATAAATATTATAAAGATAAATATCACCTGCTTGTCTGCTGTTTTCAGAAATACTATTACAACGATATTTTAAGCGGCGCCGACGATTGGGAAAGTTTTATTTCCCGTTCGTTGAGTACGTTCAAAAAAACGCCTGCCGTTCTGCTGAACGCGTTTGATTCCCAGGATATCAACTCACTGCGCAGTTATCATGAAGAACTGATGGGGAAATATTTTTTAACGGAACAAACAGCCGAATCGGGCGGTTACTATCGTTATTCGGTAGAAGTGTTTTCGCGCTGCACGACTGATATTATCATCGGTTGGCTGAAAAATAAATGTACGGAATCCAATCATCTGATGATCGAACGAATGAAAGCCATTATGCCCGTGACGCTCTACCACGGCTTAATGAATAAGGGGGACACAAAGTGAAAAAGAAACTGTTTGTGAACGCGGCGGCGCTTGTTTGCGCATGCATTATGGCGCTCGGTATGTTTGTCGGGTGTTCGGACACGCCCTGCGCACACGAATATGTAGAAGGCGTATGCGGGAAGTGCGACGCTGTTTGTCCGCACGAAAGTTACGTAGACGGTATTTGCAGTGAATGTAAGATCATTTGCGCGCACGAGGCGTACGAAAACGGCGTTTGCACGGAGTGCGGCACAGTTTGCGCGCACGAGGCGTACGAAAACGGCGTATGCGCGGAGTGCGGTACGGTTTGTCTGCACGAAGAATACAAAAGCGGCGTATGCACGGAATGCGGTACGGCTTGCTTGCACGAGCGCTATGAAAACGGCGTTTGTACGGAGTGCGGCGCGGAGGAATATAAAGACCCCGAACCTCCCGAAAATAATTATAATTATACGCCGCATCTCAGCACGAAGTTGCCGCGGATCGACATCACATCTGCTACGCTGATGGACGATGCGACGAGATACGTTCCCAGTTACGACAATACGAATCCTGACAATAATATCGATTGGCAGTATCACGACAGCACGGTAACGGTCAGCGAATGCGACGACGGCTATGCGCTCAACGACGTGATCGCGGGCGTCAAGATCCGCGGAAACTGGACGACGACCTATCCCAAAAAGCCTTTCCGCATCAAGTTTGAGAAAAAACAGGGCATGTTGGGGCTGAACGACGGAGCAAAATGCAAAAGTTGGGTTTTGCTTGCCGATTATAAAGATTTTACCTTGGAACGGAACAGTCTTGCCTTTTATCTCGGCAATCAGATTTTCGGCTCGGACGGATATTATTGCTCGGATTTCCGCCAAGTGGAACTCTATCTCAACAATCAATATTGGGGCGTATATCTGCTTGCGGAACAGCAGCAAGTCAACAAAAACCGCATTGCGGTGACCGAACCCGACGATATCGCAGACGGATATCAAGGTACAGATATCGGATATTTTATCGAATACGACGGCTATTATAATCTCGAAACAGAGTCCGAAAGATTCTCGTGTAACTACAACTATTCAGACCCGAATGCAGGTTATTCTTCGCCGATCGTGTTGCGGAACGGAAATACCGTAAATCCCAACCAGTTCGGTTTCGCCATTAAGAACGACGTTTATTTCAACGAGGGCGACGAATCGAATTGCGCGCAGAAACTGTTCATCCAAAACTATATGTGGCATCTTTATAAACTTTGCTACGAAGCGGTCTATCATCACGTTTACTATCAGTTTAACGAGGATCGTACCGCGCTGATCCCGTACGTTCCCGTAACGGCAAGCCCCGTTCAGGAAACCGTTTCAAAAGTGATCGACGTTCAGTCTTTGGTCGATATGTATATTATGAACGAAATTGCCTGCGATTACGATATCGAATGGTCGAGTTTCCACATGAATGTCGATTTCGGCGCCAATGCGATGAATAATCTGCTTCGCTTTGAAGCGCCTTGGGATTTCGATTCTGCATTCGGTCTTAGGGATGCCTGTGCGAATGCGACGGGCTTATACGCCGCGAATAAAAACAATCCTTGGCTTACCGTATTCATCAATGAAGAATGGTTCTGGAATCAAGTAAAGGATAAGTGGCAGGGGATGAACGCGGCGGGCGTGCAGTCTTCCGCGCTGACTTTCCTCAGAACCTTGGAAAGCAATTATGCCGAAGTCTATTACAACGAAGGCAATTTCGAGAAATGGGGATTCCAGATCAACGGCGAAGCGACTTGGGAGATCCAACAAAACGTTCACAATCATGCCGACGGCGTGAATCACCTTTACGGATGGTTGAGTACGCGCTTCGAGTATCTTGATTCTCAGTGGAACGCATAAGGACAGTGGTGGGGGGAACATGAAAAAAAGGTGGCTGGCGCTACTGACGGGTACACTGCTTACGGGCGCTCTGATGCTGCCGCTTACGGCATGCGGAAACGGAAATGATACTCCGGGCGGAGAATCGAATACGACGCTGACTGAAACGGGTATCCAAGTCAGTTGGGATAAAGTAAGCGGCGCGGCGCAATACGCCGTTTACCACAGTCCCAGTCGTTTCGGGGAATATTCGTTGGAAAGCACGCAAACCGGCCGCGTTTATAAGAGTAACGATCGTTACGGTTATTATCGGATCGACGCGCTCGATCAGAACGGTGCGACGATTTCCAGCGATACTTATTCGTTCGACTTCGATACTTTCGGGGAAAATACGCATATTTACGCGGAAACCGACGATCGGGACGCAATATGGCAGGACATCGAAGAATTCCGCAGTACAACGGGACAGTTCGGGAAAGGCCGTTTTGCCGCGCTTTTTAAACAGGGCGATTATCGCGAACTCGATTTGGCAATGCGGTATTACATGACGTTTTCGGGATTGGGAACGCATCCTACCGACGTGCAACTGGGCGGTTTCAACACGTACGGCGAACTTTCGGGCGGAAACTCCACCTGTAATTTTTGGTGCGGCATCGAAAACATGACGGTCGACAGCAACGTGCAATGGGCGGTGTCGCAGGCGACGAGTTTCCGTCGGATGCAGGTCAACGGTAATTTAACGCTTCACCATCAGGGCGGAAAAACGCCTTGGGCTTCGGGCGGATTTCTTGCGGATACCGTCGTCACAGGGACGATCGACGGCAGCGTTCAGCAGCAATGGTTTACGCGCAATTCCGATTGGAACAAATGGTCGGGCGGCGACATCAACACCGTGTTTGCGGGCTGTTCGGGGACGCTTTCGAATTATAACTGGGGTCAGACGTCCAACGGCTGGGTGACGTACCTCGAGAAAACCAACGTAATGCGCGAGAAACCGTATTTGATATTCGATAACGGTTACTATGTGTGCCGTCCCGAGTTGAAAACCGACTCTAAAGGCGTTTCGTGGTTGCAGGAAAACGAAAACGACGATTATATTCCGTTGAATCAGTTTTATGTCGCGCGCGCGGACAGGGATAATGCGAAAACGTTAAACGCCGCGCTTCAAAAGGGAAAACACTTACTGTTTACGCCGGGGATCTATCAGATCGATTCGCCGCTTCTTGTTACGCAACCGGATACGATCGTGATGGGGATCGGTCTTGCTTCCTTAAAAGTAACTGACAAAAATACCGATACGCTCATGCGTATTGCCGACGTGGACGGCGTACAGGTGAGCGGGATCATTTTCGACGCGGGTCGCTCCACCAAAACTCTGATGCAGGTCGGAACCGACAAGACGGACGTACGCCATCAAGAAAATCCTATCGTGCTGAGCGACGTTTATTTCCGGATCGGCGGGGCGGAAGAAGGGAATACTTCGGTCGACGTGACGCTCGAAATCAACGCGAACGATGTCGTCGGCGATAATTTCTGGGTATGGCGCGGCGATCACAGCCACGGAGTAGGTTGGAACGTCAACCGCACGAAAAACGGCGTGATCGTCAACGGGGATCACGTGACAATTTACGGTTTAATGGTAGAGCATTTCCACGAATATCAGACGATCTGGAACGGCGAATACGGATTCATGGCGTTTTATCAGTCGGAGACGCCTTACGACGTAGACGATCTGGAAGAATGGACTTCGCACTGGATGGGGCAATCCTACAAAGGTTATGCAAGTTATAAAGTAGCGGATCATGTTCAGAATCATACGGCGTACGGGCTTGGCGTTTATTATGTGGCGCGCAAGGGCGACGATAAAAACCCCAGAACGTTTACGCTCGATCATGCGATCGAACTGCCTTCCAATGCGGGCATTCGCGTCGAGCATATGGGGATCGCGAATTTTGCGACGTTCGGAGATAAGAAAACCAACGGCGGGATCACCCATATCGTTAACGACAGAGGCGACAGCCTTTACGTTGCGGACGGACATAAAAATCACTTCGAATCGTTTATCGGCGGAGTTTATAAGAAATAATTCAGAATCGTAAAATATTGCAATTTACGCACAAAAAGGCGCAGTTTACGCTGTTTCGGGTGAATTTTATCATTATTTATTGTATAATTCTACAAAAATTTGTTAAGAGGTAACAATGGATAAAGAGAAAATCATCAGCGGGATGACCGTCCGTCAGAAAGCCGATCTTTTGACCGGAAAAGATTTCTGGCAGACGAGAGATTATCCCGAACTCGGCGTGCCCTCTTTGTTTCTTGCAGACGGACCGCACGGCATCAGGAAACAGGCTGCGGCGGCGGATCATTTGGGACTGAACGCAAGTATTCCCGCAACGTGTTTTCCGACTGCGGCGACGATGGCGAACAGTTGGAACGACGCGCTCGGCGAAGAGATGGGCGGCGCGCTCGGCGAAGAGGCGGCGTCGCAGAACGTAAACGTTTTGCTGGGACCCGGAACCTGTTTAAAGCGCAATCCGCGCTGCGGCAGAAATTTCGAGTATTTCTCGGAAGATCCTTATCTTGCCGGCAAAATGGCGGCTTCCTATATCAGAGGGATCCAGAAGAGCGGGACCGCAGCCTGCGTAAAGCATTATGCGGGGAACAATCAGGAAGAACGCAGAATGGTCTCCGATTCGGTAATGGACGAAAGAACGCTGCGCGAACTCTATCTCACGGCGTTTGAAATTGCCGTAAAAGAGGGAAAGACCAAAACGATCATGACCTCTTATAACAAAGTAAACGGCGCTTATGCGGATGAATCCGAGCATCTGATCCGCGAGATTCTTCGCGGCGAGTGGGGATTTGACGGCGTTGCCGTGTCCGATTGGGCGGGTTGCAACAATAAAGTTGCGTCTACGATCGCGGGAAGCGATCTGGAAATGCCTGCGTGCAGATACGGCGCGGACGATATCGTAAAAGCATACGAGAGCGGCGAACTCGATATGAAATATATCGACGAATGCGTAATGCGCGTTCTCACGCTGATCGAACAGACGACGGTAAGCGAAAAAGGAAAACCGTTCGACCAAGAAGGGCATCACGCGCTTGCGGAAAAGTGCGCCGAAGAGAGCATTGTTCTTTTGAAAAACGACGGCATCCTGCCGCTTGCGGAAAAGACGAAAATCGCGCTCATCGGCGATTTCGCGGAAAAACCCCGTTATCAAGGCGCGGGTTCTTCCATCGTGAATCCCACGCGCCTCGATACGACGCTCGGTTTGATCAAAAATTATCCTTACGAAGTCGTCGGTTATGCCAAAGGGTTTGACCGATACGGGAAAAAGAAAAAGAAGTTAATCAAAAAAGCGGTAAAACTGACCAAAAAAGCAGAAGTCGCGCTTTTGTATCTGGGACTGGACGAAGTGAGCGAAGCGGAAGGATTGGACCGCGAACACATCAGAATTCCCGCAAACCAGATCGCGCTCTATCAAGCCGTCAAAGCAACCGGCAAAAAAGTGATCGTCGTGCTTTCCTGCGGGAGTTGTGTGGAACTCGGTTGGGCGGACGACGCAAACGGACTCGTTTACGCGTGCCTTTCCGGTCAGGCAGGCGCGGCTGCTACGCTGGGCGTCATCAGCGGCAAAGTCAATCCCTCGGGAAAACTTGCCGAAACGTTCCCTGTAAAGTACGAAGACTGTTCTTCGGCGTCGCACTTCCCCGGCAAACAGATGACGGTGGAATACCGCGAAGGGCTGTATGTCGGATACAGATATTACGATACGGCAAACGTGCCCGTCGCATATCCGTTCGGATTTGGTCTTTCATATACGAAGTTTGAATATTCCGACGTCAAGGCAGACGAAAAGGGCGTTACGTTTACGCTGAAAAACACGGGTGAACGCGACGGTGCGGAAGTTGCTCAACTTTACGTCGGGAAAAAAGACGGAAAAGTATTCCGTCCCGCCAAAGAATTAAAAGGATTCTCCAAAGTATATTTAAAGGCGGGAGAGAGCAAGTCGGTTACGATTGCGTTCGACGATAAAACGTTCCGCTATTTCAACGTGAAAACAAACGCATGGGAAGTAGAGGACGGCGAATATCAACTGTACGTCGGCGCGAGTTCGGCGGATATCCGTTTGGAAACGAGCATCGAGAAAGCGGGTACAACCGACGTTCTGCCTTACGAGGGGTTGGAACTTCCTTCCTATTACAGCGGTCAAGCGGCGAACGTAGGCGACAAAGAATTTGAAACGTTGCTCGGCAGAGAGATCCCCAAGGCAGGTTATAATTTCTACAACAAGCGTAAAACGCGTATGGTGATCCATGAGAACTGCACGGTAAACGATTTGCGCTATTCCAAGCGTTGGGTGGGCAGAGCGTTCTCGGGCGCCATTCGGTTTGCCATCGGCTTTATGAGAAAGACGGGACACCGTACGACTGCGAATACGCTCGTCATGGGCGTTTTGCATCAGCCGGTCAGAGGCATGGCAAAGTTCGGCGGCATGTCGCGCAGACAGATGGAAGCAATGCTTCTCATGTTCAACGGTCATTTATTTAAGGGAATCGGCAGATTTCTTTCCAAAGAGAAAAAGCCGAAAGAAAAAAAACAAAAGGCAAAAAAGGAGGCAAAATAAATGAGTGATCAAGAAAAAGACACTGCGGAAGCCGTAGAAGCGGCGGAAGCAATCGCGCCTGAGGCTGAAACCGCAGACGTTGAATACACGGTAGAAGAGGTACAGGCGCAGTTAAAACCGCTTTCGCAGAATGCGTTTGTACGGTTCTGGCAGAAGATCCTGCGCTGGTGGCTGGGCGTTTGGTACAGTTTTTCCGATAAACATCCCAAATTAGCGCCCTGGATTTATAAGATTTTCTTTTTCATTGTATTTTCTTACGGCGTTACCATTTGGCAATTCATTGTCATGGCGTTTTTGCCCGCAGCCTTTAACGGCATGGGAACCGACCCCGTAGGTTGGCCGAACACGCCTTTGGTCGGCGATCAGATGTTCGTTATCTTCGGCGACGCGAAGGGATGGGGACCTTTTATTGCATTTGAAATCGCAGTATTCACTGCACAGTGCATCAACTTCCCGTTACAGAGAAATATCACTTACCGCTCTCACGGCAATCCTTGGTATCAGGCAATGTGGTACTTTATCGGTTGGGTTCTCGTTTCGTTGTTTACCAACACGATTTGGGGTCTGTGCAACGCATATCTCATTCATTGGGGCAGTCCCGATATCGTAAACACGCTTTTGAAAACCATTTTAACGGGCGGCGTTTCGATGGTAATCTTCTTCTTTATCTTCATGGTCATCTTCCCCGATAACAACAAAATGGCGAAAAAGGCGAGAGCAAGATACGAGAAACTCGTTGCAGCAAATGCCGACAGCGAAAAAATTGCCAAAGCGGAATCCAAAATGAAACTTTGGGAAACGAAAGCGCTTAAATCCAACACCGAGTCGGAATATTTCAAAGCCAAATCGCAACTGAATGCGGCGGTCATGAAATACAACACGCTTGTAAAAGCGTCGGAAAAGGCAAACCGGAAAGCAGAAAATGCCGAAGAAGCCGCCAAGACTCAGAATTCGGAAAAAGCCGTTGCTAAGGCGGAAGAGGCAAAGCAGAAAGCGGCAGTCTATCCCGAAAAAATCGAAAAAGCGTTCCATGCCGCTGTCGAAGCAATCAAGGCGAGAGACGAGAAAAAGATCGCTTTTGAAGAAGCGCAGGGTGTTGCGGCGTAAGTCGTAAAAAATCAAATCATCACGTCAAGAAAGCATATCCGCAGGGATATGCTCTCTTGCGGTTAAAAGAGATCAGAGGTAGATATGAAGTTAATCAGTTTTGCGGTGCCCTGTTATAATTCGCAGGATTATATGCGGAAATGTATCGACAGTATATTGACTGCGGGAGACGAGATCGAAATCATTATCGTAAACGACGGTTCCAAAGACGATACGATCAAAATCGCAAACGAATATCTTGAGCGTTATCCCGAAATCGTAAAAGTCGTCGATAAAGAAAACGGCGGGCACGGTTCGGGCGTAAATGCGGGATTAAAACTTGCAACGGGTCTGTATTATAAAGTTGTCGATTCGGACGACTGGCTCGACGAAGAATCGTTGCAAAAACTCATGGCAAAAATCAAATCGCATATGCAGGAAGATACGCTTCCCGATTTGTACGTTACCAATTTCGTTTACGAAAAGGCATACGATAACACACGGCACGTGAGCAGATATACCGATAAAATGCCGCAGGACGTCATTTTCGGTTGGGACAAGGTGAAACCGTTCAAGTATTCGCATATGATGCTCATGCATGCGCTTTTGTACAAGCGCGAAAAACTGATCGAAAGCGGTCTGGAACTTCCCGAGCATACCTTTTATGTAGACGAGATCTACGCATATCAGCCGCTTCCTTACATGAAAACCATTTGCTATCTCGATTTGGATTTGTACCGTTATTTTATCGGCAGAAGCGATCAGTCGATCAACCGCAGCAATTTCATCAAGCGATACGATCAACAAATCCGAGTGATGCAGCGTCTGACGGATGCCTATTCGTGGAAAGAGATCAAAAAGATGCCCAAAGGACTCCGGAAATATATGTGGCATTCTTTGAATGCAATTATGATCACTACGGTGTATTTTATCTGCGCGGAATATTCCAAAGACCGCAAAGAAAAACTGAAAGCCATGTGGAATCATATCAAGGAACGCGACAAAGCGTTATATCGAAAATTACGCCACCGTTCCTATTGTACGTCCGTGAATTATATGCCGTGGAGACTTCGCAGCAAAGTCATGAATTTCGCCTACGACAGATTGTGTAAAACAGTCAAATTAGGTTAAAAATAAACCGAAGCCCTCTCCGAAAAGGAGAGGGCTTTTTAGTGCGAAGGATCGATTTGAAAAATGTCGGAACCGAGAAGGGTAAGATACCAGACAAAGTTTTCGTTGCGTTCGTTGAAATCGGAAATTAAAAAATGCAGTTCGAATAAATTGTGCGCGTAGTACAGTTCCGAAGCGACGATTTTGCTCCAACCCGATTCGGGATCGTCGGGATGATAGGGGATTACGGCATGATCTTCGCCTTCTGATATTGTTCCGTTTTGTATCAGCAGTTTAGCGTTTTCTTCAAAGACTAAGCAAATCCCATCCGTCGTTTTTTCGATGCCGTTCAGTAACAACTCGTTATAATCGTTCAGGCAAAACGGTTGGGTCAAATTTTGTATGGCACGGGAAGTTTCTGTCTGCGCCGCTTTGCGAATGCGATTGCAGTTGATACGAAGTTCCTTGCAAAAGGGCTTTAATAACGACATTACGCGCGGACTGGCGTATCTTACGTCAAGTATTTTATGTAAAATATATCTTACAATAGAAGCGTGGAAAATAAATTTGCAGGCAGATTAAACGAACTTCTTGAAGAGTATCATCTTTCAAAGCGTGCATTTGCATTGTTGATAGGGGTATCGGCAACAAGTATATCCGACTGGACGAACGGTAAAATTCAATCCAAGGCAGATAGTATTATTACGGTTGCGGAATTTTTTCACATGAGTACGGATTATCTCTTAGGGATGACAGATTGATAAAAAAAGCGGATTTCTTATTCAGATTCGCTCTTTTTTATTATTTGATTGTTTTAAAAAAGACAGAGATTAGAAATATTTTCATGCGGTATTTTAGTGCGAAGCAGGAATCCTTTATAAATACGTTTAAAAGAAAAAAACGGAGAAAAATCAAACGATTTCGCTCCGTTTTTTTGGCGCAGAGAAAGGGATTTGAACCCTTGGATACATTCCTGCATCACACGATTTCGAATCGTGCGCGTTCGACCGCTCCGCCATCTCTGCATCGGCAATAGCCATTCTACACGAATTCAATAAAAAAAGCAAACGATTTCGACTTATTTTTGAATGTAAATTTCGAACGAAACAAATTTTATAAAAATTCCGTTGACGGAAGTTCGCTTCGGGAGTATAATTATGCGCGTGAGGTTACATATGAATTACAGAGAAGAATCTTTAAAGTTACATGCACAGTGGAAGGGGAAGATCGAAGTCGTATCCCGCGTCGAGGTGGATTCGCGCGAAAAACTTTCTCTTGCTTATACGCCGGGGGTTGCACAGCCCTGTCTTGCCATCCACGAAGACGTAGAAAAGAGTTTTGATTTGACTCGCCGCTGGAATACCGTACCCGTTATTACCGACGGAACCGCGGTGCTCGGACTGGGTGATATCGGTCCCGAAGCGGGAATGCCCGTAATGGAGGGGAAATGCGCACTCTTTAAGGCATTCGGCGACGTGGACGCCATGCCGCTTTGTATCCGTTCCAAAGATACCGAAGAAATTATCCGTACGGTCAAACTGCTTGCAGGTTCGTTCGGCGGGATCAATTTAGAAGATATTTCCGCGCCGCGTTGTTTTGAAATAGAACGGCGGCTCAAAGAAGAACTGGATATTCCCGTGTTTCATGACGATCAGCACGGAACCGCCGTCGTTACGGCGGCTGCGCTCATGAACGCGTTGAAACTTGTCGGGAAAAAAGCGGAAGACTTGAAAATCACCGTCAACGGCGCGGGGGCTGCCGGAATTGCGATTGCGCGGTTCCTGCTCAATCTCGGTTGCCGCGACGTTATCCTATGTGACAGCAAAGGGGTGATCTGTGAAGGGGACGCGCGTTTGAATTCTGAAAAACAGGACGTCGCAAAACTGACGAACCGCGCGCGGATCCAGGGCACGCTTGCAGACGCAATGAAGGGCGCAGACGTATTTATCGGCGTGTCGGTTGCAAATTGCGTAACCAAAGAAATGGTGCGCTCCATGGCAAAAGATCCGATCGTGTTTACCTGCGCCAATCCGACTCCCGAAATTGCACGCGAAGACGCGCTTGCGGCGGGCGCTGCGGTCGTGGGTACGGGTTCGTCCGAAAAACCCAATCAAATCAATAACGTGCTCGTATTCCCCGGGTTGTTCCGCGGCGCGCTTGACGTGCGGGCGACTGACATCAATTTTGAGATGATGCGCGCGGCAAGCGAGGCGATCGCCGCTTGCGTAGGGAAGGATCTGTCTCCCGATTACATTTTGCCTTATGCATATGAAAAGCGCGCGCACGAAGCAGTGGCGCAAGCGGTTGCGGAAGCGGCGAGAAAAACGGGCGTGGCAAGAAGATAGACCGAATTTTTGTTTGACAAACGGTTGAGAGATGTAAAATATATTTGCTGAAATGCTTTGAAATTCGGTGCAAACGATTGACTTAAAAGGCAAATTCGTTTACAATAAAGCGGTACTTAAGAATTATTCGAGGAAAATCGGATCATGATTACACACGGGAACGAAATCAAACTGTTTGCGGGGAATTCCAATCTGCCTCTTGCGAAGGCAATCGCCGCAAAACTCAACACGACGCTCGGCGATGCGGAAGTAGGAAAATTTTCCGACGGCGAGATCAGCGTACATATCGGCGAAACGGTGCGCGGAAGAGATTTATTCATCATTCAATCGACTTCCAGCCCCGTGAACGATAATTTAATGGAATTATTGATTCTGATCGACGCGGCAAAGCGCGCGTCGGCAGGACGCATAACGGCGGTCATGCCTTATTTCGGATATGCCCGTCAGGACAGAAAGGCGCGTTCGCGCGACCCTATCACGGCAAAACTCGTTGCAGATCTTTTGACGTCTGCAGGTGCGGACAGAATTTTAACGATGGATCTGCACGCGGCGCAAATTCAGGGATTTTTCAATATTCCCGTGGATAACCTCTTGGGCGGACCTACGCTTTACAATTACTTTTCATCCCGTATTTCGGGCGACGATTTTATTGTGGTATCGCCCGACGTCGGAAGCGTGAACCGTGCCAGAAAGGTGGCGGAACGTTTGAATTGCCCTATGGCGATCATCGACAAACGCCGTCCCAAAGCCAACGTAATGGAAGTAATGAACATTATCGGAAACGTAAAGGGCAAGCAATGCCTGCTGGTAGACGATATGATCGATACGGGCGGGACGATCGTACAGGGCGCGCAGGCGCTTGTGGATGCGGGCGCAACGCACATTTATGCCTGCTGTACGCACGCCGTTCTTTCCGGTCCTGCGATCGAGCGCATTGAAAAATCGCCCATCGAAGAATTGGTCATGCTCGATACCGTTCAACTTCCCGAAGAAAAGAAACTGTCTAAAATTAAAATTCTTACTACGGCAGATATCTTTGCGGCGGCAATCGAGAACGTATATCTCGATAAACCCATGAGTAAGATTTACGACTGATATTCAAGCCGCCGCATTTGCGGCGGCTTCTTTATTAGAAATTCACGGAGTTTTTATGTATTTGATTGTAGGACTGGGGAATCCCGAAGAAAAATATTTCAAGACGTTTCATAATCTTGGTTTTTTGGCGGCGGGCGACGCCGCCGCGCTTTCCGGTGTAAAATTCAAAAAAAAGGAATGCGAATCGTTTGTTGCCGAAGCATTTATCGGCGGCGAAAAAGTGATCATCGCGCGTCCTTTGACTTACATGAACGCATCCGGCAGAGCAGTCAAGCAACTTGCCGCAAAATATAAAATCAACAAAGAAGAACTGGTCGTCATTTATGACGATTACGATCTGCCCAAGGGAAGCGTGCGTATCCGTGCGTCGGGGAGCGCGGGAACGCATAACGGAATGCGCTCGGTCATTGCCGAACTCGGCTATTCCGATTTTACCCGTATCCGCATCGGGATTCGTGATCCCGAAGTGAATATTCCCATTATCAACTACGTTCTTTCCGAAATCGGGAAGGGGGATTACGACTTATATGCTTCGGCTTGCAAAAGGGCTGCGGAAGCGGCGCTGATGCTTGCAGGAGGCGAAAGGATCGATCTGGTGATGGGGAAATACAATTCATGAAAGACTTTTTTTCCTTTGAAAATGCGGGCGGCGATTATCCGCTTTTGGGACAGGAAATCGCGCGCGGTGTTCCTTTGGCGGTGTTCGGCGCGGCCGATCCGCAAAAATATTTTATTGCATCGCTCGTCGGGGGACGGGCGGTTTATATTACCGCCGACGCATTGACTGCTAAGCGCGCGTATGAGGCGATATCCGCGCTTTCCGGTAAAAAGTGCGCGCTTCTTTCCGCCAAGGACGAAGTATTGACCTATCGCAAGGCGCTTTCCAAAGATGCGCTTTACCGCCGTCTGACCGCGCTTTACGAGTGGCAGGCAGGCGCGGACGTGCTGATTGCGGATATCGAAGCGCTCGTTCAGATCGTTCCTAAAAAAGTAAATTTTTTTCATCTTTCGGCGGGAATGGAATTGGACCTTCATACGTTGACGGAAGCGCTGACCCGTGCGGGTTATACGCGGGAATATACGGTGGACGGCAAGGGCGCGTTTTCCGTCCGCGGCGACATTTTGGATATTTATCCGATCAACTGCGAACATCCGGTCAGGATCGACTTTTTCGGCGACGAAATCGAAAATATCCGTCCTTACGACGAAGTCACCGCAGAACGTTATCCCAAACTTTCTGAAATCGATCTCGTTGCGGCGACCGACGTCTATCTCACTGAAGGGGACGAAGCGAAGATCCGCGCTGCGTTTGCCGAAGAACTGAAACATGCGAAATCGTCGGAAGCATATGCAAGGTTGCAGAAGATAGCAGGAGAAATCACGGAATGCGGATTTTCTTCCGATTTTATTTTGCCGGTGTTAAGTCAATCCTGCGACTGTTTTTCGCTGTTCGGTGACGCGCTTCTCGTATTTGACGAATGCAAACTGATCCGCGATAAACTGGACGGGCTCTATAAAGAACATTTCGAACGACTGTCGGTGCTTTGCGAAGGGGGCGAGGCGATGCGTTTTTCCGGCGCGCAGTATTTGCCCGAAGCAGCGCTTTCCCGTTTTTCGGAATTCAGAAATATCGCTTTGCAGACTTTTTCGGGACAGACGTATTTTTTCAACCCGATGAAGATCTATAATTTTACGTCGACGCCCGCTCGGCGGTATTTGAATTCTCTTCCCGAATTGATCGGCGATCTGCGCGCATGGAATAAAACGGGTTACCGCGCGATGATTTGGTGCGGAACGCACGAACGGGCGCAAAAACTGCGCGAAGAACTATCCGATCAATATCTGCCCGTTTCGCCGCTTACGGATCGCTTGGAGAAATTCAAAGGAATCGCGGTACTGGACGAACCGCTCGAAAAGGGTTTTCTGTTGCACGAGTGCAAACTTGCGGTTGTCGGTACGGGCGATTTGTTCCCCAAAACCGCAAGTGCGCGCCGAATCAAGAAAAAACGCGGAGATCTGTTTTTTGCGCCCGAAGTGGGCGATTATGCCGTACACGAAAAATACGGGATCGGTAAAATCACGGGCACGAAAAAAATAGAGACGACCGACGGCGTGAAAGAATACGTTGCGCTCGACTACCACGGGGGCGATACGCTCTATGTTCCCGTCGAACAGATGGACGTATTGTCCAAATACATGGGCGGCGACAATCCGGCGCTTTCCAGAATCGGAGGCGGAGAGTTTGAGCGCGTCAAAGCGCGCGTCCGTGCGTCGCTCAAAAAAATGGCGTTCGATCTGAAAGGGCTGTACGCCGAACGCCAGGAACAGAACGGATTCGTATTTCCCGAGTATCGAGAAGAAATGGAAGAATTCGAGTCGGCATTTGCATACGAGCCGACGCCGGACCAAATTTCGTCTTTTGAAGAAATCAAAGCCGATATGTGTTCGGGCAAGGTGATGGATCGGCTTCTTTGCGGCGATGTCGGCTTCGGAAAAACAGAAGTTGCGCTCCGCGCCGCATACCTCTGTATCCTTGCGGGGAAGCAGGTCGCCTTGATGTGTCCTTCCACCGTTCTTGCCGAACAGCATATGCAAACGGCGGTCGCGCGGATGCGCGATTTCGGCGTACACATCGCCTGCCTGAACCGTTTCCGCACCGAAAAAGAACAGGCGCAGATTTTAAGCGATTTGGAAAAGGGGAAAATCGATTTTGTGATCGGCACGCATCGGCTGCTGTCCAAAGACGTAACATTCCGCGATTTGGGGCTGCTCGTTCTCGACGAAGAACAGCGGTTCGGCGTAGAGCATAAAGAAAAGATCAAAAATTACAAACGCGACGTCGACTGTCTTACGATGACGGCGACGCCTATTCCGCGTACGCTCCATCTTTCGCTATCGGGCATCCGCGATATTTCCACCATTCAAACGCCGCCGCACGCGCGGCTTCCCGTGCAGACTTACGTTGCGGAAGAAACAGAAACGCTGGTACGCGACGCGGTATTGCGCGAACTCGCGCGCGGAGGCCAGATCTTTCTTTTGTATAATCGCGTAGAGAGCATTCATGCTTATGCGAAACGGCTTTCGGAATTTATCCCCGAAGCAAGAATTTGCTTGGCGCACGGCAGAATGGAAAAATCCGCGCTGGAAAAGAGCGTGTTCGGATTTTACCGCGGGGAATACGACGTTCTGGTTACGACGACCATCATCGAAAACGGGATCGATCTTCCTAACGCCAATACGCTCATCGTGATCGACGCCGACAGGCTGGGGATCTCGCAATTGTATCAACTGCGCGGCAGAGTGGGGCGGAGTTCTCGGCTTGCGCATGCGTATTTTACTTATAAGCCCGAACGGGTAATGACGGAAAACGCCGCAGAGCGGTTAAAAGCGATGATGCAATTTACCGAACTCGGATCGGGATTTAAAATCGCGATGCGCGATCTGGAGATCCGCGGCGCGGGAAACGTGCTCGGAGCCGAGCAGCACGGTCACATGGACAAAGTGGGCTACGAACTTTACGCCAAGATCCTCAAAGAAGAAATTACCGGCGTAAGGCAGGAGAGCGTTGATCTGGATATCAAAACGACGGCGTTTATCCCCGAGCGGTACGTCGAATCCAACGCGGGAAGAATGGATTGTTATAAGCAAATTGCCGAGATCCGTACGGCGGAGGACTATAAGCGCGTCTGTACTTCCATGGAAGAAGAATACGGACCGCTTCCGAACGAAACGCTCAATTTGCTCGTGATCGCGCTGTTAAAAAGTTATGCATCGGCGTACGGCGTGCGTAAAATTTCGGTGGATAAGCGCGGAGGAGCGCTGGAGTTTGCGTCGCTTTCCTCGCTTTCCGACGAACGGTTGGCGGCGGCGATGGAACGGTATCGCGGCTATCTTGCGCTCGATATGACGAGCGCTCCCGTTTTGCGGTTCAAGGCGGCGGGAGACGGCGGGAAAGTGATGGTTCTCATGACAAAATTTTTGAAATTTGCGGCAACTTTTACCTGATTTTTCCGTTGAAATCATTGCACATTTTCAGAAAATGGGTTATAATAGTACAAGTATCATTATGTGCGATTGCGCACAAACGAAAATTCATCGGAGTTCAGAATGAAAAAAACGAAGAAAGCGATAGCCCTTATGCTTGCGGGTACGGTTATGGCGGGCTGTTTCGTCGGTTGCGATTTGGTCACCAAAGATTCGAATAAGGATTTGGCGCAAGTCATTGCGACGGTCGATATTACGCGCAGCGAAGAATTCGCCGAAGGCGGAATGTATGCCGAATATAAAGACGTCATCGGTGAAGTGGAAATTTCAAAACGCGATATGATCGCTTATTATCAGGACGTCGGTTATTCCTATCAGCAAAATTATAATTTGTCCTATAAAGAAGCATTCGACTGGGTTTGCCAGAGTTTGGTGATCCGCCAACTCGACGTTCAGTATACCATGGCATATTTACTGAAAGAGAAGGTTGAAGATTCAGAGGGGAACGCGTTTACCGTAGAGGGCTACAAAGCGGCGGTTGCTGCAGGCAAAGAAAACGGCAACGAACTTGCGGGTATTTCTTATTTCCTCGATGGGGACGAAGAAGCCAAAGCGCTGTATTCCACGCGTCGCCTGTTCAACAACACGCTGGATTCCAACGAGCCGGATTATATCAATAAAAAGGAAGACGAAAGCGAAACCTCTAAGACCGAACGTACGCTTCCTACGGGCGTCGATACCGCAAACAGCGATTATTTCGATACCGATTACAGAGTTTACACTGCGGTTGGCGGCAACACGCTTGCGAATTGCGGTTCTTATGAGGCGGTAGAGGGTTCGACTGCAACCAGCCGTAAAAATGCGTATACCGATTTCCTCGGAACGTTGCGCCGCAACAATTTGTTGCAGGACGGCGAAAACACCAACGACATCGAAAGTCTTTCTTACTTCAAATACGAATTGAAATCGGCATACGAGAGCGCGCTGATTTCCAAACTCACCGACGAATTCGAAAAGAAAGCAGAGGATAAACTTTCCGAAGAATATATGGTCGAGTATTACAACACCTTATACAACAAACAGGCGGCAAGTTTTGCGGCGGACAAGACCAATTTCGAATCCAAACTCGACAGTATCTCCGATTCGACGTTCCTGCTCACCGCACCCGAAGCGAATTACGGTTACGTGATCAACATTTTGCTTCCGTTCAGTACGGTACAGTCGGCGGAAGTCGGAAAACTGCAAGGCGACTACGGTGATCCGAACGGCAATTCGTTTAAACAGCGCGCAAGTATTCTCGAAAAAATCAAAGCCACTGATCAGCGCGGCGCATGGTTTACGGGAGAAAAAGATCATTCCTATCAAGGCGAAGGCTATACGGGCGGCGATGCGGCGCGCAAATATCTTTTCTTTGAAGACAGTTTGCAGGCAGACGATAATTCCAAATACGAATCCTTGAAAAATTATCGCGGCAAATACACTTATAACGGAAGTGTACATTACGACGAAAAGACGAAAAAATATACGCTTTCTCCCAATAAGATCGATATCGACGGCTTTATTGACGAAATGGAAGGCTATCTTGCGGACGAAGGTCTGACGACCTCTACGGACGTGGAAAAGGGAAGTACGAGAAATTATTTCGCTCAGAACGATTATTATAAAGCGGACGGCGATGTGGACTATTCCAAGTTCATTTATTATCAGGGGAAAGTTGCGCTCGACGGATTCGATGCAAACCGTATGTTTGTCAAGGATACGCAGGAGAACAAAGCGCTTTCCGTCATAAACGAACTCTCGTTTGCGTATAATACGGATACGGCAGGATTGAACACCTACCTCGGTTATTCGGTCATTCTCGGAAAGACCAAGTTTGTCAGCGAATTCGAATATGCGGCGCAGATCGCTTGCCAAAACGGCGCGGGAAGTTACGTTGTAGTTCCCTCCGATTTCGGTTGGCATATCATCTATTGCACGTTCTCGTTTACGGGGAACGGAAGCGGTGAAATCAGACCGTTTATCTATGACCACAGCAAGATCGACGAAGAGGGTTCTTTCTCCTATCAATTCTATGAAGCCTTAAAAACGAATTTCGTGAACGACTTCAACAGCAACCGACAGAAAATGATCGCAAACGTTTATAACGAATGCAAAACGGTTTACGAAGACAGATACGCAGATTTGGCAAGACTTGATACCTGATTTTTGGAGCGGCTATGACGCTTTTTGAAGCCATTTGGAAAACTTTTATATTAGGCGCGGTGCAGGGACTCACAGAGTTCCTGCCCGTTTCGTCAAGCGGACATTTAACGCTTTTACAAAGGGTATTCGGCTTCGATGAGAACAGTTTGATGTTTGTTAACATCATGCTGCATTTCGGAACGCTCGTTTCAGTTTGTATCGTGTTCCGCAAAGATATCCTTGCACTGTTCAAAAAGCCCTTTAAAACGCTTCTCATGTTGATCGTCGCCACCGTACCCGCGGCAGTCGTCGGGGTACTGTGTAACAGTTATATCGACGATGCATTTGCGGGTGAAAAGGGGCTTTTATATCTCGCGATCTGTTTTTCGCTCACTGCACTCATGTTGCTTGTTACGGAAATGGTTGCAAAGCGCCGTAAAAAGCATACCGAACTCGGTTGGAAAAACACAATTTCCATGGGATTGATGCAGGCGGTTGCCTTATTCCCGGGCATTTCACGGAGCGGATCGACGATATTTGCGGGAACGGTTGCGGGTACGAAACCCGAAAAACTTGCAAAATTTTCGTTTTTAATGAGTATTCCCGTCATTTTAGGCGGATTTGTTCTCGAAATGAAGGATATTATCTTTCCCGATGAATCTACGGAATTGATCTGCGGCACGAACGAAATTATCGGCATGGTCGTCGGTGTGATCACTGCCGCCATATTCGGATTTCTTGCCATTAAGTTTATGTTAAAGGTAATCAGTAAAGCAAATTATAAGTGGTTTTCTTGCTATCTTGTATTACTTTCTCTTACCTGCTTCTGGCTCGACGCGCTCGCAATTTTGTAACCTTTCGTTTCATGCATAAAAAATTTCACTCTGCGCAATCTAAGAATATCGGAGGTGAAATTATGAGATTGAATTGCGGAGATGTTTGTCCCAAAACCGGTTCCTATAAGGTGATCGACGGACAGGGGAATATCATCAACACGATTTATGTGGGCGAAGGCGAAACGATGCCTCCCACGCAATATTCCGACTGTCATTACGAATCGGAATCCTAAACCGAAGAAAAAAGGCGCGAACGGCAGGTCCGTCCGCGCCTTTTTGTATCCATTTGTGAACTTTCGATCCAATCTCATCGAAACAAAAGAGTACAGTCTGTGTCATCGACGGTATCTGCATGACGCGGGAATCCGATGCATAAAATATGGTGTGAAAAGCAAAAAAAAAAGACTTAAATTTCGCATCCTTCTCGCAGCGGTTTGCTTTCTTATTATCGGCTTGGCGGTTTTTCTTCATGCAAACATTACGGGCGTGTTAAAGTCCATTGCCGAAGCAAGTATGCGTTCCATTACCACCGTTGCCGTTAACGACGCGATCTATTATACGCTGTCGGATCAGATCCGTTACGAAGATTTGGTTTCGGTAGAGCATGATCATGAAGGCAATATTCTTGCCATTACTTCCAATGCGCTTCAAATCAACCGGATTGCGCGCGACGCTGCGTATATGTCTCAGCAGAATTTGCAGACCATGAGCGAAGGCGGAATCGAGGTGCCGCTCGGTGCGCTCACAGGAATCGAAGCATGGGCAGGTTTCGGGCCCAAAATCAACATTAAAATCATCCCTATATCCAACGTCGCGTGTCGCTTTGTATCCAAGTTTGATCAGGCAGGGATCAACCAGACCAAACATTCTATTTATCTTGAAATCGTTGCCGATATTTCGATCGTTATGCCTTCGGGTACCAGTAATTTTGCTTCGCTCACGGAAGTGCTGATTTGCGAGAGCGTGCTTGTCGGAAAAGTGCCGGACACCTACTTGCAGGCGGATATTTTCGGCGACGGTTTTTCTCTTGCGCCCTTTGAATAAATCACTGATTTAATCAAATCAAGGATCGTAGGGGTACCGTTTCCGATTTCAGATTCCCGAAGCGCCGCCGTCAAGGCATTGTTTTTCAACGTCATGATCAGTGAGTTCATCAGTTCGTGGAGATTGTCTTCGCGCAGAAGCGTACACAGACCTTTTCTCTCGAAATATTCCGCATTTTGAAGTTGATCTCCCCGAGAACCGCGCGTTAAAGGCACGAGTACCGAAGGTTTTTTTAACGCAAGGATCTCAAACACGGTGTTGCTGCCCGCGCGTGCAAGTACCAGATCCGAAGCGGCATACGCGCTTCCCATGTCGTTTTCAAATTCAAGCGGGACGTATCCTTCTCGTCTTGTAAACGTATTTCCTTTTCCCGTCAGATGCAGAATCTGAAACCGCATTAAAAGCGAGGGCAGATTTGCTTGAACGGCTTCGTTCAGCGCACGGCTGCCGCTCCCTCCGCCCAGAATCAGCAGGACAGGTTTCGCGTCGGTGAATTCATATTTTCGCCGCGCTCTCGTTTTTTCTCCGCACAAAATTTCCTTTCGGATAGGGGAGCCGACGTGTTTCCCGTTTTTGAACAGGTCGGCGGTTTCGGGAAAGGATGTGAGAACGTATTTGCATTTCTTTGCAATCAGTTTGGTACAAAGTCCGGGGGAGAGGTCGCTCTCATGCGTAAGAACGGGGATGCGTAATTTGTGCGCCGCCCATACCGCAGGGTAACTTGCAAAACCGCCTTTGGAGAATACGAGATCGGGCTGTTCGCGCTTTAAGATAGAGAGCGCGTTCTTTTTCGCGCGGGAAAGACGGAAGGGGATTTTGAAGTTTTCAAGCGTAAAAGCCCGAACCAGTTTCGGGCAGTCAACCTGAAAAAACGCAAAGCCGCTGTTACCTACAAGCGTCTTTTCGATCCCGCCCGTACCCATATAAGAAATACGGTAAGAATATTTCAGTTCGTTCATCAGGGCGAGATTGGGAACGACGTGACCGGCGCTTCCTCCGCCCGTAAATAAGATCCGTTTCATTTTTTACAGTATATATCTCTTTTCGGTTTTTATGAGAAGGCAGATCTGCATCGTAACAACGTAACGCGGCAAATTTCAGTTTTTTCTGACGCCGAGAATATGTAATCCGCGTACTCGGTCGAAATTATATGAGAAAAGGGGTTTATTATAGGCATTGTAGGAGTGCGCGGCAACCAAGATCTGTCCGCGTGAAAATCCGACGACCACGGGCGTATGATAGAAATCTCCCGTTTCCCGCCCCAGTTGTACCACGTCGCCGATTTCCAGTTCGGATAGGGGCACTTCTTTGGCGTAAGGACCTTCTCCTTCGTTTCCCGTCAAAAAGTTATAAAGATACTCCACGCCGGTCCACGAAGCGGTACGGTCGTTTGCGGAAATGTAATACCAGCCTGTAACAGGAGTGTAGTTCATGATTCCCGTGCCGGCAAAAATGCACTGTGAAGCGAAATTCGTACAATCTCCGCCGATATTGCTGAAATCGTAAAATGCGGGGTTTCTGCGGAACGCCCATTTTTTCGCGTACTGCACGGCGAGATTACGGTCGTAAATCAAATTCGTCATACTTATATAGTATGTCACAGCCAAAAAAACGGCTACAATGCCGACAAAATTATTTCTGGAATTTCGGGAAATCGCCTGATTTTCGCTTGACTTCGCGGTCTAATTTTTATATACTAATGAGGCTGAAACTATGAATTTGCTGCTATGGCTCAGCAGGTAGAGCACGTCCTTGGTAAGGATAAACAGCAGCCA
>CAJUIR010000012.1 GCA_910586655.1 uncultured Christensenellaceae bacterium
AGGCTGGAACGGCATGGCCAACTGTATTGACCCTGGGACCTATACTGTCTCGCAAGAAATCAGTTCCGACGAAGCATATTCAAACTACGTATTTTACGACAGAGAAACGCAGACCGTACTGATGGAAACATACCAGGAACAGGATGTTGACGCCGACGGGAATCCGGTGGTGGATGCGGACGGAAACCCTGTAATGGTGGAAAAAGAGCGTCCGATACGAAACCATCAAATTACAATTTTGATCAGACCCAAGCGGCTTGATCTGAATACGTTGAAGTGGGATTACGATCCGGAGGCGCCCCCTCAGTACAATTATAACGAACAGCAGATGAAACTGACGGATGATTGCGTGCCGGAATGGTTGACGCCGATCTACGTCGGTGCGGGAACGAACGTAGGGGATTATAACACTACGGTATCGTTTACCGAAAACATGGAATATATACAAAGTTATTTGGGATCGTACGAGTTGGCAAACTGGCGGGAGTATTTCGTCGTGCCTGATCTCGACGAATCTCCCGCCGAGGCAACGACGTTTTATTGCGAAGAGGGCGAAGTAGAAGATTGGGTATCGCTCGACTGGATCCTTGCGCCCAAACGCATTTTGGCAGAATGGGATACGACCCACACTACCGCAAAATACGGCTCGCATAACGACGTGACCGACCTGCCTTTTATGGTGGGCGACAAGTTGTTGACCGAAAGCACCAAATACACCTTAGAATACGGTTCTGATATGCCTGCGTTGAATACAGATATTCATGGCAGAATCGAATACCGTTTTTACGACAGATTCGGCTATAATCAAGGCGAAAATACGCCCTATTTCACGCTGGATCAATTTATTGAAAACAGAGCGCAACTTGCCGTTGACCCTACGCTTTATTATGTAATGGCGTACGTCACCGACGAGAACTTTGTGCTGTGCAGTCAACTCGACTACACTTACAGCCAGAGGGCGACCTACGAATATCTGGGCGCGGGTACGGCTGCGACCAACCAATTAAAACATGAGGTAACGCTCAATCCCGATAAAGACGGTTATCCTTACCGTTGGGCGGAAATGATTCAGAAGAGCGTTGCGGAAGGCACCACCGAAACCTTTGTGCTGGACCGCGGCGACTGGATGGGGGAATATTACCGGGATCTTGCTTCGCAGGTTCGCTCGTTCAGCGGTACGGTAACTACCTACAATGCAGCATATTTTAATCCGCGCGGATTTACGTTCTCCGCAGCGAATAACTACGGTGCGCTTTATTTGCCTACGGGTGCGAACATTATTATCGACCTTAACGGCAACGCGATCAACCGCAATATGCAGGGCGCTGCGTCGATCGGCGGTGTAATTTATGTTGCCACCGGGTCTACCCTTACCGTAAGAGACAGCCATGCTCCTGCGGGCGGAGGCGCTCCCGTTCTGGATGCAGACGGAAAACTGACCTATCATACAAACGAAGAGGGCGCGAATACCGATGTCGTGCTCAATACGGCAGGTCAGATCACGGGCGGTTATACGACGGGCGCAACCGCGGCGGGCGGCATTACGGTTATTGGCGACAGTACGTTCAATTTTGAAAGCGGCGTGATCCGCAACAATATTGCTGTCGGAAACTATAACTGGATGCCCGGCGGTGTGCTGCTGTATGGAACGGGCGGTACGAGTGCAGATAATCGCGTTTACACGAAGTTCAACATGACGGGCGGTGTTATCAGCGAAAATACGAACAACGCAAGCGGCAACTATTATGCGGGCGGCGGTATCCAGGCTCTTTATGCCGACGTGAGCATCACGGGCGGCTATGTGGTGGCAAACACGCTCGGAAACAGCATCAACGGCTATTCCGCTGCGGGTATTATGCTGCACGGCTGCTTAACCAACATCGAAAACTTGCAGATATTGGAAAACCGCGGAATTACAGGCGGACTCGTGGTTTATAACGATGCCATCAATACCGCGTCGGGCAGAGTTACTACGGTTAAAAACGCCGCAATTAAGAACAACTCCAACTCGTATTACCCTGTCGCGGGCGGCGCCTATTTCCTCGGCGATGCGAGTAAAACCGCGCCGTTCCTCATCGAAAACTGCGTAATTTCGGGCAACCAACTTCCCTTAACGAGCGGTTATGCTTCCGTCAATTATTACACCAGCACAGGCGGAATGTGGCTTGCGAACGGTATTTTCACGGTAAGAAACTGCGTGATCACCGACAATACGACAGCATACGGTTCGGGCGGTATGTATATCTTCGCTGCTACGGCAACAGTCGAGAATACCGTTATCGCGCAGAACACTTCGTCGGCTCTGGCAAACGGCAGCAGCGGGATATATTTCTATCCCGGAATGTTCACGACGTATTTATCCGAAGTCACCATGACGAACAGCCACGTCGGCGCATGCGAAGCAAACGGCGTATCCTACGAAGGAAACGTAAGCCATGGGATCGGCGTGACCGGCGTTTCGATAATGTACAATTCGAAATTTACGTTTGAAGACGGTTCTATTTCCGGCAACTCGTCTGACGGTCAAGCGCAGGGCGTTTTGTTCGTGTATCCCAGCATTGGCGGTGCATGCGAAGTACACCTGAAAAATGTCGAAATGAACAATAACGTTCACTCGAACCCTTCCTCTTATTACATGTTTATGTTCGACAGCGCTGCGCATACGGCTACTTTTGAAAACGTAACGATCGAGCACAACGAGTCTGCTTCTACTCAAGCGTGTGGATTTATCCAACTCGGAAGCGGCAACACCCTTACCTGGACGGGCGGTTCGCTTTCGCACAACGTGATAAACTTTACCTCCGGCTATGCGCTTTTGTGCGTCGGTTACGGCAATTACGGTGCGACTGCGGAACTTCGCGACGTGGACATCACGCACAATACTTGTTCTTCGTCTCCTGTTTTTGTCGCTCCTCGCTCTCAGTTCGTCATGGAAGGCGGCTCCATTTCCGACAACACTTCTTCCCAAGCGGACGGAGGGGGCGCCATCAATATCAGCGGTACGAATGCGTCTACGCACGCCGTTGTTCGCTTGACCGACGTCAATATCGAACGCAATGCAGGTGTTGCTGCAGGCGGTATCAGAATTTGGAGTTACGGTGAATTGTCGATGGTCGGCGGATCGATTGTCGATAACTATTCGACGGTTACAAACAGCAGTTCTGCGGGCGGAATCAATGCAAGTGTCGGCGCGAACGTTTCGCTTGAAAACGTCGTGGTAAAAGGCAATAAAGCCACGGCAGACAACGGCTACGGAAACGTCGGCGGAATTTTCATCGACAACAACGCATCGCTTTCGCTCAACCGTGTCACGGTCGGCGCCAGCCATGATGCCAACGCCGCAACCGACGCAAACGTAGGCGACTACGGCGGCGTGTACCTGAAAACGAATGCTACGCTTACCATTCAGGGCACCGTCATCATTAAAAACAACACGGGCAGACTCGAAGCAGTAACCGGTTGCGATAACCTTTATTACGGTCCTACCGCCAATAAAATTACGGTAGCGGGCGCACTGACCAATTCTTATATTAAAATTGCATCGCCGTTTATCGGCGTATTTACCGATGGGTTCGGCGCAAACGATCCCTCGGGGCTTTTGCCTACGCAGGTATTTATCAGCGACAGAAATTACGATGACGCAGACCATACGCCCGTCAACTTAATTAAAAACGACGGCGACGGCGCTAACTTAGAAGGCGTCATCATGGGTAACGACAATGCTTCGCGTTGGACGTATGCCGTTCAGACTTCGCTTGCAAACAACGGCGCAACCGAAGATTTCAAACTCATCAGCGACTGGAACGCGGTAAACAGCGCGTTCAACGGTACGATTGCTGCAACTCAGGCAAACGGTTATTATACGAACGGTCAACTTTGGGTACCGCGTATTAACGGCGTTCAGGCAAGCATCAATCTCGACCTCAACGGCTACACCATCAACCGCGGCGGCGCGGCGCAGTCTTACGGTACCGTCATTTTGGTTCACGGTCATCTTAAAGTGATCGACAGTTCCATGCAATATGAATATGACCATGGCAACGTCGTCGAAGACGAAAACGGCGACCCCGTTTTGCGCGCGCCGACGGTGGACGAAGACGGCAACGTCATCCCCAACGGTACGGGTAAAATTACGGGCGGCTATACGACGAGCGACTGGGGCGGCGCAATCACCGTCGGCGGAAACGACGATCATATGCTTGCTACCGTCGATATTCAGGGCGGTAACATTGTAGGCAACCGTTCTTCGGGCAATTATTCCGCAGGCGCGATTCAAATGTGGCAGGGTGCGCGTGTCAGCATTAAGAACGCAAACATTTCCGAAAACACGTGCAGCGGAACTGCATCTTCTGCTATCTTGGCTTATTATAGCACGTCCAGCGATTCGCTTACCGTCGACCGTTCGGTTTTCGTGAAAAATAACGATTCAAATTATGTGATTTCAAGTTACGAAGTTGGACTTCGTATTACAAATTGTAAATTTATAGAAACGCTCGGTGGGGATACAATTCGTTTTACTTCTGGAATTGAAGATAAAACCGCTTATATTGAAAATATCGAAATATTAGATTGCAATGGCGGCATTGCTATTAATAATGGAAGTTCAGAATTAAAGAACGTTCTTATTGACGGATGTGAGTATGTCAATGGTTACGGAATCATGCTAGGAGATAGTACTGGCTCTGTTGTTGCTAACGTTCATGCATCTGGACTTCGTGTCAAGAATATTTCGCCAAATGTGAGTCCACTTAGCGGATTTTACTGCTCTCCTGTTAGCGTATATGTAAATTCTACACTTGAATTGGATACCTATGTCGATCCCGTCACGGGCGAAGTAATCGAATCTTCCATTACCGATAATACAAATACCGCTAGGAGCGGTGTTAGCGGCGTTTCGGTTGCTCGCAACAGTACGTTTAAAATGACGGGCGGTGAAATTTCGCGCAATTCTTCGACAGGTATTGGCAGTACTATTTTGTATTTATATGATAATAATATTACGTTTGAACTGACCGACGTAGATATTACCGGAAATACTGCCGATCAGCCTTTTGCATTACAAGGTTCGGGAACAAACATAGCATTTACGAATGTAAATCTTACCGAAAATACTACGTTTGGTTCCGGCGGCGGTAGAGCGCTTTTCCATCTTTATGAGGCTGCTACACTTATCATGAAGGGAGGTTGCATTTCCAATAACCACGCGCCTAATATAACGGATTACGGAATCTTGGCAATCGGTTATACCAATAGGGCGGCTGTGCATGCAGAACTTTACGGCGTTACCATCGACGGAAACCAGGGCGGTTATTCCACTGTTTACGTAGGCAATAACGGCAGCACGCTTTTGATGGACGATTTGGTGGATCCCGATTCGGGCGAAGTTACCCATACGTCTATTACTAACAATACGGCAACCAATTCTAACGGTGGCTATACGGTTTACGTTTACAGTACCAGTGCATCGAATTACGGTTCTCTCGAACTTAATAACGTTATCGTAGACGGAAATGTTGCTCATATTACTGCGGGTATTTATGTTCACCATTATGCCAACTTCTCCATGACGGGCGGTTCGGTTTCTGAAAACCGTGTAACGGGATATTTCACTTCGATGGCTAGCGTGGCGGGGATTTGGACTGCTTCTTCCGTCAATCAGAACACCGACGGATTAGTCACGCTCGAAAACGTGAAGATCAATGGTAATAGTTGCGATTCTCTGATCAAATCAACCGCCGGAGTTTATTCCTATTCGCCGCTTGTGTTGGATCACTGCGAAGTCAAAGATAATCGCGGCGGATATTACGCGGGTGTCCAAATGTATTCCACGGCAACCCTCGAGGTCAAAAATTCGACCATCTCGGGCAACGAGGGTGTCAGAGTCGGCGGAATCTATTCCGTATCTTCCACAACGCTCGATCATTCCAGCGTATCCAATAACACGGCATCCGGTGCGCTCGCTTCGGGCGATAAAGGCGCGGCAGGCGGTATCTTTGTCAACGCAGGTACGCTCGCGATCAGCGAAGGATCCGAAGTTTCGGGCAACACCTGTACGGTCGAAGGCGGCGCAGGCGGTATCTATACCAAGGGCATCGTCGAAATGACGGGCGGAAATATCATCGGCAACACGGCTACGGGCAGTGCGTCCGCGGGCGGCGTTTACGTGTTCGGCGCGCTCAGTGCGCAGTTTAAAATGTCGGGCGGCACCATTACCCTGAATACGGGCAGAGCGGCTGATACGGCAAACAATATTACAATGGGCGCGGGCGGCGTTTACGTCGCGGGCGCGGCGCCTACCGCAGGCACCATCGAATTGCAAGGCAATGTCGTCATCGACAACAACACTCTTGCAGACGGCGCGGGCGCAACCGCTTCCAAGAGCAACGTTTATATCGTCGACGCCGAAAACACCAAAGTCATCGTCAGCGGCGCGTTGGCGAACACGTCTTCCGTCGGCATTTACCGCCGTCCCATCGGCGTGTTTACAAGCGGATTCGGTGCGAACAATCCTACGCTTTTGGCGCAGAGCATCTTCCATTCCGATACGGTGTATTCCGAAGTAGTGTCTTACGATACGGCTTTGGAACAGATCGTAACGGCGGCAGGCGCAGACGTCGAAGGCTTTACAAAGAGTTACGACAACGAAATCAACTGGGCTTACTATGTAAAACTGAGCCTTGCTACGGGCACGCAGCAAACGTTCGTGCTCTACGGCGACTGGGTAGCCAAAGAAACCAGCACAAGCACCACTCGGTTCGGTACCGACGTCACCGCATACACCAACGGCGCGCTTTACGTGCCTGTCGGTGCGAATATGGTCATCGAACTCAACGGTTCCAAACTCGACCGTAATCTTTCGGCGAATTCGGGCGCTTCGCGCGATTCGGGTTACGTCATCAACGTCGCAGGCGAACTTACGGTCAAAGACAATCACAGAACCGATCCTTCGCTCATCCGCGACGGGATCAACCGTCCCGAAAACGGCGTAACGTACGACGGCAAAATCACGGGCGGCAGCAACTCCACCACGCAGCGCGCGGGCGGTATTTATGTCGCGCGCAACGCAATGTTCACCCTCGAAGACGGTAAAATTACCAAGAACAGAGGTATGGGCGGTTCGCTTGTTGCAGGCGGTGTATTTGTCGACGGTACGTTCGATATGTACGGCGGCGAAATTTCCGAAAACGAAGGCGGCAGTGCGGGCGGCGTGTACGTATCCGGCACGGGTGCGTTTACCATGTTCGCAGGAAAGATCGTCAATAACGTTTCCGTATCTTCCACCAATGCTTCGGGTGTTGGCGGCGTTCGCGTTGCGCTCAACGGCGTAACGTATTTCGGCGACGGAAACGAAGAACTCGGCAAAATCGAAATCACGGGCAATAAACTTACTACCGATGCAAACAGCAACTTAAAGAGCGAAGACGAAAACTATCAGTTTGCGGTCAACGGCACGTTCGGCGACGGTACGAGTATCGGCGTTACGCGCGGCACCACAACGAAATTCACCGTCGGGTACGGTCAGCACCACCTCGGCGGCGGTACCGTTGCAACCAATCCTCAGACCTACTTCTTCTCCGACGATGAAGATCACTTTGTCACAAGAGAAGGGCAGGGCGCAGATACGGAAGCAGTTATGCTCGGGTACAATAACCGCGACAACTGGACTTATGCGGTGGAAACGAGCCTTGCATTCGGCGGCGCGACGCAAACGTTTACCCTTTACAGCGACTGGACGGCGGAAAGACCTGCCAGCACCAACTATACGACGGAATTCGGTTCCAACTCCAACGCTTATTACCGCGGCGCGCTTTACGTTCCGTTCGGCGCGAGCATCGTGCTCGATCTGAAAGGACATACGCTCAACCGTAATCTTGCGCAGAGCGAAACGCGTGCAGACGGTTACGTCATCTACGTTTTGGGTGAACTGATCATCCGCGACGATCCTAACGCAGACGACGACACGGCGGGAATCGGTACCATTACGGGCGGCGCTTCCAGAAATACCGCGGGCGGTATCGTAGTCGGCACGGGCGGTAACGTGTACCTCGAAGACGGCGAAATTTCGGGCAACTATGCGGGATTTGCCGCAGGGTCCGCAGGCGGCGTTTACGTGGAAGGCAGCGAAAATACGCACTTTGTCATGACGGGCGGCGCAGTGAAAGACAACCGCGGTTACGATGCGGGCGGCGTTTACGTCGATAACGGCACCGGCGGCGGCAGAAACGGCACGTTCACCATGACGGGCGGTTTGATTACGGGCAACACGGCGGTAAGCACCAATACGGGCGGTGTGCGCGTCAATACCACGAGCAAAATCGAACTGGGCGGCAGCGCGGTTATTAAAGATAACTCCAACGGCGAAGTGACCAATACGAGCAACCTTTACCTGATGTATGCAAATACAACGGGTAGTTTGGCAAGCGTTCCTCCGAACATTCAAATTGTATCGGGCTTCACCGATGAGGCGAATATTCACATTACAAGAGAAACGATCGGACAGTTTACCGATGGCTTCGAGACAAGCGGAACGACGCGTGCTCCCGAAGACGTATTCGTTTCCGATAATGCAGATTATTTCGTAGACGAAATCGAAATTGAAATCGAGAACGAGGACGGAACGACTTCGATCACGCACGAAGCATTCATGAAATGCTATCTTGCTTCGGTCAACTGGTCTTATACCGTTCAAACGAGTCTTACGACGGGCACGACGCAGACCTATACGCTCGATTACGGCGATTGGATCGCCGAACTGAGCAATTCCGACGGAACGTCGTTCGGCAGAGGCGTCGGATACGAGCAGGGCAGACTTTGGGTACCTGTGGGCGCAAGCATTATCCTCGACTTGAAAGGACACACGATCGACCGCGCGCTCGGCGACGGGAATGCGGTTCAGAACGGCGAAGTGTTCTTCGTTCAGGGCGCGCTTAAAATCATCGACAGTTCCGCTGCTCAAACGGGTAAGATCACGGGCGGTAACAGCACGGGTACCGGCGGTATCTATAACAGCGGTACGCTTACGATCGAGGGCGGCAGCATCACCGGCAACCGTTCTACTGCGATCGCAAACGGCGCGGGTATCTACAACAAGGGTACGTTTACGATGACGGGCGGTTCCGTCACTGGCAACAGCGGTTATCACGCCGGCGTTTACGTCGACAGTACCGGTGTCGTGAACCTCGGCGGAAACATTGTAATCAACGACAATTTCTACGATACGCAGGATGAAGACGGGAATGCGACTCAAAAACAGAGCAATCTCTACTTCAAAAATAATACTGCGATCATCAACGTTGTAAAACCTTTCGTTACGGGCGCAAAAATTTCTTTGGTAAGAGAAGGCATCGGCGTACTCACGAACGGTTACGGAAAATTCAATACCTTAAATCCCGAAACGTATTTTGTTTCCGAAAGCGAGAATTCGCTTTACGAAATTTCTCATATCAATTCGGGCGAGAGATTGGAAGCGGCTATCGTAAGTTTCGATAACGCTACCAACTGGACGCACGCGGTTCAAACGAGTCTTGACAATCAGGGCGCGGTACAGAACTTCACGCTTTACAGCGATTGGTTGCCTGACGAAAATCATTCCTTCGGCAATGCGGTCGGTTATCTCGGCGGTGCGCTCTATGTACCTGTCGGCGCGAATATCGTGCTCGATCTCAACGGATTTACCATCGACCGTCAATTTACCGAAGCGATCAATAACGGTTACGTGTTCAATATTGCGGGCGCTCTCACGATTATCGACAGTTCGACCGCACAGACCGGATCCATTACAGGCGGTTTCAGCACGGATACGGCAGGCGGTATCAATATCGAGGGCAACGGAATCGTAGAACTCAGAGGCGGTACGATCACGGGGAACGCTACGCAGTCTGAAACGGCAGGCGGCGCGATCACCGATGCCGGTAAGTTCACGCAAACGGGCGGTGTGATCACTGCAAACGAGGGCGTGAAGTGCGGCGGCGTTTACGTTCCTGCTTCGGGAACGATCGAACTCGGCGGCAGCGCGAAAATTAACGGCAATACCGATGCGGAAGGGAATCCTGCCAATATTTATCTTGCATCCGATACGGGCATGATCACGATGATTTCTCAATTTACGGAAAGCGCAGATTTTACCGTATATAGAGACGCGATCGGACCTTTCACAACCGGATTCAGCGCGTTTGCATCGGGCGCAGGCGTCACGTTTGATTCCGAAGACAGCACTTATATCGTGGAAGCAACTTCCAACGGTATGGAATTGCAACTCATCACGCACGACAATCGTCGCAACTGGGAATATGCGGTTCAAACGAGCCTTGATACCGGTACGACGCAGGAATTCAAACTTTGGGAAGATTGGAATGCCGAAGGCGGCGTCTTCGGTACCGAAGCACCTTATTATCTCAACGGCGCGTTAAACGTGCCCGTTGGCGCGAGCATTTCTTTCAACCTTAACGGTTATGCGTTGAACCGCGGACTTGCAAACGTTCGCTCGAACGGTTATGTGATGTTTGTTTCCGGCGAATTGATCCTCGACGATCTTTCATCCGCACAGACAGGTATGTTTACCGGAGGTAACAACTCTTCGGCTAATTCCACAGGCGGCGTATATGTCAACCGCGACGCTGTATTCACGATGAACGGCGGCAGGATCTCCAATAACGCCGTGTACGGCGCAGGCGGCGGCGGTGTTTACAACAACGGTACGTTTACGCTCAACGGCGGCGTGATCGGCGCATTCGAAACCGATGAAGTAAGTATTGCGGGCAACCGCGGCTTGGCAGGCGGTGTGTTTAACGGCGCTTACGGCACGTTCGAGATGAACGGAGGCGCAATCAACGGAAACGAGAGTACCAACAATGCCGGCGGTGTTTACGTTTATAACAGCGCTGACTCCGGTTTCACGATGACAGGCGGTAAAATTACGAACAACACTGCAGAGAGCGCAGGCGGCGTTTATGCCGCAGGCAAGTTCGATATGCTCGGCGGTGAAATTTCCGGCAATACGGCAACAAGCACAGACGTTACTTCCGGCGGCGGCAGCGGTGTGTATATTTCCGCAACCGGCGAATTCACCTTGACGGGCGGTGTTGTAAAGGATAATAACGGCTTGAACGGAATCCGTGTTTACTCGTCCGGTAAATTGAACCTCGGCGGTACCGCGCAGGTTTACAATAACAAAAACGAAGCAGTATTTAACTCGACCGATCCGAGCGAATACAGAAATATTTATTTCACTGTCAGCACGCAGCACGTCAATATTGTGTCGAAGTTTGAAGACGGCGCGCACATCGGCGTTACGAGAGATATTTCGGGCATCTTTACCGATAACTACGGTGTATGGAACCCGACGTCTTCTCCTGCAAATTACTTCGTTTCGGACGTGGAAGCGTATGCGGTATCTTCCGCTCAATCTAATTTGACGAATACGATCGAAGGCGTAATCGGTACGCCCGTACAACAGCCTTGTAAGTCTGAGAGCGCCGTTTATGACGGTGAATCGCATGTCATTATTTCCGGATTTGATCCGAAATATATGAATTACGAAACTCTTCCCAACGGCGTCACGTACGACGAAGAAGAAAAAGCATTCAAGGCAGTGAATGCCGGCGAATATTCGATCACGTTCACGCTCAAACCAGGATTCTGCTGGCCGGACGGTTCAAGCGGTTCGTGCAACGTCATCGCGCAGATTTTGCGCCGTGTCGTTGAACTTGAATGGGAGCACTTGACCGATCTTGTATACAATACGAGAGAGCAAGCGCCTACCGCGAAAGTTACCAACTTGGTAGCAGGCGACGTCTGCGACGTCGGCGTAACGGGCGGGCAGATCCATGCAGGTTCTTACACCGCAACGGCTTCCTTCCTTTCCAACCCCAATTATACGTTGGAACACGCAGATCCGAACGATGTCGAAAAAGGATATACGATTTCCAAAGCGGAAATTTCCGTAGAAATCCTGAATGAGATTGCGGCATATAAAACACCCGAAGTATTAAAACTGAACGCGAACATCTCGAACGACGGCATCACCTTTATCATTATCGATAATATCTACGTAACCTATTCGGTAGATGCAGCGGGCGCGAGCCTGATCGATAGCGATGATCTTGCCAACGGGCTTCTTACCGCGTTGAGTTCTTCCGGTACCGTTTATATTACGGCGAGTGTTGCGGAAACACCCGATACTTTGGCTGCGACTTCCCAACCCAAGGAGATCCAACTTCAAAAGGCGCTTCCGAAACTCGGGTTGGAAGAAACTACCGTGGAATACGGTACGGATCTCGAACTTGTCGTTGTCGGAAACGATGAAGTAACGGCAACCATTACGCTCGTAAACGACACGGGTGAAGCGATTCTGAACGGGAATATTCTCACGCCTGTAAAAGCGGGTAAAGTGAAAGTCGTTCTGTCTACGGAAGAATCTGATAACTATTTCGCTAACGTAGTTACGGTTACGGTAACGATCGATCCCAAAGTATTGGAGATCGAATGGGACGGACCTTTCGAATTCAACTACGACGGTTATGTTCATGGACCGGACGCGCATGCAGTCAACCTTGTCGGAGACGACGAATGCAACATTATCGTCGGCGGCAAACAGAAAAATGCAGGCGAATATCTCGGCGAAGACGGCGCGCATGCAATGCTTGTCACCAATCCTAACTATACGTTGGAAGGTACAGAGAACCGCTATCACGACTTTGAAATCCACAAAATTGAGATTCCTTTAGACGAACGTCTCAGTTTGGTTGAAAACGTTGTTGATTTCGGCGATACGCTGTCGCTTGCGATTACGGGAAACAGAGAGAACGCAGAAGTTCAATATGAAATTGTACTCCCCGAAATCCCAGACCCGAATCATCCTGCCGGCGAAGCAACGATTCGTTATGAATATCAACTCGATGCAAACGGCGATCCGATTCTGGATGCAAACAATGAACCGATTCGTGCAGATATTTTCACTGCGATCTTTGAACCTGTTGAGGTCGGTTACGTTCTTGTAAAAGTAACGATCGGCGAATCGGATAACTATACGGGCGGCGGATTTACCGAATACGTTTGCATCCGTAAGGCTGCGCTTGATGTAACGTTCTATACCGATCGCGCAACCCAGTCCCGTGAAGTGATTTACGGAGACGAAAACTGCGAACTCGAAGTCGTGGGCAACACCGAAAACGGCAGAGTCGATTATACCGTTCTGGGCGGAACCGGCGACGTAGAAATCGTAGGCAGCGTTCTGAAAGCGCTCGCTGTCGGTGAAGTTCGTGTCCTTCTGCACATTGCGGCAACCGATCACTACGATGAAATTTATGTGGCGGAGACCATTATCGTCAAACCCCGTCCCGTAATTTTGTCTTGGAGCGGCGGCACCTATGTGTATGACGGTACCGAAAAGAAACCGACTGCGATTGTCGCGAACGCAGTATTCGGCGATCAATTGTTCGTAACGGTTCAGGGCGCAATCAACGCCGGAAACCATACGGCAACTGCGATCAGCATTACCGATCAGCACGGCAACGTCAACAACAATTATACGCTTGACGTAGAAGCGGGTGCGCTTTTGACAACGACGCCGTTTGTCATCGAGCGCCGCAAGATCGAAGCGATCACTTGGGGCAACAGAGAACTCTTATTCAACGGTGAGTATCAGGCGCCTACCTATACGTTTGTCGGCTTGATTTTGGGCGACGTTTGCGAACTTGAAATCGAGAATATGGGGAAACACGTCGGTACCTATACTGCAACGGCAGTGGGGGTTACCAACGAGAACTACTTCGTCGATGCGACGACCATAAACCAAAGCGTAACGTATAACATTATCAAAGCGCCGATCACGCTCGAGATCACTAACGAAGTTGCGTACTATTATAACGATACGCAGATCGATCTGGTAGGCAATATCGGCGAAGGCGATGTAACCTATACGATTACGACGTCGCCTGCGGGAATTGCTACGGTATCGCCGGACGGCGTGATCTTTGCAAACGATTACGGGTATATCACCATTCGCGTAGACGTTGCGGCAACCAATGATACCTATTCGGGCTGGGTCGAAAAGACCATCCCTGTTATCAAGGGCGAGGCATCTCTTGACCTTGTAAATACGGAAGTGATCTACGGCGATACGCTTCAAATCGAGTTCAAGAGTCAGTGGCATCCCAATCAGATCTACTACACGCTCAATGATAGAACAACAGACGCAACACTTACGGGATTGGCAGATTTCAATAGCATCACTCTGCTGCTTACCGCTATGGGCGCAGGTGAAGTTACGCTTACCGTGTATACGCAGGAAACCGAGCGTTATCTGGAAACGAGAAAAGAAATCACGATCACCATCCACAAACGGATACTTGACGTAGATTGGGTTGACGAGTTCACCTACGACGGCACGCAAAAATTGCCTTATGCAGAAAACATCGGAAACCTTGCATTTGATGACGACGCGCCTGTATTAACATTGGATGGCGCCCAAATCGATGCAGGCAATTATGAGGCAACGGTAGTAGGCATCTCGAACAACAATTACGCGCTTTTCGTGGATGAAGAGAACCAGGTTAACGGATATTCCGTACCCTTTGTGATCAATAAAGCAGATCTCGAAATCGGAATCGAACCGACCGTGATCTATATCGATCAGGAAAACGTACCCGTCATAATTTCCAACAATCTGAGCGGAAATCAACCAGAGTACGAATTGGTCAACGGAACTGGTTCTGCGGTACCCTCGATAGACGGAAACGGCAACTTCTTCATTACTCCCAGTACTGTGGGCGAGGTGAAACTCATTGTCCGTATTCCCGCGTCGGATAACTATAACACGTTTGATCAAGAGTTTACCATTACCATTGCAAGACTCACTCCGGAAGTCGGTTTAACAACCGACACGGTTCACTACGGCGATACGCTTGAATTGAGTGTTTACGGCGAAGGAACCGACGGCAGATCTGTAACGTACTCGGTAACAGACGGAACGGGTTCGGCAGAGCAAATTGATAATAACCACATTAAAGGTACGGCAGTCGGCACGGTTACGGTAACCGTAACGCTTGCGGAAACCGAACTTTATGAAGAACAGACGTTTGAAGTTGTTGTAACCGTTACGAAACGTCCCGTCGTTCTTAGTTGGGATGGCGGTACCTACGTATATAACGGTCAAGAACAGGCTCCTACGGCTACCGTTACCAACACAGTCGGCGATGACGTGGTAGTAGTCGTGGTACAGGGCAATATCCATGCCGGCACAGGATTGACGGCAGCGGCAATCGAAGCGCAAAACGATAATTACACGGTCATCGGCGGTACGAACGTTACCGTTCACTACAACATCGATCCTAAGATCGTGGAAGTGGATTGGGATCAGGATACCCTTTCGTTTGTATATGACGGACAACAGCACGTTCCTTCGGCTACCGTAAGAGACGGTTTCCTGATCGGTGACGACGAGGCTGAAGTGATCGTTAGCGGCGCGCAGACCGATGCATACGATGCATGGGTTGCCGAAGTATTGCGGCTGAGCAATACCGACTATGCGGTTGATCCCGACAATGCAAACAGCAGGGTTACGTTTGAAATCAGAACGGCTCATCCGGACATTACGCTCAACGAAATTGTGGTTCGGTATCATGAATTAAGCGACGTTCTTTCGGTCATTTGTACACCTGCCGGCGGGGATGTGACGTACACGATTATCAGCGGAAACGATAAAGCCGAACTTCGTGAAGGCAACAAAATTTACGGTTTGGAACTCGGTCCGTTCACGCTTAAAATCCATGTTGGTTCTACCATAGGCAGCGCAGGCGTACTGAATACCGAAGAGGCAAATACTGAGGTAGAGATTACCGTAATCAAGGGCTGGCAGCCTTTTGAACTCACGGACGATACCGTAGTTTACGGTTCCGATCTGACGTTGGAACTGACCGGTTGGGACGAAGAAGCAAACTATCGGTTTGTCGAAATCATTGATACGAATGACGACGGCGATGCAACGTTGAACGGCAACATTCTTACGCCGGTGCACGTCGGTACGGTAAAAGTCAAAGTTGTATATGACGAAACCGACCACTACGAGCAAACGACAAGAGAACTGACCGTTACCATCACGCCTTATGTGTTGGAATTCGTTTGGGATAACGATCCCGCAGATCAAAAACTCATATTCACCTACAACGGCGAAGAACAGGCTCCCACGGCGTTGCCCGTACACCTCTTCGGAGACGACGTGTGCGAAATCCTTGTTCACGGTGCGCGCAATGCAGGCAGCCATACGGCTACGGCGTACGGAACGAGCAATCCCAACTACACGATCGTCGGCAGTCAATCGATGACCGATCATCCTTCGCAGGATTTCGTTATTAAGAAACTCGTTGTCACCTTCGAATGGAACGAAACAACTCTGGGTTATACGGCTCAGCCTCAGACACCTACCGCAACGATCACCAACAAAGTGGAAGGAGACGATGTATCGTTCACCTATGAAGGTCACCAGACGGAAATGGGCTTCTACACCGACGATGAGCGTGCGAAGATTACCGGTCTTCAAGGTCAGGACAGCGGCAACTATACCTTAGAGGGCGTAGACGAAGCGATGCTTGAAACCGATTTCGAAATTGGCAGAGGTCACCCGAATCTCGTTCTTTCGGTATCCAGCACCTCGATCAGTTACCTGCAATCGGTTGTGGTAACGCTCACCGGTAATATCGGCGGCGGAGACGTGACGTACAAAACTATTCCCGAAGGAAGGGGCGAGTTTACCTATCAGGAAGACGGTACTGTGTTATTTAAACCTAGTCAGGCAGGAAACGTATCGATTCAAGCCCACGTCACAGAAACCAGTCATACCTATGAAGCAGATTCCAATATCGTAACCATTTATGTTGCAAAGGCACATTGGTCGGCGGCGCTTTCGCATGATACGGCGTACTTCGGTACTAGCACTCCGCTTACATGGGCGCCCGGTGTCTGGCCTTACAGAATTGCAATCGACAGGAGGACCCCTAATAACGATAGAAACGGTTCTTGGATCAGTTATTATTCGTTTGTCGGCTACGGAGTCGGTTCATACCGTATTTATCTTGCTTGGAACGAAAACAGTAATTTTGAAAAAGGGGAAGCATACAGAACCATTACTGTTTACAGAAGGCCGTTAACGATTGAATGGGTGAATTTGGAATTCATTTATAACGGAAATGCACAGGCGCCGGAAGTTACAACTCATACGCAAGTTCGCGGTGATAATTTCTCTGTCAGATTCACCGGAATCGGTACCGATGCAGGATCTTACGTTGCGACGGCAGTCGGTTTAAACGAAAGCGTTTATGTTAACTTTGTGGGTTATTTCTCAGCCGATACGTATTACGTTTTGACCGGCGATAACCTTGCTTCGAGTTATACCATCGGACGTGCGGAACTGAATCCTCACATTATCACAACGGACGCAGAGTACGGGGTACCTCTCCAACTTGAACTGGAAGGAAACCTTGGAAACGGCGCGATCAGATACGAATTGCTCGAAGGCGGAACGGGTTCGGCGACGATCAACGGCGATATCCTGAATCCTACGGGCATCGGTACCGTCGTTGTCAGAGCGTATATCGAAGAGACCAGAAACTACCATGCGGGAGAATGCACAGCGATCATTACGATCGGGAAAAAGATCCCGCCTCTCGACGTTGAAAACCTGACCGTAATATACGGCGATGAGTTGCAACTGAGCGTTACGGGCAATGTGGAAAACGGACAGATCATGTTCGCCGTTACGGACGGAACGGGTTCGGCAACCATTACGCCTACAAGCGGTATCTTAACGCCTGTACACGTCGGCGTCGTAACGGTCACGATCAGTGTGAGCGAAACGGATAACTATCGCGGTACGACCATTCAAAGAGAGGTTACGATCTTGCCTCGTCCGATCCAAATCGAATGGGACGAAGATACTCTTGAATTCGAGTATGACGGTACGATCAAAACTCCCGTAGCAAATGTGATTTCCGGACTGGTCGGAAACGATACGGTAGAAATTAGCGTAATGGGCAGTCAGATCAATGCAGGCGTATATAATGCTACGGCATCCAGTCAGAATGAGAACTACGTGATCGAAGAAAACGAAACGACAGAGTTCGTAATTACGCCTAAGGCGATCGAAATAAAAATCGATCAGACCGAAGCATATCTCGGCGTTCCCGTGACGCTTACCGTAACGAGCAACGTCCCGATCAACAGTTCGCTGTTGCAGTTCTCTGTCAGCGCTGCCGGCGGCGACGCAACGTTAAGCGGTAACGTAATCACCGGTACGCAGTACGGTAACGTAGTCGTCAGCGTAGTGCTTCCTGCAAACGGAAACTATCAGGCTGCTACCGACATGAAGATTTTCGAAATCAAGAAATTCGTTCCGAATATCGGATTGGCAAACGACGAAGTTGTCTACGGTTCTACTTTAAATCTTGAAGTTACCGGCAACCTCGGCGAAGCGAATATCAGTATTGCGCTCGGACACAAATTGACCGATACCGGTATGGCTTCGTTGAACGGCACCACGTTAAGAGGATTGAAAGCGGGTACCGTAACGCTTATCGTCACGGTCGGGGCTTCCGATAATTACGAGGGCGGCGATTTCGAAGTAGAAGTAACGGTTCTTCCCAGACCTGTGGTTCTTGTTTGGGGCGGCGAAAACGGTGTGTTCGAATTCGAGTACAACGGCGAAGAGCAATATCCCGAAGCGAAAGTTCTCAATGTGATTGCCGGAGACGTATGTAACGTTATCTCGATCAGCGGCGCTACGGACGCAGGCGACCATTTTGCGGAAGCGCTTGAAGTCGACAACGACAACTACACGGTTGTAAACGGACAGAATGTTGTCAATATCCCGTTCACGATCACGAAGAAAGTTGTCGAACTCGAATGGTCCGAAGAGACGTTTGTTTACAATAACGAAATGCAGGCGCCTACGGCAACGATCAGCAACCTTCTTCCCGTGGACCAAGACAAAAACATTCAAGTTCTTGTTTCGGGCGAAACCCACGCAACAAAGACTTGGCTCGACGAAGTGGCAACCGCAACCGCAACGTTCATTAGCAACGGAAACTATACGTTGATCGGTTGTACGAATTTGACCAAAGATTACGTCATCGAGCAGTTGGAAGCGGAACTTACTTGGGACGATCCTTGCGAAGTAATCTATAACGGACCCAATACCGAACTTCCCGGTGCGGTAGTCGGCAATAAATTTGCAGACGACGAATGCGACGTATTGGTAAGACCTTATCAAGGCACGTCAACTTTCGCGCTCTCGGCGCACGCGGGATCGAACGCGCAGTCTGTGACGCATGTTGCGGAAGCATATGGGTTCACCGGTGAAAACGAAGACGATTACAAACTTCCCGAAGATAATACGAAAACTTACACGGAAGTTGCTCAGGAAGTTACGATTACTTGGGGTGATCTGGAATTCGAATACAACGGTGAAGCACAGTACCCGACTTACACGCTGGACGGCGTAATGGCAGGCGATCATGTTGAACTTCAATTTGCTTGCGACGAAGATCCGATCAACGTGAAGTATGCGTCCGATAACGTAACGATTCTGAAATACTCCGCAGTAGTCACGCTTACGGGCGAAGATGCAGAACACTATAAGATCAATATTCTGCAACAGTCGCCGGAAATCGGAACGGGCGAAATGCGCACGGTGGTAGAATTCAAGATCGTTCCTCGGCCGGTTACCGTCTATGCAACCTCGAAAGACGTACAGTTGCTTCTCGAACTCGACAACGAAGGTCATATGATCCTCGACAGATTCCAGACAAGACATTGGTCCGATTGGTTCTTCCTCACCTGCCAAGACCTGGTCGGTCAGGATATCGGGGCTGAAATCGGTTCCATCTTCGACGTTGAAAATCTCTATCTCTCGCCTGCGTTCTACCGGATCGAGAGAGACGAAAACGGTAACATTATTTCGATTTCCGATGAACGCGTCATCCCCGGTCTGGAAGGTCCTGAAATCGGATTGGGCGAGTACAAGATCGGAATTATCGTCGAAAATCTCACGAGTCTCGGATGTCTGACGGGCAACTATATCGCAGAAGTCGAACTCACCGAGGAGTACGGTATCCTCACGATCGTACGCGACGACGCATTCCTGAAACTTCTCGATACGAGCGGCTATCAGTTCCTGTATCTGGAAAAGACGGAAGATGAAGAATATTACCGCAGGGCTTATGCAGAACTCGGCTGGACGCACGGCGAAGACGATGCGACTTTCGAGAGAGTCGTTCTCGGACAGATTTTACCCGAGACGACGGTGACAGACTTCCTTGCCAATATCGATTCTACGCAGATCAACAACGTGAAGATTTACGACAAAGACGGCAACGTGCTCTATGATTGTGGTACGGAATACGATGTCGAAGCGTATGTCGGAACGGGAGCCAAAGTAGAATTGATTCTCGGAGGCGAAGCAATCGACACGGTTTATCTCTCGGTTCTCGGTGATACCGACGGCGACGGCGAAATTACCACAAGAGATTCCGCAGTGATCAGTGCTTATATTGCAAATTCCGACGATATTCCTCAGTTTGAATTAGCGGAATATATGTTGTCTGCGCTGCTCGTGAATAACGGAGACGTCACCACAAGAGATTCCGGATTGGTCAGTAGTTATGTGGCCGGAGATATTTCCATAGAAGACTACTATTTTGTGGAGAATGACTAAATTAAAACAACCAGAAGGGGGAGAATTTCTCCCCCGGAAAGGTTGCTGAAATGTAAAACTTAAGGAGATACCATATGAAAAGCACAAAGAAAGTAATTCTCTCGGCTTGCCTTGCGGCGTTATTTGCCTGCATTGCGCTTGTCAGCGGAATCATTTTGGGGTTAAGTTTGAATAACTCCGGAAACTCCGATGCGTCTTCGTTGGCAACAACTTCGCCCGACACGATTACGACGCCTGCAAAATTGAAACTGACGTCCGAAGCAACGGGGGTAACCCCCGGCAGTACGGTTAAAATCAATGTAACGTTTTCCGCTCCTGCCGGCGCAGTTTGGTTTGCTATGCAAACGACGGTTGCGCCTTTGACGGAAGACGGCTCGGCAGTAGATTATGAGATAGCACAGTATCTGTCGTTACAATCGATTAAACTTCCTCCACAGTTAGCAGGTGAGAATGGCGATTGGTCTATGCCTTTTGGTTCTTATTCGCCCGCTGCCATCGATAAATTTGCTAATTATAACAGTGCAAATGAAAATACGAAAAAGCAAACCGGTATTTTATTCATGTTTTCCAAAGGTCAATCCGGAGCAATGAATACCGATGTGGATTGCCAATTCGAACTTACGCTGAAAGTTTCGGAAAATGCGCCGATTGAAACCATAGAAAGTCTTACGCTTGGTCTCAGTGTAGATTATCCGCAAAACTTCATTACGACGATTCCTGACGTATCGCATGCAAACGATCGCACGGATTACACCGATAAAGGGTCCACGTATGCTTCCAACCGTTTAACGTTTAGTTTGAGAGAAGCAAATACCGAAGCCGAAATCGAATCGATCAAATTGAAGGTAGATACGCAGGATGAGACCGGTAATCCCGATTTTGAAGAATATTTGATTAATTCGACTGATTTTGTAAGCGGTAATTATGCTTTGACTTTACCTGATACCGACGATTTGAACTTGACTGTTTTCTATCCTACGATGAAAACCGGCAGCGAGGGGGCAACCGTAAAAGCAGGCGCTACTTCGTCGAGTACTGCCGTGCCCGCATCGCTTACGACTTTGACGGAAGAAGGAGTAGATATTACCGTATCCGGTACCAATCGCATCCTTTATGTACAAGCAACGCCCGAAGACGGCAATACTGCGAATCAAAAAATCTACAAGATCACGCTCACCTTTACATACGCGAGATTGAGCAATTTGATTGCAACGTCCTCAGGCTTTACGGATACGTCCATTACCAAGTTTGATTTGGAATTGGGCGAGAGCGGCGTGTTCGATCCCGATACGTTCGAATATATTGCTTATGTTCCCGAAGGAACTACCAGCACGGAAGTAAAACCTACCCTTGCAACCGATTACGGGATTGCTACGACTGTAAGAGTCGTGAAAGACGGGAACTACACCATGCTCGGCGGCAGCACTTCGGTTAACAACGAAAGTTCGCTCTTCCTTCAAAATATCTCCAATAACGAAAAGATCAGTTTTGAACTTACCGCGCAGGACGGAACAACGAAGAAAACGTATAAAATTACGTTTGAAATCGTTACGACCGATACAAGTCTCGATTCGATCGTTGTAAAAGGGAATACTTCCGACGCGGAAATTCCCAATAATGAAGAAAAGGCAGTGGAACTCGGGAAAGATTATTACTATTCGATCGGCGACGATCCCGCTCAGGCAAAAATCACGATTACAACGACCGACGAAAACGCAACGGTTGAAATTGCGAAAGTCGGCGAAGACGGGACTGTCGGCGAGTATACAGCATACGATCCGGATGCCGTTTACGATCTTGGCGAGTATATAATCAAAGTAACCGCATCGGCGGGAAATTCAGAAGAATATACTTTGGTATTAGATCAGTTCGACGGTTTTGAACTGGACGAAAATTCCGAATTTGCCCTGATTGCTTTGATAGACGAGGTCGACGAATATGGCATTGATGTAAAATACCGCAGAACGTATGCAGAACTTGGTTGGACGCATGGTGTAGACGACAGAGGATTGTCAAGATACGTGCTCGGAGAAATCAATGCGCAAGATGAAGTTACTTTAACCGATTTGGTTGCCAATTTCTCTGCTTCGCAGTTGACCAAGATTTGCGTTTACGATAAAGATCAAACGTTGATGTACGACGGTGCAAACGGTGGAATTGTTTCCGGTTATGCAGACGAATATGTATGTACCAGTTGGAAAATCGTTTACGGCACAGGTGCGGCGGCAGACGTAATTTATGTTTCCGTACTTTGCGACGTAGACGGTAACGGAGAAATTACTACTCGTGATTCAGCGCTGGTCAATTCGTATATTGCCGCGAATCAGGGTGTCACATTTGAAGAGTTGGAAGTTTTGCTTGCAGCATATATTTCTAACAACGGAGAGGTCACTACGAGAGATTCCGGTTTAATCAGTTCTATCATTGCGGAGAACGAAGGCGTTACTGTAGCAGATTTCCTTCGTGCGAACGCAACTGTTTGATCATTAAAATTGTAATTTGTAATACCAAAACACCTTAAATAAGGAATTCAGTTATGAAAAGCAACAACACACCGATGTCCAAAAGAGGAAAAATTATTGCAAGTGTCATTGCAATTCTTTTGGCATGCTGTATTATCGTCAGCGGGATAATGCTGTTTAAACCGCATAAGTCGGCGCCTGTGAAAACGGACGCGGCAGGGGATACGCCCAGTGTTATCACGATAGAGTCGGATAGTACGGAATTAAGTGCGGGTGATGAAGTTACGTTAACCATTACGTTGTCAAATGTCAACGGTGCAGATCAGTGGTGGTTTGCAATGGAAACAACGTTGGTGCCTATGAAAACGGACGGCACGATGGATACAGAACTTTGCAATGCGCTTTCGCTTGTTTCAAGTAAAATGCCTTCTCAACTTGCTGTTGAGAACGGCGATTGGTCGATGCCTTTTAATACTTATGCTCCTAACGTGATCGATCGGTTCCAGACGACGGGGAAAAAACAAGGGTTGTTCTTTATGTTCGCCAAAGGCACGTCCGGAGAAATGACGACAGATAAAAACTGTACGTTTGAAGTCGTATTAAAAGTCAGCGAAGATTATTCCGGCTCATCGTCTTTTAGTTTTGCACTTTCGACCACGCAGAGAAGTTTCGTTACGATTTGTCCTGCAGGAAATGCTGCGGGGGCAACGGATGATACGTCTACAAATGGAACTTATTCCGCCGTTTCGCCTACTTTCCAAGTTGGGGAAGGCGGCGGAACCGATACGCCGATAAATCCCACGCTTACCAAATTAGAACTTTCTTCCACCAGTGCGACTGCGGGATATTCTACGGTTGCAGCAGGCGGAAGCGTCAATTGGAAGTTGAGCGAGCATGCGGAAAACAGCACCGTATATTTCCGCGCGACCGTTCCTACAGGGGCAACGGCAAGTGCGGGCACGGGACTTACGGCTACCGGTACGGCAGGCGTATTCTCGGGCAGACTTTCTTACGGCACAAATGCTTTTACCGTACGCGTGCAGGGGACGAACAGCAGCCAAACGTATACGTATACGATCAATCTGAAAGAGCAATTAAACGGAATTACCAATATTACGGCGAATCCTACTCTTGCCGGCTTTACGTTCAACCGTACGACTGCTTCTTATAACATCAACGTAGAAAATACGGTATCCAGCGTAACGCTTACCGTCACTTTGGAAGGCGATCATGAAACGCTTACCACTTCGGGAAAAACCCCTACGAGTAATACGCACACGGGGAAAGTCTATACGTTGCGGTACAGTCTTTCTAACGGTTCCAATGCAATTACCGTTCGCGGCGTAAGCGATACTTCCACAAACGGAACGGCATACACGCTGAATATTACGCGCGCCAATAATACGACGGGTCCGAGCAGCGATAGCACTTTGGGCGGACTTGAAATTATTTCCGGTGGCAGACCTGCTCCGTTGAATCCTTCGTTCCGGCCGGATAGACCCAATTATACGGTTACGGTTGACGATATCAACGATATTCAGGTCAATCCCATTCCCAACGACGGAAATGCAACGACTTCGACCGATATTACGGACAATGGCGACGGAACCAAGACCGTTACCGTGACCGTAACGGCAGAAGACGGTACGACGACCGATTATGTCATTACGGTAACCGAAGGGGAGCCTGTAACGGGCGATGCCTTGCTCGACGATATCCGTATCAGTAATAACGACGACGGGAGCGATTATACGATCAGAAACTTCGATCCCGCGACGTTCAATTATAAGATCTACGTGCCCAGCGATTCCGATCATCCCAGATTGACCGCGATTGCGGCGAATCCCAATGCCGGAATCGTATTGAAAGTAAACGGCATTCCGAGAGATACGAATAACGTCGGCACGGCGATGGATAATATTTATCTTTCTAACATCGGCGCGGCGGCTTTGGTAGAAATTATCGTTACGACGGATGACGATACGAAAACATATACGTTGGAGATCGTGCGTTCGTCTGAATCTCCTTATCTGAGTTATCTGACGGTCGGAAATTATCAGATCTACGATGCAAACGGCAGAGCGATCAACGGAAAAGACGAAGACGCCGTTCGTGACGTCATGGACTTTTACGTTACGATCGAAAATGCGGACACGACCGTTTCGATCGACGCCCGTGCAAATTCCGAGGAATCCGAAGTTCGCATCAGAAACGACGGTCAGTTTACCGTTGCCGATCTGTTCGGCGGCAGCGCGCATGCCGATTTACAGATTTCGATCGTTCCGCTCTACGGCGACATTGTCATCTATAATCTGCATTTGACGCGGAAACCTGCATTGTCCGACAACACGAATGCCGGTATCAGAATTCTGGAAATCACCACGCAGTATAACCCCGTCAGTTTCAACAGCGAATACGAGCAGTACAGCGATACCAAACTCGTTTACGGTAGCCCGTATCACGTGCCTTACAATGTTTCTTCCTTGACGGTGGAAATTATTCTCGAAGATCAGGGCGAATTGGTCGCTCCCGCAACGTATCAGATTTTCTACGGCGACGTGTTAAAGAACGATAACGGAAGAGAGAACGCCAACGTTCGTCTTGCATACGGGATCAACGTTGTGATCATTACGATTCTTGCGAGCGATCAGGCTACGAGTAAAACCATTGCGGTCATCGTATACCGCGACGAGGCGTCTCTGTTCCCGAATCCCAGCATTAAGGAGATTCCCGAATTCTCGAACGAGTATACTGCGGAAGTAACCGACTATTCTTACACGGTCGGAAACGACGTAACCAAACTTACCGTGCAATATTTGAATTGGGATAAAAATCTGTACACTTGCGTTGTTGAAGGCGCAGATAATCTCAAAGTCGGTTTGAATACGATCACCATCTGTCTGTTTGAGAAATCACAGAATCAAGGCGTCAGCACGACGGCGGCATCGTCGAACAATCCCGATGCAGTCAGAACGATCACGCTGAACGTTTACCGCGAGAGCAACGGGCCGAGCACGATTTGGTTGGTACTGTTCATCATCTTCTTGTTGCTTGCGATCATCGAATTTATTATTCTGTTGCTTCTTTTGATGAGAAACAGAAAAGACGATCAGGTTACGCAAAAAGTGATCGTCTCGCAGCCCGCACCCGCACATGTGGTAAGACCTCAGGTTGCGCCGGTTCAGTTTGTTGCTATGCCTCAGCCGCAAGTGCAATATGTTTCTGTTCCGCAACCGCAACCTCAGCCTCAGCCCGAACCTGAGAAATCGCAACAGCCTGTGAACGTAGAAGTAAAAATTACCGGTTGCGGCGACAGTGACGGATATTATAAAACGAAAAAATAATTCGTAACTATTCGGTCGGTTTTCTATCGTTACCATAGGAAATGATAGATGGACGGGTTGAAAGATGATTAGGCGCGGCATAAAGCCGCGCCTTTTTCTGTTTATTGTATGTATCCGCATGAGAAATATTTTCTGCAAAGCGCTTGAAAGCAGTCGGCGGTTATGTTATAATTGATACATCTAATTTTGGAGCAAACAAAATGATCAACGAAAACGAGCCTTGTTTAAAATTTCGCAAACAAATGTCGGCGGATGAAGAAACCGAGTGCAAGTACTATCTCAAGAAATTTCGAGGATATATTCGCAGTACGTTTATCAATGTGCAGACGGTGGGTCTTTTTTTAACTTCATTCATGATTTCTGTGGTACTTGTCTTAATGTACTTACTGAAACGAGATGAAGCATTCTTGTATTTGATCGGCGGCATCTTCGGATTCGCGATGTTTGTAATATGTTGTATCATTATAATAAAACTTTGGTTTTGGAAGTATACAAAATATGTGGTAGTAACGAATGAAGGTATTTGGTTAATGTGGCACGGCGCTTTTTGGAGAAAAACCGACTTTGCAGGGAAAAGACGTTTTTTAAGTCCGATATGGTCGCTGTACGGTTGGAGCGAAATAAAGATCACTGACGATGAAAATGCCAGACCCAAAAGTTCCGATAAAATTTCAACCCTGTTCGAAAATTTTGACTTTGCGGTAATAAAATCGACCCGTCTTGTTACTCTGTTCTTGACGCGTTTCGATGGGGTACAACAGGTGGACTTCCTCGACGCTTCCGACGCAAACGAGATTCTTGCCTATGCGCACGAGCGAAAACGGAAAAAACGGAAAAAGAAAAAAGCGGAATCAACCGATTTAACCGAAGTAACCGAAGACGACCAGGACATTTTCGATGAAAATGTAACCGACGATATCGGATAATGTCGATTCATCGAATCGGCATAGCGATTCCTTCGGCTGGGACTTCATTGATAAAGATTCTTGGTGCCGTCAAATCATACTGAGTTTCGGGTATGTAAAACTACTTATAGTGTTAGTTTAAAACTCATACGCAATCAAAAATTCTCGGAAAGTCATCCGAGAATTTTTATATTTGCTTAAAATCATAAATTTAAGAATTTGTTTTTACTTTTTAGAAGCGCTTTGACCGTTCGCTTTTTTCTGAAAACGATTTACCGCGCGATAAGCCGTACATAGGCTTCGCGGCGAGATCTCATTTGCTGATTTGACAGCATCGAATGAATTATGATAAAATGATGTTATTATGACGGATTTACATTTGCACACGGATTATTCATACGACAGTCAGGAACGGGCGGAAAACTATCTTCTGGCTGCACAGACGCGGGGGATAACCCGTTTGGGATTTGCCGAGCATTACGATTACGACATCTTTCTGGAACAGGGCGGCGAAAATAATAATGTTCGTCTCACAGACGTAAAGCAATATTTGATTGAAATGCAACGCCTGTCTCGCAAATTTCCGTTAGTCAAAATTTTAAAAGGGATCGAACTCGGATTTTCGCCCGCCGCTTACCCTCATTATCAGATGCTTGTGCAAGAAAATCAGTTCGATTACGTGATATTGAGCGTACATACGGTACCGGGCCGCGGGGACTGTTATTATCCCGCATTCTTTACCGGTACGACAAAAAAGCAGGCATACGAAGAATATCTCAATGCAGTACTCGAAAGCGTTCGCAGCGATCTGAACTATCAAATTGTAGGGCATCTCGGATACATAGCGCGATATGCGCCCTATCCGGATAAATGCTTGCAGTATCGGGATTTTTCAAGTCTTATCGATGAGATTTTAAAAGAACTCATTGCGCGCGGAAAATATCTTGAAATCAATACTTCTTCTAAAAGTGCTAAGGATTTGTTTCTTCCCGCTCAGGATATTTTAGACCGCTATCTGGAACTCGGCGGCGAACGTATTACGTTCGGGAGCGACGCGCATGATTCACAAAGATTGGCGGAACACATCGACGCCGTGAAAACCTTTTTATACTCCCGCGGCATTACGCATACGTATTGGTTTGAGGAGGGGATTCCCCGAAAAGAAAAAATATAAAAAATTTTACGCAAAACACTTTACTAATTTAGTGTAATAAAGTATAATAAAGAAAAAGGCGCAGTCAAACGACGAAATAGCGGCTGAAAAGAGGATAAAGAGGATTCGGAAAAATGGAAAAACAGCATTTGGAAAGACATATCGAAGATTTATACGATATTTTTTTGAAATTGAAAACCAAACAAGAATGCAAAGCCTTTCTCGAAGACTTATGCACATATAAAGAAGTAGAGCAAATGGCACTGCGTGCGTATGCGGCAAAACTGTTTTTGACGGGAAAGACGTATGCGGAAATTATCGAAGAAACGGAAGTGTCGAGCGCGACGCTGAGCCGCGTATCCCGTGCGATCACGCACGGAAGCGGAGGATACCGCGCGATATTGGACGAGGACGGTCATGAATGAAACTTTGGATTTTTTGAGGCGGGAAGAACGCTTATCCTTGCAGTTGAAACTGCTTTATCAATCTTACGGTTACAAGGAGTTCAAACTTTCGAGTTTCGACGAATATTCCCTTTATGCCGAAAATCAGAATTTCCTTGCGGGGCGCGACGTGATTTGCTTTCAGGCAGGAGAAAAATTGCTTGCGCTTCGTCCCGACGTGACGTTGAGTATCGCCAAAAATTATCCGCTTGTCGGCGGTTGCGCAAAATTATATTACCATGAAAAAGTGTTTCGAAAATCTTCACGCGGCGGACAGTTTACCGAGGTCAGTCAAATCGGCGTTGAGGTGATCGGAGAGGTGGATCTTGTGACCGAAGCCGAACTTTGTCACCTGATGCACCAAACGCTTTCGGCAATCGGACGCAAATTCGTGCTCAACATTTCGCATATGGGGATCGTCAGAAAAGCCGTTGAGGCAATAAACTTGACCGAAGAGGACACGGCATTTGTGATCGAATGCGTCAGGAATAAAAATACGCATGATTTTTTATCGTTTTGCTCGGAGAAACAAGTTGACCCCAAAGCCGTTCGTGCGGTTTCGGAATTGATTGCGCTCCCGTCTTCCCCGCAAGCGGCAAAAAACAAATTGACGGAAATCGGACAATATCTGGATATTGCGCAGGAAACGGACGAGATTTACGAAATGATCGGGTACGCGGGCGAAGCCGATATCCAACTCGATTTCTCTCTGTACGGCGATCTCGGTTATTATAACGGCATCATCTTCAAAGGTTACGTGCAGAATATTCCGCAAGCGGTTCTTTCGGGCGGAAGATACGACAAACTACTAAATAAATTTTCGAAACCTGCGCAAGCAATCGGGTTTGCGCTGTATCTCGGAGAACTTGCGAAATATATCGACGAAGGCGCGCAGGAAGCGGACGGAGTTCTGTTATATCACGAACATAACGCGAAGTCGGCATTCCGAAAGACGCAGGCATTGCGGGCTGAGGGCAATAGGATTTTGATGAGCCGAACTGTACCGCAGGGGTTTAACGGAAAAATATACAGCGCGGAGGACGGGGATGATTAACATTGCACTTCCCAAAGGCAGGCTCGGAGAAAAGGTTTATGCTGCGCTTGCCGCCGCAGGATACGGTTGTAAAGAATACTCGCCAAACAGCCGTAAACTGATTTTCCGCGACGATCAAAACGGCGTTTCTTATTTTTGGGTGAAACCTTCCGACGTAGCGGTATACGTGGAACTCGGCGCGGCGGACGTCGGAGTTTTGGGAAAAGATTTGATCGACGAAATGCAGCCCGACGTGTACGAACTGCTGGATCTGAAACTCGGGACGTGTCGCATGTGTATTGCGGCGTTAAAAGATTTTGAGGACGATTTTGTAAAACCGCTGCGCGTTGCCACGAAATTTGTCCGAAGCGCGGAAAAATACTTTTCATCGGTCGGCAGAGAAATCGAAATCATTCATTTAAACGGTTCGATCGAACTTGCTCCCGTTCTCGGGTTATCCGACGTGATTTTCGATCTTGTCGAAACGGGCAAAACGCTTACCGAAAACAATTTGAAAATCGTCAGGCAGGTATCGTCAATCAGCGCGCGCTTGATTGCAAACAAATCTTCGTACCAATTCGGACGAAAAGAAATCGATCGGCTGACAGAACGTTTAAAAGGAGGCTGACATGAAACCAATCCGCTATACGGGGCAGAGCGCCGAACAGTTATTCGGCGTACGCGACGAATCGACTTTGAATGTCGAACAGGTCGTCAAAGAGATCATTCTCGATGTCCGCGAACGCGGCGATTGCGCCCTGAAAGAATACAATGCGAAATTCGACGGATATCACGGCAACGTGTTGGAAGTGGACGATCGGGAAATCGAAGAAGCAATGCGCGTCGTATCATGCGAATATCGTTGCATGTTGGAACGCGCGATTGAAAATATCCGAAATTTTCACACCAAACAAATGGGCGGCGGATTCGAAATCAAAACCGAAGAAACAGTTGTCGGACAGAAGATAACGCCCGTTGCAAAAGCAGGGATCTACGTGCCGGGCGGAACGGCTGCGTATCCTTCCACCGTTCTCATGACCGCCGTTCCGGCCAAGATCGCAGGCGTAGAAGAACTTGTTATGGTAACGCCCGTAAAAGCCGATGGGAAAATAAAAGCGGAAGTTCTCGTGGCCGCAAACCTTTGCGGAGTAGACCGTATCTTTAAAATCGGCGGAGCACAGGCGATTGCCGCGCTTGCTTACGGCACGGAAACCGTTCCCAAAGTCGACAAAATCGTAGGACCCGGAAATATCTACGTCGCAGCCGCAAAAAAAACGGTGGCGGGGGTGGTTTGCGGAATCGACTCGGTTGCGGGTCCCAGCGAAATTCTCGTGCTTGCAGATCGCGGAGCCGATCCCGTTCACGTCGCGGCGGATCTTTTGTCCCAAGCCGAACATGACGTCTGTGCTTCTGCGGTGCTTTTCACCGATTGCGAACAGACCGCACTCGATACGATAGCCCAACTTGAAATGCAGTTAAAAAGACTTTCCCGCGGAGAGATCGCCAAGCAATCGATTCGGGATCACTGTAAGATCGTTGTCACCGAAAATCTTTACGATGCGATCGACCTTGCCAACGAATATGCGCCTGAACATCTCGAATTGTGCGTGAACGATCCGTTTCTCTATTTGGAGCGCGTTCGGAATGCAGGCTCGGTGTTTTTGGGTTATCATACGCCCGAAGCGGTAGGGGATTATTATGCGGGAACAAATCATACGCTGCCGACGTGCGGCTCCGCCCGTTTTTCGTCGCCGCTCGGCGTAAATGATTTTATTAAAACGGTACAGTACGTCTATTATAACAAATCGGCTCTTGCTTCCGCTGCGTCGGATATTACAATGTTTGCAGGTTCCGAAGGTCTGACGGCGCATGCGGAAAGCATCAACGTGCGGGTGAAAAAATGAGTGAATTTTTAAGCAGCAGATTAAAATCATTGCAACCGTATCTCCCGGGGGAACAGCCTCGGGAGCGGGAGTATCTCAAATTAAACACCAACGAAAATCCTTATTATTTATCGCGCATGGCGGCGGATAATTTGGAGAAAAAAGATTTCGAGAATTTGCGTCTGTATTCCGATCCGGATTGCACCGCATTGCGTAATGAGATTGCGATGTACTACGGGATCGATGCCGAAAACGTCCTTCCGACGAACGGTTCGGACGAAGCGCTTGCCTTTTGTTTTGCGGCGTTTTGCGGACAGGGCGCGGTGTTTCCCGACGTTACTTACGGATTTTATAAAGTAATCGCAAATCTGTTGGGTATAGAATTCCGCGAAATACCGCTTTGCGAAGATTTTACGGTGAAAATCCAATCGTATTTCAACGCGGGCAAAACGATATTTCTTGCGAACCCGAATGCTCAGACGGGGATCGGTCTTCCGTTAGAGGACATTGAAAATATTGTTGCGGAAAATCCGCGAACGGCAGTGATCGTCGATGAAGCATATATCGATTTCGGCGGCGAAAGCGCGGCGCGTTTGATTCGGAAGTACCGCAATCTTGTCGTCGTGCAAACGTTTTCGAAATCGCGCAGTTTGGCAGGCGCAAGAGTAGGATTTGCGATGGCAAATCAAGATCTGATTTCCGATTTAAAGCGCGTAAAAGATTCTTTTAACCCTTACAACGTCAATTCCGTTTCGGCAAAACTTGCCCTTAGCGCTTTGCGGGACGATGCGTATTTTAAAAAGTGTACCGCTAAAATCATTGCGACGCGTGACCGTTTGGTACGGGGATTACAGTCGCTCGGGTTCTGCGTACTCCCGTCTGCGGCAAATTTTGTACTTGCGGAGCATGCAACAACGGACGGGGAAACGCTGTATCGGAACCTGAAATCGCGCGGAATTTTAGTCAGACATTTTTCCGACGAGCGGATCCGGAATTTTATCCGGATCACCGTTGGAACGGACGCGCAAACGGAAATTTTATTGAAAACATTAAAGGAACTGACGGCAATATGAGAAAAGCGGAAATCATCAGAACAACAAAGGAAACCGATCTTCGTCTTGCGCTTGATTTGGAGGGCGGAGAGTATAGAATCGATACGGGATGCGGTTTTTTAAATCACATGCTCGAACTGTTCGCCGCTCATTCGGGTTTCGGCTTACAGGTAACGTGTCAAGGCGATACCGACGTGGATTTTCACCACACAGTCGAGGATACGGGAATCGCATTAGGGCAGGCGGTGAGGATCGCACTCGGCGATAAAAGGGGGATCGTACGTTACGGCGAAGTCATGCTTCCTATGGACGAAACATTGATCCTCTGCGCGCTCGATATCAGCGGCAGGGGGTACCTCAACTTCGACGTGGAACTGCCCGCGGCAAAAGTTTTAGATGGCGAAGACGAAGTTTGTATAAAAAAAGTGGGACTGTTTGATACCGAACTCATTGAGGAATTTTTTCAGGCATTTACGAGAGAGGCAGCCGTTACATTGCATTTCAGAAAATTGTACGGTAAAAATACACATCACATCATCGAGGGTGTGTTTAAGGCGTTTGCGAGAGTGATGAAAGCGGCTGTGAGAATCGAAGGCGATCGGGTTCCGTCGAGCAAGGGGACGCTCTCATGACGGGTATTATCGACTACGGTTGCGGAAATCTTTTTTCGCTGAAAAGTTCGCTCCGCCGTCTGGGGGAAAACGTCCGCTTGATTGCGCGGAAAGAAGATCTTGCGGCATGCGACAGAATGATATTGCCCGGTGTGGGCGCGTTCGGTAACGCCGCCCGAATTTTAAAACAATGCGGCATGGATGATGCGATCATTGAATGGAGCCGAAAGGGAATGCCGCTGCTCGGCATCTGTCTTGGAATGCAACTATTGTTTGATAAGAGTTACGAATTCGGCGAATATAACGGGCTTTCGTTGTTGCACGGCGAGGTGGCGCCTCTTTCCGCCGAAGCGGCGGTGGTTGCTGCAAATTTAAAAATTCCTCACATCGGCTGGAACAGTCTCCGCTTTCCGAGTAAAAGCAAATTGTTCCGAAACGTCGGCGAAGAAGAATACGTCTATTTCGTGCATTCCTATCATGCGAAACATTGTAACGAAAATTTGCTTGCTACCGTAACTTACGGAGAAGAGATCTGTGCGGCGGCGGGTAAGGGGAATGTGTTCGGCACGCAGTTTCATCCCGAAAAAAGCGGAGATACGGGAATGCGCATTCTGGAAGCGTTTTTGGAGATTTAATATGCTGATATACCCTGCTATCGATATCATGAACGGGAAGGTTGTGCGTCTCTACCAAGGCGATTACGGAAAGGTCAAACAATATGCGCCGACTTGTCTGGAAGCCGCGCAAGATTTTGCAAGCCAAGGCGCAAAATATCTGCATGCAGTCGATCTGGACGGCGCGAAAGCGGGAAGAGCGGTAAACGCCTGTACGGTAAAGGAGATCATTGCGAAAACCGCTCTTAAACTCGAAATCGGCGGCGGAATCCGCAGCGAACGTCAAATTGCAGAGTATCTCGAAGCGGGCGCGCAGAGGGTGGTGCTCGGAACGATCGCAGTGCGCGACTTCGGTTTTGTCAGGGAAATGGCAAAAAAATATCCCGATCGCATTGCCGTCGGCGTCGATGCGCGGAACGGCAGAGTCGCTGTTTCGGGATGGCGGGAAACGACCGAAATCGACTCGCTTGCATTTTGTAAACAGTTGGCGGAAGCAGGCGTCGAAAATATTATTTATACCGATATTTCAAGGGACGGAACGCTGTCGGGGGCCGATCCCGAAATCTATCGAAAACTGGTTCAGATTAAAGGGTTCAAGGTATCCGCGTCGGGCGGGATCACGACTTTGGAAGAAATCGATTGTTTAAAAACGATGGGCGTACATGCGGCAGTACTCGGCAAAGCCGTTTACGAAGGCAGGCTGTCGCTTGCGGAAGCGGTGCGCCGCGCGGAGGAATAAATGCTGGCAAAACGAATCATTCCGTGTCTTGACGTAAAGGACGGGCGCGTGGTAAAAGGAAAAAATTTTCAGAATATTTCCGACGTGGACGATCCGGTCGCGCTCGCAAAATATTATTCGGAGAACGGCGCGGACGAACTCGTTTTTTACGATATTACGGCAAGCCGCGAACAGCGCGCGCTGTTCTGCGAGATTCTGAAAAACCTTGCCCAAAACGTGTTTATTCCGCTTACCGTCGGCGGCGGGATCAATTCGCTTTCCGATTTCGACAGGGTTTTAAAATGCGGCGCCGATAAGGTCAGCGTCAACTCGGGTGCGATCGCTTCGCCTTCTCTTATCCGCGAGGCGTCGGAATTGTACGGCAGCCAATGCGTGGTGCTTTCCATCGACGTCAAGCGGGTGAACGGCATATTTACCGTCTTTTCTCATGGCGGCAGCGTCGATACGGGAATGGATGCGGTTGCATGGGCGAAGTTCGGGGCCGAGAACGGTGCGGGCGAAATCGTGCTCAACAGCATCGATACCGACGGCGTAAGAAGTGGTTTTGATTTGGAACTGTTGAATGCTGTTACAGGCGCGGTTAACGTTCCGGTCGTTGCAAGCGGCGGCGCGGGTGCGATCGAAGATTTTATCCGTCTGTTTACCCTGACGGATGCAGACGCGGGGCTGGGGGCTTCGGTATTCCATTTTAATCAGTTCGGGATCGCACAACTGAAAAGGGCATTGAAAGATCACGGGATCGAGGTGAGGATATGATTGAAATTTCGCAATTAAAATTCGACGGGCAGGGGCTGATTCCCGCCGTCGTCACCGATTTTTACAGCAAAAAAGTTTTGACGGTGGCGTATATGAACGCCGAGAGTCTGCAAATTACGCTGAGGGAAGGGAAGACGTGTTTTTATTCGCGTTCGAGAAGTATGCTTTGGCGCAAGGGAGAAACCTCCGGAAACGTTCAAGAGGTCGTTTCTATCAAAACCGATTGCGACAGAGATGCGCTATGGATTGAAGTAATCAAAGCAGGTCCCGCCTGTCATCTGGGTACGGACAGTTGTTTTAACGAAGAAGTGTTTCGATCGGAAACAGGGAAAGATTTTTCGCTCGGTCGATTGTACGAATTGATTTCCGCCAGAAGCGAATTGTACGAACACACGTCAAAGTGAGTTCGTACTTTTCCTTTTATATGAATGTTTTGGCGTGAGAATACCCATTAAAAATATATTGCCTAAACCGCCAATTCCTACGGCGTGGCAAACGCAAAAGCGTGATGAACAAGGCAATTTTACCAAATAAAACAAAAGGCACTTCGGAAAACATCTCGGAGTGCCTTACGGTTTGCTTGATTAAATATTTTGTTTTTGCTATAATGATTGTACGATAAACAGTAATTTAGCGGAGAAAATTATGAATAGATGTCCGTGGTGTCTTAT
>CAJUIR010000013.1 GCA_910586655.1 uncultured Christensenellaceae bacterium
TAACGAAAACTCCGTCTGGTATCTTACCCTTCTCGGTTCCGACGTTTTTCAAATTTCATCCGAATGAAAAAAGCGACTGCCGTCAGGCAGTCGCTTTTAAACTTTCCAAATAAAATTAAGTCAAAACGGTGATTGTTCCAAGTCGATTGGCGTTTAAGTCTGTATGATAAATTCCGTTATTTGCAAATTGCACAGTGTACCGCGGTTCGCCATTCAGCATATCTCCGAATAATTGTAAATACACATGGTACGTTCCGCTCGACAGACGGGGGGAAATCTTTGCTTGTATTTCGGTTGCGCCGTTAAAATCCGCAATCGGATGTTCTTCGATCGTTTCGCCGTTCTCGTTTACGATTAAGATTTTGGCTTTTTTAGGTTTGTTCAAATTTCCGAAACCTACGTTTTCGAACGTCAGATCAATGTTCAAATTTTCGCAGGTTTCCGCATATTCGAATACGGAATTTTTGAGTACGAACCGATAACCCATGTGATTCTGAATATACTCGAACGCCGTCCTGCCGTGATAAATTGTTTCCGCTCCTGCGCATTCGGGGCTTACCGTCGAATGCTTCCATTTTTCGATGACCTGATTGTTCCATTCCAAATTGAGGTAACTCAAATGAATGCGGTACATTTCGGGGAGGCAGGTATCGATATCGTGCAGAGAAGAATCGGGCACGACTACTTCGCCGCCGTACGGCAAATGCGCGGTCTGTTTGCTCAAAAAGGCAATGTCGCGTTCGCGGTCGGAATAAGTGCCTAAATCGCTGGAAGAACCCAAATATCCGTCGTTGAAGATGCCCAAGCGGTAGGCTTTTTCGGGAATGCGGTAATCGGGGTTTTCGATTTCCGAGGCGGAAATTCCGAGATAATCGTATATCATTTTAGGCGTGCGCACCAACACGGGCAGCCCCTGCGCGTGTTGCAGAAGAGTGTCTGTCAGCCGCGCGATATTCTGCGGCGTTGCAATTTTGCTCGTATGCATTTCTCCCCACGGACCGAACATCCCTGCTTCCACGGCGGTAATGACCGAAGGATACTCTTTCAGTACGGCGCAGAATTGTTCGGTGTGCGCAATCAATAATTCCATATCTGGCTCGGCGTTGGCTTTGCCGCCGTAATTGGCGTCGTAGGCAAAACGCACGACTGCGTTTTTATCGCGTTCCCTGAAATAATCCAAACATTCGCGTAACCCCGAGAGCGCTGCTTCGGAAAGGGGAGCGTCTTCGCCGCCACCGTTTTGGGAAAACGCACTGATGTCGGTACGCAGATGATACAGCCTCGTTTGGTCGGAAATAATGTTTTTGTTGTATGAAATCCCGTCCGGAGTCATACGAACATAAATCGGGCGGTAAAAGCCTTGGTCGGGCTGATCGATTTTTTCAAGACTTTCGGAATAGTCGAGTTTTTGGACGTATGATTGACTCCCGTCATGTTTGCACGCGGAAAACAGCATCGCCGCGGCAAGCAGCATCAAAAGAGCGGGAAAAAGAAAACGTAGTTTTTGAGAAAGAAGTTTCAGCATAATGTTACCGTTTTGGCAGATAATTTTCAAAAATAATATTATCCGCAAAGTTTCGTGCCGCTTTTTCTTCGGTCACCGAGCGAACCGTCCACGCAAGTTTGATGCCTTTAAATTTTTCCGTCGATTTCTGCGGATAGTCGGGCGCGTGGTAACTGATAAAGTCGGGTTTGATCCGTTTGTTGAAACTCATATTTTTGATGACGCGGGCTTTGATCCTCCACAGCGGCGAACCGTTGAAATCTTCTTTCGAGGATTGCGCGGTTCCCAGAATTCCGCAGGGGACGTCGGGACGGCGTTTTTTCATTTCTTGCACGTAAAACGGAACAAAACTTTGCACGGCGTATTCGCCCGAATATCCTTCGAGCGCGTTTGAAATTTGTGCGATAAATTCTTTTGTGTCGATGTTGGGTACGTTTTTGATTTCGATGAGCAGCGGCGTCTTTCCGCCGACTGCTTCGAGGAATTCGGAAAACAGCGGGATCTTTTCACGCGAACCGCCAAGCCGAAGCATGGAGAGTTCGTTCGCGGTCAGATTTTCCGCGGCTTGATTCAAGCCCGTCATGCGCAAGAGCGAATCGTCGTGAAAGATAATAAGACGGTGATCCTTGGAAATACGGACGTCCGTTTCAATGGCGTATCCCTTTTCGATCGCCGCCTGAAAAGCGGCAAAAGAATTTTCCGGTCTGTTCGCATCGTGCAGACCGCGGTGTGCGATCGGGGTCTTCGTTAAAAATGAATTTTGCATGCAAATATTTTAGCAAAACGGAAAGAGAATTGCAATAAGTGTTGCAAAATTTTGGAAATATTATTATAATTATTTGCGAAAGGAAAGAAGATTTATGGCGAAACCCAATCGGAATTTAAGAAATTTTTGTATCATCGCGCATATCGACCACGGAAAAAGCACCATTGCAGACCGCATTATGGAACTGACGGGTCAGGTGAGTAAACGCGATATGGAGGAGCAACTGCTCGACAGTATGGAGATCGAGCGGGAGCGCGGCATTACGATCAAACTGACGCCCGTGCGCATGTATTATACCGCGCTCGACGGCGCGGAATACGAATTGAATCTCATCGATACCCCCGGTCACGTGGACTTTACTTACGAAGTCAGCCGTTCGCTCGCGGCGTGCGAAGGCGCCATTCTGGTGGTGGATGCGACGCAGGGGGTCGAGGCGCAGACGCTTGCAAACGTCTATCTTGCGCTGGAAAACAATCTCGAAATCGTACCCGTCATCAATAAGATCGATTTGCAGTCTGCGCGTGTCGACGAAACCAAAGCGGAAATCGAGGAAGTGATCGGATTGGACGCGTCCTGCGCGCCCTGCGTATCGGCGAAAGAGGGAACGAATATCCGCGATATTTTAGAGGCGGTCGTCAAGACGGTCCCGCCGCCCGACGGCGATACCGAGGCGCCCCTCAAAGCATTGATTTTCGACAGTTATTACGATAACTATAAAGGCGTGATTTTATTCGTGCGCGTCAAAGACGGCGCCGTTAAAGTGGGCGATAAAATTAAAACATTTTTGTCCGAGCGCACGTACGACGTGACCGAAGTAGGTGCGTTTGCGCCGCATTTACAGCCTAAACAAACGCTTGCCGCAGGCGAAGTCGGATACATTGCGGCAAGCATTAAATCAATTCAGGACGTGGCGGTGGGGGATACGGTCACCAACGCGCTTGCGCCTGCAAAAGAACCTCTCCCCGGATATAAAGCCGTTCAGCCCGTCGTATTCTGCGGGATCTATCCGCTTGACGGCAGTAAGTTTTTGGATCTGAAAGAAGCGATTCTCAAACTCAAACTCAACGACGCATCGCTCGTTTTCGAACCCGATAATTCGGTTGCGCTCGGCTTCGGGTTCCGTTGCGGCTTTTTGGGGCTGCTGCATATGGAGATCGTGCAGGAGCGCATCGAACGCGAATTCAATCTCGAAATCATTACGACGGCGCCTTCCGTTTCCTATCTCGTACACAAGACGGACGGCAGCGAACTTTACGTTGACAACCCTTCGCATCTTCCGCCTCCTTCCGACATCGAAAGTATGGAAGAACCCATTGTAAAAGCGGAAATTTATACGCCGCCCGACTATCTGGGGCAGATCATGGATCTGTGTCAGGACAAGCGCGGGATATTCAAGGATATGACCTATCTGGACGCGCGGCGCGTAAAACTGGAATACCGTTTACCGCTCAATGAAATCGTCTACGACTTTTTCGACGAGTTGAAATCGAGAACCAAGGGTTACGCAAGTTTCGATTACGAAGTTTCGGGCTACGAAAAGAGCAAACTCGTGAAACTCGATATTTTATTGAACGGCGACGTCTGCGACGCGCTTTCGACCATCGTTCACGAGGAACGCGCCTACGCGCGCGGCAGAACGCTCTGTGAAAATCTGAAAGAAGCCATTCCGCGCCAACTGTTTGAAATTCCCGTGCAAGCGGCGATCGGCGGAAAGATCATCGCGCGCGAAACGGTAAAAGCGGTCAGAAAAGACGTTCTCGCAAAGTGTTACGGGGGCGATATCACACGCAAGAAAAAGTTGCTTGAAAAACAGAAGGAAGGGAAAAAGCGGATGCGGCAGGTGGGCACGGTAGAAGTGCCCAGCGAAGTGTTCATGGAAATTTTAAAAACCAACAAGGATAAATAATATGGAAGATAATTTATTCGACGGCGGCATTATAAACGCGGATGGGTTGAAAAAAAGTTTTACCCTGACCCGTAAACAGCAGAAGACCGAAAAAACGGCGTTAAAACGCAAAATCGCGGTGAACGGACTTTCTTTTTCCGCGCGGAAAGGAGAAATTTACGGACTGTTGGGTCCGAACGGCGCGGGCAAAACCACAACGCTCAGAATGCTTTCCACTCTCATCAAACCCGACGCTGGCGACGCGTTCATTTGCGGGCATTCGATTGTGAAACAGCCGCAGCAGGTGCGCGATAAAATCGGATTCATGACGGGCGAACTGAAACTCGAAGGATTTTTTACGCCCGACTATCTGTTCGATTTTTTCGGCGGGATGCACGGCATCGGGAAAGAAACTTTGAAAGCGCGGAAGAGCGAACTGTTTTCCCGTTTCGGGATCGATCGTTTTGCCAACGTCCGCGTGAAAGATTTATCGACGGGCATGAAACAAAAAGTTTCGCTCGTCATCGCTATCGTACACGATCCGGAAGTCGTTATTTTCGACGAGCCGACCAACGGGCTGGACGTGATCACGGCGAAGGTGGTGACGGATTTCCTGATCGAACTCAAAGCCATGGGCAAAAGCATTATATTGTCTACGCATATCTTTTCGTTAGTGGAAAAACTGTGCGACCGTGTCGGAATCGTGATTGACGGTAAAATGGCGGCGGACGGAACGCTTGCTGAAGTTTGCGGCGGGAAGACGCTCGAAGAAACCTTTTTTGAAATTTACCGCGGAATAAAGGGGGCGGAAGTATGAAACTGATTGCGCTTATGAAAAAAGAGTTTCACCGCTTTTTTCACGATCCCCGTCTGATCGTTACGCTGTTGCTTCCGGGGGTCATCATCTATTTGATTTATTCCGTGCTGGGCGACGTCATCTGGGACGACGGGAAAAAGGATTTCACCTACGACGTTGCGGTGTACGGAGAATCGCAAATTACGGGAAAACTCGAACAAGCGATCGGGAAAGATCTCGTGTTCAGCGAGGCGGCGGATCTTGAAGCCGCCAAGGAAGAAGTGAACGCCGGCAAGAAAACCGCGCTGATTGTTTTTTCCGAAAATTTCGACGACGAAGTCGCCGCATACGTTCCTTCGGCGGAGAAAAAAGCCCCGCAGGTGGAAATTTACTACCGCTCGGGCGACGAAGCAAGTTATTCGTTTTATACGATTGCGACGCAGTATTTAAATGCGTACGAATCGAGTCTTGCAAATAAATTCGACGTGAACGGCGAAGCGAAGATATACGATTTTACCGATCCCGACGAAATTCCCAAAGCCATGATGAGCGGCATATTGCCTTTTATCGTCGTCGTGTTTATCTTTTCCGCTTGCATGAGCATTACGCTCGAATCGGTTGCGGGCGAAAAGGAACGCGGTACGCTCGCTACGATTCTGGTCACGAGCGTCAAGCGTTCTCACGTCGCGCTCGGCAAGATCGTTCCGCTCAGTTGCGTTGCGGCGCTCGGCGCGGCTTCGAGTTTTATCGGCGTATCGCTTTCCATGCCCAAACTGATGGGCGCCTCGGTGGGAAGCGTGATAGGCGGATTCGGATTTTTAAGTTATCTGCTCATCTTCCTCTTGATTCTCAGCGTGGTGCCGCTGATCACTTCGCTGATTTCGGTGGTTTCCGCATATTCCAGATCTGTGAAAGAGGCGTCCGCTTATACAAGCGTCATCATGATCCTGATCATGTTGATTTCCCTCGTTACCTCGTTTGTTCCGGGGATCGGAGCATGGGCGGTTGCCATTCCCGTATTGAATTCGGTTGTCTGTATGCAGAATATCCTTTTGTTCCAGACTTCCGTATGGCAATCGCTGGTATCGGTAGGGATCAATCTCGTTTATACGGCACTTTTGGTTTTCGTGATCACGAAAATGCTTTCGAGCGAGAAAATCATGTACGGATCTTAACGGTATGGAAGAAAGTTTCTCTCAGAAAGTTTATCGTTATTTGACCGCGATCCCCGAGGGGAAAGTGGTCACTTACGGGATGATCGCGCGAGCCGTCGGACATCCGCGCGCCGCGCGGCAGGTGGGAAACGCGCTGCACCGCAACCCGAAACCGGGCGTCATTCCGTGCCACAGGGTGGTAAACAGAGAAGGAAGGCTTGCTCCTGCATTTGCGTTCGGCGGTTTGGACCGACAAGCCGAACTGCTGCGCGCCGAGGGCGTGGAGGTCGTAAAGGGTTACGTTCCGTTGGAAAAATATATTTGGGAGGGCGAATGAGATGGCGGGAATTTATCTCCATATACCGTTTTGCAAACACAAATGCACCTATTGCGATTTTACTTCCTTTCCCAACCGTCTCAATTTTGCCGAGGCATATATGGCGTGCCTGTACAAAGAAATCGAAATGCGCGGGAAAGAACTCAAAGACTTGACTTTCGATACCGTCTATTTCGGCGGAGGAACGCCCTCCGTGATCGATGCGAAGTTTATTTACGGCGCGATGAAAAAAATCAAACAGTGCCTGAATTTGTCGCCCGATCCCGAAATTACGATCGAGATGAATCCCGGTACGGTGAATGAAGATAAAATTGCGACTTACAAGCGTGCGGGAATCAACCGTTTTTCCATCGGGTTGCAGACTGCGATCGACGGGCAACTCGAAAATTTGGGACGGATCCATAACGTGCGCGATTATTTGTACTGTACGTCGCTGTTGAAAGGCGAAAACTTTTCGACGGATATCATGCTGGGGTTAAAGGGTCAAACCAAAGAGGACGTAAGAAAGACGGTGGAAATCGCGGCGGGGAGCGGCGCAAAGCATATTTCGATGTATGCGTTAACGCCGGAAGACGGCACGCCCATTTACAGCGATTATTTAAACGGCGAACTGCCCGATGCGGATGAGGTTGCCGAATTGTATGCGTACGGGTACGAACTGTTAAAAGACAAAGGCTACGAGCGCTACGAAGTTTCCAATTTTGCGTTTTCCGGATTTGAGAGCAGACACAATTTAAACTATTGGAGACGGGGTGAGTACATCGGGTTCGGCGTTTCGGCAAGTTCATTTTTGTTCGGGCGGCGGTTTACAAATACGCTTAATTTAGACGAATACATCAAATGTATTCTTTCGGGCTTTTTACCCGTCATCGACAATGCGCCGGTGGACGGAGAAGACGCGAAGTTCGAGTTTGTAATGCTTGCGCTGCGCACGCGCGAAGGGATTTCGGCGTTAAAATATCGGGAAGCGTTCGGCAGCGATTGGAAAGAAGACTTTGCGGACGCGTATCAAAAGACGAGCCGATATTTCGAAGAAGACGGCGACAGAACGTATCTTAAAGACGAGTATCTCTACGTTCAGAACAGCATTCTGACTCAATACATGAATTAAAAAACCGCGCACATTTTGTGCGCGGTTTTTTATTGTCCGATTAGAAAGAATTTAAAATCAGCCGCCTCTTTTTGCAAGCACTTCGCCTGTTTCGCTGTCAAGCAGAAGCGATACGGTGGTTCCGTTGAGATCGGTGATGCCGACGTAATAGTAGTTGATATTTCTGCGGAGCAGTCGAATATAAAACTCGCCGAGAAAGTTTCCGTCGCGCGTCATTTGTTTGACGGTTTCCTTTTCCGCTTTTATCGCATATTCCAAAATCTCGTTTACGGAGAGCGTCTTTTCGTTTTTTACCGAAGTCGCGGTCAGTTCCCGTGTTTCGTCTTCCCATTTGATTTGCACGGTAACGCTTCCTTCGGGGAATTTGCGCACACTCTCGCTGTAAAAATAATCGCCTGCATAGGTGCGGAAACTGGTTTCGCCGCCCCAAGTTGTTTCGCCGAGGAGATACACCTCGTAATCGCAGATTTGCGATTTTGCGGGTACGAGCGAAACTTCCATTACGCTGTTCATCGGACAGGTAATTCCGTCGGCGACGTAAGGGTATTCGCGTGAAACGCAGGAAACGGTGACGGTAAATTCGTCCGTTTCCGCGCAGAACAAATCGCTTTTTGCTTCCGAGATATGCGCGGAATAATCGTAGCCGCCGCAAGCGGTCAGGGCGGGGAGCATGGATAGAATCAACAGAAATGCGGAAATTGGTTTCTTCATGTATTATGGATATGACGATAAAAGAGTTTCCATGACTTTTTTTGTACAATTTGTTGCATTTTTTCTCGGGTTGTGATAGAATGTATAAAATTATACACAGTCATTTATTTTTACGGGTTACCGATGAAGAAACTTATTCTCAAAACCGCATTGATCACGCTCGGCGCAACCATTGTTGCGCTGGTTGCCATATTCGGTTTGATGTCTCTTTGGGCGCCCGCGACAATGATGAAATTTACTTTTTCTCTCGGACTGGACAGTATCAGCGGAGACTATGCGTATCAGGAATATCAGCGTTCGGGCGAGTTGTCCTATCTTGCGCGTTCGTTTATAGTGTCCGCAAATGCGAAGGATGACAAAAAAGCCGAAAAACGGTTTGAGTTGTTATATGCCGATGAGGAATTTGAAAGTTTTTGTAACGAGCAGGACGCCATTCAACTGACCGAAGGCGTTAAAATCAATTACCGCAGTTACCTCTGCGCCGAAGCCGTTCGGGTCAAATACCGTCTGTCCGCGGAAAGCGATTGGGAGGGCATCTGCCAATTCGCCATTAAGGAAACGGATCCGAGTTTCCCGATCGGAAATCCTGTCGTTGCGCTTGCAACCGAAGCGATCGCCGATAAAAACAGCAAGTTCTGTGAAGTTCTGATTCCGTACGTCGTGGACGCGGAAAAAGATTTTGACAAAGAAACGGCGGATTACCGTTATATTTTGAAATTTCTGAATGAATTATTAGAGGGTGCTTATCCATCCGATTGAGAGGAGTATTTATGAGTAAAATTTTAAAAGAAGGATTAACGTTTGACGACGTGCTTCTCATTCCGCAGGCATCTTCCGTAATGCCTTCGGAAGTGGATCTGAGTACGGTGCTTACGAAGGGGATTTCGCTGAATATTCCTATCATTTCCGCCGCAATGGATACGGTTACAGAAAGCCGTCTTGCGATCGCCATGGCGCGCGAAGGCGGAATGGGGATCATTCATAAAAATATGAGCATCGAGGAACAGGCGAAAGAGGTCGATAAAGTAAAACGTAGCGAACACGGCGTCATTACCGATCCGTTCTATCTCGAACCTCAGCATCTGGTCAAAGACGCGATTTCGCTGATGGAGCGTTACCGCATCAGCGGCGTGCCCATTACGAAAGAGGGAAAACTCGTCGGCATTCTGACGAATCGCGATCTGCGTTTCGAGACGGATTTCGAACAGACGATTGAAAACGTGATGACGAAGGACAACCTCGTTACCGCGCCTGTCGGAACGTCGCTTGCGGACGCGCAAAAAATTCTCGGGAAACACAGGATTGAGAAACTTCCCATCGTTGATAAAGACGGTTACCTGAAAGGTTTGATCACGATCAAAGATATTGAAAAAAGTATTCAATATCCCAATTCCGCGCGCGACAAGAACGGCAGGTTGCTTGCCGGCGCGGCGGTAGGAACTGCGCCTAATACAATGGATCGCGTTGCCGCGCTCGTCGAATCGAAAGTAGATATCATCGCAATCGATACGGCGCACGGCCATTCGGCAATGGTGCTGAAAAAAGTTTCGGAAATTAAAACGAAATATCCCAAAATTCCGCTGATCGCAGGAAACGTTGCAACTGCCGCGGCGACCAAAGCGCTGATCGAGGCGGGCGCCGACGTCGTAAAAGTGGGGATCGGTCCCGGGTCCATTTGCACTACGCGCGTGGTGGCTGGAATCGGCGTTCCGCAACTCACTGCGGTCATGGACTGCGCCGAAGCGGCGGATAAATTGGGCAAACGGATCATCGCGGACGGCGGGATCAAATATTCGGGCGACATTGTAAAAGCCCTGGCGGCAGGCGGCAGCGCGGTCATGATCGGCTCTATGCTTGCGGGAACGACCGAAAGCCCCGGCGAAATCGAATTGTATCAGGGAAGAAGTTTTAAAGTGTACAGAGGAATGGGGTCTCTTTCCGCAATGGCGGCGGGCTCGAAAGACCGTTATTTTCAGGAAAATTCGAAGAAGTTTGTACCCGAGGGCGTAGAGGGAAGAGTTCCTTTCCGCGGAAGCGTATCGGATATGATCTATCAGATGAAGGGCGGTTTGCGTTCGGGTATGGGATATTGCGGAAAAGCCAATATCGAAGAACTCCGTAAAAATTCGGAATTTATCCGCATCACCAACGCAGGACTTTTGGAAAGCCATCCGCACGACATTTCCATCAGTAAAGAAGCGCCTAACTATTCGGCAAGAAATTAAGATTTTTAAAACGCCCCCTACGGGCGTTTTCGTATAGAGGAGAATTTATGCAACACCAAAGAGTGCTTGTCCTCGATTTCGGCGGACAGTATAACCAACTGATCGCGCGGCGCGTGCGCGATTTAAAAGTCTATTGCGATTTAAAGCCCTGCGATATGACGGTTGAAGACATTAGGGAATACGCGCCCATCGGCATCATTTTTACGGGCGGACCGAACAGCGTATACGGCGAGGATGCGCCGCACGTTTCCGCCGAGATTTTTACGCTCGGAATTCCCGTACTCGGGATTTGTTACGGCGCGCAACTGATCCCTTATTTGCTCGGCGGTAAGGTGGAACATGCCGAAACAAGCGAATACGGAAAGCGGGAATTTTCTTTTGTAAAAGACAGCCCGATTTCCGAAGGGATTCCGAATACGAGCATTTGCTGGATGAGCCATACCGACCGCGTTACCGCTCTTCCGCAAGGATTCGAAGTACTTGCATCGACCGAAACGTGTCCGTTTACGGCGTTCGGAAATGTAGAAAAGAAAATATACGGCGTACAGTTTCACCCCGAAGTAGTGCATTCGCAGTACGGGAATAAACTTCTCGAAAACTTCCTGTATGCCGTTTGCGGCGCAAAGGGCGATTGGACGATGGCAAATTTCGTTTCCGAACAAGTCGCGCTGTTAAAAGAAAAAATCGGGAATAAAAAAGTGCTTTGCGCAATGTCGGGCGGTGTCGATTCCGCCGTTGCGGCAACGCTCATTCATAAAGCGGTGGGCAGTCAACTGACCTGCGTATTTGTCGATCACGGTCTTTTGCGCAAGTATGAAGCCGAGGAGGTCATGGAAGTTTTCCGCGATAAACTCGGGATGAATCTGATCAAGGCAGACGCCGGCGAGCGGTTTTTGAGCAAGTTGGAAGGCGTATCCGAACCCGAAGCAAAGCGCAAAATCATCGGCTCGGAGTTCATAAAAGTATTTGAAGAAGAAGCAAAGAAAATCGGTGCGGTGGATTTTTTGGTTCAGGGAACCATTTATCCCGACGTGATTGAGAGCGGCAAGGGCAAAAGCGCGGTGATCAAATCCCACCATAATGTAGGAGGGCTTCCTTCCGTCGTCGACTTTCAGGAGATCGTCGAACCTCTGCGCGATTTATTTAAGGACGAAGTGCGCAGAGTCGGTACGGAATTGGGGCTTCCCGAAAACGTCGTACAGCGTCAGCCTTTCCCCGGACCCGGACTTGCGATCCGTATCATGGGTGAAGTGACGCGGGAAAAATTGGAGACACTGCGCGATGCGGACTATATCTTCCGCGACGAAATTGCCAAAGCAGATTTAAACCGTGAGATCTGGCAATATTTTGCCGTCATTACAAACAGTAAAACGGTGGGTGTGCAGGGCGATTTCAGAACGTATGAAAACGTCATCGCGCTCCGCGCGGTAACCAGCGTAGACGCTATGACTGCGGACTGGGCGAGAATTCCGTTTGACGTGCTGGAAACGATTTCGGGAAGAATCACGAACGAAGTGAAACATGCTAACCGAATTGTATATGATATTACAAGCAAACCTCCCGCAACGATTGAGTGGGAGTAAAAATAATTGATTGATGTTTGCGCTTGTATTGATTGACAGGATTTTGAGGAGAAAATTATGAAAAAATTCGGAAAAATTTGGAAGGGATTGTTTTTACTTGTTGCGGCAGTGTGTATGCTGTTTGCTTTTGCAGCATGTGATCTGTCTATCTTTCCCGTAACAGGCGGTTCGGGCGATGTCGGCGGCAATCAGAACGAAGATAATATCGGAGGCGGCAACCAAGGCGGCGACGATAACACCGGAGACGGTAACCAAGGCGGTGACGACAACACCGGAGGCGGTAACCAAGGCGGTGACGACAACACCGGAGACGGCAACCAAGGCGGCGACGACAACACCGGAGGCGGTAACCAAGGCGGCGACGACAACACCGGAGGCGGTAACCAAGGCGGTCCTGTCGAATTAGTTCCCGGAAATTTGATTTATACGCTTACCTGTGAAATCGAAGAAGGAATGGCGTTAACGATCAGCCAAAATACGTTAAATATTATCAAGACGGCACCCGAATCGGAAACAGGAAAGAACGCGATTCTTAACGCAATGGACGGGGACGCGATCGATACCATTCTGCTGTACGATAATGCCTGTGCGGAAATCAACGGAGTTTATTTGTCGTATACGATCGACAGCAGCGACAACTCTCTTCGGTTGGTTCGCGCTGACGGCAACAAAGCGGCGATCGTTACGGTTAATTTGAACGCCGGTACTTTTACACTTTACGATCCGTACGGCGGGCTGCCCTATCATTGGGATTATGAAGGCGTACAGCACGATATGTTTGCGACGCGCGACGGTTATATGTCTTTTACGAGAGCAATTCATAAATACTCGTTGATCGTCGGAGGAGTATCCGGTTCCTATGAAATTAAAGACGACGTATTGACGATTTATTTTTACAACTGCGAATATAAATTCAGTATGGAAGCAGGGTCGGGCACAACGATTCGCTTGACATTGATCGAAGGTTAAGAATTCCGTCCAGCCGTTTTCACGGAACAAAAAATCGTGGGAATCGATATTATGGCATAAAGAGGACTGGAATAAAGGCTCTCCAACATTTCCATGAAATATGAATATTAAGGACTGATCAAACCTTTGTCGATAAAAAATTGTTTGTTAAAGATAACTGCGGAGTGGTTCGGAAAGAGCCGCTCCGTTTTTTTATGGTAAAATACCGCTTTTTCGGTATTCCCAAGCGCGTAATAACAACAAACCAGTTCCAAATAAGGGACGAATCCGCGCGATTCTGGTTCTTCAAAATCGCCTTCGGAGGAATGATCTCTACAATTCAACGCTGCTTCATACCAATAGACTGCTTCCCCATAGAGGTTTTCTTGTTGAAACCGTTTTGCAATTTCGCAGCAGACGGACGCGCGCGGTTCACCGTAACAAAAACTGCGGAATAACGCGGTTTTTGCTTTTTCGGAAAATCCCTTTGCAAAATAACAGGCGGAAAGTATTTTACATGCTTCGATCTTGTTCACGTACCAGCCTTTGCCCTCTAACATTTCTTCGAGTACGGAAATCGATTCGGTATAAAGTCTGTGATAGTACAGTTCGCGTCCGTAATAAAACTGATCGCGCGGGCCGAGCGGTTCTTCTCCCGCCCATTTCTGGTAAATATGCAAATTGCGTCTTCCGCGTTCCTTTTCGCTCCCGAGATGAAATACACGGAACTCGGAACGGATGACTTTTCCGTGCGGAGCAATGCATTCGTGTACTCTGCCTTGCCATTTCAATCCCGCGCCGTTTTTGACTAATCGTTCGCGGTAAAAGGTAAAAAGGGGAGTATCGCCGTCAAACGCTGTGTCGTATGGACACATGACCATATCGGGCGATTCTTTTAAAAGGATATTTTTCAGCGCATGAAAACGCTTGGCGTTTTCGGGCGAAATAGAATCGTCGGCATCCAGCCACATGATATAATCTCCCGTTGCTTTGGAAAACGCGAAATTACGCGCTTTTGCAAAATCGTCTTCCCACGGGATTTGATAAATCAAATCCGTGTAGTTCCGAGCAATCGTTATCGTTTCGTCATCCGAACCCGTATCGACAATGATCAGTTCGTCTACAAGCGGTTGAACGCTCTCCAAACACCGCGCAAGCACTTCTTCTTCGTTTTTCACGATCATACACAATGATATTTTCATAAAAGCAGGAACCTCTTTTCCTATTTTATAACTATGATAAAATAGGACGGTTTGTTCCGTCCCAAGATGCCGCATAAAACGTTGCGGCACTTTTTTAAACAGGAGGAAATTTATGATAAACCATAATCATTGCTGTATTTGCGGTTGCTGTCCGTGCCGGTGTAAGGTTACAAAAGTGATTCATTATCCCGATCCGATCGGTGCGACGGGGCCCACGGGGCCCACAGGACCGACGGGCGCAACGGGCCCCGCAGGTCCGCAGGGCGTTCAAGGGATTCAAGGCGTTCCGGGCGCAATGGGCGCAACCGGTGCGACGGGGCCTACCGGACCTCAGGGCGTTCAAGGAATTCAAGGCGTTCCGGGCGAAGCGGGTCCCACAGGCGCAACAGGAGCGACCGGTGCAACCGGCGCTACGGGTGCTACGGGTGTGACTGGTGCAACAGGACCGATTGGACCTACGGGTATTGCAGGTCCCATTGGCACGACCGGCGCTACGGGCGCTACGGGTGTGACAGGTGCAACAGGACCTACCGGACCTACGGGCATTGCAGGTCCTGCGGGTGCAACCGGTGCTACGGGTGCTACGGGTGTGACCGGTGCAACAGGACCTACCGGACCTACGGGCATTGCAGGTCCTGCGGGTGCAACCGGTGCTACGGGTGCTACGGGTGTGACCGGTGCAACAGGACCTACCGGACCTACGGGCATTGCAGGTTCTGCAGGTGCAACCGGCGCTACGGGTGTGACCGGGGCAACAGGACCTACCGGACCTACGGGTATTGCAGGTCCTGCGGGTGCAACCGGCGCTACGGGTGCAAACGGTTTAACAGGCCCTACGGGGGCAACAGAACAGGTAACGTAAGGGAAAACAAAATCAGACGTATCGAATAGATGTTTTCAATGCTTTCAAAAAATCAACATTATAATTCGTTAAATTTAACATTACAATATATTGAATTTCGGTTACTATTTGTTTAAAATTGTATTATAATGTAAAATCAAGGATGATTTATGGTAAATTATCAGAAGATTTTAGACAGAATTACAGAAGAACGGAAAAAGAAAGGGCTGTCAGTTTACAAACTGACGGAACTTGCGAATTTGTCTTCCAATACCGTATACAATTGGTACAATAAAAAAGCCGTTCCCACCATTACCGCATTGAGCAGCATCTGTGAAATTTTGGATATTTCATTGCCGGAACTGGTTTCGTTGAACGAAAAAGCATATCTCAGCGCGCAGGAAGATTTGTTGATACAAAAATTCAGAGGGATGACGGATCACCAAAGAAAATTGGTGTTAGAACTCGTCAAAGAAATAACGTCTTGAAAATAAATACAAATGAGGAATACGCATGTCGATTTTGTGCGATCAAGTGAATCATTTAATCGCCAAGATTAAAAAGGGCGATAAAGATGCTTTTGAAAAGTTGTATAAACTCACTTATCATCATTTGACATACGTAGTTTTCAACTATACTTACGACCGCGAAGATGTTAACGACATTATTCAAGAAACTTATTTCAGAGCAATGCTTTACATCCACTCAGCAGATACCAGTAAAGACAGTTATAACTGGCTATGTAAAATTGCCCAGAATGTTGCGTACGATTTTAACCGCAACAAAGGCGTTACCGTTCCGTACAGTCTGGTCGAGCAAAAACGTCTGTTCTATGAAATCAGCGATGCGAAAATAGAGGTTTCGCTCCTGAACGAAACCATCAAAAAGTTCGATCCTTTCGACCAGCGGCTGTTCTATCTGAAATTTTTCGAAGATAAAACGTACGAGGATATTTCAAAAATTACGGGCATGAAGAAACCGACTGTTTATAAACGCATTCAAACCATGTTGCGTAAAATCGATAAAGATTATCACGACGAGTAAACAAAACTCGCCCGTCATGGTAAATATGGTATTACATACTAAGGAGTTTACCATGAAAACAAAAGCAAAAAATTATCTCCTCGCGCTCGTGTTATTGATTGCACTGCTGTTCGCAAATCTGTTTCCGCTCACTTGCGTCAGAGCGAACGCACAAACTTATTCCGACGACGGGTTTGCTCTCTATGCGTCGAATGTTACTACGGAAAAGATAACTTTCACGAATCGTGAAACCGAATATACCGAAACTAAAAATGGCGTTCCCTTATATTATTTAAGCGGTGATTTGCCCAACGGCTGCGGCGCTGCGGCGGGGGCAATCGTGCTTGGTTTTCATGATAAATATCACGAAGATTTGATTCCGAATTTTACAAGTTATTTCCCTGCAACCGGAAAATACAAGTTAAACGATAAAACTTATATCCCCGCGTTGATGCGTGAACTGTTTACGCTAATGAGAACGAACGTAGACGACGTAGGTGTTTCCGAAGAAGACTGTTTAGACGGTTTGAGTTCTTATATCCACGGTAAAAATCATTCGGTTGCATATAATACGATTGCGAGTTCTTCGAAATTCAGTGCTTCCAGATATTTGGGTGAAATTAATGCAAATCGTCCCGTATTGTTGTTTAGTAAGGCGATGGAAATTTATAGTTTTTCAGTTACGAATGATTATGAATTATTAATCAAAAATCACATTTCAACCAACCATGTTTATGTTGGCTACGGATATTATACGATTCGCTATTACAACGGAAGCAGCAATTTCAGAACCGATACATATTTAAGAGTTGCAACGGGATGGTCGGATATGGATTATGCGTTCATACCTGTGTCATCTACCGCTTCTAACGTAACAAACAGTTGGTTTGAGAATGGGTACGGAGTTTCGATTACATAATAAGGTAAAATAATTTTTTATGTCGAGAGAGAAAAAAGTTCACAACTACATCGAACGGGATAGTACGCCGCAGCAGGAAGAAAACTGGAAACAAATTCAGGCAAGAATCCAAAGCAGCGAAATGCCTGTTACCTTTGCAAACGATACCGAAGTTAATTCCAACCGCGGAGGCGTTGTAACCTTATCTCGCCGTAAAAAAATTGTGATCTCTTTTGCCTCTTGCGTCTTGATAGGCTTAGCCATTTTAATGACTTGTTTATTGGTGCTTGGAAACCAACCGAAAGTTAGGTATCGAACGGCGAAAGATTATATTACAGAAGAAACGAATATAACATTAAAAGATTATTCCGCGACAAAAAAGAATGAAATACTGTATTTAGATTGGTATTCAGAAACCGAATTATGTGAAGATAGATTATATCGGCTTAAAAATACGGATGAAATTATATGTTTTAGGGAATCTATCTTAGATATGAATACAGGTTATATTGTCAATATTGGCGTTACAGATAATCTTACAGAAATTGATTTATTTAATACACATAAAACAGTGTGTGTGAATGAAGTTTTGATCGATGACATTAACGTTTATTTGGGAAACGATGGGTTTAATGATTATGCCAAATTTGAAACAAAAGGATATCAATATTATTTAGAAGTTTCAGATACGACTGATTCGGATATTATAATAGGTTATATCGAACAATTACTTGCTTAATCAATCGGTTGTAACGGGCGGATAAAATTTGTCCGCCTGTTTGTTATAATAACGTCTGTTGATATTTCCTGAAAGCGCCCGACGCCGAAACCGTCGGGCGCTTCACTTATTTTTAAATGTTTCCATAAAATGGATTCGGATACCAAACCGACAGGGGGAAACGAGAACGAATCCGAAATCCGCGCCAAACAGCCGAAATTACGGCGAATACGGGATTCTACAAAAAGAGTATCAGATAGACGGAAAACAGTTTGTTGTAGTAAGACGGTTTACGGGGCAAACAAATCTGATCGATTTATTAACCGAACTGTCCGCAGAATGCGCAGGCAGAGAGGCGGGACTTTCCGTTCCGGAGCAGGAAAAGGAATAAATGTTCGGGCAAAAAGATAAAATCGGGATCTACATGCGTCTTTCAAAAGACGATGAAAAATCGGGAGAGTCGGCGTCGATCGAACATCAGCGCATGATGCTCCGAAAATACGTTGCCGAACAGGGCGGAACGGTTACAAAGGAATATGCAGACGACGGCTATTCCGGCACGAATTTCGAGCGCCCCGCAATCCAACGTCTGTTAGAGGACGCTAAAACGGGCGTGATTGATACGATTGTCGTAAAAGACTTGTCTCGTTTCGGACGGAATTACATTCAGATCGGGCAGTTTCTCGATTACATATTTCCTTCCTACGGGATCCGCTTTCTTGCACTCAGCGATCACGTGGATACTTCCGACCGTACCAGCACCGCAATGGATATGATGCCGATTATGAACGTATTCAACGAATGGCATGCGGCGAATACCAGTAAAAAAATCAGAGCAGTACTCGATGCAAGCCGACGTGCGGGAAAGTACACGGGTTGGAGTTATCCTTACGGCTATCTTGCGGGAACGGATGAACGGCGCACGGCGGTTATTGACCGTGTTGCCGCAAACGTTGTTGTGCGGATATATGATTTACGGTTGCAAGGAAATTCTTATCGTAAAATCGCGCAAATCCTTTCGGACGAGGGTACGCCCAATCCTGCCGTCTATTTCGTAAGGTCGGACGGCAAAAAACAGGATCGGAAATGTTCGCCTTTTTGGAATGCAAAGACCGTCATGCAAATCTTGTCCGATCCGACTTATCTGGGTCATACCGTACAGCATAAAACGACCAACGTCTCCTATAAAAACCGCCGCGTCATCACAGTCCCTCTAAGCGAAAGAATCGTTAAAGAAAACGCACACGAACCCATCGTTTCGCAAACAGTATGGGATTGCGTGCAGAAAATGAACGCGTCCTGCCCGCGCGGACGAACGGATCGAAAAAATTGTTTGCATCTCTTTTCGGGTTTGCTTGTTTGTGCCGACTGCGGAAAAAAACTTAAATATAAAACTGCACCGCGCTCTAAAAGCGGCAGTTTCTTTCTCTGCCGCACCTATTCGGAACTGGGGAAGAAATACTGTTCTTCCCATAAAATTTCCGAAACGTCGGTTGAGCGCCTATTAAAATACGAGTTGCAATCGATGCTCGGCGGATCGCAAATCGACGAGAAACGCGAATCGGAACGCTTTTGCAGAGCGTATGATCGGCAGACGGGAAAGGGGGACGACGCTGCACGAAAACAGTTAAAATCGTATGAGCGGCGTTTGGAAGAATTGGATCGGCTGATCTGCGCGGCGTTTGAAGAAAAGGTGTTTGGCAGTCTTTCTCGGGAATCATGCGCGCAACTGTTAGAGCATTATCAAGCCGAAAAGCGCGGCGTCGAATCTGAAATCAAAACGTTGCAAAATCAGATCTCGCATTCCCGAAACGAAATTTGCAGCGCAGAAAAATACGTCGAACGGATGAAGCAATACTTTTCTTGCAACGAACTAACGCGGGGGATGTGCCTTCGTCTTATCGAATCGGTTACCGTCGGCGAACGCGACGGAGTTTTAATGCTTGAAATATGTTATCGTTTTTTACCGCCGCGGGGGAACGGCGATCGAAGTTTATAAAAATTTGCCCTTTTGTTACCTGTTCTACGGGTCCCACGGGGGCTACGGGCGCGGACGGCGCGATTGGTCCCACGGGTCCTACGGGCGCGGACGGCGCGATTGGTCCAACGGGTCCTACGGGCGCAGACGGCGCGATCGGTCCAACGGGTCCTACGGGCGCGGACGGCGCGATCGGTCCAACGGGTCCTACGGGAGCAGACGGCGCGATCGGTCCCACGGGGGCTACGGGCGCGGACGGCGCGATCGGTCCCACGGGGGCTACGGGCGCGGACGGCGCGATCGGTCCTACGGGTCCCACCGGTCCTACGGGGATAGCCGATTTAAACGCGTACGGCGGCTTATACAATACGACTCCGCAAACGCTTAACTTGACGATCGGCGGCACCACGCAACTGCCGCTTCCGTCCGCTATGCCGTTAAAAAATGTAACGAATACGCCCGCTAACAGCCTTACGGTGGGAACGGCAGGAGTGTATGAAATCAATTACTTCACCAACGTATCGGCGGCTCTGGGGACGACCGTCACCATGGCGGTGCGCAGAAACGGAACGGCAATTCCTCAGGCGTCTATTTCGCGCGTGTTGTCGGTCGGCGTCAGTTCCCTTTACAGCGGAAGTATCATCATTGCGTTGAATGCGGGAGACGTGATCGACATGGCATTGTCGGCATTGCTTGCCGTCGGCATTACGTTGGGCGGCGGCGTGAACACGACTTTGACGGTTAAACAGATCAGCGTTTAACGGACGGTTTCGATTTATTTCAATATGATAGGCAAGGTTGGAGGGGTTTGGAATGTGTTCTGACATTGCTCCGTCAATCTTGCATGCACTCTGTTCGACAGCCCCCGCAAAAGAATTTGCGGGGGCTCATTTATTTTACGGTGTTAAAATCGGTTGCAATTTTTCAATGACTATAATACAATCGACTCAGACGCTTGGGATCGTATACTTCAAACGAGTCTTTTATCAACGGCGGCTGCATAGAATTTTGTATCCCGTTTCAGAGGTTTGCGTATGGGTTTTGCGTGGAAAGAATTACTTCACGAAAAAAAGAAATATTTATTGATTGAACTTGTGATCATATTACTGATGTTTATGGTGCTATTTTTGTCGGGACTTGTGGAAGGGCTGAGCCGTTCGATCATATCGGGGATTGCGGATATGGACGCCGATTATTTTTTGCTCGGCGATTCGTCGGGCAAAATCATAACCAATTCCGAAATCGATCAGGATACCTTTCGGAAATTGCAAACGCAAACAAATTCCGAACTTGCGCCGCTCAATATCCGCAGAATGTTTCTTTCCAAACAGGAAGATGAAGAAAAACTCGACGTAACGTATTTCGTCATCGAACCGGGGTGCTTTTTAGAACCGGACGTTTGGAAGGGAGTGCAGTTGTCTGAAACGGAAGCGCAAAATCCCATTATATTAAACGATAGTTATTTATCGGAAGGGATTCAACTCGGCGATGCCGTTTACGATTCTTCGTCCGGTTTGGAATTTCAGGTGATTGGGTTTGTCAAGGATAAAATGTACGGACATACTTCCGTCGGCTATATTTCCTTTGATTGCTATCATAAAATCAATACGCTATTGAATCCCGCCTATCAAACCGTATATCACACCGTAGTTTTAAAAGGGAAAGATATCGGAGGGATCGACTTAGACGGGACGTTGCTTATTTCCAAGTCGGAAACAGTGGAACATATTCCGTCATACAGCATTATCAATTTAACCATTACGGCGATCGAGTGGGTGCTTATGGCGATCACGGCTGCCATTATCGGGGTGTTTTACTATATTTTGACCATTCAAAAGCGGAAACAATTCGGTGTGATGAAAGCCGTCGGAATGGGGATGGGGCGCATTACCGCGATTGTAGCGGGTCAGGTGGGTATCGTTTCGGCGATCGGCGTCATTTTAGCCAATCTTTTTACCGTTGCCGTTTCCGCGGCGCTGCCTGCCACGATGCCGTTCTATTTGAAAATCGAAAACTTCTGTCTGGTTTCTTTTGCGTTTGTCTTGATTTGTATCGCAAGCAGTCTGGCTTCGGTATGGCACATTTCGCGCGTCGATCCGATGAAAGCGATAGGAGGGGGAAAAGAATGAGCGGACCCGTATTGCAGTTGGAAGAAATCACGAAATCGTTTCGGGACGGCGCGGAGACGCATACCGTATTGGATAAAGTTTCGTTCAGCGTAGAAGAAGGTGAATTTGCCGCCATTGTCGGTCCGTCCGGCTCGGGGAAAAGCACGTTGCTTACGATCGCGGGAATGCTGCTTTCGCCCGATTCGGGCAGCGTGATCATTGCGGGAAAAAATCTGACCCGCGCGCCAAAAAAAGAATGGACGAAAATCCGCCGCGAACACCTCGGCTTTATCTTTCAGAATCATCAACTGTTGCCCTATCTTAAAGCAAGGGAACAACTCGTCATGTTTCAGGATAAAAAATATAAAAACACGGTGAAGATTGACGAAATGCTTGCGGAGTTGGATATTGCGGGAAGTCGGAATCAATATCCGTCTGAAATGTCGGGCGGACAAAAACAGCGCGTGGCGATCGCGAGAGCGTTTGTGAACGATCCCGATTTGATCCTTGCCGACGAACCGACTGCGAGCCTCGACGGCGAACGCGGCAGACATGTTGTGGAAATGATCCGAATGGAAGTAAAAAAACAAGGGAAAGCCGCCGTCATGGTAACGCATGATGAACGGGTTTTAGATCTTGTAGACCGCGTATACCGCTTAGAGGGCGGAAAACTCATTTGAAACAACCCCGCAGAATTTCTGCGGGGTGATAAATATTGCCGGAAATTAATTGCAATTTTATTTGAAATGAGTTAAGATAATATCAGCCGTTTCCGTAGTTAAATGGATATAACAAACCCCTCCTAAGGGTTCACTATATCCACACGGGGCACGAAAAAACAGCCCATTTCGGGGCTAAAATGGCTGTTTTGCAATAGATTTGACAACTAAATATAGAATTGGTATAATAATTGGTATAAAATATTTTGCGTGTGTTCGCGTAGCGTAATAGGATAACGCAATCGCCTCCTAAGCGATAGACTGTGGGTTCGATTCCCGCCGCGAACGCCAACGGCTCGACCGAGATAAATTCTCGGTCTTTTTTTATGCCGTGATATTGTTCAGCGCGTTAAGTGCCGTATCTTGCGTATCGGGTATAAAGTGGCTGTACACTTTAAGCGTAACCGTAGAATCGCTATGCCCCATATACTTGTTGACTGTTTGTATCGGGACGTTCTGCGATAAAAGCAAACTGCAATATGTATGCCGTAAGCCATGACAGGTAACTTCTTTCATTTTCCATTCACGCTCATAGCGTTTCAAATACTGTCCGACCGAGTGCGGAAAGATAGGCAAACGGTAAACATTCACGGCTAAATAGTATTCGTCAGCTTTTTCCGATATACCCCCCTGTCGAAAGACAAATAAATAATCTAATTTTACAAATTTATTGCAACTGACTGACTAACTTTGTTACTTCTTCTTGCTATTCTATACTTGTCAAACGACAAAAATAAAAAATTCAAGGAGAAACAAAATGAAAAAAGTAGGCAAAATTTTGGCAAGTGCGCTTTGCGTTGCCACGTTGGTATGCGGAACACTCGGTGCAATGACGGGTTGCGGCAGTAAAAAAGAAAGCATTACCGTTTCGGGTTCGTCTTCCGTTACACCCATAATGGAAAAACTTGCGGCGGAATACGAAAAGACGCACGATATCCGTATAAAAATCAATGAGTCCGATTCGAGCACGGGCATTAAAGACGTACAAAACGGATTAAACGATTTCGGTATGGCTTCAAGAGATTTGACCGAAAAAGATACGGGCGTAAAAGGTTATACGCTCTGCATGGACGGAATCGCGCTTATCGTCAATAAGAGTTGCGATATAACGGACGTAAGCAAAGCGGACGTAAAAGCTCTTTACGAAAACGGCACGTCAATCCCCAACTCTTCCATTACCGCGGCAATCGGAAGGGAAGCTGGAAGCGGCACGCGCAAGGCGTTCGACGACCTTATGAAAATAGAAAAATATTTGTCGGGAACGAGCGATAAAGTCGTATCAGAAATCACTTCGACGGGCGGCGTAAAGACAACCATTGCAACCGCGACGAACAGTATAGGTTATATTTCCTACGGAAGTCTGGACGATACGGTTAAAGCGGTAAGTTTAGACGGTGTTGCTTGCACGGTGGAAAACATTATG
>CAJUIR010000014.1 GCA_910586655.1 uncultured Christensenellaceae bacterium
AATGCGGGTGTAGTTCAATGGTAGAATCCCAGCCTTCCAAGCTGGTCGCGTGGGTCCGATTCCCATCACCCGCTCCAATTTCGCTGTGTAAGAGATGTGCAAAGCGCAGTTATGCAATGCGCCTGTAGCTCAGGTGGATAGAGCAACGGCCTTCTAAGCCGTGTGTCAGGAGTTCGAATCTCTTCAGGCGCACCAAAAACTTATGGCGGGTGTAGCTCAGTTGGTTAGAGCGCCAGATTGTGGCCCTGGAGGTCGTGAGTTCGATTCTCGTCGCCCGCCCCACAATGGGGTGTAGCCAAGAGGTTAAGGCACCGGATTTTGATTCCGGCATTCGTTGGTTCAAATCCAGCCACCCCAGCCAATCGGCCCATTAGCTCAGTCGGTAGAGCACTTGACTTTTAATCAAGGTGTCCCGAGTTCGAATCTCGGATGGACCACCAATCGCCGCAACAATGCGGTAAAATCGCACCTTTAGCTCAGTTGGTAGAGCAAATGACTCTTAATCATTGGGCCCAGAGTTCGAGTCTCTGAAGGTGCACCACTTAAAAACGTAAGTTGAACTGTGTTTAACTTGCGTTATTTTTTATACTAAAAAACTAAGATTTTCAATTAAAGTTATGATTTAAATGATAGGCAATAAAACACATTAAAAACATTGTCTTCTTAAAATGCCTTAACATGATAATAAGTATAAATTTTACGAAAAGGTTACATTTCCTCTGAAAGTGTGGTATATTGCTTATGCGAACATCTTAATATCCTCGGAAAGGAGTACCTTAGGCAAAAACGTACTCTCTGCCTTTTCGTGGAAAAGATGTTCGCAACATTGAGAGATGCGTTTTACGGCGTGTTTCTCAACGGGACACGCTTTTTTATAAGGAGGAATTATGAAAGTCGAAAGAATCAAAGCAATTGCTCTCGATAAAAAAATCGCTCAACAATATGCGGAATTCATCGCATCACAACAAATCGGACAACCGGTTAAAAAAGTCAAATATCTCGGAGGCGGTTCATTCGGCAGGGCATACAAAATCGTCTTTCAAGATGGTAAAAAAATTGTCGTCAAGTTTTTAAGAGCAAACGATATGCTTGAAAAAGAAACGCACGACCTTGATTTGCTTGCCGCAAATTGTCCCGTTAAAATTCCAATGGTTCTGTTTTTCCATAAAGCGGACAACGAAGTTCCGATCGATTGTTATGGAATGGAATTGATTGAAGGAGGCAATGCTATTTTTTCGCTCGGCTTGCTTTTGTCATCCAAGCGAAAACGTAAGCAATTCGCAGATGAGGTTACGACCGCTCTACACAGTATTCATAGTTGTAAAAATGAGAAGTTCGGAAATGCTCTCTGCCCTACTTACGACCGTTGGCTTGATTTCTATAAACCGTATGCAGAGGAAATATTAGTCAAAGCGGAAGAAATGAATTTCAAAGGCGAACTTCCGAAAAAAGTTATAGAAACCATGCGTATTGCGTGGAATAAATTTGATATTATTTTTTCGGAAGAAGTTACAGAAGCCTGTCTCATACACGGAGATATTAACATCGCGAATATCATGATTGATAAAAAACACAAATTAAGCGGATTTATCGACCCTCTCAATTCTATGTATGCAGACCGCGAATACGATTTATTTCAATTCGATAATCTTACGGGTAAAAGATTTTTTCTGCGCCAAACGTACGTTGAAAAATATGGCGCAAGCAAATTATGCGACATCAAATGCGCATTTTACGGACTTTATCACGAAGTATACAGTTATATCAAGTCGGGAATGCTTGTCGATTTCATTATGAATCCGCTTGTTAAAAATATGAAAAAGAGACTCGCCGAATTATGATGTCTTTGGGTGCAAAAATAACGGGAGCGTTGATTAGAATATACACCTATAAATATCGTAAAAATCATTTGTCGCTTTCTTGTTCGGTAAAATTCAAAAATAAAAAATACACTCCGCCCAAAGGTTTTGCGTTTGAGATAAAAAATATCGGCGACTCAAAATTTGAAGTTTTATCGCCGAGTAAACCGAACGAGCGTTATGCAGTCGTGCATTTTCACGGCGGTGGCAGCACCCAAAGAATAAATAGTATGTATAGAAAAGCCGCAGAAAAACTATCCAAACTTTCAAATGCGGAAGTTTATTCTATCGACTATAAAACGGGTGAAGAACTTGTTTACCCGTCTGTACATGACGAATGTTATACTGCGTATGTAAATCTTATTTCAACTGTTCTTAAAAACAAAAAAATAATAGCGGTCGGCGACAGTTTCGGTGCAAATGTTCTGTTGTCGATATGCCTTAAACTTCGCAAAAATAATTTTCTTCTGCCCGATGCAATTATCTCGGTATCTTGCTGTATCGACCTTGCCGCAACGGGCAGTTCTTATGAAAAGAACTGTTACAGAGATCCATTGTATTCTTTACCTAAAAATCAAAGTTTCAAAGAACATGAAAAAGATATAAGACGGATAATCAAATACATAGGGAATACTTCGCCATACGATATGTATTTATCTCCCGCATACGCCGAATTTAACGGCTTTCCGCCAATGCTCATTCAATGCGGAGAAGCCGAAACGTCCGAAAGTGACAATGATATATTATATGAAAAAGCGCTAAAAGGCGGCGTTAAAGTCAAAATGACGAAATATTACGGAATGTGGCACGACTTTCAGTACCTCACTCCGTTTTTGAAAGAGAGTAAACAGGCTTGGTGTGAAATCAGCGAGTTTATGCGTTTCAATATGAAATAATGTCTATATCATTTAAAAAATTAATTGAATCCCCCCTATAATCCGAAATTTCCGAACGAAATCTCGGATTTTATTTTCGGTTACGATCCCCCTCATCTTATTCTGTCAAAGATCGTAGCGCACATTCTAAAACGACGGTGATTGATCCAATATTTATTCATAAAAAAGTTTCAATTTTCTGTTGACAATTTTAATGTAATATGTTACTATTAGTAATATAGGAAAACAAATGGAAAATATTATTTTAGGTTTATTACTGCTCCAATCGCGAACGATTTACCAGATACGGAAACGTATCAACGACGGGCTGAATTTAATGTACAGTTGCAGTATGGGCAGCATACAAGCCGCTATTAAAAAATTATTGCGAAACGGGTATATTTCCCTTCGCGAAATAACGGAAAACGGCAAACTGAAAAAATTTTACAGTATTACCGATTGCGGAAAAAACTATTTTCACGCCTGGTTAAACACCCCTATCGATAGCAGCGCCGCAAAGAATCCGGAACTGTCGAAAATATACTTTTTGGGATTTGCCGAACAAGAAACCCGTATCAAACTGATTGAAAACCACATCGAAGATTTAATTAAAATGCATTCGGATTTAGAAAAAATCTGCAATGAAGGCGCAATTCTGTTGAACGAAAATCAAAACAACGATATTATCGATTATCAATTACAAACGGCGTCATACGGACGCGATTTCATGAAATTCAATATCGAATGGTATCAGCGCTTATTAAAAAACATAAAGGAGTAAGTCATATGGAACATTTACATCTTGAACATTCGCCGATTGCTTATTATATCGACGACACTGCAAACAAAGAATGGCTGGTTTTTATTCATGCCGCATTCGTAGATCATCGTATGTTTGCAAAACAATTCGAATATTTTTCAGGCAAATATAATCTGCTGGCTGTCGATATTTTAGGACACGGCAATTCCGTTCACGCACAAAAAGGCGATAAAATTGAAATGATGTCTGACTGGATGAACCAAATTTTTGAAAAACACGGCATTACAGCCGCTCATTTTGTCGGAGTTTCGTTGGGTTCGGTTTTTATACAGGACTTTGCCAACAAATACGAAAATAAAGTATTATCGCTTACCTGTTTCGGCGGCTACGACATCAATCAATTTGACGTTTCCAAGCAAAAGGCGAATTCAAAAAGTCAAATGAAAATGATGATGAAAGCAATGTTTTCGATCAAATGGTTTGCAAAAGCCAATAAAAAAATTTCTGCCTATACGAGCGAAGCACAAGAAGACTTTTATCGTTTGAACATACAATTCAAGAAAAGTTCGTTTCGGCATTTGGCAGGGCTGCAAAAACTCGTTAATCAATACTCCAAGAAACAACGGCATTATGAATTATTGATCGGTTGCGGCGAACACGATATTCCTGCGGAAATCGAAATCGTAAACGAATGGGCGGAATATGAGCATTGCGATAAAATCATCATGAAAGGCGCAGGACATTGTGCGAATATGGACGTTCCGCAAGCGTTTAATCGTTGCCTGGAAGAATTTTTGAAAAAATGCCCCGCTGAAAAATGATCCCCTTTTCATTCTGATTTACTGTTAATACCCTTCAACGCAGATCTGAGACAGGATTTAAAAAAGACAACGTGTGTTTGCCCGTTGTCTTTTTTTGCCACTCATCCCGCTCACGTTAGAAATGAAATTTTCAAGATTCTTTACCGTTTCAAACAAGTTAAAAGGAAAGCGTATCCCCTCGTTTGGCAATACCCCCCCCCGCGAATGCGGGGGGGGGTATCGATATAAAAACAGTGCGGTTACATTGAACCGCACTGTTCTCCTCTGCTTTAACAGCCTAAAGTAAGCCTTTCAAACATCAGAGGATTGGAGGACTTAGTTCCACTGAATGTTCGTTACCGTTATTGTACCGCCGCTGGTTTTAGAGGTATCGACGTGTAAATAGAAGTAATCACCCTTAGAGGTAAGCGACTGCGATTCGTTTGCTGTAAGCGAAACATTACTCTGCATCGGATTGCCGATTTGAATACTCATATCCGAAGACGCTTCAATATCAAACGAACAACCGGAAGCGCCCTGCGTATTTTTATACTTCAACTGCAATCCGAATGTGCAAGTACCCGACGAAGTGAAGGTAATCGTAATCGTTCCGTTGTCATATTTCGCCGTACTAACGTCTACATTTCCGCTTAAGCCCCATGCAGATTGTACTGCCCATACCGCAAATTTATCGGTATACTGACTTTCCTGATCTGCCGCTAAGAACATATCATACTGTACACCGGCATCGTTGACGACGGTATAATCGACGCTTGCGGACCAGTCGGAATCGCTATAACCGGAACCCTGCGCCGCTTTCGCCATAAGTTTTACCTTATAGTCACCGCTCTGTACCACGGAAACGTCAATCTTCTTTCCGTTTTCAACATTAACGGATGCAATAAGTTTTCCGCTATTATCGTAATAACCTGCAACGTAGCCTGCAACTCCTGCTTCGTTGGTATCGGTAATCGTTACAACCCCTTCGGAATCGATTGCGATCACGGGCGCGTCAAGTTTGATATAAGTGTATTCCGCCCAAGCAAGTTCGGAAAGAACAAGCGAATTATTCGCAACGGTATCTTTACTGACTTTCACCTGCATGGAGAAGGAACTTGCATGCCCTTCCACTTCTTTGTAGTAAACCGTAAGGTTGTTGTCGCCCTTTACCAGCGAATATGCCGTGCCGTTAATGGTAACGTCTACTGCTTCGTCGCTATGAATCTTTAAGGTAAGTTTATAATCTTTTCCGTTCGTCAAATCGGGATTGACGTAGAAGAGTTGAACGCCGTTATTACTTGCGCCCGCCGTTACGGTGTAAGAAAGCGTAACCGTATTACGGCTGAAGATCGCCTGATTCATTTTCACGGTCGAACCCGTCCAGTTCTGATCGTTCCAATAGAACCACGTTCCGGGGTTGGTCGAAGAGTTGACGGATTCACCGGAACCGCCGAATTCGATGTTGTAGGTAATTCCGCCGTTTTCGATCACGTAGCCCTCTTTGATGGCTGCCGACCATTCGGAATTTCCGTACGCCGCCTTGTTGGGAACCGCGCGGACTTTCAAGGAGTAGGTGCCGTCTTTGATCGCAAGATCGCTGAACGTACCGTCTTCTTCAATGGTCGCCGTACCGATCAATTTATCGCTTGCATCGAAGAAACCGACTTCGTATTTTGCAACGAGCGTTTCATCGTTAACTTCATCGGTGATCGTAATGACAACCGATTTCTCGTCGCCTTCGCCGACTTCCGTATATTCGCCCGAGGGAGTTTCCAAAGGTTCGGGGATGAATTCTTCTACAACTACGTTCGAGAACAGAACAACGATTACGTCATTTTCATTCTCGCTGTCGACTTTTAAGTCTACGGGAGGATTGCTTCCGTTGACACCCATCTGAATGCTGATCGTAGCGCCTGCGGGAGCCTTGTAGTAAAGTTCGATTTCGTTATCGCCTACTTTCAATTCGACTACATTGCCCGAAATCGTAATATGACCGGCATGAGTAGAATTGATGTTCATGGTAACTCTCAAATCCGTACCCGTTGAGTACGCGCCGTAATAACGGAAGATCTGCGTGCTATAGAACGCCCATCCGAAATCGACACTCTTTAACGTAACGGTTCCGTTTGCATAAGTAGGCGTTTCTTTTACCGTACCGCCGTCGCCTGCCCAATACGTCCATTTCCCGCTTGCGGTAGCGCCGGATTCACCGGAATCTGCCAATTTGTAAGAAATGCTCGCATTGTTTACGGTATAAGTTACATCGTTCCCCTCGGACCAAGCGGAACTGTTATAACCGGGATTGCCGACTGCTTTTACTCTGACAATGTATTCGCCGTTTGTTTCTACGGTCGATACGTCAAGTTCGCCGCCGCTGATATCAAAGTTTTGCGTGTAGGTGGGCGTCTTTGCATCCGCATCTTTGAACAAACCGATCTGATAGAATTCGACGCCTTCGATTTCGTTCGTGTTGTCTTCGATTGCCACATCGCTTTCGGTAAGCGTAAACGAAGGAGTTGTAAGGTCTTCTACGGTATGGTCTTCCCAAACCAGATCGGAAATTACAACGCTTGCGGCATTCAAAAGCGAGCCTGCTTTAGTATTCGCAAATCTGATGAACAAATCGTTTCCGCCGGAAGTCTGCTGATAGCATACGGAGAACGTGGTATCGCCCTCTACAAGGACGACGGTGGTATCGAAGATCGTGATCGCGCCAGCAACGTCGGATACGATTTTACCTGTTACTTTTTTCCAGCCCGCGGTCGTGCCGTTAGGCGCTTTATGACCGAGTTGAATGTCGTCGATATACCAGTTGCCTTCGCCGCTGTAATCGAACGTAACCGTACCTTCGAAATAATTCGCAACGTTTACGTTAGTCTGTCTGCCGTCGGCTTTATTCGTGTAATACCACCATTCGCCTGCCGCCGCGTTTGCGCTGCCTTCTACAATTTCCTGGAAGTCGCCTGACGGATTAACCGTAACTGCGATTTGCGCGTTTACACCCGAAGACGTGGTGACCGTAATATTCGTTTCGCCGGGGAATACGCCCGTAACAAGTCCGCTTTCGCTGACCGTCGCCACTTCGTCGTCGCCCGACTTCCAAGCCGTTGCCGTGCTGTTGTCGGAAGTCACGATCGAGAGTTGAAGGTCGGTTCTCATATCCATGGAAATTTCCGTAACAACTTCGTCGCCCGATTTGAAATCGATGCTCACGACCGTTACCGCGCAAGTTGCGGACGCGCCGCCCTTTTTCGCTGTCGCCTTTACGTTTGCCGTACCTGTAGCAACAGCCGTAACTCTGCCGTTCTCCGCTACGCTGGCTACGGATTCGTTATCCGAAGACCATTCGATCTCAGAACCGTTAGATGCGGTTGCCGTAAGGCTTTGGGCTTTTCCCACAACGAGCGTTAATGAGGTCTTGTTGAGTTCCACTGTTCCTTTTCCGCCGCCGCATGCCGTTAAAACGCCGATCGACATTGCAACTGCGAGAACGAAAGACAACAGTAAAAATACTCTCTTTCTCATTCTATATCCTCCAAAAATTTTTTAAACAACGGGTCCTGCCCGAATGCTCCAAACCACAAAGAGGATTGTTTCATGCGTTACGGAGTAACGCATGAAGGGGATCCCCTTCATAAAAACTCAATTTATTTGCCGTTTATCTTATCTTTTGATCACACAATTCGTTATTTAATTTAATTTCTGATACACGCGCACGTAATCCACGTACATCGTTGCCTCTTGGAAATCCGCGGGCGGTTCGTTATAATTGTCGTACATACCGCCTACCGCAAGGTTCAAAAGGATGTAATAAGGCTTATCGAAAGGTGCGGAGGTGTTGTGATCGGGAACTGCGGAAGACCAATACCGATCTTTATTGACGCGGTAAACTTCTTTTCCGTCGATAATCCATGCGATATACTCGCTCGTCCATTCCGTCGCGTAGGTATGCCACGATTCCGTCGTACTGCCTCCCGCAAGAGGAGTACTCTTACCCGCCATATCGTGTATATTCCAATCGGGACCGCCGAAATGCAACGTCGTGTCGATCGAGTTTTTCAGTCTGCCCTTTGCCTCCATAATGTCAAGTTCGCCGCTTGCGGGCCATCCGCCGTATTCGTTGTTCGTAGACGAAGGATTGGGCGGCTGCGGCAGCATCCAGAATGCAGGCCACATTCCCGTGATTGCGGGCGTCTTCATTCTTGCTTCGATCTTCCCGAACGTAACGGAATATTTATCGCGCGTCGTAATACGGGCTGAAGAGAACGTTCTGCCGTTGCTCATATTTTCACGCTTTGCAATAATTTGCAATTCGCCGTCCTGCACCTTTACGTTCGCACCGTCGGTATAATACTGTAATTCGCCGTTGCCCCAGAATTCGGGTCCCAGATTGCCGTTATAGTTGTCTTGTATACCCACCTGATAGCCCCACTTGGTCGTATCAAGGGAATTTCCGTTAAATTCGTCGCTCCAAACAAGGCTGTAACCGTCTTCGTCTACATCGGCAGAGTATACGGTAACGGTGCACGAAGCAGACCCTGCGGTTTGACTGGTTGCGGTGATCACCGCCGTTCCGGCGCTGACACCCGTCACGATCCCTTTCATGACGGTCGCAACGGATATATCATCCGATTCCCAGATGAGCGCCGAGCCGTCGGATGCAGTTGCCGTCAGCGCAACCGTCTTCCCTTCCTGTACGGTTGCTTTGGAAGATGAAATAGTAACTACTTTGGGAGCGGGACTCACCGTCACTTTACAGACAGCAGATCCTGCCGTCTCGCTCGAAGCGGTAATCACCGCACTGCCCTCCCGAACGCCAGTGACTCTGCCGCGAACAACGGTCGCAATCGAATCATCGCTCGAACGCCAAGTAATGGGAGAGTCGTCGGTAGCCTTTGCGGTGAGCGTAGCGGATTTCCCTTCCTGAATTGTAATTTTCGAAGAAGAAATCGTAACCTTCGGTACATCGGGATCGGGCCCAACGGGCGGTTCAGCCGATTCGTCAGGGATCACCGTCAATTCGCACGAAGCCTGTTTTTTGCCGTCGTTTGCGGTAATAGTAGTCGTTCCCGCCGAGATCCCCGTCACGACGCCGCCGTCGACCGTCGCAATTTCTTCGTCTCCGGAGACCCATATAATGGCGCGACCTTCGGAAGACGTTGCGGTAAGGGTTACCGTTTCGCCCACTTTGACCTGCGCAGAAGTCGGATTGATTTTAACCACGTCCTCTTCGGTTCCGAATAAATCACAACCTCCGGCAAGCGCCATGATAACCACGGCTAAAAGAACGCAAAACGTTTTCATTAAAACGCTCAATTTTGAAGATTTTGAATTCAAATTGCTCATACATTCACCTGATATGATAAATTTCGAACCGTATGATTCCACGAAAAAGAGTAAAACTTGTTTTACCCTTTATTTATTATATTACAAAAAGTGAAAATGTCAATATAGTTTTTTAAAATAAATACAATTTTCGATAAATTTTTTCAAATAAAATGCGCAAAATTTACCATAAATAACTTTATATGAAAATACCGCCCATCCGTAACGGAAAAGCGGTATATTTTTGCTCCGAATCGAAAATCGTCTATTATTATTTACGGATATCACGGCAATTCCGGGATGCTCTGAAAGCCCTGCATTAGATCTTTCTCGGTGGGAATCGTATCCGTCATCGTCCCGTCGTTGTACTGTTTGTAAGATGCAAGATCGAAATATCCTGTGCCGGTAAGCCCGAAAAGAATTTTTTTCTTTTCTCCCCTTTGCTTGCACTTTAATGCTTCGTCGATCGTAACGCGGATCGCATGGCTGGATTCGGGCGCGGGCAAGATGCCCTTGCACTTTGCAAAGCAAACGGCTGCCTCGAATACTTTGCTCTGTACTACCGCTTCCACGCGCATAAATCCGTCGTGATACAGTTTGGAGAGAACGGGACTCATCCCGTGATACCGCAATCCGCCCGAATGCTCGGGTGAAGGCATAAACTGACAGCCGAGCGTATACATTTTCGCGAGAGGGGTAATTTTTGCGCTGTCGCAATAATCGTATGCGTATCTTCCGCGCGTCATAGACGGACAACTCGCCGGTTCTACGCCGATAAATTCAATCTCGTTTTTGCCCTGTAATTTTTCCGCCATATAGGGCGCAACCAGTCCGCCGAAGTTAGAGCCGCCGCCCATACAGCCGATGACGGTATCGGGGTAAACGCCGTACTTGTCGAGCGCAGATTTGCACTCCAGACCGATCACGGACTGATGCAACAAGACATGATCTAATACGCTCCCTAAAACATATTTACAGTCAGGCGTCGTAAGCGCTTTTTCGACCGCCTCGGAAATCGCACAACCGAGAGAACCGCCCGTCTCGGGATATTCAGCCAGGATTTTTCTCCCCGCCGCCGTCGTATCGGACGGAGAGGGAATGACGTTTGCGCCGTAAGTACGGATTACTTCCCTTCGATGCGGTTTTTGCTGCGCGGATACTTTTACCATATAAACGTCGAGATGCAATCCGAAAAATGCCGCCGCCATGGCAAGCGCCGTCCCCCATTGCCCTGCGCCTGTTTCGGTCGTGATCGACGTAAGACCCTGTTTTTTGGCGTAATACGCCTGCGCCGCCGCGGAATTGAGTTTATGGGAACCGGACGTATTATTCCCTTCGAATTTATAATAAATTTCCGCAGGCGTATCCAAAACCCGTTCTAAAAAGTATGCGCGAACCAAAGGCGAAGGACGGAACATTTGATAAAAATCCCGAATCTCTTTGGGAATTTCGATTTCCCGATCCGTAGCATTCAGTTCCTGACTGACGCACTCCTTGCAAAAAACCGCTTCCAAATCTTCGGCGGTACACGGCGCACCCGTTGACGGATTCAAAAAGGGGGCGTGCTGCTCTTTCATAAAGGCTTTTAAATTGAGCCAATGCTTCGGCATTTCCTGTTCCGACAGATAAGTTTTATAAGGTATTTTATTGGACATTCAATTTTCCCTCCCGATTGATTTTGTAGTGCAAACTTGTTCGCTGTTATTTCATCCTCTGTTGCTTGACCTTGCGATCGACGACGTGACGTTTGCGCAATTCTTCCGCTACCGATTGGAGCGGGATCTCCATCTCCGCCATCAGTACCATAACGTGATAAACCAAATCGGCAATTTCAAACACCGTTTCCGCTTTATCGCCGCCCTTACCGGCAACGATGACTTCCGTACATTCTTCGCCCACTTTTTTCAATATTTTATCAATCCCCTGCTCAAACAGATAACTGGTATACGAGCCCTCTTTGATTTCCGTTTTTCTGCCGGAGAGTTGGGGCGTTTGTACAAACACAAATTAGCGTCATTTCGGGCGTTTTTAGCCCGTTTTAGTTCCTTTTCCACCTCGTCTATGTCGTCTGGGGTGGTTTTCTTCATTATGTTTTTGTCCGTGAAGTTATATGTTATCACCAAGCAATCGTTATACAAGATGATTTCCCGAATGAAGTATTTGATTATATGCTCCCTCGTGCTATCGGCTGTAATATCGCCGCATATCACTTTTCGGAAGTAGTCTTTAATCTTTTCGGGTGTAAGATAGGAATAGTTACGTTGCCGTGCTTGCTCTATGTCAAAGTCATATTGCGATATTTGAGCCTCTAACTCTTTCAACCTTATTTTCGTTTGTTCGGTGATTATGCCTTGCTCGATAGCGGCGATCAGATTATTGGACGCTTTCAACGCCTCGTCTCGTCTTTTCTCTAACGACTTTA
>CAJUIR010000015.1 GCA_910586655.1 uncultured Christensenellaceae bacterium
CGATAAAAAAATGGGCTTGTCTTAATCTGACAAGTCCATTGTAGAACAACATATTTTAAAAGTTTTTTTAAAATTTTTTGCATACGAAGTTACCCCGTTTCGCCGATTTTCCCCTTTCCGAAACGAAAACAGGAGAACGGATCTTCGTTCCCCTGTTTTGTTATTTTAAAGAATGCTGCTTTTAATTTGTTTTAACGCAGTCTTTTCGAGACGGGACACCTGCGCCTGAGATATTCCCACTTCTGCGGAAATCTCCGTCTGCGTCTTACCCTCGTAATAACGGAGCATCAGAATTTTCCGTTCCCTGTCGGTCAGCCGCTGAATGGCTTCGCGCAGCGCGACGCGTTCCGTCCAGATGTCGTCCGACTGCGACTCGTCGCAGAGTTGATCCAAAAGTTGCAAAGTATCTCCCGATTTGTTGTAAACGGGTTCGTACAGCGAAACGGGATCGGAAATGGCGTCGAGCGCATATACCACTTCCCGCTCCTGCACCTGCATTTCCGCCGCGATCCGCTCGATCGTCGCTTCCTCGTCGCGTTCTTCGATCGCCTCGCGGACTTTCAGGATCTTATACGCCGTATCGCGGATCGAGCGCGACACGCGCAGCGAATTTCCGTCGCGCAGATACCGTTTGATTTCTCCTAAAATCATGGGAACGGCGTAGGTGGAAAATTTAACGTTGAAGTCTAAATTAAAATTATCGATCGCCTTGATCAGCCCTACGCAGCCCGCCTGAAACACGTCGTCCGCATTGGCGTTCTTTGCCCAAAACCGTTTCACGAGCGAAAGCACCAGCCGCATATTCCCCACAATAAAGGTTTCGCGCGCTTTTTCGTCGCCCGCTTTCAGGCGGCGCATAAGTTCTTCGTTCTCTTTCGCCGTAAGTTTGGGCAGACCCGAAGTGTCTACTCCGCAGATTACTACTTTTTGCAACATGATCTCTTACCTCCTATGTAATCTGCCACGGAATAAGAGTGTTTGCAATCCGTAAAAATTTATGCGGAAGCACAGAATAGCACGCAAAAAAATAAAAAGTTTGCGAAATTTTGTCGAATCCGCAAACTTTTGCCCGAATTTTATGCTTGGGGGGACAGTTTGTCTTTACGCATGGTGAGAGAAATACGGTTTTTCTTTTCGTCCGCTTCCTTCACCCAAACGGTTACGACGTCGCCTACCGCAAGCACCTCGGAAGGGTGACGGATGAATTTATCGCAGATCTGCGAAATATGTACCAGCCCATCCTGATGCACGCCGATGTCCACAAACGCGCCGAAATCGATGACGTTGCGAACGGTTCCTTTCAGTTCCATCCCGGGTTTTAAATCTTTGATTTCAAGCACGTCGGTCCGCAGTACGGGCGGCGGCAATTCGTCGCGCGGATCGCGCCCCGGTTTTCTGAGTTCGTCGGCAATGTCGAACAGCGTGGGAAGCCCGATCCCGCACTCCGCCGCCGCTTTTTCTTCGCCGTAAGCATGCAGGTTGCGCATCATGTTCACCAGTCTGCCCGCCTTGACGTCCTCCATCGTGTAACCGCAGAAAGAAAGTACTTTTTCCGCCGCCTCGTAAGATTCGGGATGTACGGAAGTATTGTCCAGCACTTCCTTGCTTTCGGGCACGCGCAGAAATCCCGCACACTGCTCGAATGCTTTCGCGCCCAGTTTCGGCACTTTCAGAACTTCTCGGCGCGAAGCAAACGCGCCCTTTTCTTCACGGTATTTGACGATGTTCTGCGCCACGGCGGTATTCAATCCCGAAACGCGCGCAAGCAACGGCACGGATGCCGTATTCAGATCGACGCCGACGGCGTTCACGCAATCCTCCACAACGCCGTCCAACGTTTCTGACAGGCGTTTCTCAGGCATATCGTGCTGATACTGCCCCACGCCGATGGATTTGGGATCGATTTTCACAAGTTCGGCAAGCGGATCTTGCAGTCGGCGCGCAATGGAAACCGCCGAGCGCAGATTCACGTCGTATTCGGGAAATTCCTGCGCGGCAAGTTTGGAAGCAGAATATACGGACGCACCCGCTTCGTTCACGATCGCATACGAAACGCCCGAACCCGCGCCCAGACCGCCGATCATCTCCACCGTCATCTGTTCGGTTTCGCGGCTCGCCGTACCGTTGCCGATGGCAATATGCCGCACTTTATGTTTTTTAATGAGCAGGGACAGTTTTTCGATGCACTCCTTCTTCTGGCGTTCCCCGTAAGTGGGATAAACGACCGTCGTATCGAGCACCTTACCCGTGCCGTCCACCACGGCTACTTTGCAGCCCATACGGTAGCCGGGATCTAACCCCATCGTCACAAATCCCTTGACGGGCGGTTGCATGAGGAGCGGACGAAGATTGAGCGCAAACTGTCCGATGGCGCCTTCGTTCGCGCTGTCGGTCAGCGCCGTTCTGATTTCGCGTTCCACCGAAGGGAAGATCAGACGGTCGTACGCGTCCTGCGTCGCCAGACGCACAAACTCGGTCGAGGCACAAGGTTCCTTTACCGTATATCGGTAAACCGTTTCCAAAGCAACGTCGCGGTTCATGTCGATGGATACTTTCAAAATTTCCTCACGTTCGCCGCGGTTCATGGCAAGCACCTGATGTCCCTGCACCTTACTCACTGCGGAAGCAAACGAATAATAATTGCGGTATACGGTGTCTTCGGGATCTTTCTTTGCGGCAACCGAAAGAATATCCGCACGGGTCATAAACAACTCGCGCAGCGTTTTACGGATCGCCGCGTCGTTGGAAATGAATTCCGCGATAATATCGCTCGCGCCCGCCAAGGCTTCCTCGGCGGTGTTTACACCCTTTTCGGCATCTACGTATTTTGCTGCTTCTTCGAGCGGAACGGGACAATCTTTCTCCTGTGCGTACAAAACATCGGCAAGCGGTTCGAGCCCCTTCTCGCGTGCAACCGTCGCGCGCGTACGGCGCTTCTGCTTGTAGGGACGGTACAAGTCCTCCACTTCGGCAAGCGTTGCCGCCTCGTCGATCTGCGCGGAAAGTTCCTCGGTCAGTTTTCCCTGGTTTTCGATGGATTTCTTCACTTCCTGTCTGCGCTCTTCCAACCCGCGCAGGTATGCAAGCCGATCGGCAAGTTCGCGGATGGTCTGGTCGTCCGTCGTCCCGTGCATTTCTTTACGGTAACGCGCAATAAAGGGAACGGTGTTTCCTTCGTCAAGCAGCGTAACGATATTCTGAACGTGTTCCTCATTTTTATTGAATTCTTCGGAAAGAATTTGTACAATATTTTTCATGTAAACTCCTTATGCGAAAATGCAAGTCATATCTTATCACATTTTTTTTAGGTTGACAAGAAAATCACGAAAAAATTTTTATGCGTCTTTTTCGTCGTTGTAACCGGCGATATCCAACCCCAATAATACGCCGAAACGGAATCCCTCCCGATAGTGCGTAAAAACTCCTTCGCAATGCGCGTCGTCCGACGCGTTCATGATTTCCTCAAACAGTTTGCTTAGTTCTTCGTTGTACTTTATTTTCGGAACAAATTTTTCGTAACAGTCTAAAAACCGACCGAAATGCTTCTTATACTCTTCACTGAGAGGGATCAAATCGCCGAGTCCCCTCTCCCCTTCATACATCTGCTCGATTGCGGAATATCTTTTCATAGTTCTCTCCTTTTATAAGAAATCTTATTAAAATATATCACTTAGTTTTCTAAATGTCAACTGTTTTGCTTAAAATTCTAAGTATAATATAGTCAGAGGTATCTTATGTCAATATTTGCAACACGATTAAAAGAACTTAGAAACGAACGTCAACTCTCCATGAAACAACTTGCCAAAATGATCAACGTCACAGACGGTGCGATTTCAAATTGGGAAAACGACGTAAATGAGCCAAAAATATCCTATTTAATAAGACTGGCGGAATTCTTTCATGTTTCTGCAGACTATCTCCTTGGATTAAAAGACTGAAAAAAGAGCGGCAACTACGCCGCTCTTTTTGTTTGTTTTTCTTTTATACGATCCCGTGCGCCATCATCGCCTCGGCAACTTTTTTAAAGCCCGCAATATTCGCGCCGGCAACGTAGTCGCCTTCTACGCCGTATTCTTTTGCCGCATCGTCCATATTATGATAAATGTTGATCATAATGGTTTTAAGTTTTGCGTCCACTTCTTCAAACGACCAGAACAGCCGTCCGCTTGACTGCGCCATTTCCAATGCGCTTGTCGCAACGCCGCCCGCATTTGCCGCTTTTGCAGGCAGGAACACCACGCCCGCCTTTTGGAATACGGCGATCGCCTCCAGCGTAGAGGGCATGTTCGCACCCTCGCCCACGTACTTCACGCCGTTCTTCACAAGGGTTTCAGCGGACTCTTTGTCGATTTCGTTCTGCGTTGCACAGGGAAGCGCAATGTCGCAGGGAATCGTCCAAATACCTTTGCACCCCTCGCGGTATTCTGCGCCCTGTACCCGGTCGGCATATTCTTTCAAGCGTCCGCGCTCCACTTCTTTGATCTGTTTCACAACGTCGAGTTTGATCCCGTTCTTATCGTAAACGTATCCGTTGCTGTCGTACATGGCAACGACCTTCGCACCCAGACTTTGCGCTTTCTCGCAAGCATAAATTGCAACGTTTCCCGAACCGGAAACGATCACCGTCTTGCCCTTAAAACTGTCTTTTCTGCATTTCAGGGCTTCTTCGGTCATATAAACCAACCCGTAACCCGTCGCCTCTTTTCTTGCCAGACTTCCGCCGTAGGAAAGCCCTCTGCCCGTCAGAACGCCGACGTGTTCGTCGCGGATCCTCTTATACTGTCCGAACAGATATCCGATTTCTCTGCCGCCCACCCCGATGTCGCCCGCAGGAACGTCGGTGTCCTGTCCGATATGGCGGTAAAGTTCGGTCATAAAACTTTGACAGAATTTCATGATCTCATGGTCCGTTTTGCCTTTGGGGTCGAAATCCGAACCGCCCTTGCCGCCGCCGATGGGAAGCCCCGTAAGGCTGTTTTTGAGGATTTGCTCCAATCCCAGAAATTTAATGATCGACAAATTCACTGATGGATGGAACCGCAACCCGCCCTTATACGGTCCGATCGCGCTGTTGAACTGCACGCGGTAGCCCTTGTTTACGTGCACCGCACCGCTGTCGTCTACCCAAGGCACGCGGAATAAAATCACGCGTTCGGGTTCTACGAACCGCTCTAAAAGCGCGGCTTTCTCGTATTCGGGATGTCTTTCGATCACGGGTTTCAAACCGTTTAAAATTTCGGTTGCCGCCTGATGAAATTCAGGTTCGTTGGGATTTTTTGCTTTGAGTTCGGAAAGGACTTTTTCAACGTATTGCATGAGATGCTCCTCTTTCTTCGCCGCCTGCGGCGGCTTATTTCACGATTCTATTATAACAAACCCCACCCGCTTTGCCAAACCGCTGCACAACGAAAATTCTTATATTTATTATAAGTTTGCATTATACAAAATTCTCTTTCTGCGCAATCGGTTTCAAAGCCAAAGCCCCCGCCTGATTAAACGGGGGCTGACGTTTTAAAGTTTCCGAGACGGACCTGTAAGCCGGGTTCTGTCGTGCGCGGTCATTTATCTACGCCTACCGTCGCCGATAGGCTCCAGCGTTATTCACGGCTGTATTCGGGCGGGCAACCCTGAATGAACACAGCCCAAACTTGCATCGGACGGGGTTTACATGGCACGGGGCGTTACCGTCCCGTCGGTGAGCCCTTACCTCGCCTTTTCATCCTTACCGCTTGCGCGGCGGTATATTTCTGTTGCACTTTCCTTAAAGTCGCCTTCACCTGACGTTATCAGGCGTCCTGCCCTGCGATGCCCGGACTTTCCTCATCGCGCGTTATGCGCGCCGCGACCGCGTAGTCCGCTCGGAGAAATATATTATATCATAAACTTCATAAAATGGCTTGTATTTTTAAAAAGAAATATGATAAAATAGCGTTTGAAATTTTTAACAACCGGAGTAAAAGATGAAAAAAACAAAAATCGTATGCACCTTGGGACCTGCAAGCGAACGTGAAGAAGTGATTTCCGCCATGGCGGACGCAGGCATGAACGTGGCGCGCATTAACTTCTCGCACGGCACGCATGAGGAACACGCCGAAAAAATTGCCTTAGTCAAAAAAATACGCGAACAAAAACAAATTGCCCTGCCCGTGATGCTGGACACAAAGGGACCCGAATTCCGCATCAAGACGTTTGAAACGGGAAAAATCGTCTTAAAAAAAGGAGACGTCTTTACGTTCACCACCGACGACGTTGTAGGCGATCAATCGCGCGTGGCGGTTTCCTATCGGGGAATCTGCGAAGATATGACCGCAGGAGATAAGATCCTGCTCAATAACGGGCTGATGGTGTTCGAAGTGACCAAAGTCAAAAAGCCCGACGTCGTTTGCACCGTTCTTGTCGGCGGGGAACTTTCCAACCGCAAAAGCATGTTCTTCCCCGATAAAATTTTACATCTCGAATATCTTTCGGAACAGGATAAATCCGACCTTCTGTTCGGGATCGAACAGGGCGTGGATTTTATCGCCTGCTCCTTCGTGTCCAAAGCACAGGACATTACCGACGTTCGGAATTTTTTAAGCGAACACGGCTCGACGGACATCGACCTGATCGCAAAAATCGAAAACCGCGCGGGCGTAAACAACCTTGCGGAAATTCTCGAAGTTTCAGACGGCATTATGATCGGACGCGGCGATATGGGCGTGGAAATTCCCTACGAGGAACTGCCCGACATTCAGAAAACCATTATCAATGCTTGCAGGATCGCGGGGAAGCGTTGCATTACCGCAACTGAAATGCTGGAATCGATGATCCATAATCCCCGCCCCACCCGTGCGGAAATTTCCGACGTGGCGAACGCCGTTTACGACGGCTCAAGCGCCGTGATGCTTTCGGGAGAAACGGCGGCGGGCGCATATCCCGTAGAAGCGGTAAAAGCCATGTCACGGATCGCGATGCAGGCGGAAAGCAAACAGTCTTTTATACAGTCGGTCGATGAAGACGAATATCTGATCCGCGGGCTTTCCGACGCGCTCTCCCACTCCGCCTGCCTTCTGGCGCGCGACATTCAGGCGAAAGCCATCGTGGTATGCACACGCACGGGCGGCACGGCAAAAATGGTTTCGCGCTTCCGTCCCATGATCGACATCATCGGCATGACGACCGATCCGAGAAGTTACCAGAAACTTGCGCTCTCCTGGGGCGTTATGCCGGCGCTGAGCGAGGAATACCACTCGGTAGACGTATTGTTCCACTTTGCAAAACAATCCGCAAAAGATTCGGGACTTGTAAAATCGGGCGACGTCATCGTCATCACGGGCGGCACCCCCAACGGTAAGAGCGGTAACTCCAACCTCATCAACATCGAAACGGTTTAAAATAAGCCCTCCGAATAAATCTTCGGAGGGCTTATTTTAAATATATTATTTTGCAAATGAACGTAGACTACTGAAAACCATTGCACTGACACTCAGCCATATTAAACGTTTCATAAATTACCTCTTTGTTAAATTTTCCCGAAAATAATTTTCAAACCATTCCGCTGTAACCGGACGATTATTTTCCCGATAGTAACAAGTCCCCACGCATATATCGCCGACGTAAATATTGATGTATTAGTAAAAGCGTTCCGTATTCGGATTATACGGTTTCCTGCTTTCTCCGAATTCCAGCAAATAATGATTTCCCGATACCTGCTCGGTAACGGGCGCGGTGAAATTCTCCATGGAAACCGTCCAATAATATCCCCCCACCATATCGGTTTCCGGTTCTTTAAAATAATCGGGATCATAAACCGTAATACTTTCTTGAAATAATTAACGTTGATTTTTATCACCGTTTAATTCGGAATAAATATAGAAGTCCCTTTCTTGCCGACAATAAGGACCGACGAATGATATCCCGAATTTAGGATCCAAAAGATACACCAACATGCTTTCTGCGACATAGTGCCGATCAAAATAATCAATAAACTCGCCGTACGAGTCTGTAAATCCCGAATCGGGCTCGGTAAATTCCGGAATGCATGCAGGAATTCTTTTCCTTTCGCCTTTTTCCGCATTCATTTTGAAATACGGTTCGATTCCGTTATCGCAACCGGAAATGCCGACTGTTAACGATTAACGATAAAACTAAAAGTGTTATGAAAACCGTAACTGCTTTTTTCATCTTCATGATGTAATTATATCATAATAACCAAATATTGTTTACGATTTTACATAAAAAGCATTCCGATCTCCATTAACCGCTCAGATCCTGCTTGAATTGCGCCATGATGCGGCTTTCGATACGGGAGATCTGAACCTGCGAAACGCCGATCGCTTTTGCAACCTCGCTCTGCGTCATATCGCGGAAATAACGAAGAAACACAATCTTTTTTTCGCGTTCGGGTAAATTTTCGATCGCCTGACGCAAAACCAGATTTTCGATCATTTCGTCGGTATTGTCTTTCGCGGGGATCCTGTCGGCAAGCGACTGGGATTTATCGTCTTTGTAATCGGACTGTTCGTAAATCGAAAGAGGCATCCGCGCCGAACCGAGCGTAAACACCACTTCGCTTTCTTCCATCGAAAACGTTTGGGCAAGTTCTTTCACGCTCGGCTGTCTGCCGTGCTGCGCGACAAATTCCTCGATAAAACGATTCATCTCCCGCGACGCTTTTTTCATAGCGCGCGAAACTTTTATGCTGCCGTCGTCGCGCAAAAAACGTTTGATTTCTCCCGCGATCATAGGCACGGCATACGTCGAAAACCGTACGCCGAAACTTTCGTCAAAGCCCGATATGGCTTTCAGAAATCCCATGCAGGCAAGTTGATACAGATCGTCGTATTCCACGCCCTTTCCGAGATAGCGTTTCAATATGCTTTTCAAAAGCGAAGTATTATTACAAAGGAGCGTTTCTTTGGCTCCGCCGTCCCCTGTTTTTGCACGCCGTATCAGTTCCAGAGTCTCCGCTTCACCCAGCATCCGCTTCCGCCTTTGCGCCGAAGTCCTTACTCATTTTTACCGTCGTCCCCTCGCCCGATTTCGATTCCACGGAAAAAGACGACATAAAGGTTTGCATGATCGTAAAGCCCATTCCCGAACGCTCCTCGCTCGGCAGCGACGTATAAAACGGCGTTAGCGCTTGTTCCAGATCGCAAATGCCCCTGCCGCTGTCCGAAATTTCGATATGTAAACTGCTCCCCTCGATCCTGCAAACCAACGTGATCCATCCTTCTTCGCCGCGGTAGCCGTGTACGATGCTATTGGTCACCGCTTCTGATACGGCAGTTTTAATATCGGAGAGTTCCGCAAGACTCGGATTGAGCGAAAGAGAAAACGCCGCAACGACGTTCCGTGCAAATTCCTCGTTTTCCGAACGCGCCATAAATTTTAATTGCATTTCGTTCATAAACGCTCCTTAAATTTTGGGCATGATGGAATAGATCCCGCTGAGTTCCAGAATCTTATCCGCGCCCGTATTGGGATTTTCAAGATACATTTCCATCCCGTATTTTTGTAGTTTTTTATAGCGTCCGATCAAAAATCCGATTCCCGTCGAATCCATAAACTTTACACCCGCCAGATTAAAAACGGCGCGCGAAAGTCCTGCGTTCTCGTCGATCAGCCGATCCGCCCGTTCCCTGATGAAACCGACGGAATGTTCGTCGATTTCTCCGGAAAGATAGATGTAAAGGTTTTCGCCTTTTTTGCACTCCTTCATATCCATAAAAAGCCTCCTCTGTTGCAAAATCCCATTTGGAGATATTGTAACAAATCATCTGCGGCGGAAACTGAAATATTTGCGGAAATTATGCGGAAAAATGCCGAAAAAAAGTTCATGTCATTTTTTTGAAATAATCGCAAAAATACTTGACTTTTAAAAATAATTATAATATGATATGTAAGCATTGCGGTTACGGAATCCCCAAGCGGGCCTTTAGCTCAGTTGGTTAGAGCAGTCGGCTCATAACCGATCGGTCCGCGGTTCAAGTCCGTGAAGGCCCACCATTACGTGGGATACCCGCCGCCATACGGCCCAATAGCTCAGTTGGTTAGAGCGCCAGCCTGTCACGCTGGAGGTCGACGGTTCGAGCCCGTTTTGGGTCGCCACATTATAAGAGCCTCATTCCGAGGAATGAGGCTCGCGCCTTGAAAAAGGCAAAACGCCTTGGTAGCTCAGTCGGTAGAGCAACGGACTGAAAATCCGTCTGTCGGTGGTTCGATTCCGCCCCAGGGCACCACCTTGCCGGTGTAGCTCAACTGGCAGAGCAGCTGATTTGTAATCAGCAGGTTACA
>CAJUIR010000016.1 GCA_910586655.1 uncultured Christensenellaceae bacterium
GAAACTCATTGCCGGATCTTAATCCGATTCCATCTTTAAAATGCTTTGCGGTCTGTAAAGCATTTTTTATTTTTGTGCGGATTCCGCTCTCTTGACAAGTTGGGACAAACATTTTATAATGTGCGTATGAAATATATCGAACTGACCGTACATACCACGACCGAAGCGAGCGAACTCGTCGCCGACGTCATGTGGGAGCATACGCCGCACGGGGTCGCCGTCAGCGACGTTGCCGACGTGATCGCGTTACAGCGCGATTCGACCGTGTTCTGGGATTACATCGACGACGAAGTGACCGCGCCGCAAAAGGACGTGCTCGTGAAATGTTTTCTCGAACCGCAGGACGCCGAGGCGCGGGCGCTTTCGATCATGCGGGAGATTCGCCGCCGCGAACAACTTTCTTCGGGCGACGTTTGTTTCGGAACGCTGGAAGAGACCAAGCGCGAGATCGAGGGCGACGATTGGATCGATATCTGGAAAAAACATTTTCGTCCCATTCACGTGGGGAAGTCGGTCGTCATCGTTCCTTCCTGGATTCGCTATGAAAAACAGCAAGGCGAGGTGATCGTGACGCTGGATTCCAATATGGCGTTCGGAACGGGCGAACACGAAACGACTTCGATGTGTTTGGAACTGTTGCAGGAATCTCTGCGCAGGGGAGACGTCTGCATCGACGTCGGCTGCGGCAGCGGGATCTTAGGCATTGCCTGTTCGCTTTTGGGCGCGTCCGTCTGTTATCTGACCGATATCGATCCCATCGCCGTGGAAAGCAGCAAACATAACTGTTCGATCAACGGCGTTTCAAAAGACGTGGTTGTGGCGCATTCCAATCTGCTTGACGACGCTGAAATCAAGGGCGACGTCGTGGTTGCCAATATTACGGCGGAAGTGCTTGCGATGCTCGCGCCGTCCGTACCCAAAAATCTGAAACGGAGCGGAACGCTCATTTTAAGCGGAATCATCAAAGACCGTTTGCCGCTCGTGCGCGGCGCATTCGAAGCACAGGGACTGAAAGAGAGGAAAGTCTGCAACAAAGGCGAGTGGTACGCGCTCGTTTACGGGTGGGACGAATGAAGGCATGCGTGTTTACTCTCGGGTGCAAAATGAACGAAGTGGAGAGCATGTCGCTGATGCAGGGGCTCGAAGCACGCGGTTTTGAAGTGACGGACGTGCCCGAATATGCCGATTTGTATCTCTTGAACACCTGCGCGGTCACAGCCGAAGCGGAGCGCAAGAGCCGTCAGGCGGTTGCGCGGCTGAGAAAGTACAATTCCGAAGCGCCCGTCATCGTGTGCGGGTGTGCTTCCGAACATTCGCCCGAAGCGTTTGAAAACCGCAGAGGCGTCACCTTTGTTTCGGGCGCGATGGGCAAGGATAAACTGCTCGATTTTATCGCAGAACGCGGCGCGCGGCACGAAACGGAAAGCGTGTTTTGCGAATTGCCCGTGCCCAAGCACAATAAAACGCGCGCCTATTTGCGGATTCAGGACGGTTGCAATCGGTTCTGTTCCTACTGTCTGATCCCTTATCTGCGCGGAAGAACGCGTTCGCGCAGCGCGGAGAAAATTTTAGAGGAAGCCAACGCGTCTCCTTCCAAAGAAATCGTACTTACGGGCATCGATATTTCTTCCTATCGGGACGCGGAGATCGGGTTGGGAGAATTGCTTTTGCTGTTAAAAGACGTTCCTGCTCGCATCCGTTTGGGTTCGTTGGAACCGTGCGTGATCACCGAAGCGTTTTTGCAGCAGGCAAGGGCGGCGGGCAATATAGCCGAGCAGTTCCACCTGTCGCTGCAAAGCGGTTCGAGCGCCGTGCTCAGGCAGATGAACCGCCGCTACACGCGGAAAGAATATCTCGAAAAGTGCGCGCTTATTTACCGGTATTTTCCCGATGCCGCGATCACGACCGATATTATTGTGGGTTATCCTACCGAGCGGGAGGAAGATTTTTTGGAATCGCTTTCCATTGTCGAAGAAGCCCGTCTTGCGCGCGTGCATGCGTTTCCGTTTTCGCCGCGCGCGGGGACGAACGCCGCGAAACTGAAAGATCTCTCTTCTGAAATAAAAAAAGAGCGCATGTCGAGAATGCTGACCGCGGCGCAGCGCGCCGAGGATCGGTATATTCAAAAGTTTATCGGAAACGAACAGGTTGCGCTGTTTGAAGACGGCGGCGGATATACGTCCAACTATATCCGCGTATGCGCCGAAGGCGCGAAAGAGGGGAGCATGTACCGCGTCAAACTCATTGAAAAAAAGCAAGACGGCGTATTCGTCCGATTATTAAAGGAGTTATAAGATGGAAAACTGTATTTTTTGTAAAATTATTGCGGGGAAAATTCCCGCGGAAAAAGTGTATGAAGACGACGAAATCGTTATCTTTAAAGACATTGAACCCAAGGCGAAGATCCATTTGCTCTGCGTTCCCAAAGAACATTTTGCGTACTTGTCGGAATCAAACGAGGCGCGCGCAATGTTGTTGGGGCGTACGTTCACGAAAATCGGTCGTTTAAAAGATACGTTGGGGCTTTCCGAAGGGTATCGCCTCGTTGTCAACCAGGGAGAAAACGCAGGGCAGACCGTCCGTCATCTGCATATTCATATTCTCGGCGGCGAACCGCTTCCTTGGGAATGAATTTTTCGGGAACGGTATAAAAAACAAAAAAGCAGTCAACAATCCTTCCGAACATCACGGGAGGATTTTTTTATGCGCAGAATTTTACAGGCGGGGAAAGCCGTCGTCGTCGCATTGCTCGTAATACTCTGCGCGGTCTTTGCGCTGTGTCTGAGCCGCGCTCCCGTGTTCGAACAGGGAGAGGGTTACGAACTTTCGTACGGGCAGTCTTCCTCGGCAAAAACGGAAAGAACGGAAACCCCCTTTCTTGACAAACTGATCCACGGTACGGTCGCGGGCGAAAGCGTGCGCTATCGCGGCGATCGGTACGAAAAACTCAAAGCGCAGTTTTCAGCGGAACTTTTGTTTACGGAAGAATCGAACGGAGTCGTGAATTACTATCTGTATTCTCCGCGCATCGCGGGCGGGGTGCAACTGTACGGGAAAACCGTCAATCTGCACATTGCGGTCGGCAGCGAACAAACGGCGGCGGGAACGCCTCTTATTTTCGGCGGATTTTAATTTTGATCCGCCTGTATAAAACAAGAAAAAACCGTCAATGATTTACATACAAAATTTTTTCGGAGGCGATTATGAAAGAAGAAAAGACCAAAAGCAAAAAGAGAATTTTATACTACTGCATTCTCACCGTCAGCGTATTGTTACTTGCTGCGGCAATCGTGCTTACCGTATACTTTGTAACGGGACGCGGCGGCGAAGTGCTCAAAGATCCGGACGACGTGAATCAGCCGAACAATCCCGACGATAACGATTCGGATGACAAAGACCCCGACGAGCCTACGGGCGGCGAAAACGTAGATCCCAATCCTTACGTTGCTCCCGTTGCGTCCGTCACCTATTCGCTGGAATACGGCGACGTGTACAAAAACGAAACGATCGGCTGGATCTACCGCCACTATGCGATTGATTTTGCCGCAGAGTTGGGCGCGGCGGTTTGCTCGATGGCAGACGGAACGGTCACCGAAGTCAGTTACAGCAAAGAACTCGGCAACCGTATCACAATCGATCACGGCAAAGGGCTTGAAAGCAGTTATACTTTCGTCACTCCCGTAACGGGCATTACCGTCGGTCAGAAAGTGACGAAGGGCGAAAAAATCGCAGAAGTGAGCGAGGCTTGCGGTACGGAAAAGAAAGACGGAACGCATTTGCACTTTGAAGTAAAGGAAAACGGCAAGAACGTAAATCCCACCAAATATTTCGAAGCGTTTTTAGAGGAAAAGTAAACGAAGGCATGTAAAGCCGCCCGCCGGAAAGCGGGCGGCTTTCGCATAAACGGACAACCGTAATCATAAAATAGCCTGTCGGCAATCAGCCGTATTGCGGAGGTATTTATGAAACGGAAAATCATCGGGTTGGGGATATGCGCGGTTTTAATTGTCGGCGCAGTCGGATTCAGCGCCTGCAAAGCGGAGCCGGAAAACAGTTTGTACCGGATTGAAGCGGAATATCTCGCGGAGGAACGGACGCTTTCCGCCGAGATGACGTTCGACTATTACAACGACACCGAAAACGCGCTCGGAGAATTAAAATTCGAACTATGGGCAAACGCGTTCCGCGAGGGCGCGAAATATGCTCCCGTTTCGCAACTGTATGAATCTTCCGCTTATTATAAAGGAAAGAATTACGGCGGAATGGAAATCCTCTCTATCGAGGGCGCGGAAAGTTATGCGGTCGGCGGCGAGGATGAAAATATCCTTACGGTAACCCTTCCTTCCAAAGTCTATCCGAATGAAAGCGTGCAGATCAAAATCGTCTATCGGGTCGTACTTGCCCAAATCAATCACCGTCTGGGCGTGGGAGAAAACACCGTCAGCCTTTCGGGGTTCTATCCGGTGCTTTGCAAGTACGGCAAAAACGGATTTGAGGAATACGTCTATTCCTGTTACGGCGATCCGTTTGTAAACGAATGTGCGGACTTCGACGTAACGCTGACCGTGCCCGAAGAATATACCGCAGTCTACGCGGGCATCGGGCAAGAAGTTGCAGAAAACGGAAAGAAAACGTATCATGTAGTAACGGAAAACGTGCGCGATACCGCGTTTGTTTTGGGAAAAAGTTTTGAATGCATCAAAACGACGGCGTGCGGGATCGACGTGGAATATTATTATTACGGAGACCTCGCTCCCGAACTTGCGTTAAAAGCGGCGGCGGACAGTCTGACCTATTATTCCAAGACGTTCGGAAGGTACGAATATCCGCGCTACGTTGTGGCGGAAGCGGACTTCCCTTACGGCGGCATGGAATACTCGGGGCTGTCGCTCATCAGTTCTTCTCTCAGGTCATCGGAGATCCCCGTTGTCGTTGCGCATGAAACCGCGCATCAGTGGTGGTATGCGATGGTGGGGAGCAATCAGTTCGAAAGCGCATGGCAGGACGAAGGGCTTGCGGAATTTTCCGTCGCGCTGTTTTTAGACGAATATCCTGCTTACGGCGGTTCTTATCAGCAGATGCTGAAATCGTGCGTCAGCGCCTACCGCGCCTACTATGCGATCTATTCTCAGACGGAGCCGAAAGCGGATACGTCTATGAACCGAGCGCTCACGTCTTATTCGGGCGATTACGAGTACCGAAATCTTGCATACGATAAGGGCGTCGTGTTGTTCGACAGCGTCAAAAACGCCGTCGGAGACAAGAAGTTCTTTTCCGCGCTTTCGCGTTATTGCGAAGAATATAAGGGAAAACTTGCGCGTTACGAAGACCTTGTCGCGTGTTTCCCGCCGCAGGCGGAGGGCGTGTTCGAGTCGTTTACGAAGGGACTTTGCGTCATCTGAAAAAAAATTTAAAAAAACAGTTGCCAAACGGCGTATCTCGTATTATAATGAAATCAGTTATTTTTTCGGAAGGAGAAAATATGGACGCGGTCCCAAACAACCGATGTGTTGTTACAACTGAAATTTCTGTGCGGAACAGGAGTCGCCGGTAGGGATATTATCATTTGAACCCGAATTGCATTTCCGAACGCGCAGAGATTTTTCTGTGCGTTTTTTGTTGCCAAAATCTATCAGGCTGAAAGGCGGAAATGCTTATGATTAAATTTTTCAAATCGGCGGGGAATCACGCGACCGAGCGGCTTCCCGAATACGAAAAGGGCTGCTGGGTCGATCTTGTCAATCCCACGGACGACGAAGTTGACGATATCTGCGCGCTTACGGGGATTCCCGAAGAAATGCTCAAAGCCGCGCTCGACGAAGAGGAAACGGCGCGCTGCGAGCGGGACGACGGCGCGTTTATGTGCCTGATCGACACGCCCACCATCACCGATACCGACGACGGAGACAGTTACGGCACGCTCCCCGTTTCTATTATATATAATCACGACTGTATCGTTACCGTATCTTTGCGCGGGAATCCCGTACTCGGCGATTTCGTATCCAACCGCGTCGCGATCGATACCGAGAAGCACGTACTGTTTTTGCTTACCTTTTTAATGGGGAATGCAAAACGGTTTCTTTCGGGGCTTCGTCAGATCGATAAAAAGTCGCTGCGCGTGCAGGCGGAACTGCACCGTTCCATGAAGAATAAGGAACTGATCCAACTTCTGGAACTGGAAAATTCGCTCGTCTACTTTTCCACGTCGCTCAGCGCAAACATCGGCGTCTATAATAAAATGGGTCGACTGAGCGCCATTACGCAGAACGAAGAGTATCAGGACCTCTATGACGACGTTGTGGTTGAGACCCGTCAGGCGGTGGAAATGTGTAATATCTACCGCGACATTTTATCGGGTACGATGGACGCGTATGCTTCGGTCATCTCCAACAACGTCAACACGGTCATGAAGTTGCTTGCCGTCATCACGCTCATTATTTCTATCCCTACGCTTATTGCGAGTTTATGGGGAATGAACGTATCCGTTCCCTTCGAGGGGCTTTCCTGGGGATTTTGGGTGATCATCGGGATCTGTATCGTGGTTACGGGCGTGCTGGCGTTTTTTGTGATCCGCTCCACCAATTCCATTAAGATCAAAAACAAAATCAAAAGTTCGCGCCCCAGACACAGACGCCGCGGGAAGGATTAAGCCATGCCCATTCTGCAATACCAATGTCCGCAATGCGGAAAAAAATTTGATGAACTTGTAAAAAACAGCGGCGAATCGGTAACCTGCCCCGAATGCGGCGCCCAGGCAACGCGTGAGTGGTCGGGCTGTATGTATTCGGCAACGGGGAAGCCCGTGAAAAATTGCAGCGGGAACTGTAAAACCTGCGGCGGATGTCATTGATCAATTATAAAAGTACGGCGGTTGAGATCCCGCCGTTTTTTATTTGATCGGGTTTTATTCGCAAAGGCGATGAATTATAGATTCATTCATAAAAAAATTTCCAAAAATTTCTGCAAAAAAATTGAAAATAATTAAAAAAATCGCTTGACGAACCATTTTAATCATGATATTATTAGTAGGCTGTCTTTTGAGACGGCTTGCTTTTTCGTAAGGAAGAAGCCCTTCTGTCGAAGGAAAACCGGAGATTGACAACTACATAGCAAGAACAAGAAAGTAAAGGCAAAGAAATGACG